>NZ_JBQFPH010000001.1:0-1507676 GCF_056534365.1 Ruegeria sp. D6 | reverse complement strand
TGTTCAACACCCACCACGGCACCACCAACGCGGTCTGCATGCCCGCCGTGCTCGAGTTCAACGCGCCAGTCATCGCCGACCGCTTCCAGCAAGCCGCCGCCTATCTGGGCATCGACGGCGGCTTCGACGGCTTCCGCAGCTTCGTGCAAGAGTTCAACGACAGCTTCGCTATTCCCCGCAAACTCTCTGACCTGGGCGTCACCAAAGCCGCCATCCCCGAACTGGTCCAGGGCGCAATCATCGACCCCTCATGCGGAGGGAATCCGATCGAATTGACCGAAGAAAACCTGACAACGCTCTTCAACGCAGCACACTGACAGGCTTGCCGAACCCATCCCTCACCTCTCATACTGGTCGGAGGTGAGGGAGATTTTCATGACGAAAGAGATTGTTCTGATCCACGGTGCTTTTGCCGGGCCGTGGTGTATGGAGGATTATGCGGGCTTCTTTCGTGCACGTGGCTGGACGGTGCATACGCCCGCGCTACGCTATCATGGTGGCGACCCCAAGGCAGATCCCGATCCCGGCCTCACCGACACAAGCGTCCTAGATTACGCCAATGACATTGCAGACTTCGTGCAAGGGTTGGAGAGCAAACCTGTTCTACTGGGCCATGCCATTGCGGGGGTAGTGGCGCAGAAGGTGGCGTCTCGCGGGTTGGCCAGCGCAATTGTCCTGATCAACCCAAACGCGGCTTGGGGCACATTGCCGGAAACCGACGACGAACGCGCTGTGCCGCGCGCGTTGATGGAGGGTGGGGCGTTCTGGAAACAGCCCATGCGCGTTGATTTCGACCTGATGGCCCCTTTTGCGCTCAACAAGATGCCCGAGGCGCAGCAGCATGAGGTGTATGACCAACTCGGCCCCGAAAGCGGGCGGGTGATGTTCGAGATGTTCTTCTGGATGTTCGACGACCACCACGCGATGAAGGTGGATATCGACATGGTCGACTGCCCGGTTCTGATCGTTTCAGGCACCGAGGACAGGGCCGTAAACCCCAACACCTGCCGTGCGCTGGCGAAGCTTTACGGAGACCGTGCGACCTTTCTGCCCATCGAGAACCACGCGCATTTTCTGTTCATGGAGCCGGGCTGGGAAGGCCCAGCCGAACAGATTGCCGACTGGTTGGATCGGAATGTTGGGTAAGATGGGGTTTCACCCCATCGTCCCCGCTCCGCTTTAATGGGTTGGAAACCCATCCTACGTCAGTTGTTGGTTTGAAACGTGCTCTGCGGTTTCCAGACCAGAGAGCCATCGTCATTGCGATGACACCGCAGCAGCCGTTCCTCGCGCGTACTGATGGTTGAGGTTACGGTGTTGTCACCGGTCAGCAGGATGAACGCGTCTGGCGAATAGGCCATCCCGTCATAGTAGCAAAACCGCGTCTCGGCCCCGTCCGGTATGGGCGATGCAGTGCTGAGCATCTGCTGCGCGGGGGCTGCCGAGGCCAGCAGGGTCAGGGCCAGCCCGAGGGTTAGTGTTTTCATGTCGTCCTCCCGTTCGGAAAATTGATCGTGGTTAAATTGGGTCTTGGACGCTCGGAACCTCAAATGTCGTTCTTTGGTGACGGTTTGAGGGTAAGTGTGAACGGGATCAACGGGTTAGGCAAGGGGGCCGTGAGTGCGGTTCGATTTCGGTCGCAGTGACGCACCGAAGTGAGAGAGGTTTAGGAACTTTTCTTCGCTTTCGTTTGCCAAATTGCACCGGCTGCAAAGCCTAGCAACGCTGAAAGTGTTTGGCGGCCCCAATCGGCAGAACTATCGTCTTGCGGGAATGTGATCGTAAAAAAGCTAAAAACCATTATCGCCAAGATCACTGTCACGGACAAAAATACGATCGCTTTTTCTTTGAACCAATGGTTTCGGATTGCGTGCTCTTTGTCTAGAGCTTCGAGCGAACCTTCCGAGTACAATGGAAGTTCGCTCGATTGCTTGCCAATGTCGACGGTTTCAACTTGTTTTTCTTGTACGACAGGCTTGTTCAATGGTCAGCACCAACTTAACCGAAGTTTACGAATTCACGCTCGCGTCGATGCTCAGGAGAATCCTCCCAAGCACCTACATGCATACCTTCGCGGCGAGCGTCTCGGGCGGTGGATAGAAGTTCGATAGCAAGCCTAAAAACCTCGGCCTTGCTTCTTCCCGTTTCCTCGGCAATGCGCTCGATCTCATCTGCCAACCTGCGGGATACATCTACAGTGAAACGAAACTTCGAGTTGTCGTTCCTGTTATTGGATTCGGTTGCCATTTTTGATCTCCTTAGAGACATTACTGTCATTTCTCATGATTATTTATATAGTTTGTTCATTGAGATTTCATTGTGTCATTCTGTCATCTTTTTCATGGTTATGTTTGTTCCTCCCTGTTTTGCGGGCCAATTAGCAATCGATTTGGATCCGCGCAACCCTATTTTCAGTACTTTTCAATGAAAAAGTAAAGAAAAAGTGTTGACCCTATGCGAAAAAACGCATTATTGTGATGATGGGGGATGCAAAAGTGACAAAATATTGAGCGAGCTGCTGAGAATGCTGGAAGCCCAAAAAGAGCCGAAGCACGAAGACTTAAACATGATATCGATCTCTGGTCAGGCCGAGCGAGAATTGGAGGCTTTACCGGAGACGGAGCAGGTTAGAATTTCGGAAGCAATTGCGGAGGTGTATCACAAGATCACCTCTTTTCTTGTCGTTGCTTCTGCTCAAAGCTTCTTGAGTCGAGAGCAGACATTTCAGCTAAATTATCTAACAAATAGCATCCAAACCATTGTTGCAGCCGGCTATCCCGTGAAAGTACAGATTTGTTCCCAGAGCTACGTTTGGACCATAATAGGCGTCGGAGACCCCGGCGCCTTATCTTCGTTTGATGTAGTCAAATTGGTTTAGTTGGCCAAAAGCTAAACATCCAACTCCTCAACAAACCGGGCGTTCTCCTGAATGTATTGGAACCGCAGTTCGGGTTTTTTGCCCATCAGGCGCTCGACCAGGTCGCCGGTCTCGCCGGGTTCGTCCTCGTCGATGGTGACGCGGATCAGCTTGCGCGAGGCCGGGTCCATTGTGGTCTCTTTCAGGTCCTTGGCGTCCATTTCGCCCAGACCTTTGAAGCGTGAGACGTCGATCTTGCCTTTGCCGCCCAGACCTTTTTCAAGCCATTCGTCGCGCTCGGCCTCGTCCAGACAATAGACGCGCTTGGCGCCTTGGGTCAGGCGGTAGAGGGGCGGGCAGGCCAGATAGAGGTGGCCCGCGTCGATCATCGGGCGCATCTGCGTGAAGAAGAACGTCATCAGCAACGAGGCGATATGCGCCCCGTCCACATCCGCATCGGTCATGATGATGATTTTATCATAGCGCAGGTCGTCGACGTTGAACTTGGTGCCAAGGCCGACACCCAGCGCTTGGGTCAGGTCGTTGATCTCGGCATTGGTGCCCAGTTTGGAACTGGCCGCACCCAGCACGTTCAGGATCTTGCCGCGCAAGGGCAGCAGGGCCTGTGTTTTGCGGTCGCGGCCCATTTTGGCGGACCCGCCCGCCGAGTCGCCCTCGACAATGAATAATTCCGTGCCGTCGCGTGTTGAACTAGAACAGTCCACCAACTTGCCGGGGAGACGAAGTTTCTTAGTGGCGGACTTGCGTTGTGTTTCCTTCTCGGCCCGTCGGCGCAGGCGTTCTTCGGCCCTCAGGATGAGGAAGTCGAGGATCGCCCCGGCGGATTTCGTATCAGCCGCCAGCCAGTTATCGAAATGGTCGCGGACCGAGTTTTCGACCAGCCGTTGCGCCTCGACCGTGGCAAGGCGGTCTTTGGTCTGGCCGACGAATTCCGGTTCCGAGATAAAGCAGGACACCAGCGCGCAGCCGCCGGTGATCAGGTCGTCACGGGTGATCTGACCTGCTTTCTTGTTATTGATCAGCTCGCCATAGGCCTTGATCCCCTTGAGGACCGCAGCCCAGAAACCGGCGACATGTGTGCCGCCTTCGGGGGTGGGGACAGTGTTACAGTAGGACTGGATGAACCCATCGCGCGAAGGCGTCCAGTTGATCGCCCATTCGACTTTGCCGGGGGTGCCGAACTTCTCGTTAAAGTCCACGGTGCCAGCAAAGGGCTGCTCGGCATAGGTCGACGAGCCGTTCATCGTTTCCTTAAGATAATCCGACAAGCCGCCGGGGAAGTGGAAACTCGCCTCGGTCGGGGTTTCGCCGTCGTCGATGGCAGATTTCCAGCGGATTTCGACGCCCGAGAACAGGTAAGCCTTGGAGCGTATGGATTTGAATAGGCGCGCGGGTTTGAACTTGTGATGGCCGAAGATGTCGGCGTCGGCGTGGAAAGTCACTGTGGTGCCGCGCCGATTGGGGGCCGCACCGACCTTTTCCACGGGACCCAGCGGGATACCACGCGAGAACCGTTGTTCGAACAGCTGCTTATCCCGCGCCACCTGCACGACCATCGAATCCGACAGGGCATTCACCACCGATGCACCCACACCGTGCAGACCGCCCGAAGTCTGATACGCCTTGCCCGAGAACTTGCCGCCTGCGTGCAGGGTACACAGGATCACCTCCAATGCGGACTTGTCCGGGAATTTCGGGTGGGGGTCGATCGGAATGCCGCGCCCGTTGTCGCGCACGGTCAGGGCGTAATCTGCGTGCAGCTCGACCTCGATCCGGTTGGCATGGCCCGCAACAGCTTCGTCCATTGAGTTGTCGAGTATCTCGGCCACCATATGGTGCAATGCACGCTCATCCGTGCCGCCGATATACATGCCGGGGCGTTTGCGGACCGGTTCCAGACCTTCCAGCACCTCGATGGACGAGGCGTCGTAAGCGGTCGTTGTTTCTGGCGTCAACAGATCGTCGGGCATGGGTGCTGCTCTTGTTTTTGAGTTTCCCCCATTATGGCAGGTGATGTGGTCCGGGGGAAGAGGGACGCGAGGTGTTGTATCCGGTTTGTCGGGGCCAACGGAACCGGAGCGATATTCAGCGCTGTATTGCAGCGCGTTTACAATGACAGCCAGAGAGTTTTGTCTTTAAAGCCACCTCGAACAAGAGAACTTTTCTCAAGCACATCCGAATATTCGTCATCCCAATCACGGAACCGGTCATTTGTGACGATAGCAGCGCCGAGATCCCGCGCTACCTGAAGGACCAGCGGGTCGGCAGGAGTACCCTTCGGCGCAACCATCACGTGGCTGCATGGCAACCCAAGCAAAGCCGCAAGGGAACTGTCGTTAATATAGCGATCTGAGATTTTGTATCCTACATTGGCATCAAAGACGACGCCCGGTGTCCGCCCCTTTGTCTTCAACTCGTCGACAACCTCGCGCACTGTGGCGATATTAGGAACACCGCCTTTCCAGTGCAAAACATTTGATCCATCGACGACAGCCCAGTTTTTCGAAGTTTTGAGCCGGCGTAGCCTTTTTCCGAACAGCAGTAGCATACTTGCCAATGCGCACGGTCCTGTCAGCAATAACCAATCTGAGAACGCTGGATTGAACATAGCTATAGCAGAGCCAAAACAAGACAGGGCAAAAATACAGATGAGTGGGCGCACAGTTGAAAAGTCTTTGGTCAGAAAGTTGTTTCAATAGGGACGTAGCAGACAGTAAGGGTAGCTGCCCAGCATATATCAGTTATGCAAAACAGATTGTTATCAAACCGCGAGCTTTCCAAGATCTCGTCATGTTTCGAAATCCCGTTTAGGCTTTGTTCCGGAAGCAGAAATTAGGGGAGCAGAAGAATTGAGTTGGATCAGAACCATTCCATTCGAAGAGGCTACGGGAAAGCTGAGGAAGCTTTATGACCGGGTCACCGGGCCGGACAACAATGTAGACAACATCATGATGGCGCACAGCCTGCGGCCGCATTCGATGGAAGCCCATATGGCAGTCTACAAGAACGTGTTGCACCATTCGGCCAACAAGGTGCCAAAATGGTTTCTTGAAGTGTTGGGCGTGTGGGTCAGCTCTCTGAACCGGTGCGGGTATTGCGTAGAACATCACTTTTCCGGATTGCAGCGGTTGCTGCAGGATGAGGTGCGCGGCAATGCGATCCGTGCGGCGATTGAGGCGCGTGATCCGGCCTCGGCCCCGCTGGACGCGGCACAGGTCGAAGCGATGAGATATGCGCGCAAGCTGACCGAGGCACCCGGAGATCTGACCGAGGCGGACGTGATCGCTCTGCGAGAGGCGGGGTGGGAAGATGGCGAGATTCTGGAGATCAATCAGGTGTGTTCTTATTTCTCCTATGCGAACAGAACCGTTTTGGGTTTGGGGTGTTCGACTGACGGAGACGTTTTGGGCTTGTCGCCGAACAACTCGGACAATCCTGATGATTGGGGACATCGGTAAGTGCGGGGCTGGCCGCTCCCCCCTATGTATTTTGGGATCATGTAAAGAACGGGCATAGGCTTGTTCTTTGACGCCCCGATAAAACCTATGTCAATTTGACACCAATCAAAGCGCGCCGTGTGACAATCGGCTAAGCATCTCCTCGACAGTGAAAACGAGGAGAACATGTATGGATGCGGCACCCCAGATCAAACAAAAATCATCTCAGATCAAAGCTGTAACTGACCTGAAGGCGGATGCCTCGGCACCAACATCCGAGAAAATCCGGCAAGCTTTTGAGAGCGGCAAGTACCCCTATGGCCGCAAGATGGCACGCAAGGATTACGAGGCGCAAAAGGCCGAGCTGCAGGCAGAGTTGCTGAAGGTTCAATTGTGGGCGCAGGAGACCGGGCAGCGGTTTGTGCTGTTGTTCGAGGGCCGCGACGCCGCCGGCAAGGGTGGGACCATCAAGCGGTTCATGGAGCATCTGAACCCGCGTCAGGCGCGTGTGGTCGCATTGAACAAGCCGACGGATGAGGAAAAGGGGCAGTGGTATTACCAGCGTTATGTGCAGCAGCTGCCCACCGTGGGCGAGATGGTGTTTTATGATCGGTCCTGGTACAACCGTGCGGGCGTCGAGCGGGTGATGGGCTTCTGCTCACCCAATGAGTATCTGGAATTCATGCGGCAGACGCCCGAGTTGGAGCGGATGCTGGTGCGCTCGGGCATTCAACTTTATAAGTACTGGTTCTCGGTCACGCAGGAAGAGCAGCAGCGGCGCTTTGGGAGTCGTGAAACTGATCCGTTGAAGCAATGGAAACTGTCACCGATTGACAAGGCTAGCCTGAGCAAATGGGATGATTATACCGAGGCGAAAGAGGCGATGTTCTTCTATACCGACACCGCTGATGCGCCCTGGACGATTGTCAAATCCAACGACAAGAAACGCGCGCGTCTGAACTGCATGCGGCATTTCCTGTCGACGCTGGACTACCCGGACAAAGACCTGAGGATCGTTGGTGAGCCTGATCCGTTGATAGTTGGGCAGGCGCATCACGTAATTCATAACTCGGACCATATTCTGGGGACAGCGCTGCATCCTGACGCGAAGATCGGCTGAAAATCGATAAACTGTAAAGCCGTTGCACCAAAGGTGATGGCGAGCGTCGCTTTGTTCTCGTTAGTCTCATTATGAAATAAGTTTGTTCCGCTCTTGTCTCGGGCAGCGCGCAAGCCTAAGGCTGGCGGAATGAACAAGGTGATGACATATCCCGGCCATTTGCGCGCAATCGCGGTGCTGGGCCTGCCATTGATTGGCGGGCATCTGGCACAGTATGCGATTGGTTTGACCGATACCGTCATGCTGGGCTGGTACGGTGTCGAGGCGTTGGCCGCCGTGACGCTGGCCAACAGCTATTACTTCGTCCTGTTCCTGTTTGGTGCCGGGTTTGGGTGGGCCGTAATGCCAATGGTGGCGACCGCTGCCGCCGAGGAGAATGAGACCAGCATTCGCCGCTCCACTCGCATGGGTCTGTGGCTATCACTGATCTATGCGACGGTGATGATGCCCCTTTTGTGGTGGTCCCATCCGATCCTGATTGCTTTGAAGCAAGAGCCGCAAGTCGCTGAAACTGCGTCAGTATACCTGCGAGTCGCGGGGTGGGGCTTGTTCCCGGCGCTGTTGGTGATGGTCCTGAAGTCCTATTTGGCCGCGCTTGAGCGGACGCAGATTGTGCTGTGGATCACGATTGTTGCAGCTGTGGTCAATGGCGTGACCAACTATGCGCTGATCTTCGGAAACTGGGGCGCGCCCGAACTTGGGGTGATTGGTGCGGCTATCGCGTCAGTGGTGACGCAGATCGTATCATTGGTGGCGGTCGTGATCTATGCGGTGCGTGCGTTGCCGGAACACAGCTTGTTTCAGCGGTTTTGGCGCCCGGATTGGGAGATGTTCATGAGCGTGCTGCGTTTGGGCGTTCCCATCGGTCTGACGACACTGGCGGAGGTGTCGTTGTTCGCGATCTCTGCTGTCATGATGGGCTGGTTGGGTCCAGTGCCGCTGGCAGCTCACGGGATTGCGTTGAACCTCGCCTCAGCGACGTTCATGGTTCATTTGGGCCTGTCTAATGTGGCGACTATTCGGGCGGGCAACGCGTTGGGTCGACGGGATCGGGCGCATCTTGAGAAAGGCGCGATTACGGTGACCGGGATGTCGTTGATCGTGTCGGTCTTGACGATTGTTCTATTCCTGACATGCGCTGAACCCCTGATCTCGCTGTTTATGGAGGCCGATGATCCGCAGCGGCCACAGATCCTGCTAATCGGTACTGGCCTGCTGGCGATGGCTGCGTTGTTCCAGCTGGTCGATGGGGCGCAGGTCATCGCACTAGGCCTGTTGCGAGGTTTGCAGGATGCAAAAATACCGATGGTGATGGCCGCACTCAGCTATTGGGTGATCGGTATCCCCGCTTCGTACTATTTCGGCTTTGTTCAAGGTATGGAGGGGATCGGAGTCTGGCTTGGCCTCGTGATTGGCCTCGCTTGTGCTGCCGTATTGTTGATGGCGCGCTTCTGGCTAAGGTCGGTGCGCGATGTAGGAGAAGTTCCCGCCTAGGGGATCATTCTTTGCTCATCCGGTCGGATTTCTTTCGAACAAGTACCGACCGCAAGTCGTGCATTGCCATCAGCAATGGGTCGGTCACGTCCTCTAATTGCGCATCCGTTGCTTTAGACTGAGCCCATTGCGTGGTCAGATTCAGGTAGTCAACCGCACGGTGTATATCATCCATATCGCGGCGGGATAGCAGGGCTTTGCGCTCTTCCATCCAGCGCGCGATTTCATCGTTGTCGGCGTCGCTTAGTACACGCTGGCCCTGCGGTTTGACCTCGCCATTGCGGATGTTGATGACCGCGATCTGTTCCATCTCGATCCGGCGATGGCGATTTTCCGTGTCGATCCTGAACACCGCTGCCCCATTTTCGCGCACGCGGAAATAGTATTCAGGCAGGGCTGTGGACATAACAAACTCCGGTATCAGGTGAGCGCGGCGCAAAAACGTTGGATGCGTGAGCAGGCTTCAGTCAGGGCTTCATCAGAGGTCGCATAGCTGACGCGGAAATTGGGCGACAGACCAAAAGCTGTGCCAAACACCACCGCCACGTCGGCCTCTTCCAGCAGGGCGATTGCGAAGGTTTCGTCCGAATCTATCACGGTGCCCGCGGGTGTGGTTTTCCCGATCAAGCCTGCAATTGATGGATAGACGTAGAACGCGCCTTCGGGTGTCGGGCACGAGATACCGTCGATTTGGCTGAGCATGTCGACGACCAGATCGCGACGGCGTTTGAATATCTCATTATTCGGCGCAAGGAATGCTTGAGTTCCATTCAGAGCCTCGACTGCTGCCCATTGGCTGACCGAACTGGGATTCGAAGTTGATTGAGATTGCACCTTGCGCATCGCGGCGATCAACTCGACCGGGCCTGCCGCATAGCCAATACGCCAACCGGTCATGGCATAGGCTTTGGAGAC
The DNA here is from genome assembly GCF_056534365.1 of Ruegeria sp. D6. NCBI lineage: Bacteria > Pseudomonadati > Pseudomonadota > Alphaproteobacteria > Rhodobacterales > Roseobacteraceae > Ruegeria > Ruegeria sp. D6. Next base: position 1,497,832 of record NZ_JBQFPH010000001.1, on the reverse strand, counting down.
GCCATTGCAGGTCAGCGTCCGATCATAAAGTCTCGGTTCCACCTGTGCGGGCGTGCAGAACTCGAACCCGTCATAGGCCAGGTGCTCATACATATCATCGGTCATCACCCAGACATGCGGATGTCGCATCAGGACATCAGTCAGTTCTTTTAGTTCAGAACGGCTATAGCCCGCCCCGGTGGGATTCGAGGGTGAGTTGAAGATGAACCATTTCGTTTTAGGTGTGATTGCGGCTTCCAGTTGATCCGCTGTCAGTTTGAAATTGGTCTGCAGCGAAGTTTCGACGATCACTGGTGTGCCACCGGCCAGTAACACCATGTCCGGGTAGCTGACCCAATAGGGCGCGGGGATGAGGACCTCATCGCCCTCGTTCAGCGTAGCCATCAGCGCGTTGTAAAGCGTCTGCTTACCCCCGGTCCCGACCGAGACCTGAGCGGGCGTATAGTCCAATCCGTGGTCACGCTTCATCTTGGCGCAAACCGCCTGTTTTAGCTCGGGGATGCCGTCCGGAGCAGTGTATTTGGTCTTGCCCGCAGCGATGGCGGCCACGGCGGCGTCCTTGATGTTCTGCGGCGTGTCGAAATCGGGCTCGCCCGCGCTCAGCCCGATCACATCGCGCCCGGCGGCCTTCAGCTCGGCTGCTTTGGACGTCATCGCGATGGTGGGCGAGGGTTTTACGCGTGACAGTGTCGCAGACAGGAAACTCATGGTCGGCCTCGGTTTGTATGTTCAGCTCGACTGTCATAGGGTGCGCCGAAATAACGATCAAGCCAATTGAGTTTTACCCTTTGGAGACCCCGATGAACGACGAAACAGACTGGTTCGGACCGGACACCGCAACCTTCGGGGATCGCGTTGCTGGCGCACGCGAAGCCGCAGGCATGACGCAGACCCAATTGGCCCGCAGGCTTGGTGTCAAAAAAGCCACGATCACTTCGTGGGAAGATGATTTGTCGGAACCCCGCGCGAACAAGCTGTCGATGATGGCGGGGCTGCTGAATGTCTCGATCATGTGGCTTCTGACGGGCGAGGGCGACGGCATGGACGAAACAAGCCTGCATGGCGATACGGACTCGGAATTGCGCGATCTCGTTGCAGAGCTACGCACGATCCGAGGTGAGATGCGAGCCAACTCCGAGCGGCTGGCCCGCGTCGAAAAAGCGCTGCGTCTGAAATTGGAACGCAATCAATGACCGAGCCGCGCGAGACCCGGATCAAGCGCATGAAAATGCGTTCGATGCGGCGGGGCATCAAAGAGATGGATTTGATCCTGACGGCATATGCCGATCGCAATCTGTCTTCTATGGACGAGGCGGGATTGGACACATACGATGCCTTGTTGCATGAAAATGACCAGGACCTGTATCAATGGGTCACTGGTCAGGCCAGCCCGCCGGAACCGCTGGCCGAATTGATCGCGGATATCGCGCAAACCTTTCAAAAATAAGCAATCATCAGGCTTAACCGATTTTTCGGGAATTCGCGTCATGTTTTCAGAAACAGCGCGATGAATCGGAGGATTGAATGAGTATGGAGTTACAGGTCACCGCGCCCGGGACCAAGGGGTTCATGACGAGCTATCTTGAGGCGTTGGCGCTGGTCGAGCGTCTGCATCGCTTGCTTCTGGACGTCATCAAGGATGAATTCGAGCGTGTCGGCGTACTTGAGATCAACGCGGTGCAGGCCCTGCTGTTGTTCAACATAGGCGACCATGAAGTAACCGCCGGAGAGTTGAAGAGCCGTGGTTACTATCAAGGCAGCAATGTCAGCTACAATCTTAAGAAACTGGTCGAGATGGGCTATATGCACCATCAACGATGCGAGATTGACCGCCGCTCGGTACGGGTACGCCTGACGCCGCGTGGGCGTGAGATTCGCGATATCGTGTCAGACCTGTTCGCCCGCCATGCAGAAGGGCTGCAAAACCGCGGCGTGATCGGGACCGATGGGATTGAAGAGATCACCGGTTCACTGCGTCGGGTCGAACGATATTGGACCGATCAGATTCGGTATATCTACTGATAGCTTTGATGGCTGAGTTTGGGAGAGCGACAGACCTTCAAGCTCACGGATCAGTTTACGTGTCATCGCATCTTCATAGGCTTCGAAGCCAAGGGCGACTTCGACGAAAGCATCGGGGCCTCGGATGACCCACGCGTGGTAATAAGCAGATAGCTCCCCAATTTCTACCTGGCGGGTGTCTCCTGGATTGTGGTCGTCGATACCGATTACAAGGGCATTGATTGTAATATCAGTGTTTTGCAGAGTGGCTTTTATGTCCCGCGGGTGATGTCCGAGATTGTGCTTACCATCACCGGACAGATCCAGTGTTCGCCGCCAGCAATCGCTTTGGCTCTCCAACATCTCAGCACCGTACAACATGGCCGACCCGACCGCCGTTCCCTGCGGCGCTGATGAGCGTGTTGTGCTTTCTAAATGTTGCTGAATTCGACGCAGATCAGCAGTCGAGCGAACATCTGTCCAACCAAGCAAGAGGCGTTGGTGGCCAGGTTCGCTCCATTCGTAGATAGCGATCCGAATAAAGGTAGACGGGTTTGAAAGGATCAGTTGAACCACCTCGGGATGGCGCAACGCCGCCGCAAGGCCACTAAGTTGCAACCTGTACTCACGACTGTCGACCGAACCAGAGACATCCATTCCCAACGCCAAAGCCTGTCGACATTGCGCTGAAAGCGGGTTGGCCAGCAGGCAAAGAAGTGTCGCACACAGGCGGATCATTTCGCATTATCCGGTTGCAACGCACTAAGTTCCAATCCTTTCAATTCCCGTTCCAGTTTGCGACGCATGGCACGCTCAAAATCTTCGAACCCGGCGGCGATCTCAAGAAAAGCACCGGGTCCGTGAAGTACATTTTTCTGAAAGAACGGGATCAAGTCGATTTCTCCTTCGAAATCAGCTGCATTGATCACCAGACCATTCACGGTCGTGTTTTCGAATGGAAAGTGCTTGTAGGCGATCTGTGGCCCGTAGCCATCGTTATTCTTGCCATCGCCCGAGATATCAATGGTTTGGAACAGACAATTCGGGGCGCTCGCCAGCAGGGTTGCCCCATACGCCAGCGCGTGACCCATTGCAGTTGGAAACTCGTCTTCCGATCGCTTCGATGTGCCGATCCGATGCGCGGCGGAGATCAAATTGGCCCGAGTATCGATTATCGTCCAATCCAAAAGCAATGTCTGGTTGAAACTGCCGGACCATTCATAGACGGCTAATGCAACCGGTTGAGGTGAAAGGAAGAAAGCCTCCTGCACCTCGGGCGCAATCAATGCGTTGGCCAGCCCCTGTCGTTGCAGCGCATCCTCGGTCGCGTCCACCGAGGTCGAGATGTCCATCGCCAGCGCCAGCGCCAGGCGGCAGGTCTCGGCCCAAAGTGGGCTGCCCGTGACAGCCAGCCCCAGTGCTCCCAGCCAGCGGATCACCAGTGGCCGGTGCTTTCCATGCTAGACCAAGGCTCTGCCGGGGCTAACGCTTCACCATTTTGCAGCAACTCGATCGAGACATTGTCGGGCGAGCGAACGAACGCCATACGCCCGTCGCGTGGCGGGCGGTTGATCACGACGCCATTGTCCTGAAGATGCTGGCAAGTCTCGTAAATGTTGTCGACGCCATAGGCGAGGTGCCCGAAATGGCGGCTGTCGCTTGGCAATGCGTCGTCGCCATCCCAGTTGTATGTAAGTTCAATGGGCGCGTCCTCTTGTCCCGGTGGGGCGAGGAATACCAGTGTGAACCGCGCAGCCTCGCTTTCATAACGACGCGTTTCCTTCAGGCCCAATAGTTCATAAAACGCTATGGATTTCTCAAGATCCTTCACGCGGACCATGGTGTGGAGATATGTCAGCCCCATCGCGACTTTCCTTGCATTGGTTGTGATGCCAAGCAGCTTAGCGCGCCTTCATCCCATGTCGAGGGGCTGGCCGGACACAATTCCGATTTAGCGCAATGCGCCGCACATATCGCGGTTCCGATGGCAAGCTTGCCGATATATAGTGGTCGGCGACTCATTGCTGGAAAGGATAATTTCATGCCTCTGTCTGCCGACCAACTGGCCGAGATCGAAGCTCAGCGCGCACAGTCGAGCCCGACCCGCCGCGTCGTTGCCGAAGGTATGGAAGATCATCTGTACACGGCGCATCAGGTTCTGGATCACGGGTTTGTCCGCGTTATCGACTATATGGGCGACGATGCAGCGATCTGTCAGGCCGCGCGTGTTTCCTACGGCAAAGGCACCAAATCGGTGCAAAATGATGAAGGTCTGATCCGCTATCTGATGCGCCACTGGCATTCGACCCCGTTTGAAATGTGCGAGATCAAGTTGCACGTCAAACTGCCCGTATTCGTAGCCCGCCAGTGGATCCGCCACCGCACGGCGAATGTGAACGAATATTCGGCGCGGTATTCGATACTGGATCGAGAGTTCTATATCCCGGCACCCGAACATGTCGCCGCGCAATCCGAGGTTAACAATCAGGGCCGTGGAGACACATTGCAAGGCGAAGAGGCCGCGCGCGTGTTGGAGATACTGAAAGCGGACAGTGCGCGCTGCTATGACAACTACGAGGCGATGATCGGTCAGGACGGCCAGCAAGGGCTTGCGCGTGAACTGGCGCGGATGAACCTTCCAGCCAACATTTATACGCAATGGTATTGGAAGGTGGACTTGCACAACTTGTTCCACTTCTTGCGTCTGCGTGCCGACCCGCACGCGCAGTACGAAATCCGCGTTTACGCAGACACCATGTGCAAGATTGTCGCCGACTGGGTACCGTTTGCCTACCGCGCGTTTGAGGACTACCGGCTTGGCGCAGTCAACCTCTCGGCGCAGATGGTGACCTGCTTGCGTCGGATGCTCAGCGGTGAAGATGTCACTCAGGAAAACTCAGGCATGACCGCACGGGAATGGCGTGAGTTTGAGGCTGTTATCCGAGAGGGTTGATTCAACAGAAAACTGAGCACGTCCCAAGGTGGGCGCGTTCACTAGGGTTTGCGGTTAACGGCCTGAAATTGGCCGTCAACCTTCTTTTGTCTTTCCCGCCGGGGCGGGCTGTGCCTTACAGCGGCTTCAAATCAGCAGCCATTTGGCGGCCGTCACGTCCGTCCTGCAACTCGTACGAGACTTTCTGATTGTCAGCGAGTCCGGTCAGACCGGATCGTTCTACGGCCGAGATATGAACAAACACATCTTTGCCCCCTTCGTCGGGCGCAATAAAACCATAGCCTTTGGTTGTATTAAACCATTTCACGGTGCCGGTTGGCATTTCCCGTGTCTCCTTCTACTTACAAGTTGTCCCACAAATTGGTGGGGGCCTTGGCTGGCAAAACCGCCACACGTCACTGTTCGCCCTCACGATACAGCCCGGGTCGCGTGTTTCGCCTTTTTCAACATTACACGGTGAAGTAAAAAATCAAGAATAACTGGGGCAGCCTGATGGGTTTGTCTAAATTTGCAGCGATTACAGGATTAGTTAGATGATGCAGCTATATGGGTTAAAAACTTGCGATACGTGCCGTAAGGCATTGAAACTGCTTCCAGATGCGGTTTTCGTTGATGTCCGCGCGCAAGGGGTTCCCGAAAATGTGCTGTCCGAGGCGTACGAGACTTTCGGCAAAGCCTTGCTCAATACGCGATCAACAACCTGGCGGGGATTGGATGATGACACACGCAATCGACCGGTGCTCGCGCTGTTGGCTGATCATCCGACCCTGATGAAACGCCCATTGATAGTATCCAATGGTCAGATGTATCTGGGCTGGACGCCTGAAACCCGTCAGGCCCTTGGTGTTGCCTGAAGAACTGCTTATGTGACACGGGCAACAAGCGGAGACCTGTGAATGCGAAACGCTGCCATGATTTTAGGCGTCATTGCCGGGCTGATCGGGATGATCGTCGGTTTTTTTGGCTACGGCTTTGTGGAACTGATCGACCAGTTTGGTGAGATCGAAGGCATTGCCGAGCAGGTAGAGAACCCCGAGTTGATCCAGACGGCTTCGATCGTGGCGCCTTTGTTGGCAATCGTTGGCGGGGCGATGGCCCATTCGCGGGCTCTGATTGCAGGCATTTTGCTGCTGATTTCTGCCGCTGGGATGTACTACGCCTTTGGCTTTGGTGTTTTCACCATGTTCCCGATTGCCTTTGCAGGCGTAGCAGGGTTGCTCGGGCTCGCCGCAGGAAAACCGGACGAGCCCAAGGCACATTTCTAGGTCACTTCAGGCGTAATAACCGATCCAGAGACAGCGGACCCGCGCCGTTGATCACAATCACCAGCAGCAGGAATGTCCACATCACGCGCTGATCCATCAACGTAATTGCGTTGTCGAACAAGCCGCCCAGTTTGATACCATGCCCGGTGACATCGGTCAGTGTTTGAACCCAGACAAATCCGATCATGCCAAGCGCGGCAAGGCGCGTCAGCAGGCCGACCAGCAAAAGCACAGGCAGGACAAATTCGGCCACTGTGCCAAAGAAGATGACGACCCGCTGGAAAAAGGTCATCTGAGTCACATCATACAGCACCGCCTCTGCAGCTTTGGGAAAGATCTGACCGAAGGCTCCGGCCGATGGCGAAAAGATTGAGCCGTCGATTTTCAGCGTGGCCGAGTTCCAGTAGTAGACGAACAACACGGCGATAAAGACCACCCGAGCCAGGGTTGGTGTCAGCCAACCGGACGCGTGATCCGCTTTTTCCATCGCATTATTGTAAGTTGAGATCAGGGCAGTCATGTGTCCAGCCTTTCGATAGTCACAGAAGTTATTGCACCGCCCTGCAAAAGCAGTGCCAGAGTGGTTCCAAGATCAAATTCGGGTGTTTCGGCCATGGTGGATTCAAATGCCTCACCGATGGATTTGCCATCTTGAATCAGCGCGATCCATGCCGCACCACCGGGTGGCAATGGGTGTGGGGCAGGGTCGTATTCGGGACGCATGATCAAAGTATCTTGAGCGCCCGCTTCGGGTTTCGGCGCGCCTTCTTCGGTGTTAAATTGCCAGATCGCATGTATGGGCCAGCTTGAACGCAACACCTGCACCGACGGCGCGAGGGTCAGTTTGGCTTGCATCAAATCTTCCGGTGGCAAGCTGAGCGCTTCGGCATCTATGGGTTGTCGATCAGCGGCGTGGTAAGCCCTACGCAGCGCCAGTTCCAGACGGGCAACATCTGGCAGGTAGCCCAGATGCGACAACTGCTCCATTCCTTCCAGAAATTTTGGGAATTCCTCGCCATAAAACATCATCAGGGGTGAAGACGGCGGGTGCTGGCGCAAGAATATTCCAGCCAGCCCGTCCATATTCTGGGGTCCCAGCAGTTTTGTGATCACCGGGAAGGCCTGATGCAACGCCTCGGTCAGCGAGACGGCGACGTTGTTGCGATAGACGCTGAAGCGACGACCGGCGGGCTGCGCCTCGGCGTCTAGCAACCCGTCGGGAATGGGCTTGTTGGCATCTAGCAGTGCCATGTGGAATGTCGTTTGCGACACGTTCATGCGGGCACGCGATCCAGCGCTTTTTGCGCGCGCTCGGCTTCGGCCCGTAACACCGGCCAGTCCGGTACATCGGTGTCCCATTCAATCAACAGGGGTTTGGGGCCGGATTTGTCTAGTACGTAGTCCAGCAGCGCCCAGACCGGGTCCACCACTTCGCGCCCGTGGCTGTCGATCAGCAAGGGATGCCCATGATCGTCCTCGTCCTCATCATGCCCGCCCAGGTGAATCTCACCGACTTGGTCCAGCGGGTAGGCATCAATATAGCCCTGCGGTGAGAAATCCAGATTGGTGGCTGAAACAAAGACGTTGTTCACGTCCAGCAACAGCCCGCAGCCGGTGCGCCGGGTGATTTCGCGCAAGAAATCAGGTTCGGACCATGTGCTTTCCTCGAAGGCCAAATAACTTGAGGGGTTCTCTAACAGCATTTGCCGCCCGACCACCTCTTGCACCTGATCGATATGGTCGCAAACGCGGGCCAGAGTCGCATCAGTATAGGGCAGAGGAAGTAGATCGTTCAGGAAGTGGCTGTCATGGGTTGACCAGGCCAAATGCTCCGAAAAGCTGGCCGGGTTCAACCAGCCGATAAGATGCTTCAGGCGGTCCAGGTGATCGGGGTCAAGTGGCGTTTCGCCGCCGATCGACAGCCCGACACCATGCACTGAAATGGGGAATTGTTCGGACAGGTGGCGAAGCTGTGCCAGCGGTCTGCCGCCGTCGCCCATGTAGTTTTCGGCATGGATTTCCAACCACACCACAGGCTTGGCCTGCTCAAGAATCTGCGAGAAATGCTGTGGCTTGTAACCAACGCCCGGCGCGGCAGGCAGCCGGTTCGATCTGAGCGCATTGTCCAACATTTGCAAATCCCCTGATCACGTGGAAAGGGCGGGCGATCCTGCCCGCCCTTTCTGGTTCATTCGGAAAAGCCTTATGCAGGCAGGTCACGCTCCAGCGGCTCAAGCGAGCCTTTGCGATCTGCACCGTCTGCTGTTTTAGGCAGCTCGATGTCGGCGCAGGTGCCTGCGTCAACCAGGGTCCATGCGTTGCCCTGATAGTCGACGGTCGAAGTGCCCGCGCAAGTTGTGCCGGGGCCGGCTGCACAGTCGTTCTGACCTGCCAGAGAAACGCCATAGCACTTTTCTTTGGCCTGGGCTGTTGCGGTTGTGGCCGCGCCGGAAACGGCTGCAGCAACTGCGCTTGCGATAACCAGTGTTTTTGCAGTGTTCGACATCTTGGTAATCCTTGTTAATGACTGCGTATGTCTGCTTGTGACAACGACAAGGTAATGGTTCAGGGGCAGCAGTTGAATTCACGAGCCCGTGTCTCACAACCCCGTCAAAGGTCGTCATGCACCCTTGAACGTTAACAAATTGTTTTTGAATTGAAAAATGATATTTGTTTCAATCCGGCCCAAAATACCGGGCCGGATTTCTAGCGGTTTGCTGCCGAATGTTACAGCAGATCGGGGGGCGTTGCAGCCACGCTCAACTCATTTGTTACAGCCTCAAGCGATTGGACCCGCGTCTGTTTTTCGCCAAGGCGACGGACACTGACCGTGCGATCTTCGACTTCACGGTGACCAACGGCCAGAATGATCGGCACTTTGCCGACCGAATGTTCGCGGACTTTATAGTTGATCTTCTCATTGCGAATATCCGCCTCGGCGCGGATGCCTGCTGCGCGAAGGGTGCTGACCACTTCGGCCACATACTCATCGGCCTCGGAGGTGATCGAGGCCACAACGACCTGGCGCGGGGCCAGCCAGAACGGCAGCTTGCCCGCGTGTTCTTCGATCAGAATGCCGATGAAACGTTCAAACGAGCCCAAGGTCGCGCGGTGCAACATAACTGGGCGGTGTTTGCCACCATCAGCGCCGATATACGTGGCGTCCAAACGCTCGGGCAGAACAAAGTCCACCTGATGCGTGCCGCATTGCCAATCCCGCCCGATCGCATCGGTCAGAACAAACTCGAGTTTCGGGCCGTAGAATGCCCCTTCACCCGGATTGAGTTCCGGCTCTATCCCAGCCGCGCGAGTTGCGCTGAGCAGGGCGGCTTCAGCCTTGTCCCAGACCTCGTCCGATCCTGAGCGTTTTTCCGGCCGATCCGAGAATTTGACCGAGAAGTTCTCAAACCCGAGGTCTTTGTAGATCCCGGACAGGAACCGAATGAACTCAGCGGTTTCGGATTCGATCTGGTCTTCGGTGCAGAAGATATGGCCATCATCCTGGGTAAAGCCACGCACGCGCATGATGCCGTGCAGCGCGCCCGAAGGTTCGTACCGGTTACACGATCCGAACTCGGCCATGCGCAGAGGAAGGTCGCGGTAGGATTTGAGACCCTGATTGAAAATCTGCACGTGGCAGGGGCAGTTCATCGGTTTCAGGGCGTTGACCGCCTTTTCCCGTGCATGTTCCTCGTCCACTTCGACGATGAACATGTTCTCTTGGTATTTGTCCCAATGACCCGAGGCTACCCACAGCTTGCGGTCGACGACCTGAGGGGTGTTGACCTCAACATAGCCACCTTTGCGCTGTTGCCGACGCATGTAATCTTGCAGAAGAGTGTAGATGGTCCAGCCATTAGGGTGCCAGAAAATCTGCCCTGGGGCCTCTTCCTGCATGTGGAACAAATCCATCTCGCGACCCAGCTTGCGGTGGTCGCGCTTGGCGGCTTCTTCCAACATGTGCAGATGAGCCTTGAGCTTTTCCTTGCCGGTGAAGGCCACGCCATAGATGCGCTGTAGCATTGCGCGGTCGCTGTCGCCGCGCCAATAAGCCCCGGCGATTGACATCAGCTTGAACGCGTCGCCCGGCAGTTGACCGGTATGCTGCAAGTGCGGGCCACGGCAGAGATCCTGCCAGTGTCCGTGCCAATACATGCGCAGCGGTTCGTCACCCGGGATGGATTCGATCAGTTCAACTTTATAGGGCTCATTATTGGCCTTGTAGAACTCGATTGCGCGATCGCGATCCCAGACCTCGGTGGTCACCGGGTCACGCTTGTTGATGATCTCTTTCATCTTTTTCTCGATGAGGCCGAGATCTTCGGGCGTAAACGGTTCCTCACGGTCAAAGTCATAGTACCAGCCGTTTTCGATGACGGGGCCGATGGTGACCTTGGTTGCGGGCCAAATCTCTTGCACGGCGCGGGCCATGACATGCGCCAGATCGTGTCGGATCAGCTCATTGGCTTGCGCCTCGTCCTTCATGGTGTGAATGGCGATTTGCGCGTCGGCTTCGATTGGCCATTGCAGGTCCCAATGCTGTCCGTTCACCGTGGCAGAAATGGCTTTTTTTGCCAGCGAGGTCGAGATGTCGGCGGCGACCTGTGCGGGCGTAACGCCTGCTTCATAGGATCGGGAACTGCCATCGGGAAAGGTAAGGGAGACTGACTGTGAGTCCAGGGCCATATCGGCTCTCCTCGTCGGTTTGGCGCCCACTGAACGCCCGGTTGCGGGTTATGTATGCTCGGCTCATGTGGCAGGTGGGGACACAGGTGTCAAGGGCAGGAGCGAGGGGCCAGCCCCTCGCACTCCCCGAGGTATTTTTAGCCAGATGAAGAAGGATCGGGCAATTGCAGTGAGGTGCGTGACATGCATGATGGGCGGACAAGCAAAGAGGGTAGCATGGCAGAGGCAGAATTTCTGGAAACCGCTCAGGGACGACGTCTGGCGTATCACAAGAGTGATGGGCGCGGGCCGACCATCGTTTTTCTAGGTGGCTTGAAATCAGATATGGAGGGCACCAAGGCGGTGCATCTGGAAGCGTGGGCTCGCGCGCGCGGGCAGGGGTTCCTTCGGTTTGACTATTCGGGGCACGGTGAAAGCTCGGGCGCCTTTACTGACGGGTGTATCGGGGACTGGCACGAGGATACGCTGGCAGCAGTTTCTCGGTTAACTGATGGTCCGCTGGTTGTTGTGGGATCGTCGATGGGCGGTTGGCAAGCGCTGTTGCTGGCGCGTGTCATGCCCGAGCGGATCGCAGGTATGGTGACAATTGCGGCGGCCCCAGATTTTACCGAGGACGGGTATTGGGCGTCGTTTTCGGACCAGCAAAAATCTGAACTAGAGACGGTTGGACATGTAGAACTGCCATCGGACTACATGGAGCCCTACGTCATCACCAAGCGGATGATTGAGGATGGGCGGCAGCGGTTGGTTTTGCGCGCTTCGCTTGATCTGCCTTTCCCTGTGCGTCTCCTGCAGGGAACAGCAGATACGGCCGTCTCGACCGATACGGCAGTGCGCCTGCTGGATCATGCCACTGGTCCGGACATGCAACTGCTGCTGGTCAAAGATGCGGATCACAGGTTCTCGGATGAGCGATGCCTCGGGCTGATTGAGCAGGCTCTGCGAGAAGTCCTGGAAGGCACCTGATGCGTCGCCTCGGCTGGGTTTTGGGGCGGGTGCTGGTGGGTTTGACGCTGGTTGGTGTGTTGATCTACGCCTTTGGCCCGCGCGAGCCAGTGGACCTGCATCCGCGTTTCGATCCGCGCAAATTTGGCGAAGGCGTTCAGGTTTACTTTGAAAGCATCGAATCCGCCTATGATGACATCGTGCCAGGTGTTGAAAAGCGCGTGGTCTGGCAAGATGGTTTTGTCGAACAGCGGACAGCTTATGCAGTGCTCTACATTCATGGGTTTTCCGCCACGTCCGAGGAGATCAGGCCAGTACCTGATCGCGTTGCGGACGCGTTGGGTGCCAACCTTGTCTACACAAGGCTTCAGGGACATGGCCGTGATGGGGACGCAATGGCCGAAGGTACGGCGTCGGGCTGGATGCAGGATACAGCAGAGGCGTTGGCTGCCGCCAGGGCTGTTGGTGAGCAAGTCATTGTGATCGCAACCTCGACGGGGGCGACTCTGGCCGCCGCGGCTGCGATGGACACGGAACTGAGCACTGATGTGGCTGCGTTGGTTTTGGTGTCGCCGAACTTTGGCGTAAACTCGGCTGGTTCCTGGGTGCCATCTTTGCCGTGGGCCCGGCATTGGCTGCCGCCTTTGATGGGACAGGACCGGGATGTCTCAAGCACTGATCCCGAGAAGAACATCTTTTGGACAACCGTTTATCCATGGGAGGCGGTCGTGCCGATGTTTGCCCTTGTGGATGCGGTCAATGCGCTGGACTTCTCGGGCGCGCGGGTTCCGGCGCTGTTCTGGTTTTCTGATGATGATCAGGTGGTGCGTCCGGATAAAATGCATGAGGCGGCCAAGACCTGGGGTGGTCAGGCGATGGTTTCATTGGTGACAATGGGGCCCGGGGATGATCCGGCCTCACACGTGGTCGCGGGGCGTCTGATGTCACCGGGTCAGACCGACGCGGCGGTCGCGGGCATATTGGAGTGGCTGTCAGAGCAGGGGATTCAGAGGCAAGGCGGTGGCTGAATATGCGTAGACCGGGCAGTATGTGGAGCCTTGAGACGTTGGGTCGCGTGCGACTATCCCGGCATTTTTTCATGCGTGATTTCCTATATACCGAGATCGGGAACTTTCACGCATTGCAAAATATTCCCGACAACCCTGATCTTGCGATCGAGACCGGGCGCGCGTTTTGCGAGACCCTGCTGGATCCGCTGGAAGAAACCTTTGGTCGTATCGCGGTGCGCTCGGGCTATCGCTCGCGATCACTGAACCGGTTCGGGAACGAGAACAGGTTGAACTGTGCCCGCAATGACAACCCGTTGGAGTGCCACATTTGGGATTGGGGCGAAGGTGACGCACGTGTAGCAGGGGCGTCGGTGGTAATTCCGTGGTTTGCAGACCGCTATGCGCAGGGGCGCGATTGGCGCGATCTGGCGTGGTGGATGCATGACCATCTGGATTATTCCGAGATTTGGTTCTTTCCCAAATTATGCGCGTTCAATCTGGTTTGGCGGCCCAAGCCTGTACGGCGGATCGACAGCTACATCGCCCCGCGCGGCTGCTTGTTGCGGGCCGGGGCGGAGCCAGATGAACCGCTGGGCCAAAGGCAGGAACGCTATGCGGATTTCCCACCGTTTCGGGCGATCAGCTATCCGTGAAGTTTTGCTTGCCCGCCGTTGGCAAACCTCTCATCCTGTAACAAAACAATAACAACGAGCGGAGGGCACCGAGGTGATCGAGCCGTTGGTTTTGCTACCCGGATTGATGTGCGATGCACGGTTGTTTCAGGCGCAGATCACCGCGCTGTCGCGTGAACGTGCAGTTATGGTCGCACCAATCACCGGCGGTGAACGGTTCGAAGAGATCGCGTCGGGCTTGCTGGATCAACTGCCGCACCGGTTTGCTTTGTGCGGGTTTGGTCTGGGTGGTGGCGTCGCGCTTGAGATCGTGCGGCGAGCACCTGAGAGGGTGACACGACTGGCCTTGCTGGCGACGGATGCGCAGGCCGACACACCTCATATCGCGGCGAGTCGCGAAGACCTGATCGTTGGCGCGCAGGCGGGGAGGTTGGACGAAGTGATGCGCAAGCTGATCGGCTCGGACATGTTGTCTCCCGGTCCGCAACGCATCCCGATTTTGAACGAAGTGTTGCAGATGGCCGAGGAATTGGGCTCGGATGTGTTTGTGCGTCAGATAAGAACCCTGCAACGCCGTCCGGACCAACAAGGCACGCTGCGCCGGATCAGGATGCCCACGCTGATCATTTGCGGTGCCCATGATGCGGAGAATCCGGTCCGCAAGAATACCTTCATGGCTGATCTCATTCCGGATGCAGAGTTGCGCGTGATTGATGAGGCCGGGCACTATCCGACACTGGAAGCACCCGAATCCGTGATTGCGATGCTGCAGGATTGGCTCCGGAAACCACTGCGGCTGACCTAGTCGTAGAAAACCGCGCGCTGGTTCTTGGTCAGAACAGTTGGTTGCACCACCGGCCGACCGGTTTCAGAGTCAAAGAATGGCGTTTTCTTCCAGCTCCCGGACAGACGCGATTTTAGTACGCGTTTAAGCAGACCCATAGCGGCATAGCGGATTTTCTCATGAGACTGCTTGCCGTCAGCCCTTGGCACAAATCCACGCGTAGTAATGGGACCCAAACTGCTGGGGTGGGGAATACGTTTGACGATAAAACCCGCGAACGGAAATTTTGGAGTTGTCGGCGTCGTGGCCAGCGGCGCGTTGCAGCATCTGGCACACCACCGCAACATGCCCTTGGGGCTAAGTTGCATGGCTGCCAAGTGCTCGACCCCTGCATCGATCTTGATGTCTTCCGGTGACATCTGAAACACCTCGACTGGGCCGGGTGCAGGGTCGGGCTGTTCAAAATACAGCTGAGCCGCGCGGCAGTCATGGCAAAAACACACGACATGAGTGCCGGATACGACGCCGTGTTCAGTAATGCGCCCCGAAAGGGCGCCGCAATTGCAACGGAAAGGAAGGTCTCCTGCCGCTGCGCGGCTCATGCAACTTTGTTGCTATTGGCGGCTCGTCGACGGGGTTTGCGGCTGTTTTCATTCATGAAATCAATCACTAGCGGACGGATGTTGTCGCGCCAGCTGCGGCCCGCAAAAATGCCATAGTGACCCGCGCCGGGTTCAACATGGCTGGCCTTTTTGCTGTCGGGCAGACCCGTGCATAAATCCAGCGCCGCAATGCATTGCCCAGGGGCTGAGATATCGTCATTCGTGCCTTCGACCGATTTCACAGCCACATCAGTGATCTTGCCGATATCTACCTTGTGGCCGGCTACAACGAACTCGTTGCGCGCGATCTCACGGTTTTTGAAGACACGTTCAACGGTCGAAAGATAGAACTCGGCAGTCATGTCCATCACCGCCAGATATTCGTCATAGAACCGGTTATGGGCATCGTGGTCGGATGCCTCGTCACGAATAACGCGCTGAATCTGATCCGAGAACGCCTTGCTGTGACGTTCGGCATTCATTGACATGAACGAAGCCAGTTGTAGCAAGCCGGGATACACCATCCGGCCTACGCCCTTGTATTTAAAGCCAACCCGCTGAATCATCGTTTCTTCCAACTGACCCATCGTTACACGGCGACCAAAATCCGTAACTTCGGTCGGAGTTGCGTCGGGGTCGACGGGACCGCCGATCAGCGTCAGGGTACTTGGCTGCGCCTTCGGCTCGACCTCGGCCAGATAGGCGGTTGCGGCCAGAGTCAGCGGTGCGGGCTGACAAACCGCAATAACATGCGTTTCGGGGCCGAGCTCTTTCATAAAATCGACAAGGTAGAGCGTGTAATCCTCGACATCGAACTTGCCTTCGGACACGGGAATGTCGCGCGCGTTATGCCAATCGGTAATGTAGACCTCACAATTGACAAGCAGGCTTTTGACGGTCGAGCGGAGCAGGGTCGCGTAATGCCCCGACATCGGCGCAACCAGCAGCACCTTGCGTGGCTGTTCTGTGCGTCCATTAACGCGGAAATGGATCAGGTCGCCGAAAGGACGCTCAAGCACGGTTGTGATATCGACCAGATGGTCCTTGCCGTCTTCGCAGGTAAAGGTGCGGATGCCCCAATCAGGCTTGACGACCATACGCTGAAATGTGCGCTCGGTTACTTCGCCCCATGCAGCCATCCAGTTGAAGGCCGGGTTGGGTGTCATCGAGAACAGGGGGTAGGATGCCATCGCGCTTGCGGTTGCACCAAGCCATTGGTTGGTGTTACGCATGGTTTCCATCAGGTCATAGGTCATCATGTAGCGCATCGAATGTGCCTCCTGAGTATCAGCCTGAGAATTCGGACCATTCGCCGCTTTGCCCCCCGACGCCAACGACGTTATTCTGCACAGCAGCGAGACTAGGGGGGAATTGTTAAAATGACAACTACCGAAGACCAGACGCCAAAACTGACCGAAGAACATATTGAACGACTTAAAGAAAATATGGACAAAGTAGAAGAACTGTCCAAACGCCTGGTCGAGGTCATGGCCGGAAAAACGCCGCACACCCCCGCTCTGGATGGCCCGAATCAAGAGCTTTTTGCAAAAGCAGCAACTGCGTATTGGGCTGAAGCGTTTCAAAACCCCACAAAGCTGTTGGAGCAGCAAATTGAGTATTGGGGAAAATCGGTTCTCAACTTTGCGGAAGCGCAGAAAGCGATGACCCAAAGCGACGGGGATGTACCCCCAGCCGCTGCCAAAGATAAACGGTTTGCCAATCCAATGTGGGAAACCAACCCCTACTTTCGCCTCATTCGCCAGCAGTACCAAACCAATGCCGAAGCGATCGCGCAGGCCGTCGCATCGGTTGACGATCTGGAAACCAAGGATAAACAGCGTCTGCAGTACTTCTCGCAACAAATCATAGATATGATGGCGCCAACGAATTTTCTGGCCACCAACCCCGATGCGCTGGAAAAGGCCATCGAGACCGAAGGGCAGTCCCTGATACAGGGGCTGGAGAACCTCGTGTCGGACCTTGAGGCCAATGACGGCGAAATGGTTGTCAGGCTGGCTGACGAAAGTGCCTTTGAGATTGGCGGGAATATCGCAACTACACCCGGCGACGTCGTCTATCGCAACCGAATGATGGAACTGATCCAGTATAAACCGGTGACCGAGACGGTGCACGAAACGCCGATCGTTCTGTTCCCGCCATGGATCAACAAGTTCTATATCTTGGACCTGAAGGCTCAGAACAGCCTGATTAAATGGGTGACCGAGCAGGGCTATACCCTGTTTGTGGTCAGCTGGGTGAATGCCGATAGTTCACACGCCGATATTGGGATGGAGGACTATATTCAGGAAGGGTTCCTGACCGCCATCGAAGAGGCGAAGAAAATCTGCAAGGTCAAGCAGGTCAACGCAGTGGGTTACTGCATCGCCGGTACGACGCTGAGCCTGTCGCTTTCGCTGATGAAGCAGCGCGGCGACAAGTCGATCAAATCTGCCACTTTCTTCACCACCCTGACAGACTTTGGTGAGCAGGGGGAGTTCACGCCGTTCCTGCAAAATGACTTTGTAGATGGCATCGAAGAACAGGTCTCGAAGGATGGTATTCTAAAGGCATGGATCATCGGGCGAACGATGTCTTTCCTGCGATCCAGAGATCTCATCTATACGCCGGCGATCCGCAGCTACATGATGGGTGAAACACCGCCAGCGTTTGACCTGTTGTACTGGAACGGCGACGGGGCCAACCTGCCAGGTCGGATGGCGATCCAGTATCTGCGCGGTTTGTGTCAGAGCAACGATTTCGTCAACGACGGGTTCGAATTGCTTGGCCATAAGCTGCATATCAAGGATGTCGATGTGCCTTTGATGGCGATCACCTGCGAGACGGATCATATTGCCGCATGGAAGGATTGCTATCGCGGGGTGCAGCAGATGGGCGCGAAGTCGAAGACCTTTGTGGTGTCTGAGTCCGGCCACATCGCGGGCATCGTAAATCCGCCCAGTAAGAAAAAATATGGCCATTACACCAATCCTGAGCTGAAGTGTGATGCCGATACATGGCTGAAAGAGGCTGACTTCCACGAAGGTTCGTGGTGGCCGATGTGGGAAGCGTGGTTAAAGAAGCGATCAGGCAAGCAGGTTCCCGCGCGCGATACCGGCGATTCGGATCATCCACGCCTTTGCCCGGCTCCGGGTACCTATGTTTTGGTCAAGGCAAACCGCTGATATCATTTTGAAACTCAAAAATTTCTGCATTGCAGCAAGAAAAAACTTGCAATGCTGCGATGCAGCAATCATATTACCTTCAAGCTGATGAGAACCGGGGTGGGCCCGGAACGGCTAGAAGGATTTAGGACAATGGCAAAGACCCAAGACTTTACCGCGACCCTGAAAGACATGATGGGCGCGTTCCCGGTTGACACAACCGCTCTGGAAGACGCATTCAAATCGACCGCTTCTCTGAACGAAAAGCTGTCGGGTGTTGCTCTGGACGCAGCTGAGAAATCGGCTGAAATCTCGAACAAATGGACCAAAGAAACCCTGGCCAAACTGACCGAGATGTCGAAAGCAAAAACCGAGCCTGCGGATTACGCAAAAGCTGCAACCGACTTCGCAAGCGCGTCGGCTGAAGTTGCCGCTGAAAACCTGGCTGCTTTCGCTGAAATCGCGAAAAAAGTTCAGACCGAAACCGTTGAGCTGCTGATGGCGGCTGGCAAAGACGCTGCAGAAGATGCAACCGCAGCCGTCAAAAAAGCCACCAACGAGGTGACCGCTGCCGCAAAGAAAGCAGCAACCGCCAAGTAAGTAAGGCTGCGATATAGCACCCATTCCTCCCAAATGGTGTAATCGCTTCGGGCAGGTCGCTTGACCTGCCCTTTCTTTTTGTTCTGCAGTCGCATAACCTCTGCTGCAACGCATCATCCTTGGGGAGGGTACAGGGTGTCGGAACAAGACAAACCGCTGCTGATCAAGCGCTATGCCAGCCGTCGGCTGTATAACACCGAGACCAGCGACTACGTGACGCTTGAAGATATAGCCGGTTTCATACGCGATGGCCGCGAGGTTCAGATCATCGACCTGAAAACCGGTGATGACCTGACCCGTCAGTATCTGCTTCAAATCATTGCCGAACACGAAAGCCGCGGCGAAAATGTTTTGCCGATTAATGTGCTGAACGATCTGGTGCGCAGCTACATGGTGCCGGGCGGGGGCATGATGCCGCAATTCCTGCAAAGCTCATTCGAGATGCTGCGCGAAAGCCAGTCGAAGATGATGGAGAACATGAGCGCCATGAACCCGATGTCCCAGATGCCGGGATTCGAGGCGATGCAAGCGCAGCAAAAGGCCTTCCTAAAAGCCATGACCGGTGGTCTGTCGGGGAACTGGTCGGGGCCGGATGATGAACAAGAAACATCGCCCGAACCCAAAGAGGATTTGGACGACATCAAAAAGCAACTTGCCGAGCTGCAACAAAAACTATCGAAGCTGAGCTAGCCTGACCGATGCGCTGGCTGTCTGTTCTGGGCGCGTTGATCTGGGCCCAGACTGCACAGGCCCAAGGCCAGTTTACATCCGTGTGGGAACCTATCTGCACAATGGGTCGGGATACGGCTGCGGGCTGCGATGAGATTCGCGCGCGCGAAATTCTGGATGCAACGACCCCGCCCTGGCGCGCCATTGGCCGGGTCAATTTTGCCAGCCGCAGCCAGCGGTCCCATTGTACCGGCGTGCTGGTGTCTGAGCGGCTGGTTTTGACCGCGGCACATTGCTTGTACAACAGCGCGCGCAACCGCTGGATTCCTCCGGCCAGTATCCGGTTTGCCGCAGGGTATCAGCGCGGCGAGGCTGCCGCCGTGTCCAATGTATTGGCCTATCGGCTGGATTCGGAACAGGGGCGCGACGGTGTATTCAACAATCGCGCCGATCTGGATTGGGCCGTTTTGGAGTTGTCCGAGCCAATTGGAGAGCAGGTTGGTTTTTTCGATATTTCCCGGACTGTCCCGCAGATGGGCTCGTTCGCGGGCTATCCCGGATTGCGGCCTCACGTGCTCAGTCGCACCGATAGCTGTAATGCCGCACAGGCCGGCCAAGGGCTGATGCGCGCGATCTGCCCCGTCATGATGGGGGATTCCGGTGCGCCGTTTCTGATGCAAACAGAAACCGGGCTTGCCGTTGCCGGGATTTTGTCGCGCGTCGCGCCAACCCCTGACGGGATCGACGCATTGTTACTTTCAGTTCATGACCTTGATCTGCAATAGTACTGACGATCAGGTCCCGTAGACTGGCACCGGGCCAACAACCTCGCCAACAGAAGCCAGCAGGATGTCCGAGATTACGTCCAGTTCATCGCGCGTCAAACGCACGGGCAGACGTACATCGCAGGCCTTCATCAGCATCGCACGGGTCTGTGGCAGGTCGAACTGTTCGGGTAGGAACTGCCAGTTCCAGAAGGCACGAGCGTTATCCTGACTCAGTCCAAAGACCTGCACCTTGACACCGCGTGCCTCGGCTGCGGCGGCAAAGGCGCGGATTTCATCGTCGCTGAGGTCAACCAGATTGAATTGGATCGAATCCGGTGCGCGCTGCTCGGGTGTCAGAGGGGCAGGGACATCGATGTAGGGCGATGTGTTCAGACGATCAGCCACATAGTCATGGTTTGCCAGCCCGTCGCGGACACGGCGTGCCAATTCGGGAATTTGCGGACGAATGACTGCAGCGCTGAGGTTGCTCATGCGCAGGTTATACAGTGGCAACTGGTTCTGCCATTTGGCAAAGGCCTGCTCCAGCTCTGGTGAGCCAGAGTGCTTTTTCCAGTTGTGCTCGTATGCGCCCGACATGATGACAGCCCGCGCCACAAGATCCGCATCGTCGCTGACCAGAATGCCACCTTCGCCTGCGTTGATCATTTTATAGGACTGGAACGAGAAGCAGCCGACCTTACCGATGGTGCCAATATTGCGCCCATGCCAGGTTGTGCCCAATGAGTGGGCGGCGTCTTCGATCACCGGGATATCGCGCGCTTCGCACAGCTCCATGATCGCGTCCATGTCCGAGGTATGGCCGCGCATATGGCTGATGATCACTGCCTGCACGCTGTCCAGCTTGGCCGTGAAATCGGCCATATCGACGCGATAATTGTCCCCGACTTCGCACAGAACCGGAATGCAATCCGCGTGAACAATCGATGACGGCACGGCGGCAAAGGTAAATCCGGGGATCAGAACCCGCGCATCGCGGGGCAACCCAAGCGCCTTGAGCGACAAAAACAGCGCGGCAGAACAGGAAGAGACCGCCAGCGCGTATTTTGTGCCGAGCAGTTCGGCAAACTCTGCCTCCAGGAGAGCAACGGGCGCATCCTGAGGTGCGGTATAGCGAAACAGATCGCCTGACTTCATCAGGGCGTCGATTGCGTCTCGGGCGGCTGTGGGGATGGGTTCGGCTTCATGAACGTTGGGTACAAGCGTCATATTTGGATTTCCCGAATTTTATCTTTGGGAAATATAAATTCGATATGCAGGCAAGCCAAGTCCCAATTCGCATCGTCAGCGAGATTTCACCAATTCGTCGTAAAGAATGTGTTCAGATACCCAGCCTGTCACGCAGCGCATACCAAGTCATGGCCAGTATCAGCAACGGCGTCCGCAAAGCAGGACCACCCGGGAAGGGCACTGCAGGAACGCGGGCCATGGTATCGAACCCCTCAGCCTGCCCCTGGATCGCCAACGCCATGAGTTGCCCCGCATGGGTCGCGGTGCCGACGCCGTGGCCAGAATAACCCGAGGCGGACAGGATATTTGGCGCAACCCGGGTCAAATAGGGCATGCGCCGCATGGTGATGCCCAGCGTTCCGCCCCATGCGTAGTCGATTTTGACGTCACGCAGATGCGGGAAAATCTCGGTCATCGGCTTGCGGACTTTTGCGGCGATGTCCTCGGGGAAACGATAACCATAGCTTTCGCCACCCCCAAACAGCAGCCTGCCATCGGCGCTTAGCCGGAAATAGTTTATCACGAACTTGGTGTCAGCAACGGCGATATCTTTGGCCAAAACTTTTTGCACTTCAGCGCCCAAAGGTTCGGTTGCCGCGATGAAATTGTTGATGGGCATCACGCGCGATGCAACTTGCCGGTTCAGATCTCCGAGGTATCCGTTGCAGGCCAGAATAACGTGATCGGCAGTGATCGTGCCCTTTTCAGTGCGTACAGTAACACGAGCGCCCTGATCGATGCCAAGAACTTCGGTGTCTTCATGCAGTCTTAACCCGGCTCTGACAGCGGCACGCGCAAGGCCGAGGGCGTAGTTCAACGGGTGTAGGTGCGCGGCACCATTGTCCAGATACCCACCCGCATAGGCTGGTGAAGGGCAAAGCCCGCGCGCGGCATCGGCATCTAAAGTTTCGATTTGGTCGTATTTGTATTTGCCCGACAGATGCGCCGCGTGATCATGTAGCTCTGCGCGCTCCGAGTTGTTAAAGCCCAGAACCGCAATGCCGGGCTTCAGGTCGCAATCGATCTGATGTTTTGAGATAAGAGATTTGACCAGATCCTTGGCTTCTTCGGCCAGATCCCAAAGCTTTAACGCATCTTCATCGCCGACAAGCCGTTCAAGATCCTCTTGATCCAAACGCTGCGCGCTGCCCAGTTGGCCTCCGTTGCGACCCGAAGCCCCAAAGCCCGCGCGATGTGCTTCCAGCAGGACGACATCGAACCCAGCCTCAGCCAGGTGCAATGCTGCCGAAAGGCCCGTGTATCCGCCTCCGACAATGCAGACGTCTGCGGTATGGTCGCCTTCAAGCGCCGGGTGGCGGTCAAAGGCGTGTGCCGTCGCGGCATACCAGCTTGGCGGGTACTCCGCCTTGCGGTCATTAGAATACAGCAGGTTCATCGCGTCTTTGCCCTAGACGTTCATCAGCAGATGCTCGCGTTCCCACGGGGAAATGACCTGCAGGAACTCTTCGTATTCAGCACGTTTGACGATGCCGTAGACACGGGCGAACTCGGGACCCAGAACTTCGTGCAGGGCAGTGGCTTCATCAAACAGATCCAGAGCTTCACCCATGATCTGAGGGATATCGCCGTCGCCTTCATAGGCGTCGCCATAGAATTGGCGGCGTGGGCGTTCTTGCTGAGTCAGGCCCAAATAGCCACAGGCCAACGACAATGCGATACCAAGATAAGGGTTGCAGTCCATGCCTGCGATGCGGTTTTCGACCCGGCGCGCCTCGGGGCCGGACAGAGGTACGCGAATGCCAGTTGTGCGATTGTCGCGTGCCCACTCCAGATTAATCGGGGCCGCATGGTCTTTGACGTAACGGCGATAAGAATTCACATACGGAGCCATCACCGCCAGCCCTGCAGGCAGGTGGTTCTGCAAGCCGGCGATGAAGTGATAAAACGCATCCGTCTCGCCACCTTGTGGGCCGGAGAAGATGTTCTGTCCCGTTTCTTTTTCGATGATCGAGTGATGGATGTGCATGGCCGAGCCCGGCTCATCTTCGATCGGTTTTGCCATGAACGTAGCAAAGCAGTTGTGACGTAGCGCGGCTTCGCGGATCAGGCGTTTGAAATAGAATACTTCGTCCGCCAGCTTCACCGGATCGCCATGGCGCAGGTTGATCTCTAGTTGTCCGGCACCGCCTTCTTGCGTGATCCCGTCGATCTCAAACCCCTGAAACTCGGCAAAGTCGTAGATGTCGTCGATCACCGGCCCGAATTCATCGACCGCTGTCATCGAGTAAGCCTGCCGCGCCGCCGCAGGTCGGCCCGAGCGGCCCATCATCGGCTTGATCCCTTGCGCGGGATCTACATTCGGCGCGACAAGAAAAAATTCCATCTCGGGGGCGACAACCGGCTTCCAACCTTTGTCGTGATACATCTTCACAACGCGTTTGAGCACATTGCGGGGGCTGAAAGGGATCGGCTCGCCATCTCGGTCGAACGCGTCGTGAATCACCTGCAAGGTCCAGTCGCCCGTCCAAGGAGCGGCCGACGCAGTTGAGAAGTCGGGTTTCAGGATCATGTCCCGCTCAATGAAACCGTCCTCACCTGCAGCTTCGCCCCAATCCCCTGTGATGGTCTGGTAGAAAATGCTGTCGGGTAGGTGAAAATAGGATTGCTTGGCAAACTTTGACGCCGGGACCGCCTTGCCGCGGGCGATGCCGGGCAGGTCAGAGATGATGCATTCAACCTCATCCAGCCGTTTGCCTTCAAAGTAGGTGCGCGCCGCCTCAGGCAGCTGATCTGTCCAGTCGGCCATCAGGCCCTCGCTTTCTTTAGGAACTCTGCCATGTGGTGTCCGATTTTGGCATTATCATCCGGGGCATCTTTCCGGTTCGCTGCCGCCTGCATCAACGCATCGGGAACCACGCCTTTGCCTCGGGTCTCCATCAAGCCCTGTATGAAGTCATTTCCATATTCAGGATGGGCCTGCACGGTCCAGATCGTATCGCCATAGGTGACCATGGCGTTTTGGCAAAAGTCATTCGTACCGGTGACCACCGCACCTGCGGGCAGTTTGGTCACTTGATCCTGATGCCAAGCATTCAAGGTGACGGTCTGATCGCCAAAGCTGTATTCCGTGCGTCCTACGGCCCAGCCACCGTCAAACTTTTCCACTTTTCCACCAAGCGCTTGTGCGATGATTTGATGGCCAAAGCAAACACCAATCAAGGGGTTTCCTGTCTTCTGAATATCCCGGATCAGCTGTTCAAGCGGGGGAATCCAAGCGTGATCTTCGTATGCGCCATGACGAGATCCGGTGATGATCCACCCGTCGGCCTGATGCGCGTCTTCCGGAAACTCACCATCGACCACTGCGTATGTTTGGAATTCAAAGCCGTTCCCACCCAGTAATGCGCGAAACATGCCATCATATTCCCCGAATTGTTCATGCAATTCATCGGGTGGGTGGCCGGTTACAAGGATGCCGATTTTCATAGTTCACCAAATTTGATCAAATTTATTCTAACGGAGCGAAGCGAGCTGGGCAAGAGGTTCAGACGCTCTCAAGATAGCTGAGCCAGTGCTCGTCAGGGGGGTGGGACGCGAATCGTGCAATTTCCTGCCGTTTGGTCATTACCAGGTTGCGGATCAGATCGTCCGGGAAAATGCGCGCAACTACCGGGTCAGTTTCGAAAGCAGAGATGGCCGACGGCCAGTCGGCTGCCAGCTGCGGCAGATCGGTCAACTCATAGGCATTGCCCGAAATCGGGCTGGGCGGTCGCAGGCCATCCTCGATCCCAACCATTGCCGCGCCCAGAACTGCGGCCAGCATGAGATAGGGGTTGATGTCACCGCCAGCAACGCGATGTTCGATCCGTCGGGCGGCAGGGGCACCACCCGGAATGCGCAGGGCAGCCGTGCGGTTTTCATGGGCCCAGCTTGCTCCGGTGGGTGCGTGGGCACCAGGCACGAGGCGCGTGTAAGAATTGCCATGGGGAGCGAAGATCAGCGTAGAGCCAGGCATCGCGGTCAGACATCCAGCAACCGCCGAGCGCAGTTCAACGGTTCCCTCGGCCCCTCCGTTATCGAAGACATTGCGTCCATCGACATCGACGACCGAGAAATGCACATGCATTCCGTTGCCCGCATCCTCGGCATAGGGCTTGGACATGAAGGTTGCTGTGAAGCCATGCTTGCGGGCCATGCCACGCGCCAAGGTCTTGAAAAGCCACGTATCATCGGCGCAGCGCATGGCGTCCTGATGGTTCAGATTGATCTCGAACTGACCGATCCCGCTTTCAGATATTGCAGTCTGAGCGGGAATACCCATAGCGGCGCAACCATCGTAGAGATCGGTGAAGAACGCATCAAACGCATCCATTTCGGCCATCGACAGAACGGCTTCGTCCCGCAGCCTGCGGCGCGTGACCGGGTTGATGGGAGGCTGCGGTTGGTCGCCTGAGGCGTCAAGCAGAGTGAACTCGAGTTCGGTGGCGGCGATGACCGACCAGCCCCGTTCGGAAAATCGATCCAGAACCGCAGAAAGCGCGTGTCTCGGATCGCCCGCAAAAGGCGTGCCGTCATCGTGGTAGAGGCACATGGGCACCAGCGCGGTGGGTGTATCAAGCCAGGGCATAGGAACCGGTCCACGCCCGGTGGGGCGCAACACACCATCTGCATCACCGCTTTCGAAGACAAGCGGGCTGCCTTCGATATCAGCGCCCCAGAGATCGACATTGAGCGCAGAGAACGGCATGCGTACGGCGCCTTTGTCCAACTTGGCACCGTATGAGGGTGGCACGCGTTTGCCACGCATCTGACCGTTGAGGTCACAGGCGGCGACGCGGAATGTATGCAGGGCGCTCAGGTCCATTGGGGGCTCCGTGGTCTAGTCACGAGAGGTTTAAATCAGGATTAGCGTCTTGTCACGAAATTTGATCAAATTACGAATAGGCGTCGCTTGCGGTGGGGCGCGATGTTGAAAATCAACCGACTTGTACAGTGGTCGAGACCGCTGTCTTCCGAGTTGTACAACATTCAGGTGCCCGATTGTGCCGGGCGTAGCGATACCTATAGTCTCAGATATGTTCATCTTTCTTACCATAGTGTTACTGATCGCAGGCGGGGTCGGCTATTACGTCTGGTCCAAGAGACAGGCCCGCGCGGCGCTGTTGGCGACGCCTCTGACCTCGGATCAACGGGACATCATTGATCAGCAAGTTCCCATCATCCGGCGGCTGCCCGCCGGGCTGCGCAGCCACTTGGATGGCAAGGTGAACCTGTTTCTGGATCAAGTGAGCTTCTACGGCTGCGACGGGTTGGAAGTGACTGAGGAGATGGAGTTGTCGATTGCGGCGCAGGCCTGTTTGCTCGTGATCAATAGCGACATTTGGTATGACAATCTGACGACCATTCTGATCTATCCCAATGCGTTCAAGTCAAAGCAGCAGCGGCGCTCGGGCTATGTCGTGTCCGAGAAAGAGATCGTGCGGACCGGGGAAAGCTGGGATCGCGGGCCGGTCATTTTATCTTGGGCGCACAGCCGGCAGGGGGCGTTGGATGATCGAGACGGGCAGAATGTGGTACTGCATGAATTTGCGCACCAGATCGATGACCTGTCGGGGGGTACAAATGGCGTACCGATCCTGAGTGAAGGGCAGACATTCGCGGAATGGGAAAAGGTGTTCCTGACCGCCTATGACGCACATGTCCATGCGGTTGAAAGCGGGCGGCGGACAGTCATCGATCCGTATGGCGCGACCGGGCATGAAGAGTTCTTTGCCGTCTCGGTCGAAGTGTTCTTTGAGCGCCCGAAAGCACTGAAGCACGAGGTGCCCGAGGTCTATGAGCAGCTTTCGAAACTGTTCCGGCTGAACCCGGTGGAGTGGGCTTAGCGCGCCAGATTCAGACGGAAGCGCATCTTGGCTTTCCGCTCGGCAGGCAGGTGGCGGTTCAGGCGTTTGTTGACCCTTCCGAAGCCCCAAACGATGACCAGCGTTAGCAGGATGAAATAGAACGCTAGAATCGGGTAGGGGATGAACGGGTTGAACGTCTTGTCCGCGAAATAGCTGGCGTAGTACAGCGCGTCGCCCCGTTGTTGCCAGGCCGGGAAGGCCGAGAAGAAGACCAGCGTTGTGGACTGGAACACAAAGATCGCTTCGTTCGTATAGGCGGGCCACGCCAGCCGCAGCATTGTGGGCCAAACAATACGTCGGAAGCGGGACCAGCCGGACATGCCATAGGCGTCAGCGGCTTCGATATCGCCCTTGGGGATCGAACGCAGGGCGCCATAGAAGATCTCACCCGAATAGGCGGAAGTATTCAGGAACAGCACGATCAGCGCCCCCAGCCAGGCCGAGGTGAAGGCGTCGAACATCGGATAGGGCTTCTTCAGCGAAAGGAAGAAGAAATAGGCAAAGAAGAACTGGATGAACAGCGGCGAGCCGCGGAACAAAAAGATGAACCACTCGGACGGTTTACGCAGCCATTTATTCGACGAGGCTTTGCCGACGGCCAACGCGGTGGCGAGGAAGAACCCCGTGACCATCGCCATGATCCCGAAATAGATATTCCAGATCATGCCCGAGCCGATCAGCGTGAAGTGCTCGCACAGGGTGAAATCGGTTTTGGGCAGCAGGCGTTCCCCGAAGCCCAGCGAACGGAGGCCGTAGTCTTGAATGGTCTGGATGCAGCTCATGCGGTGGTCTCCTTGCGCAGAAGCTCTCCGCCCGATGTGGCCTGACCATGGGACAGGCGGCGCATCAGTTTCTCAAGCCCGATTTCCGAGACGCGGGTCATGCCGAGGTAGAAGATCAGAAGGGCGAGGAAGTACCACATGCGCCAGTCGCCATGAGGGTAATCGGTAAAGCGGGATGTTTTTGTGCCGCCTAACTCGCGCGCCCAATAGACGATATCTTCGATGCCCAGCAGAAACAGCAGTGGCGTGGCCTTGATCAGCACCATCCACAGGTTCGATAGGCCAGGCAGGGCGTAGACCCACATTTGCGGCACCAGGATACGCCAAAAGGTCTGGCGGCGTGTCATGCCGTAGGCTGCGGCCGTCTCAAGCTGGGCGTGTGGTACAGCGCGCATGCCGCCGAACAGGACGTTGGCGGCAAACGCGCCGAACACGATAGAGAATGTGACGACGGCAAGGAAGAAGCCGTAGGTTTCATGCACCCATTCGGGTGCAGTGCCCAGCGGCAGCTTGGCGGCCTGACAGACGATGAAGTCGTTGCCCTGCCGCACCGGATCGGTCCATTCGGGGCAGAGCACTTTATGGCGCAGCCATTCAAAGCCCTGATCCAGAGCGATCACGAAGAACAGAAAGAAAGCGATATCAGGCACGCCACGCACGATGGCGATATAGGCCTTACCCAGCCAGCTAAGCGGCGGGAAATGCGATCGCGCTGCCATAGCGCCGGCAAAACCGAAGCTCAGGGCGACCGGGGCGGTGACGGCCAGCAGACCCAGCACCTTGAAAAACGACAAGTAGAACGACCAGTGGACGCCATTGGTCAGATAGCACGAGAACCAGCGGAACGTGCCCAGCGTGTCAGGATCAGCGCAGTAGGAGAACATAAGGCGTCTTTCGAACGTCTGGCCGGTCTCAGGTCCGGCAGGTCCGGCGCGCGCACGCGCCGGACAATTGGACGGAGGGCTTAGTTGGTTACGACCGAGCCGTCTGTGTTGTATGTAGCGATACCTTCGCCAAACCATTTGACCAGCATCTCGTTGAGCGTGCCGTCCGCCTTCATGGACGAAATCGCGTCATCGAACTTGCCGCGCAGTTCTGCGTCGCTCTCGCGCAGGCCCATGCCGATGCCACCGCCCAGCGGGACAAGATCGCCGACAAAGACCAGCTCGCCACCGGATTCCTCAACAATCGGGACCAGGAAGTCATAGTCAGCCAGCACAGCATCCGCTTCGCCGTTGCGCACCGCGGCGATGGTTTCTTCGGGGGTGGCGAATTCGACCAGAGTCGCGCCGGATTCAGCAACGTGACCGGCCTGAATGGTTGCGGTCTGTGCAGCGACGATGCCACCTTTCGTGTCAGCGCCATCTGAAGCAGCTACGTAAGCTGAGGCGGTCGGCGGGTAGTAGTTCTGGGTGAAGTCGATGACCTCATCGCGTTCGTCAGTGATCGACATGCCGGCGATGATGGTATCGTAGTTGCCCGAGACCAGGTTCGGAATGATCGAATCCCAGTCGTTCTTGACCCATTCGCATTCCAGACCAGCGCGCTTGCACAGCTCGTCACCGACTTCACGCTCGAAGCCGTCGATCTCACCAGCATCATTGATGAAGTTGTACGGAGGGTAGGCGCCCTCGGTGCCCATGCGCACAGTTTCGGCCATTGCGATACCGGCGGTCAACGCCAGCGCTGCGGTGGTCAGAATCAGGTTTTTCATGAGTTACTCCCCTTTATTGGTTCTGTCCGTTGGTTAAGCCGCCTGAGTGGCGGAGAGAAAGCCCTGAAGCCGTTCGGATTCAGGGGCAGTGAAAATGTCTTCGGCTGAACCCTCTTCTTCGATCAGGCCCTGATGCAGGAACACAACGTGGCTGGAGATATCCGCAGCCATCTTCATGTCATGGGTCACGATGATCATGGTGCGGCCTTCTGCGGCCAGATCCTTGATCACTTTGATCACTTCCTGTTCCAGTTCGGGATCGAGCGCTGAGGTCGGTTCGTCAAACAGCAGCGCCTGAGGTTCCATGCACAGCCCACGTGCGATTGCGGCGCGTTGTTGCTGTCCGCCCGATAGTTGCGCCGGATAGACGTCGCATTTGTCGCCGATGCCGACCTTCTCCAGATATTTGCGCGCGCTGTCTTCGACCTCGGCCTTGTCGCGGCCCATGACAGTGACCGGAGCCTCCATCACATTCTGCAGGATGGTCATATGGGCCCACAGATTGAACTGCTGGAACACCATCGACAGATTTGTGCGGATGCGCAGCACCTGCTTGGGATCGGCGGGACGGCGATGATTGTGGCTGCCAGTCCAACGGACGGGCTCGCCTTTGAACAGAATCTCGCCCTCTTGGCTGTCTTCCAACAGATTGCAGCAGCGAAGCAGGGTAGACTTCCCCGAGCCGGATGATCCGATCAGCGACACGACGTCGCCGCGATGCGCGGTGATGTCCACGCCCTTGAGCACCTCGAGTTGGCCAAAGCTTTTGTGCAGGTTCTTGATCTCAATGACGGGAGCGGCGTCTGTCACGGGCAGTCCAGATATGATTGGTGTTGGTGCGGTAATAGGGCTGAAAAATCGGGCTAATGCAATGCGCAATTGACAAGTTCACGCAGCGAAATTGCCAAATCGGGCGGTCGCGCTGTCTAAACTGTCAGTTTGTTGGGCGCATTCTGTGACTCGATGCACCATTATCGACAGGTCAGCCAGATCAATCTCTTGATTGCGGCCCAGAGATTCAGGTCACAGGATTACGGATCAACCGAGGTGATCCTAAGCGAAACCGAATTTATTGAACTGGCTTGATCCAATCACCAAAACTGTTTGAATTTGGGAATAATTCGTTTTGAGTTAAAGATTGAAATATACGAATTCAATTCACGTAAGGGGCTTCTTGTGATCGCGCTATTATTTGCATTGTTCGCCGGCACGATGGTGCTGGCATACTTTAAGCTGGTCAGAATTTCATACGCATTGTTCGTGCTGACGCTTTTGGCGAGTGCCTACTGGCTGAAGTTTCACGCCACGACCCCCTTAACGATTCAACTGTGAGGTCGTCCAATGTCACCTGAATTTGCTCGTAACATGAATGCGATTGGTGCACTGGCGGTTTGCCTGGTTCTGGTGCTTGCCTTCTACTTTCAGCTTGTCCTTTATGAACTGCCCTGTCCGTTATGTTTGCTCCAACGCGTGGGATTCGTGGCCGTTGGGTTCGGGCTTGCTCTGAACCTGTTATGGGGTACGCGCGCCAGAAACTATGGCATCGTGCTGGTGGCAGCGATATTTGGGATCAGCGTTTCGATCCGGCAGATTCTGCTGCATATCGTGCCCGGAACAGGGCACTATGGCTCCCCGGTTCTGGGCCTACACTTCTATACCTGGGCGGGAGTCGCGTTTGGTTTGATAATCCTTGGCACCGCAATCATGCTGGTATTCGAGAAGCAGTATGATCTTGCGTCGGACGTTCGGGCAACCGAACGCTTCGGAGGAAGTACATTGGCCAAAACAGCGTTTTTCCTGATTTTGGCATTGGCCGTCGCGAACGCTGGTTCGGCGCTTTTGGAGTGTGGGCCCGGCATCTGTGACGATCCGCCGACAGACTACAAATTTCTGAATGAGCTTGAAGGCAGCGATTCATAGCGCTGACAACGCCCAAAGGCTTGCCGGTTGATCAGACCTTCGCCGCCTTTTGTCTTGCAAGCGCCGAATCCACATCGCTCACGCCGAGCAGGCTGACGACAAGGCGTAGCAGAGAATCCTCTTCACCGCTGCGGTGCCCATCCGCCAGTGCGACCGACCACATGGCCTGCACAACGGCCAGGCGGTCGTCATAGGCGATGGCCTCTTTGATGGCGCGAGTAAAGCGGACGGTGTCGGGCGCCTCGGCTTCAAGGTCTTCGGCGCGGGCGCGCAGGGCTGCGGCCTCAAATGGCGACAGGCCGTAGCGTTCGGCCGAGATGCGGTCGATTCGGGCCATTTCGGTATCGGCATAGTCGTTGTCGGACCGAGCGATACGCACCAACAGGGCGGTGAGGGCCAGACGGGCATCATCTTCGACAAGCGGGTCGGGCTGCGGCTGAGTGAGCCGGGACAGGAAATCACTGAACATAAGCGTTTATATAGAGACAGCCTAGGTCGCTTCCAAGCGGCTTTGTATCCGCTCGCGTGCCGCTTTGCTGTCGTTGAAGCTGAGGCCCATGGCAATGCGGGCTTCTTCGACGATCTTGACCTCGCCCTCGTCCGAGTTGCCATCGGCCAGCACGACCTCCCACAGGGCGTCAAGCGCGGCCAAGCGTTCCTGAAGATCGGTGGTTTCGCGGATCAGTTTGCCGAATGTATCTGTTTCCGGAGCAGCTGCGTGCAATTTTTCGCAGGTGGCGCGGACCTTGGCGGCCTCGATCGCATTGTGCTGGTAAAGTCGCGCAAGAATGCGGTCGATCAGGCTGATCTCTTCCAGCTTGTAGTCGCGGTCGGCCTGCGCGACACGTACCAGCAATGCCCCCAGGGCCAGTTCGGCATCAGGATCGGGCAGTTTGTCATGTTGCGGCGGCCGAAAGGCCTGGAAGAATTTTTTCAACATATCGGCAGGATATTCCGTAATTCGAGGCGCGCCAAGCGGTGCTAGCCCTCATAGCCCTGAATAATCACAAGATCACCGGTCGAAACCGGATCGCGCAAGGCCTTGGCGGCTTGATAGGCATCGCTTTCATAGCAGGCCAGCGCCTGTTCATAGCTGGGAAATTCGATGACAACTGTGCGGGCGCGAGCCTTGCCTTCGGGCTCGCTCCTCTCGCCGCCGCGTACAGGAAACTTGGCCCCGTAATCGGCGAATGGGGCCGCATTGGCAGCAATGTAAGATTTGTAGGTTTCAATGTCGTCTACATCGACATGGGCAACCCAGTATCCTTTGGCCACAAGGTGTCCTCCGCTGGTATCGGATGCAAGGTGCGGAGGAACAGGTTGAAATGCAATCCCCTAAAAGTGGATCATCCACCGGATTGCAGCGCGGCGCGTGCTGAATCCTGTAACCAAGCGGTCATTTGCCGATAGGGAACCGGGCCATAGCTGATCCGGGCCACGCCGAGTTTCGCCAGCGTCGGCGTGTCAGGCGTGCCGGGCAGGGCGATGATGTTGACCGGCAAGTCGGTGGCCGCGCAAAGCTGGCCGATCATGGATTCGTCTTTCAGGCCCGGCGCGAAGAACCCGCTGGCTC
Organism: Ruegeria sp. D6; assembly: GCF_056534365.1. Classification (NCBI taxonomy): domain Bacteria; kingdom Pseudomonadati; phylum Pseudomonadota; class Alphaproteobacteria; order Rhodobacterales; family Roseobacteraceae; genus Ruegeria; species Ruegeria sp. D6. The sequence continues at coordinate 1,464,653 of NZ_JBQFPH010000001.1, read as the reverse complement.
CGGCATCGGCGTAGGCTGCCGCGCGGGCCATGGCGTCATCCAGCATCGCTTGATCATGCGTGTCCGGAGCGGCTTTGAGGAAGATGTCAGTGCGGGCGTTGATGAAGGCGGGAACACCGGCCACGTCACAGCTTTCGCGCATCGCAGCGACACGCGCTGCCTGTGTTTCGATGTCATAAAGATCTTTAGTTCCAACGACCTGATCTTCGAAGTTAAAGCCGATTACTCCGGTTTCCAGCGCGCGTTTGACATTGGCCGATATGCCAAAAGTATCCTCGGCATAAGCGCCTTCGAGGTCCATGGTGACCGGTATATCAACCGCCTCGACAATGCGGCGAGCGTTGTCTAACGCCAACTCAAACGGGATGTTCTGGCCGTCCGAAAACCCCTGCGCCATCGCGACCGGAGCACTGCCAGTCGCCAGCGCTTTGGCCCCTGCATCGCGTACAGCGACGGCGCTGCCGGGGTCCCAAATGTTATAGAGGATGACCGGATCACCCTTCTTGTGCAGGGCGGCAAATGTTTCTGCTTGGGTAATCTGATCGGTCATGGCCGGTCTCCTGTCGCTGCTATGGCGGCAGTTAACCGTGCAAACCGCCGGCGCGTAAAGATATTTCGCGCCGACTGGTACAAATCTGTTATCGGCCCGTGATCAGACCAGACGCGAGGTGTCTTTCGCGGCGCGCACGAATTCGCGGAACAGGGGGTGCGGGTCGAAAGGTTTGGATTTCAGTTCCGGGTGATACTGAACACCAATAAACCATGGGTGATCCGACCATTCGACGATTTCCGGCAGGCGACCATCCGGGGACATGCCCGAGAAGTTCAGGCCCGCCTTTTCCAGCTTGTCGCGGTACTTGATGTCGACCTCGTAGCGGTGACGGTGGCGTTCCTCAATCTGGGTGCCGCCATAGACTTCCGCGACCTTCGAGCCTTCGGCCAGAACCGCGTTATAGGCGCCCAAACGCATGGTGCCGCCCTTGTCGTCTCCGACTTTGCGTTCGACCTTGTGGTTGCCCTGCACCCATTCCTTCAGATGGTAAACCACGGGCTCGAAACGCTTTTTCCCGGCTTCATGGTCGAATTCTTCGGACCCGGCTTCGGTGATTCCCGCCGCGTTGCGTGCGGCTTCGATCACGGCCATCTGCATGCCCAGACAGATGCCCAGATAGGGCACTTTGTGTTCACGCGCATATTGAGCGGCCTTGATCTTGCCTTCTGTCCCACGCTCGCCAAAGCCGCCGGGGACGAGTATGGCGTGGAAGCCTTCCAGATGAGGTGCGGCGTCTTCGTTGTCAAACACCTCGGCATCGACCCACTCGATCTTGACGCGTACGCGGTTGGCCATGCCGCCATGGGTCAGGGCCTCGGCAATTGACTTATAGGCATCTTCAAGCTGGGTGTATTTGCCGACGATGGCTACTTTCACTTCGCCTTCGGCGTTGTGGATGCGGTCGCTGACGTCTTCCCATTTGGCCAGATCGGGCTTGGGGGCCGGGCTGATCTGGAATGCGTCCAGAACCGCCTGATCCAGACCTTCACGGTGATAGGCCAGCGGGGCGTCGTAGATGGTGCTGAGGTCTTGTGCGGCAATCACGCTGTCGGGGCGGACGTTACAGAACAGGGCCAGCTTTTCGCGTTCTTTGGTTGGAATCGGTCCCTCGGACCGGCAAACCAGAATGTCAGGGGCTAGACCGATCGAGCGCAACTCTTTCACCGAGTGCTGGGTCGGCTTGGTTTTCAACTCGCCCGAGGCTTTGATATAGGGCAGCAGCGTCAGGTGCATGAAGATACACTGACCGCGCGGCTTGTCCTGACTGAACTGGCGGATCGCTTCAAAGAAGGGCAGGCCCTCAATATCACCTACGGTGCCGCCGATTTCACAGAGCATGAAATCAACCTCATCCTCGCCAATCGCGATGAAATCCTTGATCTCATTGGTGACGTGCGGGATCACCTGAATGGTTTTGCCGAGGTAATCTCCACGGCGCTCTTTCTCCAGCACATTGGAATAAATCCGCCCCGAGCTGACCGAGTCGGTCTTGCGTGCCGCCACACCGGTGAAGCGTTCGTAATGACCAAGGTCCAGATCGGTTTCAGCGCCGTCATCGGTGACGAATACTTCGCCGTGTTCGAAGGGCGACATGGTGCCCGGATCGACGTTTAGATAGGGGTCCAGCTTGCGCAGACGCACCGAATATCCGCGGGCCTGCAACAGCGATCCCAACGCCGCCGAAGCCAGTCCTTTGCCCAAGGACGAAACCACACCACCAGTGATGAAAATAAAACGCGCCATGTTTTTCGGCTGCTCCCGTGAGACGTCATTATTAGCTGCCCGGCGGTTCGAAAAAACCGCTGCATCACGGGACTTCACGTATAAAGGATTCGCGCACATAGCGCAAGAGAACCGCAAGATGCTGTTGCAGTTCCCTTATGACTTTCTAGGTTTTGTGGCTTAGTCGGCCGCCTGCGGGATCAGCGGAGCATTGTCGCCTTGCGCCGGCGGCAACAATTCATCTGCCGATGGGACTGCCGGAGCGCTTTCCTCAGCCGGGGCCGGGGCAGGTACGCCCAAACGGTCAATCACCGAGCTGCCAGAAGATTTCTGGGCCGCCAGAATCGTCAGCGTGATCGAGGTGACGATAAAGCACGCGGCCAGGATCCATGTCAGCTTGCCCAACGCCGTTGCTGCCGCGCGGCCCGTCATGGCCCCGCCGCCACCGCCACCCATGCCAAGGCCGCCGCCTTCGGAACGTTGCATCAGCACAACGACAATCAGGCCCAAGGCCAGAAGAAGGTGGATGATGAGAACGACGTTTTCCATGGTGGTCCTGTACAGCGTGGCGTGTATCGCGTGGTACTTATGCAAGTTTGCCAGCGGGGGCAAGTCACGAGTTGGCATCACGTGCGGTGATGTTTCATATCACACCAAAGAGACTGGACAGAGCGCTGTGCTGTCGCGCAGGCTGCGCCTCATGCCACATGATGATCACGACCACCCGCACGCCCTGTTGCCTCCCGAACCCGCGCTGCGCGTCAAAGCGCTTGAGACGATTCTGACCCGCAAGGGTCTGATTGATCCTGCAGCGCTGGATGAAATCATCGATACTTATCAGAACAAGATAGGGCCACAGAACGGCGCGCATGTTGTTGCAAAGGCTTGGAGTGATCCCGATTTCAAAGCCTCACTGCTGGCAGACGCCACATCAGTCGTGGCGGATCTGGGCTATTACGGTCGTCAGGGTGAGCATATGGTGGTCGTCGAGAACACGCCTGAACAGCACAACATGGTCGTCTGCACCTTGTGCAGCTGTTACCCGTGGCCGCTGCTAGGAATTCCACCCGGCTGGTACAAATCTGACGCCTACCGCGCCCGTGCCGTGCGTGAGCCACGCAAGGTCCTGTCTGAGTTTGGTGTTACCTTGCCCGAAGGTACATCGGTTCGCGTCTGGGATTCGACGGCCGAAATTCGTTACCTCGTCCTGCCGATGCGCCCAGAGGGCACAGAAGGATTGAACGCGGACGAATTGGCGGCGCTGGTCACCCGCGACAGCATGATCGGCACTGGGCTACCCAAGGTGCCGTCATGACGCGCGTACATGATATGGGAGGGCGCTTTGGTGATGGTCCGGTGAACCCGGAACCCGAAGACGCGCCGGTGTTTGCCGAAGACTGGCACGGTAGGGCGCTGGCGGTAACGCTCGCTGCGGGGTTTCTGGGGCGATGGAATATCGATGTCTCACGCCACGCGCGGGAAAGGTTGTCTCCTACGGACTACGCGCGGTTTTCTTACTATGAGAAATGGATGTCTGGTCTGGCTGATCTTCTGGTCGAAAAGGGTGTCCTGACGCTTGATGATTTGCGCGGTGTTGACGAGGATGGTGTTCACCCTCTGACTGAGCGTACCCTGAAGGCTGACGCCGTCGCAGGCGCTTTGGCCAAAGGTGGACCCGCAGATCGCCCGTCGAACGTCGCAGTTCGGTTTCAAACCGGGCAAGCCGTTCGAACCCTGGGCCACAGCGCCAATCGACTGGTTGATGGCGGCCACACCCGGTTGCCGATCTATGCCGCGGGTGCAACGGGTCGCATCCTCAGGCTGCATGGCACTCATGTCCTGCCGGATTCCAACGCCCATGGGTTGGGTGAAGCCCCCGAGCCGCTATATGCGGTCGTGTTTCCCGCCTCAGAACTTTGGGCAAACCCTGAGCACCCGGCGGATGAGGTCGTGCTGGACCTCTGGCAATCTTATCTGGAGCCCGCATGAGCGATTGTATCACTCACTCGGCCCCCGAGCCGGTTTTTGCTGAGCCCTGGCACGCACAGGTTTTTGCGGTCACAGTGGCCTTGAACGAAGCGGGCCGGTTTGATTGGCCGGACTGGGCGGAACGGTTTTCCAATACTTTGAAACGGAACGGCCTCAAAAAAGATCTGGATGGTGGGGACGATTACTTTCACGCTTGGTTGGAGACCTTGGAGGCGCTGCTGGCTGAGCAGGGGGAAGCGCCCACTGATGATGTCCAGGATCTTCGCAATGCATGGGAAGAGGCTTACCTGACAACACCCCACGGTCATCCCGTACACTTGCGCTAAAAGCAGAGGGGGCGCTGCCCCCGCCGCCCGTCCGGGCGACTCCCCCGAGGTACTTTTGGCCAGATGAAGCAGGGGATCCGCTCTTCATCTGGCCAAAAACACCTCCGCCGGAGGCATCGCGCGCAGCACGATTTGTATCTGCGGCGAAATATCGGTTTCCCTGCCGTCTGTGCCCGGCTATATGAGCCGGGTTTGAATATTCAGCGCAAAAGGACCGGATATGGCCAACGTGGTTGTTGTCGGCGCCCAGTGGGGCGACGAAGGAAAAGGCAAGATCGTCGACTGGCTCAGTGAGCGAGCGGATGTGATCGCGCGTTTTCAGGGTGGACATAATGCCGGGCACACGCTGGTCATTGAGGGTGAGGTTTACAAACTGCATGCGCTACCTTCGGGCGTCGTACGCGGTGGAAAGCTGAGCGTGATCGGCAATGGGGTCGTTTTGGACCCTTGGCACCTGATCAAAGAGATCGGTACGATCCGCGCGCAGGGTGTCGATATCACGCCCGAGACGCTGATGATTGCCGAGAACACCCCGCTGATCCTGCCGTTCCATGGCGAGCTGGATCGTGCGCGCGAAAGCCAGAACTCGGTGGCCAAGATCGGCACGACCGGTCGCGGGATCGGTCCATGCTATGAAGACAAGGTTGGTCGGCGTGTAATCCGGGTGGCTGATCTGGCTGATGATGCGACGCTGGCGCTGCGGGTCGATCGGGCTCTGGTCCATCACAATGCGCTGCGCAATGGGCTGGGGTTGGAACCTATTGATCGTGACGCGTTGATTGCGCAGTTGAAAGAGATCGCGCCGCAGATTTTGCCTTTCGCAGCACCGGTGTGGAAGGTGCTGAACGAGAAGCGCAAGGCAGGCAAGCGAATCCTGTTCGAGGGCGCACAGGGTGCGCTGCTGGATATCGATTTCGGGACCTATCCATTTGTGACATCGTCGAATGTGATTGCGGGCCAGGCCTCGACAGGCGTTGGGATTGGACCGGGTTCGATCGACTTCGTTTTGGGCATCGTCAAGGCGTACACGACCCGCGTGGGTGAGGGGCCTTTCCCAACCGAATTAGACGACGAAGATGGCCAACGCCTGGGCGAACGGGGGCATGAGTTCGGCACCACGACGGGGCGCAAACGCCGTTGTGGTTGGTTCGATGCCTGTCTGGTACGCCAAACCTGCGCGACCAGCGGTGTGAACGGCATCTCCCTGACCAAGCTGGATGTGTTGGACGGGTTCGAGACGTTGAAAATTTGTGTCGGGTATGAGCTGGATGGCGATCGTCTGGACTATCTGCCGACCGCCGCCGACCAGCAAGCACGTTGCACGCCGATTTACGAAGAGATGCCGGGCTGGAGCGAATCCACCGAAGGCGCGCGCAGTTGGGCAGACTTGCCTGCGAACGCGATCAAATACGTGCGCCGCGTCGAGGAATTGATCGAATGTCCGGTCGCCCTTTTGTCCACCAGCCCGGAGCGGGAGGACACCATTCTGGTGACCGACCCGTTTGCAGATTGATGAGCAGCAACGACAAACCCGGCCTCAGCTATAAGGCACGTCGGCGGTGGTCATTGGTGCTGCTGCTGATCGGGCTCCCCATCTATATCGTTGCGGTTGTGACAATCGTGAACTGGCTGGATCGCCCGCCGATCTGGCTGGAACTTCTGGTATATGTCGCGCTTGGCATTGTCTGGGCGTTGCCGTTCAAATTTGTCTTCCGCGGGGTGGGCAAAGAGGACCCGGATCAAGATCAAAGCTAAGCCGCCCGATTGTCTTGGTGTCTTCTGCGTGGCACGATGTTTGCGACTTTCTTTCGCGGCAACCAGAGGCAGATAGGGCATGAAAAACCGGGTATTAGCGGCGGTTACCACAACATGTATCGCGAGCAGCGCTCAGGCCGATGATTGGCGCTATACCATTGCGCCTTATTTCTGGGGGCCGGAATTCAGAACCTCACTGGACGTGGGACCAAACCCGCCGGTGAACGGGGATACCTCGATCTTCGACATTCTGAAGGGCGCGTTCCTGATCGCTGGTCAGGCCCGAAATGGGCGTTGGACCATTGGTGGTGAATTCAATTATCTCAATTTGGGTGACGATGTCTCGGTCGGTCGGTTTGACGATGCAGCCAGTTGGGATCTTGAGGGCACGATGGTCTCACTGGCGGCCAGCTATGCGGTCTATCAGGATGATCGGTCACGGTTGGAAGCGTTGGCCGGGCTGCGCCATTGGGACCTGGATGTTTCGACCACCGTGCTGGATCGCACCTTCAGCACAGATCAAAGCTGGACCGACCCGTTGATCGGCGCACGCTATAACTACGCGCTGAATGACCGCTGGAGCCTCACAGCGATGGGCAATATCGGCGGCTTCGGTTATGGCTCGGAATTCCAGTGGGAGGCGCTGGTGCAGGCTAGTTGGAAGTGGCGTGAGAATATCAACGTTGCGGGCGGGTATCGCCATCTGGATGTTGAGTTTGAAGACGGGCGCGATGTGATTGATCTGATCCTGACCGGCCCTTACGTGGCGCTGGCGTTCAACTTCTGAACTTGATTGGCTTTTTGGCTGCCAGCCACGGAACGAAAAAGGGCCAGAGTTTCCTCTGGCCCAATTTTGTCTTGAGGGGGTATTTGGGGATCTTGGAGTCAGCCAGCGGCACGCTCGTCGTCGTTCGGGCGGAACCCGATTTGGGTTGAGGCGGCGAAACGGCCACCTCCGGCCTTTTCGATCTTGCCGTCCCGCAGCAACTGACCGAATGAGCGCAAGCTTTCTTCGCGGTTGAACGAGTCCTGCTTGAGCGAGCGAACTTTGTTCATCAGCTGTGGACGTGAGAACTGCTCCTGACCTTCGATGAAGGACAGATAAGCCGCGGCAGCTTCCAGCAGGTCGAGTAGCGATTGGGCACCCTGTTCTTGCGCAAAGGCGGCAAAACCACCTTCTTCATCTGCAGATTCCTCGTCCGCCGAGGTGACGCGGCGCGGTGTCACCGGGCCGGTGTCAGCCGTTTCGGTATCCACCCGCTGTTCAGCCACCAGTTTCAATGGTGCGGCAGCATCCGGGGTGGGGCGTTCACTGGTGACCTCGATCTCGGGTCGGCGTGGATTGACGACCGAGGCCAGATCACCGCGATAATCATCCTCGGGGGTCTGAGATTTGTCTGCGCCATCTTCGCGGTCTGCTTCGGTTGCAGCAACGGCAGTGCGCAGGTGAGAATATGTTTCGCGCTGGCCGCTGGTGGCAGGATCATCCATATGGGCGCCCGCTTCGTCCATCAGGCGCGAGACGTCCTGATCCAGACCCGTCATATCGGGCAGCTCAGCCGTCGTGTTTGCCGCCAGCTCGGTTTCTACCAGCGCCATTTCGTCAAGCAGCAGCGCCTCATCCTCGGCCGAGATGACGCCATGGGTGAGGCCGGTAAGATCCGGTGATGTTTCATCTTCGTCGGTGTCGTCTTCGTCGGTGTCGTCCTGGCCATTCAGAATGTTTGACGGGCCTTCGTCTTTAGTTTCAGGGTCGTCGTCGAGGTCCGAGAACAACACGTCCTTGTCCGTGACATCGGCTGCCGGCTGTTCGGGCGCTTCGTCCTCGTCTTCAAGTTCGGCAGTGATCGCCGGTGAGATGATCGGGGCTGCTTCGACTTCGTCCTGCTTGATGGCGGCAGGCGCGAGTGGTTCTTCGTCCTGAACGGGCAGCTCAGAGATCGTTGCCATTTGCTCGGGTTCGGCAGGCTCTTCGACCTGCGGGGCCGTTGCCGGAGCGTCGTCCGTAGCAGTGTCTTCCAGATCGGTCGGGCTCAGCGCGCCGGACTCAAAAGCGGCAGAAATTGCATCGACCTTTGGCTTCACGGGCTGCAGATAGCTGACGTCTTCGTCTTCAGAGTATCCGGCAGGGGCAGCATCGGAATGCGAAACAACAGCCCGGATTCGCTGCAGCTTGGCTGCGATACTGTCAGCGGCGGGGGCATCTTCGGATTGCGGAGCAGACGGAGCAGGGGGAACAACATCCGCGACAGGCTGAACAGGTTCAGGTGTTGTGGCTGGCGCAATTGCAGCGGGGGTCGGTGCTGCAACCGGGGCGGTTTCCGTTGCGCGCAGCAACAGGCCGGTCTCGTTCTGGCTGGCTTCAACCTTCTGTGCGGCGTCCCGCTGTGCGATCCGGGTCAGCATCTCGGCGTCAGGCTGAGGGGGTTCCGATCCGAAGTATCGGTCATCCGCTGCAAGGTCCCGGAAATACTCGGCGATCGCCTTCATTGTTTCAAATGAATCGTCAAAGCCTTCGAGGGTGCACGAGAAGGTGCCGTATGAAACGGTGAGTACCTTGTTGTTCTGTACCATCAGACGCATGTCCTTTACAAACTACCAGGTCGACTACCAGACACAGCAGGGGCAACCGACTCGAAACTCTAGCCATGAAGCTATCATTTTGTGGTTTCATTATGTCCAAAACTGGAAAATATGGTCAATCTTGTGGAAAATGGGGCAATTGTTCGCTCTGGCGGGCCAATCGGGCTGTTTGGTGGGGGCGAAATCTGTTCAGAGGATGTGAATCTGGTGCTAAGTCGCGTCAATTCTGCCGTTGCGGCGGATGGCGGTGCGGCTGCGTTGATTGATTCGGGACGGATGCCGGACGCAGTGATCGGCGATTTGGACTCGATTACGGCAGAATATCGGGCCCGGATTCCCAAGGATCGGTTGTTCCGGATATCCGAGCAGAACAGCACCGATTTTGACAAGGCGCTGCGCAATATGGATGCGCCTGTGGTGCTGGCAGCAGGATTTCTGGGCGCGCGGGTGGATCATCAGTTGGTGGCGTTCAATACTCTGGTTCGGTTGCAGGATCGGCCTTGTGTCCTGTTGGGCGCACGAGAAATTGTCTTTCATGCACCACCCCGGATCAGTCTGGATCTCACAGCAGGAGACACGGTCTCTTTGTTTCCGCTGCAGCGGGTGACCGGGTGCAGCGAGGGGCTGGAATGGCCGATTGATGATCTGGTGCTAGAACCGGACGGGCAGGTCGGGACCTCAAACCGAGCGCTAGGCGCGCTAACGCTTGAGGTCGATGGACCCGGGTTGCTGACGATCCTGCCGCGCGCGGCGTTGGATCTGGTTATGCAGGCGTTTCAGTCGGGCCGGACCGAGCGTTGGCCCGCTCGTGCAGGATAACGTAGAGCCCGGCGGCGATGGTGATGCCGATGCCTAGCGCGGCCAGCCCGTTTGGCAGATCGTGGAAGATCAGCCAGCCGATCAGGGTGGCGACCGGAATCTCTAGATATTGCATCGGGGCCAGAGTCGCAGACGGCGCATAGCGCAGAGACCATGTCATCAGCAGATGCGCCACGGTGCCCAGCACACCGATCCCCAGTAGCAGCCAGAGCGTCTCGGCCGTGGGCATCGTCAGGGACATTGCTGGCAGGCCGATCTGGGAACCCAGCAGGACAATCGGAAGCAAAAAGACGGTAGCCATGGCCCCCGATACCGCCTGCAGTGCAACCGGGTCTGTTTCCTTGGCGATCTGCCGCGTAACCAACATGAACAGGGCGAAGACCACCGCAACGATCAGGGGCAGCAAGGCGGGCGCGCCCACTTGTGCAAAGCTGGGTTGGATGACCAGCAAGGTGCCGATGAATCCCACGACACAGGCGACCAGACGTCGGGGGCCGACCTGTTCGCCCAGTACGTATTTGCCCAAAAGCAGCATGATGAAGGGCATTACAAAGGCGATGGCCACGGTATCGGCCAGCGGCATATATTGCAGCGCTGTGAACATCGCTGCGATCCCAATGATGTGCAGAAGGGTGCGGATCATCGTCAGGCGCAAAACGCGCGGCGTCATCTTCCATGGCTTGCCGGTCATCGCGATCAGTGGGATCAAGATCATCGCCTGAACAGCAAACCGCACCAGTACCAGCAGTCCCAAAGCTGTGGTTTCACCCAACAGCTTTGCCATCCCGTCACCCAGCGGTGCGAGCACGCAAAAACCGAGCATCAATATGATGCCGAGAACGGGACGATCCTGAGTCATGTGCGCGACGCTAGCGCTTTAGCGGCACAGGGGGAAGCTCTGATCTCAGGTGTCGGGCAGGGGTTGGACTTTGGTGTAATCCGGGCCGATGCAGGTGGGCAGGCCGTCACCAAGCTGCAGCCAGCTAAGCTTTTCCTCGTGCGCGACATGCAAGGTCGGGCTGAGTACTTCGGGATTTTCCAGTGTCGCGACGTAGAGATGCATCACATCCGACATCACCGTCGACCGGAAGGATATCGGTGTGCCGCAATGGGGACAAAAGCTGCGCTCGACCCCGGGGGAGGAGTTGAAGCGTTTCGGTTCTTCCCCGATCCAGCGCCAATTGCCGTCGCGCACGCCGAAATAGGTGGTCATCGGAGCGGCGCATTGGCGACGGCAGCTGTCGCAATGGCAGGTGACACAGGACAGAACCGGAGGATCAACCTCGTATCCAATCTTGCCGCATAGGCAGTGTCCGCGCATGTCACCCCACTTGTTCTTGCTGTCAGATCAGCAGTTCGGCACGTTGACGGCCAACCCGCCCAAAGAGGTTTCTTTGTATTTCTCGTGCATATCCTCGCCGGTCTGGCGCATCGTTTCAATGGCCGCGTCCAAAGGCATAAAGTGCTTGCCGTCGCCACGCAGGGCCAGCGATGCGGCAGAGACGGCCTTAATCGCGCCCAAGCCGTTACGCTCGATACACGGCACCTGCACAAGGCCCGCGACTGGGTCGCAGGTCATGCCAAGGTGATGTTCCAACGCGATCTCGGCGGCATTTTCAACCTGCTCAGGCGTACCGCCCATCACGGCGCACATGCCTGCCGCAGCCATGGCTGACGCGCTGCCAACCTCGGCCTGACAGCCCGCTTCAGCGCCCGAGATCGAAGCGTTGAACTTGACCAGACCACCGATGGCGGCGGCGGTCAGCAGGAAATCCTCGACATGGCTTTCGGACGCGCCGGGCACGTGATCGAGGTAATAGCGCAGAACTGATGGCAGCACGCCTGCCGCGCCATTTGTAGGGGCGGTGACAACTTGCCCACCGGCTGCGTTTTCCTCGTTTACGGCCATGGCGTAGACGCTCATCCAGTCGTTGATCGTATGCGGGGCATTCAGGTTCATGCCGCGTTCCGCCAGCAGGGCATCGTGGATGCCCTTGGCGCGGCGGCGCACGCTGAGACCACCGGGCAGGATGCCATCCGTTTTTAGCCCACGTTCGATGCAGTCATTCATGACCTGCCAAAGACGCGCGGTGCCTTTGGCAAAGCTATCCGCGCAACCGCGCGCGATCTCATTTTCGCGCTTCATCTGAGCGATGCTTTTACCGTTGTCTTTGGCCATTTGCAGCATTTCGGCGGCGGATTTGAACGGGAAGGGCACAGGCGCACCTTCGTCAGTTGCCTTGCCTTCGGCCAATTCCTCTTCCGTGAGAACAAATCCTCCACCGATGGAGTAGTAGACCTGACGCAGGATGACATCGCCTTGTGCGTCAGTGGCCATCAGGATCATACCATTGGCATGACCGGGCAGATTGTTGTCGTAGTCGAAGATCAGATCGGCTTTGGGATCAAAGCTCAGCGTCGGCAGGCCTTCGGGTGTCACCGTATGGGATTCTGCGATAGCTGCCAGTGTGGCTTCGGCCTTGTCGTTGTCATAGGTGTCAGGCACAAACCCGGCGAGGCCGAGAATGGTAGCGCGGTCGGTGGCGTGGCCGACGCCGGTAAAGGCCAGCGAGCCGTGCAACGAGCCGCGCAGGCCCGAAAACTCGAACGGCGAGGCGCGCATCAGGTCAAGGAACCGTGCGGCGGCCACCATCGGACCCATGGTGTGGGAAGAAGATGGGCCGATGCCCACTTTGAACATATCGAAGACAGAGAGAAACATATCAGGTAGCTGAGCCTTCTGGAGGGTTGGCGTAGGTCGGCGAGGTGAAGGGAGTGACCCCCAGCCCCTCGGCGGCAATAGCTGCGCGGGTCGACGGGTTTGATTCTAGCTGCACCAGGATTTTTTGCAGATAAGGCGTGTCGGCGAGTTGATACCAGCTGCGGTCCGCCTTAGCGGGATAAAGCGCCATCCAGCGCATCATGCAGGAGACATATATCGTCAGGACTGAAGGGTGATCAGCACTGAACCAGTCGGGCGCTTTTTGGGCCTGAGCATCCAGCAGTTTCAGGTGCTGCCGCAGCCGCGGGTGAATGCCGGAGCGTAGTGTATCGGCTTGATCTGCCGCGATGTATTTCTCGGCATAGAACAGGATTCGCAGATCGGCATGCAGGGTATTTGAGGCGAAGAACAGCCACTTCAGGAATGCCGCCCGATCAGGGCTGACCTGTGTCGGGGCCAATTGCCCATGCGTATCAGCCAGCCACAGCAGGATTGCGGCGGTCTCGAAGATTGGACCCTGGGGCGTCTCCAGCACTGGGATCAGCCCGTTCGGATTCAACGCCCGATACGCCGCACTATTCTGTGCATCGCGGGCGCGATCGACCAGTATGGTCTCATAGGGTAGGCCCATCTCTTCCAGCGCCAGTCGGATCACCAGCGAGGCGTTGTCGGGGGCGTAGTGCAGGCGGTATGGCGATTCCATGGCGACTATCTAGGGGGTCTGGCGATCACAATAGAGGCTGATTGCGACGTTTCCTATCGGAAACGCGTATTTCAGCGACATGTTAGCACAGGTGCGGAGTGTTTTGCCTCTCGCAGTTGCGCGGGGCATTCCGTATAAGTCTGGCAGTATTCTTGGGGGAAGCTGCCATGACCAGAGACTTGTCGCCCATCGACAAAGCGAAATACGTTGCTGCCTGTCGTGCCGCCGATCTTGTTCAGGACGGGATGCGTGTGGGATTGGGGACAGGCTCGACCGCCGCATGGTTGGTGCGCCGCCTGGGTGAACGGGTGCGCGACGAGGGGTTGAAAATCAAGGGCGTTCCGACGTCGACCGCGACGGCGCAATTGGCGCGGGAAGAAGGGATCGAGGTCGTCTCGCTGGATCAGGCCGGCTGGTTGGACCTGACAATCGACGGCGCGGATGAGTTTGATGGCGAGTTCAACCTGATCAAGGGCGGTGGTGCTGCGCTGTTGCAGGAAAAGATTGTGGCCACAGCCAGCGATCAGATGGTGGTGATCGCGGATGCAGGCAAAGAGGTCGAGACGCTGGGCGCATTCCCTTTGCCGGTCGAGGTGATCCCGTTCGGCTGGCAGACCACCCGCACCCTGATTGAAGAAGCGCTGGACACAATGGATGTGCTGGGCACCTCGGTCACTTTGCGCATGAACGGTGAGGCACCCAAGGTTACGGATGAGGGCAATCACATTCTGGACCTGCATCTCAAGCGGATCGGCAATGCCCGCCAATTGGCACTGGTAATGAATCAGATCCCGGGTGTGGTCGAAAATGGGCTGTTCATTGATATTTGCGACAAGGTTGTCATTGGTTATGGCGATGGCCGGGTCGAATTGCGTGATATCAATGAGGGTACAGTCCTGACCGATATGCTGGGCGACGGCGGGGACAACCTGTTTTCTGATCTGGCGGACTAAAGATCAGGCAGGTGGCGCGATAAACTGCAGAAGAAAAATCACTATTTCCCGCGTCAGGGGTTGGCAGTTCAGGATTTGCGCCCAGATATCCAGTGAATTTTGGCCACGCGGAATAAAAGGAACTCGTACATGAGCTTTGACTATGATCTGTTCGTCATCGGAGGCGGCTCGGGCGGAGTTCGCGCGGCACGGGTGGCGGCGGGTGAAAACGGGGCCAAGGTGGCGCTGGCGGAAGAGGATCGCTATGGCGGGACCTGTGTGATCCGGGGTTGTGTGCCCAAGAAGCTGATGGTGTTTGCCAGCGAGTTCGCGGATACGGTCGGCGATGCGCAGGAATATGGCTGGGACATTCAGCCCGGCGCGTTCAACTGGGATACGTTCAAGGGCAAGCTGCATGCTGAGCTGGATCGCCTGGAGGGCATCTATCGCAACATCCTGAAGAACAACGGGGTCGAAAGCTTTGACCTGCGCGCGCGCGTGGTCGATCCACATACCGTCGAGCTGGCCGATGGCACCCGCAAGACCGCCAAGCACATTCTGGTCGCCACCGGTGGTCGCCCGGTTGTGCCCGAGTTTCCGGGCTCGGAACTGGCCATCACGTCGAACGAGATTTTCCATCTTGAGAAATTGCCTCAAAGCCTACTGATCGTAGGTGGCGGCTATATCGCCTGTGAATTTGCAGGGATCATGAACGGGCTGGGGGTCAAGACGACCCAGTTCTATCGCGGGGCGCAGATTCTGCGAGGCTTCGACGATGAAGCGCGCGGCCTGATCAGCGAAGAGATGTGCCAGAATGGCATCGACCTGCATCTGGGCACCAATGTGCTTGAGATGAAACAGCAGGGCGACAAGATCTGGGTGAAAGCCACCAACGGGTCTGAACAGTTGTTTGACGTGGTGATGTACGCCACCGGACGTGCCCCGAACGCTGACGATATGGGGCTTGAGGCTTTGGGCGTCGCGCGCGGTCGCAAGGGTGAGATCATCGTGGATGAGTACAGCCAGACAGGCGTGCCCTCGATATTTGCCATTGGTGATGTAACCGATCGGGTGAACCTGACCCCTGTGGCGATCCGCGAAGGCATGGCCTTTGTCGAGACCGTCTTTAAAGGCAACCCAACGCCCGTTGATCACGAACTGATCCCGACCGCGATCTTTACCCAGCCGGAAATGGGTACTGTGGGCCTCAGCGAGGAAGCGGCTGCGGAACAGGAACCGATTGAGGTTTATGCGACCTCATTCAAGCCCATGCAGAAGGCGTTTGCCGGAGGCACACAGCGCGTGCTGATGAAGCTGATCGTGTCGCAAGAGACGCGGAAAATACTCGGCTGTCACATCGTTGCGCCGGGCGCGGGTGAGATGATCCAACTTGCCGGAATTGCCGTAAAGATGGGTGCCACCAAAGAAGATTTCGACCGTACGGTTGCAGTTCATCCGGTGATGGCCGAAGAACTGGTGACAATGCGGCAACCTGTGCGCACGGCTTGATTTGCAAGCGCGCGCACACACGTTACAAGGGAACCCGTGATCACACGGTCCAACACAAGGGAAAAGATACATATGGCGGGCAACAGCGGCGGCCCCTGGGGGGGCGGAGGCTCATCCGGAGGCGGAGGAAATCGGGGTAACAACGGGGATGGGCGCAAGCCCCCCGAAGGTGACGGCCCGCAGATCCCCGAGATCGATGAGCTGATGAAAAAGGGCCAGGAACAGCTGCGCGTCCTGATGGGCGGTCGTGGCGGCGGTGGCCGTGGTACAAATGGTTCGGGCGGCGGCGGTGGCCCCGCGTTTACTAAGGGAACCGTTGCGATCGGTCTGCTCGTCGCGGCTGGTCTTTGGGGTTTGGCGAGCTTCTATACCGTCAAACCGGAAGAACAATCCGTCGAACTGTTTCTGGGCGAATTCTCGGCTGTGGGAAATCCGGGCCTGAATTTTGCCCCGTGGCCGTTTGTAACCGCCGAGGTCATTCCGGTGACCCGCGAACAGAACGAAGACATGGGCGGTGCCCGTGGCAGCGACGATGGTCTGATGCTGACCGGCGACGAGAATGTGGTTGATATCGATTATCAGGTTGTCTGGAACATCAATGACCCGGCGAAATTCCTGTTCAACCTGCGTGATCCGCGCCAGACAATCCGCGCCGTGTCTGAATCGGCGATGCGCGAGATTATTGCGCAGAGCGAACTTGCGCCGATCCTGAACCGGGATCGCGGTATCATTGCTGATCGCCTGCAGGAACTGATCCAAGAGACCATGGACAGCTACGATTCGGGTGTGAACATCGTTCGTGTGAACTTTGACAAGGCTGATCCACCGCAGGACGTGATTGCCGCGTTCCGCGACGTTCAGGCCGCCGCGCAGGAGCGTGACAGGTTGCAGAACGTCGCTGACGCCTATGCCAACCGCGTTCTCGCTGAGGCGCGTGGTGAAGCCGCGCAGGTACTGGAAGAGGCTGAAGCTTATCGTGCCCAGCAGATCAACGGTGCACAGGGTGAAGCCAGCCGCTTTAGCGCGGTTTTGGAGGAATATTCCAAAGCACCTGATGTGACCCGCAAACGTCTGTATCTGGAACGCATGGAGCAGGTGCTGGGTGATGTGGACAAGATCATTCTGGATGAAAACTCGACAGGATCGGGGCAGGGCGTTGTGCCTTATCTGCCGCTCAACGAGTTGCGCCGTAACCCTGCAGGGGAGAGCAACTGATGCGTAAGACAACGTTTATTCTGCCGATCATCTTTCTTGCGATAGTCGGTGTTCTGTCCTCGATCTTCATCGTGGACGAGCGTGAGCGCGCTCTGGTTCTGCAATTTGGTCGCGTTGTTGCGGTTAAGGAAGATCCGGGGCTGGCATTCAAAATCCCGCTGATTCAGGAAGTGGTACGGTATGACGACCGTATCCTGTCGATTGACGTTCAGCCGCTGGAAGTGACGCCTCTGGACGATCGTCGTCTGGTGGTCGATGCCTTCGCACGCTACCGGATTTCTGATCTGGAACAGTTCCGTCAGGCCGTTGGTGTCGGCGGTATCCCGGTTGCCGAGGATCGTCTGGACCGCATTCTGCGCGCCGAAACCCGCGAAGTGCTGGGTTCGGTTTCGTCCCGAGACATCCTGAGTTCGGATCGTGCCGCGCTGATGCTGCGTATCCGCAACAGCGCGATTGCACAGGCACGTGCGCTGGGCGTGAACGTAATCGACGTGCGTCTGAAGGCGACCGATCTGCCGCAGGCCAACCTTGAGGCGACGTTTGACCGGATGAAGGCAGAACGTGAACGTGAAGCGACCGACGAACGCGCCCGCGGTAACGAAGCCGCGCAGCGAGTGCGCGCGCAGGCCGACCGGACCGTGGTTGAACTGGTTTCCGACGCCAACCGTGAGGCCGAGATCATTCGCGGTGAGGCCGATGCCGAACGCAACGCGATCTTCGCCGAAGCCTATGGTGCCGATCCGGAATTCTTTGAATTCTACCGGTCGCTCACTGCTTACGAGAACGCTCTGCAAGGCAGCAACAGCTCGTTGATCCTGAGCCCGGACTCGGAGTTTTTCAACTACCTTGCTTCTCCGACCGGGCGTCGGGCACCGGCAGCTGCGGCCGCTGAGTGATGGGCATGATCCTTCTGGCCTTCGGGCTGGTACTGATTGTCGAGGGGCTGGCCTATGCGCTGGCCCCTTCGCTTATTGAACGCATGCTTGAGGCGCTGCGCGCGTTGCCGGAACAGGCGCGGCGGCTGGTCGGGCTGCTTTGTGTGGTCAGTGGGCTGGTGCTGCTGTGGGGCGCATATCAGGTCGGTTTTTGATGCGATGGTTTCACGCACCGGTGATTTCCCCGCGATCCCGAGTTGCGGGCCGGGACAAACTGACTACATTGGTTGCAAAGAAGGGCATCCGGGTGATGCCAACAGAGAATTAGTCAACAAGGAGACCCCAAGTGCAGGCTAAGGCGCGCAGTGTGTCCGTCCGACGGGACGATTTTGTTATGAAGATGCGGCTGATGTGGCTGATCTTAGTGGGGGTGCTGCTGGTTTTGGCTCAATCCGTGTCCGCGCAGGCGCGGGGTGATAGCCTGGCGCCGCTGGCTGAACAGATTAGCCCTGCGGTAGTCAATATCACCACGTCGACACTGATCGAAGGCCAGACTGGCCCGCAAGGGATCGTGCCAGAGGGCTCACCATTCGAAGACTTTTTCCGAGAGTTTCAGGATCGCAATGGCGGGGACAATGAAAATCGTCCACGTCGCAGCAATGCGCTGGGCTCGGGCTTCGTGATCTCGGAAGACGGCTATATCGTCACCAACAATCACGTGATTGCCGAAGCTGATGAGATATTGGTCGAGTTTTTTCCCGGTGATGGCCAGCCCGCGAAAGATTTGGTTGCCAAGGTAATCGGCCGGGACGAAAAGACCGACATCGCGCTGCTGAAAGTCGAGGCGGAAGGGCCGCTGAAATACGTGCAGTTCGGTGACAGCGACATTGCCCGCGTGGGCGATTGGGTGATCGCGATGGGCAACCCGCTGGGGCAGGGCTTTTCGGTGTCAGCAGGGATTATCTCGGCCCGGAATCGGGCGCTGAGCGGGTCATATGATGACTACATCCAGACCGATGCTGCGATCAACCGGGGCAACTCGGGTGGGCCGCTGTTCAACATGAATGGCGAGGTGATCGGTGTGAATACGGCGATCCTGTCTCCCAATGGCGGCTCGATCGGGATTGGTTTCTCGATGGCTTCGAATGTGGTGATCAAGGTCGTTGATCAACTGCGTGAGTTCGGGGAGACCCGCCGCGGTTGGCTGGGCGTGCGCATTCAGGACGTGACCGAGGATATGGCCGAGGCGATGGGGCTGGACAAACCCGGAGGTGCGTTGATCAGCGATGTACCGGAAGGCCCGGCAAAAGAAGCGGGCCTGCTGGCCGGAGACGTGATCATCAGCTTTGATGGCGTCGAGGTCGAGGATACACGCGGCCTTGTGCGGCAGGTGGGAGAGACCACCGTTGGCAAATCTGTGCGTGTGGTCGTGCACCGTGATGGAGGCACCCAGACCGTGCTGGTGACGCTGGGCCGCCGCGAAGACGCCGAACGTGCCGAGAACGGCGAGGAGCCGGAAGCCGAAACGCCGACGGAGGAAGACAAGGATATTCTTGGCCTGACCATCGCTCCGCTGGGGGATAGCCAGCGCGAGGAATTGGGTCTGGATGCCGATGCCGAAGGATTGTTGGTGACCAATGTTGATGAATCCTCGGAAGCCTTTGAAAAGGGTCTGCGCGCCGGTGATCTTATCACTGAGGCGGGGCAGCAGAAGGTGACTTCGATCACCGATCTGGAGACGCGGATGGATGAGGCGCGTGAAGCAGGACGCAAATCTCTGCTGCTGCTGGTGCGGCGGGGCGGGGAACCCCGGTTCGTAGCGCTGAGCCTAGAATAATAAACTCAGCGAACAGATCCGAAATTAGAAGGTCGGGATATTTTCCCGGCCTTTTTCATACTTCGTTAAGAAAAAAGCCATATGCCGGGGAAGGCATATGGCTCTGTACAGGGAGAGGTCGGTGGACAGATATCGGGGATGATAAAACCGACCTCCTACGGTAACGGGATTGACCTTAGGGCAATCTTAAAGCTGCGTATGTGAAGCGGATCACATCTGTGCCGAAAATTTAGATTAAATCGGATTCGGCCAGTTGCCGCAGCGCGTCAAAGTCGTGGATCTGCAGCCCGCCGCGCGAAGCTTCGACGACATTGTCGCGTTTCCATGTCGAAATGGTCTTTGACACTGCCTCACGCGTCGCACCGACAAATTCGGCCAATTCGCTCTGCGAAAGCGTGATACGTGCCGTTGGGCTGTCCTGTTGTCCTGCCAGGTGCAAAAGCTTGCGCGCCAGTCGGATCGGCATCGGCAGGAATACCTGCTCGTTCAATTGAGCGCCCATATAACGCATGCGAAGACCGGCCAAGCGGATCAGATCCACCGCAAGGTCAGGATGTTCCCGGATCTGCGCCATCATGTCTTTCTGGCGAACGCGCAGGACTTTGGAGGGCTCAGCTGCTGTTACGGTTGCGGTGCGGGGACCGCTGTCGAACAACGCGATCTCCCCGAACACCTCACCTGGGCGCATCATGCTGAGAGAAAGCTTGCGCCCGCTCGACGCAAGAAATGACACTTCGAGCGCACCGGAAAGAATGGCATAGAGCGCATCGCCTTCATCGTCCTGCTCGAACAGGACATCGCCCCGATCCAATGTGACTTCGGTGGCCTGGGCTGCCAGCATGGTGCGCAGCTCTTCAGAGGCTTCGGACAGGAATCCACTGTTGGGAAATGCCATCATTCGGGCGCTGATCTCCGGGGTTGAGTGGTGCGGGTGGTGACCCAACTTTTCACAGCTTCAAGCTTAAGCCAAGAAATTTTGTTAGCTTGTTACGCTTGGGCAAGAACAGTTATTGCTTGTCGGGATCATCCATATAGCTTTGCAGCAGGTTGAACTGCATCATCAGAAACGCCATCAAGGCAATGGGAAAGCCGAAGGTTTCGATCTTGACCCATAGGTCCGTTGACATCGTGCGCCAGACCAATTCATTGGCTGCGGCCAGTACTGCGAAACAGGCACACAGACGCCGGGTGAGGATCATCCAGCCCTCGTGCTGCATGGGTAGCATCTCGTCCAGAACATATGCCAGGTAGGATTTCCCCTGCAAAAGCCCGATCCCGAGGATGGCGGAAAAGAAGCCATAGACCAGCGTTGTTTTCATCTTGAAAAACCGCTCATCATTGAACCACGCGGTGAGGCCGCCGAAGAAAATCACCATGAATGCGGTGAAAATCTGCATACGGCTGAGTTTGCCCGTCAGGTACCAGAGGATGCCCATGGCAGCCAGCATCAGCGGCACGAACAGGATGGTGGCGACGATGAACCCAGAATACTCGGTGCCGCCGATCACGAAATTGTCATCACGCAGGCGCAGGTAGATGAAGAAGAAGGCCAGTGGGGGGCCAAGTTCCAGTACCTGTTTGAGGAATGGGTTGATGTCTTTTTTCTCTGCCATGATTCCAACCTGCTGCTTACCCGCCCATTTCAACTATTACTGCGCCGAGTGCAATCAATGCCATCAACGCAATGCGTCTGGGGCCGACAGTTTCTTTCAGCACCAGCCAGCCGATGAGTGCTGCGAAAACGGTGGAGGTTTCGCGCAGGACCGCCGCCTCTCCGACCTTGTCCAGTCGCGTGGCGAGCATGATGGCACCGAAGGACATCGGCGCAATGATGCCGCCCGCGAACCCGCGAAGCATCAGAGGTCCAAGCGCAGGGCGGTGGATCATTGCGCGGTATCTGAGCGCAGCATAGATAGGCATCGCGGCCCCGTCGATCATGAAGAACCACGCAAGGAAGGTGAACGGGTCAGCCGTAGCGCGGATACCGTAGGCATCATAGGTCGTATAGAGCGCCACGAAGAGGCCCGTGACGACCGCCAGCACCAGCGCGATTTGCAGCGTATCTCGATTGGTCTCAAGGTAGCGCAGGTTATAGGCGGCAAGGCCGAAGATACCCGCAAGAAGCGTCGCGACTCCAAGCCATTGGATGGCCGAGAAGGTTTCACCGAACAAAAGATAGGCTCCGATCACGGTGAAGAGCGGGCCAGTACCGCGCACGACCGGATAGACAACGGTATAGGAGCCTTTGGTGTAGGCCATCGCCTGCAGCACTTTATAGCCGATATGGATCAGCCAGACGACGCCAAAGATCGGCCACATGTAAGGTTCGGGCCATGGCACGATGAAGAAGGCGAATGGCATCGCCATAAGGCAGTAGCAGGCATCGATCGCCCCGCGCGACATCCACGGGTCGTGGCGGCCTTTTTGCAGTGCACCGAAAACCGCATGCAGAAAGGCCGCCATCAGCGCGAGGGCGAGGGCGAGTTGGTGGCCTGCTTCGGTGCCTTCGAGGGAGATCAGCCAGTCGCTCAAATCGGGGCTTTCGCTTGGGCGGAGAGAGTGGGGGGCTGTCTGCCCCCCACGCCCCCCGAAGGTATTTTCGGCCAGATGAAGGGGCGGATCAGGATTGTAAGCCCGTCAGGGCGGCGGCGAATTCTTCGGGATCAAACGGGGCGAGGTCGTCGATTTGCTCACCGACACCAATGGCGTGGATCGGAAGGCCGAACTTGTCGGCGAGGGCGACCAGCACGCCGCCTTTGGCTGTGCCGTCCAGTTTGGTCATCACGAGGCCCGAGACATCGGCCAGTTTGCGGAAGGTTTCGACCTGACTGAGGGCGTTTTGCCCGGTGGTGGCGTCCAGCACCAGCAGAGTGTTGTGCGGTGCGGTGTCGTCAACCTTGCGGATGACGCGGACGATTTTGGCCAGCTCTTCCATCAGGTCGGCGCGGTTTTGCAGGCGGCCTGCGGTGTCGATCATCAGAAGGTCAGCACCTTCGTTCTGGGCCTTGGTCAGTGCATCGAAGGCGAGCGAGGCAGGGTCGGACCCTTCGGGTGCCGTCAGTACGGGCACGCCTGCGCGGTCACCCCAGACCTGCAGCTGTTCGACGGCGGCGGCGCGGAATGTGTCTCCGGCGGCGATGACGACTTTCTTGCCGGCGGCTTTGAACTGGCTGGCAAGCTTGCCGATTGTCGTAGTTTTGCCCGAACCGTTGACGCCAACAACCAGCACCACTTGCGGGCGTTTCGGGTAGATCGGCATTGGTTTGGCCACGGGTTCCATCACGCGGGCAACCTCCTGCGCCAGCAGCTGTTTGATTTCCTGGGTCGAGAGTTTGCGGCCAAAGCGGCCCTCGGCCATGTTGGACGTAACGCGCAAGGCGGTGTCGACGCCCATATCCGAGGCGATCAGAAGCTCTTCGAGTTGCTCCAGCATGTCGTCGTCCAGCGTGCGGCGGACAACGGTCTTGGATTCATTTCGGCCGAACAGGCGACCCATCAAGCCCTTGGATTCTGGAACCTCTGGGGGTGGAGGCACCGGTGTGGGATCAGCCGGGATCGGAGCAGGAGGCTCGACCGGTTGGGGCGCGGGCGTGGGTTCAGGTACTTCGGGAACCGGTTGCGGTTCGGGCTCTGGTTCGGGGATCACCGGATCAGGATTTGGGGTTTCCTCACCGCCATCCTCGACAATTGCATCCAGCCCCTCTTCGAGGCGCGATGAGGATTTGAACAGCTTGTCCTTGAGCTTTGAGAAAAACGCCATTTTTGATCTCCGCAGGTGTTCCCTTCACCTAATGTGGATTGAAGGCAGTTGCAAAGGGTCAGGTGAAGGCGATCAGAAACCCGGCTTGGGCAGCCCAGTAAAGCGGCCAGACCAGATAGGGCGTAAGCTTCAGGGTCGGGTGATTGGCAGGTAGCAGGAACTTTTCAGTCGCAAGCGCCAGGTCCGAGGCGATGAAGGCCATCGCGGCGGGAAGGGCCCAGCGTAAGGCTCCAGTTTCGGGAAGGGCAAGAACGGTGATGCCCATGCCCAGGATGATTGGAATATAAGCGAGGACGGGGATTTTGAGGTCTCCGGCGCGGGGGGTGAGCAGCGTGGCCATAACGATGCCCAGGATGATCAGGGACCAGAAGATCGCGGGGTGGTCGAAGATCTGTTCAGGGCTGCTGCTGGGGCTCGTCAAAAATAAGGCGATATAGGCCAAATGCCCCGCAGCAAATGCACCGATGCCTGCCATGAATGTGCTGTCGGTTTCGCGTGACAGAAGGGCATCACCTATCGCGCAGAAGGTGAGGGCGAGGATCAGGAGCCATGGCGCGCTTGCCAGTATGGCGACGCCTGCCAGCAGCACGACCGATGCTGTTTTCAGCATGCTACGCAGGGTGCCGGCCGGGCGCGCGGTAAGTGGCAGGTAGGCCAGCGCGCAGGCCGCCGCAATCCAGAAAAGAAGTGTCGTCATGGTGCGTCCCCGATGTTTTTGAGTCAATCATCGCCATGATCTCGGCGGTGCATCAAGGCGTGACGTGGAGTTATCTTGCCGATCGCCACGATGTGGAAAGGTTGAATGGCACTTGTGGGTTGCTTCTGACACAGTGTGACCATGATCCGAACTTGCATGATTCTGCTGACCCTTTTCGCTCAGCCCGTTGCGGCACAGTCGCCTCTGACAGGGACTGAATTCGATGCGTATACGCGTGGGAAGACTTTGTATTACGGGTTCGATGGGCAGGCCTACGGAGTCGAACGGTATCTGCCAGACCGCCGAGTCATCTGGTCATTTCTGGATGGCAATTGCATGAACGGAGTTTGGTACGAGCAGGAAGATCAGATCTGTTTCATCTATGAGGATCAACTGGCGCCGCAATGCTGGGTTTTCTGGCAATCCGGGGGCGGTTTGATCGCACAATTCGAGGGCGATCCGACAGCGACCGAGTTGTACGAGGCCGAGGATATTGGCGAAGAGATGTTGTGCTACGGACCGGATGTAGGGGTCTGAAATGGTCGCAGGTCTTCATAGTCCAGCATGACGTGAAGTTGAAACGCGGGCCTTTCGGTTAGCCGTTCATAGTATCGACGCAAATGCGGTAACGGTGCGCGGACGATGTCGATATCGTAGTAGCGGTAAAGGACGTGGCCGAACTGTATATCCGCCAGTGTAAAATGCTCACCCGCAAGGAACGTGTTTTGGTCCAGCTCCTTGTCTGCGATTGCCAGTTTGATTTCCAAATCGCTGACGGCCCGATGGATCGCTGTTTGGTCCTGCTGTTCAACGGGTGTTCGCACAATTTGCCAGAACACCGGAACGGTAAACGCCATCGCCACGTTGAGTTTCGCCCATTCGGCCCATTTGTCGATCGTGGCGCGCCGGGTAGGATCTGAAGGCCAGAATGCCTGATCGCCATATTGGGTGGCCAGATATCGCAGGATGGCGCCGGTTTCCCAAAACGGTGGGTTGTCGCCATCTTGCAGGACGGGGATGGTTTTGTTTGGGTTCAGTGCCCGAAACGCTGCAGTGTCCAGCCCGCCGAAGCGATGGCCAAGATCGTGACGCTGGTATTCTAGGCCAAGCTCACCCACGCACCACATTAGGGCCTGAACGTTCGAGGATGTTTTACGGCCCCAGATCGTCAACATCGGTCAGAACAACGATCCCTGATTGGGCGGCGCTTGTTTGGGTTTCTTGGAGGGGGCTTTGTCCGATGCTCCGGTATTTAGGCGACCATCGGCGAACTCGATCTCAAGCACAGTGTGACCCGAGGCCTGAGCTTTGGTTGTGATGACTTCACCTTCGGCGCGCACGACGGCGTAGCCACGCCCGAGCGTCGCTTTGTAGCTCAGCGTTTCACGTAGGCGGTCGGTGGCGTCCATCTGCTGGCGGAGGCGGTCCAATCGCGTGGATTGCGCGGTGTTCAGGCGTTCGGATAGGCGATTTAGAGCGTCGCGGCGTGTTTCCAGTTCGCGCTGGATCGGGCGCATTGACAGGCGCGAGGACATGTTGCGCCAGCGATCGCGGCGGGTTTCGACAAAGCTGCGCAGGGTCGAGGGGCGCAGGCGGGCCGCACTGTCCAGCAGTTTGACGCGGCGGTTCTGAACACCCCGGATCAGCGCGTTGGGCAGGCGTTCCGAGATTTGGTCGAGCCTTTGGCGCGGGCTTTCCAGCAGTGTATCGGGGCGGGGCAGGGCTCGGGACAGGTCGCGCAGACGCTGGCTGCGGCGTTGCACGGCATCCGTGGAGGCGCGCGACAGGCGGGCCCCTTGTTCGTTGGTCCAAGCCAGCAGTTCCATGCGGACCGGTACGGCAAGTTCGGCAGCGGCGGTTGGCGTAGGCGCGCGGCGGTCCGAGACATAGTCGATCAGGGTGGTGTCGGTCTCGTGCCCGACGGCCGAGATCAGCGGGATTTCTGAGGCTGCAGTCGCGCGCGCGACGCTTTCTTCGTTGAAGCCCCAGAGGTCTTCTATGGACCCACCGCCGCGCGCGACGATAATCAGGTCGGGTCGCGGGAGGGCCCCGCCCGGTGTGAGTTGATTGAAGCCTTCGATGGCGCGGGTCACTTCGGGGGCACAGTTTGCCCCCTGAACCGCGACGGGCCAGATCAGTACTTTGCGCGGGAACCGATCACGCAGCCGATGCAAGATGTCTCGGATCACCGCACCGGAGGGCGAAGTGACAACGCCGATGATCTGCGGCAAGTAGGGCAGGGGTTTCTTGCGTTCAGCCGCAAACAAGCCTTCGGATTCGAGCTGCTTTTTGCGCTTTTCCAGCAATGCCATCAGCGCGCCTTGCCCGGCGACGGCGACTTCATCGACATTCAGGTTGTATTTCGACTGGGCTCCAAAAGCTGTCAGGCGCCCGGTGACGACAACCTCGAGGCCTTCTTCGGGAACAACTGAAAGACCAGAAATCTGCCCTTTCCAAGTTGTGCAGGCCAGCACGTTCCGGTCGTCCTTTATGTCGTAATACAGATGGCCCGAGCGGGCCTTGAACACGCGGCCGACCTCACCACGCACACGGATTCGACCAAAGGTGCCCTCGAGCGTGCGCTTCACCTCGCCCGAGATGTCCGAGACAGTGTATTCGGGGGTGTTCTGACCCGGAATCGGGTCATCTAGCAGGTCGGACATTTCAGCGCCTTGTGTCAAATCTCTGCGCAGCTTAGAACGCCGCGCAGGCAAGGCCAAGCAGATCGGAGCGTTTCATGAATATCCTCATTCTCGGCAGCGGTGGACGCGAGCACAGTCTGGCTTGGGCGGTGATGCAAAACCCCAAATGTGATCGCCTGATTGTGGCGCCGGGGAATGCCGGGATCGCGCAGATCGCAGAGTGCGCGGCGTTGGACATTGAGAATGGCGGTGCTGTGGTCAACTTTGCCGAGGAAAACGCGATTGATTTCGTGATCGTTGGCCCCGAAGCGCCTTTGGCTGCAGGGGTTGCTGACCGGCTGCGCGAAGCGGGTGTGCTGGTTTTTGGGCCCTCGGCAGAAGCGGCGCGGCTGGAGGCCTCAAAAAGTTTCACCAAGGAAATCTGTGACGCATCCGGCGCGCCGACGGCGGCTTATGCCCGGTTCACCGAGGCTGAGCCCGCCAAGGAATACATCCGTGCGCAGGAGGCCCCGATTGTGGTCAAGGCCGATGGGCTGGCTGCCGGGAAGGGCGTGATCGTTGCGATGGACGAGCAAACCGCCCTGGACGCGATTGACGACATGTTCGGCGGAGCCTTTGGTGGCGCGGGGGCCGAAGTGGTGATCGAGGAGTTCATGGAGGGCGAGGAGGCGTCTCTGTTCGTGCTCTGTGACGGAGAGGATATCCTGTCGATCGGCACAGCGCAGGATCACAAGCGCGTCGGCGAGGGCGATACCGGGCTGAACACAGGGGGTATGGGCGCCTATTCTCCGGCCCCGGTGCTGAGCGCCGAGATCGAGGCCCTTGCGATGGATCAGATCGTGCGCCCGACGGTGGCCGAGATGAAGCGGCGCGGGACACCGTTTCAGGGTGTGCTCTACGCCGGTTTGATGATCAAGGATGGTCAGCCCAGGTTGGTGGAGTACAACGTGCGGTTCGGAGATCCCGAATGTCAGGTACTGATGATGCGCCTTGGCGCTCAGGCCATGGACCTGATGCACGCGGCGGCCGAGGGTCGCTTGGCTGAGACGCGGGTGAACTGGGCCGACGATCACGCCATCACGGTCGTGATGGCGGCAAAGGGGTATCCTGGTTCTTATGAAAAAGGCACTGTGATCAACGGCCTGGGCGATCTGGCCGAGGATAGTAGCAACATGGTATTCCACGCGGGGACAAAAGCGGCTGAAGGCAAGGTTCAGGCCGCGGGTGGCCGCGTTCTGAATGTGACTGCGCGTGGGGAAACGCTGAAAGACGCACGCGACCGGGCGTATGACATGGTTGAAGGTGTTGATTGGCCTGAAGGGTTCTTCCGTCGCGACATCGGCTGGCGCGCGCTTTAACTCAGTAGTCGGGCTGCGCCCGGCTTGATGATTTCGGGGCGAGGGGCCAGCCCCTCGCGCTCCCCGAGGTATTTATGGCCAGATGAAGATCGGATCAGCACTTTAGTGCGTTGGCCAGATCTTTGAGACTGTTGAGTGGTCCGAGGTCTTTTTGTCGCCAGCCTTTGCTGTACGAGACGCCTATGATCCGCGACCAGTCGGCGCTGGCGAGGATCAGCTCAGGGTGCGTTTCACATTGGCGCAGACCGCCTGAAATAAAATCTTCTCCGATCCTGTGATTGGTAAGGCCAGGGATTGTCGCGATTTCAATGAGTTCACCGTCTTTGTAACGCCAGATGCGCAGAGTTTTCGCAAGGTGTGGGCGGTCGACATAGGCGATCTCGACATGTCCATCGCCGTCCAGATCGGCGGCACCGATGGGGGCGAGCCAGCGGTTGCGCGTGCCGATATGGGGGGTGGCGGCGATTTTTTGACCATTTATGTCATAGATCGCCAGTTGAGCACCCGTATGCTGCTGGGCCTCTACAACGATGATTTCGGGCAACCCGTCCTGATCGATATCGGCCAGGCGTGGGGCAAGATCTTCGAATACGCGGTCTTCAGGCAGACGTATTGTAACGGTCGAGCGTTTGGAGCTATCGACTTTTCGCCGCGCCGCCGAGGAAATACTTGTTCCGACGCCGATTTCCAAAGCACCGTATTCGATGGCGTCGCCAAGCACCCCATGGGCGTAGCGTGTTGTTGGTTCCGTGAAGCGCGCAGATACTTTGGTTTCGCCGCTGGCTGCGGGCATATTCCCCGTTAGCCAAATGCAAACCATCAGAACAGCGCCGCGCGCCCGACGGTGCCAAAGGCGGTTGGGCTGACGCGGCGCATCAGAGTGCATCAGATCTGCTTTTCGGGCATCTGCACGACCAGACCATCCAGCGCGTCGGTGACCTTGATCTGGCAGGTCAGGCGCGAGCGGGCCGGGTCGGGTTCATAGGCGAAGTCAAGCATGTCTTCTTCCATGTCGTCCTTGGCGGGGATTCTCTCGACCCAGTCAGGATGAATATAGACGTGGCAGGTCGAGCAGGCGCAGGCACCGCCGCAATCGGCCTCGATGCCGGGAATGTTGTTGTCACGGGCCCCTTCCATGACTGTCAGTCCGTTGGCGACCTCGACTGTATGTTCGGTACCGCCATGCTCGACATAGGTGATCTTTGCCATTGCGTGCGTCTTCCTTTTTCGGTTGTCGAATTCTTCCTTAGTGAAGCGAGTTAAGTGTTTCTAGAGGGAATTGCGACTTGAACGGTCGCGCATGAATGTTCTTATCAACAATATTGTAATTGAGCCTGAGCCGATGTCAGAGGCTTTGATCGATCTCGTGGACCATGTGCAGGTGCACACCTATTCCATATTCGTTGTCCAATACGGGCACGCGCGTTTCAATTTCGACGTTAAATCCAATATGCTCATAAAAACTAACGGCTTCATTGTTGGCGGCTACGTCAAGGCATATCTGATTGCACTCGCCCGCCAAAGCTCGTTTTGTTGCTACTTCAAAGAGTTGGCCGGCAATACCAGTGCCATGCATATCTGGACTCACGGCGAATTCGAGAATGTAGTAGGAGTTTTGACGCGGGGCAGGAAACAACCGATCCATCCAATGCAAGGCAGATTTTAGATGAAGCGCTTCATCTTCGCCAAGAGCATTAGCCTGATTATCCACGGAAAAATCGAAATTCGCAGAATACTCTTCGTCTGTATGCCCAATAAGGAGACCCGCAACCTTGTCGTGTTGCATGGCCGTAAAGGCATGTTTGTATGAATACAAACCCTGTTGCGCAGGCCATTCCGTTCCGATGATCTTGTGCAAGACATCCATTTTACCAAACATGTAGCCGTTTAGTTTTGGATCTGTGCTCCAAAGAAGATCGGCGAGTGTCTCGGGCGGAACAGATTTAGAAGCCGATTGTACTATCGCAGTCAAAAGTCACTCCTGATTCTAGCATCCAGAAAACATGACTTACGATCCAAACATACCCACTGCTTACCGTTTAAACAAAACGCCCTGTGATTTCTGGTCCCGATGATCTCCGCGCAGGTCTGCGTGCAACGCGCGGCCTGCTATTACCGCAGGACGAGCGCTCATCATGTCCAGCCAGCGGGTAAAATGCGGTTTATCCTCCAGCACTTGTTGTTGGCCTTCCCACAGGCTCGCCCAGCCCCAGATCGACATATCGGCAATGGAGTAAAAATCGCCCGCGACGTATTCGTTTTCGGCCAGCCTGCGGTCGAGCACGCCGTAGAGACGCCCGACCTCACTGCGATAGCGGTCTTTCGGATAGGAATGGTCTTGTGGCGGGTCTAGATGTGGAGCGTATTTAAGGAAGTGATGCGCTTGGCCGGCCATCGGGCCTACGCCGCCCATCTGCCACATCAGCCATTCCTCGACTGCGATCCTGTCACGTTCGGTATTGCCGTAGAATCGCCCGGTCTTGCGGGCGAGGTACATCAGGATCGCGCCGCTTTCGAACACCGAAACAGGCGCGCCGTCAGGGCCATCCGGGTCGACGATGGCGGGCATACGGTTGTTAGGCGAGATCTTTAGAAATTCGGGATCGAACTGGTCGCCCTTGCCGATGTTGATTAAGTGGGTTTTGTAGGGCAGCTCCATCTCTTCCAGAGCGATGGACACTTTCCAGCCGTTGGGCGTGGGCCAGAAATAGAGATCAATCATGGGGCCTCCTTGAGTTTGGGCGATCATGAAGCTTTCTGCACAAACGGCAAGAGCGCGCCTGGCCGTGTTACGAAAGCGTGACCGGTGATCAGTCGGGCTTGACGTGTTCCGGGGCGGGGCGTAAACGCATCTTCATTCATGTGGCGATTTGTTACCGGATTGCGGGCCACGTTAAACAACACCGCTAAAAGGTCAGGATGAAAGACCCCTTTCGCTTGGCCGCGTCTGGGGTTTTTTGTTTGCCTCCAATGCGGGGCTGAAAGGAATGAGATGAGCGAGAGCTGGAACAAACGCACCCAAGCCGTCCATGGCGGTATCCGTCGCAGTCAGTACAATGAGGTTTCTGAGTCGATCTTTCTGACGCAGGGGTTTGTCTACGATAACGCCGAGCAGGCCGAGGCCCGGTTTATCGAAAGCGGCCCGGATGAGTTCATCTATGCCCGTTATGGCAACCCCACCGTGTCGATGTTCGAGCAGCGTATCGCAGCTTTGGAAGGCGGCGAGGATGCGTTTGCCACCGCTTCAGGTATGGCCGCTGTGAACGGTGCGCTGACTTCGATGCTGCAGGCGGGCGACCATGTGGTTTCAGCCAAGGCGCTTTTTGGGTCCTGTCTGTATATCCTCGAAAACATCCTGACGCGTTATGGCGTTGAGGTGACCTTTGTAGACGGCACCGATCTGGACGCGTGGGAGGCCGCGATCCGGCCTGACACCAAGGCAGTGTTTTTTGAATCCATGTCGAACCCGACGCTTGAAGTGATCGACATCACGTCCGTGTCGAGGCTGGCCCATGCGGTGGGTGCGGTTGTAATCGTGGACAACGTGTTCTCGACACCCGTGTTCTCGCGCGCGATCGAACAGGGAGCCGACGTGGTGGTCTATTCGGCGACCAAGCATATCGACGGGCAGGGCCGGGCGCTGGGCGGCGTGATCATCGGCACCAAGGAATTTATCCGTGGCACGGTCGAGCCTTACATGAAGCACACCGGCGGTGCGCTTAGCCCGTTCAGCGCTTGGATCATGGTCAAAGGTCTTGAAACCATGGCCCTGCGCGTAAACGCCCAAGCCGACAGCGCGCAGAAGATTGCAGAAGCTTTAGAAGGGCATTCTGCACTGGAGCGGACACTGTATCCCGGGCTGAGAACCCATGCGCAAAACGCGTTGGTGCAAGAGCAGCTGGGCGGCAAGGGCGGCACGGTTCTATCGCTGGACATCAAGGGCGGCAAAGCGGCGGCGTTTGCTTTCCTGAATGCGCTGACGATCCCTGTGATCTCGAATAATTTAGGCGATGCCAAGTCGATCGCAACCCACCCGGCCACCACAACGCACCAGCGTCTGAGCGACGAACAACGCGATGAGTTGGGTATCACGCCGGGCCTGATCCGCCTTTCGGTTGGGCTTGAGGATGCCGGTGATTTGCTGGCGGATATCCAGCGCGCGCTAGACGTATCTCAGGGCTAGTGTTGCGCCGGGAATGCATCATCAGGCGGATGTGATTCGCCTGATCCGGCGCATTTGGTTGTAAAATGACGATTTCTTGCCTCGAATTTCGATCCGGACTGCTATTCCGCGCGTATCGTTCAGGACTGGTAATTAAACCTCGGTGGTATATAACCGTCGGCCTAGCAAGGGATCCGTGCCAATGAACATTCATCCGCGCGACATCAACGAGACACCCGATCACGATCAGGCCGCAGCGGCGCTCAAGGTGCTGCGCGAATGGGCGAAATCAGCCTCGGCGGCCGAGATCAGTCAACTGGACCCGGCCATTGCGCAGCTTGTCCCGGGGCTGTTGCCGTCAAACTATCCAGCCCTGTCGCGCGAATATCCCCACGAGTTTGAGGCGGATGCAGCCTACAAGGCCACATTGCCGGATCTGCAAAACGGTCCATCCAGCCTGATCCGGGGTTCGAAGCAGCAAATCCAGCATGTCGGCATCTCGAATTTCCGCCTGCCGATCCGGTTCCATCGCAAAAGCGGTGCCGAGCTGACACTTGAGACCTCGGTCACCGGGTCTGTCAGCCTTGAGGCCGAGAAGAAGGGCATCAACATGTCTCGGATCATGCGGTCCTTCTACAAGCACGCCGAGCGCACCTTTAGTTTTGAGGTGATGGAGGCAGCGCTGAACGACTATCTGACTGATCTGGATAGTTTGGATGCGCGCATACAGATGCGGTTTTCCTATCCCGATCGGATTGAGAGCCTGCGTTCGGGCTTGTCCGGATACCAGTATTACGACATCGCGCTGGAACTGGTTGATCAAGGCGGAGAACGTCTGAAGATTATGCATCTGGACTATGTCTATTCGTCCACATGCCCCTGTTCATTGGAACTGAGCGAACACGCGCGCGCAACCCGCGGGCAGTTGGCGACGCCGCATTCCCAGCGCTCGGTGGCGCGGATTTCGGTGGTTATCGATTGCAACGCCGATTGTCTGTGGTTCGAAGATCTGATCGCGCTGTGCCGCCGCGCGGTGCCAACCGAAACTCAGGTGATGGTCAAGCGCGAAGATGAACAGGCCTTTGCCGAACTGAACGCGGCCAATCCCATATTCGTGGAAGATGCCGCGCGTCTGTTCTGCGCCGAGTTACAGGCCGATCATCATGTCGGCGATTTCCGTGTGATCGCCAGCCATCAGGAAAGCCTGCACAGCCATGATGCGGTCTCGATTCTGACCGAAGGTCCAACCTTCGAATCCGCGAGCCTGGACCCGCGTTTGTTCACGACGCTGTTTCATGTAGGCTGATTGACCCTGCGGAAGCTGCTGGAAAAACAGTCAAAAATCCTGCATGGGCGCTTTTTTGCCGCAATGCAGCAGGAAATGCTGCATCTGCACCCTGAATTGCGCTAGATTGTCCCCGAGTGCAGCTGCTGCGCATCCGTAAAAACCGGGACGCGCAGCCCGAAAGGAAACCGGGACGTGCAACGCCTTGGACCGCCAACCTGCAAATCCGCCCGGACGATTGGGGCGGGCGGGGTCATTTACTCATCTACCCGCTGCCTCGGTTTTATCAGGAGAGACATGCAATGAATCCGATTACTCAACCGCTTGAGTTTCAGGCAGCGGCCATCCGGATGGCCGGTTACGCAATGGCCAGTCAGATGGAGATCATGCAGATCATGACGCGCGCGGCCTTTGATTTGCCGATGGTACCTCTGCACGGACTGAAGACAGCCGAGGCACCCGCACCTGTTGCCCGCAAAGCGGCGACCCTAGCAACGCGAAAGCCAGCAAGACCGGCTGCAAAAGCCAAGGTTGCAGCAAAGCCTAAAGCCGCGCCGAAACCCAAAGCAGCACCAAAGCCAAAGGCGGCGGCTAAGCCTGCGGCGGCACCAGCGCCGAAAACGGCGGCTCCTAAGGTTGCGGCCGCTGGACCCAAGGCGGCCCCGGCCGCCAAAATGGCTGTGAAAGCAGCGCCGGCGAAGGCCAAAGTATCTGCGAAATCCGCCTCGAAAGCGGCCAAGCCAGTATCAACGGCGGCCAAGCCGGTTGCGGAGTTTAAATCTTCCGCACAAGCCAAGGCACAACCGGCAGCCGCAGCGCCGAAAGCATCAGCAAACACGGCAAAAGCGGCGCCCAAGGCACCTGCGGCAGCTAAGCCCGCCCCGGCAAAAGCTGCGCCTCTGGCCACAGCGGCTCCGAAACCTGCCGCTGCAAAACCTGCGACGAAGAAACCCGCAGCTGCGTCGGCTGAGCAGGCCAAACCGGCACCGCGTCGTGCACGCGCCCCGTCGAAGCCACCCGCGATGCCGGGCGTTGAGATAAAATCCGACAGTTAACACGGATCATCTGCTTGACACCGTCGGGCTGGCGCGCCAACGCTGCCCGTCATGATGGATCTTCGCCCGGTCGGATATGTGATTGGCCTGCTGGTCGCCATTCTAGGGGCGACCATGCTGCTGCCTATGCTTGTCGACATGATCGAGGGGCGGGGCGAGTGGCATGTTTTCTTTGAAAGCGCGGTCATCACACTGCTGACCGGCAGTGTTCTTGCGATGAGCTGTTCCAACGGGGTGGGCGAAGGTTTGACCATCCGTCAGACATTCTTGCTGACCTCGGGTGTCTGGGTGGCGTTGCCGGTTTTTGGCGCAATTCCGTTTCTGTTCGGGGAAACTGAACTGCGTTTCGTCGATGCCTATTTTGAGGCGATGTCGGGGCTGACCACCACAGGTTCAACCGTGATCTCGGGGCTAGACGAACTGCCACAGGGCTTGTTGCTCTGGCGGGGCGTTTTGCAATGGTTGGGGGGCATTGGAATCATCGTCGTGGCGATGGTGTTCCTACCCGAGCTGCGCGTTGGTGGGATGCAGATTTTCCGCTCGGAAGGGTTTGAAACCATGGGAAAAATTCTGCCCCGTGCGCAAGAGATCGCCGGGCAGATTTCCTTGATCTACGTATTTCTGACGGTGGTCTGCGCATTGGTCTATGCCGGTTTCGGCATGAGCTTTTTTGACGCCGTCGTACATGCCATGACCACAATCGCGACGGGCGGGTTTTCAAACTATGACAGCTCTTTCGCCCGGTTTTCGGGACCTCTGGAATATGCCGCTGCCATCTTCATGATCCTCGCGGCGCTGCCATTCGTGCGGTATGTGCAATTGGCCAATGGTCACACAAGCTCGTTGTGGAAAGACAGCCAGATTCGGGCGTTTCTGGCAACCATCGTGGTTCTGGTTGTGATTATGTCGATCTTCCTGACTTCGGTCTTTCCGCACCATTGGGAGCAGGCATTCCGCGAGTCGCTGTTCAACATCACATCGATCATTTCGGGCACCGGGTACGCGAGTGTCGACTATATGGGCTGGGGCAGTTTCCCGGTCATGTTGTTCTTCCTGATCGGATTGATTGGCGGTTGCGCGGGGTCCACCGCGTGTTCGATCAAGGTGTTCCGCTATCAATTGCTGTTTGCGTCGATTAAAACCCAGCTTAGCCGAATTCGTTCGCCGCATGGTGTGTTCGTGCCGCGCTATGATGGACGACCGATCAGTCGCGACGTGCTGACCTCGGTCATGAGTTTCTTCATGTTCTTTGCACTATCGATGGGGGTTCTGTCGTGGGCGCTGGCCCTGACTGGGTTGGACTTTATCACCTCGGTATCGGGGGCCGCGACGGCACTGGCTAATGTGGGGCCGGGGCTGGGGGAACAGATCGGGCCAGCAGGCAACTTTGCGGGGCTGAATGACGGTGCCAAGTGGCTGCTGACGATTGGGATGCTGGTCGGACGCCTTGAACTGCTGGCTGTCTACGCAATCTTTACCGTTCAATTCTGGAGAGGCTAATGAAACGACCCCTTGGGGCGCAGATCTCGCACATGCTTAAGGATCGTGGCGTTGACGTGATCTTTGGCATACCGGGCGTGCATAATCAGGAGATGTATCGCGGTATCGAAGAGGCCGGGATCACGCATGTTCTGGCCCGGCACGAGCAGGGGGCCGGTTTCATGGCCGATGGATATGCCCGCGCGTCTGGCAAGCCAGGGGTGGCCTATGTGATCACCGGACCGGGCCTGTGCAACATCATGACGCCGATGGGGCAGGCTTATTCGGATTCAGTGCCGATGCTGGTGTTGTCTTCTTGCCTTGAAGAGACACAAGCGCTGCGTGGCCAATTGCATCAGATGAAGGATCAGCGCGCTGCGGCCGAGACAGTTACAGACTGGTCCTGTCAGGCGAACAATGCCCAGGCTGCCTATGGTCTGATCGAGCGCGCCTTCGAAGAGTTTGAGCTGTCGCGCCCGCGACCGAAACACATTCAGGTACCCATCGCGCAATTGGAGGCCGAGGCAGCGCCTGCGCCTTTTCCAAACCAGCCTGCCTTGCGCAACCAGACTGTTCCACCGGATGTGGCACCGGTTCTGTCGCTGCTGAATATCGCGCAGCGGCCTTTGTTCATATTAGGCGGCGGGTGCCGGTCTAACCTTTGGCGACAGATCCTGACCCAGTTGGGGGCGGCGTGCTTCACGACGTATGCCGGTCGCGGGCTGGCCGGGTCCGATTATCCGCTGGATTTCGGATCGATGCTGCCACGACCGGGCAGCGCCAAAGTAATTGCCTCGGCTGATCTTGTCGTTGTTGTCGGTGCTGAACTGGGCGAGGTTGATCTGTGGCGCCATGATCTGGGCCACAACGCAACTATGGTGCGTGTTGATCTGGACCCGCAAGTGCTGTCAGACCACCATCGTGCGGCTGTCAAACTGCAGGCAGATGGTGAGAGTTTTGCGCATGCGCTGTGGGCAGTGTCCGATCAGGTAAAACCAGCCGCTGGTTGGTCTGCGGACGAGGTGCGCGAGGCGCGCGCGCGCTGGCGGGCCGAGGTAGATGCCGAGCGCCCGGGCATTGTCCCTGTGGTCGATGCACTCAGGGCGGCCATGCCCTTGGATACGATGATTTATTCGGACATGACCCAATTCGCGTATGTCGCGAAAGAAGTCTGGGACATGGGCTTTCCTTATCATTGGCACCACCCGACTGGATTTGGCACGCTGGGTTACGCCCTGCCAGCCGGGATCGGTGGTGCAGTAGCACGGCGGGGCAAACCCACAGCGGTCATCGCGGGTGACTATGGTTTTCACTACACAATGCAAGAGCTTGGGGTTGCTGTCGAACTCGGCCTGCCGCTACCCATCATTCTGTGGGACAATGGTAAACTCAAAGAGATTGAAGAGAGCATGGTGCGCGGACAGATCGCGCCCAATGCGGTGATCGCGCGAAACCCGGATTTCTGCAAACTGGCCGAGGCGTTCGGGGCGCTGTCAGCTGCACCGAAGACGCTGGATGAGATGCAGGCCGCAGTGCGCGCCGCCTTTCAGGCCGAGGTTCCCACATTGATACGGGTCACACCGGATATCCTGTAAACCTATGAAAAAAGGCGTGCACCTTCGTGCAGCGCCTTTTCCCTGAACCTGATTGTTCAGTCCCAGCAGTGCACCAGAACGGTCATTCCGTTGGCTCTGCGGCTCAGTTCGTTTGGTGAAATCTGGGCTGAGCCTTGCGCGGGCTGACCTGAGATGCCCGCCTTGGTCAGAACCTCGGTCAGACGTGCCACATTCGCCGCAAGGCTGACCGAGTCGGGCAGGGTACGCCCATCGGAAGGGGCAGGTAGCAACATGCCAACAACGCTGCCGCTATCGTCAAAGACAGGTCCTCCCGCGTCGCCGGGCTGGGCGGACAGTGCAAGGCGTTTGACGCCATCTTCTCCATTCAGGCCGCGGATATCAGCGATTTCGCCAAAGGTCAGAGTAGGGGCACCCAATGCGCCTTCGTAAGAAAAGCCCGAAACAGCGACCTGAGACTGAATACGCGGAACGCCCGCGCGGAACTCGGCAACACTGATCGGGGCAAGGGTCTGACTAGGACGCAGCACAGCGACACCAAGGTCTGCATCTTGCCAAGCCAGTTGAACCTCTTGGTCACCGTCCAGCGTGATGCGGGTGCAGCTTTCAGCGGCCTCGGTGACCGTCAGAACCGTACCATCAGCGTCGGCGAAGAAGCCCGATCGCGATAGCCGCGGTTTGCGGATTTGCAGTCCTGACATCAAATCGATGCGCTGGTCAGCATCCGCTCCAGCACCGGCATCCAGAACGGCATCGGTCGTGGCAAAGCTTGCGCGCATCGCGGCTAGAACTCGGGCGCGGCGAGCCTCATCCCCGGCAGGCCAGACCAGCGTGAAACCTTTGATCTTGCCGTCTTTCAGAGCTGCTTGCGTGAACGAGGTCATGCCATTTCCGCGCCCTTCAATCGTGAAGCTGTTGCCGCGCAGGCTGCGCTCACCGTCCAGAGGAACGATTTCAAGCGACTGCATCACTTGATAGAGCGCCCGCAG
This sequence comes from Ruegeria sp. D6, assembly GCF_056534365.1. NCBI lineage: Bacteria > Pseudomonadati > Pseudomonadota > Alphaproteobacteria > Rhodobacterales > Roseobacteraceae > Ruegeria > Ruegeria sp. D6. The sequence goes on along the minus strand of NZ_JBQFPH010000001.1, from coordinate 1,426,112 downwards.
GGTTGCGGCAGAGCCTTCCTGCGAGATCAGCAGCGCCTTGGCGTCCAGATCAGAAGTGGGGTTGAAATGGGCAAAGGGTGCCTCGTAACGGTCAAAGCCCAAGACGCCCATTGGCATATCCAGTTCGATCCCGGCTTGCGGGTCGGAATAGCGTGCCATCCCGACGCTGATCAGTGGAGCGTTGTAGTCATCCATCAGGGTTTTGCGCTGCAACGTGGTCAGAACGCCAGTCGCGTCGAACCCGTTGGAACGTTGCCAATCGCCCATCGAGCGCCGGGTGCCCTGACCAAAGGCTCCGTCAATTGTTGAATTGTAGAACCCGGCTGCCTGCAACGCAGTTTGCAGGTCTCTGCGCTCTTGCGCGGTCAAAAGGCGTTCGCCCTGCAGAGCCTGCGAACGGGTTTCATCTGCGTCCTGCAGGGTAAGACCGGCCAAGGGCTGCTCTGGTTGCGGCTCGGGCTGGATCGGGGCGGTGACGACGCCGCGGTTCAGGATGTTGGCACCGATGGGCCAGAACTGTTGCCCCAGCGCGCTGGAGAATGCGATGAAACTGTCCGATGGGATCTGACGCTCGGCCCGGTAAACGCGCAGCACCTGTTCGGCGTCGTCGCGTAAATAGGGTCCGATAACAATGGCATACCAGCCGGAATTCAATCGAAACCCGTTCACATCGGGCAGCGCGTTCGCATAGACCTGCGCCCGTTCCTGCGCCTCGCGCAGCGACGGCTGCGCCTCGATCTGAACAAAGACGCCCGCATCTTGCTGGGCAAAAGCGGCGCGCAGGCCGAAGAGGATAAAGAATGTAATAACCGTAAATACGCGTGTCATTGTCTGCCCGTGTTCTGCAGTGTTTTCACTTTGGCGCAGATTACGCGGAATCGCGGTCCGATTGCCATGCCCGGAATACGGGGAATTCTGTGTGTGGCCGCTCAGCGACAGAGTGGCCGTTTGGCCCGTTGACGCCCTTGGATGCCTTGCATAGGAAGGGCCGAACCCACCGGAACCGGGCGCTTGGGCGTCCAAGGGAATTGTCATGACCGAACCCAGAAGCGCACCACGTTCATTTCAAGAGATTATCCTAAGGCTTCAGACCTATTGGGCGTCGAAAGGCTGTGCGATCCTGCAACCCTATGACATGGAGGTCGGCGCAGGTACGTTCCATCCAGCAACCACGTTGCGGGCTTTGGGGTCCAAGGCTTGGGCAGCGGCCTACGTTCAGCCCTCGCGTCGCCCGACAGACGGACGTTATGGCGAAAACCCGAACCGGTTGCAGCATTACTATCAATACCAGGTGCTGATCAAACCCAGTCCGCCTGATTTGCAGGAACTGTATCTGGGCAGCCTTGAGGCCATCGGCATCGATATGGACCTGCACGACATCCGTTTTGTCGAGGATGACTGGGAAAGCCCCACTCTGGGTGCGTGGGGTCTGGGATGGGAGGTCTGGTGTGACGGCATGGAAGTCAGCCAGTTCACCTATTTCCAACAGGTCGGCGGCCATGACTGTGCGCCGGTTTCGGGTGAGCTGACCTATGGTTTGGAACGTCTGGCCATGTATGTGCTGGGCATCGACCATGTGATGGACATGCCCTTCAACGATCCTCAGTCGCCCAGCCCGCTGACCTATGGCGACATCTTCAAGCAGACCGAAGAGGAATACGCCCGCTGGAACTTCGATATTGCCAATACCGAGGTCCTGCTGCGTCATTTCGAAGAGGCTGAAACCGAATGCGCGACCATTCTGGCGCAGGAACATGACGACCCGAAGACGGGCAAGCGCATCATCATGGCGCATCCCGCATATGATCAGTGCATCAAGGCCAGCCACATCTTCAACTTGCTGGACGCCCGCGGGGTGATTTCGGTTACCGAAAGACAGGCCTATATCGGCCGCGTTCGCGCATTGGCCAAGCAATGCGCCGATGCGTTCGTGCAGACCGAGGCTGCCGGGTTCGAAGCTTGATGCAGCGCCTAGGCCAGTCCGGGCAACAACGCCTTCAGGCCGTCTGCGATCATGCTGATTGCGATAGCCGCAAGGATCATGCCCATGAAGCGGCTCATTATCACTCGGGCATTGTCCGACAGCCGCTTAGCCAACGCCGATGCGTTCCAGAACGTGATCAAAAGCAAGGCCACCACGAACAGAAATACACCTGCATAGACAACGGCTTCGACCGGGGTTTTGATGTGGTGCGCATAAAGGATCAGTGTTGTGATTGTTCCGGGGCCGACCAGAATGGGAAAAGCCAAGGGATAGAACGCAACGGTCTCGGGCGCGGGATAGGATTTCTTTTCTCCGTCGGTTCCGTGATGCGAGCTGCTCTCGTTCCCGTTCAGCATGTTCAGGCCGATCATCAGTACAACGAGGCCACCGGCGACGCGCAGGTCATCGACGCTGATGCCAAAGAGCCCAAGCGCTTGACTGCCGATCGCAGCGAAGGCGCCACCGAGGATCGTGCAATAAAGCGCAGTTTTCACAGCCACTTTGCGTTGATCCGAAACGGGCAGGTCTTGCGTAACACTCAGGAACACAGGCAAGTTGGTAATCGGATTCATGATTGCAAAAAGCGCGCCAAAGAATCCGACGGCAAGAGTGGTTTCCATGCGAGTAGCCTCGTTTCTGACCGTACTGCTTGGGAACCTGTCTTATTTTCTATGAACTTGAAAGAGGTGGCGTAAACGATGACTGGAAAATTGGTTGCGCTAATCCTTCTGATTTCTGGCGTTCTGGCCGGTGCTGGCATGTATTACCTGCAGGTTTATGGGTTCTATTATGAGGTAGAACCGCGACCGGGCCAGGATGTGGTCCTGCTGGCGCAAGGGGCGGAAGCGCCCGAAGCCATCGCCTATACTGGGTTTAAGGCCATTGACGCCGACAGTTCTCCGATCCGGTATCGGGCCTGTTTCGAAACCGAGTTAAGGCCGGATCAGATGGTGGATTTTACCCCTGTCGAGAACCCCGAGCCATTGACCGCACCGGGATGGTTTGACTGCTACGACGCAGTTGCGCTGGCCGACGTATTGAAATCGGGTCAAGCACAGGCTTTCTTGGGCACCAAGAACATCCATTATGGTGTCGACCGGATCGTTGCCATTACACAGGATGGTAAAGGCTACGTCTGGCATGCGCTGAACAATTGCGGTGAAAAAGCCTATGACGGCACGGTTGTGGGCGAGGAGTGCCCACCCAGGCCCGAGGGCTGATGCAGATGGGGATGGTCGTTGAGATACCGGAGTTCCTGACAGCAACGCTGGGCTTTGCGGTCTATCTGCTGGGGGCAGAGATCAACGCCCGTGTCGCACAATTGCGCAGCTTCAACATCCCCGAGCCGGTAACCGGGGGCCTTCTGGCCTCGCTCGTGGTATTGGCGCTGTATCTTGGTTTCGGCATTGAGCTATCCTTTGGCTTGACCGCACGAGACTTTCTATTGGTTCTGTTCTTTGCCGGGATTGGTCTAAATGCCCGTCTGTCCGATTTGATCGCGGGTGGCAAGCCTTTGCTTTTGCTTCTGATTTTGACGCTTCTGACCATCTTTGCGCAAAACGTGATCGGCGCAGTGGGGGCCGCGATGTTCGGTTATCCGGCGCAAGCCGGGGTGCTGTTCGGGTCTGCTGCGCTGATCGGGGGGCACGGAACCGCGATCGCCTGGGCCCCCGAAGTTGCGGGCGCCACCGGTTTGAGTGGCGCAACCGAGTTGGGGGTGGCCGTGGCCACATTGGGTCTCGTGCTGGCCGCTCTGGTCGGGGGGCCGATTGCGCGGCTGCTGATCGAGGGGCGCAATCTCAGCCCCGAACGCCCCGGGGAAGAGCATACGGTGGGTTTGCCCAATGAGGTCGACCAGAAATCCGAGATTGATCATCTGACAATCATGCGGGTGCTGCTGTATCTCAACCTCGCGATCATTTCAGGCGCGATCCTGAGCGAAGCAATCAGCGCCGCAGGGCTGAAACTGCCGTTGTTTGTGCCCTGCCTTATCATGGGGATCGTGATTGCCAATCTCCGCGCCATGTTCGCGCCGAATGCCAAGCCGGTCTCACGCACACCCTCGCTGGCGCTGATCTCGGAATTCGCGCTTGGTGCATTTCTGGCGATGTCGCTGATGAGCCTGCAACTGTGGACCATCGCCGAACTGGGCCTTGCGATTGCGGTGATCATGACCGCCCAGACCCTGTTTGCCGTGGTGTTCGTGATCTGGGTTCTGTTTCCGTTGATGGGATCGAATTACCGCGCCGCCGTTCTGGCCGCCGGGTTCGGAGGGTTCGCTCTGGGTGCTACCCCCACAGCTATCGCAAATATGACCGCCGTAACCAAGCGATATGGCCCGTCGCCTATTGCCTTTATCGTACTGCCCCTTGTATCCGCATTCTTTGTGGACATCGCCAATGCCATCGTCATCCAGACGATTGTCAATTTCTAAGGACCGAAAATGCCCGACCTGCTGATCGAACTGTTTTCCGAGGAAATCCCCGCGCGCATGCAGACCCGCGCCGGTGAAGACCTGAAAAAGCGGATCACCGATGGTCTGGTCGAAGGCGGTCTGACCTATGGCTCTGCCGCTGCACTGACGACGCCGCGTCGCCTGACGCTGGCGGTTGAAGGCCTGCTGGCGGAAAGCCCGACAATCCGCGAAGAACGCAAAGGCCCAAAGGTCGGCGCGCCTGACAAAGCCATCGAAGGCTTTCTACGCGGCGCGGGACTGACCCGAGACCAGCTGGAAGAGCGCGACACGCCCAAAGGCGCAGTGTATTTCGCCACCATTGAAAAGGCGGGTCGTCCAGCAGCTGAAATCATCGCCGAGGTCTTAGAAGCTACCATTCGAAACTTCCCCTGGCCCAAATCCATGCGCTGGGGGGCTGGATCGATGCGGTGGGTACGGCCTTTGCACTCGATCTTGTGCATCCTGACCGATGAAGCAGGCGCGCAGGTCGTGCCGCTTGCGATCGAAGGGATCACGTCCGGTGATACGACTGAGGGCCATCGTTTCATGGCCCCGAACCGGTTTACGGTGACCTCGTTCGAGGATTATGCCGCCAAGCTGAAACGCGCATTCGTGGTGCTGTCGCCCGAAGAGCGCACCGAACATATCTGGAACGATGCCCAGAACATGGCCTTCGCCGCCGGTCTGGAAGTGGTCGACGACAAGGGTCTTCTGGCCGAGGTTGCCGGTCTGGTTGAATGGCCCGTTGTGCTGATGGGGCAGATCGACGAGGAGTTTCTTGAGCTGCCGCCCGAGGTACTGCAGACCTCGATGAAAGAGCATCAGAAGTTCTTTTCTGTGAAGAACGCCAAGACGGGGCGGATCGAGCGCTTCATTACCGTCGCCAATCGCGAGACCGCCGATAACGGCGCAACCATTCTGGCGGGGAACCAGAAGGTTTTGTCGGCCCGTCTGGCCGATGCGAAATTCTTCTGGGAGAACGACCTGCGCGTTGCCAAGTCGGACATCGCCCAATGGACCCGCGCGTTGGAGAATGTGACCTTCCACAACAAGCTGGGCACGCAGGCGGAACGCATCGACCGCATTGCCGCGCTGGCCCGAGAACTGGCCCCGGTGGTCGGGGCGGATGCGGATCAGGCCGAGAAAGCCGCGCGTTTGGCCAAGGCTGATCTGAACTCCGAAATGGTCTATGAATTTCCTGAACTTCAAGGGCTTATGGGGCGGTATTATATCGAAGCGGCTGGCGAAGACGCTGCCGTCGCGGCTGTGGCGCAGGAGCATTACTCGCCGCTGGGACCGTCGGATGACGTGCCGATCGCACCGCTGTCGGTGACCGTAGCGCTGGCCGACAAGCTAGATACGCTGACAGGATTTTGGGCGATTGATGAGAAACCAACCGGGTCGAAGGACCCGTTTGCTCTGCGTCGCGCGGCGTTAGGGGTAATTCGACTAATCGTGAATAATGATCTGCGTCTTCGGTTGGACCGTTTTTTCGATAGTCAACTGGTTCGATCAGAACGCGCTATCAATGAGGCTTTGCCCGAAGCGAATGTCCGCGATCTCCTGGAAGAAATCGCAAAACATGGTGTCTTTGGTGCTTCATTCCAGACTGTCAAAGAAAAGCTTGAAGGATCGCCCGCAGCAGCATTTCTTGAGCTTGAGAAAAAGGTTCCTGACGCGTCTGACGATCTTCTTTCTTTCTTCCACGACCGCCTCAAAGTCTTCCTCCGAGACGAAGGCATCCGCCATGATGTCATCGACGCTTGTATCGCGATGGAGGGGAATGACGACCTCAACCTGCTGGTCAAACGCGCCCGCGCTCTGAATGCGGTGATCGCGACCGAGGATGGAGAGAACCTCGTGCAGGGGTTCAAGCGTGCGAACAACATCCTGTCTCAGGCGGAAGAGAAGGATGGAGTCGAATACTCTTACGGCGCGGATGTGAAGTTTGCAGAAACTGACAGCGAAAAGGCACTGTTTGCAGCGCTTGACGCGGCAGAGGCCAAGATCGATCCTGCGCTGAAGGCCGAGGATTTCCCGACAGCGATGGCGGCAATGGCCGCACTGCGCGGGCCGGTGGATGCGTTCTTTGAGGACGTGCAGGTCAATACCGATAATGACATTCTGCGCCGCAACCGTCTGAACCTGCTGAGCCAGATCCGTAAGGTCTGCTCTAGCGTTGCTGATCTGACCCGTATCGAGGGATAACGCCCTTGCGCCAAGGGCGCAGGGGCTTATGCTGCGGTGAAACCAAAAGGTGCCGCAGTGCAGAATAATCCGCATACCACGCTTATCACTCCAAAAGCGCCCGTTGCCGCCAATACGCATGGCGGCCGGGCGAAGTGCCTGCAACGACTGGTCAGGCTGGACATGCCGGTGCCTCGGACAGTGGCCCTTTCTTTTGACGCGGTGCAGCGAATTGCCAAGGGCGACATTCCCGACATCGCAGCCATTCTGGAACAGTTCGACGCCGAGTCATTGCTGTGTGTACGGCCCAGTTCGGAAGATCCTGACTGGGGTGGACCGGGGGCGGTGCTGAATATCGGCATGAACGATGCCCGATATCTGGATCGGTCTGCGGAAATGGGGGCGGATGCGGCGGCGGCGCTATATCTGCGGTTTGTGCAGAGCTATGCGCTCCATATTGCGCGTCTGGACCCTGACGTATTCGATACCATCGATGCAGATGGGCGCGAAGGGCTGAGCTTGTCCCTGCGGGCGTATGAAGATGAAACCGACGAGGCCTTTCCGCAAGATCGAGGAGAGCAACTGATTGGTGTTCTGCGCTCGATGGCGCGTGCCTGGGATGGCACGTCGGCCCGGCTGCTGCGGCAGGCCAAGGGCGCACCTGCGGATGCCGGTTTGGGGCTGGTGATTCAAGAGATGATCCCGGGCGTCGGACAGGGGGAATGCGGTTCAGGCGTGTTGCAACTGATTGACCCCGCGACAGGTATGCCCCAAATCACGGGCCGCTATCTGAGCCAAAGCCAGGGGCGCGATGCGCTGGGGGAGGGTGTCGCTGCGCTGTATCTGGAAAAGGATGAACGCGGCCAGTCGCTGGAGGATGTGGCACCCGAGGCGTTTGCCGATCTCAAGGCCCACGCTGCGTTAATGCGCGAAAAGCTGCGCGAAGAGATGCAGGTCGAATTCGTGGTGCAGAACGGCAAGGTGCATATTCTGGACGGCGTGCGGGTTCCGCGCGGGTCGCGGGCCGGGATGCGGATCGCGGTGCGCCTGGCCGAAGACGGGATCATTCCGCCGCAAGAGGCCGTGATGCGGATCGACCCGCATTCGCTGAATGAACTTCTGCACCGGCAGGTCCATCCTGAGGCCGAGCGTGATGTGCTGACCACAGCCATCGCGGCCAGCCCCGGTGCAGCGACCGGTCGAATTGTCTTTACGGCTGCCGAAGCGCAGGCCAGCGCCGCGCGGGGGGAGCCCTGTATTCTTGTGCGCCGAGAAACCTCGCCCGAAGATGTGCGCGGAATGCATGCCGCAGTAGCTGTTTTGACCGAAAAGGGCGGGATCACCAGCCATGCGGCGGTGATTGGCCGAGGTCTGGGTCTGCCGTGTATCGTCGGCGCGTCCGAGATGCGATTCCAGACCAAGAAAAAGCTGCTAAGCGCACCGGATGGGCGTGTGTTCAAGACAGGCGATATTCTGACCATCGATGGGACTTCGGGTCAGGTATTGGCCGGACAACCCGAGATGCTTGAAGCGGCGCTGGATGATTGCTTTCAGACACTGATGAGCTGGGCCGATGCCGAGAGGGACATCGCCATCCGCGCCAACGCCGATACACCCGCTGACGCGCAAACTGCGCGAAACTTCAAAGCAGAAGGGATCGGGTTGTGCCGAACGGAACACATGTTCTTCGATCCCGGTCGTTTGACCGTAATGCGCGAAATGATCTTTGCGCAGACCCCGTCGGGACGTGCCGCTGTGCTGGAACGGTTGCTGCCGATGCAACGGCAGGATTTTGTGCAGTTGTTCCGGATTATGGAGGGGCAGCCGGTCTGCATCCGCCTGTTCGATCCGCCCTTGCACGAGTTTCTGCCCACTACGCGCACTGGTCAGCGCGAGCTGGCTGAGGCGCTGGATTTGCCAATCTCGGATGTCGAACGTCGGGTCGAGGCGATGAGCGAGTACAACCCGATGCTGGGATTGCGCGGGGTTCGTCTGGGTGTCACCGTGCCGGAAATCTACGACATGCAGGCACGCGCGATCTTCGAGGCGACGGTTGAGGCCAGCAAAGAAGGTGCCCCTGTCGTGCCCGAGGTCATGATCCCGCTGGTCTCGGCCAAGCGCGAGGTTGAACTGGTCAAAACACGCATTGATACTGTAGCGGCCGAGGTTGCCTCGGAGCAGGGGCAGGAGTTCGACTATCGATTGGGAGTGATGGTGGAAACGCCTCGGGCCTGTCTGCGCGCGAATGAGATTGCGCCGCATTCCGCTTTCCTAAGCTTTGGAACAAACGACCTGACCCAGATGACCTACGGATTGTCGCGCGATGACGCGGGGCGGTTCATGTCGGCATATGTCCGCCAAGGCGTGTTTGGCGAAGATCCATTTCACGTTCTGGATGCAGATGGGGTAGGTGAATTGCTGAAGCTGGGGGCCGAGCGCGGGCGCCAAGCCCAACCAGACGTTACGCTTTCTGTCTGTGGCGAACATGGTGGTAACCCCGAATCAATCGCTATCTGCCGGTCACTTGGATTCGACTATGTGTCCTGTTCTCCTTTCCGGGTTCCTGTCGCTCGGCTGTCTGCCGCTCAACTGGCGATTTCGTCCAAACTTGGGGGTTGACTAACTGTCTCCTACCTAGAAATAGTGGCGTAAGAAACGTTCCGCTGTCGATAATAATTGGCGGCGTGAGCGGTTTTTCTCTTGCATTTTTTTCAGAACTGGACGTCTCGCTTCGTCTGGGGTATTAGCCTCGTCGCGCCCGCCGGGGGAGGGTATGGCGCGTTTGTGCCTGTGCGAGGTTATCTGATGAGACGCTACATAGTGGCTGTTGCCGTGGGGGCCGCAGCCTTGCTACCGAGTTTGTCCTTTGCCGATAGGCAAGGCGATACAAAATCTGTTGAGTTGGTCACACGTAACGAGTTGCCAGCACAAAGCTTCCGCGATTACCTGAAACTGTTTAAGCCGCGTAAGGCGCCGGAAAAAGTCGAAATCTCCTACACCAAAGCCTGGCTGGACCAGCAGCCAAAGGCGACCGGAGATGAAAATTTCCGTTGTCTTGCCGAAGCGCTGTATTTCGAGGCCCGCGGTGAAAGCGTGCGTGGCCAGTTTGCTGTGGCCGAAGTTATCCTGAACCGTGTTGAAAGCGGTCGCTTTCCGGATTCACTGTGCGGTGTGATAAAGCAAGGAACGGGCAAGAAATATCAGTGCCAGTTCACCTACACCTGTGACGGGCAGAAAGAGATTATCAACGAAAAACGCGCTTATGATCGCGTTTCGAAAGTCGCCCGTGCCGCAATCGATGGTGTAGCTGAAGAGATGACCGCAGGTGCCACGCACTACCACACCAAGGCAGTGCGCCCGTCCTGGTCCCGCGTCTATAAAGAAACGGCGCGTATTGGCGTGCATATCTTCTACAAGCACAATTATCGCACGGCCAGCAACTGATTGACGCACCAGCGCTGGAAGGGTGCTGGCAGCAGGCGTTTTACCAACTATGTTGCGAGCCAGGAGGCTTGCAATGACCATATCACGCCGACAGTTTCTGCAATCGACCCTGGCCTTGTCGATGATACCACGCGTGGCGATGGCATCTGCCACCGAACTGGTGGCACAGACTTCCCTCCAGCAGATCGCGCCCCAGGGATACCCGGAAACTCCGGTCTGGAGTTATGGCGGCGGTGTTCCGGGCGCGGAAATCCGTGTTCCGCAGGGGGCTCGGGTACGCCGCAAGCTTGTAAACATGCTGCCGCAACCAACGACCGTTCACTGGCATGGCATCCGGATCGACAATGCGATGGATGGAGTGCCCGGCCTGACGCAGGAAGTTGTGCAGCCAGATTCCAACTTTGAATATGATTTCGTGGTGCCGGATGCGGGAACCTATTGGTATCATGCGCACAACCAATCGATGGAGCAGGTCGCGCGTGGGCTTTATGGCCCTTTGATCGTCGAAGAAGCCAGCGGACCCGATGTTGATCAGGACCTGACCTTAATGCTGGACGATTGGCGCCTTGACACCGAGAGCGCAAAGATATCGAGCGATTTCGACAATGGTCATGATCTGAGCCATGCGGGTCGGCTGGGCAACATTGTAACGGTGAACGGAGAGTTTGACCCTTCTTATCCGGTGCAGGCGTCTGAACGATTGCGATTGCGGGTGATCAATGCCGCGAATGCCCGGGTATTCGACGTAGCGCTCGACGGGCTTGCTGGTTGGATTGTTGCGCTTGACGGTATGCCGCTTGAGGTTCCATTGCGAGTTGAGAGCAGTTTTCCTTTGGCGCCTGCGCAGCGGGTTGACTTGATCGTTGATGTTTCAGCGGAATCCGGCCAGACGGCAAGTATTGTGAGTGTAGAACGGGATGGCGCTTACGGACTCGTCAAATTTGATGTGTTCGGAGTATCATCGCGTATTGCTAATGCAAAAGTTAGACCGTTGCCAGCAAACCGAATGCCCGAAATTGAACTGCAGAATACACCTCTGCATCGTATGATGATGCAGGGGGGTGCAATGCGCTGGCTGGAGAGCGCCAAATTGGGCGATTCCGAGCTGTCGGGGCGCGAGTTGGTTCAGCTTGGACGATTCTGGGCTTTGAACGGATATGCAGAGCGGCCAGATGATCCGTTTCTGGATGCGCGATTGGGATCAGTTCATCGGATTGAATTCGCAAATGACACGGCGTTTCCACATGCGATGCATCTGCATGGACACCATTTTCGCATTATCCTGCAGGACGGTACACTAGGGCCGTGGCGCGACACTGTTCTAGTCGAGCGAGGGCAGGTGCGGCAGGTAGCGTTGGTAGCTGACAATCCGGGCAACTGGCTGTTGCATTGTCACATGCTAGGCCATGCGGCATCGGGTATGATGAGCTGGTTCCGGGTCACGTAACGCCGCATTCCGTAGCTGGAAAGGCGTTTGCTGCGATGCTATACGCCCGCGAAACGCCTAAAGTGGGCTGATCATCAGTCCACCGAGCCCGAAAAGGTCCGCCGCATGAGCTCTGAAATCCGTCTTGCCTTTGCGCACCCGTCCGAACGGTCCGAGGCTACCGCCGCGCGCGGTGCGCTGGACCGCATTTCGCTGCGCGATCACATCGTTGAGGTCGAGATCGGGGCGTTTCAGGCCGAACGCGGTACCACGCAACGGATCTGCTTTAACATCGTGGTCGAGGTGCGCCCGCTGACAGACCCCATCGATGATGACGTGGATCGTATTCTGTCTTACGACCGTGTAACCGAAGCGATTGCGTTCGAGCTGGCTGCTGAGCGACTAAATTTGCTCGAGACACTGGCAGATCGCGTGGCGGAGCGCATTCTGCTTGAACCTCAGGCTGTAAGAGCCTTTGTTCGCATTGAAAAACTGGATCGTGGACCTGGCGCGCTTGGTGTCGAGATCGTGCGCGGCAAGGATGCGGTACATCATGATGTGACCGAAGAAGAGCGGCCACATCCACGGTTGGTCTTTCTGTCGAATGCAGCGATTTCATCAGGTAATCTCACCGGCTGGATCGACCAGCTTGAGAATCGCCAGCGCCCGCTGATCCTGTGTGTTGGGGCGTCTGATCTGGATGTGCCGCAGACGGGTCACGCAATGACCCAACGCCGGATAGATCTGTTGGCAATTGAACAGAACGCCTGGGTTCTGGCTGCGCGCGATCACCGTTGCGTGGTCGTTTCAACGCGGACCGAGTTGGATTGGGCGATGAAAAACGGCCAGATTTGTGTTTGGGCACCCTCCAAAATTGTTCTGGATGCGGTCGATGGCCCCTCAGCCGCGCCGTCTGACGCGGTGGCGCTGGCTGCTTGGTTCGCAGCAACCTTTGAAGCCAGCGAGATGCTGGTTATTGGCGGAGACCTGCCCGAAGCCCCCAAAACGCCATTGCGCGCAGTTCCGGTGGAGCAGGCGCAACTGTGACCGTCTATTACCGCCCATTGGTCCAGCATGGGAGCACGCGCGTCGACGGGGCGGTGCCACTGGCAGGGCAGGTGCTGTGGTTCTCACAGGCCGAGCGGATTGAGCGCGGGCAAAGCACCCAGATCGTCGATGCCGTTGAAATCCCAAAGGAACAGCTGGATCGTCTGACCTGTGCGCGTCCAGCGATTGCCGGGCTTGATATGGCGCGAACGCAGATCATGGGCATTCTGAATGCCACGCCGGATAGCTTCTCGGATGGGGGGCTGTATAACTCGGTCGAGGCCGCTCGGACCGCTGCCGCCGGCATGGTAGCGTATGGTGCAAGTATTCTGGACATTGGCGGCGAATCCACGCGCCCGGGCGCTGATTTTGTGCCTGAAGACGAAGAGATTGCCCGCACACGCCCTTTGATTGAGGCAATTCGGGGCGAGACGGATGTGTTGATCTCGATCGATACTCGCAAGGCCGGTGTTGCCAAGGCAGCGCATCAGGCGGGTGCGGGACTGATCAACGATGTGTCGGGATTTACCTTCGATCCCAAACTTGCACCATTTTGCGCGCAGATTGAGGCTCCGGTTTGTGTGATGCATATGCAGGGTGATCCGACCACGATGCAGGATGACCCGCACTATGACAATGTTCTGCTGGATGTTTACGATTTCCTTGAGGGGCAAATCGCGCATCTTGAAGGACTGGGGCTCAGCCGCGATCTAATTGTCATCGATCCGGGCATCGGGTTTGGCAAGAATCTGGACCACAACCTGACGCTTCTGCGCAATCTTAGCCTGTTTCACGGGCTGGGCTGTCCAATCCTTCTGGGCGTTTCGCGCAAGGGATTTATTGGTCAGATCGGCAAAGAGCCGCGCAAGGATGCCCGCGCGCCGGGGTCAATCGCGGTTGCTCTGGCGGGAATATCACAGGGCGTGCAGATTGTACGGGTACATGACGTGGCCGAGACGGCTCAGGCCTTGCGTCTATGGGCCGCCGTCCGGTAATCCGGGCAAAAGGAATTTTCAGGAGACCGACTTATGCGCAAGCTGTTTGGAACCGACGGGGTGCGGGGCACCGCCAACACGCACCCTATGACGGCGGAAATGGCTTTGCGAATTGGCGCAGCTGTGGGGCGGTATTTCCGCCGCGATGCCTCAGGCGTACATCGCGTTGTCATTGGCAAGGATACGCGGCTGTCGGGCTATATGCTGGAAAATGCGCTGACGGCAGGTTTGACCTCGACCGGTATGAACGTGCTTCTGCTGGGGCCGGTGCCGACTCCTGCGGTAGGGTTGATGACGCGCTCGATGCGCGCGGATCTGGGCGTGATGATCTCGGCCAGTCACAATCCGGCGATCGACAATGGAATTAAATTCTTTGGGCCGGACGGGTTCAAGCTGTCCGATCAGGCCGAGATTGAGATCGAGCGGTTGATCGAAGAAGGTGTAAGCCCCGCACAGGCGCAGAATATTGGTCGTGCGCGTCGGGTTGACGATGCACGGTTCCGTTATGGCGAGCGTGTGAAATCATCGCTGCCGCGCAATCTGCGCTTGGATGGGCTGAAGGTCGTGATCGACTGCGCCAACGGTGCCGCGCACCGTACTGCGCCGGAAGTTCTTTGGGAGTTGGGAGCAGATGTGATCCCGGTCGGCATCGCGCCGAACGGCAAGAACATCAACTTCGGATGTGGCTCAACCCAGCCTCGTGTTGCGGCCGAAACCGTGGTTTCACATGGCGCCGATGTAGGTATCTGTCTGGATGGGGATGCCGACCGCGTCGTTGTGATCGACGAAACCGGCGCTGTTGCTGATGGGGATCAGTTGATGGCCCTGTTGGCGACCGCCTGGTCCCGCGCGGATCAGCTGAAAGGCGGCGCCTTGGTCGCCACTGTGATGTCGAACCTCGGGTTGGAGCGGCACCTGGCCGGGCAGGGGCTGCGTCTGGAGCGGACCGCCGTTGGCGACCGCTATGTGGTTGAACGGATGCGCGAGGGTGGTTTCAATCTTGGTGGCGAACAGTCAGGTCACATCGTGATGAGCGATTATGCCACAACCGGCGACGGTCTGATGGCGGGGCTGCATTTTCTGGCAGAGATGGTGCAATCCGGCAAGAAAGCCTCGGACCTATCGCGCCAGTTTGAGACGGTGCCGCAATTGCTGAAGAATGTGCGCTTTAGCGCGGGGCAGGCCCCGCTGGAAGCGGCCAGCGTCAAAAGCGCGATTTCCGAGGCCGAGGCGCGTCTGAATGGGCAGGGGCGTTTGCTGATCCGCAAATCGGGCACGGAACCTCTGATCCGGGTGATGGCGGAATGCGAGGATGCCGCACTGCTGACCCAAGTGGTCGATGGGATCGTATCCGAGGTTGAGGCGGCGACAGGTTAACGCCCCATCAGCATTTTCTGCAGAGTGAACCACTGGCTGATTGCCAGCCCGGTTAGGATCATGGCAAGCGCGATATAGAACCGCAGCGGCAGGGCTTCGGATAGAATCCAGGCCCCGAACACCATCGACCAAACGGGCACCTGATAGTTCACCAGCGTCAGAAAGACCGACCCGGCGCTGCGGGTGATGGATACTCGCAGCAGGGTGGCGAAGGCCGTGGGGACAAGGCCCAGAACGATCAGGGCCAGACTGGGGCGCGTTCCCTGCCACGAGGGAAGCCCCTCGGTTAGCAGCATGATAGGTATCAATAGTACTGCGCCAACCAGCAGCGTCAGGGCTGCCAGAGCCATCGGTTCAATCGGAGGGCAGCGGCGGGTCAGGATCGACGAACTGGCGTAGCACAAGGCTGCCGTAACGCAGGCCATTTGCGCCAGTGGCTGCGTACCCTGACCCAATTGCGCCAGACCGGGCCCGATCAACACAAGCGCGCCAGAGAAGCCAAGGCAAACGCCGACCAGACGCCGTAGGTTCATAGGCTCATCCGAAAAGAAATGTGCCAGCGGCAGAACCATCAGCGGAATCGCCGCCATGGACAGACCCGCAAAGGCCGAAGGGACAAATTGTTGCCCCCAGCTTAACAGCATGAAGGGAACCGCCGTCGACAGAATGCCGATGAAGAAAATCGAACTCAAAAGGGCTGGTGTCAAACTCGGAATACGCCGTCCGGTAAGGCGCATCAGCACCAGCAGCATAACGGCACCCAATGTGGTGCGCGACGTCGCCACGGTGACCGGTCCATAGCCTTCCAACGCCATGGCAACCACCATAAACGTCCCGCCCCAGATGAGGCCCAGCGTGAAAACACCGCTCCAATCCTGTTTTGTCGGTTGTTGAACCATTCCATCCACTTATCCCGCGAATCTGACGGTGTCACGCGCTGATATTGACATTAGGTAAGTCATTACTTACCGTAAGCTATGGCTTACAAAGAAGTGCTTTCGGCTTTAGGGGATTCGACCCGTCGTCAGGTTTTTGAGGCGGTGGCCAAGCGCCCCAGGGCGGTTGGTGATCTGGCTGCGGATTTGCCCGTAAGCCGCCCGGCGGTCTCGCAACATTTAAAGGTCTTGTCCGATGCCGGACTTGTCGTTTGCAGGGCTGAGGGAACGCGCCGCATCTATGCCGCCCGACCCGAGGGGCTGGCCGACCTGCGCGCCTGGCTCGAGCAATACTGGTCGGACGTGTTGGAGAGTTTCGCCGCCGAGGTAAACGAAGGACGAGATGCATGATCGAACCAATCATTAAGACCATTGTTGTGAACGCAACGCCCGAGCGCGCCTTTGACATTTTTGTAAATCGCATCGCCAATTGGTGGCCATTGGATGGGCACGCTGTCTCAGCGGCGCAAGGCAAGCCTGCGCTGGCAGTTGTGATCGAACCTCATGTCGGCGGTGCGGTTTATGAAACCATGTTCGATGGCACCCGCGCTGATTGGGGCAAGGTGTTGATCTTCGAACAGGGGGCTCGCCTGGCCTTCAGCTGGCACCCCGGCACCAACACCGACCGCCCCACGCGGGTTGAGGTCCGGTTCGCAGCCCACGGAGCCGGGCATACCACGGTCACTCTGACCCATTCGGGCTGGGAAGTCTGGGCATCTGAGGCGTCGGACAAACGCACCGGTTACGACAGTGGCTGGGATTATGTTCTGGGCGAATGCTACGCAAATGCTGTCACCAAATGAAAAGGGCGGCCACCGGGGCCGCCCTTTCGCTGACAATTGTCAGACTTAGTTCTTTTCTTTGTCGACCATTTTGCCAGCCGAGATCCAGGGCATCATGGCGCGCAGTTTTGCACCGGTTTCCTCGATCATGTGCTCATCGTTCGCACGGCGCGACGCTTTGATGGTCGGTTGGCCTACAGCGTTCTCCAGCATGAAGTCACGGACGAATTTACCCTGCTGGATGTCGTTCAGAACCTCTTTCATACGCGCTTTGGTCTCGTCGTATTTCAAAATACGCGGGCCGGTGACGTACTGGCCATATTCAGCCGTGTTCGAGATCGAATAATCCATGTTGGCGATGCCGCCTTCATAGATCAGGTCAACGATCAGCTTCACTTCGTGCAGACACTCGAAATATGCCATCTCGGGCGCGTAGCCGGCCTCAACCAGCGTTTCAAAGCCGCAGCGGATCAGTTCAACCAGACCGCCGCACAGAACAGCCTGCTCACCGAACAGGTCGGTTTCGCATTCCTCGCGGAAGTTGGTTTCGATGATGCCCGAACGGCCGCCACCGATGGCCGAGCAGTAGGACAGGCCGATTTCCAGCGCTTTGCCGGTCGCGTCGTTGTCGACCGCGACGAGGCAAGGAACGCCGCCGCCTTTGGTGTATTCGCCGCGCACGGTGTGACCGGGGCCTTTGGGGGCCATCATGATCACGTCAACGCCTTCTTTCGGCTCGATCAGGCCAAAATGGACATTCAGGCCGTGGGCGAACGCGATGGCAGCGCCCGGCTTGATGTTGTCGTGGACGTATTTCTTGTACGTCTCAGCCTGCAGTTCGTCAGGCATGGTGAACATAATAACGTCGCACCAGGCTGCGGCTTCGGCGATGCCCATCACCTGCAGGCCTTCCGCTTCGGCTTTCTTGGCCGAGGGGGAGCCTTCGCGCAGGGCGATGACCAGGTTCTTGGCGCCCGAGTCGCGCAGGTTCAGCGCGTGGGCGTGGCCTTGCGAGCCATAGCCCAGAATCGCCACTTTTTTGTCTTTGATCAGGTTGATGTCGCAATCGCGATCGTAATAGACGCGCATTTCGCCGGTCCTTTCAGTTTCGGTTGATGTGCTTCTATCTTGCGTGATTGCTATTGGCGATAGGGTTTGGATTGGGTATTTGACAAATAGATGAAGAATAATTCTTCTAGTGAACAAAATGTGAAAAAATCATGCTTGATGATGTTGATCGACGTATACTACGCCACTTCCAGGCCGAGCCAAGCCTGACAACGGCAGAATTGGCTGAGCGATGCCGCATCACTACGGGCGTCTGCTGGCGCCGGATCGAAAAGATGCAAGCGGCAGGAGTGATCGAGGGGCAGGAAGCCGTTATCGACTGGGCCGCCTTGGGCTATGCGGTCGAGGTCTCTTTGCGGATAACGCTGGACAAGACGCAGGCACGGGCGTTCGACGAATTCACGGCGGCGGCGCGGAACGTGGCCGAGGTGATCGAGATCCAGACCTTCCTTGGCCGGGTGGATGTGCGCCTATCGGTGTTGGCGCGAGATATGGCGCATTATCAACAGGTCTATCGCGATCGCATTCTGACCCTACCGCATATCGCCGATATCGAAGCCCTTATGCATATCGCCCGAGTCAAACGGGATGAGGTGTTGCCGGTATGATCGAACTGGATGAGATCGACCGCAGAATTCTGCGCGCGCTGGTGCAGGACGCGACCCAAAGCGCGGGGGCTCTGGGGCGCCGCTTTGGCTTATCGCAGCCCGCGACCTGGCGGCGTATTCGTCGACTGGAAGAAGCAGGCGTGATCAAGGGGCGGCGGCTGCGTCTGAATGCCGAGGCCCTGGGTTTTGGAGTGACCGTCTTTCTCGGCGTGAAACTTGCGCGAAAAGGGCAGGTCAGCCTTGAAGATTTCGAGCGCGCCGTCAGCGCCATTCCCGAGGTACAGACGGTTGAGCATGTGCTGGGTCTTTATGATTATCGGTTGCGCGTCGTGGCGCGGGATCTGGCAGATTTCGAACGGGTTCTGCGCCGGAGGGTGATGACCTTACCAGGGGCCGGAGAGGTCGAAGCCAATGTACTGCTGAGCGAAGAACGCCTGCCCGGGCCGATCGGTTAGTATTTAGTGCGGATGCGGAACCCCGGATGATGGGTCATGCGGGCGAAAGTCATCGGCTGCCCGTCCTTCCACGTGGTCCGTTCCAGCTGAATCATCGAAGTGCCAGTGGTCGTGCCCATGAAATCAGCTAGACGATTGTCCGCCGAGATCGCGCAAAAGGCGATTTCAGCTTCGGTGAACGGGGCAGCATTCAACAACCATTCGTGTGGGCCACTTTTGTTGAGGTCGGCTTGCTCGACCTCGGGTACGGCTTCGATATTGATCCAGCGTTCTTCAAGCTGGAAGGGGCGGTTGTCTGCATAGTGCATGCAGATCACGTGCAGAACGCGCGCGTCCGGTTCGACATTCAGTTGCGAGGTCAGCCAGCCGGGGCTGTAGACCACGTTCCGTTCCACCAGAGCATAGCGATAGGCTGAGTTTTGGTTCTCAACCGCTTGTCTCGCAAGTGAAATTTCAAGCTTGGCTTGTTTGCGTGGTTCTTTCTTGACCCGCGTTCCGCTTTTGCGCTTGCGCTCGACAAAGCCCTGTTCGGCGAGCTCCCTCAGCGCCCGGTTCACCGTGGCGCGGGCACAATTGAACTCTTCCGCTAATTGGGTTTCGGTGGGTAAAAGCGAGCCCTGAGGCCATATGCGGGATTCAATCCGCCGCTTTACCTCGTCTCGAACGACTTGAAAACTAATCCGCTTTTGCGCAGTCACGAGAAAAATTATCCGTTCTTGTTCAAAGTGTGTGTATCTGTTCAGAAACACGCTAGGGTGTAAAGGGGACCTGACTCTGGTTGGCGTCATTTCTGCTAATTGTGGCATGTAAAAACTCAAAATGAAATTTTTGGCTGTGGGTTACTTTGGGTCAACTTCAGGCCGCGTTTGACGCTTTACCGAGCGCGCAAGACAAGGCAGAACAAAAAGGACCCAATAGAAAGGATGCGTCATGCCGGCACTACTGAATACTGTTGACCCGGGCGGGCTGGAGGAGTTCTCGGTGGTTTTTACCGACCGTTCTTTGAACCATATGTCTGCAAGTTTTCAGCGAGTCATGCGCGATATTTCGGCAATGCTGCGTGAAGTTTACAATGCTGAAGGCGTTGCGGTCATTCCCGGCGGAGGCACCTATGGGATGGAAGCCGTCGCGCGACAGTTTGCGCGGGATGCTGATGTGCTTGTCGTACGCAATGGGTGGTTTTCATATCGGTGGAGCCAGATCATCGAGTCAGGTGATCTGACATCGTCGACCACCGTTCTCAAAGCGCGCGAAACCGGCAATTCCAGCCCGTCACCTTTTGCTCCGGCCCCGATTGATGAAGTTGTGGCGACAATCCATGAGAAACGACCGGGTATTGTCTTCGCGCCGCATGTTGAGACCTCGGCCGGAGTGATTCTGCCTGATGATTATGTGACAGCGATGGCCGCTGCTGCGCATGAGGTGGGGGCGTTGATGGTGCTGGACTGCATCGCCTCGGGCTGTGCCTGGGTCGATATGAAGGCCACCGGAGTGGATTTGCTGATCTCGGCTCCGCAGAAGGGGTGGAGCGCAACGCCATGCGCCGGTCTTGTCATGCTATCCGAACGCGCCGAGGCGCGGCTGGCAGAAACCTCATCCGATAGCTTTGCGATAGATTTGAAGAAGTGGCGCCAGATCATGCAGGCCTACGAGAATGGCGGCCATGCCTATCACGCCACCATGCCAACGGATTCTCTGCTTTCCTTCCGCGACACAATGGCCGAGACGCGCGCGTACGGCTTCGAAAAGCTGCGCGCGGCGCAATGGGCGCTGGGTGATGGCGTCCGGGCCTATCTTAGGGACAAGGGCGTCATGTCGGTTGCCGCCGAAGGGTTCGGCGCGCCGGGTGTGGTGGTCAGCTATACAGCAGACCCCGAAGTGCAGAACGGCAAGAAGTTCGCGGCCCTGGGCATGCAGATCGCAGCCGGCGTACCGCTGCAATGTGACGAACCCGAAGGGTTCAGCACCTTCCGTCTCGGCCTGTTTGGCTTGGACAAGCTGTATGATGTTGACGACACGATTGCGCGCCTGAAACGGGTTCTGGATCAGGTGCTGTAATAGCGTGGCGGGCAGAAGCCCGCCCTGCGGTTCAGCGGACGCCGAGGCCCATTTGCATGAGCGTCTTGCGCACGGGTGGTAGGGAATAGAGCGCATTCAGCCCCATCGCTCGTGCGTCGCGCAGCGGACGCGCTTCGATCATCGAGGCGCGGTTCAGCAGGTCGATGCCCTTGACGCGCAGTTCGATCTCGGTATGGCGGGCCTTGTGATAGGAATCCAACATCTGCGCATCGCCTAAGCCCTCGGGCCGGGCTCGCGTCAATTCCAGCAAGCAGCGCAGATCGCCCAACGACATGTTCAGCCCCTGCGCACCAATAGGTGGCACCACATGCGCGGACTCGGCCATCAGCGCGATGCGTTCGCCCGACAACCGTTCCGCCGACTGGCTGATGATCGGCCAGATCGTCCGGCGTGAGGCCAATTTCAGCGGTCCGAACAGCCCGCAAGAGCGTTCGGTCATCGCGGCTTCGAACGCGTCGGATTCAAGGTTTAGCAGTTCAACGGCACGTGGCCCACGTTCCATCCAGACAATGGCCGAGGACGGCTGGCCCTGCCAGTCGGGCAGGGGCACCAAAGTGAACGGCCCGCCCGAGCGGTGAATCTCGGTCGAGACATTTTCGTGCGGGATGGGATGGGTGACGGCGAAGGCGAGGGCCTTTTGGCCGTAGCGCGTGGTATGAACATTGATCCCGGCAGCTTCGCGCATTGGTGAACTGCGCCCGTCGGCGGCGATTACCAGTTTGCAGCGGATGCGGGTGCCGTCGCTCAGGCCGACCCGCGCCTCATTGGTGCGGGTGAACAGGCTGACCGTACCGGTGCCGGGGCGGAAATCGACATTCGGCAGTTCGGCCAGTCGCGCCACCATCTCGCGGCGCAGCAGCCAGTTGGGCAGGTTCCATCCGAATGGCTGGTCCGAGATATCGGCGGCGTTAAAATCACGCACGACGCGCGGTTCGGGCACATCGCCACCCGCATCCACGATGCGCATGATCTGCAGGGGCGCGGCGTGGGCATCCAGCTTGGCCCAAAGCCCGCATTGTTCCAACAGACCGTGGGCAGGCTGCAAAAAAGCGGTGGTACGCAGATCCGATCCGTCCACGTCCCGCTCGGTGATCGGAGGGGTGGGATCGACGCAGACTACGTCGAACCCGGCAGCGCCAAAGGCGGCGGCGGCGGTCAATCCGGCGATTCCGCCGCCGGAAATCAGGATGTCACAGCTGTCAGTCATGAGTATGTCTCCGTTGCCGCAGACACTAGTGCTGTTGCGCGGTGGGTGCCAAGTGACATCCTGTCTCGTGCTTTATCCCCGAGAGATCAAAATCAGGACAAGGAACATCGTCGGCACCAGCATCAGGGCAGGAATGTAAAGACCCGGCAGGCCGAACAGAAGGATGGAACAGCCCCACATGCTGACCAGCGCCGCGGCTGTATAATAAAGGTCTTCAGCTTCGGCATTGGCCGCGTCCCGGGCCATCCAGCCAAACACGGGAATTGCAAACAAAAGGCGCTGCCAAAGAGGCAGGCGCTGAGGCATCTCAAGCGCGGTCATTGGGGTCTCCGATTCTGTTCGTCGCTGAGCTGCATATGGGGTCAATTCTGCAACTGCGAAACGAACAGATCGTCGCAGTGTGACAGCCTATCGCAGGCGACCCAGAAACCCGGTCAGATCATCGGTGTGATGGTGAATATGGTCAGCCTGGTGCGGGTCAGGCGCGACGTGCACGGTACGCATTCCCATCTCGTGCGGGGCGGCCAGATTGCGTGGATCATCTTCGAACATGGCGGCTTTCGCGGTATCGATTCCATCCTGCGCAAAGATCGCCTCGAACGCGGCTTTTTGCGGCTTGGGGCGATAGCCTGCGTGTTCTACGCCATAGATCGCGTCGAACAGCCCATTCAGACCGCGTGCCGCCAGAACGCGCTCGGCATAAGGTGCAGATCCATTGGTATAGACAATGCGTCGCCCAGGCAAAGCGCGGATATGTTCCGCCAGCGCAACATCGGGTTCCATATGGCTCATGTCCACCTGATGCACGGCGTGCAGATAGGGATCGGGGTCCAGATTGTGCTCTGCCATCAGGCCCGCGAGTGTCGTGCCGTATTCGCGCCAGTAATGCGAACGCAGCCGGTCGGCCTCGGGGCGGTCGACGCCGATAGCTTGCACGACGTAATCCGTCATCAGCACTTCGATCTGATCGAACAGGCGCATATGCGGCGGGTAAAGCGTGTTGTCTAGATCGAACACCCATTGGGTGACATGGGAAAAGGCAGGTTTGACCATGCTTTGGGTTTAGGGCGATGGGCTGCGGTTTTCAATGCCGCACTTGATCGGGGGGGCGTGTGGCGGCTAGACAGGTCCGAACGAGGAGACAATTCAGCCGATGCCCCAATCCAAACAGTCCAATACGGACGCCTATAGCCTTATTCTCGAAGCGATAGACGTCGGTGTCTACAAGCCTGGTGATCGGCTGGTGGAAAGCGAACTGGCCGAGCGGTTTGGCGTTTCGCGCACTCCGATCCGCGAGGCGCTGCAGCGGCTGGAAACGCAGTCGTTGCTGGAACGGGACGGGCGGTCGTTGATCGTGGCCTCATTGGACCACAACCAGATGGCCGAGCTTTATGTTGTCCGGCGTGAATTGGAAGGGCTGGCCGCACGTCTGGCCGCAAAACACGCAACCGAAGAGGAAATTCGGGTCCTTCGGGACATGGTGGTGGCCGATAATGAGTTGATCGGAGATCCTGTTGCGCTGTCGCGGGCCAACCGGAGATTTCACGAACAGATTCACCTGGCTTCGCATAACCGCTATCTGGTGCAGCAGCTTGATCTGGTGCATCGGACCATGGCCTTGATGGCGACCACATCGCTGGCCGCAGAAGGGCGTGGCGAGATTGCGCAGAGCGAGCACAAAGGCATCGTGGACGCGATTGCGGCGCGAGACGAGGACGCGGCGGCCAAGGCGTTGCAGGATCACATTTCGGTCGCTTTCATGACGCGGCTGAAACAGGATGCGATCCGGCGCGAGAAATAGCGGCCTCACGTTCCTCGACCGCATGGCCGTGCTGGGTCTTGTCCCAGAAGAACGGATTGACCGCCAGTTCCCACAGGCCTTTGTAGGCCGCCAACACGCCCAGCGGATAGTAAAGCACCATGGTCGGCACCCAGGGTAGCAGGAACCTGCGTTTGCCTGCGATGACACCGCAGATACCCACCAATAGGTTGGCGGCTTCGGCGACGAGAAACAGAACCACGCAGGCAGTCAATAAACCGGGTGTCAGGATTGGTTGATACAGGTGGGGCAGCCCGAAAAAGATGGGCCAGAACGCCCACAAAAGCGGGGCCAGAAGGAATTGACCCAGTGTTCCCAGAAAAAAGGCCTGTAAGCCCAAAAAGCGCAGCAAACCCAGATCGCGCAGCAATTGGCGTGGTGCGCGCATATGCACCAGATAGGTGACCATGAACCCCTTCAGCCAACGCGAACGCTGCTTGACCCATGGCCAGGCGCGAAAGTTCGCCTCTTCATAGGTCGTGGTGCTGACGATCTCGGTCCGATATCCGGCACGGCTTAGGCGGACACCCAGATCGGCATCTTCGGTGACATTATGGGCATCCCAACCGCCCAGTTCGACCAGCTTGTCGCGGCGAAAAAAGAAGGTTGTGCCGCCCAGCGGAACGACCAGACCAATTCGCGCGATGCCTTTCAGGACGACGCGAAACCAGCCGCTGTATTCGATGCTAAAACAGCGCGACCGCCAATTGGTGCGCGGATTGTAGTAGTCTAGAATACCTTGCAGGCACACCACTTCCTTTGGGGCGTTCGCGAAATGGCGGACAACGGTTTCAATCTGATCGGATTGCGGCGCGTCTTCGGCATCCCAAACGCCCAAAATCTCTCCACGGCAGAAATCCAGCGCATAGTTCATCGCACGGGGCTTGGTGGTCAGGTCACCCCGATCCGGCACAACAATGGCGCGCATCCAGGTTGGCAGTTCTATTTGCCTGAGCGCCTCATTGGTTACGTCATCCCGCTCTTCCAGCACCAAAATGACATCCAGCAACGCTTTGGGATAGGTCAGGCGGCGCAGCCGGGCGATCAGGTCATCGGCAATCTCGCGTTCCTTATATAGCGGCACAAGGATCGAGACGCGGGGTAGGCGAAGTGACTCAGAGGTCTTTGTTGTTGGCTCAGATTTTTCTCGCCATAGATAAGCAATGAGCCCCGAGAGCCTGAGAGACAAGAACAGCCCCAGAGTCAGCAGTGCAAAGCCCAAAAGAAGGCCGAGGCCAACTATTGGGAAACAAACACAGAGTGCCGCGAACAGGATAAATCCAATGATCGGCCCACGGCGCGTCTGGGCCGACCAATTCCTGCAGCTTTGCCGCGCCTCAACGCGAGTTTCTGCAGCTTGTGCCAGCGGTTGAGCATATTGACGAGCGATGGCAGCATCGATCTGCTCGGGTCCTGCCAGAACCGGGATGATTGTGTAACGGTGGCGTTTCAATGCGTCTGCCACTGCGTCGAATGTATCTGGCCTGGCTGTAGCGATCAGCAGGATTGGCCCCACACGCATCCAGGGCAGTACATTGTGCTCCAACCAAAACTCGACCGGTTCGAGCAAGCAGAGGTCTGCGGCAGGTGGTACCTGCGCAAGATCGGCGATCTGAAGGCCGGTTTGGTCAGACAGCGCCGAGAGGACCTGCGCACGGCTGGCCCATCCTTCACTGACCAGTATTTCCCCCAATGGCGCGTTCTGGAATACTTGCATCCGCAGGGCGCGCGCCAACTGGTCGGATGTGATGATGCCTTGTTCGACGAGACATGTGCCGAGCGGTTTGCGCGAATGCGGCCCGGGCACAGGCTGCGCCAGTGTCTGACGCTGGAGATTCAATTCGACCATAACGAAACCCTGCCGCATGTAACATCCGGCAGGGTTGCTTAGTCAGGGTTAACACACGGTTAACGCTGTTGAATTCGCCTTTAAGCTTGTGCTTTTTGATCCGCCATCGCCGCGGCAAAGCGTTCGAACAGGTAGAAACTGTCCTGCGGGCCGGGTGACGCTTCTGGATGATGCTGCACCGAATAAACCGGGCGACCTGTCATGCGGATACCACAGTTCGAGCCGTCAAACAGAGAGCGATGCGTTTCGACTACGCCATCGGGCAGTGTTTCCGCGTCCACGGCGAAGCCGTGGTTCATCGAGGTGATCTCGACCTTACCGGTTTCCATATCCTTGACCGGATGATTGGCACCATGGTGGCCGTGGTTCATCTTGATCGTCTGCCCGCCAAGCGCCAGTGCCAGCATCTGATGGCCTAGGCAGATGCCAAAGACGGGCAGATCTGTTGTATCCAGCACTTCCTTTATCATCGGAACAGCATATTCGCCGGTAGCCGCCGGATCGCCGGGTCCGTTTGACAGGAACACTCCGTCCGGCTCGTGTGCCAGCACCTCCGCAGCCGTTGCGGTGGCGGGCAATACGGTTACGTCGCAACCCGCCGAGGCGAGACAGCGCAAGATGTTGCGCTTGGCACC
Source organism: Ruegeria sp. D6 (assembly GCF_056534365.1). Taxonomy (NCBI): domain Bacteria; kingdom Pseudomonadati; phylum Pseudomonadota; class Alphaproteobacteria; order Rhodobacterales; family Roseobacteraceae; genus Ruegeria; species Ruegeria sp. D6. The sequence continues at coordinate 1,399,760 of NZ_JBQFPH010000001.1, read as the reverse complement.
ATAGTCGATCGCGACCACCTTGTGCATCGGAGCTTCCTGACGCTGGTAGCCATCGGGCCAAGCCCAACGCATCTCATCCCAGCGATAGCTTTGGGCGCAGGTGACTTCTTTGGCCAGATCCATCCCTTCGAGACCCGCAAAACTACGCGCTGCAGCAATCAGGGCTTCGATATCGAAGTTTCCCTCGGGATCATGAGCCAGCGCCACGTGCGGTGCGCCTTGCTGACGGATCGCCCGGGTCAGGCGGCGGGTATCGACGCCGCCGATTGCGATGCGACCACGGCGGGCCAGCCAGCTTTTTAGCTCTTCTGTCGCGCGCCAATTCGACGGCTCGGTCGGGTCCCATTTGACCACCATCCCGGCTGCCACCGGGTCGCCGGTTTCGTCATCTTCGGGATTCACTCCGACATTGCCGATATGCGGGAAAGTGAAGGTCACGATCTGGCCCGCATAAGAAGGATCGGTCATGATCTCTTGATAGCCTGTCATGGCGGTGTTGAAACACAACTCGGCCTCGGTTTGACCGGTTGCGCCGAAGCCCACACCGTAAAACAGGGTTCCATCGGCCAACGCCAGACATGCGGTGGGCTTGGACGGGGCGTTCTGGGCCATGGCGCGACTCTCCTGCAAGGTAAACGGGCGCATAACTAAGTGGGTTATACGCTAGGGTCAAGTCTGTTCAAATTTTGGGCTATTGTTAAAAATCAATGAGTTACAATTAATGTCCACTGTTGTACCAACCTTTTTGTTTCGATATGGTCAGGGTTCCTTTGCCATGGGGATGGACAGACCATATGGATATGCGATCACGGGTGAACTCTGCCCTGAAGCAAGCTATGAAAGACAAAGCCGCCGAGCGTCTTTCGACACTGCGCCTGATCAATGCGGCGATCAAGGATCGTGATATTGCTTCGCGCGCCTCTGACAATGAAGAGACCAAAGGCTGCGGCGATGCCGAAGTGCTTGAAATTCTGGGTAAAATGACCAAGCAGCGCAAGGAAAGCGCACGCGCCTACGAAGAGGGTGGACGCCTTGATTTGGCCGAGCGGGAACTGCGCGAGGTTGAGGTGATTGAGGAATTCCTGCCCAAACAGCTGGACGACGACGAAGTTAGCAAGGCCATTCAGACCGCCATCACGTCTACTGGGGCGGGCTCAATCCGCGATATGGGCAAGGTGATGGGCGAGTTGAAGTCGCGCTATACCGGTCAGATGGATTTCGGCAAAGTAGGACCGATGGTCAAAGATCATCTTTGCGCTAACTCGAACGGCGCTTAATCACGTCGATTTGCGCAGTTTCTGACTCAGATCATCAAACAGCGCGATCCTCTCGTCTTCGGACAGGAACGCGCCGATCTCAACTTCGCGCCCATCGCCGATCAGCGTTACGTAGTGGGGTACCGGACCACCGCTGGTGTGCATTTCGGGACGGGCCCAATGGCGGTTGCAGGTCCATTCCTGATCGCCCTTGTCTGGGTGGTGGTGCACAAGGTGGGCTTGCGTCTGGCCTAAGGTCAGAACCTCGAACACGCTGCGCGCGCGATAGTTTGTCTGGATTGCCAACCAGAGGCCCAGAACCGTCAGCAGCAGGAACGGCAGCAGACCCCACAGGACGATCGAACCCAACATCGCCAGCAGCGGGATCAGTCCGAACAGGAACACCGACAAGATGACGGTCATTGCACCACGTGGTGGCAAGGAGTTGTGCGGCCAAAGCCGCAGTTCCTGTTCAGCGTCCGAGTTTTCTGTCCATTGATAAGGCATGGCGAGAACCTAGCTCAGACCGGCGCAATGTCGAAGCAAAAATCAGTCAGACAACGTGGCCGACGCGGACCCATGACAGGGCATCGTCCAGCCGGTCATCGCCCCAGAACACTTCGTCGCGGACAACAAAGCTGGGTGCGCCGAAAACCCCCAGTTTGATGGCCTTGTTTGTCTCGTCCTCCAAGGCTGCAACAGCGTCCGGGCTGCGGGCACGGGCAAGCATCAGGCGTGGATCTTGTTGGCACCGAAGCAGGGCTTCGGAAATGGCGCTTTCGCTACCGGCTTCAATCCCGTCCTCGAACCAGATCCGATAAAGATTTTGCGTGAACCCCGCGCCCCAGCCGTCCTGCATGCCCAGCAAAGCCACCTGATTTGCCAGCGCCAGGTCAGAAATTGGATAGGGGGCGGGAAGTTTGGCGTGGATGTGATATTTCGCGGCGCGCCGCTCAATATCGCGCCACATATAGGCCGACTTCACCGGTTTGCCCGCGAAGGGTACATTTTGCTGTTCCGACATCACCGTGCGCACGTTGAAGGGGCGCCAGGTTACCGTCGCATCGTTTTCTTCGCACCAGCCATCCAGGCGCGTGATGGTCAGAAAACTGTAAGTGCTGCCGATTGAATACCAAAAGTCGATCTCGGGCATAGCAAGGCTCCTGTCAAAAGGGGCTTTGCCAACCAGAATACCGCAAAACGGAGGTTTTTTCGATCTTTGCCCAATTTAAGTGGTCAAAGTAGCGCTTTATCGATGGGTTCTGTCGGCTGAGGGACAGTGCCGCAGGATGTCATCTGGCGCAGGTCGATTTCGATCATGCGGCAGATGGACGAGATCGGAACATCGGTTACATCGCCTTCGAACGTGTCCTCCATCGAGGCGCTGACCCGCTCAGTCACGAAGAAAATCCAGCAACCCAACGCCCCGATCGGAGCAAAGACTGCCCAGTCAAGCAGAACGGATTTTGTTACCGAGTAGCCCATGCCAGCGGTGATCGAGCGTTGGTCATTCAACGCCAGCGGTAACATGAAGATAAAAATATAGCTGAAGATGCGTCCGACCTCGGCGACCTGCCGTGGGAAGGGGGTATTCTTGATACGTTCGCTTTGGCCTTGCGCGTCTGCAAACCGTGCTAGCCGGTTCATCAGCGCCACATGCCAATAGGGGTCGATCTTGCCGGATTGCGCCAGTGAAGAAAGCCGCTCACCCTGAAGAAACAACAGGTAGACGGCACGGTTGGATTTCCCTTCGAGCAGAGGCAAATCAGCCGCCAGTTGGGTATCGCGCCAGCATTCGGGTTCCTGATGCAGCGCGATTTTGTCCACGACCGGTTTGTGTCCGAACATCCACGGGCGGCGGGCACGTCCATGCGTTGCGGGCTGGCGCAGCTGAAATGCCAGCATGTTGAGCCAAGCGATATGACGTTCCAGCAATTCACGCCGTATCTCGGGCGCAAGCGGCGTGCCGTCAGCCTGAACCAGATTGCTGATCGTATTGCCCCAATCGCGGCTGGCGTTGACGATGTCCCCCCAGATCTTGCGGGCCTCGACCCAGCGGCCATAGGCCGAGGTGTTCTTGAAACCCAGAAAAAATGCCACTGCCAAACCCAGCATCGTGACCGGTGGGCTGGAGTTCGAGATCAACTCAAGCGGAGTAACTTCATCTACTAGTTCAAGCAGGAGTATCCAGGCCATGACGATGCAAATGAACCCGGCAGAGCCTTTGACCAGTTGCCGAAGTGTGATGCCGTGATGGGAGAATCATGTGGCGCGCACCCGTCTTAGATTATGCTGTTTTCGCAAACACTAGCGGCCTGATCTTTGGTGCGTCTACGTGTTGGGTGCAGCAAGTTGCGGACTGGGGGCATAAAAAACACAAAGCCCCGCGCGGGGCGGGGCTTTGCTGAGTTTGGTTTGGATGGCGGGATTAGTGCGCGTGGCCCTTGTCCCAGTCTTCCTGCTTGGGCAGCTGCTCGAACGTGTGTTCAGGCGGCGGCGTGGGCAGGGTCCATTCCAACGTATCCGCGTATTCGTTCCACGGGTTCGGGCGTGTCTCTTTCGCACCACGCAGCAGGGCGTAGATCACGATGCCGAAGAACAGCAGGAACGAGGCGAACGAGATGAACGCACCAATCGACGAAACGAAGTTCCACTGAGCAAACGCTTCAGGGTAGTCGATATAGCGGCGTGGCATGCCCTGACGGCCCAGGAAGTGCTGCGGGAAGAAGGTCAGGTTGGCGCCGATGAAGAACAGCCAGAAGTGAACCTTGCCCCAGAACTCGGAATACTGACGGCCCGTCATCTTCGAGAAGTAGAAGTACACGCCAGCAAAGATCGCGAAGACGGCACCCAAGCTCATCACGTAGTGGAAGTGCGCAACGACGTAATAGGTGTCGTGATAGGCACGGTCCACGCCGGCCTGCGACAGCACAACGCCGGTCACACCACCAACGGTGAACAGGAACAGGAAGCCGAAGGCGAACAGCATCGGGGTTTTGAACTCGATCGAGCCGCCCCACATGGTCGCGATCCACGAGAAGACCTTAACGCCGGTCGGAACCGCGATGACCATCGTGGCCAGCATGAAGTAGGCCTGCTGGCGCAGCGACATGCCAACTGTGTACATGTGATGCGCCCATACGACGAAGCCCAGCACACCGATCGCGATGATCGCCCAGACCATCGGCAGGTAGCCGAAGATTGGTTTACGCGCGAAGGTCGCGATCACGTGGCTGATGATGCCAAAGCCGGGCAGGATCACAATGTACACTTCCGGGTGGCCAAAGAACCAAAGGATGTGCTGATACAGGATCGGATCGCCGCCACCGGCCGGATCAAAGAAGGTGAAGCCGAAGTTGCGGTCCATCAGCAGCATGGTGATCGCGCCTGCCAGAACCGGCAGCGACAGCAGAATCAGCCACGAAGTGACGAAGATCGACCAGCTGAACAGAGGCACCTTGAACAGTGTCATTCCCGGGGCACGCATATTGAGGAAGGTGGTAATCATGTTGATCGCGCCGAGGATCGAGGAGGCGCCCGATACGTGCACGGCGAAGATCGCAAGGTCCATGGACATGCCGCCTTCGGTCGTCGACAGCGGTGGATACAGAACCCAGCCTACACCTGAACCAAGCTGGTCATTACCACCGGGGCTGAGCAGCGAGGCGACGCCCAGCGAGGTGCCAGCGACATACAGCCAGAAGGACAGGTTGTTCATCCGCGGGAACGCCATGTCCGGCGCGCCGATCTGCAACGGCATGAAATAGTTGCCAAATCCGCCGAACAGGGCGGGGATGACCACGAAGAACATCATCAGAACACCGTGATAGGTGATCATCACGTTCCAGAGGTGACCGTTGGGGGTACATGGATCGGCCATGAAACCTTCGAGGCACATATACTGAACACCGGGGTGCATCAGTTCGAGCCGCATATAGACAGTCATCAGAACCGAGATCAGACCGGCAAGGGCCGAAAAGACCAGGTAGAGAATCCCGATGTCCTTGTGGTTGGTCGACATGAACCAGCGGGTGAAAAAGCCGCGCTGATCTTCATGCTCGTGACCATGAATGGCTGCGTCTGCCATTAGGTGCCTCCTGTTGCAACTGTACCGCGCAGTCGGACCTCTCCAACGCGCGGGATTCCTGCTGGTTTTAGATTGCGAAGGGGCGACCTTCAATGGTCGAGTTTGATCTGGATCAAGATTAATTGTCGCGGGCAGACTGTGCTGCGCGATAATCTGACCTCGGATGCGAGGGATTTGGGGATTCAGTCCGCGATTACAAGTGGTGACGGGGAAACCCGCTTGACCCGCATCAAGCGGCGGCTCAGAACAACGGGTAAGTCCAACACCGGAGGCCTGTAATGACCGCTTATGATCCCGAAAATGTCTTTGCCAAGATCCTGCGCGGAGAAATCCCGTCAAACCGTGTGTATGAAGACGACGACACCGTCGCGCTGATGGATATCATGCCCCGGGCGGACGGGCACTTGTTGGTGATCCCCAAAACCCCCTGTCGCAACATGCTGGATGCAACGCCCGAGCAACTGGCAGCGGTGATGGCGACGGTACAGAAGATGGCTCACGCTGTGAAAGAAGCGTTTGGCGCAGATGGCGTCACCGTTCAGCAATTCAATGAGGCCGCAGGCGGGCAAGAGGTATTTCACCTGCATGTGCATGTATTGCCGCGCCACGAGGGCGTCTCGATACGCCCGCCCGGTAAAATGGGCGATTTTGACCTGATTGCTCAACACGCCGACAAGATCCGCGCGGCACTGACCTGATCCACCTTCGAAGCGAGCTGTCGCAGGCGACGTGATCACCAAACGCATGGAGCACGACACTTGCGTAATCGCGCTGCCCGTCGCAGACCTGAGGAATACGGATCAGTCTTGTTCCATTCATTTCATGCGTGCGATCCGGACTCGTAAATCATCAGGCTGCTGTCCGGCGATTTCATTAGCCCGGTTCAAGTTTTTCCATTTGCAGCTTCGAGCGTGAGCAAGGCCTCTAATTAGACCAGCGGCTGGCCAGATCTTGGCCATGGCGTACGCATTGCAACCGCCGCAGCGCGGTATCGTCATAGCGGCGCCGATTACCCGCAGTAGGTTCGAACGGCGGTAGAAGTCCAGAACCGGATCGTAGGTGCTTTGAATCCAGTGCGAAATGAGGGAGCCCCGATTGCATTCATTTTCGAAAACACCCCCTTGAACCTCTAGTCACTAGAGGAATTATGTAGCATGGTGATTCAGAAAATAGGACACACTAAAATGGCTCATCAGCATTCCCACAAAGGGCACAGCCACGCGCATGTTGATCCGCAGGCCGGAGATGCGCGCGTTGCCTGGGCCATCGCGGTCAATATGTTCTTGACGCTGGCACAGGTTGTGGGCGGGGTTATTTCAGGTTCGCTCGCCTTGATTGCGGACGCCTTGCACAACCTGTCAGATGCGATTGCGCTGGTCATCGCATTCTTTGCCCGCAAGATCGCTCGTCGACCCGCAAACGCGCGTATGAGTTTCGGGTATGGCCGGGCCGAGGTTGTAGCGGCGCTGGTTAACTACACAACACTGATCGTTCTGTCGGTCTATCTGCTGTACGAAGGCGTAATGCGGTTTGTCGAGCCCGAGCCGGTTAATGGCTGGATCGTTGTCTGGATCGCTGGGATCGCATTGGTCGTCGACCTTGTCACCGCTATGCTGACCTATTCCATGTCCAAGGACAGCATGAATATTCGTGCGGCATTCCTGCACAATGTGGCCGATGCATTGGGGTCCGTCGCCGTGATTGTCGCAGGTACCGCTGTAATTGTCTTCAACTGGACTTGGGTCGACCCAGCGGTCACCATCATGATCTCACTTTACATCCTTTGGCACGTCAAATCCGAGATCGGTGAAACCATACGCGTTCTGATGTTGGGCGCGCCAACAGAATTGGATCCGGAAGAGGTCGCCACAGCCATTGAAGGCGTATCGGGCGTGGCAGGAGTTCACCACATCCATCTGTGGAGCATGCAGGAGCGTGAGCCCGCGCTGTCGGCGCATCTGGTCATCAAACCCGACGCACAAGATAGTGCCGAGGATATCCGGGTGATGGTCAAGCAGGTTCTGCAGAACAAGTTTGGGCTTGGTCATGTTACGCTTGAAATCGAAGCCAGCGGGCACGCTTGCGTCGGATCAACCCGATTTGGGCATCAACAGATTTAGGGGCCTAAAACGAGAATTGCCGTTCCGATATGGGGTCGGAACGGCAGACTCGTAACCAAACACTTTCACGGATTTCGCAGGTCAGCCCTGAGATCACCGGTTAACACACCACTCACTCATGAACGGTCATTACATACTATGTGGTCAGATGGCGTTTGTAAGGAGAGGATGTGAAGAATCCCTGAATTTGAGGCGAATTGAGGCCATTCAAAGGAATTTTCTGAATGATTTTCGAAACAGAGTGCCCCAAATACTAGCATTGTCTTTTGCGTATTCTGGCCAGATCTATCCGAATACGTGGAATCACCTATAAACTAGGCGCCCTCGGTGGCGAAGACCTCATCAAAGGTCTTTTTTAGCGCAACATCGACGTCATCCATGGTCACCGGCAACCCAAGATCGACCAGTGAGGTCACCCCGTGTTCCTGAATTCCGCAGGGCACGATTCCGGTGAAATGTGACAGGTCCGGCTCGACATTGATTGAGATGCCGTGAAAGCTGATCCATTTCCGCAGGCGAATGCCGATGGCCGCGATCTTGTCCTCGGCTGGCTGGCCGGTGATCGTCAGCGGCTTGTCTTGCCGTTGCACCCAGACGCCCACGCGGCCGTCGCGGATCTCACCGATGACATTGAACTCGGCCAGAGCCGCAATCACCCATGCCTCAAGCTGCTGCACAAAGCGGCGCACATCATGACCGCGTTTGCCCACATCAAGCATGACGTAAACAACGCGCTGACCGGGGCCGTGATAGGTGTACTGTCCACCGCGCTTGCTTTCATAGACCGGAAAGCGATCCGGATCGGTCAGATCTTCTCGCTTGGCAGAAGTCCCAGCGGTATAAAGCGGAGGGTGTTCCAACAGCCAAATGCATTCGTCCGCCTCACCCGCTGCAATCGCGGCAACGCGCGCCTCCATGAAGGCAGTGGCCTCGTCGTAGTCGATCAGCCCGTCGGTAGTCTTCCATTCCATGCTCGTTCCTTAGACCGTCTGCGGGGTAGGGGGAAGGGGTCAGGCGGCCTCGGCCAGGCAGCGTTGCAGGACCTGCGCATAAGTGTCCGTGCCCTGTGCGCCGGTCAGCAGATATTTCCCTCCAAACACCATCGAAGGCACGCCCGAGATGCCTCGGCTGGTCCAGAAATCTTGTTTTTCACGCACCGGTTGGGCATGCGCACCTGATTCAAGTGCGGTTCGCGCCGCCTCCGGGTTGAGCCCGGCCGTCTCGACCGCGCCCATCAACACTTCGACGTCAGAGACATCCTGTTGCTTGGTGAAATAGGTTTCGAACAGGGTCAGTTTCAGCGGATGCTGACGCCCCTGTGTTTCCGCCCAGTCAAGCAGTTGATGCGCGGCAAAGGTGTTCACGATTCTGCTGACATCAGTGAAATTGAAGGTGAACCCAAGTTCAGTGCCCAACGCAGTCAACCGCTCGCGCGCCTGCTGGCTTTGTTCGGGCGTCGAGCCATATTTCTCGGCAATATGCTCCCTCAGATTCTGTCCCTCTGGCCCCATGTTGGGGTTCAGTTCGAACGGATGCCAGCGCAATCGGGCCAGCACATTCTCTTGCTTCAGTGCGGCATCGAGTTGACGAAAGCCGACAATACACCACGGACAGACCACATCCGAGACGACATCAATCTGCACGGTAGGGCGGGGATCGGGCGAGGGCATGGGCTGCTCCAGATTGCATTGTATCGCGGTTAGATATGGCTAAAGCACGTGATTTCAATCGGCTGTGTTTTTGCCTCTTCACATCGCGCGGCTCAGCGTCTATACGCCCCTCTACCAAGTCATTGGCAGTGCGGTCGTGGCGGAATTGGTAGACGCGCAGCGTTGAGGTCGCTGTGGGGTAACACCCGTGGAAGTTCGAGTCTTCTCGACCGCACCAAATTCAACCCCTAAGTGGCAGAAACAAATATATTTTTGTGTGGCTCCTGAATTCAGCCCCACAATTGGCCCCACATCCGTTAAGCCCCGTTTTCTGGCCTTTCGATCCAATACTTGATTTCAGATACTTTGACTACGGATCTGCTACCTACTTTGTAGATCCTAATGTCTCCGTTTTTGCTGGCCCTATATAGCGTGTCTTTCGATACACCGAACCATTTAGGCACCTCGATCAGCGGTACATAAAGCGGAGCGAATTCAGGCATCGCCTGGGCGGCCTCGCGAATGTATGCGATGTCGATCTCATCGACACCGCGAGCTACTTCGAATTTGCTTTGATAAGCCATGTTGAACTGCCTCAGTGGTATATTGTTTGTGTTCGCTTTGGGACTTCATTGTCGGTTGCGAACCTTGAGGCGGTAGTATCACGAAAATTCTATTCGTCCAGACAAAGCCAAAACATGATGCCATGTGTCCCCTGATTGTCAAATAGTATATTTAAAACAATATGTTAATTCACTTAAATGATCGCATTAAAACAGCGCTGAGAGCCATTCATTTGCGGTAGTTGTTCAGTGTCAGTTCGCTAGAGACATAGCGCTCCGATAAGTAGGCAGTTTGTGGAGCCGTTTTTTTCCTCCCAAAAAGCGGGTAGCCCGCCTAACTTCTTTAGGTCCCTTCGTATTGTTCGCATAGGATTTGGCGGTTTCCCTGACAATTTTTGTGCTAGATCACGTGCGCTTTGTGCGCAAACTCGTACACAACATAGCAGACATGAAAAACGACGCAGATCTCATGTGCGCGATGGAACTGATGCTGAAAAAAGTGGATCATGATCCAATCTCCCCGAGGTGGAAAAGGTGTCTAATTATGTGTATAATGTGTATAATAAGAAAATTGAAGTGTCAAGCATTTGACGCACTGTGTGTATAGTATTATTCTTGGCCTATGAAAAAACTCGGTGAAAGCCCCCCGCGAAGACTGCAAATACTGATGACTGATGAGGAACTCTCGGACATCAAGACATACACCCATCAAAATGAGATCTACGGACGTTCGGCGGCAATCCGTGAACTTGTGCGTATCGGACTAGAAGCGGAGAAGGCTGCCGGTAGGTTCAAAAAGGAAGGCTAAGCCGACCCAACAATCCTTGTGGATATTTCTTACATACTCAGGGAAATTGTTTTCTTTTGTATGGAGTAATGCAGACAGCCCCCAACTTTTTGTTTTTGGCAACCATTCAAATTCGACCGATCAGAGACCCGGAAGCAGCATGAGTTCCTTTCGGGATTCTAAAAGCGCTCAGTCTTTTTAAAAGTTTTAAACCGAATTTGTGCCATTTGCTTTCTGGCGATCAGAGGTCGTGGCCACATCCCTGAAGTTGGAGTGACACCGCCCCGTTCGCGAGAAATTGCGGTCAGAGGCACAGGTTCAATTTAGCTCATAGCAACACTTGTCCTTTGGCAATTGAACCGAGGGACAAAGGTTGTGAACAAGAACAACGCGGGTAAAGCCCGCGACCAGAGAAGATGTGCGCCACGAAGACGTGATTATCAGGAACCCAAGCTGGATAGCGGGCAGGCAGCGCTTTTTTGTTGTCATGAGGTGCCCCCGCCAAAAACGTTGCGCCAAGTAGGAAAGAAAGTCGCTTACCAGGGTGGGTTCCGTCTCGGTTCAGGCTCCGAAAGATACCGAAAAATGTCTTCCGTAGTTGCCGAAATGGCGGCTGAGGTTGGCCAGGATTTGTACAGGCCGGGCAAGAGGAAAGCTGCACAGTTCTTGCTAGGGCTGCCCGACGGTGAATACCTAGGGATCTGTTACCCTGCATTCAAACACGACAAACGTCTGCCGTCCGTTGCTTTGGTGGATACAACTCAAACGGCGGCCAATATTCAGTACCACTATGAAACTAAAGTGAAAGGTCGGGCTCAGTTGGCGGCGCTAACTTTTCCAGCGCTCGAAAAAAGAATTTTAATTCATGACTATGAAGCCGGTGTGGAACTGGCATTCAGGCGCATGAACAAACTCAAAAATGTACTCAAAAAATCTAGCCTGGGCGACTTTGTGTATGTTCAGCTGGAAGCACCATTCCAGCCTGAAACGGATTCCTTCTACCTGCATTTTCATGTTTTCTTGACGTTTGGCCTTGGAGATGTCCATCGACAAAGAGCATTGGCATTCATCAAGGAGAACACGCCGTGGCTGCAAAATAAGGCTGGAATTCATCTAAAGCGCATTGCCCATCAGGATGCCGCCCGTTCCATTCGATACGGAACAAAGCCGAGTACGACGGCATTTGAGATTGCCTCGTCCAGAAACAAAAAGGTCTTCAAAGAATATCTGGCGATCTCCAAAGGCCAACGTCTTACCAGGACGGAGGGTTTGCTTAAGTCGACAGTGCAGGAACTAAAGGCGCAAGGGCGACGCACGAAGTTTTTCCAATGCGAAAATACAGGTCGTCTTTCTGTCTGCCTAGTGAAAAAAATTAGACCCCACGAAGCAAAAGCAACTGCACGGGCGGTCCGTAAGGAGGGCATGGAACAGGACACGTTGAGGTCAAAGACCGGGAGCAAGGCAAAAAATGTTTACTGTGGTTGCGGTCGGCCTGTCGCGACACCAGGTGGTCGCATTGTCGCCTTTGGTTACGTGCAGAATTTCTGTGAACGGACTTTCGAGCCAAGTTTAGGTAGGGGTGTCCAAGGCAGTTTGTTTGAAGTCAATCGGATTGCTCGACATGCTTGGGAGACGAACACGGGAAGATCGTTCGATATTAAAGAATTCCTTGCTCCAATTGCGGACGACGTAATGCGATTGCTCCGCGATGCTGAAGTTCAGAGTTACACGGTAATCGTATCGCCAAACGTACTGAAAACGATCCGGGCGATACACAATGAAAGAAGTCATCGATCCAAGAGGCAAAAGGTAGTTCGCCAAAGAACAACTGGTAAGAAAGGTATTATGAAAATGCGATGGCGTTGGCCCGCAAGCGTGGCCCTTGCATTCGATTGGATCACAGGATTCATGAACAGAATTTCTGGCAAAACCATCAGGCCTTCCTCAAGTACTGCTGACAATCAAAATTAGGTTGTCCATTGTACTTCCACCGATCTTACAATATGTTACGCGAATGAACAGAAACCGGATCCGCATTCGTCTGATATGACCAGCAGCTTTGCTGGTCGAAATCTATTGAATGCAGGCGCTGAGTTTCCAAGCAAACTTCCTTGGATTTCCTCACCTGCGACGCTCGCACGAAGGTGTTCATATGCCAAGAATTGTTCCGTTGCTTGCCGATCTAAAGCTGTTCGAAACTGAAGATGAAGATATCGAAAAACGTTTTAGGAAACACTTGGAGGAACTACGGTACTCAAGCTGCAAAGATGTAAACACCGAAGAACCCAAGCGGGTGACTTGGCAAGACACTGACAAGATCCGCCGTCGTGCAAAGAAGATTATCGAAGCCCGCGGCATGTATTCTCAAGGTCAGCATCTCTCCCGAGCTGATAGAAAGATGTTGCTGCCTGTCATGAACGGCGTTGCTGTGGGTGGTCCGTCAACTGAACATCAAGTCGATGAAATCGCGGCAATGCTGTATCACGAGATGCCTTGGATGCAGCAGGTTATCAATGAAATCTGGCTGGACATGCGTCACAACGTCATTGAGCATGGTTCAGGTTTAAGGTTGAGGCCGACGCTTCTAATTGGTGGCGCAGGATTAGGAAAAACGCATCTCGTTCGTCGAATTGCGCAACTCTCTTCTTTGCCGGTGGTTCATATTGATGGGGGAGCAGGATCGGAGGGTTTTGCCGTTGCCGGCTTAAGTCGTGGCTGGGGTGGTGCTGAATGTGGGCGCCCGCTGAAAACGATGCTTTCCTCAAAAGTAGCTAATCCGATTATCGTTATCGATGAAATCGATAAAGCCGGGACCGCTTTCGGTACTAGCGGTCACAGTACGTCAATGCATTCTGCTCTGCTTGGTTTGCTGGAACCTGTGTCATCTTCAAACTGGCATTGCCCATATTTCCAGATTGGAGTTGATATGAGCCGGGTCAACTGGTTGATGACCGCGAATGATGCCAGTGTTCTACCTGGTTTGCTTCGATCTCGTGTACGAAAAATTTATGTCGATCCGCCGAGTGAAGCCCAATTGGCGACATTCATTGAAAAAGAAGTCACCAAGCGGTCTCTACCCGAAGACTGTGTAGATCAGATTCTTCGTGCTGTTCAGAAGCCCGTCGGGTCCAAAGCTGTAAGCGTTCGTTTCGTTGTGAAGCTTCTTGAGGAGGTTCAAAGGTTTGTGACCTTGCCTCTGAAACATTAGCTACTCAACGCTACGTCATGGCAGCAATGCATCGTTCTCTAGACGTCGCATCTGATGCTTTGACACTGCTCGTTCAAGGGGCCTACCGATTATTGTGCATAGTATGAGTTTGGATTAGCGTACCACGCCCTTCGCAAATTCATAGAGTACCGCATCGCGAGAATGACGCGGATGGTTTCAACCCTACCGTTAAACGGCGGTTCACTTGGATAACGTCGCCTGATATGCGCAAAGGCTATAGGTGAAACGTAAGCAGACAAATTCGAGCAGGGTTAAACATGATTGTACGTACATCATTTCGTTGCACTACTTGCGGCCAAAACCACACCGTTCGGATAGGGGTCGGCCATGAGACGCACCAAAAACACACTTTTCATTGTTGCGGGTGTTCAGAGGAACTGACCGTTGGATTGCGCGTGGTCAAGCCTGAAGGAAGCCCGATTCCTCAGTTTGTTGGTGAGCCAATAGAAAATGTAGAACTGTCAGAAGAGGATGCAGACTCGCCGATTGTGAATGTCGATGCGAATTTTCTAATCCCCTTGGAAGAAAGGCATAAAGACATGTCTTTTCCGAGGCTTTGGCAAATGCAGGAAATGATGAAGGTTGCTAAGGAAAACGACTCGCTCGTATCCTTCAAGGATTTCCCCAAAAACTGGCAGAACTCTAGACCTTACCGACCACATGACTACGCCGAGGAGTGGAAGCTTCTGAAGAAAGCTTGGAACCTCCACCGAAACGGGCACGCAAAGCTCAGTAACAGAAAGATCGAAGAGGGGTCGGCGGAGTTCTATGCGAACGATCCGCTTAAAAGTATTCAGGACTGGCTTTGGCGTTTTTGTTTGTTTTTTAGCCAACCAGCATTCGAGGAGCCATTTCGTGATGCGTTCAATGTCGTGCAGGACAATCGCGAAAAACCCGAGTTTGAAGCGTTCTTCAAGGACTACGAGGAAAATTTGGCCTCCAACCGTGTGGATTTGTATCTTGCGATAATCCGAGAGTTTTTTCTGGCCTACGACGACTTCTCCCAAGTGATTTTTCGCGTAAAGAAAGGTATAGAAATTGATGTGGGCGCTGGCGTAACCTCCGCGCAGTTTGATAAGACGAAAATGTTTTACGGCAATGCGTTTGAGACTTTCTCGTCTCTTGTAGATATTCTGGCATACTTGAACAACGTTGCTTCTGGACGACCCTTCGACCAGTTTCAAACTTTGACCAGGAAAAAATACCTCGAACTAGACAAATCCAGCAGGTTTAACCCGTTTGCTGACAATCCAGCTCTTGCTAACGTCTGCCTGGAGCGAGACAATCAATTGAGAAATGCTTCGCATCATGCATCGATCAGGCTCGTCACCCCAAACAATAGAATAGCCTATCGGTCAGGAAAAGGTGGCACAGGCCCGGAGCAGGAGTTGGGCTATGCCGCTTACCTTGCGAAGTGCTCAATGCTATTTCTTCAGATTATAAACCTCTTTCGTTTCGAGATCATGCTCTTCGAGGTGCATGGAAAGCGATTTCCAGCTTAGGGAACACGCTGGGTGCATTAATATTCCCATCGGGCAAGAGAAACCCAGCCGACCCGCCGGAGGCAATCTGGGCCTCTCCAATGTCTCACCTGATTGGAGCAGCAGGCACGGGCCGTACGCAGTCGTTTGGTGGATCGTTTCCTGGCAAAACTTTTAGCTTCGTAAGCTCCGGTCCTGTTTTAGGCGGGTGCCCCTGCCCATCGCTGAATTCACCTTCTTTACCCGTGGCCTTGAGGGGGTCTTTAACTCTCGGAAGGTTCGGGAATCCCGTAGCCTTTAAATTCAGGTAGGGTTTTTGCAAACGAAGCAAAGACAGGTTGGAATTTCTTGAGGAGCGAACGCACACCTATCTATCGCCCGCCTTGACGGTGGTTCGTCAACCGCGTCGCTTGCGTTTGGTCAGCACAGAGATACGCAAGACCTGTCGATTTTGTCCCCGCGTGCCTTTTGCTTAGTAACCAGCGGCAGAGCTAAAACGTTCTTAAGAGGAGCTGGAAGACTTCTCTTCATTGAACACAACAAAGGAATGCAAAATGGCAAAAGGAAAAGGTCAAGGTAACGCAGGTGGCTGGCCGGCGACCACCGGAAATCCGTCTGGCGGAGGACGTTCAAACAACCCCCCAGGTGGCGGCAAGAGTAAGTAATCCAACCGTGATTACAGCATAACGAGTTGAGTTTTTTCGGAAGGGGTGCAGCTGTTGGGTTGCACCCCTCTTTCAAAATCCTGAAAGTCGTGGATCAAATCTTCGTATTCGAAACCAGCTGTGAGAGCAGTCTGTTCCCAATATTTCCAATCTTGCCTCATTCTGATTGCAAAGCAGCAGAAGGCTGAAATCAAAAACAAACATGATCGAATATAACTGTTGGTCGCGTTCCTATGCTCGGGGCTAACTGAAGCGAGCTTTGGGTTTTCGCTGTGATCGACCAGTTCTATGTATTGAACAAAGGTATCAATGAACGGGCTCCCGTTCCTTTCAGTAAATGTTTTTATTCGATCTATGGGGGTGGCTTCCCACATCGTCGACTTGTCAGGCCATTGACTGTTTTTGAGGAGATAGTTTTCTACAAATATGGTTTTGACCTGTGACGGATTTTCCTGAATGGACACGTCACTGAGCATTCGCCTTTGTTGGGTTACCTTTTGCAGGACGTAGCCAAGCGTAAGGAACTCGCAAGGGTGAAGTACAGGAAACGGGATAGATTTCCATACTTCAAAGGCAGCAGGAGATCTGAAAGCCTGATATGTGCGCGAGTTCAGTATTCTAGAAGGTGCCGCAATTTTCAGATCCCATTTAGTTTCTTGGTCATAGTAGAGCTTTTTTCGCAGAACCCACGAGATGTATTCCAGTTTCCTGAATTCAATCAACGCCTTGAGATTTGACCTTGTCTTTGGGAGTCCTCCCGCGATTTCACCAGCGGCAAGCTGTCCTGAAA
Source organism: Ruegeria sp. D6 (assembly GCF_056534365.1). NCBI lineage: Bacteria > Pseudomonadati > Pseudomonadota > Alphaproteobacteria > Rhodobacterales > Roseobacteraceae > Ruegeria > Ruegeria sp. D6. The sequence goes on along the minus strand of NZ_JBQFPH010000001.1, from coordinate 1,383,133 downwards.
TGATCGCGATATCCCGCCAATCGGACGATGACTTAATGCGATCTCGAAATTCTACCAATGGTGCGGATCTATCGCCAAATCTCTTTACGAACTTTCCTATGTGCTTCTCTGACAAAGCCGCTGTGAGTTGGCCTGCCTGAAACTTGTCCCTGAGAACTTTCTGGGTCCGGGAAATGTACCGTTTGTCGGCCGCGTTACCCCCTTTCCCTTCAATCCGCTTGCCCGGTGAAAACCACTTAGTGGTGTCCATCTTCAGTATTTCTGCAAATGCGTCAGGAGCAGGAATAAACATTTATGTGCTCAGTGTTTTACGAAGTGGGTGAGAGCACTGATGGCAGAGCTAGCTTGGGAAGTCACCCCAATCCAAAAGCCAAATAATGAAATGAGCTGCTTCTGAGTAGTGTTCAATCAGAGTGGAAACCTGTCAGATTCAGCGATCAACTTTTACTTGCTGTCCTGCGAGCTATACGCAGCATCGCAGACGTTAGTACCGACCAGAACAAGCCAACAAGGGCCGACAAAAGTCCAACGAGACCCAAAATCACCGATATGGCTTCGTCGGACCATTTCATTGTAGAGCGAATGAACTTGTTTTTTCCCAATACTTCCAGTGCGCCAACCGTCTTTCCTTTTAACGCTTCTGAAGCTCGGGATATTGGTACGAGATCTTCTATTCCATCCACCCGTTTAACTGCGTAAATCGCGTCGACGGTGCTCATGCTGCCGCTGATCTTGCCGATATACGAAACCATCTCGACCGTTTCATTTAACACCGCCGGTTTTATCAGTGCACGAAGGTCTTCAATGCTTCTGACACTTGTCACCTGGCTCCACTCAACCCCGTCTTCAAAGGAGCGGACGAACTGCTTTCTGATACTTGTGGGCAAAGCACCTACTGAGTTCATAAGTTTTGCCATCCCAGCGCCTGCCTTGATTGAAAGCGATGTGCCCGCGGAAGGGTAAGCGGCTGCGACCGCTGTAAGCCCAACCACCGACAGAATGACGTCGACCTCATCCACGTCTTGGCCCTTGGAGTAGGCGTACCCTCCCTTCACAATACCGCTGACATCCCCGAGTGGTGTGAGAGCCACGGGCACTTGGCAAAACAAAACCGCGGACAGTTCGCACTGCGCAGAATCCAAAGCGCATTTCAAGCATTTTCCAGATGTCTTGAAAAACCCAGAGTCTTCGGATGCCGCTGCTCGGATTTGCTCTTTTGTGGCTTCCTTCAGCTCGATGTTTTTTTCTTCTGCCACTCCTTGCAGAGCTTTAATTGCGATCCAGTCTCTTGGTGTTTCGCTCAATCTGGCGCTTAGCCTTTGCTCGATTAGTTCCGGTGAAGCCGCTTTGGACAACGCTTCTTCGTATTTTAATCGCAACTCATCCAACCCGCGCTCTACTAAAAGGGTAGACGCTGGATTATTCACGATTTGCCAAATGTTCAGCGCCGTAAGAGTAAGGGAGCCCACAAGCAAAGCGGAAAGAAATAGTTTTAGTAGCCTCTTTGATCTCAACAAAAAGCCTGCCTCAATTGCTTTTCCAAAGATTCAATCAGGGTTGTATGTATGACTACCTCGCCACGATGATTGCGAAGAAGTGCCCTTTTCATGTTTTTTTCCGCCAAAGATGCCGCGAACGGGAAATCGACGCAGAGCCAAAAGTATATGGGCACGCACGGTAGCTCAAATTCCACCTAGGCTGATTTACTTCAAGGGTGCGATTGTCGTCTCAGACCTGAGAGCAGCCTCGGCTAGTATGTGGCCTGACTGCAACCGCTGATGGTCCTGGTTGTCAAAGTTAAGTGGACCCTTAGGCAACAGGCCGAGCAATCAAAAAAAACGGAGCAAAGTGTCCAGCTAGGGTTACATTCAATCCAATTTAACAATTTCCAGCTAAGTTCTAGATGAAAAATGAACAAAGGAATTATTATGAGCAGAAAGATCGGCTATCGCCGCGTCAGTTCGAGCGAACAAAATCTCGCGCGTCAAGACTTGAGCTACTGTGATCGCGTTTTCGAGGAGAAGCAGTCGGGTAGTTCCACGAAACGTACCGAACTAGCCAAGATGTTGGATTTCCTGTGGGTGGGCGACGAAGTCCATGTTTGGTCAATCGATAGGTTAGCTAGGTCAATGTCTGATCTTTTAGATATTGTTCAGGCGATCAGAAAGGCCGGGGCAAGCGTTCACTTTACCAGCGAAAGATTGAATTTCTCTGGGAATCCAGACGTAGACGATGCCACGGCAACTTTGCAACTGCACATGCTGGGCGCGTTTGCCGAATTTGAGAGGTCGATTATTCGAAAGCGTCAAAAGGAAGGCATTGCAAAAGCAAAAGCCGCAGGTAAATACAAAGGAAGAAAGCCGTCGGTTAACAGAGAAGACGTTCGCAGACGTCTAGAGCTAATGTTGCCTGTTTCTCAGGTTGCACGAGAAATGCAGGTTTCACGATCTACCATCTATTCGATTGCGAAGGAGCTTGGGTTTCAAGCGCAGCCAGGCATGTTGTCTCCGTCGAGGGTGCAACGACTTTAGGTTGGCTAAAACCAGATCAAACGTAGTTTGGAATCCTACGTAAAGACACTGTGAGGCTGAGGATCACTAGGTTGATTCTAGCAGTTGCGTCGCTCTGACTTTCCCATCCTCGGCCTAACATAAATCACGAGCTGACGAAGCTGGCTAGAAGTTTGATCGTCGGTGGTGGGCAAATCGAAGCATATTTGAGGAAACCTCGCCCTAAGAATTTAGAATGTCTCCATACTAGCATCGCTTTCTAGCCGTCTACTGTTCTTGTTTTCAGGTCGAAGCAATAGCCCATTTTTGGGGTGAAGATGGCTTTAGACTGCGCGCAATTATCAGAAGAATGCCTTAGCAATTTGAGTTGCCAAAGTTGCCGCAAGCACAGGCGGGACTGCATTCCCGACCTGGGTAAACTGGCGGGCCGTCGGACCGATAAACTTGTAGTTGTCTGGGAATGTTTGCAATCTAGCGCATTCACGAACGCTTAAGGTTCGAGGGATTTCAGGATGCAGATGAGATCTACCGCCCCCGTTCGTGCCGCCCGCAATTACAGTTTTAGAAGGACGTGTAGGGGTCAGCCTGTCCACTCGCCCCAATTGGTCTCGTTTCCCGTAGTCGAGAACCCGATACCTTGCAACAGAACCAACGAAGTGCTTCCGGGTTTCATGGTTTTCTGTGCCTTCAGCAGGTAGGTGTGACAACACACTACCGCATCCGATATGCTCCCGCTTTTGGGGCATCTCAAAAAGTCCAAGCTTTCGTGAACCTACGACGAACATTCGATGGCGGTATTGCGGAATTCCATAGTCAGCAGCGTCCCACACCTCGGGTTCCTCAACATTGTAACCTTCCTTCTGAAGTGCGCGGATAGCCTCTCCCAACTGCTTTCCATCATCCAGATCTCGAAGGCCAGGAACATTTTCAATGACAAAGGCCGCTGGTTTGAAGTGAATAACGAGATCAACAAAATCAAACAATAAGTTCCCGTTTTGCTGATGTTCAAAGCCGACGCGCTTGAAATTTTCACCAGACTTAGAGAATCTTTGGTTTGCAGCAATCGAGAATGGCTGACATGGTGGTCCCCCGACAAAAACACCTTCGAATGGTGACGAGATCAAAGGCGCGAGTTGTTCGACGATTTCCGCTGTTTTTGACACATCTCCGTTGTAGTGGGGGGGGCCAAAGACGTTCCACTTCGGTCGGTTCACTCTGAGTGTTTTGCAGAAGATTTCGTTGAACTCGAATGCTGCTTGGTTGTCGAATCCAACAGCTTCAAATCCAAGATCCATGCCACCGCAGCCGGTGAAGAACGAAACTAAGGGGATGCCCCGACCAATTTTCTTGAAGGACTTCAAGCTCGGCGGTTTGGAACCAGTCCACGACAGAGCACGGCTTTTCTCATAGACGAGATCGTCGATTGTCCAACCACGCTTAGCCATAAGGTCGGCGATATTCTCACGCTCGTGGGAAGATGCCATGAGAGCAGATTGTTCTGAATAAAGCGCTTCTTGAGACAGAAATTCTGGGTTTTCTTTGAGCATTACTTCTCCGCCTCATGTAGTGATTTGGCCTTTTCATAGACCATTCTTGCTTCGTCTGAATCCGCGAAATCTTTCTTGCCCGCTTCTTTCAGCCAGCCGTCATAGAACCGATGAACCGCTCTGTGGCATGTTGGGCACAGAGCCACAAGGTCATCCAGAAGTGTTCCGGATTTCGAAGTTCTCGCACCAGAACAAAGCGGCAACAAATGATGAATGTCAAGCACTCTTTCAACCCATGGGTAAGCTTGATTTGTGTTCAGTGCACACATGTCGCAGGTAGCTGTAGGGTTTGCCTTGAAGAACTCTTTGCGAAGCTTGCCGTTTCGTTCGATGACTAGGTGTGTCTTGCGAATCTTTTTACCTTCGGAGAATTCTATATCGTCGGTGAAGCCTGCATCTGCGACATCGCTTAGCACGGTAGAGTCGTAGTTGAGTTCCAGCTCATCAATCGCAGATTGGAACAAAGATGTTAGCCTGAAGACCTCGTCGGCACCGTCGGGTAATGGGGTTCCGCCTATCAAGGAAAGCTGTTCAAATATGTTGAGCGCATCCTGCGGATTTAACGATACCGTTATGGTGCGCTTATCCAAGGACAAGTAGGATATCTGGGCGATGACTTGGATACTCTCGGCTGCTTGGCGAGGAACGGAAGTCATGTCGTGGTCTGCTTTGACCAATTTGATGTATGCAGATTGGTCTTCATCTCCAACAAAGCCAGACTTTTCGTATGAGCCTGCAATCTGAGAGATATCGGTTGTATCAAACCCTAAAGCGCAACGCGCCAGCAAAAACTTTAAGGAAAATAGCAAAGGATAACGAAGCGCAGCGGTACTGTCCCACCCCTGTAGAGCGGGGGAGGGATCCGTTGTCGCTTCCGCCAGGAAATGAAAGTACTCATCAGTTGTGATTGAGCCATCAGAAGCAAGAAGTTTTGCAATTGGGGTCGCTTCTGAACCGGATCCTTTCTGAGCACAAATCATGGAAAGACGGAAGACGCGGCTGTAATTTCGCCAAGGATGGTAATGCTCGGGTAGAAACGGTAATCCAGTCGCGGGTACAAGTGTGTCACGCCCGGCTTGCCGCAGATCGTTTTTGAGTGCAAAACGGGCAATTTTTTTCAAATTGTCGAATTGGAAATAGTCGAGCCGCCCTTGATCCCAGTTCCACATATTGTTGCCTGATTTACCTTGCACACTTCTGATTGTGTGCACCTTAGCAACATTCTACGAACAGAATCCATCAGTTTGTGTGTCCGCTGCGAATGATAGCGATGCCCGGTTGCATCGAAGCGGCTATACAAATCGGAAAAGTTGGGCCGTGTGCCGAAAGCTACACTTCGACAAGCCAGCCATCAGCACATTTCCGCTCTGCCAGAAGAACTGAACAAGCATTTCAATGGCGTTTTCGAAAGACCGTTGCCCTCTAGCCTCCACGTATGTGTGGAGTTGGCCGCGCTTTCGAATTGCCCATAACGTTGTGTTCAGTTAGCAGATCTTGAATCAGGAATTGACGGGCGATTCAGCCTGCACTACCGATCACAAAACTTGACCATTCGGTTGTCAGTCTTCGCCGAGGCTCTAGTAAATCTGATCTCTGGTAAGACCGCTCTGTCTTGTTTCCAACTTTGTGAGCAAGGCAGGATTCCGAAATCGCTTCAAGCCCCGGACGATTTTCACGCTGCCAGTCTTTGAAACTGCTTCGAAAACCGTGAGGTCGGCCTGGTTCTCCTAGGCCATCAAGTGCCTTTAGGAGAGCATTCCCATGAACCGGTTTATTCCGGTGCCCTGGAAATAGGAAACCGTTTTTTCGTCGTTTCTTGCATTCCTCTACAATACGCAGCGCCTCAGGTGACAAAGGAACGCGAAAGTCCTGCGCTTGGGTCTCCGGATTTTTCATGCGCTCCGCCGGCACGGTCCAAACGTTACCTTCAATCTCGTCAAACTTTGCTCCACAATCACTGTCAGCCCGTTGTGCCGTCAGGATCAATAACCTCAGGGCAAGATGGCTCGACGTCGGCTTATTCAAACGGAGGTACAAGGCGGGCACGTCCTGCCAAGTTGTGGCTTCGATGTTTTCAGTCTTATGATTGACAATTGGGAGACGGCCTACCGCTTTATTCACGATGAGAGGGTCTACTTTGGCGCCTTGATCCAAGCAGAAGTTCAATACCATTCTGGTTATTTGAACTACTTTGTCGGCGGTCGGTTTGTGGTTTTTCCAAATTGGTTTCAACACTTGGATGATGTCATGGATGTTTAACGAGGAAACACGCCGCTTTCCCAATTTTGGAATTACATGCGTGTCCAATGGAGAGCGCCACCTACCGGCAACCCCACCGTTCTTCAATTTGGCCGCATTGTGTTGGAGGCAGTTTGACACAGCGTCTACGAAAATCGGATCAAAAGCACTCTGTTCGATTTTCTTTTGTGCTAATTCTTCTTCTCTAACGTCAATTGGATCAAAACCATTGTTCTTGACGCTTTCCCAATGGTCACGCGCCACGCGGGCACCAGCCAAACTAACGCTGGGATAGGGCCCCAATCCCATATCTCTTCTTTTGCTAAAACGGCTGTAGCGGTAGATCCATTTCCCGGAGCTTCGGGATGTCTTTTCAAGTTGCAGACCGCCACCATCGTATAGGGTTCCAGCTTCAAAGTTCTTTACCTTTGACGCACTTAGTTTGTTTCTTGCTCTACTCATTTCCTTACCTTTGGCCCCACAATTAGCCCCACATTTGACTTGCGTTTCTCTGCATCAGCATGCGGCGACTGGCAACGGTGCCTCTGGTAAGTTGTTGAATATAAATTGTTCGTGCCTCAGCCTGCAACGCTCTGCTGCACACAGTGTGTCTTCTCGACCGCACCAACATCCTGAAATCGTTACCCGAAATTGTCAGGTGAGACGGGCGCCCTGTTGGTTGAAGCGATAGGTTCGATCATGGGCGTAGCCGAAATGGACGGATTCACCAGCGTTGACCTGATGCTGGCCGAACAGGCGCGCGGTGATCTGGTGATCTTGCATCATCGCGATCACGTTTGTGTCTCCACCCAGATGCTCAACATGGGTCACGTTTGCGGTCAGGGGGCCTTCGTCGGATAAGTACAAGTCCTCTGGGCGGATGCCCAATGTTGTGTCCGCGCTGTCGCCGATCACGCTGGCGGGGAAGAAATTCATCGACGGAGCGCCAAGGAAACCCGCGACGAACTGGTTGGCGGGGTTATTATATAGCTCCATCGGGCTGCCAACCTGTTCAACGCGCCCGTCGCGCAGGACGACGATCTTGTCAGCGAGTGTCATCGCCTCGGTCTGGTCGTGAGTGACGTAGATCATCGATGCATCGAGCTGCTGATGCAGGTTGGCGATTTCCAGTCGCGTATTCATACGCAGGGCGGCGTCCAGATTGGATAAGGGTTCGTCAAACAGAAACAGTTTGGGTTCACGCACAATGGCACGCCCGATGGCGACACGTTGGCGCTGGCCGCCTGACAGTTCTGAGGGGTAACGGTCGATATAGGGCTCAAGGTTCAGCATCTTGCTGGCCTTGGCGACGCGTTCTTCGATGACCTGCTTGCTCTGTCCTTCCTGTTTCAGTGCCAGCGACATGTTCTTGCGCACATTCAGGTGGGGATAGAGCGCGTAGCTTTGGAACACCATGGCGATGCCGCGTTTGGAGGGTGGGGTGAGGTTCATTAGCTCTCCGCCAATGCGCACTTCGCCCGAGGTCACGTCCTCCAGCCCCGCGATCACGCGTAGCAGGGTGGACTTGCCGCAGCCGGAGGGGCCGACGAAGACGACGAATTCTCCGTCTTCGACTTCGATGTTAATATCTTTCAGTACCTCGACAGTGCCGAAGGACTTGTTCACGTTTGTCAGCGTCAGGGCGGTCATGTGCGTGCCTCTTTCAGCGAAATGGGTTGGCCAGTGCGGATGCTTTCATCGGCAGCTAGACAGATGGCCAGCGATTGCACGGCGTCGTTCATATGGCGGGTCAGGTCGATGTCCTCGGCGATGGCGCGCAGCATATAGGCTTGTTCGGCATCGCAGAGCTGCTGATGGCCGGGCTCATCGGGCATGTCGATTGTCTGGTCGCCATCGGGGCGATGGACCAGAAGGCCGCCAACCTTGGTGTGTCCGTCGATGTCGGCGGAAGCGCCCTTGTTTCCATCGGTGATCGAGACCGAGCCGTTGGGCGACACGATGTCTTTCACGAAGAACGCAGTTTCGGACATCATCGGGCCCCAACCGGCCTCATACCAGCCGACCGAGCCATCCTCGAAGACCACCTGAAACTGGCCGTAGTTGTACATGTCTTCGGCGATCTCATCGCTTAGGCGCAGGCCCATGCCGTGGACTCGCACGGGGTCGGAGTCAGTGATCTGACACATCACGTCGACATAATGCACACCACAATCGACGATGGGCGAGGTGGTCTGCATCAGAGCTTTGTGTGTTTCCCAATCGGCCCCGCTGCTTTGTTGGTTGAGATTCAGTCGGAAGACGTAAGGCCCGCCAAGGTCGCGCGCCTCGGCGATCAGGCGCATCCACGAAGGATGGTGGCGCAGGATGTAACCGATCACCAGTTTGCGGTCGGTTTCAATGGCCTTTTCGACAACGCGCTTGGCATCTGCCACAGTGGTCGCTAGCGGCTTTTCGACAAATACATGCGCCCCGGCCTCCATCGCCGCGCAGGCGAAATCGGCGTGGCTGTCGGAGTAGGTCGCCACGACCACCAGATCGGGCTTGGTCTCGGCCAGAGCGGTGTGAAACTCAGAATAGGCTGGATAGCCTGTCAGGCCAGGATGATCCACGCGGCCAGACCGGTTCACCAGCCCCACGACTTCAGCGTCCGGGTGCTGATGGTGCGCCAAAGCGTGGCTCAGCCCCATATTACCAAGGCCAGCGATCAGAACTTTGGTCATTTGACAGCTCCTGAAGTAATGCCGCGGATCAGCTGGCGCGAGAAGATGACATAGAGCACCAGCACCGGCAGGATCGCCATGCTGAGCGCCGACAGAACCGCGTTCCAGTCGGTGACGAACTGGCCGATAAAGACCTGGCTGCCCAGCGTCAGTGTTTTGGTTTCCTCGGCCGGGGCAAGGATCAGCGGGAACCAGAGGTCGTTCCAGATGGGGATCATGTTGAACACGGCCACGGTCGCCATGGCGGGGCGGACCAGCGGTAGGACCAATCGGAAGAATATGGTGTATTCGGACAGCCCGTCGACGCGGCCTGCGTTCTTCAGATCATCCGAGACCTGCCGCATAAATTCTGACAGGATGAACACGGCTAGCGGCAGACCTTGCGCGGTATAGACAAGGATCAGGGCCCAAAGGGTGTTCACCAACCCGGTTGCCACCATCATCTCAAGTATCGCCACGGTGCCGATGCGGATCGGGATCATAATCCCAAGCGCCAGATAGAGGCCCATCAGAGTGTTGCCCTTGAATTTGTATTCGCTCAGGGCAAAGGCAGCCATGGCGCCGAACAGCAGAACGAAGGCCAGCGACACCACGGTCACGATCAGCGAGTTTTGGAAATAAAGGAAGAAATCCCCTTGTTTCATAACCGTCTGGTAACCGATGAGAGAAAAGCTTTCGGCATCGGGCATGGCGAGCGGCTCGCGGAAGATCGAGCGTCGGGTTTTGAAGCTGTTGATGATGATCACGAAGACCGGGAACAGGGCGATCAGGGTATAGAGGATCAGCGCCCCGTGCATGGCAGCCGTGTTCAGCGGGTTATGGCGTGCTTTGTTCATGCGTTCACCCTCACAGCTGATACCGGCGCATCCGGGTCTGGATGCCGAAGAGGTAGATGCAGACACCCACGAGAATGATGGCGAACATGGCGCCTGCGATAGCGGAGCCCATATGCGGGTCGCCCAATTGCAGTTGGAAGCCGAAGAACGTGCGGTACATGAAGGTGCCGAGGATGTCGGTTGAGAAATCTGGGCCCGCCAGCGCGCCCTGCGAGACATAGATCAGGTCGAACGCGTTGAAATTGCCGACGAAAGTCAGGATCGAGATGATGCCAATCGAGGGAATGATCAACGGCAGCTTGATCTTCCAGAACGCCGAAGCACCGGTGATGCCGTCTATTTCTCCGGCTTCAAGGATCTCTTCGGGGATCGACAGCAGGGCGGCGTAGATCAACATCATCGGGATGCCGACGAATTGCCAGACCGAGACAAGTGCCAGTGTTGTCAGCGCGTATTCTTCCTTGCCCAGCCATGGTGCAAACAGCGACTTCAAACCAATGGCGTCCAGCATTGAAGGTGCGATGCCCCAAAGCGGGGACAATATCAGCTTCCACGCGAAACCGACGATCACAAAGCTCAGAATGGTCGGAATGAAGATCGCGGACCGATAGAGCGCGGCAAACCGCAAGCGTGGATGCGACAAAAGCGCGGCCAAAGCGATGCCGATGGGGTTCTGAACCAGCATGTGGATCAGGAAGAACCAGAAGTTGTTGCCCAAAGCGTTCCAGAACTGCTCGGACCAGATCGGATCGAAGAACAGGGTGCGGAAATTCTGCAAGCCCACGTAGATACGTGTCTGATCAACCTCGGAGAACAGTGCGAGGCGCAGTGTGTTGAACAAGGGGAAGATCATCACTGCCGTGTAGACCAGCGCCGCAGGGGCGAGGAAAACGGCAATGTGCCAGCGTATGCGGCGGGTCTGCATGGGAATCTCCGGGGGAAAGGTCCGGACGCGACGCGGTAGCCGCGTCCGGTGTGAGTGGCCTAGTTGTTACTGATGCGGTGCGTACCAGCTGGCCAGACCGTCTTGCAGTTGCTGACCCAGTGCTTCGGGTGTCTCGGCACCCTTGATGGCTGCAACGGATGCACCCCAAGTCTCGTTTTCGAGGTTCGGCGTGCCGCGCGACAGGATTTGGTATGTCGAGCGGATTGTGCTTTCGCACTCATCCCGCCAACCGACGATTTCCTTGGCCAGTGGATCTTCCAGCTCGACCGGAGTGCTGGACAGCGGGAAGAAGCCGGGTAGGGCGTTACCGAAGATGCTGGCGAACTCCGGGCTTGCGACCCAAGCCAGGAAGGTGCGTGCAGCTTCTTGGTTTTCGCTCGCCGCGTTCATGCCGATGCCGATATCGGTGTGGTCCGAAATATAGCAGGTGTCGCCCGCGTTCTGGACCGGTGGCTTAAAGGCGCCCATTTCGAAATCGGCCTGCGTGTTGAAGCCCGAGATTTCCCAGCTGCCTGCTGGATAGACCGCTGCACGACCCAGCGTGAACAGGTTCTGGCTGTCGGGATAGGTTTGCGCTTCATACCCGTCGCCGAGATAGTCGGCCCACTTGGCCAGTGTCGCATACGGGGCGACCCACTGGGGGTCGGTTAGCTTCTGCTCGCCTTTGATCAGCGCCTGACGACCTTCTTCACCCTTCCAGTAGTTCGGGCCGATGTTGTTATAGCCCATCGTTGCGGCTTCCCACTGGTCATTGGTGCCCATCGCCATCGGGATATAGGTACCGTCTTCCTTGATCTTATCGAGGGCGGCAAAGAACTCAGCTTCGGTAGTTGGAACTTCGATGCCCAACTCATTGAACGCATCTTTGTTGTAGATGAAGCCGTGAATCACTGACGCCATCGGGACGCAGAAACTGGCTGAACCGTCATCGGTTTGCCACGCAGATTTGGCCACGTCCGAGAAGTTTCCCATGGCCTCAAGATCAGACAGATCGGTCAGGTGCCCCGACTCGTATAGTGCAAGCGAGGCATCAAACGGACGGCAGGTAATCAGATCGCCAGCCGATCCGGCCTCGAGCTTTGAGTTTAAGACAGCGTTGTATTCTGCCGGTGCAGAGGGCGAGAATATTACTTTGATGCCGGGATTCTCGGCCTCGAACGCCGGAATGATCTTTTCCTGCCACAACGCCAGATCGTCGTTTCGCCAACTTTCGATGGTCAAAGTGGCCTCTTGCGCATAGGCGCTTGTGACCAGCGCCGTGCTCATCATGGCAAGGCTCAGAACTTTGCGTGTCATTTGATATCTCCCAGGTTGATGGTTTCTTGGTTTTGTTTCATCCGCTCCAGCGCAGGGCGGAGGTGATCGTCGGTGTTGCTTAGCATTGCTTGCGCCGCGTCCAGGGACCCTGCGCCTACAGCCAAAAGGGCCGCGCATTTGAGGTTGCCCTCTGCCGCAGTCAACGCCTTTGTAGCCTGCGCGGAGGAAACACCGGTCAACTGACAGACGATCCCGTTGGCTCGGGCGCGTAGCTTGTCATTGTCAGCGCGCAAATTGATCATCATGCCGTCCTGAATATGCCCCAGCTCCATCGCCATCAGCGTCGAAAGCATGTTCAGTGCGATTTTCTGCGCTGTACCAGCGCCCATGCGGGTAGAGCCCGAGATCAGTTCAGGTGGTGTGGAAAGCAGGATTGGATGGTCAGAAAGCTGCAACAGTTCGGTGCCCCCGTTATTGGCAATGCCGATAACTGTGGCGCCTCTGTCCCGCGCGATCCGCGCTGCTGCGGTTGTGTACGGTGTGGTTCCGCTGGCCGAGACGGTGATCAAGGTGTCTTTGGCAGAAAGATCGGCCAGGTCTCGGGCAAGGCTGTCGGTGGCATCTTCGACATCTCCCGGCATCTCTACCCCTGAGGGCAATCCACCTGCCATGTGGATGCGAATCTGGCGGGCTGGTATCGAAAAAGTTCCCCCCAGTTCCAGCGCATCCGAGGCGGCCATCAAGCCGGAAGAGCCTGCCGCCAAATAGCGCAAAACCCCGCCCGATCGGATGGATTGCGCCATAGCTTTTGCGCCTGCGCAGAGGGTGGGCAGCGAGGAAAGCGGGGCAGCGGCAGCGTCGGCTTGCGAGCGGGCCAGCAGCTCGGCTACCTCAGTCAGCGGTCGGGCGTCAAGTCCGATCGCGTCTTGATGTAGCTGTTCGGTAACTGGCTTGGTCACGTGATTCTCCCCCGAGATTTTGAATATCATACCTTTTAGATACCATTAGTCTACCATTTTATTTTTATACCCACTATTTTCAAGATTTAGACAACTATTACTGCATTATTGTGGAATTTGGTCTTCAAAATTAGAAATAGGTATTATAAAGGTATCTCCATGAGTCGCCCTTCTGATACCATTGTGCTGGCCGCTGATGGCGGTGGAACACGCTGCCGTCTTGCTGTTTCAGACGGCTCTGCGGTTCAGTGTGTCGAGGTTGGTGCGTCAAATGTATCAACCGATTTTGACGCAGCCTGCGCTGAGTTGATGCACGGAATTGCTGCTTTGGCCCGACGTGCCGGACTAGAGGCAACTCAAATCGCTCGTGCGCCAGCCTACTTGGGGCTGGCCGGTATCACGGGGCGCGCGCTGGCTGATCGGCTGGCAGAAAAGCTGCCATTTGACCATGTTCTGATTGAAGATGACAGGCCCGCCGCATTACGTGGTGCGTTGGGCTCGAAAGACGGATTCGTAGCGCATTGCGGAACGGGTTCTTTTCTGGCGGTCCAGAATGGGGATTGCAGGTCATTTGCCGGGGGCTGGGGACCTGTTCTCGGGGATCAGGCCTCGGCGCAATGGGTTGGGCGGCGGGCTTTGGCCTGTACGCTTGACTTTGTGGACGCTCTGAAGCCTGCGTCTGAATTGGCGGACAGCCTGTTGTCGCGTTTTGATGGCGCTGCTGGGATTGTCAGGACCGCCTCCAAGATGTCGCCTACCGAGTTCGGAGCGCTGGCGCCTGTTGTCACGCAACACGCAAAGCAAGGAGATGCACTTGCGCTGTCGATCATGGAGGATAGTGCACAATATCTGACAGATCAGATGTTGGCGATGGGCTGGATGCCCGGCCTTTCGATCTGCCTGACCGGCGGCATCGGCCCGCAATACGCGGAATTTCTTCCCGCACAGATGCAACAGGAATTGGCCGACCCGCTGGGCGATCCGTTGACCGGTGCCATCGCGTTGGCCCACGCCTTTCAAAAGGAGACCCGACATGAGCGTTGCTGACTTCTTGCGGCCCGAGGGTTGGCTGGGTCAGACTGCCGGTCCGCGTTACGTGCAGTTGCGGCAGCGGCTGGAGCAGGGGATCGAAGAGGGTATTCTGGCCCCGAACAGTTCACTCCCGCCCGAGCGCGAGATTGCCGAACTGACGGACCTGTCGCGGGTGACGGTCCGTAAGGCCATTCAGGAACTTGTGCGCAAGGGCGCGATCGAACAGCGGCAGGGCTCGGGGTCTTTCGTGCGCCAACCCGTTGCGCGGGTTGAGCAGTCGCTGTCGCACCTGACTTCGTTCACCGAAGACATGGAGCGGCGGGGTTTTGAAACGACCTCAACCTGGTTGGAGCGCGGAATATTCCTGCCGTCACCTGATGAGATGCTGGCGCTGGGCCTATCGGCGAGTGATCAGGTCGCCCGCATTCATCGTCTGCGCGCGGCTGGCGGGCGACCGATGGCGCTGGAACGCGCGGCGTTGCCGCTGGATATATTACCTAACCCGACTGAGGTTACCGGATCGCTCTACGCCTTTCTCGAACACTCGGGCAATCGCCCGGTGCGTGCGATCCAGAAAATCTCGGCCATCAATCTCGAAGCAACCGAGGCTGGCTTGCTTGATGTTGCAGAAGGTACGGCGGGGCTGCGCATTCAGCGGACCTCATACCTAGAAAGCGGGCGCGTTGCTGAACTGACCCGATCCATCTATCACGGCGATGCCTACGATTTCGTAGCAGAGCTGCGTCTGTCAACCTGAAAGGCGGGGCTCATGTCCAGCGATACAACTCAAATGCGGCAGGAAATCAATGAGATACCTTTTGCCGTTGATCGGCTTCTCACTGATGGTGCCACGGCGATTACAAAGACGGCCAGCGCGATCCGCGCGCACGATCCCGGCTTCCTGATTTCGGTTGCGCGAGGTTCGTCGGACCATGCTTGCAGCTATCTGAAATACGCTTCGGAACTGCTGCTGGGCCTGCCCATGGCCTCGGTTGGGCCGAGCGTGAAATCGATCTACGGGGTCGATATGCGATGCCCCGGTGCGCTGTGTATTTCGGTATCCCAATCGGGTCAAAGCCCCGACATCGTACAGCTGACGAAGTCCCTGACAGAAGGCGGCGCGTATTCGGTGGCGATCACGAACGATACCACGTCTGCACTGGCCCAGAACGCCACCTCGGCTCTGCCCATCCTTGCAGGCCCCGAACTTAGCGTGGCTGCCACCAAGACTTTCGTCACCTCTCTGGTCGCCGGGCTTTGGCTGTTGGCCGAGGTAAAGGGTGATGACACTTTGCTGGCTGCAATTCACAAATTGCCGGAAGATTTATCGCGGGCGATCACCTGCGATTGGAGCGCGGTGGTCGAGGCAGTCGATGGACAATCCCTGTTCACGTTGGGACGTGGGATGTCCTGGGCAATTTCGAATGAGGCGGCGCTGAAATTCAAGGAAACCTGCCAGATTCATGCGGAAAGCTATTCCTCGGCCGAAGTTCTGCATGGCCCGGTTTCGATCGTGGATCAGGGCTTTCCGGTGATTGCGTTCTCGTCCGGAGACGCGGCTGAGGCCAACATCGCCGAAGTCGCCGATGCGCTCGCAGCTAAGGGCGCAAAAGTCTTCGCAACGACCAATCAGGTGTCTGATGCCGTGAGGCTACCACATGTCCGCACCACGCACTGGATGACAGATCCGGTAGCCTCAATCGCTTCGTTCTACGGTATGGTCGAAACTGTGGCCACGCGCCGGGGCATCAATCCCGATGCACCGCGTCACCTGCGGAAAGTGACGGAGACGGTATGACCGATGCGACGATCACCTTCGCGGGCGGGCTTATCTTTGATGGTAAAACCCTGAAGGACGGCCACGCCGCCCGTTTCGTCGGCGGGCTGCTCGACAGTATTTTGCCCGAAGCCGAGTTGCCTTCGGATGAGATGGTTCAGGATCTGTCGGGCGATATTTTAAGCCCCGGCTATGTAGATTTGCAGGTGAATGGCGGCGGAGGCGTCATGTTCAACGACGATCCATCGGTCGAGACATTACAGCGTATTGCGGCGGCTCATCGCAAGCTTGGCGCGACGTCGATCCTTCCGACGCTGATCACGGACACGCCCGAAAAGACAACGGCTGCCATTTCTGCTGCTTCTCTTGCCATTCAGCGCGGAGTTCAGGGGATTGTCGGCTTGCATCTTGAGGGGCCGCATCTCTCGGTGCGACGCAAGGGCGCGCATGACGGCGGGCTGATCCGCCGGATGCAGGACGCTGATCTTGCACAGCTGATAGAAGCGGCAGGGGCGTTGCCTGCATTGATGGTCACGCTTGCGCCTGAAAGTGTCACGATTGCTCAGGTCGAAACGCTCAGCAAGGCGGGGGTCATCGTGTCGTTGGGGCACAGTGATGCCGAGTTTCAGACCTGTGTGGCTTACGCACAGGCGGGCGCGCACTGCGCCACCCATTTGTTTAACGCGATGAGTCAGTTGGGCAACCGCGAACCGGGGCTGGTTGGCGCAGTCTTGTCCAGCGGTGCGATGTCTGCCGGGTTGATAGCGGATGCAATCCATGTTCACCCGCAGTCGATGCGCACCGCCTTTGCAGCTAAACAGGGGCCGGGGCATCTGTTTCTGGTGAGCGACGCGATGGCCGTTGCTGGAACGGATCTGCGGGAATTCAAGCTGGAAGGGCGTGTCATCCAACGTGAAAACAGCAGGCTGACCTTACCGGATGGAACCCTGGCCGGGGCCGATCTGAACCTGACCACCGCGCTGCGCGTGTTGACAACGGATGTCGGCGTTTCACTGACGGGCGCCTTGGCAGCGGCCACACGCATTCCGGCGGATATCATTTCCCAGCGCTCAATCGCGCGCCTAAACTTGATCTCGCAGGCCATTCGCATTTCTACGGACTTGTCGCAGGCCCGTCCGGTGGTTGCTTAACCTTGTGTTGCAACAAATTGCGAAACACCGCGTTTTTCGCATCTCGCCTCATCTGTAGCGGTTGTGTAAGACCTTAGGCGAACGTGGTTTGGGAATGTCTGTATGTATCAGATAATTGGAATAATTGGCACGGCATTGACCACCCGGATCGCGCAATGATCCAAACGCGTGGCGTTTTCATTGGTCAGCGTACGGATTGTTTGGGCGCGCGCCTGCTGATGATCCTGACCTGTATCCGTCTGGCCGAAGACTTTGGGACAGACTACCGGGTGAACTGGTTCCCGCAAGGCGCCAATGCGCCGGAGTTGGATCATCCCGAGGAGTTATTCACCAAAGACTGGATGGATGCGCATTTCCTTGATCAGGCAGAGTTCGACACGATAAGCGCGACCGCTCTGCCAATTTGGGCCTTCCAACACGATCCATCGCCCGAGCGGCTGATCGACCATTTGGCTTCTGGCCGTTCGGTTCTGGTCGAAGAAGCGAACGAGATATTGGTCTTCCCGTGGGAAGAGATCGAAACCATCCATCCCCGCTATCGCGATTTCATACAAAGCGTAGGATTTGTGGATGAGGTTCGTCAGATCATGGATCGCGCGGATCAGAAGCTCTCGGGGCAGGGGGTTTCGGCTTACCACATTCGGCGCGGAGAAATCCTGAACGGATTACCATGGAAGCATTCGATCTGGCCCGCCAAGATCGAACCTGACGAGTTTTACGAGGCCCATCTGGAGAAATCCAAGGGCCAGACGGCGATCATGTTTTCGGATCAGCCAGAGGTGATAGACCGTTTCAAGCAACGGTTTCCGGAGCTCATGCAGATGTCGGATATCGCTGATCTGTCGGCTCTGACCCGGGCGCAGCGGGACTTTCTGGAGCTTTTTGCGATGTCACGGGCGGATCAGGTGATTGCGCCACACATATCTGGCTTTTCAATGGCTGCAGCCCGGATTTCGGGGCAGCAGCGTAAAGTGTTCCGCGATGTATTGTCCAAGGATGAGATGCAGGCGGCCAATGCGCGGTTCATCGAACGGGTTGCGAAGGGGCCATCGGCCTTTCCAAATCCCTCAGAGGCGGCGCATATCTATTCAAAGGCGGTGCAATATCTGTCAGCGCAGGATCGCTGCGAAGAGGCGTATGATAGTGCGAAACCTATTCTGGACGCCGGGGCCGACAACGCCTTTATGCCACTTCTGCAATCCCTGAACTGTTTTTACCTGTCGAAGTGGCAGGAAAGCGAGGCACATGCCAAAGAGGGATTGCAGAACCCGCATCTCTGGCCCGAAGACTATTCTGTTTTGTGCGCGTTGCGCGGCGCTGTTCTTGGCATGCAGGGCAAGCGCGGTGCGGCGACGCTGCACTTTGCTAAAGCGTTCTGGTCCAAACCCTTACGGCCGGATGTTGTGGTGCTGGGGTCCAGAATGCTCTACCGCGCCCAACTTGCGCTTAGGCTAATGCCGCCTGTGGATTGGTCGTTGCAGAAGGTCGTTCGGCAACGCCGATTTTCACCGTTCAATAACCTGTATCTGGTTCAGCGCAAGGTTGTTGTCAGGCGTCCTTGCAACTTCGATTTCATACGCTTGGATTGGGCCGAGTTGGCGCTGGATCAACGCGCAAGTCGTATCTTTGATCACCAACAAAGATTGGAAGCGCTTTCAACCTCACTCGATGAGGTTCACGACGTACCAGCAGACGACCCGCGATTGTTGGGCGCGAGGGTGATACTACAGAGGCATCTAGGGGAAATATCCGGAGCTCAGGCGATCGATAAAATCCGCCAGATCGTGGCTGGAGTGCCGGAAAGTGCCTTGTACCAAAAGCGGCTGTCCGAACTTTACGAAGTAGAAGGCGATACCGTAGCTGCGCATCGAGCGATGTTAGAGGCGCTAGCTTGTGACCCGGAAAGCCCGTTTCTTCTGTTTGCCATGGGGCGCTTGCTAGAGCGGACGGGCAAGACCGGTCAGGGTGAAAAGTTCATTCTGAAAGCTGCCGATCTGGATGAAGTCACCGTAGTCATTCAGGGCATGGCGGGCCAGATTCACATGCGTCGCGGCAACAAGAACAAGGCACGCCCCTATCTTGAGAAAGCGCGCGACCTGTATCCGCCCCACAAGCGGTTCACCAATCAACTGAATCGACTTTCGAGTCAGGCGTAAACTAGTTCAGCGTAACCTCTTGGCGCAGTTTTCCGGTCGTCTTGTCGAAGATCAGAATGCGATTGTCGTCGGTCACGATCGCATACCAGTTGTTGCCGATGGTCACGGCCTGGGCCTTTGCACCATCCGGCAGGTCTATCTGATCCGGCAGAGTCGGAGTTCGGTCCGATAGGCGGATGACAATCAAGGCGAATGTCACTAGAACCCCGCCAATCATTACCGCGGTCAACAGCATGACCATCCGCCGCAGCAGTCGAAGCTGCGGTGTTTCCTGCGGTTCCTGAGGTTCGGAAGGGACAGTCATGGGCACCCGCCTGATAGAGTTTCATATCGCGGCCGCTCCGCCGCCCCGCCTTGATAAGGCGCTTGCGCGGGATGTGCCAGCGGAAGAGAACCTGTCGCGCACCCGGCTGGCCCGACTGATCAATGAAGGGGCCGTGACTGTCGATGGTGCGGTAGTCGAAGACCCCAAAGCCAAGATTGCCGAAGGTGCGCAGATCGGGATCACCGTGGCCGAGGCTGAGAACAGCCACATCGGTCCCGAAGATATCCCGCTGGAGGTCGTCTTTGAGGATGACGATCTGATCGTGATCAACAAACCTGCGGGAATGGTGGTACATCCGGCTCCGGGGTCTCCGAACGGGACGCTGGTGAATGCGTTGCTGCATCATTGTGGTGATGATCTTTCAGGCGTGGGCGGCGTCAAGCGTCCGGGCATCGTGCACCGGATCGATAAGGAGACCAGCGGATTGCTGGTGGTGGCCAAGTCAGATGCGGCGCATCACGGGCTGGCCGCTCAGTTCGAGGCGCATAGTGTCGAGCGTTATTATCGCGCGATTTGCTATGGCGTGCCTGATGCCAATGATCCACGTCTGCGCGGGATCAAGGGTGTCAGCTTTGAGCCGGGCAACATCATGCGTCTGGCGACACAGCTGGCACGGCACAAGACCGATCGACAAAAGCAGGCTGTGTTGTTTCACGGTGGGCGCCATGCGGTAACGCGCGCACGGATTGTCGAGGTTTTTGGAACGCCGGGCAGCCTCTCTCTGATCGAATGCTGGCTTGAGACGGGCCGAACGCATCAAATCCGTGTCCATATGGCCCATGCCGGCCACGGGCTTGTCGGAGACCCGGTTTACGGCGGAAAGCGCAAACTGGCTGCGCGGTCATTCACGCCCGAGGCCGCCGAGGTGGTGCAGGCTTTCCCCCGCCAAGCTCTGCACGCAGCAGTGTTAGGCTTCGAACACCCGGTTTCGGGCCAGGCATTACGTTTTGAAGCCCCGCTGCCGCAGGATATGGCGGACCTGCTGGAAAATCTCAGAAAACCACTGAAATAAACTGCAAAGGCTTGTGAAAAAGGCCTTTTCAGCTTTCCTTTACATAGGGTTAATCTCAGACTGTTAACAGATCCTCTTGAATGTATTGGGTCTGGTACCCATATCCCATGTTAAGGGCTTAAACATTTGTCCAAGGGGCAGAAATAAATGGCAAATTACTCAAATCTTCCAGCGCCGACACCCGAGGGTGGGCTGAACCGCTATATGCAGGAGATTCGCAAGTTTCCTCTGCTGGAGCCGGAGGAAGAATATATGCTGGCCAAGCGCTGGGTCGAGGAACAGGATACCGAGGCCGCGCATAAAATGGTCACGTCACACCTGCGTCTGGCGGCCAAGATCGCCATGGGATATCGCGGTTATGGCCTGCCGCAGGCCGAGGTGATTTCCGAGGCCAATGTGGGCCTGATGCAGGCGGTCAAGAAATTCGACCCCGAAAAAGGCTTCCGGCTGGCGACCTATGCCATGTGGTGGATCCGCGCTTCGATCCAGGAATACGTCCTTCGGTCGTGGTCGATGGTGAAACTGGGTACAACATCAGCGCAGAAAAAGCTGTTCTTCAACCTGCGTAAAGCAAAGGCACGCATTGGCGCGCTGGAAGAGGGTGATTTGCGTCCTGAAAACGTGGCCAAGATTGCAGAAGACCTCGGAGTGACCGAGGAAGAAGTGATCAGCATGAACCGTCGGATGTCCGGTGGCGATGCGTCGCTGAACGCGACCGTGGGGTCCGAAGGCGAAGGCACCATGCAGTGGCAGGATTGGCTGGAAGATGAAGATGCCGATCAGGCTGGTGACTACGAGGCGCGCGATGAATTGGAAGCCCGGCGCGAATTGCTCGCTGCTGCGCTGGATGTTCTGAACGATCGCGAGAAAGACATCCTGACTCAGCGCCGTCTGATGGACCAGGCTGTTACGCTGGAAGAGCTGAGCACGCAGTACAATGTCAGCCGTGAACGTATTCGTCAGATCGAAGTGCGCGCGTTCGAGAAGCTGCAAAAGAAGATGCGAGAGCTTGCGCGCGAAAAAGGTATGCTGGGTTCAAACTAACCCCAGACTGATATCAGCCCGCCATATGAGCGGGCTGATTTTTTTTGTTATGCGAAAATGAAATCGGACTCGGACAGGTGGCTTGCCCAGACGCCTGATAGATAGATGCTGTCTCCGTCGTCCAATTCGATCTTGGTCCCGAAGAACTTACCGTCGATATCGTCTTCGATGTCCTCAAAGCTGGTAATGCCATCGTATTCGGACAGGTCGATCTTGTCCTTGCCGACGCGGAAATCGACAATCCAGTCGTGACCGTCGCCTTCATCGAACACAAACGTGTCCTTACCGCGCCCACCAAAGAGTTTGTCATTGCCTTCGCCGCCGTCGATGATGTCTTTCCCTCGGCCTCCGAAGATTTTGTCATGGCCTTCATCGCCACGCAGAATATCCTTTCCGCGCCCCCCGAAGATTATGTCGTTCCCGGCACCGCCAAGCGCCACATCATTGCCCGAGCCGGTGTTGATCACGTCATTGCCACCATCACCGTGAACAAAGTCTTTGCCGCGTCCGGTAAAGATGAATTCATCGCTGCTGTCACCTAGGATAAAGTCCGTGTTCTTTTTGCCCAGAATGCCCGACACCGAGACGGGTAGAAGTACGCCGTCAAGTACGTGAATGATACCGTTTGACGCATCCACGTCGAACGCGATCAAGCCGGGATCGTCGATGCCCGGATCGGCATCGCCCAGACTGGGGGGATCGCTTTCAAGGTTCAGTTCGACTGACGACCCAAGCAGAGTTTGGATTTCAGCCCCGTCGCCTAGACCGACCACTGTGGTGCTGTCGAACTCACCATCGACCACGTGATACTTCAAAATGTTGGTTAGCAAAGGGATGGGGTCTCCGCCGCCAAGCAGGGTGAGCGCCTTGATGATGTGGCCCAATGCTCCAGCCTCGTCATCCCCTTTATACCCAAGCGTTTGTGCCAGAGTAATAAAGGCGGCGTCATTTGGGGCAAAGACGGTCAGTTCTGCCTCAGGATTGTCCAGCGTTTCCGCCAGCCCGGCTGCAATAACCGCTTCGCGGAGAATGTCGAAATCCTGATTGTCGCTGTCAAACGTTCCGGGAACACCGCTTTTTAGCACTGTTCCTGTAATCGTATGTGTTGCTGGCATTTCAGTAAGCCTCCCACCCTGTTTGCCGTTGCTCCGGATGTTGCCAGAGCACCATCCGAGCATGATTCAGTCGATGTTTAAGCTACGGCGGCAGTATTAGACTGGATCAACAAAACTGATTTGCGAGGGCAGGTTTGACGCCGATCGATTTTAGATTATCGATATAAAGTATAAGGTTATCGGGGTTTTTTAATCTCATCAAAAAATTTACCGAGGCGTATGATTTTCAAATAGATAGAGAAAGGACTGACTTATTGGCAGGTGGTTGATAGACAGATCAGGAACTGAATTACATTGAGCTCGCCGTGAGCGGGTTACATCAATTTTTGGGGGGGGCGCATGCATAAACCGGTCAATTGGGGTGTTCTGGGTGCAGCCAGATTCGCACGACAACACATGGCGCCCGCCATCCATGCGGCAGAGGGCGCGCGGCTGGCGGGGTTGGCGACCTCGGATCCGGCCAAGGCCGAGCCCTTTGCCAGATATTGCCCTGATTTGAATGTCTACAGCAGCTATGAGGCATTGCTAGCCGATCCTGAGATTGAGGCGGTGTACATCCCGCTGCCCAACCATCTTCACGTCGAATGGAGCCTGAAGGCGCTGGATGCGGGCAAGCATGTGCTGTGCGAAAAGCCGATGACCATGCGGGCTGATGAATTTGACGCGCTGATCGCAAAGAGGGACCAGACGGGTTTGCTGGCTGCCGAAGCATATATGATCGTGCATCACCCTCAGTGGCATCTGACCCGTAAACTGATCGCGGACGGAGCGATCGGCCGGCTGGTCCATGTCACCGGGGCGTTCAGCTATGACAACCGGGCGGACACGGGCAACATCCGCAACCGTGCGGAAACCGGTGGGGGCGGGCTGCGTGACATCGGGGTGTATGTTATCGGCAGCGCTCGGTTTGCGACTGGGCAAGAGCCGGTCTTGGTCAGCGGTGCGATCCGGTGGGAAAATGACGTGGATGTCTTCACCGAAATACGCGCGCAGTTTCCCGAATTTACCTATTCCGCCTACGTCTCAACACGCATGCATCCACATCAGGAAATGGTGTTTCACGGAGAAGGTGGCATGATCCGTCTAACCGCTCCGTTCAATGCCCGTGTGTTCGGCGAGGCGCGGGTTGAACTGCACCGACCGGGCCTTGAGGTTCTGGTGCCCCGGTTTCCTGCGGACAACCACTATCAATTGCAGGTCGAAGCGTTCTGCCGATCGGTTCGCGAAGGGGTTGAATATCCCTGTTCGTTGGAATTCGTGAGGGGCACACAAGAGGTTATCGATCAGGTCTTTGACGCCGCCGTTTCGCTCTAGCTTGCCACGCCTGTGGTGTCTCGCGTATCCTGTCCCGACCGGATCAGGAGGGCTAAATGGCAGGCGGCTGGGCGCGCGATGGCGCGGTGAGTGAACAGATCGAAGCGTCGATTTCAGATGAACTGGCGCGGATGCAGGCGCAAAAGCGACCTGTGGGCGAAAGCCTGACCCATTGTGCCGAATGCGAAGAACCGATCCCCGAAAAACGCCGCCTTGCTCTGCCCGGCGTAAAGCTGTGCCTGGATTGCCAGCAAGAGCGTGACAGCAGCTTCAAATCTCGCGGCGGGATCAATCGGCGGGGTTCGAAAGACAGTCAGTTGAAATAACGCGAGGAGCACCCGGTGAAGGATCAGCCGCAGAGATCAGTACTGCAAAACGGGTTGGTTCTTGGGTTCCTAGCCGCGTTTCTATGGGGCACGCACAGCGTTATCGTGCGATATTTGACTAGTGATCTCGGCGGGTTACAGATTGCCGTGTCTCGCCTGTTCATTGCTGCTTTTGCGATTTACTGCATGTTGCGGGTGATGGGCGCACGGGTTTCGATCCAGTACAGGGATTGGAACTTCCGGCTGGCGGTGTTGTCGACGGTGGTGAACTATATCCTGTTCCACATAGGTTTGGAACATACAGGTGCTGCTAATGCGATGGTGCTTGAGAATACCGCGCCGTTCTTCGTGTTGATATTTCTGTATTTCTTCGCGGATACCACCGTTGGCCGGACTGATGTATTGGCGACCCTGCTGGCGATCCTCGGTGTGTTTCTGACCGTCTATCGGGATTTTCAAGGCGGGGGAGAACCCCTGCTGGGCGATCTGATGGAAATCGGGGCGGGACTTAGCTGGGCGGTGTTCCTGATTTCCAGCAGCCGCGCGATGCAGTCATCCGAGACCACTGCCGAAAGATTGAACTTTCTGTTTGGCATCTTTTTGTGTTCGGGCGTTTTGCTGGTGCCACTGGCGGCTTTTTCTATTCAGATGCCGACCGCAAACGACGTGATCTTCTTGATCCTTCTGGGCGTTTTGCCGACCGCGCTTGCCTATTATCTTTGGTACGAGGCCGCCGCCCGCGTGTCGACATTGACGGCGACGTTGCTATTCGCCGCCTCGGTTGTGTTCACCTTTGTCAACTCGACACTGTTTCTGGGCGCAACGATCACACCGCTTGCGATTGTCGGCGCAGCATTGATTGTTACGGCCATTTTCGTGACGACCATGAAATCCGCCAAAGAGAAATGAGGCAGCCATACAGGCTGCCTTTCAACATTAGCTTTCCATCGCTTCCAGTTCGTCAATAAAGCCCGAGATCATCGACAGGCCTTTGTCCCAGAACTCAGGGTCGCTGGCGTCCAGTCCGAACGGGGCCAGAAGCTCTTTATGGTGCTTGGAGCCACCGGCGCGCAGCATTTCGAAATACTTGTCCTCAAACCCGTCCGCACCGCTTTCGTAGACCGAATACAGCGCGTTCACGAGGCCATCACCGAAGGCATAGGCATAGACGTAGAACGGCGAGTGGACGAAGTGCGGGATATAGGCCCAGAAAGTCTCGTACCCGTCCATGAATTCGAATGCGGGGCCAAGGCTTTCAGCCTGAACGCTCATCCAAAGGGCGTTGATATCGTCTGGTGTCAGCTCGCCCTCACGACGGGCGGCGTGCAGTTTGCATTCAAAGTCATAGAAGGCGATCTGGCGAACGACCGTGTTGATCATATCCTCGACTTTGCCGGCCAGAAGCACCTTGCGCTGTTCCGCTGTCTCGGCCTGATCCAGCATTTTGCGGAAGGTCAGCATTTCACCAAAGACCGAAGCAGTTTCGGCCAAGGTCAGCGGGGTCGATGAAAGCATCTCGCCCTGATCGGCGGCCAATACCTGATGCACGCCGTGGCCCAATTCATGCGCCAAGGTCATCACATCGCGCGGTTTGCCCAGATAGTTGAGCATCACGTAGGGATGAACTTCGGTCACGGTGGGATGCGCAAATGCGCCGGGGGCTTTTCCGGGCTTCACGGCCGCATCGATCCAACCCTTCGAGAAGAAGGGAGCTGCGATCTCACCCATCCGAGGATCAAACGCGTTATAGGCGTCCATCACCGTCTTCTCGGCCTCGGACCAATCGACGATGCGGGTGTCCTCCATCGGCAACGGAGCATTACGGTCCCACACTTGCATCACGTCCAGACCAAGCCATTTGCGTTTCAGTTCGTAGTAACGATGGCTCAGCTTGGGGTAGGCGGCCACAACGGCCTCGCGCAGGGCTTCGACCACTTCGGGCTCGACATCGTTCGACAGGTGGCGACCAGTCTGAGCAGTTGGCATGTTGCGCCAGCGGTCAACGATTTCTTTTTCCTTGGCCTGCGTATTGTGCACGCGCGCGAAGGTTTTGATATTGCTTTGGAAAACGTTGGCGAGTTCGCGCGCTGCGGCTTCACGCTTGGCGCGATCCTGCTCGGTCAGCAGGTTCAGCGTACCTTCGATGTTCAGCTCTTCACCATCGACGGTGAAGGTCAGGCCCGCGATTGTTTCGTCGAATAGGCGTTCCCACGCGTCGCCGACAACGCCGAGGTCGTGCAGGAATTTTTCCAACTCATCAGACAGTTGATAGGGTTTCATCGCGCGAATGCGACGGAACACGGGCTCGTATCGCGCCAGATCGGCATTGGCGGCAAAATGAGCAGCCAGCGCGTCATCGTCGATGCGATTCAGTTCCAGCGTGAAGAACACCAGAGGCGTGGTGAAGACGGTGATCTTCTCCTGCATGTCAGACAGGAACTTGGCGCGATCCGCGTCGGTGGTCAGTTGGTAATAGCGCAATCCGGCAAAGGACATGATCCGCCCGGCGATGGCGTTGATCTTTTCGTTGCGCAGCACGCAGGTCAGTAGTCCAGCTGCGTCCAATTCGGCCAGCTTACCCTCATAATCAGTGGCAAAGGACGCACATTCGCCCTCCAACCAGTCCAGATCGCGGGCCAGTTCGGGTGCATCTTCCGAGGCATAGAGGTCCGTCAGATCCCATTCCGGCAAATTGCCCAGATCATCGGCACCGCCGCCTGCATTTGCATCACGGACGGGAAAGGGAAGGTCGCGCATGGAACACCTCGAATAAACTGCGTTGGCAAACATTTAGGCGCGGCGTGTCCGGATCACAAGCAAGCTGTCTGGTCAAACCTTAATGACAGGGCTCGGGTTTTGGTTTCGCCGCGGCTGCCGCGAAATGTGCAGCAAGTTGATCAAAGACCGGCCCGCGCACCCCGGGCGCCTCCATCAGAACTTCGTGTTCGCCGTTGGGAATCTCGACCAGAGTACCGCTAGGCCAGTTGGCCATACGTGCCCGAATGGCCTTGCGGTCCACGATCTGTTCGTGGCTGCCCAAGAAGGTCAGGGCAGGGATCTCGGGCGCGGTCTGTTCCATCAGCCAGGTGCATTCATCCAGCGCCTCGCGCAGCCAGATGGTAGACGGTGCGCCCAAAGCAAGTTCAGGGTGTGCGGCCAACTGATCCTGCATCATTCGGTACATCGCCGGATCGCGTGTCAGCACGTTTCCTTCGAAGGGCTGTGAGGCCACATAGCTCTCTAGCGTGGTGGTGGGCGGTGTTTTCTCGCCCAAACCCAACCGTGGGCCCCAATAGGCGGTTAGCTGGCTGAGCGGCTTCATGATTGGTGTAAAGAAAATCCCCCACATCGGGCCCGTAAAGGCGCAGGCCGAAAAATCAGCCCCCTCCAGAACGGCGCGAAGCCCGATAGCTCCGCCCATGGAATGGCCTATGACGTACCAGGGCTTGGGCAACTCCAGTTGTTCGGCCAGTTTCAGTATTGAGCGAACGTCGTGCTGGTAATCGGTGAATTGTTCGACATGACCGATCCGCGGATCATCCAGCAGGCGATCTGCAAGCCCTTGCCCGCGCCAATCGACCGCGAGACTTGCAAAGCCCCGGTTCACAAATTCCTTGGCGGTATCACCATATTTTTCGATGTATTCCGTGCGACCGGGGAAAAGCATCACCGTGCCGTGCGCATCGCCGTCGGGCAGCCAATGTGCCACGCGGATACGTTTGCCATCTTCGGTGATCAGCCAATGCGCCGCACCATCGGCAGGGCCGCCGGCCACGTCTTCGAATAAGGGGGCCGGCGAAAACTCCATCAGGCCAGCACCGAGGCGAGTTTCATGGCAATACCCATGTCTCCGTCAACGCTCAGCTTGCCGGACATGAACGCACCGGTTGGGTTCAGGTCACCGCTGAGGATCTGTTCAAAGGTGTCCGCATCGGCGCTGAGGGTCACATCAGCATCTTCGTCGCTTACCCGCGCACCGCTTGCATCCAGAATGATAGAACCCAGATCGGCAATGGCAAATTTGGCTGACGCATCGAAATCGCCGCCCGACAGTTTCTCATTCAATGCCGCCGCGGCTTTTTCCAGAATATCGCTCATGGTCTTCCTCATATTGTTCATGCGCCGTGAATGGACATCCCCGGTCGCTACGCTACACTGACCATTGTTATGGGTATTGCAATCACCAATCTCAAACGTACCGTCGCGGCACTTGCCGTCATAGTCACGTTTTCCACCAGTTGCATCGCGCAGCAGGCGGATTCTCGGGACGAGGCATCACTGTTGCAGCAACTGGCGCAATCGACGCCCGAACAGGCCATCGGATTGGATCGGCAATTGCAGGCGCTGTGGTCACAATCAGGTTCGGCTTCAGCGGATTTGCTGTTGGAACGCGGACGCGAAGCGCTGGATGACGGGGATGTCGAGGCCGCGCTTGATCATTTGACGGCGCTTACCGATCACGCACCCGAGTTTGCCGAGGGTTGGCATGTGCGCGCTTCGGTTTTCTTCGGCATTGACAGGTTTGGCATGGCTGCGGCGGATCTTGAACAGGCATTGACGCTGAATCCGAACAACTACGACGCTATTTACGGCCTTGGCCTCATCTTTGAGATCGTGGGCAAGCCAGAACAAGCACTTGAGGCCTATTCACGTGCGCTGGCTATACATCCCCATCATGAAGAAGTAACCAATGCCGTGAATCGGCTGAAGCCTCAGGTTGAAGGCAAGGCGCTGTAAGTCTCAGGGCGCAGGGGGCAAAGGTGAGCGGGTCATCCCGAATCGTGGCCGTACTTGGCCCGACGAACACAGGTAAAACTCACTACGCGATTGAACGTATGCTGGGGTACCGGACCGGTGTCATCGGTCTGCCGCTGCGGCTGCTCGCGCGCGAGGTCTATGACAAGATTGTCGCTATTCGCGGTCCGTCTGTTGTGGCGCTGGTGACAGGCGAGGAACGGATCGTACCGCCGCGCACACAATACTGGGTCTGTACAGTTGAGGCGATGCCAGAAGGCATGGGCACTGATTTTGTGGCGATTGACGAAATTCAGCTTTGCGTGGATCCCGAACGCGGCCATGTCTTTACTGATCGCCTGTTGCGGTCGCGCGGCACCAATGAAACGCTGTTTCTCGGCTCTGACACCATGCGCGGCCCCATCGCGGCCCTTGTGCCCGAAGCGCAGTTCATCCGGCGTGAACGGATGTCTCAGCTGGTCTATTCCGGTTCGAAAAAGATCAGCCGAATGCCTGCGCGCAGTGCGATCGTCGGATTCTCGGTCGATAACGTCTATGCCATCGCCGAGCTGCTTCGTCGCCAAAAGGGCGGGGCTGCGGTCGTCATGGGGGCGCTCAGCCCTCGCACGCGGAATGCGCAGGTTGACCTCTATCAAAACGGTGAGGTTGATTATCTGGTGGCTACGGATGCCATCGGTATGGGGTTGAACCTGGATGTGAACCATGTGGCGTTCTCATCTCTGACCAAGTTTGATGGCCGCCGAATGCGGCCTCTGGCCCCCAACGAGTTGGCCCAGATCGCAGGACGGGCCGGGCGCGGAATG
Source organism: Ruegeria sp. D6 (assembly GCF_056534365.1). NCBI lineage: Bacteria > Pseudomonadati > Pseudomonadota > Alphaproteobacteria > Rhodobacterales > Roseobacteraceae > Ruegeria > Ruegeria sp. D6. The sequence continues at coordinate 1,353,349 of NZ_JBQFPH010000001.1, read as the reverse complement.
TCGGATGGCACGTTTGGTGTGACGGGCGAGGCTCCGCCGCTGGATGAGGGCGTAGCCCAAGCCATTATGGACAGCCGGTTCACGCCTATGAAAAAGTTGAATTGGCGGAATGCCGCTTTGCGGTTCGGCTCAATCGACGCACTAATCGACTCGCTTGAGGTCAGCCCAGACAATGAGCACCTGATCAAAGCGCGGCCAGCTGACGATCTGAACGTCCTGAAATCTCTGTCCCAAGTCACCGAAGTTGTTGCCCGTGCCAGCGATGGACCGTCGATCCGTTTGCTATGGGATGTGTGCAGAATCCCCGATTTTCGCGGCATCAGCCATGCCGAACATGCCAGCCTGCTTGAGGTGATCTATGGCCATCTGCATGAGCGCGGAAGTATCCCCGATGATTTCATGGCGCGGCAAATCCGCCGTATCGACCAAACCCATGGCGACATTGATGCATTGTCCAAAAGGTTGGCATATATTCGCACTTGGACATATGTTGCGCAACGAAACGGTTGGGTGCGTGACGAATCCCATTGGCGCGAGGAAACGCGCACTGTAGAAGACAGGCTGTCGGACGCTCTTCACGACCGTTTGACTCAGCGATTTGTGGACCGGCGCACGTCAGTGTTGCTGCGCCGGCTCAAACAGAAGGAGGCCCTTTTGGCCGAAGTAAATGACAAGGGTGAAGTGACCGTCGAAGGCGAATTCGTCGGTCGTCTGGAAGGGTTCCGGTTTACCCCGGACAAAAGCGCGCAGGGGACTGAAGCGAAAGCCTTGAAGTCAGCCTCTCTGCAAGCACTCGCGCCGCAATTCCATCTGCGTGCCGATCGCTTCTACAATGCGCCCGATACCGAAATTGATTTCACCGATCAGGGTGGCCTGATGTGGGGCGAGTATGCCGTGGGCAAACTTGTTGCCGGTGCCGAGCCTCTCAAGCCTGTAGTCGAGGTTTTTGTCGATGAGGCCGCCGGGCCGGACGTGGAACAGAAGGTTCAGCGCCGCCTGCAGCATTTCATCGACCGCAAAGTGGCAGCCCTGTTCGAGCCGCTGCTGAACCTGTCGCGGGATGAAGAATTGACGGGCCTGGCGAAGGGCTTTGCCTTCCGTATGGTCGAGTCGTTGGGCGTGCTGCCCCGTGTGCAGGTTGCGCAAGAGGTCAAGGATCTGGATCAGGACGCCCGTGGTGCGCTGCGTAAACATGGCATCCGGTTCGGTCAATTCACCATCTTCATGCCGCTGCTGCTGAAACCCGCGCCAACGCGCCTGCGTCTGGTACTATGGGCATTGTCCGGTGGCTTGCAGGAGTTCCCCGAAGCACCACCTCCGGGTCTGGTTACCGTTCCGGTCGCCAAGGACGCGCCGCAGGGCTATGACACCATGTGCGGCTACCGCGATGCGGGCGAACGCTCGATCCGGATCGATATGCTGGAACGGTTGGCCGACATGCTGCGGTCCGAGGATAGCCGCGGTGGGTTCGAAGCCAAACCCGACATGTTGTCGATTACCGGCATGACCTTGGAACAGTTTGCAGACCTGATGCAGGGACTGGGTTACAAGGCCGAACGCGGCGAACGTGAGAAGGCCAAGCCGGTCCCGACGGAGCAGCCTGTGGCGGAAGCCGAGGAACAACCTGTCGTCGATGAGACACCGACCGCAAATGCCGAAGCGGATGACGTCGGTATAACTGCCGAGGCGTCAGCCGAAGCCTCCGAAAGCACCGAGGCGGCAGCAGAGGTTACGGCCACTGAGAAATCAGCAGAGTCCAAATTGGATGAGCCCGAAATTGAGGTGTTCTACACCTTCACTTGGGGGCGCCAACGTCAGCAAAACCGTGGTCCGCGTCGCGAGCAGGGGCAGGGCAAGGGCAAGCCGCGTGGTAAACCTCAGGGCAAGCCGCATGGCAAGAAGGGGGGCAAGCCTCAGGGCGCCAAGACCTTCTCGTCACGGCCACCCAAAAAGGAAAAGGCAATCGATCCCGATAACCCGTTTGCGGTAGCGTTGATGGGTCTGAAGGACGGCAACTGATCCGCGATGGCCGAGGCCAAGCTGCGGATCGACAAATGGTTGTGGCAGGCGCGGTTCTTCAAGACCCGTAGCCTGGCCGCCAAACAGGTCAGCGGCGGCCATGTGCGTCTGAACGGAAATCGGGTGCTGAAACCGGCGCAAGCCGTGGCACCCGGAGATGTCCTGACCTTTCCGCAGGGGCGTATTGTTCGGGTTGTACGTATCGAAGCGCTTGGCGTGCGTCGCGGCCCGGCCCCCGAGGCGCAAGCTTTGTACTTCGATATGACCGAAAAGCAGGACGTATCGCCCAAGAATCCTGCGTTTGAGGGAAAAGGTCGTCCAACCAAGAAAGAAAGACGCGCGCTTGATCTTTCTCGCATCCCAAAGGGGTGATCTGACCTTGAAGCGGCGGTCAGACTGGATTAGCTAGTCGCCAAAGCGCAAACGGGAAATCCAACATGACCTACGTTGTCACCGAAAACTGCATTGGCTGCAAATACACCGACTGTGTCGAGGTTTGTCCGGTGGATTGTTTCTACGAAGGTGAAAACACATTGGTCATTCACCCCGACGAATGCATTGACTGCGGTGTCTGCGAACCCGAATGCCCCGCCGACGCCATCCGCCCCGATACCGAGCCGGGGATGGAGCAGTGGGTCGAGTTCAACCGGAAATACTCGGAAATGTGGCCGGTGATCGTGACCAAAAAAGACCCCTTACCCGAGGCCGAGGAACGCGACGGCGAAGAAGGCAAGATGGAGAAATATTTCTCGGAAGCCCCAGGCGAGGGCGGTTGACCGATTCGGCAGCCGGTTACCGTTCATTTGGCATCAATCTGTGCATTAATTAGTTGAGGTAGAAAGGGAATTTCCCATTTACCTCGGCGCGGTCTTTTGAGTGTCGCAAATTTGTGATATACTTAGGACCGAATGATGACTGTGATTGGGATGTGCTCCGTAAGTATGCTCGCTTTGGAGTTCTGAATTTTTGACAAATAAGCCGCCTGACGGGGCCATGCAGGGCCTCGGCTGTGGTGCTTTTGTCGTCTCATATCCCGATCAGTAATGAAGGATGAATATGAATGTCGAAATCGAAAAAGCTTGAGTTCCGCCCGAACGATTATGTCGTCTACCCGGCTCATGGCGTAGGTCAGATCGTGTCAATCGAAGAGCAGGAAGTTGCGGGCTTCTCGCTTGAGCTGTTCGTGATTTCTTTTGAAAAAGACAAAATGACCCTGCGCGTGCCGACTAACAAGGTCACTGAATCGGGGCTTCGGTCGCTCAGCTCACCGGATGTGATCAGCCAGGCAATGAAGACGCTGAAGGGCAAAGCCAAGGTCAAGCGTGCCATGTGGTCGCGCCGGGCGCAGGAATACGAGCAAAAGATCAACTCGGGTGACCTGATCTCGATCGCCGAAGTGGTCCGCGACCTGCACCGCACCGACGACCAGCGCGAGCAGAGTTATTCCGAACGTCAGCTGTACGAAGCCGCGCTGGAACGTCTGACACGCGAAGTGGCCGCAGTTTCTGGCGCCGATGAGATTTCGGCTGCCAAACAGGTCGATGAGGTTCTGACCTCACGCGCAGCCTGATCGCGTTCAAGCCAATTTAAGGGTCGTCCCGATATCCGGGGCGGCCCTTTTTCGTGACTAGGCGCTTGGTCTTGTGGTGTGTGTCGGGTATTTTTCTGTAACTGCAGGAAGATACGGGGACATGATGAAGCAAACTGTCAAGTTTCTCTACATCAGCCACGAGCCGGTCTCGGTCTGGTTTCGCTATGGGCTGATCCTGTTCGATATCGCCTCGATCATCTTTTTTGTCTCCACGGCGAATATCCCGCATGGGCCTGGGCTGACGGCGGCAAGTTTGGGTGTCGGGCTGATCATCCTAATGGATTTCTGCGCGCGGATGTGGATTTCCAAAGACCGCTGGAAACTGCTGCGCCAGATTTACACGATGGCAGACATCGTTGTGATCGTGTCGCTGCTGCTTGACCCGTTCCTGACCGGCAATCTCGCGTTTCTTCGGATATTGCGCGCGTTGCGGCTGATCCATTCCTATCATCTGCTGCGGGATTTGCGCCGAGATAGTCCTTTCTTCCGAACCCACGAGGACGCGGTGATTGCGGCGATCAATCTGATGGTCTTTGTTTTTGCAACCTCGACTGCAGTACTGGTCTTTTTCGTCCCCGAAGATGCGCAGACCCCCTATATCGACGCACTTTATTTCACTATGGCGACCCTGACGACAACGGGGTTCGGAGATATCACGCTGGGCACACCAGCGGGAAAGCTGTTTTCCGTTTTCATCATGGTTGTTGGCGTGGCGTTGTTTGTCCGTCTGGCGCAGGCGATCTTCATGCCGCAGAAAGTGCGCTACAAATGCCCAAGCTGCGGCCTGTTCCGGCACGATCCGGATGCTGTGCATTGCAAACACTGTGGCGCGACGCTGCGCATTGAAACCGGTGGGGCGTCTTAGATTGAGGCTGTTAGCGCCAGGAGGAAGATGATTTCCGAGACCTGCTGCGTGGCCCCCAGAATATCACCGGTTTGGCCACCGATCTTGGTCTTGGCGATGCGAGCGACAAAAGCCGCTGCAAGCAGGGCGCAGAGCATCGGCGTGATGGCTGGTCCACCCAGCAGCAATAGCGACAGGACGATAGCCAACACGATACCCGCCAGCACCGCAGACAAGGGGGGCGCACCAACCGAATGGCTCAGCCCCGATTTGCGAGCGTAGGGTAGCGCGCGCATCAGCACGGGCATCATGGCGCGTGAGAACAGGCAGGCGGCCAATATGCCCGTCAACAGACCCGCACCGATCAGTGCCATAACAGCAGCAATTCGAAGCAGTTGGCCCAGCAACAGGGCCAGTACGCCGTAAGTACCGATATGGCTGTCCTTCATGATCTCCAGTCGACGTTCGGTTGTGAAGCCGCCCCAAAGCCCGTCGGCCGTATCGGCCAGCCCGTCTTCGTGCATCGCTCCGGTTGCGATGATCAACGTGGCGACCAGCAGGGCGGCGGTGGCAAGGGTTGGCAGCTGCGCCCAGATTGCAATCCAGGCGACGCCGCAAGCCAGCGCCCCCACAACAAGCCCGGCAAGGGGATAGGCCCAAGCCGCACGCGACTGGCGGGTGAACGCTTGATCGGGCAGGCGTGGCAGGGGCAGGCGCGTCAAAAGGACCAGAGCCAGCGGGATATCCCACAGGGAAAACGGGGCGGTGTCGTTTTTGGTCACTCCCAGGCCTTTCCGGGTCTTGTTGCTTTGCCAGCATTGGTTAAACACACACAACCACTCTGATGCAACGAGGCTTTCCATGCTGCCCGAACTCAATGACCTGAACAGTTTCCGCAATGCGCTGACCGGCGCACCCGGTCCGGACACCGCTGCCAAGCAGGGCGCGGAAGAGCGCAACGGTCAACTAACCAAACCGCCCGGCGCGTTGGGGCGGCTTGAGGATCTGGCGATCTGGTATGCAGGTTGGCGCGGGGATGCGCGGCCTCGGATCGATGCGCCGCAGGTCATCGTGTTTGCTGGCAACCATGGCGTAACTGCTCAAGGTGTCTCGGCGTTCCCGCCCGAAGTGACGGTGCAGATGGTCATGAATTTCGAACATGGCGGCGCGGCGATCAACCAGTTGGCAAAGGCTGCGGGCGCTAAGATGGACGTGCACGCGCTGGAGCTGGACCGTCCGACCGCAGATTTTACCCATGCCCCCGCGATGAGCGAAGAGGAATTTCTAAGCGCACTGCGCACAGGATGGCAGGCGGTTGATCCGCAGGCCGATCTGCTGGTTGTTGGAGAGATGGGGATCGGAAATACCACGCCGGCTGCCGCCATCGCTTGCGCGCTATTTGGCGGGGATGCTGCCGACTGGACTGGCCGCGGGACCGGTGTGGATGATGCAGGTCTGGCGAACAAAACCAGGGTTGTTGCGGAAGGCGTCGCTCTGCATGGTCAGGGCGATGGACTTCATATTCTAAGGTGCCTTGGCGGACGCGAGATTGCGGCTATGGCTGGTGCGATAGCCGCCGCGCGCGTATTGCGGATACCGGTCATTCTGGATGGATTCATCTGCACCGCAGCTGCAGCCTGTCTGGCGCAGATTTCGGAAACAGCGCTGGATCACACCATCGCGGGCCACCAAAGCGCCGAGGGCGCGCATGCCGCGATGCTGGGCAAGCTCGGCAAGGAGCCATTGCTGACCCTCGGCCTGCGCCTGGGCGAAGGCTCGGGCGGAGCGTTGGCGATCAATATTCTGAAAAGCGCGGTTGCTTGCCATTCCGGCATGGCGACATTCGCTGAAGCGGGTGTGTCGGCCGGTTAAGCCGACTTCTTGGCGTGTTCCTCGGCCAGTTCCAGCAGCGCGGTTTCCAGATCTTTTTCCAGTTGCCGCGCACGCTCGATGTATTTCTTGTTTTCGGCTGTCGGCATGCCGGGGATCCACAGTTCTGCAAGCTCGCGCACCGATCCCCGGTCGTGGTGATAGAAGGTCTGTTCGGCCTGTGCGGCCTCGTATTCACTGAGGCCGATATTCTCCAAAACATAGCGGCCCGCGCGTAGCGATCCGTCGAACATCTCGCGGACAATGTCGTTGGCCCCGGCCTGATAGAGTTCATAGACGTGGTTGCGGTCGCGGGCGCGGGCGATGATGTGCAGATCGGGCCGCTGGCGGCGGGCATATCCGACGAGACGTGTGACCTGTTTGTAGTCATCCATGGCCGCGACAAGGACCGCTGCCTTTTCGATTCCAGCAGCGCGCAGCAATTCGGGGCGAGTGGGGTCGCCAAGGAAGCCTTTGACACCGAACCGTCGCATCAGCTGGATCGTTTCGATATCGTGGTCCAGAACAACTGTTTTAAACCCGCTTGCCTGTACCAGCCGGTTGACGATCTGCCCAAAGCGACCGATCCCGGCGATGATGACAGGGCCTTTTTCGTCGATCTGATCGGGTTCAACCTGCGGATTGCTCTCGCCGAGAAAGCGCGAAAGTACGTCGTAGACGATAAACAGAAGCGGTGTGATCAACATGGTCAGCGCAATGATCATCAACAGTTTTTGCGACAAACCCGGTGGAATCACGTTCTGCTGCGTAGAAAACGCCAACAAGACAAAGCCGAATTCGCCGGCCTGGGCCAAACCCAGCGTGAACAGCCAGTGATCGCGCCCGCGCAGCTTGAAGGCGCGCCCGACGATGAACAGGATGATCCCCTTGGCCAGTATGACCAGCAAGGCCAAACCGATCAGGTCAAACGGGTCGGCGAAGAAATACCCGATATCGATCCCAGCGCCCACGGTGATGAAGAACAGGCCCAGCAACAGCCCCTTGAACGGCTCAAGGTCGCTTTCCATTTCGTGTCGGAACTCCGAACTGGCCAGAACCACTCCGGCGAGAAACGCGCCAAGAGCGGGCGACAGGCCCACAAGGGTCATCAGGAACGAGATGCCGACCACGATCATTAGCGCCAGTGCCGTATACATCTCGCGCAGGTGGGTGGCGTGGATGAAACGGAACAGTGGGCGGGTCAGGTAGATGCCGGCCAATACGACAAACGCGACGGCGCCAATGGTGACAAGCGTAACGGCCCAGCCGGGCAGTCCTTCGACCAGCGAGAGTTTGGCGTGATAGTCCGCGTCTTTGGCTATGCCTACGCCACGGCTGATGGAGCCGTCATCTTCGATATGGATACTTGCGGGCAGGGCAAGCAGCGGCAGAAAAGCTAGGATCGGGATTACGGCAATGTCCTGCGTCAGCAGGACCGAGAAGGTTGCTCGACCTCCGTTGGTTTGCATCAGGCCCTTTTCGGACAGGGTCTGCAGCACGATTGCCGTGGAAGAAAGTGACAAGGTTAATCCAACCGCCAGCGCCACCGACCATTGATGACCAGCATAAAACGCCACAGCTGCGATTGCTGCGGTCGACAGGCCGACCTGCAGCCCGCCCAAGCCTAACAATTTGTCCCGCATATCCCACAAGGCACGGGGCTCAAGCTCGAGCCCGATCAGGAACAGCATCATCACGACGCCGAATTCGGCCACATGCTGCAGGCTTTCCGTCTCGGCCCCGACAAGGCCCAAAATGGGACCAATCGCGATGCCTGCGGCCAGATAACCCAGCACCGATCCCAGACCCAAACGGGCGGAAAGCGGCACCGCGATCACCGCAGCTGCCAGATAGATCGATGCCTGATAAAGGAACTCGTTCATTATTGTCCTCTTAAATCCGCTCAGGTCGGGAGCGGCGCGTCGCGTTTCAATTGGTCCATCACGATCTGGCTTTGCACCCGTGCAACTGCAGGATGCGGCAGGATCACTTCGTGAAGCAAGGTATTGAGTGCGGATAAGTCGTCACAATAGACGTGAAGCAGATAATCTGCCTCACCTGTCATCGTCCAGGCGCTGGTGATCTCGGGGCGGGTGTTGACCATGCGGGCGAAGCCTGCGGATTGTTCGGGACCATGAGTGCCCAGATGCACCTGAATGAACCCCTGAACCCGTAGCCCCAGCCTCAGCGGGTCCAGTCGTGCGGTGTACCCAGTGATGTAACCCTCGGCCTCAAGGCGCTGTCGGCGACGGCCCGCCTGACTGGCGGATAGATTCAGCACATCACCCAATTGCTGCGACGTCAGATGCGCGTCGCGCTGCAAAGCTGCGAGTATTCCGATATCAATCCGATCCAGCACGTGCGGCGTTTCCTCAAAATTTGCAATCAATATGCGGAAAGTACGCATCTAAACTTAGTTTATACGAAAACAATGCGCAGAAACAGCACTCATTAAGGCGTATTTTTGAATCAGCAAAGAAATTCCTGTTTTCCGAGGAGACGCGCCATGGGTCCTTTCCCGCATAACGCCCCGAAATCTGTCATCAGCGAAGAAAACCCAGCCGGTACCGACGGGTTTGAGTTTGTTGAATTCGCACACCCCGAGCCGCAAGAGCTGCGAGACCTGTTTGCGCGAATGGGCTTCGACTATGTCGGCTATCACCGCAACACCCCCAAGGTCGAGCTTTGGCAACAGGGTGATGTAACCTACATCCTGAACGCGGATCCTGATAGTTTTGCAGCCAAATTCGTGGCCGAGCACGGCCCCTGCGCCCCTGCCATGGGCTGGCGCGTTGTTGATGCTCAGAAGGCTTATGAGCACGCGATCGCCAAAGGGGCTGAGCCTTATGATGGCGCAGACAAGACCATGAACGTTCCGGCGATCAAGGGCATTGGTGGTTCGCTGATCTACTTCATCGATCAGTATTATGACACCTCGCCCTACAACGAGGAATTTGAATGGCTGGAGCAGTCAAAACCGCGCGGCGATGGGTTCTACTATCTCGATCACCTGACCCACAACGTGTTCAAGGGCAACATGGACAAGTGGTTCAAATTCTATGGCGACCTGTTCAACTTCCGTGAAATCCGCTTTTTCGACATTCAAGGTAAGTTCACCGGGCTTTACAGTCGCGCGTTGACTTCACCTTGTGGTCGCATCCGCATTCCGATCAATGAAGATCGTGGAGAGACCGGACAGATCGTCTCCTACCTGAAGAAGTACAATGGCGAAGGCATCCAGCATATCGCGGTGGGCAGCGACGACATCTACGCCTCGACCGATGCCATTGCCGAGAAGGGTCTGAAGTTCATGCCCGGTCCGAACGAGGCCTATTATGACATGTCTTACGACCGTGTGTCCGGCCATGATGAGCCCAAGCATCGGATGATGAAGCACGGCATTCTGATCGACGGCGAAGGTGTAGTTGATGGCGGTGAGACCAAGATTCTGCTGCAGATCTTTTCGAAAACAGTCATTGGCCCGATCTTCTTTGAGTTCATTCAGCGTAAAGGGGATGACGGGTTTGGTGAGGGCAATTTCAAAGCCCTGTTTGAATCGATCGAACGCGAGCAGATCGAGTCGGGTGAAATCTCGGCAGCCTAAACATGAATCAATGAAATCAACCGAGCGCCGTGTCTGACCGACATGGCGCTTTTTCTTTACCCGCGCGGCATCTTGAGCGTGATGTTCTTGCCGCGCTTCTGATAGCGCAACTCGCTGTCGCCGATTGCGATGACATTACCTCCGTCGATGCGATCGCCCACCTTCAGCTTTTTGTAGCGTCCGCTGGGCAGGCGGACCAAAGCACGGCGGTTTGCCGGGGTGCCGTACACGCCGATTAGGTTCAACTTGCGCAGGTTAATCGCGTTGTCGATGGTTGCTTGTCGCGCAACTGACGCGGAAGACGGAATTTTGGGATTGACCGTTCTGGGTTGGAACGAACCAACTTCATCGGCATTACTGGCCACATTTGCGGTCGAGGCCAGCGCTGCACTCCCAGAACTAGGTTGCCGTGTCGCGCGCGCCGTGATGCTGGCAGGCCTGATTTTTGGACGGGGTACCCGTACAACAGCCAGCGCAGTCGGGGTTTCATCGACCTGCGGAGGGGTTTGCAGAGACTCGGGCCGCAGCTTAGGCCGGACCGAGGCCAGCTCTTGCCGGGATCGACCGCCAAGTTGCTGGCGTTCGAATTGATCCACCAGATTTTCCGGGCGTGGCCGTGGGCGAAACGCTGCGAGTCTATCATCGACCTCTTCTATGACAACGGGTTCTGTTTCGAACCTGGTTGGGGGTTCGGGGGGCACGGATGCGGGACGACCCAGATAAACCATCACGCCGGCCGGGTTCAGCGTGCCTTCGGCACTTGGCGTCACAAGTCCGCGTTCATCCAGGTTGAACCGCTGCCCCGCTTGGCCTGGCAAAGAGATCGACTCAAAAGACGCATCTGTGTCGAGGCTGGCAAGTTCGGGTAGTGCGACGGAATCGGTCGACAGGTCCGAGCGATCGACCGATGTGAGATATTGATTATCCACGCCAGCCACAGGCGCTGGCTCCAGATCTGAAGGTTCAACAGGGGCGGTGCCGGTAAACTCACGAAACTCGGTTCTGCTCTCTGGCAGATCAGCGATGTCTTCGACCGGCTCCGGTTCAATCTTCAGTGCTTCGAGAATGGCCTCGTCCGTGGGGGTGAGCACCGGTTCTTCCTCTGCCACTTCAGGTTCTTGTGGGAGGCTTGCGATCTCGGTTTCCTGAGGTTCGGGTTGTGCCTGCGGTTCTGCAGTTACAGTTTCTGGCTCTGGCTGCAGCTCGGGCTCTAACGGTTCGGCCACTTCGACAATTTCGGGGTCAGAGCTGTTGTAAGACCAGACACCCAGCAACATTCCAACCACAACCGACGCTGCGATCGCAGGAATTGCAAAGCGTTTCAGATCCGTTCCTGTCTTGGCAGACGAGGGCAGTGCTTTGGTAGCAGGCTCAAATGCAGGGGGGGCTGCATCTTCAGCGATGGCGTGAACCGGTATGTCCGGCGTATCAACGGGTTTGGGGGCCGCAATCACAGCGTCCTCATCCACAATGATCGGCAGTTCCAGAAATGGCGCGTCCAAAGTATCGTTGCCGGTTGCGCTGACCCAGAATGCCTCGGGGATAAAGCCATGATCGGTGGCAAATGCGCTGGCTTCGTCCAGCGTTTGCTGGGCCACAGCGGCAACCGGGGTCTCAGTCCCCACGTCGCCCGCGACATAAGCCAGCTCTGATAGCTCATAGGGCGTGGCTGCGGCCAACGTATCCTTGACCTTTTTCGCCGCTGCTTCGGTGTCCAAACCATCGGTGTCGACAACCAAGAGGCGCACCTGATCGGATGGAATCACAAGCTTGCAACTCAGGTCATTTTCCAGCGCGAATCCCTGATCCCGAAGGGCCTGCATCTGGTCCGCGAAATCCGACGCATCTAACGGAACGGTTCCAATGCAGTACCAGTCTCCATCCGACTGATGATGCAAGGAAATGCCGTTTTCAGAAAATGACAGCGCAAAGGCGGGTTTCATAATCGCGATGAACCATAATTGTCGGCTTTTATGCAAACGCTTAGATGTCTGCCCGCCGAGATTAGAGCAGGAACTCGCCGAGGGAAAGAAAAAGGCACGTTTCCCCCTTGCCGTGTACGGGCCTGACCACCCATCTTGAGGGCAAGCATCAAGGAGGGATCATCTTGAAGACACTTGCTTTTTTGGCCGCCATGGCCGCTGCCACCGCGACGCTGCCCGCCCATGCGGAAGAACGTCGCATCTCGGTCAGCGGGACGGGTACGGCTCTGGTTGCACCCGATATGGCAACGATAACGCTGGGCGTGACCAATCAGGATGCGCAGGCATCGGTAGCGATGCAGGCGACCTCGGATGCGGTGACGCAGATCCTCAAACGACTGGACGAAATGGGACTGGAGGCGCGCGATGTTCAGACGCGCGATCTTTCGCTTTCACCGGTCTGGTCGGGGCGCAGCAATTCCAGCAATGAGCCACCCAAGATCACTGGGTTCACCGCGTCCAACCGCGTTTCGGTACGCGTGCGGGATCTGGATAATCTGGGCCAGATCATGGATGCGGTCATCAAGGATGGTGCGAATGATTTCGGCGGTCTGAGCTTTGGCGTGCAAGAGCCCAAACCGCTTGAGGCTGAAGCACGGGCCAAAGCTGTGGCAGATGCGACCGAGAAGGCGCAGCAACTGGCGCAGGCGTCCGGGGTTACGCTGGGTCCAGTCCTATCGATCAACGACCACGGCGGAGGTGTTCGCCCGATGGCTCAGATGCGCGAGATGGCTATGTCGGACGCCGGTGGCGTGCCGGTCGCAGGCGGAGAGATTTCCGTTTCGGTCAATATCGCGATGGAGTTCGAAATCGCGGAGTAATCTACGATCCAACCCGGGCTTGCAGCGGTTGGCGCTGCCGGCCCGATGCATCGAAATTCCCCGGCGCAAGCCAGTTCTCGAATGCCGCGCGAATGCGCGGCCACTCGCTGTCGATAATCGAAAACCACGCCGTATCCCGGTTGCGCCCTTTGTAATGGGTCGCCTGCCGGAAGACGCCCTCGAACGTGAAACCCAAACGTTCAGCTGCGCGTTTTGATGGCGCGTTCAGGGCGTCGCATTTCCATTCATAGCGGCGATAACCAAGCTCATCGAACACACGGCGCATCATCAGATACATAACCTCGGTCGATTGCGGTTTGCGCTGGAGCAGGGGAGAGAAGTGGATATGGCCTACCTCGATTGAACCCGCTGCTGGTTCGACCCGAAGGTATGAGGCCATCCCCACGGGTACCTCATCCGCGTCGAGCACCGTATGGAACATCGGGTCCGCATCCATGCAGTTTGACTGCGCCCATGCGGTGAAATCCGCCTCAGAGTCGAACGGGCCGTAGGGCAGATAAGTCCAATTGTGGCCGTCCATGTCATTGGCAAACGCCCGGTACAAGCCGGGCGCGTGCCTGTTTACATCCAATGGCACAACGGAACAGAACCGGCCCTGCATCGGTGTGTAAGGTGGCGTGGGGCGAGGAAACTCGCCCGTGACCGAAAAACCGATGGGTTGACCCAGTTCATTTGTGTTGTGCCCGGTCATCGGATCAGGCGCTGGCTTTGGACAGAGCCTGATCGAGATCAGCGATCAGATCGTCTGCATCCTCGATCCCGATGGATACGCGGACCACTCCAGGGCCTGCGCCTGCAGCTTCCTGCTGCTCGGGCGTCAACTGACGGTGGGTCGTCGAGGCCGAGTGGATGATCAGCGACCGTGCGTCGCCAAGGTTGGCCACGTGGCTGAAGATCTCAAGCGCGTTCACCAGCTTTACGCAGGCGTCATAGCCGCCCTTGACCGCAAAAGTGAACAGGGCACCCGCGCCGCGCGGGTAGTGCTTTTTTACCCTGTCGCTATAGGGCGAGGATGGCAGGCCAGCATATGTCACGTAATCCACACGGTCGTCTGCCTCGAGCCACGCTGCTATTTTCTGCGCGTTTTCGACATGGCGCTCCATCCGTAGCGATAGCGTTTCTATCCCCATCAGCGTGTAGTGCGCCGCCTGAGGGTTCATCGTCATGCCCAGATCGCGTAGACCGATCGCGATGCCGTGGAATGTAAAGGCGAGCGGGCCGAAGGTCTCGTGGAATTTCAGGCCGTGATAGGCAGGTTCAGGTTGGCTGAGCGATGGGAACTTATCATTTGCCGACCAGTCGAACTTGCCCGAGTCAACGATACATCCGCCTGTGACGGTGCCGTTCCCGGTCAGATACTTGGTTGTCGAATGCACGACCAGCGTTGCGCCATGTTCGATCGGACGGCAGAGGTAAGGCGTGGCCGAGGTGTTATCGACGATCAGCGGAACTCCTGCGGCATCGGCCACATCGGCCAGCGCGCGAATATCAGTTACATAGCCGCCCGGATTGGCGATGGATTCGCAGAACACCGCGCGGGTGTTCTCATCGATAGCGTCCTTGACGGCGTCCAGATCGTCGGTGTCGACGAACTTGGCCGACCATCCAAAGCGTTTGATCGTCTGGCTGAATTGGGTGACCGTGCCGCCGTACAGACGGGTCGATGCGATAACGTTGCAGCCCGGTCCCATCAGCGGGAACAGCGCCATGATCTGTGCTGCGTGGCCAGAAGAACAGCAAACCGCGCCAACACCGCCCTCAAGCGTCGCCACACGTTCCTGCAGCACGGCAACCGTCGGGTTGGTCAGGCGGGAATAGATGAACCCCACTTCCTGCAGATTGAACAGCGCGGCGGCGTGGTCAGCGTCGCGGAAGACATAAGCGGTGGTCTGGTAGATCGGTGTCTGGCGCGCGCCTGTGGCAGGGTCGGGGCGGGCCCCGGCGTGAATTTGCAGCGTGTCAAAACCGTAGGTGGGTCCGTCAGACATCGAGGAAATCTCCTGTTGGAATGTGTGTTGCTGAATCTCTAGGACATTGGCTCGCCCGGCACAATGTCCGCGTCACCGCAGCCAAAGCCCCTTGGACTTGATCGTTTTGCGAATGACCTGTTCGCGTGCGGGCAGGTTGTTTCGGTCGAACAATGCCCGGATCTTCGCACCCTTGCGCTGTATCACCAGCTTCTTCAGTGGATCATAGCCTTTGAGCACTTTTTTGATCTTGTTCGGGGCCACGACGGTTTCCAATATCTCGACCACATGATCGCTTTCGCGGGCGTAGAGCATCGGGAACAGGCGATAGTGGCAGCTGATCCGACCATCCAGCAGGCCCTCGGGCAGGGCATCCCGTCCGCCACCGAAGGAATGGATGACCAGCGGCAAGGCGATCTGATCTAGCCACGGGTTCAGAACTTGCCCGGTCAGTTCGGGGATTTCCTCGTCGCGAATGGTGCGGGCATAGCCCATAAACCGCTCACCAAATTGGCGGGGGCATTTGTAGAAGAAATAACCGGCGTTAAAATACAGGTAGCGCCGCCAATAGCCCTCGGGCTGGCTGGGATCGAGAGAGCTTTCGAAATCTAGCCCGAACCGGTCATACAGTGCGCGCCAGATACCCTCATATCCTGGGCCGTAGAGCGTGGGTTTGGGCCATGTTCCCTCGACCCGAAGTGAGGCGCCGGGCTGTTCGAAATCGAACGGGACGTCGGAAATTTCGCCGGTGATCAGAGTGTCGGAGTCGAAAAAGGCAAAGGGCTCGCCCTCTGGCATCGCCAGCAAAGCTTCGATCTTGTTGCCATTGGGATAGCTCGAGCCAAAAGCATGAGATTCAAAAGGCAGAATCTCGGCACCCAGATGCTGCAGGGCTTCAAGAACTTCGGCATCCTGAATGCTGGGGTTCTGAGGCCAAAGAGGGCCGGGCTGTGGCACCCCGACGAACAGCCGACCTTTGAACCCTGGTGAGCTGTGGCGCAGCGAGGCAGCGAACAAAAGAGCCTCGTATTGCAGCCGGTTGTTTTGCCCGATGATGAGGATGTTGAATGTCGCCGGGCTTGCCTGCATCGTGTTGCGCTTTCTGATCGGGCCGGTATTCGGCCGCTGCCTCAACCGGAAGTACAACAAGCTGTGAAGGGCGTCAAAACCCCAAACATGACCGGTTTGCAAATCCGGCTCGTGCTCCCATCTAATGTGACAGCAACGCAGGAGGATTGCATATGCGGGTCAATGCAAATTTCACACAGCGGGTCGCCGTTCACTTTGATCAGACCGAATGGGTCGCGTCACCGGCTGCTGGCGTCGAACGCAAGATGCTGGACCGCATTGGCGAGGAAGTGGCGCGTGCCACAACCATCGTGCGCTTTGCCCCCGGCAGCGCGTTTTCGTCGCATACTCATGACGGGGGTGAGGAATATCTGGTGCTGGACGGAGTGTTCCAGGATGAAACCGGAGATTTCCCTGTCGGCAGCTATGTACGCAATCCCCCGACGTCCTCCCATACACCCTCGGCCAGCGAAGGCGCGACTATTCTGGTCAAATTGCATCAGTTCGACCCCGACGACCGCACCGAGGTTCGGCGCTCGATCAACGGGGGCGGAGATATCGATTTGTTCAAGAACGTGCATGAGGATGTCCAGGTGCAAACCTGGGGCGCGGGCGAACATATTGAATTGGACGCCGATAAGGGGTTTGAGGTCTTTGTTATCGAAGGTGGCTTTGCCGAGGCGGGCGAAGAATTTGGCACTTGGGACTGGTTGCGCTTGCCGCCTGGATCACGCTTTGCTGCTGTAGCAGCAGAGGGCGGAGCCCGTGTTTGGATCAAATCCGGCCACCTGGGTGGGATGGTCTGAGCCACCGCTGCCAACAAAATAGGCAATTTCTGACTGAATCCGGGCCATTCCGCCCGGATTTTTCATTTTTTGACCATTTGGCAAATTTTACCAATTGATAAAAAATCAGATTGTGGCAAGCTGGGGTCCATAACAAACATATCTACAGGGAGTAGAGTGATGGCACAGGGCCAGATGGCACCCGGGATCGTCTCCGGGCGGCTTTCCAGCGATGAGCTGACCTCGAATTTCACCGATCTGCATCCGCCACTGGCCCCGCACGAGGCCGCTGTGGCCGCCGATCGATGCTATTTCTGCTATGACGCGCCATGTGTGACGGCCTGTCCTACGGATATCGATATTCCGTTGTTCATTCGCCAGATTCAGGCCGGGCAACCGCAGGCGGCAGGGCAAACCATTCTGGAGCAGAACATTCTGGGCGGCATGTGTGCCCGGGTTTGTCCGACCGAAACTTTGTGTGAAGAGGCTTGCGTGCGTGAGACGGCAGAAGGCAAGCCGGTCGAGATCGGACGCCTGCAGCGTTATGCAACCGACGATGTGATGGCTTCGGGCGTTCATCCGTTCGAGCGCGCCACGTCAACCGGCAAGACAATCGCTGTGGTCGGGGCAGGGCCCGCCGGTCTGGCCTGTGCGCATCGTCTGGCGATGCTGGGGCATGATGTGGTGATCCACGAAGGCAAGCCCAAGCCAGGCGGTCTGAACGAATACGGGATTGCGGCGTATAAATCTACCAATGATTTTGCACAGGCCGAGGTCGATTGGCTGCTTAAAATAGGCGGGATCGCGATCGAGACCGGTTCGATTCTGGGAGAGACGATTTCTCTGGAAGGGTTGCAGGAGAACTATGACGCTGTTTTCCTGTCAATCGGACTTGCGGGGGTGAACGCACTGCGGGCTGATGGGGTCGATAAAGACGGGGTGCGCCCGGCGGTCGACTTTATCTCGGATGTGCGACAGGCCAGCGATCTGGTTGATCTACCTGTGGGTCGCAATGTCGTTGTGATTGGCGGTGGTATGACTGCCGTAGATGCGGCAGTGAAATCGAAACTGCTAGGCGCTGAGCACGTCACCATCGCCTATCGCCGAGGTCGCGACGCGATGGGTGCCAGCCGGTACGAACAGGATTTGGCGGCGTCGCATGGTGTTCGGATTCTCTGCAATGTTCAGCCGGTGGCCATTCACGGAAATGGTGCCGCAGCAGAGATCGAATTGGAGTATACTGCGAGCCATGATGGTCGACTGACCGGAACGGGTGAAACTGTCCGTGTGCCGGCCGATCAGGTTCTTAAGGCCATCGGTCAGACGCTTGACGGTGCGCCGGAAGGCCTAACGCTGGATGGCAATAAGATTGCCGTGACCGGGGCGGGACGCACTTCAATGGCCGGTGTGTGGGCTGGCGGAGACTGTGCGGCAGGAGGCGAAGACCTGACCGTGACCGCCGTAGCCGAAGGTCGCGATGCCGCGATGGATATCCACGCTGCTCTGAGCGCGTGAAACTCAAAGACAAAGATGCAGAACTGCATCAGGGAGGCCGGATAAATGGCTGATTTAACATCAAACTTTCTTGGAATATCAAGCCCGAACCCGTATTGGCTGGCCTCCGCGCCACCGACGGATAAGGAGTACAATGTTCGCCGCGCCTTCGAGGCCGGATGGGGCGGCGTAGTGTGGAAGACCTTGGGGGCCGAGGGGCCTCCGGTCGTGAATGTGAACGGCCCACGCTATGGCGCGATTTATGGCGCGGACCGCCGGTTGTTGGGACTCAACAACATCGAACTGATCACAGATCGACCGCTTGAGGTGAACCTTGAGGAAATGGCCCGCGTAAAGGCGGATTATCCAGATCGCGCCCTGATCGCCTCGATCATGGTGCCCTGTGAAGAGGCTGCTTGGAAGGCCATTCTGCCGCGTGTGGCTGAAACCGGTGCGGACGGGATCGAGCTGAATTTTGGCTGTCCGCACGGGATGAGTGAACGGGGTATGGGGTCTGCCGTCGGGCAGGTGCCGGAATACATCGAAATGGTGACCCGTTGGTGCAAACAGTATTACGACCGCCCAGTTATCGTGAAGCTAACGCCGAACATTACGGATATCCGCAAACCTGCGGCGGCGGCGAAGAATGGGGGCGCGGATGCGGTATCGCTGATCAATACGATCAACTCGATCACCAGTGTCAATCTGGACACGTTCAGCCCCGAACCCTCGATTGACGGTAAAGGCAGCCATGGTGGCTACTGCGGACCGGCGGTGAAACCAATCGCGTTGTCGATGGTGTCCGAGATTGCGCGGGCCAAAGCCACGCATGGGCTACCGATCTCAGGCATCGGTGGCGTCACCACTTGGCGCGATGCAGCAGAGTTTATCTCGCTGGGTTGCGGCAATGTTCAGGTCTGCACTGCAGCGATGACCTATGGGTTCAAAATCATCGATGAATTGACGGCTGGCCTGTCGGAATGGATGGATGAGAAAGGCTATGCCAATATCGACGAAGTGATCGGACGCGCAGTGCCCAATGTGACGGATTGGCAATATCTGAACCTCAACTACATCGCCAAAGCGAAGATCGATCAGGATCAGTGCATCAAATGCGGTCGCTGTTTTGCAGCCTGTGAAGACACCAGCCATCAGGCGATTTCGATGTCGGCGGATCGGGTGTTCGAGGTTATCGACGAGGAATGCGTGGCCTGCAATCTTTGCGTGGATGTGTGCCCTGTAGAGGGGTGTATTTCCATGGAGCCGATGGCCGCCGGAGCGGTTGATCCGCGCACAGGCAAGGTCGTTGATCCTGAATATGCCAATTGGACGACACACCCCAACAACCCCATGGCGAAAGCGGCGGAGTAGTCAGAGATTTTTCGTCGAAAAATCTTGGCGTAGAAAATTCGACGAATTTACTCAGAACAGAATGTCGATGGGTCCGTTGTGGCAGATGATGACATATTGATTGGCGGTGCGGATCAAATGGTATCCGCGCCGTTTCACTTCTGCCTGAAAAGCCGCGTGACCAACCTCCCGTTCGACCCAAGCAACTAAGCGTCGCACAACAGCTCCCGTTCGAGCAGATCGGGACGAGAAAAGCTGGGTGATCCAAGGCTCGGGATCTGAGCGATACGTCATCATGCTCCGAGCTTTTCTCAATAGGGTTAAGTGTCTCTTAAGGTGTAAGCAGTTTTCGATAGAGCGTTTCCACGAACGGAACTGCGCCTTCGAATGGGTCTTCTTCCCCAAGAATTGCCCGGACTTGAACATCGAAATCCGCATAATGCTGTGTCAGTGCCCAGATCGAGAAAATCAGATGATAGGGATGGACTCGTGCAATTTTGCCCTGAGCCATCCAGCTTGTCAGAATCGTGGTTTTTTCATCGACCAGTTTTTTTAGATCGCTGGACAAAGCTACATGAATGCGCGGCGCGCCCTGAACAAGCTCATTGGCAAAGAGGCGGCTCTCGCGCGGCAGATCGCGGCTCATCTCAAGCTTGCGTTGGATATAAGACAGTATTTCTTCCAGCGGGTCGCCATCCTCATTCAACGCGTGCAGGGGAGCGAGCCAGACTTCAAGCAGACCCGACAACAGGGCTGTATGGATCGCTTCTTTCGATGGAAAATAATAGAGCAGGTTGGGCTTGCTCAGCCCCGCCTCAGCTGCAATTTGGTCGACGGTTGCGCCGCGAAAACCGTGGGCTGAGAACACATTCAGGGCCGCCTCGAGAATCGCTGCTCGGTTCTTTTGCTGAATCCGGGTTGGGGCGCGGTCTTTGGGCATGTTCACCTGTTGTCCTTTTTTCGGCCAGTTGGGTGTCAATTATGTCGAAAATTCCGGCAGGCCACTGCAATTTCTTGACTGATGTCGAACCCGTGATAGCGTGAGTTTGACCAGATGGTCAAATCAAGACACCAAAAGCGAGCCAAATCGCAAGCAACAGGGAAGAACAAGATGGCAGCTCCGGCGCAGAATCTCAGGATCAATGGCGACAGGTTATGGGACAGCCTGATGGAGATGGCCAAGATCGGCCCAGGCGTCGCGGGTGGGAACAACCGTCAGACGCTAACGGACGAGGACGCCGACGGGCGCGCGCTGTTTCAGAAATGGTGCGAGGATGCCGGTTGCTCGATGGGGCTGGACCAGATGGGCAATATGTTTGCCCGACGAGAGGGAGCGGACCCCGAGGCTCTGCCGGTTTATGTAGGGTCGCATTTGGATACGCAGCCCACAGGTGGCAAGTATGATGGCGTTCTTGGCGTGCTTGGTGGGCTGGAGATCATTCGCACGCTGAATGACCTGGGCATCAAGACCAAGCACCCTATTGTGGCCACCAATTGGACCAACGAAGAAGGAACGCGATATGCCCCGGCGATGTTGTCTTCGGGGGTGTTTGCCGGAATGCACACTCAGGACTGGGCTTATGCACGTGAGGATGCCGAAGGAAAGAAGTTCGGGGATGAACTGAACCGCATCGGTTGGCGCGGCGATGAAGAGGTTGGCGCGCGCAAGATGCACGCTTTCTTTGAGTTGCACATTGAACAGGGCCCGATTCTGGAAGCTGAGGGTAAGGATATTGGCGTTGTAACCCATGGTCAGGGTTTGAGCTGGACCCAGGTTACCGTGACCGGCAAGGATGCGCATACTGGGTCTACACCGATGCCGATGCGCAAGAATGCCGGGCTGGCGATGGCGCGTATTCTTGAGAAAGTGGACGAGATTGCATGGTCGCATGCACCTCATGCCGTGGGTGCGGCGGGGCATATCGATGTCTATCCGAACTCACGCAATGTGATCCCTGGAAAGGCAGTGTTCACGGTCGATTTTCGCTCGCCCGAGTTGGACGTGATCACTGATATGGAGAACCGTCTGCGGGTCGCAGCTGATGACATCGTCGAAGAGATGGGGCTGCAGATCGAATTCGAGAAGGTGGGCGGTTTTGATCCGGTGAAGTTTGATGAGGGTTGCGTGGCGGCGGTGCGCGATGCGGCTGAGCGGTTGGGGTATTCGCATACGGATATCATCTCGGGCGCCGGACATGATGCCTGCTGGATCAACCGGGTGGCGCCAACAGCGATGGTGATGTGCCCATGCGTTGATGGGTTGAGCCATAATGAAGCTGAGGAGATCAGCAAGGATTGGGCTGCAGCTGGGGCGGATGTTCTGTTGCATGCGGTCGTTGAGACGGCTGGGATCGTGGAATAGGGGGCTCTGCCCCCGTCGCCCGATGGGCGGCTCCCCCGGGATATTTTTAGCCAGATGAAGCAAGCGGCGCAGACCGCATCAGGGAGTTTAACATGAGCACTGTAATCAAGAACGGAACCGTTGTGACCGCTGATCTGACCTATAAGGCGGATGTAAAGGTCGAAGGTGGTGTGATTACTGAGATTGGGCCGGACCAGCGAGGTGATAAGGAACTTGATGCATCGGGCTGTTATGTCATGCCCGGAGGGATCGACCCGCACACGCATCTGGAAATGCCGTTTATGGGAACCTATTCCAGCGATGATTTCGAAAGCGGAACACGCGCAGCGCTGGCAGGCGGGACCACGATGGTTGTGGATTTCGCGTTGCCTAATCCGGGCGAAAGCCTGTTGGACGCCCTGAAGCGTTGGGACAACAAGTCTACGCGCGCGAACTGTGATTATTCGTTCCATATGGCGGTGACCTGGTGGGGCGAGCAGGTGTTTGACGACATCAAAACCGTCATCGAGACGCGTGGCATCAATACGTTCAAGCATTTCATGGCCTATAAAGGCGCGCTGATGGTGAACGACGATGAGCTGTTTGCTTCGTTCAAGCGTCTGGCCGAGTTGGGTGGCACCGCGATGGTTCATGCCGAGAATGGCGATGTGGTTGCAGAACTGAGTGCGAAGCTATTGGCAGAAGGTAATACCGGGCCAGAGGCGCATGCCTATTCCCGCCCGCCACAGGTGGAAGGTGAGGCAACCAACCGCGCGATCATGATCGCGGATATGGCGGGCGTACCGCTCTATGTGGTGCATACTTCCTGTGAGGAGGCGCATGAGGCTATTCGACGCGCCAAGATGCAGGGCAAACGGGTTTGGGGCGAGCCTTTGATCCAACACCTAACATTGGATGAAAGCGAGTATTTCCATCACGATTGGGAGCATGCGGCACGGCGAGTCATGAGCCCTCCGTTCCGGAATAAGCAGCATCAGGACAGCTTGTGGAACGGTTTGCAATCGGGAACTCTGAGCGTCGTGGCCACGGACCATTGCGCCTTTACGACCGAGCAGAAACGATATGGCGTGGGTGATTTCACCAAAATCCCGAACGGGACCGGAGGGCTGGAGGATCGGATGCCGATGCTTTGGACGCATGGGGTGAATACCGGGCGATTGACGCCGAATGAGTTCGTGGCTGTTACTTCAACTAACATCGCCAAGATATTGAATTGTTATCCGAAAAAAGGTGCGGTTCTCGTGGGAGCGGATGCTGATCTGGTGGTTTGGGATCCGGATAAGGCCAAGGTGATCTCGGCTGATACGCAGCAGTCGTCGATCGACTACAACGTCTTCGAGGGCAAAGAGGTGCGAGGGCTGCCTCGGTTCACGCTGACCCGCGGTGCGGTGGCTGTACATGATGGCGAGATTCAGACTCAGGAAGGGCACGGGAAGTTCGTGGCACGTGAGGCCAATACCCATGTGAACAAGGCGCTGAGCACCTGGAAAGAGTTGACAGCGCCCCGGCCTGTTGAGCGGACAGGTATACCGGCAACGGGTGTATAAACCCCTTGGGTCGCCTTTCTGGCGACCCGGGTCTGAGCTTCTTCAAGGCAATCGAATGAATACAGAAAATACTACTCAGCCCGTTATTGAGGCAAGGCAGCTGGATCTTACATTTCAGACGAATGATGGGCCTATTCATGCGCTGAAAGATGTGAACTTGTCGATTGGCAAGGGGGAGTTCGTTAGTTTTATCGGCCCCTCGGGCTGCGGCAAGACGACGTTCCTGCGCTGTATCGCAGCGCTGGAAACACCGACCGGCGGCACCCTGACCGTGAATGGCATGACGCCTGACGAAGCACGGCGAAAGCGCGCTTATGGGTATGTGTTTCAGGCGGCCGGGCTCTACCCGTGGCGGACCATTGCAAAGAACATCAAGCTGCCGCTTGAGATCATGGGCTATTCCTCCTCCGAGCAGGAGGAACGCGTTAGAAAGGTTCTGGAACTTGTTGATCTTGATGGATTTGGCGGTAAGTTCCCCTGGCAGCTCTCGGGCGGGATGCAACAGCGGGCCAGTATCGCGCGGGCCTTGGCATTTGATGCGGATATTCTGCTGATGGACGAGCCGTTCGGTGCGCTCGATGAGATCGTGCGCGACCATCTGAACGAACAGCTTCTGGCATTATGGGCGCGCACCGAGAAGACCATCGGTTTCGTGACACATTCGATCCCCGAAGCGGTGTATCTCAGCACCAAAATCGTGGTAATGAGCCCTCGGCCCGGCCGGATCACGGATGTGATCGATAGCCCTCTGCCGAAAGAGCGGCCTTTGGATATCCGTGATACGCCCGAGTTTATCGAAGTCGCCCACCGCGTGCGAGAAGGATTGCGAGCGGGTCATGGGGATGATGTGTGATGGCGGATAAAGGCATCAGACGGGCATCCCGCGAAGATGTGGGGGATTGCGCGCGCATCATCGCGACCTGGGCCGCCCAGACCGATTGGATACCCGAGGAATTGCCAGAAGAAAAGCTGGCGGATCTGATTCTTGAGGCGTTTCCGAACAGGGACATCTGGATCGCAGGTGATCCGATTGATTGCTATATGTCTGTCGATCCGGTCGAACATAAGGTTGGTGCGCTGTATTGTTTGCGCACTGGGCAGGGCATCGGCAAGCAATTGCTGGATAAGGCGAAGGAGGGGCGCGACCATCTTTGGCTGACCACACATGTGCCAAATGTCGACGCGCAACGGTTTTATCGGCGCGAGGGCTTTGTTGAGACGGGAAGAGAGCCTCCGGTGCCACCTGACACGGTGCCTGTCATTCGGATGGAGTGGCACGCATGAAGCAGATCATTGCAGTCCTCACCGTGATCGCCGCCATTGTCGTTGTCTGGTACGCGGCCTGTATTCCTATGAATATCAAAGGGGTTCTGACTGAACAGGAGCGCGCGGGTGCTGAAGTCCAACCACCTTCAGCCAAGGATCGCCGGGACATGGGGGAGATCGGTCTGGCCTTGAACAACGCGTTTGCAATCCCAGCTACATGGGAGCAGGACCGCCCGCGGCTGCCTGCACCGCATCAAGTTGGGATTGAGCTGTGGGAAACCACGATTGAGAAAAAAATCACCTCGAAACGCTCTCTGATTTATCATGGCTGGGTCACGCTGAGCGCTACGATGCTGGGTTTTGCTATCGGAACCGGGTTGGGCATCCTGCTGGCGGTCGGGATCGTGCACAGTCGGGTGATGGATCTGTCGGTGATGCCCTGGGCGATCGTCAGCCAGACCATTCCTATCATTGCGCTGGCTCCGATGATTATCGTTGTTCTGTATTCTGTTGGGGTTCAGGGGATCATTCCTAAGGCGATCATTTCGGCGTATCTGAGTTTCTTCCCCGTCGTCGTAGGCATGGTAAAAGGGCTGCGCAGCCCGGATGCTATGCAGTTGGATTTGCTGCGAACCTACAATGCCAGCCGTTCGCAGGGGTTTTGGAAACTGCGGCTGCCGGCCTCGATGCCCTATCTGTTTACATCGCTGAAAATTGGCGTCGCTGCTTCGCTGGTCGGGGCCATTGTTGGAGAACTGCCGACCGGGGCTGTTGCCGGGTTGGGTGCACGGCTGCTGGCCGGTAGCTACTATGGCCAGACGGTACAGATCTGGTCGGCGCTGTTTGCTGCGGCCATTCTCGCCGCCTGTCTCGTCGGGTTGCTGGGGCTGATCGAGCGGACCGTCCTGAAACGAATGGGGATGGCACAATGATACCTATTGTTGGTGCAATCGCTGTCTGGTTATTGGGTTGGTGGTTGAACAGCCGTCTGGCCAGCGGACCCTATTCTGACACGCGGATGGTGCGGTTTCTTGCGCCCCTGATCTTCGGTCTGACCGTGATTGGCATCTGGGAACTGGTGGTGCGTGGACTAGAAGTGCCCTTGGTCATTCTGCCCGCGCCATCAGTCATCTGGGACCGTTTCTGGGATAGTTTGCCAACACTTTGGGCTGACTTTGTTCAAACGATCATCAAGGGAGCACTCAGCGGCTACATCATCGGCTGCGGTTCGGCCTTTCTCATGGCAATTGCCGTGGATAGATGGGATTTCCTGCGCCTCGGGCTTCTTCCCGTCGGCAACTTTGTTGCAGCGCTGCCTATCGTGGGCACCGCACCCATATTAGTGATGTGGTTCGGGTTCGACTGGCATTCCAAGGCGGCGGTCGTCGTAGTGATGGTGTTCTTCCCGATGCTGGTGAACACGGTGGCAGGGCTGCGCGAAGCCACAACGATGCAGCGCGATCTGATGGAGACCTATGCCGCCACCTATTGGCAGAGCTTCCTGAAACTTCGCCTCCCCGCCGCGATGCCGTTTATTTTCAACGGGCTCAAGATTTCTACCACTCTGGCGCTGATCGGCGCTATCGTGGCTGAGTTCTTTGGCTCCCCCACATTGGGCATGGGCTTTCGGATATCGACCAGCGTCGGGCAATTGTCGCTTGATATGGTGTGGGCCGAGATTGTAGTGGCCGCGCTGGCGGGGACGGCCTTCTATGGCGTAGTGGCGATGATCGAAAAGGCGGTGACCTTCTGGCATCCGTCGCAGCGAGGATAAAGGAATAACTCAACAGACCCCATAAACGGGGCAAACATAAGCAACTAGGAGATATGAAGATGAAGAAGCTACTCAGTGGGGCGGTTGCGGCCTTTAGCCTGGCAGCCAGTGCGACACTTGCTGCGGATGAGGTGACACTACAATTGAAGTGGGTCACGCAAGCGCAGTTTGCGGGCTATTATGTGGCAAAAGACAAAGGGTTCTACGAAGAAGAGGGGCTGGACGTCACCATTCTGCCCGGTGGTCCTGATATTGCGCCCACACAGGTGATCGCAGGTGGTGGAGCAGACGTTACGGTGGAATGGATGCCGGCTGCACTTGCCGCGCGCGAAAAGGGTCTGCCTCTGGTGAACATCGCGCAGCCTTTCAAGAGCTCGGGCATGATGCTGACCTGCTGGAAAGATGCGGGGATTGCTTCGCCTGAAGATCTCAAAAATCGCACGCTGGGAGTCTGGTTCTTCGGCAACGAATTCCCGTTCATGAGCTGGATGAGTCAGCTGGGAATCGGTACCGATGGCAAAAGCGACAGCGGTGTCGAAGTGCTGAAACAAGGCTTTAACGTCGACCCGCTGCTGCAGCGTCAGGCCGATTGCATTAGCACCATGACCTACAATGAGTATTGGCAGGTCATTGATGCCGGTGTCACGCCCGAAGAACTGGTAACCTTCAAATACGAAGATCAGGGCGTCGCCACGCTTGAGGATGGTCTATATGTGCTTGAAGAAAATTTGAGCGATGCGGCCTTCACCGACAAGATGGAACGGTTTGTCCGTGCCTCGATGAAGGGTTGGAAATACGCCGAAGAGAACCCGGATGAAGCCGCTGAGATCGTTCTCGAAAACGATGCGACCGGTGCCCAGACCGAGGAGCATCAAAAGCGCATGATGGGCGAGATTGCCAAGCTGACCGCAGGGTCGAACGGGGCGCTGGATCCAGCCGATTTCGACCGCACGGTTGATACCCTGCTGGCGGGCGGATCTGATCCGGTTATCACCAAAAAGCCTGAAGGGGCATGGACACATCAGATCACCGACGCTGCGCTGAACTGAACCAGCTACAGCAAAAGACGCGCCAATCAAACGCGGCCCTGACGGGGCCGCGTTCTTAGTTTTGAATGTCGAATTTGTGCCTGTACTTGCTGGCCAGAACCTTTAGTATTTCCCTGTAATTTATGGCATTTTGTCACAGCATGCGGCATGAATGGTAGAATATGCAGGGATTTGCATCAGAATTCACCCAAGCGCTCTCGCTGATCCTCGGAGGGGATGCAGAGCTGTGGGCAATTGTGTTGTTGTCGCTGCGTGTTTCGATCTTTGCTGTTCTGATTTCGGCGGTCATCGGGATGCCTATTGGGGCAGCTTTGGCCGTCGCGCGGTTTCCGGGACGGCGGGCGCTGATTATCCTTGTGAACGCTCTGATGGGGTTCCCACCAGTTGTCGTCGGTTTGCTGGTCTACCTGATGTTATCCCGATCCGGTCCTCTGGGGGTGCTGGAACTTCTCTACACTCCC
Source organism: Ruegeria sp. D6 (assembly GCF_056534365.1). Classification (NCBI taxonomy): domain Bacteria; kingdom Pseudomonadati; phylum Pseudomonadota; class Alphaproteobacteria; order Rhodobacterales; family Roseobacteraceae; genus Ruegeria; species Ruegeria sp. D6. The sequence goes on along the minus strand of NZ_JBQFPH010000001.1, from coordinate 1,325,475 downwards.
ACCGCAATGGTCATAGCGCAGGTGGTGCTGGTGACGCCGATCATGGCCGCACTTACCCGGCAGGTAGTCGAGATGCTGGCCGAAGAGTATTCTGAACAGCTTCGCTCGCTCGGCGTATCGCGGTTGGCTTCGATCCCGGTGCTGTTGTGGGACGCGCGTCTGGCTCTGGTCACCGCATTACTGGCCGGGTTTGGCCGGGCAATCGCCGAGGTAGGCGCAGTGATCATCGTCGGCGGCAATATCAATCACGTGACGCGCGTGATGACGACCACGATTGCGCTTGAGACTTCGAAGGGGAACTTGGCGCTGGCGCTGGCCTTGGGTGTGATCCTGATCGGTTTGGCCGTGGCGGTAAACGCGATGGTCAGCGCATTGACCCTGCGGGCCGAGCGGGAAGGGCTGCGCCATGCGTGATGTCGTGACCGAGGTGCCAGGCATGTTAGAGGTCCAAGGGTTGCACATTGCACGCGAAGGCAAGGTGCTGCTCGATGTCCCGCATTTGTGCCTGGATGGCGCGGGTCCGACCATGATCTTGGGTCCAAACGGCGCTGGCAAAAGTCTGTTGCTGCGTTGTCTGCATGGTCTGATTCAACCCGACAGCGGGCGTGTCTGTCAGGACGGTGTTGTGTTGAATGCAGCCCACAAATCGCGGCAGGCGATGGTGTTTCAAAGCCCCGTGTTGCTGCGCCGCTCGGTCGCGGCCAATCTGGACTTTGTGCTAAAGCGGAAATCGATGCCCCGTGCCTTGCGCAGGCATCGTATCGAAGCTTTGCTGGCCGAAGGTGGGCTGGATGGCAAGGCACGTCAATCCGCGCGTTCGCTGTCTGGTGGCGAGGCGCAAAGGTTGGCGATCCTGCGCGCGCTGGCCTTGGACCCCAGGACCTTGTTTCTGGACGAGCCTACCAGCGCTTTAGATCCAAGCGCCATGCAGATGATCGAGCGGATGGTCCTGCGTGCCTCGGCCCGGGGTGTGCGAATCGTGATGGTGACGCATGACATCGGACAAGCGCGGCGCCTGGCATCTGACATCGTGATGATGCAGGCAGGGCATGTGGTTGAACATGGGGGGGCACAGCAGGTGCTGGAAACCCCAAAAAGCAACGAGTCGCGCCGGTATCTGGCTGGCGGTCTGGTAACCTGATTAACAGAGATGGAGACTTCGAATGATCCCTGATTTTGTTCGGGCTTCAATTGTTGCGCTTGGACTGACCACAGGCGCAGGTTTGGCGGAAGAACCCTTTATCGTCGTGCAATCCACGACCTCGACGCAGAACTCGGGTCTGCTGGACTATATCCTGCCAGGGTTTGAGGCTGAAACAGGTATCGATGTACGCGTTGTAGCCGTCGGGACCGGTCAGGCAATCAGGAACGCAATCAACGGGGATGGCGATGTTCTTCTGGTTCATTCCAAGCCCGCTGAAGAGCAGTTTGTAGCAGACGGTTGGGGCGTCGAACGGTTCGATGTCATGTACAATGATTTTGTATTGGTTGGCCCGAAATCTGATCCAGCCGAAATTGCCGGTGGCAACGACATTGTAACCGCTTTGACCGCTTTGGCCGAAGCGAAACTGCCGTTTGCCTCGCGCGGTGATGATAGCGGCACTCACAAAGCCGAGATGCGCTATTGGGAGGCGACCGGCGTTGACCCGACGGAGGCCTCGGGGACTTGGTATCGCGAGACCGGATCGGGGATGGGGGCAACGCTGAACGTGGCCAGCGGCATGGACGCGTATGCTCTGACCGACCGAGCGACTTGGTTGTCTTTCGGAAACCGGGGCAATCTGGAGGTCTTGGTCGAGGGCGATCCGCGCCTGTTTAACCAATATGGTGTAATCCTCGTGAACCCTGAAAAGCACTCCGGCGTTCGCGCCGCTGCCGGGCAAAGGTTTATCGACTGGCTTATCGGCCCTGATGGACAGGCGGCGATTGCGTCTTACACGCTGGATGGTGAGCAGTTGTTTTTTCCGAACGCACAGTAAGTTCGCCTTGGGTTAGCGCAACAAGGAATGGACGACGGATCAGCCACTGGCGCCGTTGTGGTGGATCCGACCCAGATTTGCGAGGTCATAGCCGCCTAGTTCATCAGCGCGTTCGGTAAAACGCTCGGATTTCAAAAACCGGGTCAGCGTCTGCATGGGGGCCTCGAAGAAGGCGCGGCGCCAGATTGCAAGGTCCAGACGCTCGGAATGGGTGGGCATGAAATTCAGCCCATACGGGCGCGCCAGTGCACCAAGGCCAAAACCAACCTCTGCCTTGCCGTCACGCAGGGCGGTGGCCAGCTCTTCTTCTGTGCGGGCGCAAACGGGCAGGGTGTTCAGATCATCACGACCCAGACCGTGGGCGTCGAGCAGTGCATCGAACAGACGCTGGCTGGCGGCGCTGTCTTGCCGCAGAATGATCCGTCTGCCTTTCAGATCCTGAAACCCCGAGATGTCCGAAGTGCCGGGTGCCAGCAACAGGCCGCGCTGCCGGTTGGCAATCTGGTAGAGGATCACAGGTGCTTCGCCCATCGTGTCGCGCAGGGTCTGAGTGTTGAAGCCTTCTGGTTCGTGGATATGCAAGGCCGCCGCCTGTGCGCTGCGCTCCGCAAGACGATTCAGCCCGTCGAAAGACCCATCATAGTAAGTCGCAAGCCCAGAGCCGCTTTCCCGCAAAGCCCAGTCCAACAGGGGATCGTGGCTACCTGCCACGATCGGCGGCAGGGGTGGTTCGACGACATCGGGGCCAGAGCGTGAGGCGTTGAGCCACGCTATGATCTCGGCTTTTGGGAACAACAGCTTGCCCATGGCGCGTACACACGGGATTTCGCCCGAGGATGCCAGATCATAGGCCTTCCGCTCACCAATGCGCAGCAGATCCGCCAATTCGCGGGTGGTCAGGTATTGCGGCATTCAGTCGAGGCGTACAGCCGAACCGGACGTCTTGTCGGCGGCGCTGAAACCGAATTGATCCAGCGTGTAAGGAGCGGCGACAGTGATCACGACCATCGCGGCGACGGCGGTCAGAAAGGCTTTCATGTTCTCCTCCGGCTCAATCCTGCGGTGCGGTGGCGCTGCGCAGAAACGCGACCAGGTCTATCCGGTCCTGTGCTTGCGTGATCCGCTGCATCGGCATCTTTGACCCAGGAATGTAGTGGTCCGGGCCTTCGTCGAAAAGGGCATTTATGGTCTCTTCACTCCAAATGATATCAGAGTCTTGCAGCGTATCCGAGTACAAATAACCGGGCAATGTGCCCGCTTTCCGCCCGAAGATGTCGTGCAAGGTAGGACCCGCACGTCGACCCCCATCCGGCGTCAGGCTGTGACAGATCGAACACTTGCGTGCAAATTGCCGTTCTCCGTTGCCCATCTCGCTTGGGTCTTTCAGAAAGCTGGGTTCGGCAGCGGCCATCTGTTCGCTATCGCCCAGCGCTGAAACGGGCCAGCTGTACATTGCCTCATCAATGCCGCCTGCGTGAAGATTTTGACCATCTGCAGAAAAAGCGAGCGCCCAAACCGGACCGCGCAGGGTGGCACGGAAATCTTGTGCAATGCGCCATTCGAAAGTGTCGATGACCATTATAAAGCCTTCACCATCGCCGACAGCCAACAGCTTGCGATCGGGGCTCAGTGCCATGGCGAGGATCGGGCGCCGATCCAACGTAAAGTCATGTTCTTCTTCGGTGGCGAGGATCAGGATGCGTGTCACTCCATCGACGGTACCGTAGGCGATCCAGTTGTCTTGTGCGTTCAGGACCAATTCATTGATGCCAAAACCATGCTCGATCAGGCGATTTGTTTCCTGACCGCTGGCGACATCCCAGATACGCAACGCTCCGTCGACACCTGCCGAATAAAGCTGCTTTCCGTCCGGCGTAAAAACAACTGCATTCACCCCGCTGCCGATTGGCCCAAGCAGGGTCGGCTCGGACCCGTCCACCGGCCACAGGCCGATGGTACCATCCCAGCTGGCCGTCGCGATATGAGTTTTCGACGCTGCAATGCCGATAATCTTGCCTTTGTGCTGCCCGACTACATCCCCGCCGGGCCAGCGGCGGAGGGTGAAGTCATCCCCGGCAGAATAGATTGCAGTGCCATTGAAAACGACCGAGTTCACTGCCGCTTCGTGCCCCTCCAGCCATTCCGGTGTCTGTCCGGTCCAGAGACCGACCGAATTGTCGAAACTGGCCGTTGCGATGCGCCCATCCGGTGCCGAAGCGATCCCCATGATCGGCCCGCCATGGCCTTTGAGCGTGAAAAACTCGGACCAGGCGGGCAGGGGGGTCAAAACAAGCGCAAGAGCGAGCCAGCGCATCTATTCTGCAGGTGAGGCCGATGCCTTGCCGGCCTCTTTTTCTTGCACCTCTTCCAGCCACAGCGAGTGGTGCTCGCGTGCCCATTGTTCTTCGACTTCACCGGTGCCCATGGCGTCAAACGCACCCTCCATGCCCACCGAGCCAAGGTAGATATGGGCGATGATGATGGCGATGAACACGTAGGCGACCATGACATGCCAAACTTGGGCATATTGCATCTCTTCCTGCGGTGACATCTGCACTGGCAGGTTCAGACCCAACGCCTGCGGAATACCTGTCGAATTGGCGATTGAGAAGGTTTTGGCGAACATCGGCAGCTCGAACGGGAATAGCAGCGACAGGCCTGACAGGCTGATAGAGACACCCAGTAGAATGCAAGCCCAGAAGATTATCTTTTGACCCGCATTGAATTTCTTGGCTGGTGGATGGCTGTCTTTGGTGAACAAGCCCCCTCCGGCGGCCAACCATTTCAGGTCGGTCTTGTTGGGGATGTTATGGGCAATCCAGTTTATGGTGATGATTATCAGACCCAACATGAAGGCCCATGCGAGGTTGTTGTGAAGCCACTTGCACCCTTGCGCGATAGTGGCGAACCCTTCTTTGCCAAAGACCGGGATCAAGAAATCGCGGCCATAAAGGGTCAGCAGGCCTGTGATGCCGAGCACAAGGAACGACCCGGCAAAGAGCCAGTGACCGAAACGTTCGAAACTATTGAAACGAAGGACCGTGCGGCCGGTTTTTTCTCCGTCGATGCGGATTTTTCCTCGGATCAGAAAGAAAAGCACAATGATCGCAAGCATTCCGCCCAGAATGTAGGTTCCATATTCACGCAACGGGCCAGTTCGGAAGTTCAACCACCACATGCCGCCGTCTTGAATCAGCACGCTGTCCGCAGGTCCCTGGGATGAAACGGTGACGTCCGCAGATCCGTAACGCAGCGCGCGGTAGACGTCACTGTCAGAGGCAACACCATGGGTGCCGAACTGTCCCAGCAGGCCTTCAACATTGCCCTGACCGGTGTTTTCAGACCTGTAGCTGTTGTCGACCTTCTCGCCACGCTGGCGGGCCAGAATGTCCTCAAGCGTGGTCGCGCCGCCGGTTGTAGACCGGTCGGTCGAATCCGCAGGGGCGGCCCCCTCACTGGTTTGAGCGCCCGCAACTTGGGTCAGCGTTAGCGAAAGCAGGAAAGCGATGAATAAGCGCAACATCGGAACCTCAATAAAAATCCAATGCAGGATGACCCACATCTGCGGGTCATCCGTTTTGCTTTAGTAGACGGGGTCAGCCGTCTTTCTGATCGTAGGCCGTGCCCCAACCCCAAGCGCCCGAACCAAATCCGCGCGCGACGACACGCTCACGGTAAATAGCCGAGACCACGTCGCCATCGCCGGCGAGCAGGGCCTTGGTAGAACACATCTCGGCGCAGATGGGCAATTTGCCCTCTGCGATCCGGTTGCGACCGTATTTGGCGAACTCTGCGGTCGAGTGCGTTTCCTCGGGGCCGCCAGCACAGAAGGTACATTTGTCCATCTTGCCTCGCGATCCGAAGTTGCCCGCCTGCGGGTATTGCGGCGCGCCGAAGGGGCACGCATAGAAGCAATAGCCGCAGCCAATGCACAGGTCCTTGGAGTGCAGGACGACCCCTTCTTCGTTCTGATAGAAGCAGTCGACCGGGCACACCGCCATGCAGGGCGCATCCGAACAATGCATACAGGCCACCGAGATCGAGCGTTCACCCGGATTGCCGTCATTGATCGTCACCACCCTGCGGCGGTTGATGCCCCACGGCACCTCGTGCTCGTTCTTACACGCGGTTACGCAGGCGTTACACTCGATGCAGCGTTCAGCGTCGCAGAGAAACTTTGCTCTAGCCATTATCGTCCTCCTTACGCTGACCAGATTTTGCAGAGAGTCGCTTTGGTCTCTTGCATCTGGGTCACTGAATCATAGCCATAGGTCTGGGCGGTGTTGGTACTTTCACCCAGCACATAGGGGTCTGCACCGGCAGGATACTTGTGCCGCTGGTCTTCGCCCTGGAAATGGCCGCCAAAGTGGAAGGGCATGAAGGCGACACCGGCGCCGACTCTGTTAGTCAGCATCGCCATCACCTTGACCTTGCCGCCCTCAGGACCTTCGACCCAGACCTGTGATCCGTCCCGAATACCAAGGTTGTTGGCATCGCGCGGATTGATCTCGACGAACATGTCTTGCTGGAGCTCAGCCAGCCACGGGTTCGACCGCGTCTCATCGCCGCCACCCTCATACTCGACCAGACGACCAGACGTGAGGATTATCGGGTAATCCTTTGAAAAGTCGTTCTTTTGGATCGACGCATAAAGGGTAGGTAGACGATAGGCCTGACGGTCATCGTAGGTTGGATAGTCCTCCACCAGATCGCGCCGGTTTGTATAGAGTGGCTCGCGGTGCAGTGGGATCGGATCCGGGAAGGTCCATACGACCGCGCGTGCCTTTGCGTTCCCGAAGGGCGCACAGCCATGGGCAATCGCGACCCGCTGGATACCGCCGCTAAGGTCGGTTTTCCAGTTGGTCTCTGGTCCCGCAACGGCGTCGATGGCCGCACGTTCCTCAGCCGTCAGGTCACCGTCCCAGCCAAGGTCCATCAGCATCTGCATCGTGAATTCCGGATAACCATCCTGAATTTCCGACCCAACACTATAGACCCCTTCGGCCAGCAGGTTGTCACCATCCCGTTCCACGCCGAAACGGGCGCGGAAGGTCAGGCCGCCTTCGGCCACCGGTTTGGACATATCATACAGGTTTGGTGTCCCCGTATGACCCATCTCAGCCGTTCCCCAGCAGGGCCAGGGCAGACCGTAATACTCGCCGTCGTTGGGGCCACCAATGGCTTGCAGTGTGGTTCTGTCGAACGTGTGCTGGTTGGCCATATGGCTTTTCAGACGTTCCGGCGACTGACCGGTATAGCCAATTGTCCAAAGGCCGCTGTTGAACTCACGCGTGATGCTTTCAACATTCGGGGTTTCGGGATCTTCCATCTCGATATTGCGGAAGAACCGATCCGCCCAGCCGAACTTGTTGGCGAACTTGGCCATGATGACCTCGTCCGGCAGGCTTTCGAACAGAGGTTCGACCACGCGGTCCCGCCACTGCAGCGATCGGTTCGAGGCCGTGACCGAGCCACGGGTTTCGAACTGCGTACAGGCGGGCAGCAGATAGACGCCATCGGTGCGGTCATGCAGCACGGCCGAGACGGTGGGATACGGGTCGATCACGACCAGCATGTCCAGCTTCTCCATCGCCGTCTTCATTTCCGTCATCCGGGTCTGCGAGTTGGGCGCGTGGCCCCACAGAACCATGGCGCGGACGTTGTTGTCCTGATCCATGTTAGCTGGGTCTTCGAGAACACCGTCGATCCAGCGGGAAACCGGGATGCCGCGCTCATTCTGCAGCGGTTTATCCTTGCCTTCCTTATCCTTGATCGTGGCGAACTGGCCTGCAAGCCACTCGGGCTCTTCACCCCAGACACGGGCCCAGTGACCCCATGCGCCTTTTGACAAGCCATAGTAGCCGGGCAGGGTATGGGACAGAACACCAAGGTCTGTCGCGCCTTGCACGTTGTCATGGCCGCGGAAGATGTTGGTGCCACCACCTGAGGTGCCCATGTTGCCAAGCGCAAGCTGAAGCACGCAGTAGGCGCGAGTGTTGTTGTTGCCGTTGGTGTGCTGCGTACCACCCATGCACCATACAACGGTACCGGGGCGGTTGTTCACCATGGTCCGTGCGACGCGGCGCAGCTGCGAGCCGGGCGTGCCGGTGACACGTTCAACCTCATCCGGGTTCCACTTGGCAACCTCTTCGCGGATCTGGTCCATGCCCCAGACACGGGTGCGGATGAACTCTTTGTCCTCCCAGCCGTTGTCGAAGATGTGCCACAGGATACCCCAGATCAGCGCAACGTCTGTGCCGGGGCGGAAGCGGACATATTCATCCGCATGGGCCGCGGTGCGCGTAAAGCGCGGGTCGCAGACGATTAAAGGCGCATTGTTCTGCTCTTTCGCACGCAGGATATGCAGCAGCGAGACGGGGTGCGCCTCGGCCGGGTTACCACCGATAATGAAGATGGCCCGGCTGTTGTGCATGTCGTTGTACGAATTGGTCATGGCGCCGTAGCCCCATGTATTCGCAACACCCGCGACAGTGGTCGAGTGGCAGATACGGGCCTGATGGTCCACGTTGTTCGTGCCCCAATAGGCGGCGAACTTGCGGAACAGATAGGCCTGTTCGTTATTGTGCTTCGCAGACCCCAGCCAGTACACGCTGTCCGGCCCGGATTCTTCGCGGATGCTCATCATGCCATCGCCGATCTCGTTGATCGCCTCTTCCCAGCTGATGCGCTTCCACTCGCCACCTTCCTTTTTCATCGGGTATTTCAGGCGGCGCTCGCCATGGGCGTGCTCGCGGACCGAGGCCCCTTTGGCGCAGTGTGCACCCAGATTGAATGGGCTGTCCCAGCCGGGTTCTTGCCCGATCCAGACTCCGTTCTGTACCTCGGCAACGACCGTGCAGCCGACCGAGCAGTGAGTGCATACGGATTTGATATTCTCAACGGCGGTGTTTGCCGCTGTCTGGGCACTGGCGGGCGTCACGGTTCCACCCGTGGCGCTGATCGTGGCAAGGCCGCCGATCGTCAGGCCCGAGCCACGCAAGAATGCGCGGCGATCGACGGTTTTCTCGCCGACCTGGGACAGGATACTTGTCCGCTGGGGGCGTCTCGCAACCCCGTTGGTCTTTTTCCTAAGCATTTCTTTCCTCCCTTGCTGGCCATGTAACCCATGGCTGGCTTGGTACTTCGCGAAACCGACTTCAGGGCCAATCGCAACCGTCAGTCGGGTATGACTACGTCCGGGTCAGAACCGGGCGCTGTCGAGGTATGCGCGCGTATGCGCGGTGTCCTGCATCCGGGTTTCGTCCGTCGGCAATTCGGCTGCTTCGGCTTTCCCAGACAGGCTGGCGGCGGCTACAGCAGCGGGCGCTGCGGTTCCGGCCAGTTTCAGGAAGTCGCGGCGGGTTGCGCCTTCTTCCTTGGTCTTGCTCATGGGCTCCTCCTGTCCCAATTGCGGTTTGGTGCCTAATGGCACCGGCGAGTGGCGGGCTAGGCCGCCGTCATTCGAAAGGCTTCACGTTCGATCTCCATGAACACCCGACCAGCCGTGCCGACCGAGGCGTAGAGAACCGAGTTCTCGGCACCTTCCAAATCCGAATAGAAATGCGCGGCCCAGGGCCCGATATGTTTGCTCCAGAACGCCTTTTGATCTTCCAGCGTGGCGGGCGCGCCGAACCGACCGACGATCATGCCCGCCATCATTTCCATTAGCGAGGCGATGTTGTCTTCGGGTTCATATACATTCTGCGCCCGGGTGATGCCCCGCGCGGCCATGTCATTGCGCAGCTGCGCCAGGGGTTTTTCGTTCAGAAATCCCGTCAGGTAGAAAGAGGCATAAGGCAGCAGTTCGCCTCGGCCCAATCCGATGAACAGTGCGTTGAATTCGCGCTCTGCGGCGGCAGGCTTGGTCACCTTGGCCACCCGTGCCATTGCCTGAATGGCCTGACCTAGATCCGAGTCATCACCGCTTAGCCCGGCCATCTGATCCAAAAGTAACTGATCGGGTGGACCGGCCAATAGCAGGCCAAGAAAATTATAGAAATCCGCACGCAGACGATCCTCAGCCGAGATATCCAATGTTTGCGCGTTGTCTGCGGTCATAGAGTTATCCTTCGAATTCGAATTTCATACGGCGTGGAGCAGGGGGAAGTTCGATCTCCTCTGGCTCTTCCATTTCAACCATCTGTGGGGCTTCCGGTTCTGGTTCGACGGCGTTGATCGGTTCTTCACCTGACTCGATCGCCTCGGGCATGTCAGCTTCTGTTTCTGCTTCGGACACTTCTGCTTCTGCAGCGAGCGCTTCGACATGCGCCAACATACCCTTGCCAACCTGATACGCGGTCTGGATGTTCTCAATCACGCAAGCCGCATCGGTATAATCCTCGCCGTAATCGACCAGCCCGTCGACATTGGCCAGAACAGGATTCAACCGCCATAGGCGCCGCAAGGCGCGGCGGCGCAAACGGTCAGGTACAGCTTTGGCCATGAAGCCCGAGACATCATCGCCGGCTTCCAGCGTATCGGGATCGGGCAGATCAAACTCGGCCAGAATTTCGGCGTCGCTTTTTTCCTCCAGCTCAGCTTGCCGCGTTGTGATGATCTGTTCCTCTGCGGCCAAAGCTTCTGCTTCGGTCTCGGCCTGAACGGCGGCCTTGCGGCGGGACCAGAAATCGCGGGCCTGGGTCATTGCAGCACCCGACGCGGAGCCCGGTAGACATCTGAATCCTGCCGGATTCGTGCATCGCCCTTGCCGTCTTCCACCAGATCGGTGCGTTTCTTGTCCCGTTTACGTTTTATGAACACCTCGTCCTGATGATGCTGCAGGGTGAAATCGCGGAGCCATGCAATCAACCCTTCGGTCATCGGAATCTTCTCAACGATCTCTTCGCCGGTATCCGCATAATCCTGCCCCTCGAACGGTGAGGCGGTGATCAATACGGCATTCAGGGGTGTTTCGCCTTTCAGCTCATCCCGCAAAACCAGGTACAGCGAAGGTTGACCGTCCGACAGGTTGACCATGTAGGCTTCGGTTTCATCGGCCCAGAGGGTGAGGGGCAGGGTGGCTGCATGGTATTCGATGGCCTCACCTTCACGTCGCAACTCTTGCCAGTCGGCAGGCCCTGCACCTGGCAAAACAGCGACCGCGCGCCAGTTCCAACGCGCCCAGCGTGTCACCCCGGGTGTTCTGCGCACGACGACGCCAATTGTCATTTCAGTCCGGCTTGCGGCCTTGGCCACTGGCTCCTCCCCGGAAGGCTCTCCCCTGCCTTCCATTGATGTACTATGTTACATAAATTGGCGACCTGCCAAGTCTAGTTTCGCCTAATATGAGACATTCACTTAGAGTTTATTTCCAACTTCAGGTTTTGATGGCGATTTGTGATGAAAAATAATGCACATATCGGGATTTTCTCTGATGCTTCGCATTGCCTCGGCGCGGATTGGGTCTAAGCTGCTGATGGGGCAGAACGCAGCGTCGGGAGGGGAAATGGCCAGCAAGCTCATATTGTGTGATTGCGAGGGGACGCAGTCCCTGAACGCAGATGGTATTTCTGCGGCCTGCGATACGGAGTGCTCGAAGGTGCATACCGCCCTTTGTACGCGCCAGATTCAAACTGCCGCCGAGTTGATGACGGGCGATGAGCAGGTGGTGTTTGCTTGCGCTCAGGAAAGTGCAGTTTTTAGCGAGCTTGCCGAGGAACTGGGTGTTGAAGCCCCCGGATTTGTCGATCTGCGCGACCGAGCTGGCTGGTCCGAACAGGGGACCGATGCAACCCCCAAAATGGCTGCGCTCGCGGCTGAGGCATTACTGCCGCAGCCAGTGACCCCAAGTTTCGATGTCATCAGTGAAGGAACCTGCTGTATTGTCGGGCCCGGAGAGGTTGTCTTTCCGTTGGCCGAACAGCTGTCCGCTGTGTTGGCCGTGACTGTGCTTTTGGTTGACGATGCAGAACCGCTAAGCCGCAACTATGACGTTGCGCGCGCACGGATACGCAGACTGACCGGCGCGCTGGGCGGATTTGTTTGGCATCTGGATCAGGTGCAGCAACTAGATCCCGGCGGACGCGGAGAATTTGGTTGGAGCGCACCCCGTGACGGTGCAACGTCGCGTTGCGACATTGTTGTTGATCTGACCGGAGCAACACCTTTGGTTAATGCCCCCGAAAAGCGCGAGGGGTACTTGCGCGCTGATCCCCGCGATGCGGTGGCCGTCGCGCGTCTTGCTTTTGAAGCGGTGCAACTGGTCGGGACCTTTGAAAAACCGCTCTATGTCCGATTGGATGAGACGCTTTGCGCCCATTCGCGAGCGGAACAAACGGGGTGTTCAAACTGTCTGGACGTCTGCCCGACCGGTGCGATCACACCGGCTGGCGATCATGTAGCCATTGATCCGATGATTTGCGCCGGGTGCGGTGAGTGTTCGGCGTTGTGCCCGTCGACTGCCATTACATATGAAGATCCTCCGGTGTCGGCGGTATTGTCGCGGATGCACATACTGGCCCGGACCTTCCGGCGCGCGGGCGGCGTTGCACCGCGATTACTGGTGCACGACGCCCATGGGGCGCAGATGATCCGGATGGCGGCCCGGTTTGGACGGGGACTGCCAGCGGATGTCATTCCGCTTGAGCTGAATGTGGTTTCGGGCTTTGGACATGCCGAGATGCTCGCAGCGCTGGCGCATGGCTTTGCGCGCGCCGATATCCTGATTAGCCCCAAGACCGAACGGGACGCGCTTGATCGTGAATTAGAGCTGGCTCGGGCTATCGCAGTGCACGACGCGCTGAGTCTGATTGATGAAACCGACCCGGATGCGCTGGCAGATCTGCTTTATGCGCAGAATGTTCCGCAGCCATTGGCTGATCCGGTGCTTCCACTGGGTAATCGTCGTCAAATAGCGCGTCTGGCGGGGCAAGCTTTGAACCCGGAGGTCGAGGTGCCGCTGGCCTTGCCCGAGGGCGCGCCTTATGGCGCGATTGCAGTGAATACCGACACCTGTACATTGTGCCTGAGTTGCGTGTCCCTTTGCCCATCGGGGGCGCTGATCGATAACCCGGACAAGCCGCAGTTGAATTTCCAGCAGGACGCCTGCCTGCAATGCGGGATTTGCCGAACGATCTGCCCAGAACAGGCGATCACACTAGTGCCCCAGCTTGATCTGAGCGACCAAGCGCTGTCACAACAGGTGCTGAATGAAGAGGAACCCTTTGAATGCGTCGAATGCGGCGCAGCGTTTGGCGTTAAATCAACGGTTGAGCGGATCATGGAAAAGTTGTCGGGCACACATCCGATGTTCGCGACCTCGGATCAGGCGCGGATGATCCAGATGTGCGACAATTGCCGGGTGAACGCCCAGTTCCATAGCGCTGACAATCCATTTCAATCCGCCCCCAGACCACGGGTTGTCACAACGGATGATTACCTTTCAAAGCGCAAGGATCACTGAAGTTGCAGTGGCGCGCCCAGATCGGCGGCGCGCATGGCGGTCACGAAAGCCAGAATTGCTTCGAGGTCATCCAGGCTCATCTCGACCGGATGGATCGGCGAGGGACGCTCGGGCGGGAAAGGTTCGGTGACGCCCTCGATCTGCGTGAAAGCTGGGTGTGGGTTCAGGGCAAAGAACGCCTGAAACCGTTCCGACCAGTCGGGCATTGCGCGCAGCACTGCGAAAGACGGGGTCGAACCCAGCCCGTTCATCCGATTCTTTGGGCCAATTACGTGGCACCGGCCACAATGGGTCATCGACAGATCTTCGCCAAGCAGCGCGTTTCCGTCGACCACGACCTCTTTGGTAACAGTGGCAGTTTCGAAACTTGCGCTAAAGGGCGTGCCCTCGTCGGGGATGAAGTTTTCAACCGTCCGTCTGCCAATGTCGGAAAGTAGCCATTCACGAAACCTTACCTGCTTGGCGCTGTCGTCGATTCGTAGATGATAGACCACCCCGTCACGGGCAAAGACCGGATCGCCGGGCGAACTCGGGGCCAGTGACATGACGCCGCTTTCATCCGCAACAACACGTATTCCGGTCTTGAGAGAAAAGCGCGGAAGAATATGTTGCAAAAGACCTGAGTTTGTCACCTCATCCGGGGCGGCAAGGCCCAATGCCTCTTGCGACCAAGAGGGGGTGGCGGTGAGCGTCAGGCTCAGGCACAACAGGACAAAGCGCATGGTTAAGCCTAACGGCGGCTGACCCGATGCGTCAAATGTACAAAATGAGACGGAGACACATGCAATGAGCGGCGACTATATTCTGTCGATACGCAAGGCGCCCAGCGTGGGGCGGATCAAGGGGAATACGGCATGAGCATCCGTGATGCAGTTCTAACGAACTTGAAGAAGATTACCGATCCGGTTTCTGGTCAGGATATTGTGAGCGCGGGTATCGTGCGTGCATTGAATGTTGAAGGCGATACCGTTCGGTTTGTGCTGGAGATCGATCCCAAACAGGCCGAGAAGATGGAGCCCGTTCGCGCCACAGCCGAACAGGCGGCGCAGATGGTTGATGGTGTTTCAAAAGTCTCGGCAATGTTGACCGCGCATTCGGACAAGGCACCGCCTGATTTGAAGCCCAAGCCAAAGCCCTCACAAACCGGACCGCAGGCCGTTCCCGGTGTGGACCGGATCATCGCGGTTGCGTCGGGCAAGGGTGGCGTGGGCAAGTCCACAGTGTCGGCCAACCTTGCCTGCGCGCTGGCCGCCGAAGGCCGTCGCGTAGGCCTGTTGGACGCAGACGTATATGGCCCTTCACAACCCCGGATGCTGGGTGTGTCGGGGCGACCGGCCAGCCCAGATGGCAAGACGATCCTGCCGCTGCGCAATCACGGTGTTACCATGATGTCGATGGGGTTAATGACCAACGAAGGGCAGGCGGTTGTCTGGCGCGGCCCCATGCTGATGGGCGCCTTGCAGCAGATGATGAGTCAGGTGCAATGGGGCGCATTGGATGTGTTGATCGTTGATCTGCCCCCCGGAACTGGCGATGTGCAACTGACGCTGAGCCAAAAGTTTCAGGTGGATGGAGCCATTGTCGTCTCAACCCCACAGGATGTTGCTTTGATCGACGCCCGCAAGGGGATCGATATGTTCAACCAGCTCAAGACGCCCATTGTTGGGATGATCGAAAACATGTCGACGCATATTTGCTCGAATTGCGGACACGAAGAACATGTCTTTGGCCATGGCGGTGTTGCCTCAGAAGCCGAGGCGCTGGGCGTGCCATTGCTAGGGGAAATTCCGCTGCATCTGGATATCCGAGTTGCCGCCGACGGGGGTGCCCCCATCGTGGTCAGCAAACCTGACAGCCCGCAAGCCGAAGCCTTCCGCAAGATCGCCCGCGACATGATTGCCAAGGGCAAAGCGTGACCCAGCCGGTCTTTCCCCCATTGCTAAAAGGGCAACCTGCCAAGGCTGGCGAAGACCCGTTCGAGCGTGCCCAGGCGATGGCAGCGCTGGGCTGTGACGCGGGAACTGTGGTCCACAATATTCAGGCGGATCGTCTGCGCGTTGCGATAGTATTCGCGCCCGAGGTTCCGTTGCGGGATGCTATGGCGATGCTGCCGCTTTGTGCTGTCGGGTTCCAGAATGCGCTGGGCGCGCTGGCCCCACCCGAGGTCGCGGTGCACTTGGGTTGGGATGGGCTGATCTGTGTAAACGGTGCAAAATGTGGGACAATAAAAGTTGCAGCGTCGTCTGCCGAGGTGGATGAGGTTCCCGATTGGCTGATCGTTGGTTGGGAACTGGCCTTGCTTCAAACCAGCGATGCACCGGGGGAAACACCGGATGTTACCTCGCTCTATGATGAAGGATGCGCCGAGGTTTCTGCGACGCAGTTGGTCGAGAGCTGGTCGCGTCACATGTTGACCTGGTTGAACCGCTGGAACGAGGACGGTAACGCGCCGCTTCACGCGGAGTGGATGGGGCTACTGCGCGGTGTCGGAGAACCTATTGGAGAAGGGGGTGTCTTTCTGGGCACCGATGAGCGCTTCGGTATGCTGATCCGCGACGGCGCGGACACACATTTACACCCGCTGACAGAATTATTGGAGACCGCCAGATGAAACTCGCCCGTGCTATCCATTTTGATGAAAGCGATATGAACGTGTTTCATTCACCCGCAAGAACCGGTGAATGGTGCATCTCGGGCGGATTCGAGTTTTCGAACTGGAGTGAGGCTGATCTGGAAGGCAAGGCGCGTCAGGCCTTTGCCAATGGATGGCTGGGGCTTGAAACCTTCGGGCGCGTTACATTTGTTGCCGTTACACAGGTCGAGCAGGCCGAGATTAACCAGATCACGCAATATCTGGCCGAGCATTTCGTGCAATTCTACGGCGCGCCTTCGGTTGAAGCCGCGTTAGAAGTGGCGCAGGCCGAAATCTCACATATGTCCGAGCTGTGCGAAGATCATGCCCCGAACACATTGCTGACCGTCGCCCGAGAGCTGACGGGGGCAGGGGTGCACGAGGCATTCCGCGTGATCACCCCGCAAGAGACGCAACTTGAAGCGTTGGCCGTCCACGGCTCGCTGGACGATTAGATCAGATCGGCGAAGCCGCCGAATTGTCCGCGCTTGAAGATCAGCCCCTGACCTGGGCGATGCATGACCTGTTCAACATGACCAACAAGGATCAGGTGGTCACCTGCCTCATGACGGGCCGACAGGCGGCAATCGAAGCGGGCGAGGCATTCCGCAAGTCGGGGGCGCCCCGCGTCATCCTCCTGCCAATCCGCATGAGAAAAATCGAACCCGTTTCGCGCGAATTGCAATGCTTGGTCGTGCTGGTCCTGCGCCATAACGTGGATCGCGTAGTGTTCGCAGTTGTGGAACGCGTCGTACCGGTTCGAATCCCGATCAAGACACCACAGGACCAGCGGCGGGTCCAGCGATACAGACGCAAATGAGTTCACCGTTATTGCTGCGGGGCCCTCGGAGGTATTTGTGGTCACAACGGTGACGCCGGTGCCGAAACAGCCCAGGGCCTCGCGAAAGGCAAGGCTTTGCTCGGGGCTGGGAATGAAAGTTTTTTCCATCATCGCGCGCTCGTACATGGGCCTGTCTCAGGTGCCACGCGACGCCGGGATTGTCCACGGAAAGCTGCGGTGATTTTAGGAATTTCTGGTCAGTTCAGGTCTTCAAGCAACCGTCCGTGTTTGCGAGTCTCGGTGATGACGTCGCCAAAGGTCACCAAATTACGGGCCGTAAGCATCGGCAGCATCCGAACCAACACTTCGGCGGTCGCCACGGCATCACCCAAGGCCGTGTGACGCAAGGCTTCCGGGATGGTTATGCCTAACCGCTCGCAGACCGCGTCCAGCGTATGCGTTTCGCTTGCCCCGAACAGCACCGCCGACAGCAGGACCGTGTCCAGAATGGGGTGGCTCCATTCCACCCCCATACGCTCGGCATGGCGGCGCAGGAAAGCCATGTCGAATGGTGCATTGTGGGCAACAATGACGGCATCCCGGGCAAATTGGTGAAAGCTGCGACCGGCCTCGGCAATATCAGGCGCACCCTGAACCATCCGGTCGCTAACCTTATGCACTTTGGTTGAAGCTGGGGGGATCGGGATGCCGGGATCGACCAGGGTATCAAGCCGTTCGCCTTCGACGATCTTACCCTTTACGACGCGCACCGCACCGATCTGTACGATCTCATCCTTATGCGGGAGCAGGCCCGTGGTTTCGGTGTCAAAGACCACGAAGCAGAGGTCCAAAAGAGGTCTATCTTCAAACGCGTCATCGCCGGGTGTGTCGAGAAGTTCGAAATCGTAAACCAGCGGGCGGGCCGCGTCGGGGTCGATCTGCGCAGCACTGTCATCGAAAACCAGCATGTAACCAGGGGCATCGCCCAATGGTTTCATACGGGCTGAATAGGATTGCCGCCCATCAACACTGGTCAGCGTGCAATGGACGTCTTTCCCGGTTTTTATCAGTTTCGCATAGGAATCCGTCAGACCGGTTGCTTCGAGGTAGTCAAACAGCGAGGCGTTTAGCCGGGGATGTGCGATCTGTGCCAAAACCTCAGCCGCCTGCGCGTCATATAGAACGATCTGATGCTTCGGTCCGGCTAAAAGCATTGCAACCGGAATCTCGGTCAGCAGCGCCGTTAGACGTTGTTTTTCTGAGGCCAGATGGGCCGTTTCCGCAGCCACGGCCTCAGCCGTGGTCATGGCGTTGGCAGCCAGTTGTTCGGCCAGTCCAGCGGCGGCGGGGGCCAGATCGCCCAAATAGCGCGCCGCCTGAAGGTCCAAATCCGTGCTGACCCCGGCGTGCGCGCGCGCCCGGAGTTGGGCCGAGAGCCGCTCGATCGGTTTTGCAACGTTGTCATCAAAAAGAAGCCAGACTCCGGCAACTAGCGCCAACATTCCAAACGCGATCAGTATCTCTGCGAAGATGAACGCATCCATAAGGGCGGGATCACTTGCCCTCTGATAACCGACCCACAAAGCCAGGGTGCTGATGATCAGCCCTCCTGCCGCAAGTAATAGGAAGAACAGGAACACCCTCAGGCGCAGGCTCAGATGGTTCAACATAGTCAGACCCCGCAGGTTGCCTCGATTACCGGATCTTCAGCGTCGATCTTGATCCAGCTGGCATTCAGCAAACGTCCGTCATCGGCGAATTCGGCCCCGTCTGCCAGGTTGGCGCGGCTGTTTTCGGCGCAGTTTACGGCGACCGGCATCTTCGAGACCGGTGCCCAGCGACCAAAAAAGTAAAGATCGACCAGACGCTCGTCCGGCAAATTGGCATTGGTGCGTACCGATGTGGCGTCGATCGCAGCAAAGCGGTCGACAAAGGGCACGGCGTACGTCCAAGGGCGATAAAAGGCGCGGCTTTCCACCTCCTGCACGATGGTGAGGCTGTCGGGCAGTTGGTCGCGCGTACGGTCATACCAAGAATACTCGCTGGTAATCGTCATACCGATCATCCCCGCACCTGCCGCAACCGGCGCGGCCCATTTGGGCAAGCGGCCCCCGGTCAGCTTGTTCACCACCATCACGACACCCGCAAAGGCAAAGCCTGCAAAAATCGTGCCGATCAGTTCCAGAAACATGTGATTTCTCCGTTCATTTCCAGTTTCTTAACCCAGCATTCCTTTGCCATGGCCAACCGCTGATTGCATGGTTTTTACCACGACAAAGGCATCGCGGAGATGACTTCGCTCAAAGTCCGACAATTCAGCGGGTGGCAGGTAATTGTCCGGTGCATCCCCGGATTTGACCAGACGCACTTGATGTTCCAATCGGGTCTCAGCGATCAGGTCATATGCGTCCAGTAAATCGCGTGCGCCGGACGCGCTGAGCACACCCGCAGCCTCGGCGGCGCTAAGACGGGCGCGGGTGTTCGCTTCGGTTAATTGTCCCTGCAGGCTGTAGATGCGTGCCAGATCCACGACAGGCACCACGCCATTATGCTTGAGGTCGAGCGTATTGCGATGCTCACCCGAACGTATGGTGGCGAATCCACGCAGCAGGCCCAGAGGAGGCGTGTGTTTCAGTGAGTTCGAAATCATATGCGCGACAAAGATCGAATTCGCATTGGCTGCCGCCAGCGTATCGGCCTGCAGGTCGGTGAACAGATCGAAGGACCCTCCGATGGGCCGCAGGTCAAACATCACCGAGGCCAGCATTTGCGCCTCAGGGTTGGGTTTGGCAATCCAGCCATTGAAATACTCGCGCCAGACACGCACGGGCTGGCACCAGCGAGGGTTGGTCGCCATCATGTCACCGGGGCAATAGAAATAACCGCAGGTATCCAGCCCGTCTGAGACGAATTTGGCCAGCGCAGCGAAGTAGGCCATATCACCGACCGCCACACTGTCATCTAGCATCAGGCAATTGTCCTGATCAGAAACTCCGGTCTGTTCCTGCCGTCCTTGCGAGCCGCAAGCAAGCCACAAGTAGGGCACTGGCGGCGCACCCAGTTCAGCCTCAGCCAGTGCCAGCAACCGCCGCGTCGCAGTGTCTGCGATGTCGGTGATCAGCCGTGTAACGATCTCGTGCCGGTTGCCGCCCGCTACGAGTTGGACCAGCAGTTGTGGTATCTCAGCGGTGACTTGAGCCATCTCTTGCGGGCTGTCGGCGCGGGCAATTCGTCCTACCAACTCGGCAGAATTGACCGCCTGATAGCGGGTGAGATCGGTTTGGGTTACGATTCCGACCAGCTTACCGGCCTCGGAAATTGGAATATGACCGATGCCACGTTCCATCATCACGTGTAATACGTCCGAGCCGATATCTGTCGGGGCAAGAATGATTGGATCGGCGGTCATGATCGCCGAAACCGCGGTGTCAGCGGGCATCGCCTCGGCGACGTATTTGCCGGAAATATCGCGGAGGGTTGCGATACCCAACAATCTGTCCCCTTCGGTCACGCAAAGCGATGAGATATGGCGGTCGCGCATGATCTGCGCGGCGTTTTGAACCGGAGTATCGGGCGGGCAGGTGGCAGGGTCACGAGCCATCAGCACGTCAATTGCACTGGTAGCCAGGCTTTGCGGTCCGCTCCGCCCACCGCGTGAACGGTTAAAGAACTTGGACACCACATCGTGACCTTCGATCAGGTTTTTCACAAGGTCTGGCGGCAACACGATCAACACTGACGGCGTGTGCGCGCGCGCATGTGTGGCGGCTTTGCCGTCCTTCAGCAATCCGCGCTCACCAAAAGAATTGCGCAATCCCAGATGCGAAACGACAGCGCCGTTTTCATCGGTAATTTCTACCTGTCCTTCATAGATCACAAAGACGCCGGGCAGAGCGTTGCCCAGCTGGTAAATGCTGCCATCGGCATCGACTTCGCGCACTTCGATCTGCTTGGCCAGATCGTCCAAAGCATCATGGGGCAACGAGTCATAGGGGTGTACAGACTTCAGAAACCGGGTGATTTCGTCATGGGACAGGGGCATTTACGCTCTCCGGAGTTCCGAATAAAAAATCCCGCCCGGTGGTGTGCCGGGCGGGAACAGTAAGTCGAAAGATGCGATCGAAGACAAGAGCCGCCGACCGCATCACACTCAGTGATCCTGAGCTGCGCCCGCACCACGGGGAATGCGAATGCTTTCGACCATATCTTTGATCTCCTGCGGAGTCTCTTTGGTCATACCGGCAACGACGTAGGCAACGCCGAAGTTGATCATCGCACCGATGGCGCCGAACGAGGTCGACTTGATCGGACCCAGAAGCGGATCAGCATCGGTGAACGAGTTGGTGCCCGGAATGAACAGCCAGCCCTTATGCAGGAAGATGTAGACCAGGGTTACAGTCAGACCAGCCAGCATACCTGCAACCGCGCCGGTGTTGTTGATGCGGGTCGAGAAGATCCCCATCATCAGCGCCGGGAAGATCGAGGCTGCTGCCAGACCAAAGGCCAAGGCCACGGTTTGTGCCGCAAAGCCCGGAGGGTTGAGACCCAGATAGGTTGCAACGACGATGGCTACAGCCATGGCAATCCGTGCCGCCAGAAGTTCACCCTTTTCAGAGATCGACGGGTTGATTGCACCTTTGACAAGGTCATGGGACACAGCCGACGAGATCGCCAGCAGCAGGCCCGCAGCGGTTGACAGAGCAGCCGCAAGACCACCAGCAGCGACCAGACCAATCACCCAACCTGGCAAGTTGGCAATCTCAGGATTGGCCAGAACCAGGATGTCGCGGTTGAACTTGGTCAGTTCGTTACCAACCCAGCCCTTTTCTTCCGCGATCGCGGTCATGGCTTCCGACTTGTCGTTGTAGTACTGGATTTTGCCGTCGCCGTTCTTGTCTTCCCAATCCAGCAGACCGGTTTTCTGCCACGTGGCCATCCAGTCATAACGCGGATCGTTGTCGATTTCTTCGACCGAAACAGCGCCACCTTCGATGCCACCATTGGGCCACATCATGTCGGTGATGTTCAGGCGCGCCATTGCACCAACAGCAGGAGCCGTCAGGTACAGCAGAGCGATGAAGACCAGCGCCCAGCCTGCCGACCAACGTGCGTCAGACACTTTGGGAACGGTGAAGAAGCGCATGATGACGTGCGGCAGACCAGCTGTACCGATCATCAGCGACAAGGTGAACAGCACCATGTTCAGCGTGTTCGAGTGGTGGGCCGTGTAGTCGTTGAAGCCCAGCTCGGTCACGATGGCGTCCAGCTTGGTCAGCAGGGGTTCACCGCTGGCGGTGTCACCAAACAGACCCAGCGCCGGAACAGGCGTGCCGGTCAGCTGCAGCGAGATAAAGATGGCCGGGATGGTATAAGCGGTGATCAGCACGCAGTACTGAGCGACCTGAGTGTAGGTCACGCCCTTCATCCCACCAAACACTGCGTAGGCAAACACAACGCCGGCGCCGATCAGCAGACCTGTAGTGTTGGACACTTCGAGGAAGCGGCCAAAGGCCACGCCAACACCGGTCATCTGACCGATCACGTAGGTCACCGACGCAACGATCAGACAGATAACCGCCACGATACGTGCGGTCTGGCTGTAGAAACGATCGCCGATGAATTCCGACACGGTGAACTTGCCGAACTTACGCAGGTAGGGCGCAAGCAGCAGGGCCAGCAGCACGTAGCCACCGGTCCAACCCATCAGGAAGGTCGAGTTGTCGTAGCCGGTAAAGGCAATCAGGCCCGCCATCGAGATGAACGAGGCCGCAGACATCCAGTCCGCCGCTGTCGCCATACCGTTGGTGACCGGGTGAACGCCGCGACCGGCGGCATAGAATTCCGATGTGGAACCCGCACGGGCCCAGATCGCGATGCCGATGTAAAGCGCAAACGACGCGCCCACAAACAGCAGGTTGATGGTAAACTGATCCATGCCGATTACTCCTCGTCCACGCCGTGCTCAGCGTCGAGCTTGTTCATGCGCCAGGCGTAGTTGAAGATCAGCACCAGAAAGACCAGGATCGATCCTTGCTGAGCGAACCAAAAGCCCAGATCTGTACCGCCAACGGCGATGCCGGACAGCAGCGGACGCAGCAGAATGCCGAATCCAAACGACACCAGCGCCCAAATCGCGAGGCTAATGTAGATGAGGCGCAGGTTGGCCTGCCAATAGCCCTTGTCGGCTTCGGCAGTCTGCGCGGAGTTTGTTGAATGATCCGCCATCGCGGGTTCCTCCTTCGCTTCCCTCATTGGCGGCCCATTGCCCAACTCCTCCAGTGCGGTGGGCCGCTTCTCGGTTGTGCCAAACGCCCCGTGACGTCAGGCATAACTTCTCTGGTCCGCCAAGGCGGGTCCATTGAAGTATTCTGATTTAGGATCAAAGCCCTAGGGCTTATCTCCTCCCCTTATTTCATGACCTCGCCGACAATCCCTTGAAGGTCTTGCGCGATGTCGTCGATCTGACCCATGGCATCGATGCCTTTCAGCACACCTTGGGCTTGATAGTAGTCAATCAGCGGTGCGGTCTGCGCGTGATAGGCCGCCAGACGCGACGCGACCGTCTCGGCATTGTCGTCGGCGCGGCGTTTGAATTCTGTGTGACCGCACTTGTCGCATTTGCCGTCTTCGACGGGCTGCTTGTACGTGTCGTGATAGCCCTCACCGCATCCAGCGCAGGTGTAGCGACCCGAAATCCGCGTCACCATCTCGGCGTCTTCAACTTCAAGGCTGATGGCCGCGTTGATCTTCTGATCTGAAGACGCGAGCAGACCATCAAGCGCCTCGGCCTGGACTGTGGTCCGGGGGAAACCATCCAGTATGACGCCCTTGGCGCAGTCCGGTTCCGCCATGCGGTCGCGAAGGATCGCGATGACGATGCCGTCGCTAACAAGATCGCCCGCCTCCATGACCGCTTTGGCAGCATTACCAGCCTCGGTACCTGCGGCGACCGCGTCGCGCAGCAGATCACCGGTGCTGAGTTGTACAAGCCCGAACTTCTCTTCAAGCATACGAGCCTGCGTACCCTTCCCGGCGCCCGGAGGGCCGAGAAGGATCAGAACAGCGGGGGATATGGTCGTGGCAGCGTCCATCACATCCTCACTTGTTTGCCCGGTTTTCGATCAGGTCTTCGACCACTGACGGATCGGCCAGGGTCGACGTATCGCCAAGCGAACCAAAGTCGTTCTCGGCAATCTTGCGCAGAATTCGGCGCATGATCTTGCCCGAGCGAGTCTTGGGCAGGCCGGGGGCCCACTGGATCACATCAGGCGAGGCAATCGGGCCGATCTCGGTCCGGACCCAGGTGCGCAGCTCTTTCAGCAGCTCATCCGACGGCTCGCGGTCATTCATCAAAGTGACATAGCAATAGATGCCTTGCCCTTTGATTTCATGGGGGTAACCAACCACAGCGGCCTCGGCGACGGCGGCATGGGCGACCAGCGCGCTTTCCACCTCGGCCGTGCCCATCCGGTGGCCGGAGACGTTGATTACATCATCGACGCGGCCAGTGATCCAGTAATCGCCATCCTCATCGCGACGGCAGCCATCGCCGGTGAAGTAGTAGCCTTTGTAGTCCGAGAAATAGGTCTTCTCGAACCGCTCATGATCGCCCCAGACGGTGCGCATCTGACCGGGCCAGCTGTCTTTGATGCACAGAACACCCTCAACGCCATTTCCCTCGATCTCAACACCGGATTGCGGGTCCAGAACCACCGGCTGGATGCCGAAGAACGGTTTCATCGCCGAGCCGGGCTTCATCGCGTGCGCACCGGGCAGGGGGGTCATCAGGTGACCGCCGGTTTCGGTCTGCCACCAGGTGTCAACAATCGGGCATTTACCTTTGCCAACAACTTCATTGTACCAGTTCCAGGCTTCCGGGTTGATCGGCTCGCCGACTGTGCCCAGCGTCCGGAGATCGCTCAGGTCGCATTTCTCGACGAACTCGGTACCCTGACCCATCAGAGCGCGAATTGCCGTCGGAGCGGTGTAGAACTGGTTCACCTTGTGCTTTTCGCACACCTGCCAGAAGCGTGATGCATCCGGATAGGTCGGCACGCCTTCGAACATCAGTGTGGTCGCGCCGTTGGCCAGTGGTCCGTAGACGATATAGCTGTGACCGGTGACCCAGCCGACATCGGCGGTGCACCAGTAGACGTCGCCTTCATGGTAGTCGAATGTGATCTCATGCGTCATCGCGGCATAGACCAGATAACCGCCGGTCGTATGGACGACACCTTTGGGCTGACCAGTCGAACCGGAAGTATAGAGAATGAACAGCGGATCTTCGGCATTCATCTCAGCGGGTGCGCAATAGTCATCCGCTTCAAGCGCCATTTCGTTGTAATCATAGTCGCGGCCATCGATCCAAGTGGTCTGCCCAGCGGTGCGTTTGACCACCAGACATTTCACGCTGTCTTTGCAGTGCAGCAGGGCCGCGTCTGCGTTGGACTTCAGCGGAGTCTTTCGGCCACCACGTGGTGCCTCATCGGCGGTGATGACGACCTTGGCATCACATCCGTTGACTCGGGCTGCCAACGCATCGGGTGAAAACCCAGCAAATACAATCGAATGGATTGCTCCGATCCGTGCACAAGCCAGCATCGCATAGGCTGCTTCAGGGATCATCGGCAGATAAATCACAACGCGGTCACCTTTGCGCACGCCCATCGACTCGAGAATATTGGCCATGCGACAGGTGCGACGGTGCAATTCGGCGTAGGTAATGTGCTGAGCTTCGTCGTTTGGATCATCCGGTTCCCAGATGATCGCTGTCTGATCGCCGCGCGTATTCAAATGACGGTCAAGACAGTTGGCCGAGACGTTTAGCGTGCCGTCCGCATACCAGTTGATACCAACCGAACCAAAATCATAGCTGACGTCTTTGACCTGAGTATAAGGCTTGATCCAGTCAACGCGCTTGCCTTGCTCATCCCAGAATGCTTCGGGGTTGTTGATCGACGCAGCGTACATATCTGCGTATTTGTCGGCGTCGACATGCGCACGGGCGACAGTTTCTGCGGATGGCGGATATGTCTTGGCATCTGCCTGGGCAGCGGTAGTCATCTTTGAGGCTCCTCCCTCTGGACTGGATTACATGGGATCGATTTTGCCAGCCGATCAGGCAATGTCGATCCGGTTCCTCCCCAAGTTGAATAATACGGGGATCAGAAAAGAAATAAATAAATTGCCATAATCCTTGGATTTCTTTGTAAAGAAATTTCATTTCCGGCACTAATATTGTAAACAACTCTGAAATTATGCATGAAATATATTTTAAAACAATAAGATAGCTGTAATGACATCAGCGCTCATTGGCATGTGTCTGGGGCTTTGGCCGATAGCTTCACTTTAATCTCGAAGTCTGGTGGCGATAACACCACTTCTCCTCGCAGGGGTTGGCAGCTTCTAGACTTGGCGCTAGCTTCACAATCAAGCATCCCGATAGGGGGCGCAACTAAGGGAGATACCACTATGAAAAAGATGTTGAGCGGTGCGGCTTTTGCCGCCCTGAGTGTGGCGTTTGTCACCGAAGCAGCCGCGACCGAATGGAATGCCTCGGTCTGGGGTAAGCGCCGCGCATTTACCGAGCATGTTGAGAAACTGGCTGAACTGGTGAACGAAAAAACCGGCGGCGATTTCACCATCAATGTTAGCTATGGCGGATTATCGAAGCCCAAGGAAAACCTGGATGGAATCGAGATCGGCGCGTTCGAGATGGCGCAGTTCTGTGCCGGCTATCACCGCGATAAGAACCGCGCGATCACCGTTTTGGAACTGCCCTTCCTTGGCGTAAACACATTGGATGAAGAGGTGGCCGTCAGCCACGCAGTCTATGATCATCCAGCAGTCAAGGACGAGATGGCGCAGTGGAACGCGCGCATCATCATGACTTCACCGATGCCTCAATATAACCTTGTCGGTACCGGTGACCCCCGTGATGAGCTTGCCGAGTTCGACGGTATGCGCGTACGCGCAACTGGCGGTTTGGGGCAAGCATTTGAGGCGGTTGGTGGCGTACCTACGTCCGTGCCTGCGACCGAAGCCTACAATGCGATGGAATCCGGCGTGGTCGATACCGTGGCCTTCGCTCAGCATGCGCATTTGTCATTCGGGACGATCAACGAAGCTGACTGGTGGACGGCCAATCTGAATCCTGGAACGGTAAACTGTCCGGTGGTGGTGAATATCGACGCTTATGAAGCGCTGCCAGCCGAACATCGCGAAGCGCTGGACAGCTCGATTGATGAGGCTATCGATCACTATCTGGCCAACTACGGTGGACTGCTTGAAAAGTGGGATGGTGTGCTGGCAGAGAAAGGCGTTGAAAAGGTCGAGATTGACGATGCCGTGCTTGAGGAGTTTCGCGCCAAAGCCGCTGATCCGATTCGCGCGAAGTGGATCGAAGACATGACCGCTCAGGGTCTACCTGCGCAGGATCTTTATGATCTTGTGCAATCGACACTGCAACAGCAGCGCGGCGGTAACTGATCGCCACAGCCGGGTGTCATTAGGCACCCGGCATTTCCTTCAATCAAAGGAATGCTGAGATGGCAGGACATGCCACGGTGCTTGAGGATGGCAGTCTTCTAAGCCGGTTGGATCACCGTTTGTTACGTCTAGAGCGTTTTATGGCGCTGATCAGCGGTTTCGCGGTTTTCGGGCTGATGGTGCTGGCTGTTGTGTCAGTCAGCGGCCGAAACGCGTTAAACGCGCCTTTGCCCGGATATGTTGACTGGATTGAACAGGCGATGCCCCTGATCGCGTTTCTGGGTATTTCGTTTGTGCAGCGCGATGGCGGGCACATCCGAATGGATATCGTTATCTCGCGCCTGAAAGGGCGGGCGCTGTGGTTGTTCGAGCTGATCTCGGTTCTGTTGATACTGCTGCTGATGCTGGCGCTGGTTTGGGGTAGTTGGTCCCACTTCGACCGGTCCTTTGACTTCGGCGCTCCGATGTGGAGTCGCGACAGCTCGATTGATATCGGGATTCCTATTTGGCCAGCCAAGCTGCTGGCGCCCGTTGCTTTTTCGGTGCTGTGTGCCCGGCTAATCTTGCAGGTCTGGGGCTATGGACGCGCCTTCATACTGGGGCTCGAGGCACCGGTGGCCGTACCGCTGATACAGGATGCCGCCGCACAGGCTGCAGCCGAGGCCGAACAATTCGAAGGACGTAACTGACCCATGGACACGATTGATATCGGCCTTTGGGTCACTGCCGGACTGTTGGTTCTTGTCGTCACTGGCATGCGGGTGGCATTTGCTGCAGGTCTGGCAGGGTTGGTTGGCCTTGTTTGGATATTCTGGGCAAAGTTTGGGTATGATCCCGAGCGGTTTGGTAAGGCACTGACGGTGGCCGTCAAAACGGCTGGCCAGGTGCCACATTCCAAGGTGGCGTCTCATACGCTGAGCCTGATCCCAACATTCATCCTGATCGGCTATCTAGCCTACTACGCTGGCCTGACCCGCGCCTTGTTTGAGGCGGCAAAACGCTGGGTGGCATGGGTGCCTGGCGGGTTGGCGGTTTCAACGATTTTTGCGACCGCCGGTTTCGCCGCCGTATCAGGTGCATCGGTCGCCACATCAGCCGTCTTTGCGCGCATCGCCATCCCTGAAATGCTGGCCGTCGGGTATAATAAACGTTTCGCCGCCGGTGTGGTTGCCGCTGGCGGAACCTTGGCCTCGCTAATCCCCCCATCCGCGATCCTTGTGATTTACGCCATCATTGTCGAGCAGGATGTGGGAAAACTGCTGCTCGCAGGCTTCATCCCTGGCGCGTTTTCGGCGGTGATCTATGGCTTGCTGATCGTCGGTATCGCCGTGATCTTCAAGTCCGTCGGACCGCCGGTCACCGGGTTTACCTGGAAACAACGATTTGCTGCTCTTCCGGGCGCACTGCCCATTGTGGCGGTGATCCTCATCATTATCTGCTTTGTTTACAACCCTTTCGGCGACAAGGCCTGGGGCACCCCGACCGAGGGCGGGGCCATCGGGGCCTTCATCGTGTTCTGCTTTGCCCTGATCCACGGCATGCGCTGGCCTGAATTCAAATCGGCCTTGCTTGAAACCGCCAAACTGACCGCCATGATTTTCGCGATTATTTGGGGTGTTTTGATCTACGTGCGCTTTCTTGGTTTCGCAGATCTGCCGGGGGCGTTTTCCGACTGGATCACTTCGCTCGAAATGTCGCCTATGTTGATCCTCATTTGCATCCTGCTGGCCTATGCCGTGCTGGGCATGTTCATGGATGCGATCGGTATGCTGCTCTTGACACTTCCGGTTGTGTATCCCGCCGTTATGGCCCTGAACGGAGGCGAGGCTGTCAGCGCAGCAGACAGCGCCTTTGGTATGTCCGGGCCGATGTGTGCGATCTGGTTTGGTATCTTGGTGGTCAAAATGGCCGAGTTCTGCCTGATCACACCTCCTATTGGTCTAAACTGTTTTGTTGTCGCAGGCGTGAGGCCCGATCTTAGTGTTCAGGATGTCTTCAAAGGTGTAACGCCGTTCTTCATTGCCGATGCTCTGACCATCGCACTGCTGGTGGCCTTTCCAGGGATTGTTCTCTACCTGCCATCGCTTGCGGGATAAGAAAAAGCCCCGGCCAAAGGCCGGGGCACAGTTTTAGAAGTGCGGGTTCTTTATCCTGCCCGCATCAACATCCCAAACAGATCCCGCGGGTCGTCAGGGTCTGCCAGCATATCCAATGCCTCATAGAAATCAGTGCCTTCAATCGCGCTTTTGATGTAACGTAGTGCCGAGAAGTCCTCGATCGCGAAGCCGACACTGTCGAACAACGTGATCTGTCGATCATCGGTGCGCCCTGTGGCTTGTCCGGTCATAACTTCCCACATCTCGGTGACAGGGTGATCATTCTCCAGAGCTTGAATTTCACCTTCGATCCGCGTTTGCTCGGGGTATTCTACAAAGATATTCGAGCGCAGAAGGATATCGCGGTGCAGTTCGGTTTTGCCGGGGCAATCACCGCCAATCGCGTTGATGTGCACACCGGGGCCGACCATGTTGTCGGTCAGGATGGTGGCGTATTTCTTGTCAGCGGTGCAGGTCGTTATGATCTGAGCGCCTTCGATTGCGTCCTCCGGCGTTTTGCAGGGCACGACCGTCAGCCCTTTGCCCTGCAGATTGGCTGCACATTTCGCCGTCGCGTTCGGGTCTGTGTCGTAGAGCCGGACCGTATCGATTCCGCACATGGCTTTGAAGGCGAGGCACTGGAACTCGGATTGCGCGCCGTTTCCAATCATCGCCATCGTCGTCGCGGATTTGGGCGCGAGATATTTGCCGACCAGCGCAGAGGTTGCCGCTGTCCGCAAAGCAGTCAACATCGTCATTTCGGTCAACAATGTCGGGTAACCGGTATAGACATCAGCCAGCAGGCCAAACGCGGTCACGGTCTGCAGGCCCTCAGACGTGTTCTTGGGATGCCCATTGACGTATTTGAACCCGTACGCCTCACCATCCGAGGTTGGCATCAGTTCGATCACCCCATGTGGTGAGTGGGCCGGGATGCGGGGCGTTTTGTCAAAGCTCTCCCAGCGTTTAAAATCGGATTCGATCTGCGCGGCAATCTGCGTGATCATCTGTTCGACCCCGATGTGATGGACCAGACGCATCATGTTGTCGACGGATACAAATGGCACGAGGGCCTTATCAGAAGGTTGCATCAAAGACTCCTATCGGCGGGAAAGATGGATACCAGCGATCATACAACGTACGGATCCACCGGCTGTTTCAATTGTGGGAACCGAGAGCGGCAGTGGAGTTGCACTGGCTTCGATGATCGCGACTTGAGCAGGTGTAAGAGCCTGTAGCGCTCGGCTAGACAACGCCAGGACAAGACCATCATTGCCACTAAGCTCAATCGCGTTTCCTGCAAAATCTGCAATCTGCTCATGGGACAGATCGATGACAGTACGGCCAGATTCCTCAAGCCGTGCCCGAACTGTTGCCCGACGTTCTGGGTTGGAAATCATGTCCAAACAGATAAGGGCGTAGTGCGTGCCGATCCCCATCAGGACATTGGTGTGATAGACATCACGGCCTTCAGCGTCCTTTGCATCAAAGGCAATCGGCTCATAGTTGAAATGCGTACAGAAACGCTCCAACAACACCGGATCGGCGCGGTTGGATCGAACAGTGTAGGCAATACGGCCCACGTGATCCAGAACCATTGCGCCAGTGCCCTCAAGCGCGAGGTCGTCCTGTTCGAGGCCGGAATAGTCGATGACGTCTTGCACTCGATATTCCCGCTTCAGTAACTCAATTACATCTGAGCGTCTTTCGCGTCTGCGCGATGGAACGAACATCGGATAAACAGCGACATGACCGCCTGGATGGGTCGAAAACCAGTTGTTTGGGAACACGCTGTCGGGTGTGTCACGTTCGCCTTCGTCGTCAAACACATGAACGGTCACACCAGCAGCGCGAAGCTGTTCTACTGCTTTGTCATGCTCATCCCGCGCGGCAGCAGACGTCGCTGCAGCAGATCGATTTGCCAGTGTTTGAAATGCATTGTCGTCGCGGGTTTCAGGATTCGACGCAAATGCGTGCGGGCGCACCATCACGACAGCTGAAGGAGATTGAAGAGAAATCATCAGAAGCTCCGGGTTGGGCGATCGAAGATGCGACGACCCATCAGCGAGGCTGCAAGATCGACCATCAGTTTTGCGGTTCGGCCGCGCTCATCCAGGAACGGGTTCAGCTCGACGAGGTCCAGCGAACAAACGAGACCGCTTTCATGCAACAATTCCATGACCAGATGCGCCTCGCGCTCGGTTGCGCCACCTGGGACAGTGGTTCCAACCGCAGGCGCAATCGAGGGATCAAGGAAGTCCACATCCAGCGAGACATGCAGGATGCCGTTTGCTGCGCGTACTTTGTCAAGGAAGGCCAGTAGGGGTGTCTTGATCCCGTGCTCGTCGATGCTGCGCATATCGGCGAGCATCGCGTGATCTTTTTCCAATGCCGCACGTTCGGCGGGATCGACCGAGCGCAGACCGATCATACCGACGCGATCCGTTGGGATCGGCGATATCAGCGGTGGAAAGGCGTCAAAGCCTGACTGGCCAGTGAAATAAGCGACCGGCGTTCCATGCAAATTGCCGCTGGCCGTGCTGCTGGGCGTATGAAAATCGCTATGTGCATCCAGCCAGAGCACGAAAAGAGGGCGCCCGATACGGTCTGCATGTGCCGCCATTCCTGCCACCGTGCCCATCGACAGGGCGTGATCACCGCCCATGAAAATAGGAAGGCCTTCAAGCGCGGCCTCTTGTGCCGTGCGGCTTAGCGCCTGTGTCCAGCCCACGCATTCCGGTAAAGAGAACAGATGGGTGTCTTCCGAAATGTCGACGGCATCTGGTCGCGTGTCACCGATGTCCGACACAGAATGCCCGAGATCTGACAGCGCTTGGGCGAGACCCGCGACCCGATAGGCATCTGGACCCATCCGACAGCCTTGGCGGTGTTTGCCGGCATCCATAGGCGCTCCGGCGAGAATGATGTTCATTTTGCTCATAAGTCTATCTATCGATACGATATGAGTTGAGAAAAGAGATCAAATTGGTCAAAGTGAATTGGCTAATTCCGATTTGGTAATCACGCATGGACGAACTGGACAATCGCTTATTGAACGCACTGCACAGGGACGCTCGGGCATCGTTGTCGGAACTGGCTGAACTGCTCGGGGTGACCCGAACAACCGTGCGCAGCCGACTAAAGCGGCTTCAGCAGTCTGGCGAAATCGTCGGCTTTACCGTTGTGACACGGCAGGGCGTATCGGAAAGCCCTGTTCGTGGATTGATGATGCTTGAGATCGCAGGCCGCGGGACCGAGCGGATCAGATCGCGGATCGCTGCGATGCGTCAAGTTCGGGCGGTGCACTCAACCAATGGAAGTTGGGATCTGATCGCAGAGATCGGAACCGATACACTGGATGAGCTTGATGAAGTCCTGTTCCAGATCCGTCGGATGGAGGGTGTCACACGATCTGAGACCAATCTGTTGCTTTCGACACGCAAGGGCCGTTCGTGACGCGTTGCCCAAGGCCCTTTGCCGGATGGAAAATTCGTGCAAAGCTTTGAATTGACACTGATCTGAGGATCGCGGGGCAGGGGCGAACGGAATGACGACACAGCCGACAACGGAAGAGACACGCGCCGTACGTCTGGCCGAGTATGTGACAGGGCTGTTGGAAAAGCCGCTGGTCAAGATTGCGGTTCCGTTGCTGATTACAGGAATCGCGCTTGCGGTTCTGCATGACCTCTCTGCGCATGTGAAATGGTCAGATATCCAAAGCGATATCGCAGCGAAACCATGGAAATTCATGTTTTTTGCGATGTGCTGGACGGCTTTCAGTTTTCTGTCGCTTTCGTTCTACGATGTGCTTGCCGTGCAGAGCGTCGCCGATGGAAAAGTGCCTCTGCCCGTTGCGGGGATGGCCGGTGCAAGCGGCTATGCGGTATCGAACTGCCTGGGATTCTCCTATATCACCGGCACCGCGATCCGATACCGTATCTATGCGTCGCTGGGGCTTGATCTTGGCCGCGTGGCCGGGGTGATCGCGACCTCTTGGGTGGCGTTCTGGATGGGACTGATCCTGCTTTTGGGCCTGTTGCTTACAATACACCCGGATGGCATTTCCAAGGTCCTGCCGATCAGTGAAACGACGGAAACTGTGATCGGTCTGAGCATGTTGGCGGGGCTTGCGGTCTTGTTTGTCTGGCTTTCAAGCGGAGGGCGGCGATTGGCCTATGGTGGGTTTGGGTTCAACCTGCCGGGCGGCAAGCTGGCGAGTCTGCTGACAATCGCGGCGGTAGGCGATCTGTTCGGCGCTTCAATGGCGCTGTATGTGCTCATGCCGGACGATCTGGGGGTTGGCTACCCGTATTTCTTCGCGGTCTATATAGGCGCAATAGCGGTGGGTATCCTTAGCCATGCACCGGGTGGAATCGGTGTGTTCGAGGCCACTCTGATCGCTGGTCTAGGGGCATCGGGCCGGTCTGATGTGATCGCTGCGCTGCTGCTCTACCGACTGGTCTATACCTTCCTTCCGTTTGCCATCGCCAGCCTGTCGATCGCGGTCGCGTCGGTGCTGACACAGCGCCATCGCATCGGGGGCGCGGTCACTTGGGTCTATCGCGCAATTCGCCCCATTGTCCCGATGGTGGCTGCCGGCGTCGCGGCTGTGGCAGGAGTTATCCTGTTGGTTTCAGGGGCTTTGCCTTCCAGTACGCAGAACCTTGGCGTACTGCGAGAGGTTTTGCCTTTGTCATTTGTCGAGGCATCTCATCTTGCAGGCAGCGCCGTGGGTGTACTTCTGCTGCTTGTCTCACGTGGCCTATTCCGCAAGCTCTATCGGGCATGGGTTGTTGCCATGCTTTTGATGGTGGCGGGTTTCTTCGCCTCGCTCGCCAAAGGGCTTGATACGCATGAAGCCCTTTCATTGCTGTTCACGATTGGCCTTTTGGCGATGTTTCGGGGTGCGTTTTACCGGGTAAGCGGTGCATCTATCTTTCGGCTAAATATCCCTTGGCTGGTCAGCGTCGTCGCGTTGCTGGCGGTGATTTTCTGGATTGGATTGTTCGCTTATTCCCATGTCGAATATCAAAACGCGCTGTGGTGGGACTTTGCCTGGAGTGGAGACGCCTCGCGATTCCTGCGGTCCAGCCTCGTGGTGGCCGTGATCGTTGGCATCGTGGCGGTGAACTCGCTGTTCGGCCGTGAAATCCCCGCGCCGGTTAGGACTGAAATCCCCGAAGTTGTCGAACGTCTCGTGATGGAGAGCGAAGACACCGAATCTCAGATTTCACTGACGGGTGATAAGCAATTCCTGATCTCGCCTGACGAAACCGCATTCCTTGCCTATGCAGATACTGGCAATGCGCTGATCACCAAAGGAGAGCCTGTGGGTGATGAGCAAGCGGGGCAGCAACTGATCTGGCAATTGCGAGAAATGGCCGATCGCGAAGGCAAGCTTTGTGCGTTCTACAGTGTATCGACCAAATATCTGCCGACATTCCTGGACCTCGGCCTGTCGATCCTGAAGATCGGAGAAGTGGCCCGCGTACCGCTGCAGAATTTTTCGCTGGACGGAAAATCGCGAAAACGGTTCCGGCAGGCGAAGAACAGGGCTGAGCGTGAGGGGTACAAGTTCGAAATTATCCCCAAAGAACAGCTTGCACCGGTGTTGCCCGAACTTCGTCAGATCTCGGACGATTGGTTGGCGCAAAAGGCAGGTGAGGAAAAGGGTTTTGCCTTGGGCGGCTTTGATGATGCCTACCTTTCCTATTTCGACCATGCGGTTCTGCGGGATGAGACGGGCAAGATCATGGCCTTTGCCAACCTGTTTCAAGGCGGAAACAAATCCGAACTGTCTCTGGATTTGATGCGTTATGAACCGGATAGCCCCAGCTTTGTCATGGATGCGCTGTTTGCTGAGATGATGGTCTGGGGGTCCGAGCAGGGATTCCACTGGTTCTCGCTGGGCGCCGCGCCATTTTCAGGGATCGAAAACCGGCAGTTGGCCTCGCTTTGGAATCGGATCGGTGGGTTCGTTTATGAACATGGCGAACAATTCTACCACTTCGAAGGCCTGCGCGCCTTCAAGCAGAAATTCGATCCGGAATGGAGCCCCAACTATCTGGCCAGCCCCGGCGGGTTGGCCGCGCCACGTATCCTCTACGAAGTTAACATCCTGATCTCGGGTGGCCTGCGCGGGTTGACGAAATAGGCCTTAGTTCAAGCTGGCGCGTGTTGGCGTTTTCTCCAACAGATCACCCCAATCGGTGCGATAGGCCATCTCGGCCAGCACCGTCTCGGGTAGGAATTCCTGATTCTGCCGAATCTGCCAACCACCACCCAGACCTTTGTAGATCGCGACCAGATTGGATGAGACCTCCTGCCGGGCCTCGATCAGGTTCGCCTGCGATCGTAATAGCGCGGTCTGCGTGTTCAGGATACGCGAATAGCTGGCGATGCCGTCTCGGTACTGATCGACCGCGATTTCAGCCGCCTTGCGCGAAGCTTCGACGCTGCGCTGATAAAAGGTGACCTGTTTGCGCGCCTGTGCGTAAGCAACCATCGCGCTTTCGACCTCGGAATAGGCGGTCAGCACAGTGTTCTGGTAATTGGCGATCAACGCTTGATAGGCGGCATCCTGCGCGCGGACATTGTTCTTAATGCGGCCATAATTCAGGACATTCCAGACAACGCCTGCGCTAGCCAATCCTGTGGCGCTGTTGGTGCTGAACAGATCGCGCCCACCCGAGGCCTGCAAACCGATCGCACCCGACAGAATGAACTGCGGATAGAGATCAGCTAACGCGATCCCGACCTGCGCCGATTGGGTGGCTGCCGCCAACTCGGCGGCGCGGACGTCGGGCCGCCGCCGCAGCAATTCGGCGGGGACTCCCACAGCTACGTTGCTGCGCCCTGTTGGAATGCGACCCGAGTTTCCGATCAAGCCCGCCATCTGAGACGGCGTTTTTCCTAACAGAACCGCCAGTGCGTTCTTGGCTTGTTGGATATCGCTTTCCAACTCGGGCACGAGTGCCTTGGTGTTGTTGAGCAGGGCAGTCGATTCCTGCACATCCAACTCGGTTGTAACGCCGTTGTTGAAGCGCAGCTGAGTGAGGTCTGCCGATGCCTGCTGAATCGTGATGTTTTCCCGCGCGATGCGCAGAGCCTCTTGCAACGAACGGATGTTGATATAAAGCGCCGCTACGTCCCCGGTCAGCGTGACCAGTGCGTCGTCATAATTAGCAACCTGCAGTGCCAGGTTCGATCGCGCGGCCTGTACGCCGCGACGTTGCTGGCCCCATACGTCCAGTTCCCATTGCGCGTCAAACCCAACCTGCGAGGTCGAGAATTCGGTGTCCAAAGGGATGATCCGCCGGATATCCGAAATCGGCCCAAGATTGTCGCTGATCTGTCGGCGTTGGAGCGAACCGCCCACGGCCTGCGATTGCGGGTAGAGCTCTCCGAATGCGATACCAAGCTGCGCGCGGGCCTGAAGTACGCGGGCACCTGCGACCTGTAAGGTCAGGTTCTGCGCATAGGCTTCGGCGATCAGTTTGTTCAGCGTCGGATCATTGAATGTCTCCCACCAGCGCACAACCGGAGCGCTGCGTGAGGTCAGGCCGCTCTGGCCCGCGCTGGGGTTGTTGACCTCCATCCATTGCTTCACGACCGGAGAGTTTGGGCGCACGAAATCAGGCCCCACCGGTGTACAGGCGGTGAGGGTGGCAGCGCAAAGGGCAGTGCCTAACAACCGGCGGAGTGTCATCGTACGCATCCTCAGATATCCAGTGGCCGGATGAAGTTGGCGAAGGAATAGAGGCGAATGTTGATGCGCCTCAGAAATTCAAAGCTTTTTCCCATGCCGGTGTAAATCGCCACCGCAGCGTGGCCACCTGCAGGAAAAGTATGCCCCTCAGGCACATCGACCGAGATCTGAACAGCGATCCGACCGGGCAGTTTTGGCAGCTCAAAGCCGGGCAGGCGGCCTGAGGGCAAGTATTGGCCCTGACGTGTAGCCCACCAGACCGCCTCAACCTTGCCGGTCAGAATTTCTCCGGGATAGAGGTCCAGAGCAACTTCGACTGGTTGGCCGACCTCGACAAATTTCAGGTTCTGCTGGCGGAAAGTGGCTAGAATATAGGGGTCTTCTTCGGTGACAAAGCTGGCAATGGCACCCAGACGAATTTCCCCCACAACCATCCCCGGGCGGGCCTGTTGCGAAACGATCATGCCATTTTCGGGGGCATAGATCGTTGTGTTGTCGAGAAAATACTCGGCCTCGGCCAGCTGCGCCTCAGCCTCAATAATGCCGGTATTCACGCCGTCGATCTGCGAATCCAGCGCAAGGTTGGCCTTCTCAAGATTGGCCTGAGCTTCCTTAATCTTCGCCTGATCTTCCGCGACCTGTTCGTTCCAGCGGTCTAGTTCATCCTGACGGGCACCTCCGGCGGGAACGAGATTCTCGTATCGCGCTTGCTCGGTCAGCGCATAGGCCAACTGCGCGTTTGCGCGTTCGACCGCTTCACCAGCGGCGATGACATCCTGTTCAAGGATCTTCGCGTTTTGCTGCGCCGCCACCAGCTGTGCATTCGCCTTGTCCACGGCCAGCGAAAACACCGTGTCGTCGAACTTATACAGCGGATCGCCCTTAGTGACCCAGGTGTTGGGCTCGACCAAAACCTCGGACAGGATTGTGGGCTGAGTCAGACGCGGGACGATCTGGATGGTGGAGCGCACGACGTGGCTGTCGACGGAAAAGGGCTGAAAGAAGCGCAGCGCGACCAAAAAGATCAGCAGCAGATGAGCGCCGACCCAGAATGAGACGATCCCCCACATGATGTTGAATTTCAGCCATTGCACCTTGAAGAAGATGAACCAGACAAAAATAATGTAGAAAAGCGTGATGCCTAGGGCGACGAACATGAGTGCTGAATTCCTTTGGCCTTAGGCTTGCTTTGTTTCGTCGGTATCAAGTGGGTCCTGGTATTCCGGTTTGACGGTGCCTCCCAGACGCTTGATTTCATCCCTTATGGCCTTGCGTTCTTCATCAGGGCCGCGGCGCATGTCGACGGTGACGCCGTCGTGAAACGCCCAGATAAAGGCATGCACCCAAGGGACAATCGCCAAAAATCCCATCCATCCCATGATCTTGACCGCTTCGGCATGGGGGTGATTGCGTTTGATCGCGATACGTCCGGGCAGACCCATTATGAATAGGAACAACGCCATCACCGCTGCCAGCAGCAAGATAAGTGCAACAAATGTCAGATAGTCATAGTAGCCCAGCGGCTGCCCCAAAAGTCCCATGCTCGCGCCTCCTGTTGTTGGAAACTGTTCCATCCTCGGGCGCTGTTGTCCAGCTAATCAATCACTTTCTGGCTGATCGGAAGGATGCATCAGCATTCAATAATTTTGGTGTTCCAGTCTATGCACTTCTGATGGAGGTCGCCGGGCAGCGGTAGATCAGTATAAACCATATCAACATCGGATAATGAGGCGATGCGTGCGGGCGCGGTGCGCTGAAACTTTGAAGCATCCGCAACTAGGCTGATCTGCCGGGCTTGTTCAATGATAGTTTGACTGACCAGTACTTCTTGGAGATCGAAATCCATTAGATCCCCATCCGCATCCAATGCGGAACAGCCGATAATCGCGTGATCGAATTTGAACTGGCGGATGGTCGAGACCGCAAGATTCCCGACCAACCCACTATCTGATCTGCGCAGCACACCGCCTGCAACGACGATCTGGCAATCGGGGTTATCGGCCAGTATATTGGCAACGTTCATATTGTTGGTCACGACCATTAGGTTTTTGTGTTTCAGCAATTGGCGGGCAACGGCCTCAGTCGAGGTGCCTATGTTCATAAAGATCGAGCTGCCCTCGGGGATGTCGGCCGCGCAGCGTTCAGCGATGCGTGTCTTGGCTTCATGGTTCAGGGCGCGCCGGTCTTCGTATCCAATATTAGACACGCCAGAACGCAGAACGGCACCCCCGTGAACCCGATCCAACTTACCAGCTTCTGACAGTTCAGTCAGGTCACGGCGAATGGTCTGGACCGTCACGTGAAAACGCTCGGCCAGCCCTTCGACAGTAACGCGGCCCTCTTGCTCGGCGACTAAAAGAATGTCCGATTGGCGAAATGATAGTGACATGGGCGGTCCTGAGTTCCGGAGTTTTCGTTTTTGTTCTAATTTTGCGGTTAAGCAAGGGAATTCGTTAGTTGCATTTATTAATATTCGTTGTTTCAGCTAAAACGAACATTATCGAAAAATAAAGTTGACGATACGAACCATCATGCTGCTAATGCGCTTGAAACTGCCACGTTGGGGAATCAATTGGATATGTCATCGGACAGCAGCCAAGTTACCGATCTTTTTGTGATCGGCGGGGGTATAAATGGGTGCGGTATCGCACGTGATGCGGCAGGTCGGGGCCTATCGGTCACCTTGGCTGAAATGAACGATCTTGCCTCGGCGACGTCGTCAGCCTCGACCAAACTGTTTCATGGCGGGCTACGGTACCTGGAATTTTTTGAATTTCGTTTGGTGCGTGAAGCGCTGGTCGAACGCGAGACCTTACTGCGCGCTATGCCCCATATCAGTTGGCCCATGCGTTTCGTGCTGCCCTATCACGCCGATATGCGTTTTGACTCTGAAACGCCGACCTCACGGTTGCTCAGTACGGTGATGCCATGGATGCGCGGGCGTCGTCCTGCGTGGCTAATACGGCTTGGCCTTTTTTTGTATGACAATCTGGGCGGTCGCAAAATCCTGCCGGGTACACGTTCGCTGAACCTGCGCGCGGCACCCGAGGGGGCTCCGCTGCAAGACAAATTTGAAACCGCCTATGAATACTCGGACTGCTGGGTCGAGGATTCGCGGCTGGTGGTCCTGAACGCCCGCGATGCCGAGGCACGTGGTGCCAAGATCATGGTCAGGACCGAGGTTCTTTCGGCTGAGCGGATCGATGAACTGTGGCAGGTTACGATTCGGGATCGGGATAGCGGCAAGACCGAAACCGTCCTTGCGAAGATGTTGATCAATGCGGGCGGACCTTGGGTCGGTGACATCATCCAGACCAAGATCCGGGTCAATTCCCGAGAAGGCGTCCGTCTGGTGCGTGGCAGCCATATCGTGACACCCAAGCTGTTTGACCATGACAAGTGCTATTTCTTTCAGGGCGAAGACGGGCGCATCATCTTTGCGATCCCGTACGAGCAGGATTTTACCTTGATCGGAACCACGGATCAGGATCATTCTGACCCCTCCGAGCCTCCGGTATGTACCGAAGCCGAGCAGGAGTATCTGTGCGCTTTCGCATCGAATTACTTCGCGAAGCCCGTTACCCGTGAAGATATTGTCTGGACCTATTCAGGCGTCCGTCCGCTATATGATGACGGCGCAAGCAGTGCCACGGCGGCTACCCGCGATTACACGCTGAAAGTTGATGCCGAGAGCGGGGCTCCGGTGTTGAATGTCTTTGGTGGTAAAATCACCACCTACAGACGCCTCGCGGAAAGCGCGCTGGAGAAGATTGGAGAGCATTTCCCGGATATTGGCGGACCATGGACCGCAGGCGTCCCATTACCCGGCGGGGATTTTCCGGTCGACGGCGTGCAGGATTTGATCGGAAAATTGATAGCGGAGTACCCGTTCCTGACCGATTTTTGGGCCCGTCGATTGATCCGGGCCTATGGCACCGAGACCTGGGACCTTCTGGGTCCGGCAAAGGATCAGAGCGATCTGGGTGACGATTTTGGCGCGACGTTGACCGAGGCGGAACTGGTTTGGCTGATGGACAAGGAATACGCGCGCACCGCTCAGGATGTCGTGTGGCGGCGCAATAAGCTGGGTCTAAGGCTCAGCCTCGAGCAGATCGGCCGGATAGACGACTGGATGGTCAAACGGTTAACTGACTAGCGCGCGGATCGGTTGATCCGTGCAAAAAAAAGAAACGCCCCGCAGATGTGCGGGGCGTATTTCGATTTCAATGCCGGCCCTACGCAGCTTCCTCTGACGGTTCCGGATCGTTCTTGCTGCCTTTGACCCACTCGCGCAGGCTCTGCATCACGGCGTAGAGCACGGGAACCAGAATCACCCCGAACAGCGTCGCAGCCAGCATGCCGCCGAACACGGCGACGCCGATGGCCTTCTGGCTGGCAGCTCCGGCCCCGTTCGCGGCCAGCAGGGGAACCACGCCCAAAAGGAAGGACAGGGCGGTCATCATCACAGCGCGGAAACGCTGATATGCGGCTTCGGCCGCGGCCTCCTTGATTGACAGCCCCTTGGCCCTTTGCTCCATCGCGAATTCGACGATCAGAATCCCGTTCTTTGACGCAAGCCCGACAAGCATGATCATCCCGATCTGCGTGTAGAGGTTGATGTCGCTGCCAACGATCGCCACCGCTGCGACGGCACCGAACAAGGCCACGGTCACCGACATTAGGATCGAAACGGGCATCGTCCAACTTTCATATTGGCCGACAAGGAACAGGTACCCAAACAGGATCGCCAACCCAAGGATCACCACGACCAGACCGCCCGAGGCCAGCTGCTGCTGCGCCGTTCCGGTCCATTCATAGGCATAGCCGGGGGGCAGGGCGGTCGCCGACTCCTCGGTCATGACATTGATGGCGTCCCCGGTGGAGAGCCCCGGTGCCGGAACCGCTGTTACAGTGGCCGAGCGGAACAGGTTATGCCGCTTTAGCAGGACCGGACCCAGCACGTTCTCGATATCGATCAGCGTGCCAAGCGGCACCATCTCACCTTTGGTGGAACGTACATAAAGCTCCGAGATATCATCGACCTTATTCCGGTATGACCCTTCGGCCTGGATCATTACGCGATAGACACGACCAAACAGGTTGAAGTCATTCACGTAATACGAGCCAAGCTGCGCTTGCATGGTCTGGAAAATCTCGGCCACCGAGACTTGCAGGGTTTTGGCCTTTTCCCGATCCAGATCGACAAACAATTGCGGCACGTTCGCGCGGAAGGTGGTGTAGGCCTGCGCGATCTCAGGACGCTGGTTTGCGGCATAGACATACGACCCAACGGCCGAGGCCAGATCCTGCGGCGAGCCGCCACCGGTCTGCTGCACTTCCATTTCAACCCCTGCAGACATACCAAGGCCCTGAATGGGTGGCGGGTTGAACGCAACAATCGATGCGGCAGACTCACCATATGCAATCGCCAGAACCTGGTTCAGGATCGCATCCGCGCTGAGCTCGGGTTCCTGCCGCTCTTCCCAGTTGGTCAGGTTGACAAAGATGGCTGCGCCATTGGTAGTGGTCCCGTTCAACAGTGAGAACCCATTGACCAGAACGGTGCTGGATACGCCGGAGATCTGTTGAATCTGTTCATCGATCCGCGCAGAAACCGCCTCGGTCCGTTCAAGCGTCGCCGCATCGGGAAGCTGGATATCGACGAACAGATATCCGTTGTCTTCCAGCGGAATGAACCCTTTGGACGTGTTGCCCATAATGGTCCCGGTGCCTGCCGCGAAGGCCGCGATGATCCCAAGCGAAATGACCGGCAGGATCAGTAGCTTCCGCACAATGGCGACATAGCCGCTGCGCATGCCGCCGATAAATCCCTCGAACACGGCCAGCAGCCCCTTGGGCGGTCCTGAACGCGCCCGCAGCACCAGCCCGCAAAGGGCCGGTGAAAGCGTCAGAGCGTTGATCGACGAGATCACAACAGC
Source organism: Ruegeria sp. D6 (assembly GCF_056534365.1). Lineage (NCBI taxonomy): Bacteria > Pseudomonadati > Pseudomonadota > Alphaproteobacteria > Rhodobacterales > Roseobacteraceae > Ruegeria > Ruegeria sp. D6. The sequence goes on along the minus strand of NZ_JBQFPH010000001.1, from coordinate 1,282,451 downwards.
GGTCGAGATCGTGACGGCAAACTGCGAATACAATCGCCCGGATATGCCGGGCATGAACGTCACCGGCACGAACACGGCCAGCAGTACCAACGTGGTTGCGATCACAGGGCCGGTGATCTGACCCATGGCTTTGCGGGTCGCTTCGGCAGGGGATAGGCCTTCGTCGGCGATGATACGCTCGACGTTTTCCACCACAACGATGGCGTCATCCACAACGATCCCGATGGCCAGCACGAGCGCGAACAGAGAGATTGTGTTCAGCGACATGCCAAAGGCCAGCAAGAATGCAAATGTCCCGATCAATGAGACCGGAATTGCCACTGCAGGAATGATCGTCGCCCGCCAACTGCCAAGGAAGATGAACACAACTGTGATCACCAATATGAATGTCAGGATGAGGGTCGAGACCACGTCATTGAGCGACTGTTCCACGAAATCCGTCGTATTGAATGGAACATCGTATTCGACATCTGTGGGAAAGGACCGTGACAGGCGCTCAAGTTCAGCCTCAACACGTTCGGATACCGCAAGGGCGTTTGCGCCGGGGGCCTGATAGATGCCGATAACGGTCGCAGGAACGCTTTCGAAATAGCCCGAGGCGGAATAGAACTGCGCCCCCAATTCAACCCGCGCAATGTCTTTGACGCGCACAATCGCACCGGCTTCGCCTGTACGGATTACAATATCTCCGAATTCATCGGCCGAGGTCAGGCGGCCTTTGGTCTTGATCGTGTACTGAAAGGTTTGTCCTTCAGGCACAGGAGGCGACCCGATTGAGCCCGCAGAGACTTCGATATTCTGTTCGCGGATGGCATTGATCACATCACCCGGAGTGATTGACAGCGCGGCCATCTTGTCCGGATCCATCCAGATCCGCATGGCGTATTCCAGATTGGTCAGAACATCCGCTTTACCCACGCCCTGAACTCGCGCCAGAGCGTCTTTCAAGTTGATTGAGGCATAGTTCGACAGGAACACACTGTCATATGTGCCATTGGGCGAGGTCAGCGTGACCAGCAACAACATGTTGGTTGACGCTTTTTGCGTGACAACACCGGATGAAGTCACTTCGGACGGCAGCGATGCCATCGCCTGTGCCACACGGTTCTGTACGTTGACCGAGGCGATATCGGGGTCGGTGCCCACCTCGAACGTAACGTTCAACGAATACGAGCCGTTATCCGATGAGGTCGACGTCATGTAGATCATGTCGTCCACACCGTTGACCTGCGCCTCGATCGGGGCGGCCACGGTGTTTTCCACGGTTTCGGCATTTGCACCTGTATAGGTGGCCGTTACGCTGACCACCGGCGGCGTGATATCGGGAAACTGCGCAACCGGCAGAACCAGATAACCGATCCCGCCCAAAATGGTCAGGACCAGCGAAATGACAAGCGCCAGCTTGGGCCGGCTGATAAACAGGGCTGAGAACATCAGTTATTCTCCGGCTGCTCGGACGCGACGACTGCATCAACGGCGACGCCGGGGCGCACGCGTTGCAGGCCTTCGACGATGACGCTTTCGCCTTCGCGCAGGCCATCTGTGACGATAATCGCCGAGTCCACGGTATCTCCGGTTGTGATGTAGCGCTGTTCAACCATCTGCTTGTCATTGACGACCAGAACGAATTCGCCGCGCTGATCACGCTGCAGCGCTGCTTGAGGGATCAATACCTGCAGCGTCGGCTCAAGCGCTTCGATCTGAACGTTCACGAAGGCACCATCAACGAGCAGACGCTTGGCATTGTCGAATTGAGCCGTGATCGTAATGGCGCCGGTCAGTGGATCAATGCGGTTGTCGACAAAAATGATTTCGCCGGTTTCATCCAGCTCAGTACCATTCGGCAGAGTCACATGAACATTCGGGCTTTGGCTGCTTTCAGCTAGCGTGGCCGGGTCTTCACCAAATTGTTCAAGAACCGACGTGAACTGCTTTTCATTCAACGAAAAATTCACATAGATGGGGGCTTCGCTGACCAGGGTGACAAGCGGCGGATTGTTGGGGCCCACAACATCACCGACACTGGTTTCCACGCGGCCGATGCGGCCCGAAAACGGGGCGTGGATCTGTGTGTAGCTCAGATCAAGCTCGGCCTGTTGGATCGCTGCATTGGCGGCTTTGACCTCGGCCTCGGCGACCAGTTCATTGGCTCGGGCAATGTCACGTTCTGATTCCGGTGTAGCGTCGCGCTTGTACAGCTCTTCCTTGCGGGCGAGATCGACTTTGGCCAGTTCAAGGTTTGCCTGCGCCCGGTCCAGATCGGCTTTACGCGCCTCAAGCGTGGCTTCGTAAAGATCCGGTTCGATCGTGAACAGCAGGTCATCCTCATTCACCGGAGAGCCATCGTCGACGTTCTGGCTGTCCAGGAAACCACTGACGCGCGCGATAATATCGACCTTGTCGATTGCCTCGGCCCGTCCAATGAAGGTGGCCTGATCGGTGATCTCTTCGGTATAAGCTGCGGCGATCGACACCTTGGGCGCAGGGGCATCGCCCTGATCCTGCGCGACCGCTATCTGAGGCAGGCTGGAACATGCAAACAAAGCGGCAGAAACGCCTAGTGCCCTGAAATAGCCGCGTGGGCGGAGTGCTGGCTTCTTAAATGCAAGGGACATGTTGGCGCCTCGTTCAAAGTAAAGATTGCACAACCGGGCAACAGAAACCCCCGGATGAGTCGATTGATTTTATAGGCAGGATGGCGGGTTTGACGCAGTTTCTCAAGCGTGTTGAGGTAGTGCGTTGGCAAGAATCGACCCGAAATTTCTTTCCAGTCTGCAGACTTAGCCTGCATCCGCAGGCGTTTATCTGCCCGATGTCAATTGGGGCGGGCGAATTTTCTCTGCCAAAAACCAGCAGCGGAGACGTTTCAGGGCTCCGCTGCGGCATTCATAAATCGAATTTTGTTGTTATTCACGCGTTCCCGCAAACCGATTCTGCCAGTCTTCGCGCTGTTCGTCCGTGATTTTGGCAAACAGCACGTCGGGAACCGAAAATTCATGGCCAGCGGGCAGGGCGCGCAGCGCGGCATCGATATCTTCGGGCCAGCTGGTATCGAGTGTGTTCATCGCACTAAGCATTTTTGCAGACGCATCGGGAATGAACGGCGCGCTCAGAACTGCATAGAGGCGGATCAGGTTCAGCCCCAGCCGCACCTGCGCCGCAGCCTGTGCAGGATCTTCCTTAAAGGTAGACCATGGTGCGGCAGCCTGCAGATACTCGTTGCCCGCGACCCAGATCGCTCGCAGCTCTTGCGCGGATTTGCGCACTTCCATCGCTTCCATGTGGCCTTCGTAGGCACGTACTCGTCTAGTAAGCTCAGCAATCAGGGTCTGTTCACGTTCGCCATACGCACCACCTTCGGGCACTGCTTCACCGAATTTCGAGCGGCAGAACTTAGTGATCCGGCTGACAAAGTTACCCAGAACATCCGCAAGATCTTTGTTCACCGACTGCTGGAAGTTCTCCCATGTGAACTCGCTGTCGCTGCTTTCCGGCGCATGGCTTAGCAACCACCAGCGCCAGTAGTCGGCGGGCAGAATGTCCAGCGCCTGATCCATGAACACTCCACGGCCCTGTGAGGTCGAGAATTGGCCACCGTCATAGTTCAGGTAGTTGAATGATTTCAGGTGGTCGACCATCTTCCAGGGCTCGCCCGATCCCAGAATGGTGGCCGGGAAAGACAGGGTGTGGAAGGGCACATTGTCCTTACCCATGAACTGAACGTAACGCACATCTTCTGCGCCTTTGTCGGTGCGCCACCAACGTTCCCAATCGGCATCAGACTTACCATTGGCGTCGGCCCATTCCTTGGCGCAGGCGATGTATTCAATGGGGGCATCGAACCAGACATAGAAGACTTTCCCTTCCATCCCGGGCCAATCTTGATCACCTTTCTTGACTGGTACACCCCAATCCAGATCGCGGGTAATGCCGCGATCCTGCAGGCCGTCGCCATCATGCAACCATTTCTTGGCGATCGAGGTTGTCAGGATCGGCCAGTCTGTCTTGCTGTCGATCCACGCGTCCAGCTGATCTTTCATTGCGGATTGACGCAAATACAGATGCTTGGTCTCACGCACCTCAAGATCGGTCGAGCCGCTGATCGCGCTGCGAGGCTCAATCAGGTCGGTCGGGTCCAGTTGTTTGGTGCAGTTCTCGCACTGGTCGCCACGTGCGCGATCATAGCCGCAATTGGGGCAGGTGCCTTCAATATAGCGGTCGGGCAGAAAACGGCCATCGGCGTTGGAATAAACCTGCTTTTCGCTGACTTCCCGGATCAGCCCGGCCTCATCCAGTTTGCCAGCGAAATGTTGGGTCAGTTTATGGTTCTGATCGCTGGACGAGCGGCCAAAGTGATCAAAGCTCAGGCCAAAGCGCTTGGCAATATCGGCCTGTACTGCGTACATGTCAGCGCAATATTCAGCCACCGGTTTGCCCGCTTTGGCGGCGGCCAGCTCGGCCGGGGTGCCGTGCTCGTCGGTTGCACACAGGAACATGACCTCGTTGCCCCGGCCGCGCTGATAGCGAGCGTACAGATCGGCAGGCAATTGCGAGCCGATCAGGTTGCCGAGATGTTTGATCCCGTTGATGTAAGGGATCGCCGAGGTGATGAGAATTCGGGCCATAATGCGCTTCCACGTATCTGTCTGCGCGCCCGTCTACCTTATGTGGCCAGTAAGCAAAAGCCCGCATTCATACCCGCTTGAATTTAACGGGTATTACTACGCGACTTCGTGCATTCCCGAGAGTTTGTGTCGCGTTCGTCAGCGATTTCGCACCGTGCGTACCAATGGTGTATGATGATCAGGAGAACCCAGCTTAGGGGGAATTTCATTATGCAGAGTTTATGGATGGGCTGCTGTGCCGCCGTTGCAGCTATTGTATTTACCTCCAGCGCCATCGCCGACCAGAGCGCCACAGATGATCCGGTGCACGCTTTTGACCACGCTATGCTCTCGATCTTTCACCGTGGCCAGGATGCACTGACGGCTGAAACCCGGCCCGTCATGATTATCGCACGTGATGTCACGGTCATGACCGAAGACGGAGAGGCGAGCTATCCAAGGGATGCGCCAACCTATCAACATCTGAAGTCCACGTCGCATGTTGTGTTGGGATTGATCGGGGCGGTGACCCCATGGCCTGATGAAAATACCGATGATGAGCGCTGGAAGGCGGAGTTTGCAATTATCATCAATGAGATAGATGTATTTCTTGCGACATTGGGCGAACTGGGCATGACCGAGGGCGACTTGGCGAGCCAGCGCAAAATGCTCGAAACAGCCCGGGCATTTGCTCAAGGTGCACTCGACAAGGATCAGATCACACGTGAAGCGGTTTCGCAGGTGATCAACGACATGCGGCCCATCTGGGCAGAGAATATGGAGAAATCTGCACGTGCGGAGTTGAACGCACTTCATACCGCCGTGTCCGATGCACGCGCAGCCATAAGCAAAGAGGAGTGGGCCAAGATGTATGTGGTGCATCACGGCGGCTCGAGCGTCAAAGACGTCAATGTCGTGCTACTGTACCTACAGCGCGTGATGCCGGAAAAGGTTGCTGCCGGGCAGGTTCTGTTCGCTGAGAACGCACACGGGAACGACGCGTTGGCCGGATACGCCGGATACGTTCGAATGCAGAGGCATGTTGGTGCATGGGTGTTCGGAGACCCGGAACGGATGCGGGTTGACCTGCTGGGATATGAGGCGGGATCAATCCTGGATGAAATGATCCCGGCACCACCGCCAAAGCCCACCGATTAGAGAATTACTCCAGCAGATGTGAACAGGTGATACGTTTCGCACGGGCGAAAGAAATTGAGCTTAATGTCATGGTTGCAGATTGTAACTGACATTTGGATGTAAATAACCTCAGGTTGAAACACAGAATCACAACCTCTTGAAATTGTAGCAATGACTTCCCATTTAAAATGTATACAAAAGTATACAATAACGAGGGCAATCTGCTGATGTTTGACTTTTTACTAGAGGGCGCATTTGTGCCCTTTACCTTGGCGCTTGCGCTTCTGTTCGGTCTTCTGGGCCTTGAACTGATCGCATTGGTTTTCGGGGGAAGTCTTCTGGCAGGCGAGGGCGAGGTTGATCTGGACATGGTCGACGCGCCCGATCTGGACGTCGTCGACTTTGATCTGGATATCGACGCCGACATCGATCTGAGTGACTTGGAACTGGCCGAAATTGAAACCGATGTGCCTGCGGCTACGCCCGTCGGCCCGTTTGGCTGGTTGGGCATTGGCAAGATGCCATTCATGATCTGGCTCGTTGTGCTGCTGGCTGGTTTCGGCCTGAGTGGCATAGGCCTGCAACTGGCGCTGCGTGATCTGCTGGGCTTTGACTTACCTGCATGGTTGGCCGCGATTCCGGCCGGAGTATTCGGCCTATGGTTCGCACGTGGCTTTGGTGGTGTCTTCGCTCGCCTCCTGCCCAAAACCGAAACCGAAGCGATGTCGGAACGGATGCTGGCCCGCCGCCGTGGCGTGATCACTCAGGGTATCGCATCGCGAGGCCGTCCAGCCGAAGTCCGCGTTATGGATCGCTTTGGCAACACGCACTACCTTCGCGCAGAGCCGTTGCAGGACAAAGATGCGCTGGAGCAGGGAACAGAAGTCCTTGTTCTGCGTGATCGACGGCGCGACCGGTTCGTTCTGGTTCGCATGTCAGTTTAACCAAAAAATCTTAACCCCAATCCGGAGGATATTGCATGGAACTATCATTCCTGGCCGTTACAGTTGTGACTATTTTAGCCGTACTCTTGTTCATAGGCCTTGTACTTGGCCGCCTTTATCGACGCGCCACGCGCGAGATCAGCCTGGTGAAAACCGGCGCGGGTGGCAAAAAGGTCATTATGGATGGCGGCGTCATCATCGTACCGTTGCTGCACGAAGTCAGCCCGGTCAACATGAAGACTCTGCGCCTTGAGGTGCAGCGCAGCGGTGAGGCCGCGCTCATCACCAAAGACCGGATGCGTGTCGACGTGGGTGTCGAATTCTACGTCTCGGTGATGGCGACTGAAGAGGGCATCGCGCGCGCCGCGCAAACGCTGGGTGATCGCACCTTTGACGTCGAGCAACTGCGTGAGATGATCGAAGGCAAGCTGATCGACGGTCTGCGTGCCGTGGCCGCTCAGATGACCATGGATGGTCTTCATGAAAACCGCGCCGACTTTGTGCAGGAAGTGCAGAATGCGGTGTCCGAAGACTTGCTGAAGAACGGTTTGTCGCTGGAATCGGTCTCGCTGACTGCGCTCGACCAGACGCCGTTTGAAGCGCTCGACGAAAACAACGCCTTTAACGCCGTGGGTATGCGCAAGCTGGCCGAGGTGATTGCCATATCCAAGAAAGAACGCGCGCAGATCGACGCCGAGGCCGAGGTTGAGGTGCGTCGTGCGGCGATGGAAGCGGAGCGTCAGAAGTTGCTGATCGAACAGGACGAACAGCAGGCACGCATCGAGCAGGCGCAGAAGGTGGAAACTCTTCGTGTGGCGCAAGAGGCGGAGATCGCTGCGCGAACTGAAGACTCGGTACGCGAAACCGAACGCGCCCGGATTGCCCGTGAAGAGGCCATTCGTTCCGCCGAGATTGAGCGCGAGCGCAAGATCCGCGATGCTGAGATCGCCAAAGAGCGTGAGATCGAAGTGGCGGAACAGGAACGCCAGATCATCATCGCGCAGAAATCCGAAGAGGAAAGCCGTGCGCGCGCATCCGCCGATCTGGCTCGAGCCGAGGCGACCAAAGCAACCGAAGCCGTGGCAACGGCGCGCGAAGTGGCCGAGGCCGAGCGTCAGAAGCAGATTGTTCTGATTGAAGCCACCCGTGAGGCCGAACGCCAGGCGACCGCGATCCGTTTGTCAGCGCAAGCCGAGAAAGAGGCCGCCGCAGACCGAGCCGAAGCCCGCCGCGAGGAAGCGCAGGCCGAAGCAGACGCGCTGAACATTCGCGCCGAGGCCAAGAAGAACGACATGCTGGCCGAGGCGGAAGGTAAGCGTGCGATCGTAGAGGCGGACAACGCCCTGTCACCTGAGCAGATCCGGATGAAGGTCGACTTGACCCGCATTGAAACCATGCCCTCGATCATCTCGGAAATGGTCAAACCGGCCGAAAAAATCGACTCGATCAAAATCCATCAGGTTGGTGGGATCGGAGCTGCCAATGGTGGTGGTGTTTCAAGCGGTGAAAAGCCGGTTGTCAATCAGGCGTTGGATTCGATCATGGGAATGGCCGTGCAGATGCCAGCGCTCAAGAAACTGGGCGAAGAGCTTGGCTTGTCCATGGAGAACGGCGTTGGGGGCGTGGTGAACGGTGCGCTTGAGAGCACCGTGGACCCAGATGAGGTGGTCGACGCGGTCGAGGACAACGGGCCAGCGGTCCAGCAGTAAAACAGAAGGGCCGGGATTTCCCGGCCCTTTTTCATTGCTTTTCGCGAGAACCCTTGAGCAGCCTGCCGATGGTAAAGGATGTGCGCGGTGCATAGACATAATTCGTCCGTTTCTCGGGCGTCGGGCGCGAACGCATACGGGCGAGGCCAAAGACAATAAGAAACACATGACCCAATGCAACAAAAGCAAACAGGGCTCCGGGGCCGAATTGCTGGATCAACGTGGATGAGATGTAGGGCGATGCAATCGCCCCCAGCGCGTACCAGAACATCAAGGCCGCTGCCAATTCAACGCGTTGTTCGGTCGTGGCAAAATCATTCGCATGGGCCGAGGAAACCGAGAAAATCGGAAACGTGGTCAGGCCAAAGAACCCGGCGGCCAGCATAACGCCGACCGTTCCAGTTCCGCTAGCCAACATCGTGACACTGCAGCTTAGCACCGCTGCCACGGATAGCCAGATCAGCACCCAGCGTCGATCATACTTGTCTGCGAGCCAACCCAAGGGGTACTGGGCCAGTGCGCCGCCCAGAACGAAAGAGGCCAGAAAGAAGGCAATCTGATCTACGCCCAATCCGACCTCCTGACCGTATACCGGGCCGACCATGCGCAATGATGCCGAGCTAAGCGCAGCCACGATAACGCCCGCCACAGCCAGTGGTGAGCTGTGCCAGGCCAGCTTGGGACGCAGGCGCGGGGTGTCCGGTGTCTTGGGTTGGCTGGCGCGAGTTAGGGCCAGCGGCAAGATCGATGCACAGCATAGGATCGCAAGCAGGTTGTATGAAACGTAAGAGGCGGGTGGCAGAACAGCAATGATAAGCTGTGCACAAAGCGAGGCCCCCATATCGGCGATACGATACGTACCCATCGCGCGCCCACGGGTTTCGTTGGTGACCTTGGCGTTCAGCCAAGCCTCGATCACGGTGTAACAACCGGCGACACAGGTGCCCGACGCGATACGCAGCGCGGCCCAGACATAAGGGTTTTCAGTCAGCGTATGCCCCAGCAACCCCATCGCGCCCAAAGCGGTGCAGACCGCAAATGCGCGCGAGTGCCCGACGCTGCCCATAAGCCGCGGAGCCCACCAGCAACCAACAAAGAACCCAATGAAGTGCGATGACCCCAGCAGACCGATCTGTTCGGTCGAAAAATCAAGCGTCAGCCCCGAGATTGCATCCAGCGGACCGACACCGCCCGTTGAGAGCTGCAGCAGAATGACCGAAAGAAAGAGGGCGGCAAATGAAATGATCGTACGCATGATAGGTGCAACTTGACCTTGTCGCCACGAAATGCGCGCGCCTAATCGACGCCCTGACGTCGTTTTTTGCCTTTTTGTGGTTAATCCTGCCGGATGATTTCGGCGTGGATGTCCAGGCCGATCGTGGGTTGTACAAGATCAGGATATCCAGACGCGCCAAACTCATTTCGATTGATCGCCCCCTCTAGCCGGATGGACAGGGTGTCCAAATCATCCACCGCGCTTCCCGGTCTTCGATACAGGTTGGCGCTCAAAGTCACCGGGCGCGTGATACCGCGCACTGTCAGATCGCCGGTCACGGTTGCACCTTCCGAGATACGGCCAGTGGGTCCCAACTGAATCTTGGTCGTGATGAAACGGATGGTGGGGTATTGGGCAGCGTTCAACACACTTTTTCCCAACATCGGACCTCGGGCAAATGGTAGGTTCGTCCGCGCCCGGGTCACGTCCAGCACGACATCGACCCGGCTGTTTTGCAAGCGATTGGTATCAATCAGAATTTGGGCCGACTGTACTGGCATCGTGCCCGTCTGAAGCGCGCCGGACAAATCATAGGTGAAGCCAACGGAACTGCGCGATGCTGCCAGCGCATATGGGGTGAGGGCGGCCATCGCTGCCCGTGCCATTGGTAACGCGCAAAGGCTTGCAATCAGGCTGCGTCGGGTAAGGTTCCTCATGCCATCGCCGTGCGACCGCGCGGGCGCGAGCGTTTCATGAGCATCAGCACGATTGCGATGTTCAGCCCGTTCCAAAGGATGCCATTGATGAAAGCAAGCTGATAACTGCCAGTCACGTCATAGATCCAGCCCGACATCCAACCACCCAGAGCCATGCCGAGGATAGTCATCATCATAACAAAACCCACGCGCGCACCGGCCTCTTGCGGGGGCATATATTCACGTACAATCAGCGCGTAGCTGGGGACGATACCACCCTGGGCCAGCCCGAATAGCATGCTGACGACATAAAGCGAAACCATCCCATCATAAGGGAGAAACAGGAACAGAGCGATACATTGCAGGACCGAGCCAATCAGCAGTGTTGAAAGCCCTCCCAACCGGTCCGCGACAAGCCCCGAGATGATGCGGCTAACCACGCCGCCCAACAGCATCAGAGACAGCATCTCGGCCCCAACGGCTGGGCCATAGCCCAAGCCCACACAATAGGAGACAATATGGACCTGGGGCATCGACATGGCCACGCAGCAGCCGATGCCAGCCAGCCCAAGGATGTACTGCAGGGCGCGGGGTGAAAAGCCGACGCTTTGTGCTTTGACCTGTGCTGCCGCTGCTGCCGTGCCGTGCGCCTCGACGGGGACCTGTCTGCGCAAAAGCAGGGACAGAGGAATGACGGCGACCAGGGTGATGACGGCGAGACTCAGATAAACCTGCTGCCACCCGTCGCGCTGCAGAATGCCCGACAGCAGCGTGGGCCATATCGCGCCAGACAGGTAGTTGCCACTGGCCACCAGTGCCACAGCAATCCCTCGCCTGCGCATGAACCAATGCGAGATATCGGCGATCAGTGGTCCAAATCCGATTGACGTACCGAGCCCCAGCAGAAGATGCGCAACCGACAGCAGCGCGATATTCGGCGCAAGGGTTGCCAGCAGATAGCTTACCGCACTCAGCACAGCGGCGCCGATCAACGCCATTGTCACGCCCAGTCGGTCCACCAGCTTGCCCAGCCACATGTTGCCGAAGGCAAAGCCGATCATGGCGAGCGTATAGGGCATCGACGCTGCGGCTCGGTCCGCGCCAAACTCGGCCTCGATGGCGGGCATGACGACGATCACAGCCCACATACCCACATTGACCACGGTTGCGATGGCCAGGGTGATCAGCAGGCGAAGCCACGAATATCGGCTGTCATGGATCGGGTGTGTCATGCCGGCACGCTAGGGGGCAAGTCCGGTTTTGGCCAGTCACAAGTTATGTGATCATCGGGGCGTCTTCGGATTTGATCTGCTTTAACTGCAGTCCGGAATGAGGAGCAGCCCGCGTCACGTGCCAACTGGCCGGGGGCAGGGCGCGGGCGCGGCGGCGGGTCAGACACCAACTGCAGGCCTCGTGCCGATAGGTGGGCACCATATGCCAGCGCGTCTCAATCCCCTGTGCGCCACCATCGTCAGGCGTCAGCAATAGCCCCAGCGGAGCCTGTCCCGATATGCCGCCCTGTTCGGCAGCCAGATGCATTCGCCGGACCGGGGTCAGACCCGGCGGGCCGGGCAAATCGCCAATGACCAACGGGGCGGCACCGCTGCGCAAGGCTTCTTCCATGCACCACAACAGGTCTTCAGGTTTGTCAGGGTGGATCAGCAGAAACCGGGACGGATCGGCAAAAGGCAGCATGCCCTCGGGATGCAGCTGCGCCACCTCCCAAGCCGGGGCAATCCACATCACTGGCCCTTGAGTCTGCCCCGCCACCCACAGAGCAAAGCTACGCCGGGCAGGGCCGCAGGCTTCGTGTACACGGGCCAGTTGCAGACTGATCTGTGGGTGCAGGGCCACCCCGGGTGGGGTGCGCGCGGGCTTGCGGCCAAGAAGATTGGTGGACATGCTGATCAAATTAGCATGTTCTCATTTTGTTCTCAATTGGGGAATGCGGTCAACGCGACAGGATTAGACGCCCATCTGCGAACTGGATGTTCGAAAAGCGGTGCAGATACGCCATCCCTAGCAAGGATTGACCCAGATCGCCTTCATTGACCGAGGCCAGGATACCGCGATCGGTGATGGGACCCAAAGACAGGCTGTCCAGCCGGACCGGCGCCGTACGCACAATGCCATTGGCCGTCGAGGCGCGGCCGAGATAGTTCAATTGATCCGTATCGATTCCAATTCGTTCGGCATCTTTCGGGCTGATGACGATATTGCTGGCCCCGGTATCGACCAGAAAGGTCACCGCTGTGCCATTCACCAGCATTGGTAAATAGTAGTGTCCATCATAAGAGCGGGGCACTTCAATCCGCTGATCAGTTACGGTCAGTTGCGGGGTCGGGCTGACGGTTGAACGGATGTCATCCCACAATCCGACAACGGCAATGACACCGATAAAGATAAACACCCAAGCCGCGACCTGCTGCATGGTTTTGCCCAAAGACTGACGGTTCTGAGTGATAAACCACATCAACAGGGCCGCACCCAGCAGAACCAGATAGGTCAAGCGCCCAATATCGTAGCCGTCCATTCAATCACCCGAAATCAGTTGTCTCATACCAATATGGTGTTTCACGAGGCGAAACCAAAGGCTTTGAGGCCATCAAGAATGAACTGAACCGACAGTGCAGCCAGCAGCATACCCAGCAGCCGTGTCAGCACGTTCAGCCCGGTCTTACCTAGAATACGGGCGATCATGCCTCCGGCCAGAAAGAACACAAATACAACCAACATGACGGCAAGCATAACAGCGCAGGCCGCTGCGATCCCAGGGACGCCCGGGTTTTGTCCGGCCAAAAGAATGATTGTTGCGATCGATCCGGGGCCCGCGATCAGGGGGATGGCCAAAGGGAACACCGAAGGGTCAGAATGATCTTCTTCCTCGGCGCGGTCCTCGCGGCGTTTGGTACGGCGGTCGAACAGCATGTCCAGCGCAGTCAGAAACAAAAGCGCGCCACCTGCAACGCGGAAGGCTTCCATCGAGATGCCGACGAATCCAAGAACCGCTTCACCAAAAGCGGCAAAGGCGATCAGGATGAAAACCGCGGTCAGGCAGCTGCGAATGGCAATCTTACGGCGTGTGGCCGCATCCATGTCCTGCGTCAAGGCAACGAAAATTGGCGTGGTTCCGAAAGGGTCGATCACCACAAACATCGTGGTGAAAGCCGTTATGAAAAAGGCCATGTCGATCATGCTGCGCTCTCTGCCTGTTCCAACCGTTCTGCGGCGGCGACCCATAGGGCTTCAGCCTTTTGCATGGCTTCGACCACCTCGGCGAATTTGCGGTTCCAGGTTTCCAGATCGTTGATCCGGTCATCTTCATAAAGCGCAGGATCCGCCAGCTTGGCAGAAAGCTTGTCGTGCATATTGGTCAGTTTCTCGACCCGGTCTTCGCATTTGCGCAGATCCGCACGCAGGGCCAATACGGTCTCGCGTGACGCACGTTTGGGTTTGGGCGCCTGTAGTTTATCTTTGACCGGTTTTTCGCGGGCCAGCAAAAGAGCGCGATAGGCTTCAAGATCGCCATCGAATGGCTTCACGGTACCATCCGAGACCAGCCATAGCCGATCAGCGACAAGCGACAGTAGATGCATGTCGTGGCTGACCAAGATGACCGCGCCGGAATAGGCAGTCAGTGCCTCGACCAACGCTTCGCGGCTTTCGATGTCCAGATGGTTCGTCGGTTCGTCAAGGATCAGCATATGCGGCGCGTCGATGGTAGCGATCAGCAGCGACAAACGCGCTTTTTGCCCGCCAGAAAGACGCCCGACTAACGTTTCCGCCTGATCCGCGTTCAATCCGAACCCCGCCAGACGCGAGCGCCACTTGCCGGGCGCCTCATTGGGGCGTAGGCGGCGCAGGTGATCCAATGGTGTTTCGTCAACATGCAGCTCATCTACTTGATGCTGCGCGAAATAGCCGATGCGCAGCTTGGAGCTTCGGGTCATTTTACCCGCCATCAGGGGTAGGCGGTCAGATAGCAGTTTCGAAAGGGTCGACTTGCCCTGACCATTCTTGCCTAGCAGAGCGATGCGATCATCCTGATCAATACGCAGGTTCAGTCGTCGCAGAACCTCGGTCTCACCATAACCGGTCACGCCTCCTTCAAGCTGAATGATCGGTGGCGACAGCTCTTCTGGCTCGGGGAATGAAAAGGCGCGCAAAGCCGCCTCTTGCGGAGTTGAAACCAGTTGGATGCGCTCGATCATCTTCAAACGAGACTGTGCCTGTACGGCCTTTGACGCCTTATAGCGGAAACGATCCACGAAACTTTGCAGATGTGCGATGCGGGCCTTGGCCTTGGCGTTTTCCGACTCTGCTTGTGCCAGACGTTCAGCGCGACGTTCGGCAAATTTGTCGTAGGGAACCGCGTAATAAGTCAGCTTGCGATCTTCGAGATGCAGAATTGATCCGACGGCGCGGTTCAACAACCCCCGGTCGTGGCTGATGATGATGACGGTGTGAGGGTATTTGGCCAGATAGCTTTCAAGCCACAACGCACCTTCAAGGTCCAGATAGTTGGTCGGTTCGTCCAACAGCAACAAGTCAGGCTGCGAAAACAGTACGGCCGCCAGCGCCACCCTCATGCGCCATCCGCCCGAGAAATCCGAACAGGGTTTCAGCTGATCCTCATCGTCAAAGCCCAGTCCTTTGAGGATCGAGGCTGCCCGAGCCTCAGCCGACCAAGCATCAATATCAGCCAGCCGTGTCTGGATTTCAGCAATCCGGTCCGGATCTGTCGCGCTGTCTGCTTCGGCCATCAATGTGCTGCGTTCCACATCCGCAGCCAGAACCGTGTTGATCAGCGAGACATCCGAGGATGGCACTTCCTGCGCCACGCCCCCGATCCGCGCGCGTTTTGGCAGGGATATATTGCCTGATTCCAGCGACAGCTCGCCCCGGATCAACCGAAAGAGCGTCGTCTTTCCGGTACCATTGCGCCCGACAAGGCCGACCTTGTGGCCATCGGGAATGGTCGCGCTGGCCTCGTCGAACAGAGGACGGCCTTCAACGGCGTATGTGATGTTCTCGATCCGTAGCATGAGGCGCTCTTATCAGAGCATCCAAGACGCCGCCAGAGGTCACCATGTTCAAGCCAGAAGCAATGTGTTAGCGCTGTTCCGGTTCGTCTTCCAAACGGTTTCGATATGCGTGCGGCTCAATCTCCTCCGACCCTGATAACGCTGATCTTTGCAACGGCGCTCTCGGTTCTGACACTGAATATGTTCCTGCCGTCGCTGGCGCATATGAGCGAAGATTTCGGCGTGGATTATGGCCTGATGAACGTGGCCGTCGCAGGGTACCTATTTGTCTCGGCGGTCTTGCAGTTGATCGTCGGGCCGCTGTCGGATCGCTACGGGCGAAGACCTGTCTTGTTGATCGCGATGGTCATATTTGTCGCCGCATCAATTGGATGCGTCTTAGCCGAGTCAATCTGGGTTTTCCTTTCGTTTCGGATGATTCAGGCGGCGGTGGTGGCCGGGCCGGTGCTGTCGAGTGCTTCGATCCGCGACCGATATCCACCAAACGAGGCCGCCAGTAAGCTCGGCTACGTCGCAATGGCCATGGCACTGGCACCGATGCTCGGGCCAATGCTGGGCGGCGCGCTGGATATGCTTTTTGGTTGGCGGGCCGGGTTCGTGCTGTATTCGCTGCTTGGGGCAGGGGTGCTGTTGCTGCTTTGGGCTGACATGGGTGAAACCAACACCAACCGCTCGTCGACTTTCGCGGCGCAGATGCGGGAATACCCGCATTTGTTCCGCGCGCGTAGGTTCTGGGGTTACGCCTTATGCGCCGCGTTCTCCATCGGCGGTTTTTTTAGTTTTATCACCGGCGCGCCTCTGGTCGCCGCAGCCTGGTTCGACCTGAGCCCAGCAATGCTGGGTCTGGGCATCGGTATCATCACGGGCGGGTTTATGGTCGGCAACTTTGTTACCGGGCGCATCGCAAAGCGTACCCAGCTGACGACAATGATCTTGTTCGGTCGGGTCGTGGCCTCGGTTGGGCCATTTTGCGGGCTGCTGCTGTTCATCGGCAATATGGGCTCGGTCTGGGTGTTTTTTGGATCCGCCATCTGCGTTGGTTTCGGAAATGGTTTGACCAATGCAAATGCCTCGGCCGGGGTGATGTCGGTACGTCCGAAACTGGCCGGCAGTGCGGCTGGATTATCAGGCGCCTTGATCGTGGCATTGGGGGCTGTCTTGACCATGATGACCGGGACGTTTGTAAGCCCTGAAAACGGGCCATATCTGGTGCTGAGTATGATGTGCGGCAGCAGCTTTGCTGGTCTTTTGGCAGTGCTCTATGTCCGCCGGTTGGATCGTACCGACCCACTGCCCGAGGCGATCTGAGTGATAAACGATCATAACGCTTTTCATGAGGCAAATACCATGTTAGGCGGCGCGCGATGGATTTCGGCGCGGGTATCGCGCCCTTAAGTCAAGGAGAGGCCAATATGGCACTGGAACGCACATTCTCGATCATCAAACCCGATGCAACCCGCCGCAACCTGACTGGCAAGATCAATGCCAAGTTCGAAGAAGCTGGCCTGCGCATCGTTGCGCAAAAGCGCATCCACATGACCAAAGCTCAAGCTGGCAAGTTCTATGACGTGCACGCCGAGCGTCCATTCTATGACGAACTGTGCGAATTCATGTCGTCGGCCCCTGTTGTTGTTCAGGTTCTGGAAGGCGAAGGTGCCATTGCCAAGAACCGTGAAGTCATGGGTGCAACCAACCCTGCAGACGCAGCACCTGGCACCATCCGCGCCGAGTTCGCTGAATCGGTCGGTGAAAACTCGGTCCACGGTTCGGACGCTCCGGAAACTGCCGCGGTTGAGATCGCCTACTTCTTCTCGGGCATCGAACTGGTCGGTTAATCGGCCGTCAGATCACAGCTTTAGGCCGTACCCCATATCGGGTGCGGCCTTTCTTATGAGGGCAGAGCTCAAGAGTGTTTGTCCGCATTGCTTTAGTCGACAGGAGCGAAATGCCGTCATGAGCACAAACAAACGCATTGTTCTTTCCAGTGATCACGCTGCAATCGACCTCAGGCAGGCTATCTCTGCTTACGTTGAATCCCAAGGTTGGGAGGCCGTAGATATCGGTCCGACCACATCGGAAAGCACTCATTATCCCGAACACGGAGCCGCCGCCGCACGCCTCGTGGCATCGGGTGATTGTCGCTTTGGTATCATCCTGTGTGGCACCGGGCAGGGCATCATGATAGCGGCCAACAAAATCAACGGCGTCAGATGTGGTGTTTGCAGTGATGTCTTTTCGGCCCAGATGATCCGGCAGCACAATGACGCAAACATGCTCTCGCTGGGGGCGCGGATTCTCGATGAAAAGCAAGCACTGGAAATCACGGCTGCTTTCCTGACATCCGAATTTGAAGGTGGTCGCCACGCAATGCGGGTCGATATGATCGGGGCGCTCGAAGCCTAGTCTGCCGCCAAATCCTTGGCCGATATACGCACCCCCAAAGCATCAAGATCGGCAATCATCTGATGCTTTGGTGCTATGCTGACTCCGGCCTTGATCGCATCGAACCGTTCGCGCAAGGCCTTCTTTTCCTCGCCCTTGCAGTCATTCCAGGGGCGACCTTGCAAGCCCATGACCAATACATAATAGCCGATGAAATGAGGGCGCGTTCCGGCCTGCAATAGGCGCGAATAAGCCTCGTCTGCTCCCAACGCGCGCAACTCCTGAGCTGTCATAATGCCCGCTCGTGCGCAGGCTTGTTCGAATGCCGGGCCAAGATTGCGGATGGAGGAGATCGGATCAGACATGCCTTGTCTTATCCCGCCCGAAGCGGCCTGTCACCCGCTCAAGGTTGTTTGCGGCTTCCCTTTCCGCTACCCAAGCATTGGAGGGGTCAAGAATGAACGATCTAAGCCTAGAGAATGTCGCGCAAAATCTGGACCTGATGAACCCGCCCGAGGGGTTTGTCGACGACCCGTTCCCCTTTTACGATGCACTGCTTGAGCATGCGCCAGTATTGCGACAGCCGGACGGTTCCGTGTTGTTGTCACGCCATGCGGATCTGGATGCCATTTATCGCAACACGACGCTTTATTCCTCGGATAAGGAGGCGGCGTTTGGCCCTAAATTCGGTGTTGGCTCGCCGTTATTCGAACATCATACAACTTCATTGGTGTTCTCCGACCCGCCTTTGCACACGCGTGTGCGCAAGATCATGACCTCAGCCCTGACGCCCCGGGCAATCGCGCGGATGGAGCCGGGTCTGATCGAAACCGTTGATACGCTGCTGGATGATATGGCGGGCAGGGGGCAGGTTGACCTGATCGCGGATTTTGCTTCGACCATTCCGATCCAGATCATCGGCAATCTGCTGGATGTACCGATGAACGAACGCGCGCCTCTGCGCGATTGGTCGTTGGCCATCCTTGGTGCTTTGGAACCCGCTTTGACAGAAGCTCAGCTGGAAAAGGGCCACACTGCTGTTCGCGAATTCAAAACCTATCTTCAGGATCTTGTTGCCCGTCGTCGCGCAAATCCGGGAGATCCGGAAACAGATGTTCTGACACGTCTGATCCGAGGCGAAGGCGCGGACGAGATGCTGAGCGAGATTGAGCTTCTGCAAAACTGTATCTTTATCCTGAATGCGGGTCACGAAACGACCACCAATCTGATCGGCAATGGGCTGGCGCTGCTTCATGACTATCCAGAACAACGCCAAAGACTACTGGAAAATAGCGAATTGATTGCCCCGGCGGTTGAAGAGGTCTTGCGCTTTCGGTCACCCAACCAATTTGGCAACCGGGAAACCACGGAGGACGTTGAAATCCGAGGACATCAGATCGCCAAAGGAACGAACCTGCATCTCTGTATCGGGGCAGCGAACCGTGATCCCGAGGTGTTCGCCGACCCGACCCGATTTGACATCACACGCAAGCCGAACAGGCACCTGGCCTTCGCGGGCGGGCCGCATGTCTGCGTTGGCCTGACTTTGGCGCGCCTTGAAGGTCGTGTTGCACTGGATCGATTGCTGAAGCGATTTCCCGATTACCAGATTCAAGGAAAACGGGTGCAGGGCGGTCGCATTCGTTTTCACGGATACGCGTCGTTGTCTGCACTTATATAATCTGTTCAATAATCTAGTAGATGTTCTTCATGTAATTACGAATTGCGTGACAACTTCAGAGTTGTCTCAAGCCCTGGCTTCCGGTTACGCGCAAGAAATGTGCCGCCGTGCATATGCGAAATTGCCGCCACAAGCGCCAGTCCAAGACCAGCATTGCGCCCGGTCCTTGCAGGATCAAGCGTGACAAACGGCATCTGCAATCGAGGCAGATCGCTTTCTGGTACGCCAGGGCCCCGGTCGCGAACGCTGAGTAAAGCATAGTAGCCGTCGTCTTGAATTTCGATGGTGATCGCTGTGCCGGGCGGGGCGTAGCGCATGGCGTTTTCAAGAAGGTTCGACAGCGCTTGAGACAGCAAAGGGCGGTGGCCTTGGATGGGTTTCGCGTTTCCAACGACCTCGAGTCGGATGTTCTGATCAGACGCGACAGGTTCGTATAACTCAACCACATCACCGACCAGTTGCAAAAGCTTTACCGGTTCAAATTGTTCGCGGCCCAGACCGGCCTCGGCGCGCGAAATCTCGGTCAGTTGGCTGAGAACGCGCAGCAAGTGGTCAATCTCTCCGGTCGCGCGCGCCATGTCGATCTCGCGATCTTGATCGCTTTTGCCGGGCTCAGCCAGGGATTCGACCCTTTGCCGCAGCCGCGACAAGGGAGAGCGCAGGTCATGAGCAATCGAATTGGAGGTTGTGCGCAGGTTGCTGATCAGTTCTTCAATACGATCCAGCATGTTGTTCAGTGTGCCTGCGACCTGATCGAATTCATCGCCCGTGCCACGTAGAGGCATGCGCAGAGCTAAATCGCCGGAAACGATATTGTCGGCTGTATTGGCGATGTCTTTCAGTCGTGAAAACACCAGCCGGGTCAGCAGCCAGCCGGTCAACAAACTCAGCGCCAATGCAGTGGCAAGTGCCAGTGCAACAGACCGGAACAGAACCCGGTCGAATTGCTGTCTGGCCAATGAATCACGCCCGACAAGCAGCCTTTCGCCACCCGGCAGCCGGACCGAAGCGGCAGAGATCG
Source organism: Ruegeria sp. D6 (assembly GCF_056534365.1). Classification (NCBI taxonomy): domain Bacteria; kingdom Pseudomonadati; phylum Pseudomonadota; class Alphaproteobacteria; order Rhodobacterales; family Roseobacteraceae; genus Ruegeria; species Ruegeria sp. D6. The sequence continues at coordinate 1,262,017 of NZ_JBQFPH010000001.1, read as the reverse complement.
GGACATATTGATCCGTATCTTCTTTGCGAAGCTGAAGGTCGACCCAGCCGCTACCCGGAGTTATCCCTTCCGGCCAATGCGTCAGGTTGCCCGCCAGTTTCGTGCCTTGCCGACCTGTCAGCAAGTACAAGGCATCCCGCTCAGCCGCTGTCGGCAAGCGGCGGTCGATGGCCGAGATCAACCCGATCATGCCACGCCGTTCATATTCATCTGCCAGGCCCGTAAGCTCGGCCTGAACGACCGAACGCGTCTCGCCTGAAATCGTGCGATTGGCCGTAAAATACACCATCGTCAGAACGGTCGCCGTCAGCAAAGTGCTAAGCACCATGCTGGCCAGAACCAACCGAGTACGAGAGTTTTTCAGCGACAGGCGCAGGTTATCCATCCGAAACCATGTATCCGGCGCCTCGGACTGTTTCAATCACCGGGTCGGCTCCGTCTTCATCAAGCTGGCGGCGCAGTTTCGAAATATGGACGTCGACCACGTTGGTGTTCGGGTCAAAGTGGTAATCCCACACACCTTCAAGCAACATCGTGCGCGAGACGACGCGGTTTTTTCGGCGCAGAAAGAACTCCAGAATTTGAAATTCGCGCGGGGTCAGGGTGATTTCACGACCGTTGCGCGTGACCTTGCGGGTCAACAGATCCATTTCGAGATCGCGGCAGGCAAGGGTAGGCGTTTCTTCGGCTTCTTGCGGTCGACGCAACAGGGCTTCGATCCGGGCATGAAGTTCCTGGAATGAAAATGGTTTGACCAGATAATCGTCTGCGCCCGCGCGGAGGCCTTTGACTCGCTCGTCCACTGCACTCATGGCGGTTAACATCAGAACAGGTGTTTTCAACCCAGCCGCACGCATTGACTTAATCAGTGATAACCCGTCCAGCCCGGGAAGCATTCGGTCCAGTACGACCGCATCAAATCCGCCGTCAGTTGCGTGGTACAGGCCTTCGCGGCCATCTGATGCGACTTCGACAACATAGCCTTCTTCACCAAATCCCTTGGCAATGAAGTCCCGTGTGTCTTGGTCATCTTCAACGATCAACAAGCGTCTGCTCATGGTCAGGGCTCCTTCCCAATGGGATTTAAGCACACATACTCTTTGAAAAAAACATGCCGGGTGCAAAGGTGCACCCGGCTGTTCCGGCGGCACGTGGACAATCCGTGCCTGCCAGAATAAGCGCTCCAGATTTCCCCATCATGTGGCGCGCTTAGGTGTAGGGTTAGGCGATTTCGACCGCGACGAAGATCTGGTTGCCACCGCGATTGATCAAAACCAGAGCTGGATCCGTCTTTTCGTTCTCCAGCGCTTCTTTCAAAGCGTCTGGCGTAACGGTATCCAGATTGCCCAGTCGAACGATCACATCACCACGCTGCAATCCGGCCTTGGCCGCAGGGCTTTCGGGCTCCAGATCGGTGACAACAACACCATCGATGTTCTCGGCCACGCCAATCTCGGCGCGGGCGGTTTCGGTCAGCGGTGCCACGGTTACGCCCAGCGACGTACCTTCGAACTTGTCTTCAACCACGCTATCGGTCGCCGCCGAGGCTGACTGATGCTGACCGATTGTCAGTTCGATCTGTTCTTCTTTGCCATTTCGAAGAACAGTCAGCGTGCTATCAGTACCTACCTTGGTCGTGCCAACCAGGATCGGAAGATCGCTACTGGAATCAACGGCTTCGTCATTGAAGGTCAGGATCACGTCACCTTGCTGCAGTACGCCATCGGCCGGGCTGTCAGGTACAACATCCGATACCAGTGCACCTGTTGCCGTATCGATACCCATCGCAGCAGCCAGTTCGGGGCTGACATTCTGGATCGACACTCCCAACCAACCGCGGCTGACCTCGCCGTCATCGCGCAGATCAGCCGTGATGTGATCTACAATATTCGAAGTCACCGCAAAGCCGAGCCCGACTGAGCCGCCGCTGGGCGAATAGATCGCCGAGTTCACACCGATCACCTCACCATCCATGTTGAATAGCGGACCACCCGAGTTGCCTTTGTTGATTGCAGCATCGGTCTGGATGAATTCGGCGTAGGGGCCTTCCGAAATATTGCGCCCCTTCGCGGAAACAATACCGGTCGTAACAGTTGCATTCAGGCCAAACGGGTTGCCGATGGCGACGACGTCCTCGCCCACACGAATGACATCGCTGTCACCCATTTGAACGGCTTGCAGGTCTTCTCCTGCGTCGATTTTAAGCACGGCGATGTCCGTAAGCGGATCTGTACCAACGATTTCAGCTTCGAACGTGCGGTTATCGCTCAGACGTACGGTCACTTCGCTGGCGTTGTCGACAACGTGGTGGTTGGTGACGATGTATCCTGCCTTATCCAGCACAAAGCCTGATCCCAAACCCTGGCTGGGGCCTCGCTGCGGCATGTCAAATCCTTCAGGACCGCCGAACCGCTTAAAGAACTCGCCAAAGGGATGGTTTTCGAGGTCGAACTCCTGACCTTGTGTGGGGCGCGGTTTGGCATCTTGCTTGGCGGTGATCGTGACCACCGAAGGCGAGACGGTTTCGACTAGATCGGCCAGAGCCTCGTCTGCCATTGCGGGCAGGGCGGTGGTGGCCATCATGGCCGCACCCAGTGCGGTAGCTCCCATCCAGCTGGATGTGCGTGGAATAAGCAGTGAGGATTTACGGATGCTCATTTTGACTCCTGTCTATTTCGGCGGTTGATCCCGCGCATTGAGACAGGAGATGCACTGGCAACCTTGGGATATCCTGAGAGAAATATTAAGAAACCTTAATTTCGCCACGTTTTGCCGCTTTAATGACTCCGTTCAACGTGCTCGGGTAGCAAGAATCAGCTTGGGTACTATGTGGCGAATCGGTGGATTGTTGCCGATAAAGTCAATAATTTCGAAAAAGCATTGAATTGATTCATTTTTGTTAACAAAGAAACGACGCTTTTGCGGTCTCAAAAATACTTCTCCTAAAAGTTGCGTGAGATGGAGTGTTCAAATTTCGAACACGCCCGTCGATGCCTTTGAAATAGGTAAGTTAGCAGTATTCTAAGTGCGCAACTGACGGAAACTTCTGGAAAAAGTATAAGACGATGCAACCATTGGTAGAATCCAGAGTGTTGCATTGTTGCTCAAAAGCCAGTGCACCTGCGCTGAAATTTACCATTTCATCCAATTTTACATTGTTTGAACGCATCGGATCAGCGACATTGGAGTTGCCCAAGTGAGGGGGGCCTTAGGCACTAGGGGGTGTCAAAGGCGCATCTCAGTCTCCATAGCGCTGAGCGGCATGTTAACGAGGGGGTCTTGTTTAGGTTCAGCAGCACAACGTCGGGAAGCCTGATTGGCGATCTGACCGCGCTTTAGAGATTGGTGAAAGTGGTAGTCCTGTTTTTGGGCATGCGACCCGGTCATTATTGACCGGGTCGCGTTTATTTGAGGGGCTGCTTTTGCGGTCGGCCCGCATTCCAACGGGTCCAATCGGCGGGTGTATCCAAATCAAGCAGCGCATTCTGGGCGGGCAGGCGATGCAGATGAACCTTGCCCTTGTAGCGTTGCACGACAATCTGCGCGCCGCTGTCACCGTTCAGTTCCGAAAGCTCTGAAAATAGAGAACGATCAAAGACGACAGGATGGCCGGGAGCGCCTTCGTCAGTAGCCCCACGCCATATCAGATTGTCAGGGTGGGTTTTGACTGATCGGAGAACGCTGTTCAGGTCTTGGGTTGTGAGGTCCGGAAGGTCCGATAACAGGATCATGACCGCAGGTGCATTTGCTGGAACGGAGGCCATTGCGCCTCTCAAACTGGCATTCATGCCTTCTTGCGCATTTGGGATTTCGACCAGTTGAACATCGAGGCCCTGTAGCACCGTATATCGGGGATGTGGGGCCGGGGGCAGGGCGATGATAACTTGACCTGCGGCAAGCGCCCGCTGAGCCACTCGGCGCAGAAGCGGCACGCCTTCAATCGGTTGCATTAACTTATCAGCACCACCCATGCGGCTGGATTGCCCGGCAGCGAGCAGGATGATGGGAATCTGGGTCATTTCGCAAGCATGCCGTCGGTGGATGATTAAGTCATCCCCGCATTCTTGCGCCATCGGGATCGAAAAGTGGGGTCGTGATGACACGCGCTTTGTGCATCTGACCTAGAATTTCAATTTCAACCGCACGTCCCTCGGTGGCCTGTTCAGTCGGGAGGAACCCCATGGCAATCGACTTGCCCGCAAAGTGCGAATACCCACCAGATGTACAGAAGCCGACAACAGCGCCGTCTAACCAGATCGGTTCGTACGCGTTTACATCCGCATCTGCCGCGTCGACCTCAAAAGCCACCAAGCGGCGATCAACGCCAGATGCGCGCTCGGCCTCGGCCGCTGCTCGGCCTATGAAATCACTGTTCTTGCAGAATGAGATGAACCGATCCAACCCGGTTTCTGCCGCTGTATAGTCGGGTGAAAACTCTCGCATCCACGAGCCAAAGAACTTGTCCAGACGCAGACTCATCATTGCGCGCATGCCAAATGGGGTCATGTCATGGGCTTGACCCGCTTGCCACAAACTCCACCAGAGTTGCCGTTGGGCCATTGGGTCGCAATAAATCTCATAACCCAGATCGCCGGTATAGCTGACACGCTGAACGATGCAGTCCGTCATGCCAATTGTCATCTCGCGCACGTCGAGGAACCTGAGCGAGGTGACTGCTTCTCGGGTGCAGGCCGACAAAACCTCGGTGGCCTTGGGGCCTGCGATCTGAAACCCATTCAACCGGTCGCTGATGTTCTCGATGCCCACGCCATGGTCCTGGTTTTGCAGGAACCAGCGCGTATGAAATGCCTGACTGCCGTATGAAGCGGTCAGGTGAAACAGGTCGTCGCCCAAGCAGGAGACGGTGAAATCCCCGATCAGCTTACCTTTATGCGACAACATTGGCGTCAGTGAAACGCGGCCTGGTTTGGGTATGCGGCCCGCCATGATGCGATCCAGCCATGCACGAGCACCGGCACCGGTAATACGGTATTTTCCGAAATTGTGGACTTCGTTGATCCCAACACCTCCACGCACGGCACGAACTTCGCGGCCGGTGGCCTCAAAGGCGTTGGAACGGCGGAACGAGGGTGTCTCGAAATCCGGTTCATCGCCTTGGGCAAAGTAGTTTGGTACTTCCAGCCCGTATTGCTGCCCCCAAACGGCACCGAGATCGCTGAAGATGTCGTACATTGGTGTTGTTCGGTTGGGACGCGCTGCAGGCAGTTCCTCGTTCGGATAAGCGACGCTGAACCGCTTCTGATAGTTCTCGATCACCTTGGGGCGCGTATAGCCCGGGCTGATCCAATCGCCAAACCGCGCCACATCCATGGCAAACACATCGCGTTCGGGTTCGCCTTCGATCATCCATTGAGCAAGGGTCAAGCCAACACCACCGCCTTGGCTGAAACCGGCCATGACACCGCAGGCTGACCAGTAGTTCCGCACGCCAGGCACCGGACCGACCAGAGGGTTGCCATCCGGGGCAAAGGTAAACGGCCCATGGATGACGGATTTGACACCCGCCTCAGCGAGAACAGGGAAGCGTTTGTAGGCGAATTCGATGCTATCGGTGATCTTGTCGAAGTCATCGGGCAGCAATTCATGGCCAAACTCCCACGGGGTGCCGTCGACCGCCCAAGGCTTGCAGGGCTGTTCGTAGAAGCCGATGCACAGTCCACGCCCTTCCTGCCGCAGATAGCTTTCGCCAGCGGGGTCCATCACATGCGGGTGCTCGCCACCTGCGTCGATGATGGCCTCGATCTCGGGTATGTTATCGGTGACCAGATATTGATGCTCCATCGGATGCAACGGGAAATAGATCCCGGCCATCGCACCGACCTCGCGCGCCCACAATCCGCCCGCATTGACGATATGTTCGGCGTGAACTGTACCCTTGTCGGTCACCACGTCCCAAGTTCCGTCCGGGCGCTGGTTGGTCTCGCGCACCATGCAATGTGTTTCGATCGTAGCCCCGCCCATACGCGCGGCCTTGGCGTATGCGTGTGTTGTACCCGACGGATCAAGATGCCCGTCCAGCGGATCATACAGCGCACCAAGGATGCCATCGGTGTTGGTGATCGGAGCAATTTTTTTGATCTCCTCAGGCCCGACGATCTCGGTCTCAAGACCCATGAATCGGTGCTTGGCGCGTTCGGCGAGCAACATGTCGAACCGGTCTTGATTGTCGGCCAGCGTGACGCCGCCGACGTGGTGCAGTCCACACGACATGCCCGTGATCTCTTCCAGCTCTTTGTACAGCCGGATGGTATAGCCCTGCAGGGCGGCCATGTTTGTGTCACCGTTCAGGGTGTGAAACCCGCCCGCCGCATGCCAGGTCGAGCCGCTGGTCAGCTCTGACCGTTCCAGCAGCATCACATCCGACCAACCGAGCTTGGTCAGGTGATAGAGGACCGAGCATCCGACAACGCCGCCTCCGATAACTGCGACACGGGTGGTGGTTTTCACGATGTTTCTCCCTCGGCTTTTGGCCGAGCCTGCCGAGGGCTCTGGCGTATTACTGTTCCGTTCGCGACACTGCGCGTCGTTTGCTGAATACGCGCGCTGTAGGGCTTAGAGAGGACGAACCTTGAGGGCGGTGATCCTGTTGCCTTCGCGGGCCGTGACCTCAAATCGGAAACCGTGGAACGAGAATACTTGGCCCACAATGGGGATCATCTGAGCCTCGTGGATCACCAAACCGGCCAGCGTGTTTGCTTCTTCATCCGGCAGCGACCAGTCAAGCGCGCGGTTGGCGTCGCGGATGGTCATTGCGCCTTCGACCAGATACTGTCCGTCGTCAGATCGGGTAACGGGGACATCTTCGTCGATGTCGAACTCGTCTGCGATCTCGCCCACGATCTCTTCCAGAATATCTTCCAGCGTGATCAGCCCGCGCAGCGATCCATATTCGTCAACAACAAGCGCGAAATGGCTGTGCATGCGAAGAAACTCACGCATTTGGTCGTCCAGAGTGGTGGTTTCGGGCACGAAATAAGGATCGTTGGCAACCTTCGCGATGTCGAAATTCTTAAGCCGCTCTGGATCACCATCCGCGCCGCCTACCTGTGCATACATTGCGCGGAACAAGTCTTTGGCGTGCACGACACCCACGATGTTTTCCTGTTCTTCACGGAACACAGGCAGGCGGGTGTGTGGGCTTTCCAGACACTGTTTCAGGATCGCCTCGGGTTCGTCATCCGCATCGATCATCTCAATATTCGAGCGGTGAAGCATGATCTCTTCCACCGCGCGGTCGCCAAGATCGAGCGCGCCCAGAATACGGTCGCGATCTTCTTTTTCGACCACACCTTCGGAATGGCCCAGTTGCAATGCGCCAGCGATTTCTTCACGGACCGCAAGGATGTTGCTATCGGGGTCGATCTGTACGCCGAACAGGCGCAATACACCGCGCACTAGCAGTCGGACGGCAGCCACCACCGGCGAGAACACCGTTACGACGACGCTGATAACGGGTGCCACCAAGGCGGCGGCTTTTTCGGCGTTGGTAATCGCGTAGGTCTTGGGCAGCACCTCGGCAAAGATCAGCACCAGAAGGGTCATCACGAGCGTCGCCAGCGCCACACCGCTTTCGCCGAACAGGCGAGTAAACAGGGCGGTTGCCAACGAAGCGGCAAGGATGTTGACAAGGTTGTTGCCGAGAAGGACCGAGCCGATCAGACGTTCGTTATCATCGGTGATTTCCAGCGCTTTTTTCGCCCCGCGCGAGCCTTTGTCAGCCTGCGCTCTCAGCTTGCCACGCGATGATGCGGTCAGCGCAGTTTCGGAGCCCGAGAAAAAGCCCGATAGGACAAGGAGAAGAAGAATGGATCCTGTCGTGATCCAGAATGCGCCATCAAGCAGAGAAGGAGTGGGTTCCATTGGTCCTAGGTTGTTCGTGTTGCTGCATTCGTTATGGGGGTGCGGGCCCGGCCAATCAAGGGGTTAGCCCTGATCTGTGGAGTCGTCTTTGGCCAGCGGGTGGTGTTCCAACACCAGTTCCGACAGGCGTTCATCCAGAACATGCGTATAGATCTCGGTCGTCGCCACATCTGCATGGCCCAACAGCGTCTGGATCGAGCGCAGATCCGCGCCATTGGCCAGCAGGTGCGTCGCAAACGCATGGCGCAGCGTGTGAGGTGTGACTTTTTCAGGCGAAACACCGCCTTCGACGGCCAGTTCCTTGACCAGCAGAAAGAAGCGATGCCGCGTCAGGTGCCCGGATTTCCCGCGCGACGGGAACAGGAAACGCGACGCTTGTCCTCCCTTGGAAACGGCTTTTTCCTCGGCCGCATCGCGGGCTTGCAGCCAGTCTGCCAACGCCTCGCGGGCAGGGGGGGACAGCGGAACCATCCGCTCTTTCCCGCCTTTGCCGAGAACCAGCAGCATGCGCGGATCACCTCTGGCTGAACTGACCGGCAGCGATACCAGTTCTGTCACCCGCATCCCCGTCGCATAGAGCAGTTCCATCAGGCACGTGTTGCGAATTTTGTCTGCGTCGGAACGACCCGTGCGCCGCGCTGCTGCAAGCAGGCGGTCAACTTCGGGCACGTCCAGTGTCTTAGGCAATCGCTTGGGGCGCCCTGGTCCCTTGATCTGGATGGCCGGGTTGCTTTCGCGCCAGCCTTCTTCGAAAGCAAATCGATACAATTGTTTGATCGCCGACAACCGCCGTGCCCTTGTCGAGCGCGACAGGCCCTGCGCATCGCAATCGATCAGGTAACCTTCGATCCGATCGCGATCCGCTTCGGAAAAGCCCGATTTCCGACGCGTCAACCAATCAGAGAAATCTTTCAGATCCCGGCCATAGGCGAGCAGGGTGTTGGTGGCAGCGCCAAGCTCGGCAGCTTGCGCTTCGAGGAAGGTGGAAATCCACAGCTCCTGAGACGCGGGCGCGGTCATGCTCAAGCCCCGTTCAAGATCATCAACTGCAACGCGGCCCGACGTGCGGTGTCTTCAAGACCCACGCGGCGGAACGCAGCGATTGCAGCGGTCAGGTCGACCAGATTGCCGCGCGCGCCATGGGCGAACAATTGCATCGTTTCCAGAATGGCTTCGCCCAATTGATCGTTACTCAGCAGCCCGTCGATATCCGAAGGGATGGGCGCGGACCAGGCAAAGCCCTGCGAAATGGCATCCGCCAGAGGGGTTGGCGACGGCGCGCGTTGCGGATCGCCCTGTGCCAGGGCGGCCAGAAACATATTCGCATCGGAACCTTCGGGCACATCTTGCGCCGCGTCTTCATAAAGCTCGGACAACAGCAGAATACGCCACCGCAGATTCTTGGCGGCCGAACCTGATAGTTTCATTGCTGCCAGACGCGGGGCAAAAAGTTCGGCAAACGGAACCTCAAGCCCGACGGTTTTCATCTGAGCCCAGACCTCAACAAGAGTTTTGGAAACTGCCTCGGGATTTCCGGTTTCCAATGCGGTTTCGAACCGTTGGATGGCAGCCACGCGGTCCCAGACAGCACCCGAAGCAGCCGGCGAACGTTCGGTATATAGGCCAAGCAACTGATTGGGTGTCAGCGCGCCAATCCGCGTCAATCGTTCAGCAGCTTCGACCTGAGCTTTCCAGCCCGCCACATCGCGCAGATCGGCATTGGCGAACGCCCGTGGCAGTGAAGCCGTGGGCAAACGTTCACCAATGGCTTCGAACAGACGGAACGTAAGCGGATTCGGGTCGTCGGGCTGAGGAAGATACTCAGCCCCTTCGAACAATTCCGGGCTGAGAAAGCGATCGAGCAAGGCAAGCTGGTCTTCGGGAAGCACCTGCAGCGCATGAGCGGCTTCGAGCGTCAGCGCGGCTGAGGCCCAATCTCCACGACGGGCCTTGCAGAATATCTGCGCCGCGTAATCCCGAGACAAATTCGGCTGCGCGATCAGCGCGGTGCAACTCCGGTCTTCGTCACCCGTCAGCAAAGTTGCATCGAACCAGCGTTTGAAACGAGCTTGCGTATCGGTCGGACCGGCCAGCTGAACCAGAGATTGTACCGGATCGGATGCGCCCAATTGCATAAGGCGGTCCAGTCGCGCCATCAGCAATTTGTCTTCTGCCTGTCCTCCGCTCGGGGGACGTGCCTCGGAAAGGAGCAGGGTGAACAGCAGCCGCTGCATTGCGGGGTTGGACTTGACCCGCACCTGCGCGATCAGTTCCGCCAACCGATCCGCATCGCTGTTCTGCCACAAGTTGACCGGCAGACCTGTGACGGAAGAGGCCACCAAACCCAGCGGTGGCGACAGCGCCTCAAGCGGGGTGACCTGAATATCCGGCTGCAACCCTGTCTGGGTCACAGGCGGTTCCATCAGCACTGTGCCCGGTAGATTTTCTGGGGGGTCGGTCAGCCAGTCAATGATCGACAAGGGCTCCGTCGATTGTGCGTGCGCAGTTCCGGCTAGAAAAACCGCCAGAAGAGTGGTTCTAGTCGGCATTCAAGATGACCGGTTCGCGGACTTCACTTTGAGGAGCGGAAAAGTCCGCACCAAAAAACGGCCCGACATAGGCATACCCAACCAGCCCGATGAAACACAGGCAGATGAGGTAAATCAGGAACTTGATTAAACGGCCCATGGGTGAACGCTGCCTCAATTTTTGCTTTTGCCCAAGTTATAACTAGCATTTTTCTTAAGATCACGTCATTCACGACGAAATGAGCGAAATTAAGCATAACACGGTGCGTTCCGACACAGCCGCGCAGTTTCAACTGCACAAAACCGTCGTTTTGGTCGGAATGATGGGGGCTGGAAAGACTGCGGTGGGCCGGGCTCTGGCGGCTCGGCTCGGCGTTCCCTTTCTCGATAGCGATTCCGAGATCGAATCGGCAGCCAACATGACCATCCCCGAGATATTTGCCCGTGATGGCGAGGCGTTCTTTCGCAGCAAGGAAAGTCAGATCATCGGGCGGCTTCTGGACGAGGAAAAAGGCATTCTGTCGACTGGAGGCGGCGCGTTTCTGGCAGAAGGCAATCGAAAAATGATCTCAGATCGTGGTGCATCTGTGTGGTTGCGGGCCGATCTGAACGTGTTGTGGAATCGCGTCAAACATAAAGACACGCGCCCATTGCTGCGTACGGCAGACCCGTATGCAACGTTGCGTGGTTTGTACGAGGCGCGCGTGCCGATCTATGAACAGGCCGATCTGGTGGCTGACTCAGATGGCGAAACCGCAATCGAAGATATGGTGGATCGGGTGATTGCCGCATTGGTGACGCGCCCGGATATATTGGAACGAATTTAATGCATCAAACCGTACATGTTGATTTGGCCGAGCGTTCTTATGATGTAGAGATCGGCCCCGGCCTTTTGGCGCAATCTGGGGAACGGATTGCTCCACTGATAAAGCGTAAGCGTGTCGCGGTTCTGACGGATGAGACTGTCGCGGGCCTGCATCTGGATGCACTGCGTGAAGGCCTGGCCTCAGCCGGGATCGAGATGAATGCTCTGGCACTGCCAGCGGGTGAGGCCACCAAAAGCTGGCCGCATTTTGAGCGCGCGGTAGAATGGTTGCTGGCGGAGAAGGTCGAACGGAACGACATCGTCGTTGCGCTAGGAGGGGGTGTGATCGGTGATCTGGCGGGATTTGCTGCAGCAGTGATGCGGCGCGGGGTACGCTTTGTTCAGATACCGACTTCGCTGCTGGCACAGGTCGACAGCTCGGTTGGCGGCAAGACTGGGATAAATGCGCCACAGGGCAAGAACCTGATTGGAGCGTTTCACCAGCCGTCACTGGTGTTGGCCGACACGGACGTGCTGGGTACGTTACAGACGCGGGACTTTCTCGCTGGATATGGCGAAGTCGTCAAATATGGACTGTTGGGCGATGCCCAGTTCTTTGAGTGGCTTGAAGATAACGGGCCTCTGTTAGCATCCGGCGACATGGCTGCGCGCGTGCAGGCCGTCACACGCTCGGTTCAGATGAAGGCCGATATCGTGGCACGCGACGAGACCGAGCAGGGCGACCGGGCGCTGCTCAATCTGGGTCATACTTTCTGCCACGCGCTTGAGGCCGCAACGGGGTATTCCGATCGGTTACTGCACGGCGAAGGCGTTGCGATCGGGTGCGCGCTGGCGTTTGAAACTTCTTCTCGCTTGGGGCTTTGCCCGCAAGAAGATCCAAGCCGTGTCAGGGCGCATTTGCGCGCCATGGGCATGAAGACTGATCTGGCCGATATTCCGGGTGAACTGCCGGATGCAGAAACACTGGTCGATCTGATGGCGCAGGACAAAAAGGTCGTGGATGGCCAGTTGCGTTTCATTATGGCACGAGGCATCGGGCAGGCATTCGTCACTTCAGAAGTGCCGCGCGAGACAGTGGTCTCGGTGCTTGATGATGCGCTGGCCGCCTGCTGAGATTCAGCGCCCCTGGATTACCATCAACTCGCCGATGTTTTCGCGGGTGATATAGCCAACCATGTGTCCCGATTTGGTGCATACAGCAATTGCGGGTGCACCTTTATGCAGGCCATTCAAAACTTGGTCCAATCCGCTGGTGAGTGCGACTTGTGGTATGTTCTTATCCATAATCGACGCTGCAGGCTCGGATCGGGGATGGTCGCTTGCTAACGCTGCGAACAGTCGGTCACGGGTGACAAAACCCAAAAGGCTGCCATCCTCGGCCAAGACCGGAAACTCGTGCTGGGTCGTATGAATGACTGCTTGAGCCGCCGTCGCCAACGTATCATCGGGCGACAACGCCTTGAACTCGGTGATCATCGCATCCCGGGCCTTAACACGCCGCGCAACTGAACGTAGCGCAACGTCCTGATTTTCGGAATTCGCGGCAATGAAGACAAATACGGCGATCAGAACCAGGATCGGGTTGCCAGAGGTCAGCCCCAGAAAACCAAGCCCGACCGCTACGATCTGACCGCCAAGGGCGGCGATCCGCGTGGCCTTGGCACGTTCCATCTTCATACATAGCAAAGCGCGGAATACACGCCCGCCGTCCATCGGAAATGCCGGGATCATGTTGAAGGCCGCCAGCAGCAGATTCACATAGGCCAGACGGCTCAATAGGTTCGTGCCTGCCGAGTCGATCTGGGCCAGCGATCCAAGTTGTATCCCCGCGCCTAAAACCACGAGGATGGCCCAGATGACGACGTTTACGGCCGGGCCTGCTAAGGCGACCCAAACCTCCTGCATCGGTTTTTCTGGCATCCGCTCAAGACGTGCCAGTCCACCGATTGGCAGCAAAGTGATATCAGGGGTGCGAATCCCGTATCGCTTTGCCATGAGCGCGTGACCGAATTCATGCGCGACGACACAGGCAAACAAAGCCAGAACGAACAGGATGTTGTTGAGCGCAGCGGGCCAACCGCCGCTGGAATACGCTGCAAAACCAACCCAGGCGAGCAGCAGGAAGAAGGTGACATGGACCCTCAGTTCCGAGCCGAGCAATCGGCCAAGTGAGAAGGACCATGCCATGTTGTTTCTCCGTTTGGTTTAGAACGGAATCTCGTCGTCATCGATGCCGCCGGATGCAGGGGCAGGGGCGCTGGACTGACCGCCATAGGGATCACCATAGCCTCCTCCGGCCTGACCACCGCCATAGCCACCACCGCCGCCACCGCCTTCACCGCGGGCATCCAGCATAGTCAGCTCGCTGCGGTAAGGGCGCAGGACAACCTCAGTCGAATAGCGATCCTGCCCCGACTGATCCTGCCACTTGCGGGTCTCTAACTGGCCCTCGACATAGACTTTGCTGCCTTTACGCAAATACTGCTCGGCAACGCGAACCAGAGGTTCCGAGAAGATGGCGACTGTGTGCCATTGGGTTCGATCCCGACGCTCACCAGTGTTGCGGTCTTTCCATGTCTCTGACGTTGCGATGCGCAGGTTGCACACCTTACCACCGTTCTGGAACGACCGCACCTCGGGGTCGGCACCGAGATTGCCGATCAGAATGACCTTGTTGACTGAACCCGCCATATATTCCCTCGTTTTACTCTGACTGGATGGCGCCCGAATCTGGCGCTGTATTCTGGTGCTGACCCTATACGGGCTACGACTTGGTTGAAACATGATTGATCGTGCAACGCTGAGCAGGAAAACATTAGGACTGTCTTAACCAAGCTTTCATTTCCGGCTGATTTAACTATAATCTGATTGGTTGTTGAGGGTGCAGGATTGGCATTAATGCGTTTTCTGGTCGGCGGTATCTCGGTATTGGGTCTTTGTCTGACGTCGTTTGCGACGCAGGCAGAAACGCTGTCCACTAAGAATCGTAAGGCGATATTCCTCAAGCAATCCAAGGTTTTGGATAATCGGGCCGCTACGCAATATCGCGGCTCTGAACGGCTTAAACCCAAGACCGAGCGTGGGAAATTCGTCAAGCGTTACACTGGTAACTATCGGGGCCAGTATCTCGATCATGCCAGAAAAGCAGCGCGGCAACATAATGTGCCGGAAGAACTTTTCCTGCGACTTGTTCAACAAGAAAGCGGGTGGAACCCGAATGCCAAATCCCACAAAGGGGCGTTGGGTCTTGCGCAACTGATGCCCCAGACCGCGCGGCTGCTTGGCGTCAATCCGCACGATCCGATCCAGAATCTGGAGGGTGGTGCGCGTTATCTTTCCTGGCAATACCGCAAGTTCAAGTCCTGGCGCCTTGCACTGGCAGCTTACAATGCAGGGCCCAAAGCAGTTGAAAAGCACGGCGGAATTCCACCCTACAAGGAAACCCAGAACTACGTAAAAGTGATCTGGGGGGGCTAGCTGCGCCGCAGCGTGTCTGTTTCTTGATCTACCGCCAAACGCTGTCCTAGTCTGATTGGATAACCTTTCGGACTTGTGCGAATTACGATGATCCAAGATCGACCCAACATACCACCCGAAACAATGGCGAACTGGCAGCGTTTGGTCGACCTTGTTTCGCAGCTGGCCGATGTGCCCGCCACTTTGATCATGAAGACCGAAGCGCCGGATCATGCGGTTCTGATCACATCGGATCATCCAGAAAACCCATACCCGGTCGGCATGAATTTTCGACTGAACCCCAAGCTCTATTGTCAGGGCGTTCTGGAACGCGACGGCGAATTTGTTGTCGAGGACGCAACATGTGACCCGGCCTGGAGCGACAATGAGGACATGGAGCATGGCATGTCCTTCTATATCGGTTTTCCGCTGAAGTGGCCGGATGGTTCGGTATTCGGAACAATCTGCGTCTTGGACCGTCACCGCAATCGCCGGGCCTTGTTGTTTCGTGAAGGTTTGGCACAGTTTGCGCGCATGGTTGAATCGGATTTGGCTTTGATCCAAGAGGTTTACCTGCGTCGAGCGCTGGAAGTGAAGTTGAATGAAACTCTGGCGCAACTGGAGCACCGCGTCGCGGCGAGGACGCGGGAGCTGCAGGAAACAAACACGGCGCTACGGGTGCTGTTGACCAGTTTGGACGACGATCGGAAAGACCGGGATCAGGATATCGTAGATCAGGTTCGCACGATGGTGTTGCCTTATCTGGACAAGTTGCGCGGGCTATTGACCGAAGGCGACGCCTCGCAAGTTTATCTGGAATTGGCCGAGCGCAATCTGCAAGAGATTACTTCAATGATTTCCGACAAACTATCGGATGCGTTTTCGGTCATGACGCCGACCGAGATCGAAATTGCTCAGCTGGTCATGTCGGGCAAAACCACGAAAGATATCGCCCGGGCCATGTCGCGCGAAACTTCTACAATTGATTTTCATCGGAATAATATTCGTCGAAAACTTGGCCTCGAAGGCCGTGACCAGAACTTGCGAAGCCATCTTTTGTCGATTTCGTGATTTCTGAATATGGGGATTTCCCCCATATTACCCCCCGATTTTTCTGATCTGAGCAACCTGTGCCACGCGCGCTAGGCTGGTCGCAAGGGTGCGGACCAAGCCGGGCCTTTTCAACTCGGGAGGATAAAAAATGGATCGCAAAGATCTGAAACCCACAATTCTAAACGGAGAACGCGACACATTGGCAACTGGTCTGTCGCGTCGATCGTTCTTTATGGCTGCCGGGGCCGCCGGTGTCGGTGCAGGGGCCTCACTGTTGGGTAGCAAACCGGCCGAGGCGCAATCGCAGGCCTGGCTGCAGCCTGGCAATAATAACCACGTAATCGATCTACAGGGCTCGACTGGTCAGGCAAGCACGGGAGCGGTTGGAATCGATTATTACGGTCACTGCGCGATCAAAATTACCTCTCCAAACGGAGCGACCGTATTGTTTGATCCTTGGCGCGATGATCCCTCCGGCGCGTGGGGCCTGTGGTTCCGCAACGAGTTCCCGCAGATCCCAGTTGATATCACTATGTCCACTCATGCTCATTTTGACCATGACGCTATCGAGCGGCCAAGTTCCACAATGGTTTTAGACAGGATGGCGGGCATTTTTGAATTTGCTGATCTTAAGATCACAGGTTTTGCTGACAAACATGCCTGCGTTGCGCCGGGTTGGTACGAATGGACCAACGCCTTGGCCGAGTTTGGCGCGGAAGCTTGTCCGCCCAACAACGTCGGACATATGGACATGGTGGTCTACCTTGTCGAAACCGGAGGCATTCGCACCTTGATCTGGGGCGACAACCGCCACAATCCGCCTCAGGAGTTCTGGGATGCTATAGGACAGGTAGACGTGCTGACTTTGCCCGTCGACGGATCGGAACACATCCTTAGCTTCGATCAGGGCAACGATATTGTCGCCAAGCTCAAGCCCAAGATCATCATCCCGACGCACTACCTCAATGAGGTTACGTCATACACGCTTACGACGCTGCAGGCCGCAGACGATTGGGTCAAAAGCCAGCAGAGTTACAAGATGCTCGACAGCGCCAGTCTAAAACTGGAAGCCGGAGATGTGGCGGGTATGAATCAGGAGTTCATGCACTTCGGCAACAACGTGATGACGGGCTGATTACGATCAGAAACTGCCACTCACCCACGACCTGCGTCGCCTGTCTCCCCAAAAAACGTGACGCAAATTGAAAGGGCCGGTCTTTGACCGGCCCTTTTCTTTCGTTCGCGCGGATTTATTCGGCCGCAATTTTGATAACCGGCTCCATTTTGGCCAGAATGTCTTCGGCAAGGTGACATTTCACCTGATGACCATCCGCAAGTGTTTGCACCGGAGGCACATGGGATTCGCATCGCCCGTCCGGCACTTCTGATTTCCAGCGACAGCGTGTTTGGAACGGGCAACCCGGCGGCGGGTTCATGGCCGAGGGGATATCGCCCTCAAGCACGATGTGCTGTTTTTCGATCGATGTGTCCGCGATTGGAACCGCACTTAGCAATGCCTCAGTGTAGGGATGATAGGGTGGGCTAAAGACCTGATCGGTGGTGCCCAGTTCAACCACATGCCCCAGATACATCACCATCACACGGTCACTGAGATAGCGCACGATTGAAAGGTCGTGACTGATGAACAGCAGCGTGGTTTTGTGCTCGCGCTGAATCTCCATCAACAGGTCCGTAACGGCAGCTTGTACAGATACGTCCAGTGCCGACACCGGTTCATCCGCAACCACGATCCGTGCATCACCGGCAAAGGCGCGGGCGATACCGACGCGCTGCTTCTGACCGCCTGATAGCTGGCGTGGCATCCTGTCCGCGAAGGCGCGGGGCAATTTCACGAGATCCAGCAGTTCCAGCATCCGCTTCTTGCGATCGGCCTCGGAGTCACCGACGCCAAAGATTTCCAGCGCCCGGATGATTTGACGGCCTACGGTCATCGACGGGTTCAGCGTGTCGAACGGGTTCTGAAACACCATCTGCACTTCGCCAACGGTCTTGGCGTCGCGTTCTTCGATGGGCACGTCCTCGATATTGCGATTGTCCAGCAGGATCTGCCCGTCGGTGGCTGTTTCTAGCCCCATCAAAACCTTCGCAAAAGTGGATTTGCCGCAACCGGATTCGCCGACAATGGCAAGCGTCTCGGATTCATGCGCTTCAAAGCTTAGCGTCTCATTGGCCTTGACCACTTTGGTCTCACCACCGCCGAACAATGCATTCGCAGCCACCTCATAGTATTTCTTGAGGTTATCCATTTTCAGAACAGTCCGGCCAATCTCGCCTTTCTCTTTCTGCTCACCAACGGTGATTGGCGCGTTCCAGTCGATTTCCTGGAATTTCAAGCATCGCGTGTGGTGTCGGTCGTTGCCCGGTACCGCCTCCATCAGGATATCCTTGGCGTCACAGCGGCCTTCTTCGAAATAGTCGCAGCGCGGACCAAAGTTACAGCCCGGAGGCCGCTCATGGGGCAGGGGAAAGTTCCCAGGTATGGCGACCAGTGGGCGCGAGTTCTTGTCAGCGCCCGGCAGCGGGATCGAGCGGAACAGCGCCTGGGTATACGGGTGCTGCATCTCGTCGAATACATCCTTGATCGAGCCGCGCTCGACGGCCTCACCTGAGTACATCACGCACAGCCGGTCGCAGGTTTCCAGCACCAGACCCAGATTGTGCGAAATGAACAGCATCGAGGTGCCGTATTTCTTGCCCAGATCCTTGACCAACTCGACCACGGCGGCCTCGACCGTCACGTCCAGAGCAGTTGTTGGCTCATCCAAGATCAACAAGGCAGGTTTCGACATCAGCGCCATCGCAATCACGATCCGCTGCTGCTGACCGCCTGACAGCTGATGCGGGAACGAGTTCAGCATCCGCTCAGGGTCGGGCAGGCGTACATCGGTGACCACTTCCAACGCACGAGCATAGGCCTCTTCTGCACCAACGCCCTCATGAATCATTGGCACTTCCATCAGCTGTTTGCCGATCTTCATCGCCGGATTCAGCGATGCCATCGGCTCCTGATAGATCATCGCGATTTCATTGCCACGTATGTCGCGCAGCTCTTCGGTGGTCATCTCGCCCAAATCGCGGCCTTTGAACTTGATCGAGCCACCGACGATGCGGCCATTCTTGCCCAAATCCTGCATGACACCCAGCGCCACGGTAGATTTCCCACAACCTGATTCACCCACCAAACCGACGGCTTCGCCGGGTTGCACACTGACCGAGAAATCCATCACGGCAGGGATCTCACGAAGGCGGGTAAAGAAGGAAATCGAAAGCTTGTCGATCTCCAGGATTGGCCCGTCATAATCCGCCAGTTTGTTCATCTTATTACTCCTCGCGAGAGTCCGGGGGTTCCCCTTCATCTGGCTAAAAATATCTCGGGGGTCCGGGGGCAGAGCCCCCGGCCTCGATCACAATCAGTCCTTCAGACTTTCTTCGCGCAGACCATCCGCCAGCAGGTTCAAGCCAAGAACCAGCGACAGCAATGCCAGCGCGGGCGGCAGTGCGGGATGTAGATAGATCGACAGAAGCTTGCGCCCCTCGTTGATCGTCGAGCCCCAGTCCGGGCTTTCCGGTGGCAGCCCCAGCCCAAAGAAACCCAAGGTTCCAAGCAGGATGGTCGTGTAGCCGATGCGCAGGCAGAAATCGACGATCAGCGGACCACGCGCGTTGGGCAGGATTTCCCACAGCATGATGTACCATGGACCCTCGCCGCGCGTTTGGGCCGCAGCCACATAGTCGCGAGTTTTGATGTCCAGCGCCAGTCCGCGTACGATGCGGAACACGGTCGGAGAGTTCACGAAGACCACCGAGACGAACACCACCAAAATACCGCCTGGAATATCGAACAGATCAAGGTAGGTCGGCAGACCCCAGATGCGGTAGCTGTCGGTGTTGATGATGTAGCCACCGGTCGAAATCAGCGACAGGTAGAGCCAGAGCGCAACACCCAGAACGCCGATCAACAAAGGCGTTCGAAAACTGGGACGCGTATAGAAACGCGAATTCAGCAGAACGCCGAGGAAGATGATCGGGAACACGAATAGGATCGCCGCCATATAGTTCGGCACGCCGGTCGCTACGATCTCGGGCGTGACCAAAAGGTAGAACAGCAAGATAACGGGAAAAGCCAGGATCAGGTTCGCGAGGAATGACAGGAGCGTATCCAGACGCCCGCCATAGTAGCCTGCGGGTAAACCCAGAGTGATACCGACCATGAAGGCAAACATCGTCGCCAGCGGCGCGATCTGCACGACGATCCAGGCACCTTTAACCATACGGCTAAAGACGTCGCGCGCGAGGTTATCTCCACCCAGCAAATACCAAGCGTATTGACCGTCCTCCAGATTGGGAAGCGGGGTGCCCGGCACTTTGTTCTTCATACCCGAGACCTGCGACAGGGGATCGTGGGTTACGATCAGATCGAGTGCGCCAAATATGCCGGTGAACACCCAGAACATCACAAGGCCAAAGCCGATCATACCAATGGGGCTGTCGAACAGCTTGCCATATAGGCCCAGCTTGCGCTTGAACGCAATCGACATCGCATAAAGGATGATCAGCGACAGCCAGACGGGCAGAAACTGCCGAGAGATAGCGCCGATGATGCCAGCACTGGTCCCCATCAGGATGCCAAGGACAATGTACGCCACCGCAATTCCCACACTTGCCAGAAAGCTATAGCGTAGCGACGATTGTATCAGGATTCTTAGGCCAGAGCTCGAACTGAGCGTCCCATCGGCATTCACAATCATCTGATCTTCGGGCAGCACGATACTTGCCAGCATCCAGACAACGATGGACAAAAGCATCAGTCCCAACGCAAGCATCAACAGCGGGTTCAGGAAGGCGATAGAGCCGGTCCAGGTAAGTGGTTCCATGATCTATCCCTCCTTACGAAATGCGGATGCGCGGGTTGAGGTAGACATAGCCGATATCCGAGATCAGCTGCGTCACCAGCACCACGAAGACCGACACGACCGAGATCGCCAGCAGCAGCTGGATGTCATTGTTGCCCGCTGCCTGTACGAGCGCCCAGCCAAAGCCCTTGTAGTTGAACAGGGTCTCGACGATCACGACACCATTCAGCAGCCATGGGAACTGCAGCATAATGACTGTAAAGGGCGCGATAAGCGCGTTGCGCAGCGCGTGTTTCATGACGATATTCGGGAATGACACGCCTTTCAGACGCGCCGTCCTGATGTATTGCGCCGTCATCACCTCGGTCATTGAGGCGCGGGTCATCCGGGCGATATAGCCCATCCCGTAAAGCGCGATGGTCAACACTGGTAGGAAGAAATTCTCAAATGTCGGGTTCTCCATCGCCTGAGTGGCGGTGCCTTTGAACCATTTCAACCCGACGGCGGAGGATGTGAAGATCGCTATGAAGATAACGCCCGAGACGTATTCTGGGGTCGCCGTCGTCGTGATGGCAAAGGTTGAAAGCGTCCGGTCAGTGGCCGAACCTTCCTTCATCCCGGCCAGGATGCCCAGAATGAGTGCCGAAGGGACCATCAGCAGCATCACCCAGAACATCAGCCGTCCGGTCAGTGCCAGCCGGTTGCCAACAACGGTAGAGACCTCTTCCTTGAAGACAGTTGAATATCCCCAGTACCCCTGCAGGATACCGCAGAAATTCGGAGATTCCTCGGCAGTTTTGCCTGGCAGGATACATCTACCCTGAACGGTTCCGTCCTCATTTGTGTGTCGGAACGAGGGCAGGACACCGAGCCATTCACCGTATTTGATCGGCGTGGACTGGAGGTAGCCGTTTTTCTCCAGATAGCTTTCGACCTGTTCATCAGACATCCTGAAATTGCCCTGCGTCTTCGCAAGCTTTTCCAGGTTCGGGTAGAGATTGGTAAGGAAGAAGACCAGGAATGTCAGGCACAATGCTGTCAGCAGCATAATCCCCACACGCCTTAGAATGAAAAGTCCCATGTTAGCCCCTGTTGATCGGCTGGCGTGACAGGCATTTCGCCCCACGCGTTGCTATTGTTCTGGTCGCCGTATTGAGGACGAAGGGCCGCGCCAGTTCGGCGCGGCCCTTGTAGGTTTCGGCTTAGGAAGTCAGGCCGAACTTATAAAGCTGCGGCAGGTCCGCAATGTGCTTTTCGACACCGACCATATTGTCGCGGTGGTGACGCATCGCGGTCCGCCAATAGGGCTGGATGACCACGCCTTCGTCGATCATGATCGCCTGCAGTTTCGCCATCACCTCGCGGCGCATATCGACATCCGCGATCGAGTTCGCCTCGGCCAGCAGCTTGTCGAACTCTTCGTTGGCAAAACCAGATTCGTTCCAAGCGACACCCGACTTATACGCCAGTGCCAGAACCTGCGTGCCCAGCGGGCGGTGGTTCCAGTTGGTCGAGGAATACGGGTACTTGGTCCAGTCGTTCCAGAATGTCGAACCGGGCAGAACCGTGTGCTTTGCCTTGATGCCCGCATCGTTCAACTGAGCCACTACCGCAGCCGTGGTATTGCGACGCCAGTCATCGTCGATCGACTGCACTTCGTGTTCGAAATCGCCCATACCCGCTTCGTCCATCAGCGCCTTTGCGCCTGCCGGATCGTAAGGGATACGCGTCACAGCCGAGTCGTACTCGGGGTGCATCGGGCCTACATGACAGTTGTCGGCAGTGATGCCGTAGCCGGACATGCCAAGTTCAAGGCAGACGGCGTTGTCGACTGCCATGGCAAGGGCCTGACGGACCCTCTTGTCGCCATAGATTTTGTTGCCGTCGGCGTCTTCAGCCAGCTGGTTGGGGCGAATGACAATGGTAAAGCCCGATGGGATTTCCGAGCGGACAAGGCCAATACTGTCAAAGATGTCGACAAACTCGCCAACCGATTCCCAGTTCATATCGATCTCTTCGGCCTCATAGGCGGCCAGGAAAGCAGCAGGGTCAGTGCCATAATCGATGAATTCGATCCGGTCGATATAGCCGCCTTTACCAGCTTCGTAGCCCCACCAGTCAAAGCCTTCGTTGCGGACCAGTACGCCCTTCACGCCGACCTCATGGCTTTCGGGCATCATGAAACCCGTACCAACTGGGTTGGACAGCATATCATTTGCATCAAAGCTGCTGTGTACGATTGCACCCGGATAATCTGCCATGCCGGGGATGATCGTGATATCCGGCGCGTTGCACTTCAGCTTGACTGTATGCGAGTCGACAACGGTGATGGCGCCATCTGCGGCTTTCTGAGTGCTCTCATCCATCAGTGAGGCCATGCGCGAGGCCATCGAGTTCCCTTCCAGAGACCCGTCGCACCAACCTTCGATATTGCGAGCTACGTCTTCGGCAGTGAAATCGTCACCATTGTTCCACTTCACACCTTTGCGGACGTTCAGCGTGTATTCAGTGGCGTCATCATTGGCTTCCCAGCTTTCCAGCAGCATGGGTTTGAACGAGCCGTCATTATTGTATTCGACAAGATATTCCAGCCAGCCAGCCGTGAAGGTTGCGATCTGCGTCCAGTCATATGTGCGCGGGTCTTTCAGTGCGCGCACTTCCATTTGATAGCGGATGGTGCCGCCACGCTGAGGTTCGGCAGCGGCTGCCGGTGACTGCAGGCCAATCATGCCATATGCCGTCGGTACAGCAACGCCCAGCGCGGTTACACGGGCCAGAAATTCACGACGGCTCAGATTGCCCTCACGATATTCCTTGGCGTGCATCTCTGCCGCCCAATGCATCGGCTTTCCGTTGATTGTCTGGTTTTCCATAGATGTCTCCCTGTGACACATAATTTTTTTAGATTTCGTGTTTCTGATTGATAGAGCCGGGCACTACAGGGACCGTTTGGTCTCGGTTGGTAGGGCCACGGGCTTGGATTTACGATTTATCAACATCCCCATAGCCGCATTCGGCACCAGTTTTTTCCCTGCGTCAATGTTGGAAATCGTCATAGATGGTACAAAAACGACATCCGAGCAGAAAGTGAGGTTCGGAAAGTTTCAATGTGAAAGGAAACGAGACACGTTGTGACGGATAGATGGATATATATCTATCTCTCACCATGGTGCTGATTAAGACGTTGTTATATTAGGCTTTATCGTCTCCGGCGACTGCAGCCTTCAACACGCAGCGTCAAGGTGATGCCAGAGCTTCATGCGCGCACGGAACCATGTGCGTTGGCGCTTGGCAAACTGCCGTGTCGCGATCGTCGCTTTTTCGCGCGCCTCATCCAGTGTCATGCGGCCGTCCAGGTAGCCCATTAGCTCCGGAACGCCGATCGCTTTACAGGAGGGAAAAGAGGGGTCATAGCGATCGCGCATGGCCTCCACTTCCACTATAGCTCCTTGGTCCAACATCAGGTCGAACCGTCGGTTTATGCGATCCAGCAGCCAGTCTTTTCTGGCGTCGAAAACAATCGGCACCGTGTTTTGAATATCCAGTATCGGGGCGGGGGTGTCAGCCTGCCAATCCGATAGGGATCGCCCGGTTGCGCTCTGAACCTCCCAGGCGCGCTGAACACGCGCGCGGTTTTGGGTGTCGATCCTCTGCAGGGTCAGACCGTCCAAACCCGCGATTAGTTCTTGCAACGGCAACTTATCCGCCTGTTCCCGGATTTCCGGCGGGGTTGCGGGGATATCGGCCATCCCCTCGGTCAGGGCTGTGAAATACAGACCGGTCCCTCCGACGATTATCGGACGAGGGCGTTGCGACAGCATCGGCGTAACCTCTCGCAGCCAATGACCAGTCGAATAGGTCTGGTCATAGGCAACATGCCCATACAGACGGTGCGGTGCACGGGCCTCATCCTCGGGCGAGGGGCGGGCCGAGATAATACGCCAGCAGTCATAGACCTGACTGGCATCGGCGTTGACAATCACGCCTCCGAAACGCTCGGCGATCAACAGCGCCAGCGCCGATTTACCCGAGGCAGTGGGCCCGGCGATCAATACAGCTTTGTCATCGGGAATCGACGGCAATTGCGCCAAAAGCCGGTTCTCAGAGTTGTCGGCCATGACTGGTTGCCCCGTTCCTGACTATCCGCATTGAACCTGCGGAGGTTTTGCTTCATTTTGCGCCGGAAAATAACCCCGTGCCAGCCCGGAGCGCAATATGAGCCTTTCCCCTTCCATCGAGACCACCGAGACCCCAAAAACAACATATGACCGTGTCATGTTGAAGATTTCCGGCGAGGCGCTGATGGGAGATCAGGGATTCGGACTGCATCCGCCCACCGTTCAGCGCATCGCGCAAGAGGTCAAATCGGTTCATGATCTTGGTGTTGAGATTTGCATGGTCATCGGTGGTGGCAATATCTTCCGTGGTCTGTCTGGTTCGGCGCAGGGGATGGAGCGTACGACAGCCGACTACATGGGCATGCTGGCGACTGTCATGAACGCGCTGGCGATGCAATCCGCGCTGGAGGGGGTAGGGGTCTTTACACGTGTAATTTCGGCCATTCGGATGGATGAGGTGTGCGAGCCCTACATTCGCCGCCGTGCTGTTCGTCACCTTGAGAAAAAGCGGGTTTGCATCTTTGCCGCAGGAACCGGGAACCCCTATTTCACCACCGATACCGCTGCGACTCTGCGCGCTAACGAAATGGCGTGTCAGGCGATCTTCATGGGCAAGAACGGTGTGGATGGCGTTTATGACAAAGACCCCAAGGTACACTCGGATGCAGTGCGCTATGATCAGGTTTCCTATGACGATGTTTTGGCCAAGCGGCTGCGCGTAATGGACGCATCGGCCATTGCGTTGGCGCGCGACAACAATCTGCCACTGATCGTCTTCGGTCTGGATGAACCCGGCGGGTTCCGCGGCATCCTGGCGGGTGAGGGGACTTACACCAAAGTTCAGGGCTAATGCTGATTTGAACAACACTGAGCCGGGCATCTCTGCCCGGCATTTTCCTACTTAAAAGAAACTAAGCCCCCGCGTGGGCCAATGTCTTCGTCAGTGCACGCATTGCGTGGCGGCAAAAAATACCATTAACGCAATCACTTGACCCAACCTTCTACCTCTGGCTATCTGGCCGGGTCTGCTGGTGGTGATGGGGCCATCATGGGGGCTGCCGTCGATCCTTACCCGTTCCAAGGACCTGCGGCTGGGCTGGAAGACCTGCCTTGTTTTCGGGGATGTCCGGACTTTGCGCGGGCAACAACCCGGACTGTAGTGCATGATAAGGGAGAGAGATGCGATGGGCGCTCTTGATATTGAATTCGTTCGGGCACAGTTCCCGGCCTTTTCGGAACCCAGCCTTCAGGGACAGGCCTTTTTTGAGAATGCAGGTGGATCCTATACCTGCAAACCTGTGCTTGATCGGTTGAGCCGGTTCTACACCCAGCGAAAGGTTCAGCCCTACGCGCCCTATGAGGCGAGCCGTGCGGGTGGCGCGGAAATGGACGAAGCACGAGCGCGACTTGCCGCGATATTGGGGGTGGAAACAGATGAGCTGAGCTTTGGCCCTTCGACGACGCAGAACACCTATGTACTGGCTCAGGCATTCCGGCAGTGGATGCAGCCGGGCGAAGCGATTGTCGTGACCAATCAGGACCACGAAGCAAACTCGGGGCCCTGGCGGCGATTGGCCGATGAGGGGATCGAAATTCGGGAATGGAAGATTGATCCGGAGAGTGGGTCTTTGAACCCGCAAGATTTGGAGAATTTGCTGGACGAGAAAGTGCGGCTGGTGTGCTTTCCACATTGCTCGAATGTCGTTGGGGAAATCAACCCGGTCACCGAAATCACCGCAATCGCCCATGCTGCGGGTGCTTTTGCCTGTGTCGACGGGGTTTCTTACGCACCGCACGGGTTCCCCAATGTCGGTGATTTGGGCCCTGATATCTATCTGTTTTCCGCCTACAAAACCTATGGCCCGCATCAGGGTTGCATGGTTATTCGACGAGCTCTGGGTGAATTGCTGCCCAACCAAGCGCATTATTTCAACGGCGACACTCTTTTCAAGCGGTTCACACCAGCCGGGCCTGACCATGCTCAGATCGCGGCCAGCGCAGGCATGGCGGACTATGTGGACCTGCTTTGTGCCCATCATGGAGGACCGGAAACAGGAGCTTCGGCAAGGGGGTCCTTTGTGCATGATCTGATGCGGGAACACGAGGTTGCTTTATTGCAACCTCTACTGGACGCGGTCAAAGACCGGAACGCTCTGCGCCTGATCGGACCGTCTGATGCCAGTCGGCGCGCACCGACGGTAGCGTTAAGTCTGAATAAGAAGGCCGAGCCTGTTGCTGCCGAGCTTTCCAAACAGGGTATCATGGCGGGTGGCGGTGATTTCTACGCACATCGCCCGTTGCAAGCGATGGGCGTTGAAGCAGAACAAGGGGTCTTGCGCCTTAGCTTTACACACTACACCAGTCGACAGGAAATTGATCAGCTTTTGGAGGCGCTTGACCGCGTTTTGTGATCCAGTTTCTGCGGCGCTTCGTAGTTCGAAGAAAAAATGGGGCGGACATGGATTTTGATCATTCTCCGATCATTTTGTGGTTCAGGCGCGATCTTCGGTTAGGAGATCATCCGGCGCTGAGCGCGGCGGTGCAATCAGGTCGACCCATCGTGCCCGTATTTGTTCTCGATCATCAGGTTCAGACTTTGGGTGCCGCGCCGAAATGGCGCCTTGGTCTGGGCCTTGACGCTTTTGCCAGCAGGCTTGAGCAGCTTGGCAGCAAGTTGATACTGCGCCAGGGTCAAGCACTGGATGTTCTTTGTGAACTGGTCAAAGAAACTGGGGCAGGCTCCGTATTCTGG
This sequence comes from Ruegeria sp. D6, assembly GCF_056534365.1. NCBI lineage: Bacteria > Pseudomonadati > Pseudomonadota > Alphaproteobacteria > Rhodobacterales > Roseobacteraceae > Ruegeria > Ruegeria sp. D6. The sequence continues at coordinate 1,234,529 of NZ_JBQFPH010000001.1, read as the reverse complement.
ACGCGGGCTTATGATCCAGAGGCGATCAACAGGGATACCCAGATCAAGGCTGCTTTGACCGAACAGGGTATCCAGGCACAGTCATTTGCTGGCCAACTTCTGTTTGAGCCTTGGACGATCGCCACCAAAACCGGCCAGCCGTTTCGGGTCTTCACTCCGATGTGGCGATCAGTGCAGGGGCGCGAAGTCTCTTTGCCCGAGCCCGCGCCCACGCGGCTTATGACGCCGAAGACCTGGCCTGCGTCCGATCAATTGTCTGATTGGCGACTGGATCGGGATATGCAGCGCGGGGCCGCAGTGGTCCGCCCGTTTGTCCACCCGGGCGAAAATGCGGCGCTGGACCAGCTGGACGCGTTTCTGGAACGTATTGATCAGTATCGCGAACAGCGGGATCAACTGGATCAATCTGGTACCTCTGATCTTTCAGAATACCTTGCTCTGGGCGAGATCGGGCCGCGTACAATCTGGCACCGGGTGCAAATCGCCGACCAAAGCGGGGCGCATGGTGGTGAAGGCTATCTGCGTCAGCTTGTGTGGCGTGAGTTCGCATATCACTTAATGTACCACTGGCCGCATCTTCTGAGTGCCAATTGGAAGCCAGAATGGGACGCATTCCCATGGAATACTGATCCCGACACGCCCGAAGTGCGCGCGTGGCGCCAGGCAAGAACCGGAATTCCGCTTGTCGATGCCGGTCTAAGGCAAATGTATGTCACCGGACGCATGCACAATCGGGCTCGGATGATTGTCGCGAGTTATCTGACAAAGCATCTGATGACGCATTGGAAAATCGGCGCAGACTGGTTCGGGGATTGCCTGATCGACTGGGACCCAGCTGCAAATGCGATGGGATGGCAATGGGTGGCCGGTTCCGGCCCTGATGCCGCACCGTATTTCCGTATCTTCAATCCCGACACACAGCGCGAGCGGTTTGATCCAAACTCGGGTTATGTGCGTCGCTGGATTGCCGAGGGCCAATCCGAGCCGCCATCGACCGCGCTAGCCTATTTTGATGCCGTGCCGCGATCATGGGGGCTTTCTCGTGACCAGATGTATCCCGCACCGGTGGTGGGGCTGAAGGAAGGCCGCGCCCGTGCGTTGGGCGCGTATAATGCCGGAAAAGACCAGTAAGGAACTGAAAACTTGCCAGAAACCGAATCCCGTCCTAGCTTTGACCCGCAACCGCAGAGGGGAGAGCGGATGTTCCTGACGAGCACCGAAGGGCAGGAAAACCTGCCGAGATATTTTACACAAGTCTTCAAGATGCTGAAGAGGATGGAGCGCGGCCGACTTGACATCGCGCTGCCCGACGGACGCATTTTCCGCGCGGATGCGCCACAACCAGGCCCCGTGGCACATGTGGACATCCACGACCCGGACGTCTTTTCCCGGCTGGTGCGCGAGGGAGAGCTGGGCTTCTCGGACGGCTACCTTGAAGGCGATTGGAGCACACCGGACCTACGTAGTTTCATGGACCTCGTGCATCTGGGAACTGAGACGGTCTACGATGATTTTACCGGACAGTTTCTAGTGCGAGCCTATGAAAGACTGCGGTTCTGGTTGCATCGTAACAACCGGTCGCAGGCGAAAAAGAACATCTCGTATCACTATGATCTCGGCAATGACTTCTATGGCCTGTGGCTGGATGACACGATGACCTATTCCAGTGCCATATTTGAAACGGGTCAGGAAAGCCTCGAAAAGGCGCAAACTGCGAAATACGCCAGCCTGGTGGATGAAATGGGGGCCAAACCGGGGGATCATATCCTTGAGATCGGGTGCGGCTGGGGTGGGTTCGCCGAATATGCCGCGAAAGAGCGTGGGCTGCGCGTCACCGGGCTGACCATTAGCCAAGAGCAGTTGAAGTTTGCTAGAGAGCGAATTGAAAAAGCAGGGCTTTCTGATCTGGTGGAGTTCAAGCTACAGGACTACCGCGATGAGCAGGGTCAATATGATGGAATTGCCTCGATCGAGATGTTCGAGGCAGTCGGTCAGAAATATTGGCCCGCATATTTCAACACGGTCCGTGATCGGTTGAAGCCGGGTGCCCATGCCACTTTGCAGATCATCACGGTCGCGGATCATCGTTGGGATATTTACAAGAACGGCGTTGATTTCATTCAGAAATACATCTTTCCCGGCGGGATGTTGCCAGCACCGTCTATCCTTAGAGATCAGATCGATCAGGCGGGGTTGACCGTTGTACGCTCAAAAGAGTTTGGCAAAAGCTACGATCTGACCCTGCGGCGCTGGTACGAGACCTTCAATGCCAAGTGGGATCAGATATCGGAGATGGGGTTTGATGAGCGTTTTCGCCGCATGTGGAATTATTATTTGACCGCATGTGGCGCAGCCTTTGACACCGGTAATTGTGATGTGACACAGATCACGATAGCCAAACCCAGTTGAAGAACGGAAAAATCGAATGCCTACAGCCTCACGTCTCGTCGCCGCGTTGTGTCTGCTGGTGATCGCGTTCCTTGTGTCGGGCATGATTATCGATAACGGGGAAGAGGGTAAGGACTATGGTTATTTCACCTACGTGAACATAATCCTGGGTTGGATCTGCGGCTGGGTTGTCATGGGTAAACGTGCTGGCCGTGGCTGGACCGCGGCCGTCAACAACGGTTTGACCGGTGTTGCGGCGCTGGTGTTCTGGGGGCTGTTCGTTCAGGGCACCTACGAGATGTTCAGTCAGGCGATGCGCCATCGGTTTGGTGGTCCGTTTGAGGCTCTGCTTGCTATCTTTCAGATCGGGATTGGCTATGGTGAACAGCTTCTGGCACCGGAAATCCTGCTTACGCTGGGTTTTGGTGCTGTTCTCAGCGGGATACTTACCGAAATTGCCTTTCGCCGCTGGCGTTAAATCTGATCTGCCAATTCGGGGCCTCAACTTTGTCCAATCTGTTTTTCTATGGCACTCTGCGCCATGTCTCTTTGCTGGAACTCGTCATGGGTCGCAGCGCAGACGATTTATCGGCGATGCAGGCTGTTTTGCCCGATCACGCCGTATATGCGGTTCAAGATCAACCCTTTCCAATGATTGTCACCGAAAAGGGCAGTAAGGCCAGTGGCGTTCTGGTGCAGGGCCTAGGTGATGTCGAGCGTAGTCGATTGGCCTTCTATGAAGGCGGGTTCGAATATGAACTGCGCCCGGAGACAATCGTGACTGAGGATGGAAAAGAACATCAGGCCTTGGTGTTCTTTCCGGATACTGACATTTGGAAAAAAGGCGCACCGTGGGATCTTGAAACCTGGATCAGGGATTGGGGTGCGCTTTCGGTGTTCGCGGCAGTCGAGGTGATGGCCCATTATGGAAGAGTCGATGCCTCGGACATCGTGCGCAGCTTTCCAGCCATAAGAACACGCGCCTGGGCCAGATTAGCGGCAAGACAACGTGGAACGGGGGATGAGCGGAGCGTTGTGGATGACGTGATCGTTCATGACCGCAAGCACGCCTATGTAAATTATTTTGGGATGGATGAAATTGAACTGCAGCATCGTCAGTATGACGGCGCCCTGAGCCCGGTGCTGCATCGCAGCGGGTTGATGCAAGGGGCTGCAGTGATCGTCCTGCCTTATGATCCGGTGCGCGATACGGTGTTGCTGGTAGAGCAATTTCGCGCGCCCGTGTTCTTGATCGACGACCCCGAGCCGTGGATGTGGGAGCCTGTGGCTGGCATGATCGACCCGGGCGAAACACCTCAGCAGGCGGCCACCCGCGAGGCCATGGAAGAAGCGCAGATTTCACTATACCAACTGGAATATGTAGGTGGTGCCTATTCATCCAGCGGATCGTCAACAGAATATGTTTATCTCTATGTCGGTCTTGGAGATCTGACTAGTACGGTTGAAAGCGGTGGCCTCGCTTCCGAAGGTGAGGATATCCGCAGCAGAATTCTGCCGTTTGATGAATTCATGAACATGGTAGATGCTCATGTTTTCAAGGATCTGCCGCTTCTAACTCTTGCTTATTGGTTGGCGCGGAACCGCGATCGACTGCGCGCTAGTTGATCCCTGCTTGTGATCGCGTCAGGGCACCTGTAAATCTGCTGCAATACCATATGACAAGAGGATGCCATGCGCATTGCACGAGACCTTGCCGACGCTGTCGGTAAAACACCTTTGATCCGGCTGCGTCGCGTCAGCGAAGAAACGGGATGCGAGATTCTCGGCAAGGCCGAATTCATGAACCCGGGTCAGTCCGTCAAAGACCGTGCTGCGTTGTTTATCATCCGCGATGCGATTGCGCGCGGTGATCTGAAACCCGGCGGCACGATTGTTGAGGGCACGGCCGGGAATACCGGCATCGGTCTGGCGCTGGTTGGTGCCTCGATGGGGTTCAAGACGGTGATCGTCATTCCCGAAACCCAATCTGAAGAGAAAAAGGATATGCTCCGCCTGGCGGGGGCTCAGCTTGTGCAGGTGCCTGCGGCGCCGTACCGTAATCCCAACAACTTTGTGCATTATTCGCGCCGGCTGGCCGAGCAGTTGGCTCAAACCGAACCAAATGGCGCGATTTGGGCCAATCAGTTCGACAATGTCGCCAACCGTCAGGCACATGTGGAAACCACTGGTCCCGAAATCTGGGAGCAGACCGGCGGTAAAGTCGATGGCTTCATCTGTGCCGTTGGATCGGGTGGTACTCTGGCCGGGGTGGCCGAAGCGTTGCAGCCCAAGGGTGTCAAGATCGGTTTGGCTGATCCGATGGGGGCGGGGCTCTATTCCTTCTACACCACTGGTGAGATCGCGATGGAGGGAGGTTCTATCGCAGAAGGTATCGGTCAGGTGCGGATTACCAAGAACCTCGAAGGGTTCACACCTGACCATTCCTGGCAGATTACCGATAGCGAAGCGCTGCCCTATATCTTCGATCTGCTGCGCGAAGAGGGTCTGGTGATGGGCGGGTCAACCGCGATCAACATTGCCGGTGCCGTCCGTTTGGCGAAAGAACTGGGGCCAGGGCACACCATTGTTACGATTTTGTGTGACTACGGCACCCGCTATCAATCCAAACTGTTCAATCCTGAATTCCTGCGTGAAAAGGAACTTCCCGTGCCCGATTGGATGACCGATGCGCCGCGCAGTATTCCTGGCGTGTTTGAGGACGTGTGATGCTGCAACAGGTCCGCCTGTGTCTGGTTCTGGTGCTATTCTGCTTGATTGGGTTGGGCGGGATCGCCTCTGCCCAACTTACTGACCGGCAGAGCGAGTATTATCAGGGCTGGGTCAGCACGGCGGACCGGGCGGAATCTGTTATTCGCGCGAACCGTGCATCCAACGCAGCATTAGAGAATTTGCGTTCGGAAATAAATGAGTATCGCGAAGACTTTAACAAAGCCCGAGGTGCCAACACCGATCGTATTCAGACGCTGGAAAGCCAACTCAAGGCGCTTGGCCCAAAGCCGGCTGACGGGGAAAGCGAGGCCGAAGACATTGCCAAGCTGCGCGCGCAACTCGAAACCCAGCTGAACAGTTTGCGTGTTCCCCGCATCATCTCGGAAGAGGCTTTCAGTCGCGCGAATGGGCTGATCAGCGAAATTGATCGGATCGTCCGGGACAGACAAAAGAAAGAGATGCTGAAACGCGGGCCATCGCCGCTCAACCCCGTCTATTGGGGACCAGCCTGGGTCGACATCAAAGAGGCGACGCACAGTCTTATTAACGAAACCATCGAAAACTTGCGCTCTGATGTGGTGCGCGAACAAATCCGCGAGCGCGGTCTTGGCATTCTCGTGCTGTTGGTTGTTTCAGCAGTTCTATTGCTGTTTGGGCGCAAATGGTCCGAGAAAGGCGGCGAATATCTCCGCTCGCTAGGAGGTAGCGGCAGCGGGGTTTGGACCTTTATTGTTTCGCTGTTGCGCATTCTATTGCCTTGGTTGGGCGTGTTGGCGTTGGTCACCGCTGTCGTGCTAACTGGCGTGCTGGGCCTGCGCGGTACACTTTTGTTCCAGCAAATCCCCTATTGGGCCGCGATTATCTTCTATTTTGATTGGATCGGCCGGCAGGTCTATCTGATGGGAGCGGCGCAGAACTTCCAAAGACTGTCCGCAGGCAAAATCAGAGAATTGCGGGTTTATATCGACCTGTTGGCGGTCATGCTTATTCTGCACGAGCTGGCGCAATTGTTCGAGCAGATCGAGAATATCTCGGACGCGACCCGTGCCGTTGTTGGCTTCCCGATCGTTGTGGTATCGGCCCTTCTTTTGCTGCGTGTGCGTCAGGTCCGCCAATCAGAGCCTCAGCAAGAACAGTCAGACCAGGAAGCTACCCGCCGTGGCGCAGGGTTCAGCCAATTGGTCGAGTTCCTGCGGCGCGCCTTGTTCATGCTTGGGATTGCGACTCCGATCTTGGGGGCCTTCGGATACATCAACGCTGCCGAAGCTATCGTATTTCCTGCCATCAAAACGCTGGTTCTGATTGCAGCACTGGTGATCGTGCAGCGATTTATCGGTACAGTGTATGGCTGGCTTTCGGGGCAGGGCGACGCCGCGCGCGATTCACTGTTTTCGGTTCTGGTCGGGTTCGCGCTTGCCATTCTGGCGTTGCCGATATTAGCGCTTTACTGGGGCGCGCGGCAGACGGATCTGCTTGAAGCTTGGTCGCGATTGTTGCTGGGGTTCGATATTGGCGGGGTTACGATTTCACCCAGTAACTTCCTGACGTTCGTTGCCATTTTCGCCATTGGATATACGCTGACCCGTTTGCTGCAAAGCGGGCTGCGCAATTCACTGCTGCCGAAGACCAGCATTGATCCCGGCGGGCAGAATGCCATCGTGTCGGGTACCGGATATGTCGGAATTTTTCTAGCGGCACTGATCGCCATCATGGTTGCCGGTTTTGACCTGTCCTCGCTTGCGATCGTGGCGGGTGCTTTGTCGGTCGGCATCGGTTTCGGTCTTCAGACCATCGTATCGAATTTTGTCTCAGGGATCATCCTGCTGGTTGAGCGTCCTATCTCCAAAGGTGACTGGATCGATGTGAACGGCATGATGGGATATGTGCGCGATATCTCAGTCCGGTCGACGCGGATCGAGACGTTCGACCGGACGGATGTGATCGTTCCGAACTCGGACCTGATCAGTGGGGTGGTTACGAATTACACCCGGGGCAATACGATTGGCCGAGTGATCGTGCCTGTAGGCGTCGCCTATGGTACCGATACCCGCAAGGTCGAAACTATTCTGGGCGAGATCGCAAACGGGCACCCGATGGTTCTGGCCAATCCCGCGCCCAGCGTAGTGTTCCAGGGCTTCGGTGCAGACTCGTTGGATTTCGAAATCCGCGCAATCCTGCGGGATGTGAATTGGGTGCTGTCTGTCAAATCCGACATGAACCACGAGATCAATCGCCGGTTCGTTGAGGAAGGCATCGAGATCCCGTTTGCGCAGCGTGACCTGTGGCTCCGTAACCCTGAGGTGCTGACGGGTCAGTCCGATCCGTCCAATGATGCTTCTGCCGTGGATGACGACCTATCACCCCATGCGCCATCGACAAAACCAGTGGACATGACAGCAGACGATCTGGACGCGGCAGGGGATCAGGACGGCGAGGGCGACAACCACTGAGCGTGATGCGATCGGCATTTTCCCGCAAATGGTTATCGGACTGTTTCATTTTGATGTAGTCTGAAGTCATTTGCAGGAGGAATTTTGATGGTTACATTTTCACACAGCCTCGCGCGTATTGCCGTCTGGAATCTGGCCGGCTTCAATCCAGTAAACACAAGTCTGGGTATTCCGGCCAGCAGTGACCGGGTCACCCATCAAATCGAAGGGCTGGCCCTGCTGGACGCCGAACTGATCACTCTGGTCGAGGTCAGCCCCATCGAACATATCGATCGGTTGGCCTTGGGTCTGGCCGATAAGGGGCTGGACTATCAGGTCAAGATCCTGCCGCAGCCCAACGGCAATATCCATATCGGGTTTCTGCACAAACCGGGGGTCTCGGTGACAGGTTTGCAGCTGATCGACGGCTCGGAAGGTGACGATCCCGGCGGACGTCAGGCCCTGATCGCCGATGTCGAGGTCGGCAAATTCAAGGCCAAGCTGATCGCTGTGCATCTTAAATCCGGACGAGACCGGCCCGAGCAGCAGATACGTGACAGCCAATGCAGGATTATCGGAGACAAGATCGCCGAGATCCGCTCGACCCCCGGTCTGACACAGCGCACGATCCTTCTGATGGGTGATTTCAACATGATCCCAGGTCAGGACGTCAGCAATTTCCACCATCTTGGTGGGGATGACATGATGGACTTTGTTTCGTGCTGGGATCTACAAGACCGATTTTCGCATATTCTGGATAGGGGTCGCGCCAATTTACTGGACGGTTTTGCCGTATCACGCACTTATTCCACCGATTATGTCCGCGGCAGCTTGCGACTGTTTCCTATGCACTGGACCATGAATATGGGGCGCGAGGCGTTCAAGGATGAGGTGTCGGATCATCTGCCATTTGTCGCCAGCTTTCGTATTTTCTGACCCGTCCATTTTTGCGAAAGGGGCCTTGCGCTCGGTTCAGAAATTCGCATAAGTCACCTCTACCGGAGAGGTGGCCGAGTGGTCGAAGGCGCACGCCTGGAAAGTGTGTAGGCGGGAAACCGTCTCCAGGGTTCGAATCCCTGTCTCTCCGCCATATGCCCCATGAAATCTGAGTTGCCTTGCGGTCTATGCGAGACTGTTTTGTGCACGGCTTTCAATGTGAAGCGTCGTGCACAATGCACCGGATTGATGAGATTTGAATCAATCTGACAACAAGGCGATGACTTGATCGGTCTCGGGTCTTCGTCGCGATGCCACCGGCACTTGAACCGCTAGAGCACGCCCTGTCGGGCAGGATTGCGCGTGGGCCGTTACGAGTACACCAGATTTCAATGGCTCTTCGAGTAAGCATAGGTGCCCCATTAGCACGCCAGCTGCGGCCTTGGCCTCTTCCACGGCAAGGCTGTAAAGCGAAAACTGCGGACCAGTTTTGATATCTGGGACCTCACAACCTGTGCTTCGCGACCATGTGGACCAATCGCTGCTCCACGTCTGATCGTGCAACAAGGGAGTGCCTTGAAACCCATTGTTGCCGGTCACCCGATCCAGCAGAGCAGGCGCGCAAACCGGTTGGGTTTCATCCTCGCACAGCACAATTTGGTCAGGTGCTTCGTCCAAGGTCGCGAAGAAGATCGCCAAATCGAACATCTCACGCGACAGGCTGGGTGGTGTTTCCAGCGCCGTGACCGAAAAATTGATATGCGGAAAACACTCTCTGATCCGGCGCAATCGTTTGGGCAACCAGAGTTGGGCAACAGCAGGCAAAGCGGCGATGTGAAAATCGGCATTTGGTTTAAGGTTTCGCAAGGCCCGAGCGGCATCGCCCATCTGATCAAAGGCTGTGGTGAAGACAGCGACAAGTGATTGACCTTGGGGCGTCAGTTCAACCCCTTGCGCGTTGCGGCGAAACAGCGGCGCACCTGCCCAACCCTCCAACGCCTTTACATGCTGTGAGATCGCACCCGGAGAAACGTTCAGCTCTTCCGCCGCCGCGACAAAGCTGACGTGACGCGCCGCGGCCTCGAACGCCCTCATTGCGTTTAGCGGAGGTCCCTTGGGGCGTTTGGGGGCGACACTCATTGATCTAGCCTTAGTTTTTCTACGCCAAGAAATAACAATTCTGCTTTGCGGTGTCACGCGAAAGCCGCCAAACTGCAAAAAACAGGAGGATGTCAGATGACACTTGTACAAAGAGACTGGGTGCCTGCTGCAAGCGAAACCCTGATTCAGGATATCGCGACCAAGGCCGCATCGACGTCGTCTGGCGATTTGCTGGCCCGAATCGAGAATCTGGCAGAGGAAAACCGGCGCATTCACGAAAAAGAGTGCTTCAATCTCAACCCGGCGACAAATGTCATGAACCCAAGGGCCGAGGCACTTTTGTCGTCAGGCATCGGGTCCAGACCATCGCTGGGATATCCCGGTGACAAATATGAAATGGGGTTGGAGGCGATCGAAGAGATCGAAGTCATCGCAGCAGAGTTGTGTGCCGATGTTTTCGACGCGCAATTCGCCGAGGTTCGCGTGCCTTCGGGCGCAATTGCCAACCTCTATGGTTTTATGGCGACCTGCAAACCCGGTGATGCGATAATCGCTCCGCCAGCATCGATAGGTGGCCATGTGACTCACCATTTGGCGGGGTGTGCGGGGCTGTTTGGTCTGCGCACTATTGAGGCCCCCGTCAATGCGGATGGGTATACCGTTGATCTGGAACGCTTGAGGGCATTGGCGAAGACCGAATGCCCCAAGTTGATTACGATAGGCGGCAGTCTGAATCTGTTTGAGCATCCTGTCGCCGAGGTGCGTGCCATAGCAGATGAAGTTGGCGCACAGGTCATGTTCGACGCCGCCCATCAGTGCGGTATCATCGCCGGGCGCGCATGGTCCAACCCGCTGAAGGAGGGGGCGCATTTCATGACCATGAGTACTTACAAAAGCTTAGGCGGACCGGCCGGGGGGCTGATTGTGTCGAACGATGCAGAAATCGCCCGGTCGCTGGATGCAATTGCTTTCCCCGGCATGACAGCCAACTTTGATGCAGCCAAAACGGCTGCACTTGCCGTCACGATGCTGGATTGGAAAGAGTTCGGCTCAGCCTATGCAGATGAGATGATTGCGATGTCCAAAGCACTTGCTGCCGCGTTGGATGCGCAAGGTGTTCCGGTCTTCGCGGGTGGAGAGGGTTTCACCAAATCGCATCAATTCGCGGTACTGGCAGCGCCGTATGGTGGCGGTCAGACTGCCTCCAAACTGCTTCGTAAATCCGGGTTTCTGGCATGTGGCATCGGATTGCCAGTTGAGCCGGTGGAAGGCGACATGAATGGCCTACGGATCGGCACGCCCGAGCTGGTCCGGTGGGGTATGACAGCGGGAGATGCAGAGCGTCTGGCAGAACTGATCCGACGTGGCTTGAGCGGTGAATCCGTTCTATCCGAGGTATCTGGATGGCGCGGTGAGTTCGACAGGTTGCATTTTGTGATTTGAACCAGTTGCGGCCAATCAGGTCACAGGCCCTGATTGGCCGCTCGATCAGAAACGCGGTTTAGCCGTTATCCGCTTCTTTCAGACCTTCGATCTGAAGGTCGAAACCTTCCTGAATGTGGCTGGTGAAAGTTTCCAGCGCTTCGGTGACATCACCCGTCGCAATCGCGTCAACGAGCGTCAGGTGGTTTCCGAGCGATTTGGATATATCAACGTTCTCAATTGCTGAAAACAGATGGAACGCCATCGCTTTGCCCCAGATCATATCGAACATGTCGATAAGAAATTTGTTGCCCGCCTCAACCATGAAGGCACGATGAATGCGTCGGTTTGCGATAAAATAGTCTCGTGTCGTTGGCTGGCTCAGATCTTCTTCGCGACGAATGAGTTCGCGCAATCGATCAAGAACCTCTGGTTCAGCGTGTACCGCAAGTATGCGTGCGGCTTGACCTTCGATGGCTGCGCGTGCCTGGTATAGTTGCCGAACCTCGGTCTGGTCCATGCGCGCCAGTCGAAATCCGCCGCTGGCGGCCACTTCCAACACGCCTTCAGTCTCCAACCGCATGAGCGCTTCGCGTACAGGCGTCCTGCTGATGTTCAACTCGGCGGCCAGCTTTTCCTGCACCAGCCGATCTTCACCGGTGATCTCGCGACTCATGATGGCTTCGACCAGTTGGTCATAGACCTCGTCCGCCAGGCGTCTGCGTTGTGTTTTGATTTGTTTCAGAGCCACTCGGAGCCTCTCTTTCTGTCCTTCATGAATTCTGTATTCAATAAAACAACTGCTGCCAAGGCGAATGGGGTTGCTATTGTTCGTGTACTGTATACAGTATACAGGAAAGAATGAACAGGGAGCTCTTCATGTGTGGAATCGCTGGTAGAATACTGGCCGCGCCCGGGAAGGTTGGGGCGGATCTTGTTGACCTGATGGATGCGCAGGAACATCGAGGCGCCGACAGCACTGGCTTCGCCGTTTATGGTTTGCCACGAGAAACGGGATACGTTTTACGCGGAATGGGATTCGACAAGTCTCAACAGGATGCGGATCTCTCCGCGTTTGAAACGATATTGCGTGAACACGGAAGCAGCTTTCTGTCTGACCCCCAAATCGTAACGGACCAAAGTCGTCACTATTGCTTTCGGATGGAAATTTCAGACCCAAGGAATCTTCAAGCCTGGGTCGCGGACGCGGATGAGCTGACAGACCGCATTGAAGTTCAATCCTGCGGCCGCAGTCTTGAGATCATTAAGGATATTGGCGGTGCCGAAGCCGTGGCCGAAAAGCACGGAGTTCGCGATATGATAGGAACACATGGGCTGGGGCATGCACGGCTTGCTACGGAAAGTTCGGTATTGCCTAACGCATCGCATCCGTTCTGGGCGCGCCCATTTTCGGATGTCGCGATCGTACATAACGGGCAGATCACCGATTACTTCACCTGGCGCGATAAGCTGACCCGAATGGGTTATCGGTTCTTGACTGAGAATGACAGCGAGTTGATTGCCGTCTGGGTCAGCGACCAGATGAAGGCGGGCCTGACCATGGAGCAGGCGCTAAAGAAGTCCATTACCTCTATCGATGGTGTGTTTACCTACATGATCGCAACGCCAAACGGGATTGGGTTTGCCAAAGACCGATTTGCAATGAAGCCTCTGGTCGTCGTCAACCGCAATGGCGATCTGGCGGCTGCGACCGAAGAACAAGCGGTCCGCCGGGTGATGACCGAGGAATGCGATGTGATCAACTACGACGGCCCGTCGCTGACCGGTATCTGGGGCGTCGGAAACCGGAGTTTGGCGGCATGAATGAGGTGGCTGCAAAGATGGATGAGATCGTCATCGAAGTCGGCAAGCGACATATCCGCGAGGTCAATCGTGAGATAATGGAAGCCTGCACAATGGGTCGGCCGATCCGCGTAGTAGATACGCTGTCTCGTCATAATTTGGGCGTGGGTCTGCCAGACAATGTGGATATCACTTTCGAGGGGTCGGTTGGTTATTACTGCGGCGGTCTCAACACCGGGGCGAAAATCACTATCGAACGCAACTGCGGCTGGGCCGTTGGCGAAGGTATGGCCAAAGGGCACATCACTGTCGGTGGCTATGCCGGTATGTCCTGTGGTGCTGCGATGATCGGCGGCACGATCCATGTCAAAGGCGATGCGGGCCCAAGGGTCGGCGTTGCGATGAAAGGTGGAAACATCGTCGTCGAAGGAAAGATTGGCTATCAGTCCGGCTTCATGGCGCATTCCGGTCGGATCATAGCGCTTGGCGGAGCGGGGGAATCCTGTGCTGATGCGCTTTGGGAAGGTGAGGTCTGGGTAGCTGGCGAGGTCGACAGCCTGGGTGTGGATGTCGACGTGATCGAACCGACTGCTGAAGAAGTGGCCGAGGTCGATGCGATCCTCGACCCGCTCGGGCTTGTCGACAGTTCGCGAAATTGGCGCAAAATGGTTTCGGGCCAGCGTCTTTGGTATTTTGAAAGCAGGGACGCAAGCGCATGGCTCATGATCTGAGTAAACCTTACGAATATCCGTTCGACGTTGCCTCGGAAGAGGAAATCAGGTTCCGCGATGCGGGAGCGATCGACGGCCGCCCGGCTGGCGTTCCTTCGTCGTATGATGAAGGAGGTTCGACCCGCTGGACACCCGAGGCGATCTCGGAAGTTCACGCGCTGGCGCAGCTTGGGCGCTATCAGGTACGTGGATACAACACGTTCAACAAGCAATTGCCGACCTTTGATGATCTGACATTCGTTCCTGCAACGATGACCCGCCTGCCGCTGGAAGGCTATCGCGAGAATTGCGATACGACGACCGTACTGGGTGGAGGGCGCGGCCTTGTGGAGCGCCCGCTTGAATTGAAGATCCCGATCTACATCGCTTCAATGTCCTTTGGTGCTTTGTCGGCATCGGCCAAGGCATCGCTGGGTTATGGGGCCTCGAAAGTAGGAACCATGACTTGCACGGGTGAGGGTGGCATGCTGGAAGAGGAGCGCGAAGCCTCCCAACGCCTGCTCTATCAGATGTCACCCGCGCGGTATGGTGTGGATCTGGATCATCTGCGCCGCGCGGATGCCTTGGAACTTGTCGTGGGGCAGGGTGCGAAACCCGGAACCGGGGGTCTGTTGCTGGGTATGAAGGTCAGCCCGCGCGTCAGCCAGATGCGAACTTTGCCCGAAGGCGTGGATCAGCGATCTACGATCCGCCATCCAGATTTTCTCGGCGCTGATGATTTGGCAGTGAAGATTGAAGAATTGCGCATCGCCACCAACTATCAGGTGCCGATCTTCATCAAGATGGGTGCGACACGTCCCCGGTTTGACGTGGCAGTTGCCGCCAAAGCGGGTGCTGATGTTGTAGTAGTTGATGGTGCCGAAGGTGGTACCGGCGCGTCTCCGGAGTTGTTGTTAAACCATACCGGTATCCCGACGATGAGCGCCATTCGCGCTGCGCGTGAAGCATTAGACGAATGCGGCATGACCGGCAAAGTCTCTCTGGTCGCTGCCGGTGGCATTCGGTCCGGTGTGGACGCGGCGAAGTGTCTGGCCCTCGGTGCTGACGCTGTGATGATCGGCAACGCGGCCATGGTTGCGCTAGGGTGCAACAGTCCGCGCTATCTCGAAGATTACGCGGCCTTGGGAACATCCCCAGGTGCCTGCCACCATTGTCACACAGGTCGCTGCCCGGTCGGGATTGCGACGCAGGATGAAAGTCTCGAAGCTCGTATGAACCCGAATGCAGGGGCAGAGCGCATTGCGCGCTATTTGACGGCCATGACCATGGAGATTACAGCGCTTGCGAAAGCCTGCGGAAAGTCCTCGGTACACAATCTGGAAACCGAAGACTTGCGTGCGCTTAGTTTTCAAGCGTCAGCTTTCACTGGGGTGAAAATGGCTGGAATTGACAGGGCTTTTGACTGGTGAAAATCGCAGTTCTTGAGTTGACTAGCCACCCGCTGCCATTGTTGGAGGGAATGCCGCGGACTTCACAGCAGATTCAGGAGTGGATCGCCCCACACCTACCGGAAGCCGAGTTCGTAGTAGTAGGGGTTGTTGATGGAGAACCGCTCCCGGACGAGAGCGATTTCGACGGTGCTATAGTCGGCGGATCTGAATTTGGCGTTTATGATGACACGGATTGGATGCAGCCGCTACGTGCCTTCCTGGACCGTTGTCGAGAAATCCGAATTCCAGTCTTTGGTATCTGTTTCGGACATCAGATCATGGCTGACGTCTATGGTGGTCGGGCCGAGAAAGTCGAGGTAGGCAATGTCGTTGGTGCACGGCCCTTCAACTATGGCGGAGATAGCGTGGATGCATATGTCTGGCATCAGGATCAGGTAACAAGCATTCCGGACTCGGCTCGGGTGACCGGATCAGCGGGCCACTGTCCAGTTGGTGCACTAGATTATGATTTTCCTGCCCGCTCTGTTCAGTTTCATCCCGAATACAAGGCGCATCACTTGCGCGATCTGTTCACTAGAGGTCGAGAGGTGCTTTTGTCAGCTACGGAGGCGGATGATGGGATGTCCTCGATCAACACGGCAAAGGTGCCGGACGATATTGCAGCGCTTCAAGCAGTAGAGCTTTTTCGCGGTGCATACGTCCCTGAACAATAAGCGTTTGAGCGAACGGCTCTTGATCCTAATCAAGTCCAGCCAAGCCGCATTTTGTATACTGTATACGCAATCGGTTGGGAGATTTGGCAATGACGGGATACAAGGATTTCTTTGAGAGGATTGCGCGGATTGTGAATGCTCCACGCGAGGGAAGTATCAGCGATCTGGAGCTATCGGATCTCGGCCTGTCCCGCGCTGACTTGGCCATGTTGCGCTCTGGCGCGCCCAACGCGCGAGAGCGTATACTCTCGATGGCTAGTCAGTTTGGCCTGAGTGAAGATGATCTTAATGCCCATCCTGAGCTTGGCCTTGAGTTGGCGGAAAAATGTGGACATTGTCGCCAAGCAAAGACCTGCCGAGATGCAATTCGATCAGGCGTTCGCCTGCCTCAGGAAAAGTGCCCGAATTCAGGACTCTATGTGGCGCTTTCAGAAGGTTAACGCCCGCTTGGACTTTCTTTTGGGCTCAGTTTTCTTCGACCAGTGATCTTGAAACGATCAGCCGTTCCGAAATCCTTCATTCCAACACCTGCCGCAAACTCTGCAAAAACCGGCGCGTGTTTGAACAGATGTCCCGAGCAGCCTCCGGCGAACAGCACGTTTTCATGCTCGGGGTGCCAGTCGACAATAAAGTGCGTGTCAGGTGTCAGGATGATCTGGTTGAATTTGGAATCCACCACCCGCTCACCTTCAAGGCCCGGAAGACGATGACGGATGTAGCTGCGAGTGCGTCCTAGCGTTTCCTGTCGGATCAGCCTTTCGTCATTGTCTAAGTCGATCTTGTCCGGAATTACGACCGCGGCTTTCACGCCTGAACCTTCGGATGAGGGTAGCCCGAATGAGCCCTGACCATGATCGATCCAGCAGGGCATCTGGCTCATATCGAACTCCTCGGACCCATCTGGCGTTGAGGTATAGAGGACATTCACACCAACCACCGTCGATATCGGCTTGATCGTCCTGGGGAACATGTCCGCCATCCAGGGACCGGTCGAGACAATGATAAGATCGGCCTCAAGCGGCTTTCCATCCAGCATTGGGCGCTCTGATCCATCGGTGGTCACGCGACCGCGCTGTACGATCCCGCCCGCTCGACGAAACAGCTCAAGCCCGGTCAGGACGCAGCGATGCGCCATCAGCATTCCGGCTTCGGGTTCGAACAGGGCGTATTCGATGTCAGGAACGCGAAACTGCGGAAATCGCGATTCGATGTCCTGCCGCCCGAACTTGTAGTAGGGCACACCAACGCGGTCGAAGGTTTCGGCTGTGGCATTCTCCCAGTCGCAATGACCGCCTGTTGCAAGAATCAGCGCACCGCATTCATACATCAGGTTCTGGCCGCTCTCGGCTTGCAGTTCCAGCCAGCGCAGGCGGCTTTCGCGGGCCCAACGTGTATAGAACTCATCCCGCCCGGAAATCGCACGGATGACACGGTTGTAATCCGTTGAAGATGCACGGGAATGTCCCGGTTCCCAGCGATCTATCAAAGTCACTGCCTCACCACGTCGTTGCAGTGTAAGCGCCGTCATGACGCCGACGATGCCGCCTCCGACAACGATGACCGAGTTCTTGGACATGATGCAGATTTTCCTTGTTTATCGATTGTCTTTGTGAATACTGTATACAGAATACAACAATTATAAAGCCAAAAAACAGGGAGAGCGCATCAATGAGTTCGGGATTTGATCTGCCCGAAGGTACGCACACCGTCATACTCGGTGTGGGTGACCTCAACGGCATCATGCGCGGCAAGCGCATTCCGGCCAGCCACTGGGACCACGTCTGCAAAAGCGGCAATGCGCTGTCGATTGCATTGATGGCGATCGATATGACGTGCGACGTCTGGGATACGCCTTATGTCAATTTCGACAACGGCTACCCCGATATGCACGTCTTCCCAATGACCCAGCCCGTCGCTGTGCCGTGGGAGCCAGGCGTCGCTGTTTGTTTTGGTCGGGCGGAAGGTATGGACCACAAGCCTGTACCGATCGATCCGCGTCAGGCGTTGGTGCGTCAGGTTGAACGGGCCCGCGAAATGGGGTTCGAGGTCAATGTCGGCACTGAACTTGAATTCTATCTACTGGATCCGGAGACCGGACAGCCGCGCGATAGCGGGATTCAGGTCTACGGTCTGGGCCGCGCCGCGCGTATGGAGCACATCGTTGGACCGATCCGTCAGCAGATCAACGAGTGCGGTATCCCAATCGAGCAATCGAACCCCGAATACGCTGCGGGTCAGATTGAGGTGAATATCCGTTACGGCGAAGCGCTGGCAGCGGCAGATCGTGTCGTCTTGTTTAAGTCGCTGATCCGCCAGCTGGGCATCGCCCACGGCTATCTGGCAACCTTCATGCCAAAACCGTTCTTCGATCAGTCCGGCAACGGCTTCCACACACACTACTCGCTTTGGAAAGACGGCAAGAACGTCTTTGCCGATAACGGCAAGATAAACGATACCGGCAAATCCTTCATCGCCGGGCTCCAACAACGCATGTGCGAAACGGCAATCTGTGGCAGTGGCACCGTCAATGGTTATCGACGCCGTCAGCCTTATACTTTCTGCCCGATCAACACGAGCTGGGGTTATGACAACCGGACCGTTGGTATTCGGGTCATTGAGGGATCCGACAGCGCGGTGCGCGTAGAAAAACGTGACGCTGGTGCAGATGCCAATCCCTACCTTCTGCTGGCAGCCGAGATAGCAGCGGGGCTGGACGGGATCGAGCAGGGCCTGGCTCCGTCAGAACCGACAACCGGCAACGGTTACGAAGAAGGGATCGGCGATCCGATCCCAACCGACTTGCCAACGGCGATCGAACTGGCGCGAGGATCCGAATGGCTTCGCGATCTCATGGGCGAAATGCTGTGGGAGTTGGTTCTGCAGCAGGCTGAGCGCGAGCTTGAATTCTTCAATCAACAGGTCACTCCGGTTGAGTTGGACCGTTACCTGAGGACCTTCTGATGCATTTGGGCAAGGTCGTCGGGACCGTCACAGCCACGGCCAAAGACGCAAAACTGGTTGGTACGAAACTGCTGGTGACGGATTTGGTCGATAGCAAAGGCAAGGTGATCGAACCGGCGCGGGTCGCCGTCGACACCTGCGGTGCCGGGGTGGGGGATACGGTTCTGCTGGTCAACGGCTCGGCGGCGCGTATGGCCGCCGGTCTGTCCACCGCGCCCGTCGATCTGGCGATCATCGCGATTGTGGATAGCGTGTCCACGACCTGAACCAAGAACACCAAACATCTAAATTTCTTTGGAGGAACGAAAAATGGCGAAACCAGTGGCGGGGCAAATGGCCCTGGGCATGATCGAAACGCGCGGACTGGTCGGCGCGATCGAAGCGGCAGATGCGATGGTCAAGGCGGCCAGCGTTTCGATTGTCGGCCAAACCAAGGCTGGCGGAGGCCTAGTCACCACCCTTGTGCGTGGTGAAGTCGGCGCAGTCAAAGCCGCCGCGGATGCCGGTGCGACAGCGGCAAACAAAGTGGGTGAAGTCGTATCCGTCCACGTGATCGCGCGCCCACATGATGAACTTGAGGCCATAATCGACAGCCTTGGTGCTGGCTCTGCGGCTTAATCCGTCTGTCTTGAGGAGACGCTATGTCAGCCGGTTTCGAGGAATTCACACGTGCAGCGACACGTGGCTCAACCCGGGGTGCACCTGAACATCCCAAGCTCGACCGGATATCGGTGTTGGGCGGCGGGGCTGATGCACGCCTGTTGGCCGCTCTTTGCCTTGCCGAAGGGGCTGAGGTCACCTTGTTTTCGGCCTATGGGGCCGAACTGTCGCTGTTGGCCCAGTCCTCGGGCATTTCGCTTCGCGGTGAAGGTCCGGTCGGGACCTATCAAGTCGATCGGGATGGGCCGTCGGTGCGCACAACCGCTGAGCTGGATGCAGCGGTGCGCGATGCACAGGTGATATTCCTGACCGGACCGCTTCACAAACAGCGCACTTATGCGATGGTGCTGGCCGATCACCTCAACGACGGGCAAATCTTGGTCCTTGCGCCAGGACGATCCCTGGGGGCTGTGGAAACAGCCTGGCTATTGCGGATCGGAGGCTGCGCGGCGGACGTCACGCTGGTCGAGGTTCAGGGTCTGCCATACTGGTTCCGTTCCGAGGGCGCAGCTTTGACGCTTTCGCAGGCGGCACCGATGGCTGCGGCAACCTTGCCGCGCGGTCGGGAAGAAGTTCTGGACGCCGTGTCCGCCTATTTGTCCAACGTTCAGGCGGTCGACTCGGTTTTGTCGTGCGGCTTCAACGATCTGTCGGCCGCAGTCGAGATACCTGCGCTGATCCTCGGCGGTGCCGCAATGGGGACAGGTGGTCCTGACATTCCAATGGGTGGTGTTCCGCTTGAGGATAACCAGACCTTTGTGTCTCTGATTGGTCCAGACCAGGCAGAGGTCATTCAGGGTCTTGCAGACGAACGGCGACGCATTGCTGCTGCGTTTGGAGTTCGCAACCTGCCGGAGACAGGGCAGTGGATAGCCACCTTTGCCGGCGCCGAACGTGGCTCGGGCGCGCGTCCGATCCCGGATCAGCAAACGTCGCGCGGTATGATGCGGGATGGCGTGTTGGGCTCGCTTGTACCTTTGGTCTCAGCGGGTGAGCTTGCGGGTATCCCGAGCCCGTTGACGAACAGCCTGATCGCGATGTCCGATCGAATTTTGGGGGCGGATGTGGCTGCCGCCGGACGGCGCCTCGAAGCCATAGGGGTTTCAGCGGGCGACGTTGTTCAAGCGCGCCGTATCTTTGACACCATCGTCACCGGAGCTTCTTGATGGATGCAGATCTGAAATCAATCGCCGCCGCACGGCGTGCCGCAGATAGCGCTTTCGAGGCTTATCGCGCCTTTTTGGGCACCGACCCGGCGCAGGTAGACGCAATAGTCGACGCCATGGCGCGCGCCATCGAGCCCGAGGCCGAACGGCTGGGGCAAATGGCCGTCGAGGAAACCGGATATGGGAATGTGCCGGACAAGCGCGTCAAGAACCTGTTCAACGCGCTTTCAGTCGCGGATTATCTAAGAGATGTGACAACGCTGGGATTGCTTTGGCGCGATGATGCGACAAAGATCGCAGCCTTCGGTGAACCGATGGGCGTTGTGGCAGCTCTGATCCCGGTGACGAACCCCACTTCAACGATCATCTACAAAGTGCTTTCTGCGGTGAAGGCAGGCAATGCGATCGTGTGTGCGCCGCATCCGCGTGGTGTGAGTTGTGGCATCGAAACGGTGCGAATTATGGCGCGCGTGGCTGAACAAATGGGCGCGCCCAAGGGTCTAATCCAATGTCTGGATTCCGTGACAATTCAGGGCACAGCCGAGTTGATGAAACATCGCCGCACCTCGGTTGTGATGGCAACCGGTGGTCCGGCCATGGTCAAAGCGGCGTATTCCAGCGGCAAACCCACGCTCGCGGTCGGTGCGGGCAACGTGCCGTGTTACGTACACAAGTCGAAAGCTCGCGATCTGGCGGAAGTCGCCGAGATGATCGTGACGTCGAAGAGCTTTGACTACGGAACCGCCTGCGTCAGTGAGCAGGCCGTCGTCGCTGATCCCGAGATCGCACGTGATTTGCGCCACGAGCTTAAATTGAAAGGTGCCTATTTCTGCACACCGGCCGAAGCGGATCGTCTTGCCGGGGTGATCTTCAAAGGCGTGCAGGCCATGGACCCTGAGAAGGTGGGGCAAAGCCCGCAGGCGCTGGCGGATGCCGCCGGTTTTTCCATCCCACCACGCACCCGGTGCCTTGTTTCGGAAGAGACAGAAGTAGGTTGGCAGCGCCCGCTGTCTGCAGAAAAGCTGAACCCCGTTCTAGCGTTCTACGCGGCGAAATCCACAGACCATGGGATCGAGCTGGCGCAATCAATCGCCAAGTTCGAAGGGTGGGGTCATTCCTCGGTCATCCATTCGGACGACCCTGAGATCGTGGCCCGTTTTGCCACCGTGCCGACGGGTCGGGTACTGGTGAATACACCGGGCATCATGGGCGGTATGGGATATTCGACTGATCTGGAACCATCCTTCATGCTGGGCACCGGCACGTGGTCAGGTTCGATCACTTCGGACAATGTGACAGCCCTGCATCTCATCAACATCAAACGGGTTGCCTACGAAAGCAGGCCCTGGCGCGACATTTACGAGGAGTATGGCGCATGAGCGAGATTACCATCCGGGCGCTGATGCAGATCGACAACCTGCAACCAAAATTCGCCGCCTATAACGGTGCGACGGTGCAAGGGTCGGTGCCCTTGTCCGGGGATACGGTTTTGATCGGAGAGTTTGCGCCGGGTAACGGAGTATTCTCGCTGATCGACCGGGCGCTCAAGGCATCTTCGGTTGAGGCGACAACACAAATGGTCGAGCGCGAGTTCGGGTTCTTTATCCTGCGGTCTCCGTCGAATGCGGAGGTGTCCGCTGCGCGCGATGCGATGCTGGCAGAGCTCGGCGCAACAATGTCTGACCGGTTGAAACCGGCGATCAGTTCCACGCAGATTATCACCAGCGTCGAACCCTATCAGGCGCAACTGCTGAACAAATGGCGCAAAGGGGCTCTGATCGTTCCAGGGCAGACGCTGGGCATCGTCGAATGTGCCCCGGCAGCCTATATCTCGATTGCCGCGAATGAAGCGGAGAAGGCGGCAGAGATCGATATTGTCGAAGTGCGCGCCGTGGGGCGTTTTGGGCGGTTGTTCATTTCCGGGTCGGAAAATTCGGTCAAAACCGCCGTCGAGGCTGCGACCCGCGCCATCGAGGCGGTGGACGGGCAAGCCAACTGATGGCAGCGCCGCGCGTCATAGGTTCAGAGGCGGTCGAAGATGCCCGCCGTCGCGGTCGGATCGTGTTTGAAGTCCTGCCCGACGATATCGTGACGGCCTTGGCACGCGAAACTGCCGAGCGTGTTGGCATAAAGCTTGTCGACGGACCGCTGGAAAAGCCACAACCAACGCGTACAGACGCTGCTATTTCAATGCAGCGGGTGTTGTATCGCCGCTCGCCAAAATGGGTTGCTCCGGTGCGTGCGAAACACAACGCCCGAAGGCTTGGCAAACTTGCCATGATCGGGGCAGGGGGCGTCGGGGGCAATGTGGCGCATCTGGCGGCGATGCAGGATATCGCGGATGAGATCGCGCTGATCGATATTGCGCCTGGAATGGCCGCTGCTACGGCGTTGGATCTGAACCACACGTCAGGCATTACCGGCGCACGGGCACGATGTGTTGGCGGCGAGTCGCTGGACCTTGTGGCAGGTGCTGAGGTGGTCGTGGTGACAGCAGGCCGTGCCCGGCGACCGGGTATGAGCCGCGCGGATCTGATCGATGTGAATGCGCGCGTGATCCGCCAGGCCGCTGAGGCCATACGCTCCGCTGCGCCTGATGCCATCGTCATCGTGGTGACCAATCCGCTTGACGAAATGACCGTAGAAATGCTGCGTGCAACCGGGTTCCCTCGTGAAAGAGTGCTGGGCATGGCCGGTACTTTGGACAGCAGCCGGTTTCGCAACGCCCTTGCTATGGCTGCGGGAGTAGCGCCCGCTGATGTCGAAGCCTTCACGCTCGGAAGCCACGGGGACGAGATGGCGCCAATCCCAAGCCGGGCCAAAATTAAGGGCAGGGCATTGGAGGTGTTTTTATCGCCTGATCAGATTGAGGCTTGCGTTCAGGACGCCGTGACCGGCGGTGGGCAGGTAGTTGCCCTGAAGAAATCCGGTTCCGCAACCATAGCACCGGCGCACGCGTCGATCGAGTTGATCGACCATATCCGGGGCGCACGCACCGGCCCGGTTCCGGTCTCGGTCATGTTGCAGGGGGAATATGGCATCGATGGGGTTGTGCTTGGTGTTCCTGCCCATCTGGGGTCTTCCGGGTTGGTCGAAGTCGAGGAGTTGCGGCTGACCGATCAAGAACAAGCAGCCTTGCAGAAAGCGGCGGATGCCATCCGATCGAGGTTAGGCCTGTGACCCTCCGCATCTGGAAGTCAGGCGGGCGGTTCGAAGAAGATGCGTCTTATTCCCGCGCAAAGCGCATCGGTCCCTTCGTTTGGGTCGCAGGGACCACAGCGATCGAACCCAGCGGGCGTATTCATGCGCCAGGAGATGTGGGCGCCCAGACAAAATACATTCTGTCCCGTATAGAAGAGGCGCTTAAGGCCGTCGGTGCCGAGATGCGCCATGTTGGC
This sequence comes from Ruegeria sp. D6, assembly GCF_056534365.1. NCBI lineage: Bacteria > Pseudomonadati > Pseudomonadota > Alphaproteobacteria > Rhodobacterales > Roseobacteraceae > Ruegeria > Ruegeria sp. D6. The sequence goes on along the minus strand of NZ_JBQFPH010000001.1, from coordinate 1,210,700 downwards.
CGGGTCCGCGCATATCTGACCGATCTGTCGTGCGCGGGTGAATTCGCGAGCGTTCACGGAGAGGTATTCAAGGATATTGATCCTGTTCTGACAGCCGTTCAAGCCGGGCTGACGCAACCCGGTTTGACGGTGGAAATCGATGTGGATGCGGTAATTCACGACGAAAACGGCGAAATCAGCGGAATCTGAACATGAGTCACCAAGAAAGGATTTGATCGAACTATCGTCTTGTGTACTGTATACAGAATACAAGAAGGGCACAATAAGACACAGGGAGCTAATGTGATGATCAAGACAGCGCTACTCAGCGGAACATGTATCGCGCTTGTGGCCTCGGCGGCCGCAGCTGAAATCAAGGTGGGCTTTATTGGATCTCTTTCCTCAGACACCGGTCTGTCGACGCTGCGTGGTGCAGAGATCGCGATTGAAGAGCTTAATGCGAATGGCGGCGTTATGGGGGAACAGATCACGCTGGTGTCTGCCGATACCGGTCAGGACCCGACTGAAGGTGTGCGGGCCTATGAATATCTGGCGGAAACCGAGGAAGTGGATTTCATCATCTCAGGCTCTATCGATGATGTTTCGTTGGGCTGGCTGCCGCGAATGCAGGAATACCGGATTCCGACGCTGGACACATGGACGTCATATATCGGCATCATCGACATGGTGGTCGAAGATCCCGAAAGCATGGCACCATATTTCATGAACATCGCCTCAGACGAGGCGCTTGCCACGCTTTATATCAATTTCGGTGCGGATGTTCTGAAGGAAAAGATGGGTTGGGACTCCGTTGTCATTCTGGCTGAGGATACAGCGTTTGGCGAGGCAATCACAGGATTGGTGACCGAGGCGCTTGCGCCGGTTGCGGGGATCGAGGTCAAGGACATCATCACCTATGATGTTGCCACCGTTGATTTTGCGCCGATCTTCAGCCGTGCGCAGGACACTGGGGCGGATTTCATCTACCAGGTCTCATCCGTAAATTCTCAGGTGGTCTCGTCGCAATATGTGAAACTGCAGGTGCCCATGGCGATGACAGGGGTGAACGTAGCTGCATTGGGTATGGAATATTGGGAAGACACTGGCGGAGCCGGGGGCGGCATCTCGACCCTGTCACCGATCCCGTCTGTAGGGTTCAAACTTGACCCGGCAAGCCAGACCTTTGTCGACACCTATCAGGCCAAGTATGACAGCCGCCCACTGCTGCCGCATTTCAATGGTTTCAACGCCTACCACGGTCTGAAACAGGCTATGGCTGCCGCGGAAGAGGCGGGTGGCTTCGACAATGTCGAAGGCTGGGCCGACGCAATGAAGAAGCAGGATCTGGTTCTTGAGATGGATGGTCAGCTTTGGCTGCGCTACGCCTTCTGGGGCGATGATGAGGTCGAGCCTGTGACAGGCCGCACCTATCCTCACAACATTCGCTTTGATCTTTCCGAGCCGTTTGATGATGCGGCCCCGTCAATGGTCGTTGTTCAGTGGTATGAAGACGGCACTGCCGCAGTTGTGTACCCCGAGAAATACGCGACGGGCGAATTCACGCTTCCCAGCTGGGTCAAGCCGTAACCCGGTCGCGTCGTTAGCTTGAAACGGGTGCGCGGCAGCGCGCACCCGCAGCCAAGGATCCATTTATGTTGCAGATACTGATTCAGGGGCTTTTGCTCAGCGGTCTCTACGCGCTTATAGCAATGGGGTTTACGCTGATCTTCAGCATAGGCCGCGTTCTGAATCTCGCCTATGGCGCCTATCTGATGGTCGGCGGCTACATTTACTTCTGGATATCGCAGTCACTTGGTATGCCAAAACTCATGGGCGTTGCCGTTGCCGCTGTGCTGGGTGTTTTGATGGGAGTTCTGAAGTACCGCCTGATCGTCAAAACGCTCAAAGGGGATCACGTGGCTGTCGAGATTTCGACGTTGATCCTTGCTGTCGTCATTCAGGCCGGGATCGTTTTGGTCTTTGGCGACAGCAGCAAAATCCTTTTGCCGATTGTCCCCGGTGTGATCAATGTGGCCGGGGCCTCGGTCACGTATAACATCCTGATTGCAACCCTTATTAGCTGGGCAATTCTGCTAGGGCTCTATGCCTTTGTGCGGCTCACACATACCGGACGGGCGATGCAGGCGGTGTCGATGGATGCTAAAGGCGCTGCAATTTCCGGGATCGATCCGGATCGCATCAATCTGATCACCTGGGGTATCTCTGGCGCATTGGGCGCAATCGGAGGCGTCTTCTTTGCCAGCTACACTCAGCTATCGCCATCCATGTGGGTGGCTCCGCTAATCATTTCGGTGGCTGTGGTTATCGTTGGCGGGATCGGATCGATCCTGGGCACTTTGGTGGTGGCGCATATTGTGGGCTTCCTCGAAGTCATCGTTGTGGCGACGCTTGCACCTGAGTTGCGCGGTGTTTTCACGATGCTGTTGATCATCGGGGTGCTGGTCACGCGACCGCAGGGCCTGTTCGGCCGAGAGGAGCTGTGACGATGGGGCTACGCTGGTTTCACTTTGCACTCTGGGGTGGCTTGATCGTCGGAATGTTCCTGCTTCCGCAATTCGTCTCGAACGGGACGATGCGCACGATGATCTTTGCCAACTACCTGGCGATCTTCGCTATCAGCTGGGACGTGTTGTCTGGCCGAACAGGCTATGTGAGCTTTGGTCATCCATTCCTGATCGGTATCGGGGCCTACACCACGGCAATCCTGACCAAGCGCTTTGACGTCGCTGTCGAAATCTCGATCCCGATCGCCGTACTTGTTACCATGATCGCGGGCCTATTGGTGCTGCTACCAGCGCTGCGTATCCGTGGAAGTTATTTTGCGCTGGTCACGCTGGCGTTCATGGAGTTGCTCTACCAACTAGTTCAGGTCATTCGCCCGGATCTGACCGGCGGAACACGCGGCATGTCGGGTATTCAAACTCTGACGCGCGGCGCGGCGAACGGGTATTACCTGTCCACGACGCTGATGCTGGCGATCGCCGTCAGCATGTGGTTGCTGATGAAGACGCGGCTTGGAACGGCCTTGTCTGCCATCGGTATGAACGAAGAAAGCGTGCGCGGCTCGGGCCTCAGCACCACGCGTCTCAAAGCTTTTGCCTTTCTGACAAGTGCGATGATCGCGGGCCTGGGTGGTGCCTTCTACGTTCACTATCTGGGATCGCTCGCGCCGCGTGCGTTGTTTGATATTAACTTCCTGTTCACAATCATCGTTGCGGCACTTCTGGGGGGAACCTCGACCATCATTGGCCCCATGATCGGCGCGTTCTTCATGACATTCCTGTTGGAGTATCTGCGACCGGTCCTTCCTGGCGCCGAACGGTATTTCGTCTACGGAGCCATAGCGCTGCTCCTCTACATGTATCAGCCGAAAGGCATTGTTGAGCTGGTTCGGCGTGGTTTCAAAGGCCTGGGCAAGGGGCGGACGACATGAGCGTGGCGTTACAGGTTTCAGGTCTGGTAAAACGTTTCGGCGGATTAGTCGCGACGAATGATCTGTCGTTTTCTCTCAAAGAGGGCGAGTCGCTTGGATTGATCGGCCCCAACGGGGCAGGCAAGACGACCGTGTTCAGCCAGATCATGGGTGAGTTGCGGCAAAACGGCGGAACGATCGAACTGTTCGGGCAGGAGATTTCGACGCTGTCGACCCCGCAACGCATTCGGGCCGGGGTCAGCCGAACCTATCAGATCCCACGCCCGTTTGGTGATATGAGCGTTGCCGAAAATATCCGGGTTGGCCTAATGCCCGACAATATCTGGCAGATGATCGTCTCACCCCCAGATAAAGAACGTGAGCGAGAGCTTGCGCTCAGCGTCGGGTTTACAGAAGCGGATTTGAAACGAGCGCCAACAGAACTGGCCATGGGTGATCTGCGTAAACTTGAGATGGCGCGCACAATGGCAACCGCGCCCAAGGTGATGCTGCTGGATGAAGTGTTTGCGGGTCTCACCACAGGAGAGATCGCCCAAATCTCTGATCTCATTCAGTCGATGCGCAAAGATGGGATGACTTTTCTGATCGTCAGCCATGATTTGCCTGCGCTTGAGCCATTGGTCGACCGTGCGATCGCCATTGAACGGGGCACCATGATTGCCGAGGGCTCGTTCAGCGAAGTCATGAACGACAAGGCTGTTCAGGCCTCGTATCTGGGGGGCGCGTAATGTCGTATCTGGAAATCGAAAACCTGTCGGCATTCTATGGCAAGGCGCAAGCGCTGACCGACATCTCGATCACCGTCCAACCCGGTGAGATTGTCGCTGTGGTGGGTCCAAATGGGGCTGGAAAATCGACCTTGCTGGACAGCATCATGGGGCTAGTCAAAATCGAGGGCGATATCCGGCTCAGGGGGCACAGCCTTGCCGGTCGGACGCCTTCCGAAATTGTACGACATGGCGTGGGTTATGCGCCCGAACGCTTTAACCTGTTTCCCTATATGTCGGTGCGTGACAACCTAATGGTCGGTGCCTTCACGGCCCGCGAAGACATCCAGAGCAATCTGGCAATGGTACACAGTCTGTTCCCGCGTCTCGAAGAGAGGGAAGGGCAGGAGACCTCGACCCAGTCGGGCGGGGAACGTCAGATGGTCTCGTTCGGACGCGCGCTGATGACCAGCCCCGAGCTGTTGCTCGTCGACGAACCGACGATTGGTCTGGCCCCAAAAATCTGTCACGAAATCGCCGAGGTGGTGCGCAAGCTCAACAAGGAATACGGGCTGACAGTTGTAATCACCGAGCAAAACGCCAACTTCGCGCTTTCGCTGGCGAGCCGGATTTACGTGCTCGAGTCAGGACGCATGCAGACATCAGGCACCGCAGACGAGTTGCGGAATGATAAGCGATTGCTTGAGGCCTACTTTGGCGGTCACTAGAAGCCGCTCAAAAGCGGTAAGTCGCGCCAATCAGTGGACCGGATTGGTCGAACTTGAAATCGTTTCCGTCGATGTCGTGGTCGAATGAGATATAGCGGTATCCACCGCGGATCAGCCAACGATCATTAATCGCATAGTCGGCTGTCAGCAGAACCTGCCATGTCTCGCTGCCACTGCGGAAGCCGCCATAGTCTACAAACCCAGTTCCTGACCATTTGTCCGAGAACTTGACGCGTGCGCGGGCCCCGATCAAGGGATCAGTCCAGCTTGAATCAACCGTTGTTCGACGGCCGGGGGCCGCGCCTGGTTGCAATTCAAAGTCGGTTTCCGTGCTGAACCACCTGAATCCACCGACAATATCCACATTCGCGGTTTGATCCTCGTAGACCCTGTAGCCGACATAGCCGCTGAGAAATTGCGTGGTAAAGGATGTGTCCAAGCCTGAGCTGGCAGGGCCGGGAGTGTCGCTGCTGAAAGACAGATTGGTATAGTTATAGTCGGCCAACAGGGACCACCGGCCATTTGTGGCGGCAAACGCGGCCATGAAAGCAAAATCGAGATTGTCCAACGCATCGGAAAAACTCAGGGTGCCATCCAGTGTACCCATCGGTGTGCTGAGTGAGGTCTCAGTTTCCGGCATGAAAAGATAGATTGAGGCCTCATATGACCAGTCCGACTGTTGGGCCAAGGCCATTGGTGCCATCGAACCTGCCATTGCGAGGCCAAGAGCCAATCCTGTCCACTTTACTGTCACATCCATTTTCCGTCTCCCGCCAAGAACCTTGAATTGATTTCTATTGTCGCCTCATGCCAACCTAGCCAGGCGCATTGTTCGTTCTTTCATGCTGCCACGTCTTCGGATTTGCCTGCGCCGTCACCGACACGATTGATATCGGTGCTGGGAAAAAACTCGGACCAGACATGCCAGAACACGCCTGCGCGCAGCGTTTCGACCCGTTGTAGTTGGCCCTGATCAGACATTCCCCAAAAGTCACATTGGGTCACGGGTTGACCGCTGTCATTGTACCAAACGCCCAAGCTTTCAAATTTTGGATCGAGGCTGACGACGATATCCCGCCCGCCGACACGCGCGTTGACGATCCAATCGTTGTCGACAACGAAATCGTCGGTCCAGCAGGTGGCATCCTGTCCGATTGTGATCCCCCAGACATAGGTTTTATTCGGCAGCCGAGTGTCCGAACGGTCCATGTTGTCCATCACCGGAGCCTCTTCCTGATGCTGGCGGCCAATGCCCCAGCCGAACGTGATCTCGGTCATCATGTCCAGCAGCCGCAGCAAGGGGTTTGGGGAGGGTTTGTTCAAAAACACCTCGCCTTCCGGGAAAGCCTTTTGAAATCCACGGAAGGTCATCCGATAGGTTGGCCAGGGTGTCATCTGCGCTTCGGGCCGCAGAGGGCACGCGAGACCGTGTGCATTTGTGTCACGATCCGCTTCGCGAAAACCGTATATGTGCTGGATGGGCTCGCCAGTATCGTTGTCCCGCAGGATCAGGTTGTTGCCATGCTGGGCGAGAACCTCAAGGTTCAGCCGTTTGCCTTCGATGCTTGGCGCATAGCCCTGACCGAGATTGGCCATGGCGCAATAGGTCATCACGACGTCTTCTCCGCCCAGCCCTTTGTCGTCGCCCGCCAAATGTGGGCGCATGATTTGTGCATCAGGATGGGCTCGGGCATGGCCGTCATTCTCAATCACCATCACGGGGGCAGTCGGCCCGACATATTTGCGGGCCTCGTCGATGGGAAAATACTGCGCGTCATTTAGCTGATTTCTCAGACCTAGATGAACCCAGACATAGGGAAAGCCATAGAGAAGTAGAACAAGTAAAGCGGCAATGAGCCAAAGCCAGAACGGCCCGGCTCCCAGGGCGAAATGCGCGAGCGTTGCGAGAGCAAATGCGCCCAACCCGATGGCAATCAAGCGGTATTCATTGCGGATGAAACGCACCATATTCTCGCGCTTTACCTTCAACAGCATCTGGGACACGTCGCCCAAATCACGGAAGTAGACGAACCCGATCCCAAGTGATCCGATTAAACCCAGTGCGAATAGGAGTAATCCAAGCATGTGATGATCCTAGAAACTTGAGTGAATGACGACGGCGACACCGTGCTATTGCTGCGGGGATTGGCTTTTGACCAGGAAAGCCTCGACCGCTTGTTGGGTTTCGGGGCGCAGGTTCTCGATCCCTTCATAGGGCACGCCATACGCGGGTGGCGTGTCGGGGAATTTCTCTTTGCGGGCCATGTGTCGGCCAAGGATGCGTGCGAATTCCTGCCCGCCCCAGGCGCCAACCTCGGTCGAGACTGAATATTCCTCGCGCGTGTCCCGGTAGAGATCAAAGAACTTTGCCAGAATGGCGCTTTCCCCGGCTCCCGGCAGTTTGAGCTTAAGCTGGTCCTTCACGATCGCCTCGGGTTTGTTCACCGAATAGATGATCACGTGATCTCTGCGCGCTTTGGCTTCGTCCGCAAACAATAGCGCTGCGGATTGATCGACGCCATCCACCAGACGATCCCGCGGGATGTATTGCTCGGCCCCCGCAAAACGTGAAAGCGTTGTATAAAGGTCCGACACGTGAATGATGCTGTTCAGCAAACCATCTGCCTGTATCATCCCCGGCCAGCGAATAAAGGCATCGACCCGAACACCGCCCTCGGTCGTATCCCCTTTGCCACCAGCATATATCATCGGAGTATAGCCAGATTGCGGGGCGTATTTGGTAAAGTGGCCGTTGTCCCCCATGACGATGACGATGGTATTCTCGCTGACCCCCAACTCTGCCATGCTGGCGAACAAATCACCCAGCCACTGATCCAAAAGTTGCATCTTGTCGACATAGAGACCGCCATTCGCGCTTTCGGGACCAGAGCGTCCGGCGCGGGTATTATCCAGAGGGATCATCGGCCAATATTGCAGGAAAAAGGGGGTATTGTCGCTGGCAAGACGTTCAAGCTCTGACAAGGTTTTGTCCTGAAAGGCCTGGTTCATCTCATCGTATTTGGCCGCATTCCAGCGCTCACCGGACTCCATCCGAATTTCGCGAATAGGACCGCCTGTTTCGCCTTCGATGACGGTCATCATCGCTGAGGCGTCCGGCCTGAACCAACCGTCCAGCGTGTATTTGTCATCATAATCTCTGATCGCGACCGAGACCTGCTCTTTGATTGCATCATCATTGAAAATCGTCAGCTGACCCTGCTGGTGAATGGCGTGTTGCGCATAGTCAAAGCCTTGGTTCATCGCCCAACTTTCCGCGATATCCCCCATGTGCCACTTGCCTACATGGCTGGTTGCGTAGCCAACCTGTTTCAGCACTTCGGCCAATGTCACTTCTGCCCCCGGCAGGCCAAAGCCGGCAATATCAACGGTGGTATCACCCATTCCCATGCGTACAGGCAGCCGCCCTGTCATTTGGGCGACGCGAGTAGGGGTGCAAGAGGGTTCGGTATACATCCGAACCATGCGCATCGCGTCGTCGGAGAAATCGTTGATATTCGGCGTCGAATAGCCCCGAACGGCGTTCAACTCGGGTATCCCCATGTCGCCGAATCCCAGATCATCGATCAGAACGCTGATGATGTTCGGTGGCTTACCGTTGTTGCCTTCGCGAAATGCAGCCAGGGCTTCATCCACAGCCATATCATCCTGGGCCCATTGCTCTGCGCGCTGTGCTTGCAAGATATAGAATTCGGCATCGTGTTGGATTGGGTTTTCTTGCGCGAACGTGCTGCGCGCGGCAAGGCCGACGAATAAAACCAATACCCCTGAAATCTTCATTCGATATCCCCCGATCGTGTACTGGGCGGAACGCAAACACTCCTGCCGCTGATTTCACATTAAAACATTATCATATTTAAACAGGAATTTCTGTAGCCTTCACTGCTGCCAGCTGGTGAATACATCGCGAGCCAGTTCAGATTCCGGGCGCAGGTTGTCGATGCCCTCGTAGGGGATGCCGCGCCCGATTTCGGAATGTGGATGTTTCGCGATCATCTTCTGATGGCGTTTGATCATGTCCTGAAACGACGCTCCGGCCCAAAGTGAGTAACCGACCAAAGGGTGCAGTTCGCGTGGATCACGATAGATGTTGAAGGTCGGGGCCGCCGCTCCGGGTTGGCCGGGCGCGGGCAGGTGCATTTTGAATTCCTGCTTGACCACCGAGCGCAAAACCGGGCCTTCATAGACATATACATAATCGCGGCGACCGTTGCCTTCACCGTTCAGCAGCAGGGCGGTCTGATCGACACCATCGATGATGCGGTCGCGCGGGATATGATCAGTCGCGCCTGCGATCCGAGCCATTGTGGTATAGATATCAGACACATGAAAGATATCTCCGGCGGCGCTGTCAGCCTCGATTACTCCGGGCCAGCGAATGAATGCATCCGTGCGTACGCCACCTTCCAGATGTTGGGTCTTACCGCCACGATAGATCAGTTGATTGAGCCCCGAAGTTCCTTCGTAGTGGTACATCAGTCCATTGTCGGCCATCAAAACCACAATCGTGTTGTCGGCTTCTCCGGTTTCTTCGAGCTTGACCAGCAGGTCACCGATCCAGCCATCTAGTAGTTGCAGTTTGTCAGCATGAAACCCGCCGTTGCGAGAGATCGCGTTCTCGGCATAAACGAAATTCAGCGGGTAGAGCGGCCAATATTGCAGGAAAAACGGTTCTTCCTCGGCTGCGGCACGCTCCAATTGCTCAAGAGCCTGACGCTGATACCTCTCGTTCATCGCTTCATACTTGGCTTGGGTCCAGACCTCGCCCGGTGACATATCCACCTCTCGAGCGGTGCCGCCTGCTTCTGCCTCGACACCGGTCACCAGCCCGTAGGGCTTGAAACGTTCATCCAGCAGAAACTGATTGTTCTGCCCCTCGGGCACGTATCCAAGCATGTTATTCGCGCGCATCGCCTCGGGGGTCATGAGGCTCAGTTGAACTTGTTGATGCAGGGGGAAGGCAGCCCAGTCGAAACCTTGATTATGGGGGTAGGCCTGTTCGATATCACCTTGGTGCCATTTGCCGACATGCACGGTGTTGTAGCCAACTTCTTTCAGGATCTCGGGCAGGGTCACCTCGCTGGCTGGAAGGCCTTCGCCTACCAGAGCCACTTTGACTTCTGTCACACCGGCACGCACCGGATGTCGCCCCGTCAGCATTGCCGTGCGGGTCGGCGTGCACGAAGGTTCCGTGTACATTCGCATCAGCGACAAACCTTCGGTGGCGAACTGGTTGATGCTGGGCGTTTCGATGCCCATGACGTAGTTCATCTTGCGATCACCCATCTGACCAAAGCTGATGTCGTCGATCAGGATGTACAGGATATTGGGTGGTTTGCCCCCGTTTGCGTCGCGGATTTCGGCCAGTTTCGCGTCAATCTCAATGTCCTGGGCATCCCAGACCGCGCCGAACTGGGCACGCAGAAATTCGAACTCACCATCGTGAATAATCGGGTTCTGTTGGGCATATGCCGAACCTGCAGTGAGGATTAGCGCGGGCAAAATGTGTTTCAGGGTCATTTCAAGCCTTTCGTTTTATCCATATGCCCGGGAGTATCTGGAAGGTCTGATAGCTTTGCTTCGATAGAGCTTCGCAAATCAGTAACGGTTTCCGCCAGATCCGCGAGGTACCGAGGGCGAACGCCCGTGTCGGAAACAGGAGACAGTGCCAGCTCGGTCATCATCTCCTGATAATCGAGGCAAATCCGGTCGAACTCACTGTCTTGGGCGCGCATGTTTCGCAGCAGAACGGAGGTTCCCGGGAAATGTGCGTCAAAGAAGTCTTCTTCGTCCATCCGCGTTGCCTTCGTAGAAATTGCTCATAAAGCATGCGTTCCCTAGAATATGACTTGAACGTATAAAGCCGCATGCTACCGTAGCATCATGGGGTCAAGCCATTGTCATGAAAGGATAGTTCTTGACTGCCCAGGCGGATAAGAAACAACGTGACACAGCGCTTTCTTTCTCGGATGAGGAGGTGCGAAGTGCTCTTGAGCGGGTATTGAACTCAGGTGGCTTCAAAGGATCTGCCCGAATGCGGGCTTTTCTTAGCTATGTCGTGACCGAAGCGCTTGCGGGCCGCACGGATGAGATCCGCGCCAAGACCATTGCCATGGATGTTTATGGCTACAGCGCCGACGACTTGACCAAGCGGGAAGGGGTTGTGCGCGTCGATGCGGGTCGTGTCCGGCGAAAGCTAAAAGCTTACTACGGAGGTGATGGCGCAACTGATCCCGTGGTGATTTCGCTGCCTGTCGGTAGCTATGCACCCGAATTTACGCTGGGGAGTTCGCAAGCCCAGAACCCACAGGGCATTCGGCGAAGCGCGTTGGTTATCGCGTTCTTTCTGGTTTTGATTGGCGCAGGCATCTGGGTATCAGGCTATTACTCAAAGAATGAGCCACGCAGCGCTGTGGGCCGAGGGCAAAGCGCGATTTATGACGTATCTCCCGCGCGGGTAGAAGCGATAAACCTTTGTAGTGCTGGCCGCGATGTGATGTTCCCCGTTGTTGACCTATCGCGCCTGCAACCGGCTTTGCTGATTTTTGAGACGGCGATTGAACGAGATCCACTCTTTTTCTGCGGCTATGCCGGAGCGGCACAGGTCGAGACCATGCTGGCCATTTTGTTGTTCTTTGAACCGGATGCAGAAAAGTATTTGAAGTCTGCCGATGAAAAAAGCGCCCATGCGATGGATATCGCACCTGATGAGGCTTGGGCGCTTTCGGCGCGGGCCTGGCTGGAATTTGCACTGGGCAATTACGATCGGGCATCGGCCCTGTCTCGCAGAGCCGTTGATCTGGCCCCGACCGATCCGCATGTTGCTGAGTTCGATGCGCTTATTTCACTCTATACTCTGAATTTCGAGCGGATCCTGGCGCAATCTGAATGGTATGAAGAGCTCGCGGAACGCAGCGGCGGGCTTGTCTTTGGCAATGTACTGGGGTCTGCGCATTTTCATACCGGAGACTATGCAGCGGCGATCCGAACTTACGAGGACACGATCGAGCGCGGAGGACCATTTGGGCCGATTTCAGCGGCCTATCTGATGGCCGCACATTGGAACAATGGCGAACAAGTCGAGGCACGGCGTCTCGCCAATGTTTACCAGAAAACTTGGCCTGGTTTTCCGCTGGAGGCCCTGAAGCGCCGCGTATTCAAAGAGTCGCAACCGGTTGATGCGCTTATTGCAGGCGTGAGGGCAGCGGGAGTCCCGTTGATCGACGGCGAGACCGCCCGCGAAAGTGATTGACTGGCACGGTCTTATTCGTCCTGTGCGACCAGACCCAAACCGCGCAGATAGATTCCAATTCCGCTCTCCAGAAGGTCTTCAGGCGGGAAGGGGGAACTTGCGCCGGTATTGCGTGCGAAAAGTTCGACAACACCATGACTCATGGCCCAGATATGGGCGCTGAACATCGAAGCGGGCGGACGCTTCTCCGGCGGAATATGCTGCGACAGATCGCTGGCGGCCTTTTCAAGCACGTTTTTGGCCCGGTTCGCGGCCAGCGCCAGTTCCGGTGTACGATTGATTGAAATCCCGCTTTCGAACATCGCAATATAATAGCCGGGGTGCTTGCGGGCAAAGGCCAGATAGGCGCGGCCCGTGGCCTCAAACGCCGCAAGTGCCGAGGGTTGCCCTTTGTCATAGGCAAATTGCATCAGGTCGGCGAACATCTCAAACCCCTGCCGCGCAGCCTCGGCGATCAGGTCCTCACGCCCTTCGAAATGGCGATAAACGGCTGCGGGAGTGACCCCAGCGGTCTTTGCGGCCTCTGACAATGTAAAACCGGTCGGTCCCTTCTGTTCGATCAGGGATAAGGCGGCCTCCATCAAGGCTTGCTTTAGGTTTCCGTGGTGATATCCGCGTTTCGTCATCCCGGCCTCAGGCGCGTTTTATTATATATATGCAGCGGCTAGGGCGTAATCCAGCATAGGCTGAGCAGAGTGTTGCAATTAGCTTATGCATCCCAGATTTCCGGACCACCACTGATCTTTTCATCCGGCATGCCCACCACTTCCAGGTTTTTGCCTTCGTAGTCGAGTTGGCTTAGCACGGTGCGAATGGCTGCCAGCCGGGCGCGTTTCTTGTCATCTGATCGAATGATCGTCCAAGGGCAGTTTTCGGAATGGCTTCGTGTAAGGGTTTCGGTAATCGACTGGCTGTATTCGTCCCATTTGTGTAGGCCTGCGATGTCGATCGGGCTGAGTTTCCACTGTTTCAGAGGGTCGGTTTCGCGGGCAAGAAAGCGGTTAAGCTGCTCGGCGCGCCCGACATTCAGCCAGAACTTGAAGATATGTATGCCATCGTTGCTAAACCCGGTTTCCAAGGGCAGGACCTGCCTGAAAAACCGTTCACGCTCTTCCGTCGTGCAGAAGCCAAAGACATTTTCGACAACGCCCCGATTATACCAACTGCGATCAAAAAACACGATTTCACCGGCCGATGGGAGATGAGAGATATAGCGTTGGAAATACCATTGGCTGCGTTCTGCGTCCGAGGGTTTGCTAAGCGCCACGTTCCGCGCGCCCCTCGGATTCAAATTCTCGCGGAACCGTTTGATGGTTCCGCCTTTGCCAGCGGCGTCACGGCCCTCGAACAGGATAGCGATGCGCTGGTCATTCTCTTTGACCCATCGCTGCATCTTGACCAGCTCAATCTGCAGACCTTCCATCTGCTGATCGTATTCCTTGCCTTTAAGCTTTTTGGAGTAGGGGTAGGTCGGGTTCAGAATTTCACCCTTCTTGGCCTCTTCAATAGCCGAGCGTATGGGTTCTGGGGCGTGGTTGTGAAAATAGTTCTCGATAGTGTCCGGGTCTGATTGGGTCATGCACGCCTCGCAATAAAATCCATATCTTACTATGAATTACGGATGGGCTTAACGCAAACCCGCGCGCTCGGCTGCGCGGTCGATTGCGGCGGCAACCTCTGGGGCGGCCACAACCTGCGGCATGTGTCCTATGCCGTCCAATTCGATCAGCTCAGCGCCAGGGATTTGTTCGATCAGGCGCTCGGAATGCCAGCCCAGCCCGACAGTCGTATCCGCGGTACCGTGGACAATTTCGGTTGGCACGGAGATCTCGCCATAGCGGGGTTGAAGCTCGGTGATTTCATCCAGCAGATTTGCACGCTGTTTGGCATTTGCGTGCATCGAAGACTGGCGCATGGTCAAGCCCGGCCCGAAATGCTCGGCATATCCTTCGGGGGCTTTTTGCGGTGCAAACACCTGGTCCAACGCCTTCGTAACAAACCAGTCAGGAACAAATGCGCTGACCAAAGGCAAAGCAAGGGCGTTGCCCGCTGTCGTCGCACCAATAGTGTTGAACGCGTCCAGAGGTGTTTCCCACGGGATCGCCGCCGGAGCGATCAGGACCAAAGCTGCGATGTTGTCGGGCCGGGTGACAGCCCAGGCAAGCGAAACCGAACCGCCATAGCTTTGCCCGGCGACGATCGGTTTTTCTGCGCCTAGTTTCGATGCAGCCCGTTGTAGGATTTCCGCTTGTTCGACAATGGTTTCACCGTCGGAGTTAAAGCTATCTGAATATCCAAGACCCGGGCGGTCAAAGACGATGACGCGATAGGTCTCGGCCAGAATTGGGGCCAGCGCAAAAGTCATGTCGCGCGTGTTTCCGCTGGACCCGTGGATAAGCACCACATCCGGCCCTACGCCCATCACGACGGCATGCACAGCAACGCCATCGACATCGACGATCTGGCCTTCTGGCGGAAACGAAGCCTCGGCGCTGCTTTCACGCTGCCCGCTGCGCCATGCGGTCACAAGAGCGAGACCCACAAGCGCAACGCTGAGTGATATCAAAAGCTTACTGGCCAATTTTACTCATATCAAACGGGGTTGTCTGGTAAATTTCATTGATCCAGTTACCATAAAGCAGATGCGCGTGACTGCGCCACCTGTTCTGAGGGTTCTGGCTTGGATCATCGTCGGGATAGTAGTTGATAGGCACATTAATCGGCGTGTTATTTGCGATGTCCCGGTCATATTCCTGTTTAAGCGTATCGCTGTCATACTCAAAGTGATTGAAGATATAGAGCGCCCGATGCACGGGATCTTCGATCAGGCAGGGGCCGACATCATCACTGCCAAGCAAAGTGATCAGATCAGGAACCGCATCGATCTCGTATTGCCGCATCTCGGTCCAGCGGCTGACGGGTATCACGCAATCATCAGAAAAACCACGCAAAAATGGAGACGCGGGTGCTAGGTTCCGGTGCCGGAAGCAGCCAAAGGCCTTCGCATCCAGCATGTGTTTTTCAACGTCGTGGAAATGGTTGATCATCGCCATACCACCCCAGCATACGCCAAATGTGGAATGCACATTGGTCTGGGTCCACTCAAACACTTCGCGGATTTCATCCCAATAGGTGACGTCAGCGAAATCCAGATGTTCGATTGGTGCACCGGTTATGATCAGGCCGTCGAACTTCTGGTCCTTCACCTCCTGAAAAGGATGGTAGAACTCGGCCATATGCTCGGCGGCGGTATTCTTTGTCTGGTGTTCCGTCATGCGGATCAGCGATAGCTCAATCTGCAGCGGGGTCGCTCCGATCAGGCGTGCGAACTGGTTTTCGGTCTGTATCTTCTTTGGCATCAGGTTCAAAAGCCCGATCCGAAGGGGGCGAATATCCTGCCGTGCGGCCTGATCATCAGCCATGACCATGACGCCCTCATTTGTCAGGACTTCAAAGGCGGGCAGGTCGGAGGGGATTTTGATCGGCATTTGGTCACGCTGTTGAAACTGCGAAGGAAGTCTGGAACTTAGGCGGGGTTGGGGCGGGTCTCAAGGGTGCGTTCGATCAACTCATCGAAATCGCCACTATCCCGCACTTTGGCGATGTCATCGGCTGCTATTGTAACGCCCCAATTTCGGGCCATCGCTTCATAGCGTGGCTGCCGGTGCGCCAGCGCTTGCGCATAGGTCCAGCGGATGAATGCATCCGGATCAACCTCGGTGCCGGAACACTTGTTGAGGGCGAGGTATTCGTCCCAAACCCTCTGCAGGAACTCGGCCTTATAGGACATAGGCTTTGGTGCCTTGTCGAAGCGTTTGATCAGTTCTTCAGTGTGGGCTTCATCGCCCTTGATCCAGATCATCAGGGTCTGGCGCGACAATTCAGTCAGAATGTGGTCATTTGGATTGTCAGGCTCTACCCATTCGCAGATTGACCCGCCGGTATCGCAGATAAAGTGTGGATAGCTATAAAGACGGTTGGCCCGATCTATGAAATACTTGGTATCCAACAGGGCATGGATTTCGGCCTGCCGAAACTGGTCTTGCCGCAGCTGATATTCCGAGATTTCAAGGCCGCCCAGATCGGGATTGCCCGGCTTGCCCAGATAAGTCGACACCGGGGTCAGGTTCTGAAACGTGATGTTCGACCCGATATATATTGAATCCGACAGCAAAAGCTCGCGGAGAAAGGGTACTTTCATCGCCTCAGCCTTGGCATTGTCCGCGATATGTTCGCCCATATAGCGGGTGCCGATGCGGTAATCGATTGAATAGTGGAACCAGTCCCCGGCATCTCGCAGCGTGTTTGAGACATAGGATTTTCCCAACCCGGACATACCGAAGAACAACACCTTCTTTCGCGCAGCCTGACGCCAGTCCGTTGCCGAGTTGTAGATCATAATCCGCCGTCCCTTGTTTTGCCCTAGCTAAAACGGGCCGCTGGCGGCGTCAATCGCGTCGGCGAGATCGGCTGAGGATGAGCAAGCCGATCGCCAGTACCGTAAAACCAATAAAAGCACGTGGTGGCAAAGCTTCATCGCGCACCAAAGCACCCATTAGGATTGCGATTGGCGGAATGATGAGCGTTACGAGCAGAACATTGCCGCTGCCTGCTTGTTGCAGCACCCGATAGTACAGCAAATAGGCTCCGGCTGTTGCCAGCAGGGCGTAATAGGCGATTGCCAGCCAGGTTTGCAGGGGCAGGGTGAAGGTTGGAACTCCATCGACCAACAACATAACAGGCGTCATCAGGATCGCAGATCCGGTCAACATACCTGCCGCGGCGATCTGAGGGGGAAGGGCGCTCATGTGGCTACGCGCCCAGATGGCTGCAAACGCATAAGAAAGCGTCCCAGCCAGGATCGCAACCTGACCCAGGTTGCTTGGGTTTAGGTTACTAAACTGTCTGAGGCCAATTGTGATTGAAACGCCCAGAAACCCAAGCCCTACGCCAAGGAGGCGGGTTTTGGTCAGCCTCTCGTCGCGAAAAAACAAGGCCGCCAGAAGGACGCCGAAGATCGCGGTGGCAGCGTTCAGAATCGATGTCAGCCCAGTTTCGACATAGAGCTGCCCCCAGGCCATAAGCGAGAATGGCAGGACATTGTTCAACAGCCCCATGATCAGAAAAATACCCCAGACCTTCGGATCGCTCGGGACCGGTTGGCGTTGAAAGATGATGACGATCCACAACGCCAGCGCTGCCCAAAAAACCCTGTGGAAAACTGATGTTATGACGGGAATCGTATCAAGTGCGATTCGGATCGCAAGGAATGACATTCCCCAAATGACACCAAGGAGTATCAATTCGGACCAAGTGCGAGCTGTGAGTGTTTTCTGAGAAGTCATGGCTTGTTCTGGCATCTCTCAATCAGCATATCGACCCGGAACATGCGAAAAAGCCCCACCGAATTGGCGGGGCTTAATATGCACATTTGCATCTGCTTTAGTTCAGCGCGTAAGTCACCTGAATACCAACGCTCCATGCGCTGTTGCCAGTGAACGTGGCACGGTTATCGGGGCCAGTACCGTTGGCAGTGGCATCCCCAATATCCGTGTAGCGTACACCACCGGAAATCTTGGCCTTTTCAAGAGAGTAAGTGCCGCCCAGACCGATACTCCAGAACCCATCCGTCGGGCCTAGGTTCGAGACCGAGTTCCCCTGAGAGCTCTCGTAACCCAGCGTTACCGCGCCAGAAAATTCTTCGCTGAACTGATAGCCGAGACCCAGTGAGTAGGTCCATGTCGCTTCTTCGTAGTCGACTAGGTTAATACCGGTCAGACCAGTATAGACCGGCGGTGCGTACACGGTTTGCGGCCAGTCAACCCAACGGATCGAACCAAACAACAGGGTTTTTGGCGCGACACCTGTTTGGAAATCGAGATTGACCGATTGAGGCGTCACAACCTCGGTCGATGAATCAGCGCTGACGCGACCCACGACGGGTATGCCGGGTGGTACAATTCCAGTGATGGCATCGTTGGCTTCGGTCTGCGACAGATCATGTGTGATTTTCGAGTTATAGGTCAGAGCGACCCGTGCGGCGATATCTGGCCGTTCCCAAGCAACACCGACAACGTAACCGAAATCGATCTCGGCATCGGTTTCAACGCGGTATCCGCCGGACGCGAATGGTGTTGTGCTTGCACCAGCGATCGGAACTGAAACACTTGCTTTCAGACGCTGGGCGCGGAGACCACCGATAACACTAAAGCCACCATCCAATTTGTAGCGAAGCAAAGCCGTGATCGCATCGGTATCTGCTTTTGCGCGAAGCACGTCAGTTGTTGCTCCGGGAAGACCTGCCAGAGCCAAGACATTCTGCGACAAGGGATAATCCGAAGAATAGTCGATATCCGCGCCAAACGGCTCGTCATAAACCAGCGCGAAGTCGAGCTTTTCGGTCAAAGAAGTCTTGTATGCCAGATGCGGCGTGAAAAAGCTGTTCGAGACATTGCCCGAGTCAATCGTTTCCCCAAACGTCGGGCTGGTCGGGATTTGATCCTCCATCGATCCGCTTACATCCGGCTTTGTATACCCAAGCCGAAACTGCACGACAGATCCCTCTTCGAACAGGATGTTAACACCTTGCCCACTTCGGTCTAGGCCGCCGGCCTGCGCCGCGGTTGCCCCAATGCACAACGCGCATGTGTGCAACAACACTCGTTTCATATATTCCTCCCTACACTGTCCAAATTGCCTGTTATACGCATCCTCATTGGGCGTATTCGGCCTCGTTACCGCTTTTTACTGTCTTAAACTTTAAAATTGGGTCAACCGGTGACGGAGCGTTATTCAGCAAAATAGCTCTATGCGGGTGTTGCTGAATTGTTACGGTTCTCGGACCAAACGTTCAGGAAAATCCCGGCAAAGATCACCACGGCCCCCAGAAGCGTCCAGTGATCCAGCGGCTCGTGATAAATGACCATCCCGAGGATCGCGATGGTCGGAAGGCGTGCAAAATCAAACGGCACGACCACGGTCGCAGGCGCGATGGCCAGGGCATTGGTAATACAGTAGTGGGCCAATAGGCCTGCCAAGCCGACAAGCAAAAGAAGCGGCGCAGTCGTTAAGGTTGGAAGTGTTATTTGCCCATCCAGACCTGATGCAACCAGACCCAAACCGGCCTGCATCAAAGTAAGCCAGAACATAATGCATCCGATGCTGGCTGTGCGCGTTAAGGACTTGGTCGATATTGCTGTTAACGCGAAGAAAATCGCAGATGCGGCCGCAGCAATAACGCCGGGACTAAGTGTGGCGGCCCCTGGACGGGCCACAATGAGAATCCCGGCAAATCCGATCAGGGCTGCGGTCAGACGCAAAGCGGTCAACCTCTCGTGCAGCAGCAGTGGGGATAGCAGGATCACCCAGATGGGTTGAGTGAATTCGAGTGCAAAGACCTGGGCCAACGGGATCACCGTTACTGCATAGAACCACAGGTTCTGCCCGGTGAAATGCAACACGTTCCGAATACCATGCAAACCAAGACGTTTGGTGGTTACCTGATGCCATTTGCGTGAAGCCGAGAGGACGATTGCCACCACGCAGATACCAACTAGGCTGCGATAGAACATGATCTCAAAGGTGTCGTGCGTCACGCTCAGCTCGCGGCCGGCAATGGCCATCGATGTGAATGAGGCGATCGCCCCTGTCATCCACAGCGCCGCCTTACCGATCTGCATTTTATTGCTGTTCATGAGATCTCTTACATGTGCTGTGGTGCAACGGGCTGAATAGATTGCGTTTTACCCGATGAAGCAAGGCTAAATGTAAGTCTGGCCGTCTATGATCGCTTTGGGTGAGGGGCTTAGATGATGCCAGTATTCTGACGCGAACCCGCAAATAAAAGGGGTTCTTAGCCGTTCGGCGTGCTGGCTCTGATACTCAGGTGGTTGGCAGAGCTTTGCTGACCGAATCGCCGTTCAACACGTATCGAGCACCGGTATGAGGGCAGGTAACCTCACCACGACCAGTGAGAGGTAAATCCAACTGCTCGCCATACTCGCTCATCCAGCCAATCTGTTTTGCAGCGACGCCCACCATCAGTGCGTATGGCTTCACGTCAGAATTAACAACGGCACCTGCGCCGATAAAAGCGTATTCCCCGATTGTGGCACCGCAAACGATTGTGCAATTGGCGCCCAGCGTGGCCCCTCTCTTTACCAGAGTATTGCGGTATTCGGCCTTTCGTTCGATCAATGAACGCGGGTTGTACACATTCGTGAACACCATGCTCGGCCCACAGAATACGCCGTCTTCCAGCGTGATGTTGTCATAGATCGAAACGTTGTTCTGAATTTTTTGCAATCGTCGCCAATTATGACCTTGTTCCCAACGAAGACATTCTGCCCGAGTGAAACATTTCGGCCCAGCTTGGCGCCTCCGCAGATGTGCACCCAATGCCAGATTCGGCAGCCATCTCCGATCTGCGCGCCTTCATCGACGATTGCCGTTTCATGTACCGAGTAGTTGCTCATCGAATTGTCCTTCTCCCGTCAAACGCGGTGCATTTCAGCACTGTCGAGGGGGAATAATCATTCCCATTCAATCGTTCCGGGAGGTTTCGAGGTGATGTCGTAAGTGCACCGGTTGATGCCCTTGACTTCGTTGATGATACGCGTGGCGGTTTCACCGAGGAATTCGTGGCTGAACGGATAGTAGTCCGCTGTCATGCCATCGACGGATGTGACCGCGCGGAGGGCGCAGGCATAATCGTATGTTCGTCCATCCCCCATTACACCGACTGTGCGCACCGGAAGAATGGCGACAAAGGCCTGCCAAATCTCATCATACAGACCATGTTTGCGAATCTGGTCGATATAGATGGCATCGGCTTCGCGCAGGATCTCAAGCTTTTCGCGAGTTATCTCACCCGGGCAGCGGATGGCAAGGCCGGGGCCGGGGAAGGGGTGGCGACCGATGAAGCTGTCGGGCAGGCCCAACTCGCGGCCCAACGCGCGGACCTCGTCCTTGAAGAGTTCACGCAGAGGCTCGACCAGCTTCAGGCCCATCTTTTCAGGCAGGCCACCCACATTGTGGTGCGATTTGATGGTCACAGATGGACCGCCTGAAAACGACACGGATTCAATCACATCTGGATACAAGGTGCCCTGTGCCAAGAACTCGGCGCCGTCGATTGTGTCGGCGTGTTTCTGGAACACGTCGATGAACAGCTTGCCGATAATCTTGCGCTTGGTTTCAGGATCGGATTGTCCATCAAGTTCACCCAGGAACAGTTCGCTTTCGTCCGCGTGGATCAACTGGATGTTGTAATTGTCGCGGAACATGCCGACGACTTCGGCAGCCTCGTTCTTGCGTAGCAGCCCATGGTCGACAAACACGCAGGTCAGCTGATCGCCAATCGCCTCATGTATCAGGATCGCCGCAACCGAGCTGTCGACACCGCCAGACAAGCCACAAATGACTTTTTTGTCCCCGACCTGTTCGCGGATCTTGCGGATCATCTCGTCCCGATAAGCCCCCATGGTCCAATCGCCCTTGAACCCTGACAGTTTGACAAAATTCTCATAGAGCTTTGCACCCTTGGGTGTGTGATGAACCTCGGGGTGAAATTGCACCGCATAGAAATGACGCGAGGCGTCGGCCGTGATGGCATACGGCGCGTTGGGTGAAGTGCCGAACACCTCAAAACCCGGAGCGATTTCGCTTACATGATCGCCGTGGCTCATCCAGACTTGTTCGTCACCTTCGGCGAACCAGCCATCGAGGATATCAAGCCGATTATTCGGAGTAACAAATGCGCGGCCAAATTCTGCGGTGCCGTGCCCGCTTTCAACCTTGCCGCCCAGTTGATGCATCATCACCTGCTGACCATAGCAGATGCCCAGGATCGGCACGCCGTAGTCAAAAATCTCTTGCGGGGCGCGGGGTGAACCCTCGCGCGTAACACTGTCAGGGCCGCCCGAAAAAATGACGGCCTTGGGCGCCATCTCTCGCACGAAATCCATCGTGACGTTCTGGTAGGGGTGGATTTCGCAATAGACGTTCAGTTCGCGCAAGCGGCGGGCAATAAGCTGCGTCACCTGGCTGCCGAAGTCGATGATCAAAAGGCGGTCATGGCTGTCTTGGGTCATGATTGGCTATTAGGTCGCAAGCCTTGCTTGTGCAAGCGTAATGACGTCAATTCAGCGAGGAGGCTGATACATGACCACCATAAAACTCAGAACTGCCGAACGAAGCGACGCCAAGTCGATACAAGTTTGTATCGCAAGCGCTTATGCCGATGCGATGAGAGACATTGCCGATCTGCCGGATGTTACGTCTGGTATCGAGGAAGAGATCGCAGAGCATCAGGTCGTCATTGCTGAAGTGGACGGTACATTTTTTGGTGTCATCATATTTGATCAACAGGCCGAGGCTATGATGATATTCAATCTCGCCGTTTCGCCAGAGGCTCAGGGCAAGGGTATTGCGCGGCAACTGCTTGCAGTTGCTGAAGCTAAGGCCGTTGAGGCCGGGCTTTCAGTCCTGCGCTTGCGGACACATCGGCTGATGCGTGCAACCCGCGAAATGTACACTCATCTGGGGTGGGTTGAGGTCGAGGTGTCAGGAAACACTGTCGTTATGCAGAAAAAGGCAAAGTAGTAACCGACAGACATATGTCGCAGCGGCCCGCGGTTCATGTCGCTTTTACCTCTAGAGCGCCGTAAACTACCTGTGGCGAAGTTTGCCGTTCATGTAACACATCTACCAAACCAACCAATCACGGGATTTACTCAATGGCAGAGGCAAACACCCGGCGCAGGGCACGGGGTGGCGGTGGTGCCGCCCGTCGTGCCGAGCGTACGGCGGTCAAGATCGAAACCGCGAAATATATCGAACGCAATATCCCCAATTTCGAGGTCCTCAACGAAGAGGCGCTGGAGATTATCGAAACCAATGCGGAAACCGTATTGGCTGAGATTGGCGTCAATTTCGTAGACAATCCGGCAGCGCTTGAGCGCTGGAAAGACGCGGGTGCAGATGTGGATGGTGAGCGCGTCCGCCTGCCGCGCGGCCTGGCACGTGAGCTGATCAAGACCGCCCCTAGCGAATTTACCCAGCACGCCCGCAATCCTGAGAAATCGGTAGTCATCGGCGGCCGCAATATGGTTCTGGCTCCGGTCTATGGTCCTCCGTTCGTACGCGATGCGCAAGGCGGACGTCGTTACGCGACAATGGACGATTTCAACAAGTTCGTGAAGCTGGCCTACATGTCCAAGTGGCTGCACCATTCGGGCGGTACGGTCTGCGAACCGACAGATATTCCGGTAAACAAGCGCCATTTGGACATGCTGATGGCGCATATGACACTGTCCGACAAACCGTTCATGGGTTCGGTCACTGATCCTAGCCGGGCGCAGGATTCGATCGAGATGTGCGAGATTCTGTTCGGCAAAGAGTTCGTGCAGAACAACACCGTGATGACATCGTTGACCAACATCAACTCGCCGATGACCTTTGACGACGTGATGATGGGTTCTCTGGAAGTTTATGCCGCAAACAATCAGGCCTGCATTATTTCGCCGTTCATCGTTGGTGGTGCTATGGCACCGGTTTCGGTCGCGGGCACGCTGACGCAGGTTCTGGCCGAGGTCATGGCAGGTGTAGCATATAGCCAGATCATCCGTCCGGGTGCTCCTGCGATCTTTGGGGCGTTCGTATCGTCGATCGACATGAATTCAGGAGCGCCGACCTTTGGCACCCCAGAGGCTTCGCACGTCACTTATGGTGCGGGTCAGTTGGCGCGCCGACTGGGTTTGCCATATCGCTCTGCGGGTTCGTTCTGTGGTTCAAAATTGCCGGATGCGCAAGCTGCGTATGAGACCGCGAACTCGTTGAACATGGGCCTTATGTCGGGTGTGAATTTCATGCTGCATTCCTGCGGTTGGCTCGAAGGCGGCTTGGTGGCGGATTTCGAGAAATTCGTCATGGATGCCGATCAGTTGGGCGTCTTGCACGGATTGGCCAAAGGTGTGGCCTATGATGAGAATGCACAGGCGATGGACGCCATCCGCGAAGTCGGTCCCGGAGGTCACTATTTAGGTTGTGCCCATACGCAAGCCAACTTCAAGGAAGCGTTCTGGAAAACCGATCTCTTGGATTATAAGCCGTTTGAGACCTGGGAAGAAGAAGGCGCCCGCGATACACGGACGCTGGCTTCGGCACGGGTTGAGCATCTGTTGGCGAACTACCAGCAGCCGCAGCTTGACCCTGATGTAAAGGCGGCGCTCGACGCATATGTTGCCGAAAAGAAAGCATCGATGCCGGACGCGTTCACCTGATTACTGATACTGCGTTGCGCGACTGGCCTGATACAGTTGCGCTTCGCCATTCAATGCAATCAGCAGATCAAGATGGCGAACCAGTGAATAGGCCGCATCATCTTCGATGCGCTGCGCGTTAGTCTCACGCTCCAATTCCAGCAAACGGATCAACGCTGCTCCAGTGGCCGGCGTTGATCCATACCCAAGAAGCCGTTGCAGGTGGCGGTCGCGATTATAGTCCTGCGCCCCGATCTTGGCGGCACGGGCCAGTAGTCGCGGGCGGCGGAGTGTGGTGATCATGGTCATCAGGTCCTGCACGGCAGCTTTCCTTCTTTTTCAATTTCGCTGTCTGAAATGTGACACAACCTAAGCGGGTGTTGCCTTGTGCGGGATCACCCCGAACTATGGTTTCACCACTGTTTATCTTTTTGAATCAATTCTGCTCTGTGCCGTCTGTGATTAACGAACGAGTAATGAAAGCAACTCTAGTTAGATTTGGTTAACTAAGAATCCGACGGCTAAAACTGTCAGTTTGTTTTGTCGACGAGGGCGAAGAAATATGGAAAACAGCGTGGCATTCACTGTTCCGGCATGGGTTCCCGAAGGGGCGCAACGATATCTGGACCATACGGAGTCAGGGCGATCTATTCGGGATATTGCGCGGTCCGCAGGGTGCCATGCCTCGACCATTCTGCGTCAGATCCGCAGGGTTGAGATGCGCAGGGACGATCCTTTGGTGGATGCAGCTCTGCATTCTCTGGCCCAATCACACTTTGCGCCAATGGAGCGCACAGGTTCTTCTTTTGCAATCGTGACGTCTGAGGCAGGACGGCCCGAAGCCCAAGACGACGAATTCGAGCGCGAGTCGCTGCGTGTACTGAGGCGCATGTGTGAATCCGGTGCCGTGCTTGCCGTGGCCGAGGATATGGACAAGGCTGTTGTGGTTCGGGACAACGGCAAAGGAGGAACTACCAAAACAGCAGTTGTAGATTGCCGGATCGCGCAGGCTCTGGCGCTGAATGATTGGATTTCATGCGATAGTCCGGGTCGGATTTCGCGCTACCGGATTTCAACCTCGGGCAGGGCTGCACTAAGTCATTTGATTGCCGAGGCCGAAAACCGGGCGCGTACGCAGAATGAATTTGGCATGGCGGAAGCGCAGGCCGCATTCAAACCCGCAACTGCGGGTGCAAGGGCGCCATCGCAGCCTCGCGTCCGTTACAGCACTGTGGAAAGCCCGCTGATCGCTTTGGCGCGCCGCCGCGACCGGGATGGCAAGCCGTTTCTGGATGAAACTCTGGTGAGCGCAGGCGAGCGCTTGCGTGAGGATTTCGAACTGGCGCAGATCGGACCTCAGGTCACACAAAATTGGGATCGCTTTCTGACAGGCGGTGGACGCGGTGACTTTGCCTCGGATAGCCATGTGGGGCGAGGACCTTCTGGTGCCAGAGATCGTGTGGCCCGCGCGCTGTCTGACCTTGGGCCGGGTTTGAGCGACGTCGCGCTGCGCTGTTGTTGTTATTTAGAAGGGCTTGAGCTGGCTGAAAAGCGGATGGGCTGGTCTGCGCGATCAGGCAAGATCGTGCTGCGGATCGCGTTGCAAAGGCTGAAGCGCCACTACGAGGACCAGACCGAGCGGGATCGGATGATCGGCTGAACGATTCATGCAGCCATATACCGGCCTTGCGGAAATGACCCCAAATGATAGTCAGGGGTTATGAATTTCACCTTCCGCCAGCTGCAATATTTCCAGGCCGTCGCCGAACAGCGTAACTTTGGCCGTGCCGCGCAGGTCTGCCATGTTTCGCAGCCTGCGCTTTCAGTTCAAATCAAGTCACTGGAAGACTCGATCGGTGGGCCGTTGTTCGAACGGCAGGCCCGCGACATCCTGTTGACACCACTTGGTCGAGACGTTTTGGACTATGCCCAACATGTCCTGAACGCGGCCGAACGGTTGGACCGGTTTGCACGCGACCATTCGGGTGGCCATAGGTCCCTGTCGATCGGGATTATTCCTACGGTTGCACCTTATTTGCTGCCGGGGGTGCTGGCTGGGTTGCGGGCTGCGGATGTCTCGTTACGGGTTCAGATTCGCGAGGCCCGGACCGAGCGGCTGCTATCCATGTTGGGCTTGGGCGAAATAGATGCCGCCGTACTGGCGCTACCCTTGGGAAATGGAACTTTCCACGAAGAGCCACTGTTCGAAGATCGGTTCTTGCTGGCAGGAAGTCAGACTCGCCTGAATCGATTGACCATCAGCCCGGAAGAGTTGCGGCCTGTGGACTTGAAGACAGCGCAATTGATGCTGTTGGAAGACGGGCACTGCCTGACAGATCAGGCGCTAGAAGTTTGCGGTCAGGATCGTACCAGCGGCCAAATTAATATGGGTGCGTCCTCACTTGCCACGTTGTCGCGTTTGGTCGCCGAAGGGTTTGGCCTGACGTTGATGCCTGAACTTGCGGCGCAGGCCGAGACGGATGCAGTCCCCGGATTGCGATTGTTGCGATTTGGTGCGCCGCAACCGGCGAGGACCATTGGCCTGGTGCGTCGCAGCTCGACCGGAGCGGAGGAGTGGTTCGATCGATTGGCGCAAGTAATCCGGCAGGTCGGTGAAGACGTGGTAGCTAAAACTCGAACCTAACAAAAAAGGCCCGCCGAAATGGCGGGCCTTTCAGAGTAGTGCATGACAGGATTATACCAGCGCCGGTTCGCGGGCTTCGTCCAGATGCTTCATTAGGTTTTCTGGGGACGACACGCCGTAAGGGTCTTCGGGGCAGTTATCCATCAGGCCGGGCTCTTCGAACCATGCCTCCACAACGCCATCGTTGACGATGGCTGCGTAACGCCATGAGCGCATGCCAAAGCCCAGATTGTCCTTGTCGACCAGCATACCCATTTTACGCGTGAACTCACCGGATCCATCAGGAATGACCTTGACGTTTTCCAGACCCTGATCGGCGGCCCATTTGTTCATGACAAAGCTGTCGTTGACGGACATGCAGTAGATTGCATCGATGCCCTTGGCCGCAAAATCGCCGTGGCCTTTTTCGAAACCAGGCAATTGATAGGTCGAGCATGTCGGGGTGAATGCGCCGGGCAGCGAGAACAGGATAACGCGCTTGCCTGCAAAATAATCCGCAGTTGTCTTGTCTTCCCAACGGAACGGGTTGGGGCCTTCGACGGCCTCATCGCGGACACGGGTGTGGAAGGTTACGTCAGGTAGTTTTGCACCGGTTTTCATCATCAAAATCCTGTGATTCACATATGTTTGCCGCGAGAGTTAAAATGATTCTATCTCGGCTTCAATGATATATATGCTGCAAAAGCATAATATCTTTGATGGCGTTAAAGCATTATAAGTAATGCGTAAAATGATGTGCGTGGTCACTTTCGCTGCAGGCGCGTAGACGTGCCGCATAGCGGCTATGCGCCGCTGGTGTAACCAAATGAGTCGGTCTATGTTATGAACAAAGAAAATTGACCCAAAGTCAGGAAAGCCAGCCGTGCGTGATCTGAAAATACCCGAGCAAAGACACCCCGAAAAGGCACATCGACCTGACAATGCGGCTCCGCGCAAACCGAACTGGATTCGGGTCAAAGCGCCGGGTGGCAAGGGCTATGCCGAGACGCATAAGATCATGCGTGACAACAATCTGGTCACCGTCTGCGAAGAAGCCGGATGCCCGAATGTGGGTGAGTGCTGGAGCCAGGGTCACGCGACCATGATGATCATGGGCGAGATTTGCACGCGCGGCTGTACATTCTGCAACATCGCGACCGGTAAGCCGGATACTCTGGATGCATTTGAACCGGGTCGCGTGGCGCATGCGGTGCAGAAGCTGGGCTTGAACCATGTGGTCATCACATCCGTGGACCGGGATGACCTGCAGGATGGAGGGGCTGACCATTTCGCCCAAACCATACGCGCAGTACGCCACCGCTCGCCCAAGACTACAATCGAGATTCTGACGCCGGATTTCCTGAAATGCGATCCCTCAGTGCTTGAGATTGTTGTCGAGGCCAAGCCAGATGTGTTCAATCACAATCTTGAAACGGTGCCGGGCCTATATCCTCAGGTACGTCCCGGTGCGCGATATTTCCACTCATTGCGCTTACTGCAGCGGGTCAAAGAAATGGACCCGTCCATTTTCACCAAATCCGGCATAATGGTCGGACTGGGCGAGGACGAGCAGCAAGTTCGTCAGGTCATGGATGACATGCGCGCGGCGGATATCGATTTTCTGACTATCGGTCAGTATCTGCAGCCAACACCCAAGCATCATGGCATTGACCGCTTTGTTACACCCGAAGAGTTTGCGGCCTATGAAAAAGCTGCATTCGGCAAAGGTTTCCTTATGGTCTCGGCAACTCCTTTGACCCGGTCGTCTTACCACGCGGGCGATGATTTCGCCCGTTTGCGCGAAGCTCGACAAAAGAAGTTGAACCAGAGGTGAAACCCGAACTTCAATCCTGGCTTACCGAAAAGCGCCATGAACTGCATCAAGTGCCTGAGATATCGGGCGAGGAACGTGGAACCGCGACGAGTATCTCGAACTTGCTTCAGGCGTGTGATCCCGATGCGGTTCTGACAGGTATCGGTGGCCACGGTGTCGCGGCGGTTTATGATAGCGGACAGCCCGGACCAACCATCGGAATCCGATGTGAATTGGACGGTTTGCCGATTCAGGAAATCTCAAGTGCACGATACGCGTCGCAACATCCCGGAAAGGGGCATCTTTGCGGGCATGATGGCCATATGGCGATGGTGCTTGGTGTTGCCTTTGTATTGGGGGACAAGCGTCCGACCAAGGGGCGGGTGGTTCTGATTTTTCAACCCGCCGAAGAAACCGGTCAAGGTGCGATTGCCTATCGTGCTGATCCCAAGTTTGCGGATATCGCTCCTGACTATGTGTTTTCTTTGCACAATTTGCCGGGTTTGGAATTGGGCGGGGTTGAGCTTTGCTCGGGTCCGGCGAATTGCGCCTCGCGTGGGATGCGAATTGTTTTGACGGGCAAAACCTCTCACGCGGCGGCTCCTCAGGATGGAGTGTCGCCAGCCGGTGCGCTGGCAGAGCTTATGCCTGCTTTGGCCATTCTGGGGCAAGGTGGGGCGCTGGATGCAGAATATGCGCTGACAACGGTAACCCATGCTAGGCTGGGTGAGGCCACTTTTGGTATCGCACCCGGTCAGGCCGAACTGTGGGTGACCCTGCGCACGGTCTCGGACAGCCGGATGGCAAGCCTGATCCGCGACGCAGAACAGCTGGTGACTACACGTGCTCAGGCACAGGGATTAGGTGTTGAAATCACCTATGACGATGTGTTTGAGGCTTGCACAAATTCGGGTGAAGCCGTGCAGATCCTGTCAGAGGCCTGCCAAAGCCGCGACATTCCTTGCAAGCTGGTTGCGACACCACAAAGGTTTTCGGAAGATTTCGGGCAGTTCGGAAAAGGCGCAAAAAGCGCCATGTTCTGGCTAGGCGCGGGGCGGGATCATCCGCAGCTACACAACCCCGACTATGATTTCCCGGATGCTTTGATCCCGATCGGGACAGATATTTTTTTGGCTGCTATCGAACAAACGCTCAAGGCCTGAGTTTTCTGGGCTGGCTTTCTGCCCATTCGGGCCACCAACCCATATATTCAATTCCGGCAATCATCAGGCAGATAAGGATCGCGCCAAACACCAGTTTCACGCGCCGTTCCGAGGGCGGGTTTCGCCCCCATTTCGACATGCGAACAAAATGGCGCAGACTCATCAGTCCTGATCTTCGACAAATCGAACCTTGCCGATAAACGGCAGGTTGCGATTGCGCTGCGCATAGTCGATGCCATAACCCACGACAAATTCATCAGGGATTTCAAACCCGATCCAGTCCGAGCGGAAATCAACCTCGCGCCGGCTGGGTTTGTCCAGAAGGGCGATGGATTTCAACCGGTGCGGCTTGCGGGTGCGGAGCAGCTTGGAGACGTGGTTCAGGGTATGGCCAGTATCCACGATATCCTCGACCACCAAAACATCGCGCCCTTCAATAGCGCCGCGTAAGTCCTTAAGAATACGAACTTCTCGACTGCTTTCCATCGAGTCTCCGTAGGATGATGCCTCAAGAAAATCGACCTCGATGGGCAGGTCCAGCTCACGCACCAGATCAGCGATAAAGACGAAGCTGCCGCGCAGCAGGCCGACAACGACCAGCTTGTCGGTGCCGCCGAATTCAGCCGTTATTTCGCGGCAAAGCTCTTCGATCCGGGCAGCAATTGCCTTGGCCGAGATCATCTCATCTATCACATATGCGCGCTGGCTCATCGCTGCCCCCTTGATCTTTGGCGCGCAACATACGAAATCACGCGCCATTGTCACCAGTTAATCCCGGATATCATGCCAACCCATTCCGAGACCCGCCCGCTGCCTTACACCGCTCAGCAGATGTATGACCTGGTCGCGGATGTGGCGAAATACCCCGAGTTCCTGCCATGGTGCGCGGCGGCCCGCATTCGTCGGACCTATCAAGCCGGAGATGGCAAGGTGATGGAGGCGGATCTGGTGATTTCATTCAAGGTGTTCCGCGAACGCTTTGGCAGTCGGGTCACGCTATTTGATGAGCTTAAACGGATCGATACCGAGTATCTGGACGGCCCCTTCAAATATATGCGCTCGGATTGGGAGTTCGAAGATACGGATGATGGCTGCAACGTCTCGTTCCACGTTGATTTCGAATTCAAGAACGCGGTTCTGCAAGGAATCATTGGCGTGGTTTTCAACGAAGCCATGCACCGTATCGTCCGAGCATTTGAACAACGTGCTGCCGTCCTGTACGGCTGAGGCTTTACGCCCGAGCGGCGCGCGCTAGACTGCGCCACATGACCGATTTGACAACTGCCCTTGCCGAGTTTGCTGCTGGTTCTGTGTCGACCACGGCGCAGGCTCGTATCGTGACATCTCTATCCGCGTTGGACTGGCTTGCTGTGGGGCGGGCAGGCGCAGATGAGCCGGTTTCCCGCATCATACGTCAGATGGTTCTTTCCGAGAGCGGTGCCGCACAGGCGCGTTTGTTCGGAGGCGGTGATGCGCCGCTACGCGCAGCTGCGCTGGTGAATGGTACCATTTCTCATGCGCTTGATTATGACGACACGCATTTCGCTCATATCGGTCATCCATCGGTTGCTGTTTTTCCTGCAGCCCTTGCTCTTACTGCGTGGGAAGACCGACCTCTGGTCGATCTGCTTGAGGCAGCGCTAGTGGGAATGGAGTTATCGATCCGCATCGGTTTGTGGCTTGGTCGTGGTCATTATCAGGCTGGTTTTCACCAAACAGCCACGGCTGGTGCGTTTGGGGCTGCGGTGGCTGCGGGTCGGATTATGGCATTTGACGTAAAGCAGATGCGTGACCTGCTGGGGCTAACCGCGACCCGGGCCTCAGGGCAGAAATCACAGTTCGGGACTATGGGTAAACCCTATAACGCTGGACTTGCGGCCTCGAACGGGGTTGAGGCCGCCCAGTTGATCCGCAACGGTTTTCAACCCGGTGCTGACGCATTGGAAGGCCCGTTTGGGTTTGGGGCGACACATTTGGGGGCTGACGATTTAGCTGCTGCGCTTGATGGTTTGGGGGACGAGTGGCTGTTCGAAAGCATCAGCCACAAATTCCACGCTTGCTGCCATGGCCTGCACGCGGCGCTTGAGGCTGCGCGCGATCTCGACATCGCCGAGCCCGAGGTGGCCGAGATCAAGATCAAAACCCACCCCCGCTGGATGAGTGTGTGCAATCAACTGCAGCCGACCAGTGGGTTAGGAGCGAAGTTTTCCTATCGTACCGTGATTGCTATGCAGGCAATGGGCTACGATACAGCTCTGCCTGGGAGCTATTCCGACAAGATTTGTGCTGATCCAAGACTGCAATCCTTAAGGGACCGGATCACGGTCGAGGCGGATGAGAGTCTATCCGAGACACAAGCCCATCTGTCCCTGTTACGCCGGGACGGCGCGCGCCGCGAGGCCAGCCATGATCTGCTGGCTCCGATGTCTCTATCGGATCGCGAAGATCGCGTCAGGGAGAAAGCGGCGAAGCTGATCGGAGGGGATGAGGCAGACGCCATCTGGTCAATGCTACGCACCGGTGGGCGCGCAGCGGATTTGGCTGAAAGGCTAACTGATTAAGCGACGCGCCAATGCAGTGGAAAGCCCGGATCGAATACGGTCACGGGGCCGTCGCCGCTTTCGATTTTGGCCGGATAGACGACCTCATCGCCTTTGGTCAGCGTGATGGTCTCTTCGTTTACTGGCAGGCGATAGAAGGCCGAGCCGCTGAGTGACGTGAACGCCTCTAGCTTGTCCAACGCATCCGCTCGTTCGAACATTTCGGCCAGCAGTGACATCGTATTGGTTGCAGTGAAACAGCCAGCGCAGCCACAGGCCATTTCCTTATTTGCATCGGTGTGCGGCGCGCTGTCTGTGCCCAAGAAGAAACGCGTATCGCCTGATGTCGCGGCGGTCAGCAGCGCCAGCCGATGCTCTTCGCGCTTGGCGACCGGCAAGCAGTAGTAATGCGGCTTGATGCCGCCAACCAGAATGTGGTTGCGGTTGATGATCAGGTGATGCGTTGTAATCGTCGCACCCAGATCTTTCTCGTTCGCCTTGACGTAATCCACGCCGTTTGACGTCGTGATGTGCTCCATCACCACGCGCAGTCCGGGTGTTGCTATGCGAATCGGATCAAGAACGCGGTCGATGAACACCGCCTCGCGATCGAAGATATCGATCTCGGCATCCGTGACTTCGCCGTGCACACATAGCGGCAGACCGATCTCGGCCATCTTCTCCAGCACCGGGCGTACCTTGTCGAAATCGCGAACGCCAGAAGACGAGTTGGTTGTTGCCCCAGCCGGGTAAAGCTTTACCGCCTTGACCAATCCGCTTGCATGTGCGGCGGCCACATCCGCCGGGTCTGTGTCTTCTGTCAGGTAGAGCGTCATCAGCGGCTCAAACGTCATGTCCTCAGGCAGAGCAGCAAGGATGCGGTCCCGATAAGCTGCTGCGTCGTCACCTTTGACAACGGGCGGAACCAGATTCGGCATGATGATGGCACGGGCAAAATGGCGCGCGGTTTCAGGCAAGACGGCTTGCAGCATCGCGCCATCGCGCAGATGCAAATGCCAGTCATCGGGGCGGCGGATCGTCAGGGATTGGGTCATGGCCCCCGGCTAACACAGCCGCTTGGGTGGTGAAAGACCCTCTTGCCCTTGCCGATGAGACAGATCGCCGTAAGTCACTGACGGATGGTGGTCTTGACCTCTGGTTGTGGTCATGACCTGTTGGGGCGCAGGAAAAAGGGGAACTCATGACACAGCCAAACTCCATCGATGCCGTGCAAGAGCTTTTGGGCTCTGAGGGTTATGTCTGTGGCCGGGCTTTGGCGACGGTTGTGTTTCTTTCGCTGAAACTTGGTCGGCCTCTGTTTCTGGAAGGTGAGGCGGGCGTCGGCAAAACCGAAATTGCCAAGGCGCTGGCCGCAGGACTAGGCCGCCGCTTGATCCGGTTGCAGTGTTACGAAGGCCTTGATGCCTCTTCCGCTGTGTATGAGTGGAATTTCCCCGCCCAGATGGTGGCGATCCGAACCGCAGAAGCGTCGGGTGGGGCGGACCGAGGCGCGTTGCAGACCGAGCTGTTCTCGGATGACTATCTGATCGAACGCCCCTTGCTGCAGGCCATGCGTCCGGATGCCAATGGGGCACCTGTATTGCTAATTGACGAATTAGACCGGACCGACGAACCTTTTGAGGCTTTCTTGCTGGAGGCGCTCAGTGACTTTCAGGTCACGATCCCCGAGCTTGGTACTGTCAAAGCTCCAGAACCGCCGATCGTGATCGTTACCTCGAACCGTACGCGCGAAGTACACGACGCACTGAAACGCCGCTGCCTATATCATTGGGTCGATTACCCTGACTTTGCGCGCGAAATCGAAATCCTGCACGCCCGGGCTCCCGAAGCGGCGCAAGCGCTGAGCCGTGAGGTGGTCGCCTTTGTTCAGCGCTTGCGCACTGAAGATTTGTTCAAGAAACCGGGGGTAGCCGAGACCATCGATTGGGCGAAGTGCCTGCTGGCGCTGGACGTTATCAACCTCAGTCCCGAAGTAATCGGCGATACGTTGGGTGCCATCCTGAAATACCAGGACGACATCCAAAAGTTGCAGGGGTCCGAGGCCAAACGCATTCTGGATCAGGCGAAAGCCGATCTCGAACCGGCCTGATGCTTCATCTGTTCGAAAATATTTCGGGGGTTTGATGGCCGAACAACTCCCACTCGATATACCGGACAACCCCAAACTGGCCCAG
This sequence comes from Ruegeria sp. D6, assembly GCF_056534365.1. NCBI lineage: Bacteria > Pseudomonadati > Pseudomonadota > Alphaproteobacteria > Rhodobacterales > Roseobacteraceae > Ruegeria > Ruegeria sp. D6. The sequence goes on along the minus strand of NZ_JBQFPH010000001.1, from coordinate 1,175,968 downwards.
AACATCACCCATTTTGCGCGCGCTTTGCGCAAGGCCGGACTGCCGATAGGAACTGGGCGCGTGGTTGACGCGATCCGCGCCGTGCAGGCTGCGGGGTTCACCGAGAAACGAGATTTCTACTGGACGCTGCATGCCTGTTTCGTGAACCGGCCGGAACATCGAACGGTTTTTGCGCAAGTCTTCCGCCTCTATTGGCGCGATCCGCGGTATCTAGAACATATGATGTCCATGATGCTGCCCGCCATTCGCGGTGTTCAGGAGGAGCGCAAAGCGGATGCGGCTGAAAAGCGGGCGGCTGAGGCCTTGTTGGATGGCGTCGAACGCGACTTGCCAGAATCAACCGAGCAACAAGAGGAAAGCGAGATCGAGATCGACGCAACCCAAACCGCGTCATCTGAAGAACGCTTGCGCAACCTCGATTTCGAACAGATGAGTACATCCGAGATCGCCCAGGCCAAACGCATGCTGTCGCGCCTGAACTTACCGGTCAAACCCATTGAGTCTCGCCGAGGTCAGGCCAGTCACCTCGGTCACCGCATTGATCGCGCTCGGACACTTAGGTCAGCGATGCGGCAGGGTGGCGAACTACGTGATATCGCGCACTTGCAACCCAAACCTCGGTGGCCGAATTTGGTGGCGTTGTGCGATATATCCGGGTCGATGAGCCAATACAGTCGGATCATTCTGCACTTTCTACACGCGGTTTCGAATGCCAAAGGCGCAGGTTGGGCCAAAGTGCACGCATTCACGTTTGGCACACGCCTGACCAACATCACCCGCCATCTGCATCAACGTGATGTCGATGCAGCGCTGGCCGCTGCTGGGGCCGAGGCACAGGACTGGGAAGGCGGAACCCGGATCGGAGAATGCCTGCATCAGTTCAATCGCGACTGGTCGCGGCGCGTCATGGGGCAGGGGGCGGTCGTGTTGTTGATCACCGACGGGTTAGAGCGGGGCGATCCCGAGATGCTGGAAAAGGAAATCGAGCGCCTGCACCTGTCGTCGCGGCGTCTGATTTGGCTGAACCCATTGCTGCGCTGGGACGGGTTCGCACCGAAAGCTCAGGGTGTGGCGACAATGCTTCCACATGTCGACAGCTTCCGCGCCGGGCATTCGATTGCGTCGCTGGAAGATCTGGCCGCCGTGATTTCGCAACCAGATGATCAGGGGCAGAAAGCGCGGCTGATGTCCGCGCTTTCAGACTAGCTGTTACGAAAGCTGCTCTTCATTGCACTTCCGTGCCATTTCCATGGCTTTGTAAGTGCCAGTCAGGTCAACGGTGAAGGCGAACTCTTTCTCCGGGAAAACGACCATCACCTTCTTCTTGGCAAGATCATCTGCGAACTGAGGGTCGTCTGACAGAACATACCCGCCCGAATAGCCCTTGGTGATGTTCCCCTTCATACCGGTGGCTTCTCCGACATAAATATTGTCGCCGATAAGGATGGCAACAGCCTCTTTCTCGCCTTTCTTGATGTTGGTTTTGGCCTTGGTGAAGACACCAACATAGCCAACGCCGCGATCTTCGGTCAGGCCCATCTGCACGACATTTTCAGCGTCATCAACCGCTTCGATAAGGCAGGATTTCTTGTCCTGATCGATGAAAACCTTCCAGCCTTCGACCTCGCCGTATTTCAGAAATGTGTCAGCCCAGCCGGTGCTGGCAGTCAACAGGCCGATCGCTGCTCCGAGTGTAAGAATGCGTTTCAACTGTTTGTCTCCGCTATGAAATATGTTGGGACGATCCCGAATAGGCCCCGGAATCGCATGCAGGCTAGAATGACGCCTTCCAACATTCAACAATTTGTGAATGTGAGTTCGAAATCGGCTTGTTAGCGCCACAAGATCGACCCGCTGAGCGCTTTTCATTGCTCCAAAGCTGACTATGTTGAACCCAAGCACGGCCGGAGGTCTAAATGGAACGATTCGATAGCAGCCCGGAAACCGCACTAAAATGGTATCGCGCCGGGAAGGGCGCGGCTTTGGCCACTGTGGTTGAGACCTGGGGCAGCGCGCCGCGCCGTGTAGGCGCGCAGTTGGTCATTGCGGGCGATGGTCGGATCGAAGGCTCGGTTTCTGGTGGTTGCGTCGAAGGTGCCGTGATCGTCGAAGCGCTGGAAGCCATAGAGGAAGGCGAGGCAAGGCTGCTAGAGTTCGGTGTAAGCGACGAGGATGCGTTTGCCGTCGGTCTGGCCTGCGGCGGTACGATCAGGGTTTTGGTTGAACCGGTCGGCAAGGTCCTGCCCGAACCAATGCTGGCCGAACTGGTCGCGGCACGGGCGCGGCGCGAGCCCTTGGCCTATGAAGTCAATGTCGAGACGGGCCAGCGCGCGTTGCGCCGAAATGCCTATTCCGAACGCTTGCGTATGGACAGGTCCGGGTTCGAAGAGGATGGGCAAACCTTTGTCGCTGTCCACAACCCACCGTTACGGTTGATAGTGGTGGGAGCGGTGCACATCGCCCAAGCTCTGGTGCCGATGGCCCGGATCGCGGGTTATGACCCGGCGATTATAGATCCGCGCGAGGCCTTCGCATCGGACGCACGTTTTCCCGGAGAAACCATCCTTACGGATTGGCCGGATGAGGCTGTATCAAAGCTGGGTCTCGACTCGCGCACGGCGCTTGTGTTGCTGACCCACGACCCCAAACTTGATGACCCCGCGCTTCAGGCCGGTTTGGCGGCCGATGTGTTCTACATCGGCGCACTCGGATCTAAGCGCACACATGCCAAACGCGTGGAGCGGATGAAGCAGGCCGGGTTCAACGATGACCAGATTTCACTGATTCACGGACCTGTTGGGCTTGATATCGGGGCGGCTGGACCGTCTGAGATAGCCGTTGCGATCCTGGCGCAGATGACGGCGGTCCTGCGAGGCAGAGCGTGAAGTTTGGTCCGGTACCCGTTTCCGACGCCGACGGCGCGATATTAGCCCATTCCGTCAAAGCGGGAAACCGCAAGCTTAGGAAAGGTATAACGCTTTCGTCCGAGCACATAGCCGAGTTGCACCAAGCCAGTCTGACCGAGGTCACAGTCGCGAGACTGGAGCAAGGTGATTGCCATGAGGACGAAGCCGCAGCGCTGCTGGCAGAAGCGCTTGCACCAAGTCCCACACAGGCAAATCTGCGTGTCACCGAAGCCTTTACAGGCCGGGTCAACCTTTTAGCAAATGGACCAGGCGTCGCGGTGCTGGATACCGATGCCTTGCAAAAGTTCAATCAGGTCAATCCGATGATCACTGTTGCGACGGTGCCGCAATATCAGCAGATGGCGGCTGGCGGCATGGTCGCGACGATCAAGGTGATTTCTTATGCCGTACCTCGATCCGACGTTGAGAGTGCGGCCCGTCATGCGCAGGACGCTATTCGGTTATCGGTGCCCAAATACGAAAATGCGGGTCTCATCGTTACCGACATTGCTGGCGGGCCATCTAATGAAAAAGGTATCGCTGCTATTCGTAGCCGGGTTGAGGCTTTGGGTATGAATCTGTCAGATGTTCAGGTGGTGCCGCATCGGATGGGCGACTTAACAGCATCGATTTCGGCCATTCGGGGTGAGATCGTCATGATCCTGACCGGATCGGCCACGTCGGATAAAGATGATGTGGCGCCTGCTTCTGTGCGGGCGGCGGGGGGTATCGTCGACCGGTTTGGAATGCCGGTCGATCCGGGGAACCTGTTGTTTTTGGGATCTTCCGGCGGGCGCCCCATCATCGGTTTGCCCGGATGCGCGCGCTCACCAGCATTGAACGGGGCGGATTGGGTCTTGTCCCGCGTTGCTTGCGGAATCGAAACGACGGGCGCGGACATCGCAGGGATGGGTGTCGGTGGGCTGCTAAAAGAAATCCCGACGCGGCCACAGCCCCGCGCTGCCAAGAGTAAATGACGCAACGGCAATTTTGCCCCGTTTGGTAGACGCATCATTGTTAGAAGGCTGATCAGCGAAACTGCGGAAAAATCAGGCAAATATTTTTGTTCTCAAACGAAATTTACCGTGTTTAACTCTGGCTTAGCAAATAAGCCAAAAAAAGGGGAGGATCTTATGACCAAGGTCTCAATGACCGTGAACGGCGTTGCCGTCAGCGGTGATGTTGAAGGGCGGACTCTATTATCCGGATTTCTACGCGACCACCTGAATTTGACAGGCACACATATTGGCTGCGACACGGCTCAATGTGGCGCGTGCGTAGTGCACGTGAATGGTGAGGCGGTCAAATCCTGCAACATGCTGGCGCTGGAAGCAGACGGCGCGGATGTGGGCACGATCGAGGGGCAGGCGGCCGAAGATGGCACGCTGAACGTGATCCAACAGGCCTTTCAGGATCATCATGGGCTGCAATGTGGGTTTTGCACTCCGGGCATGGTGATGAGCGCTGCAGCATTGCTCAAGGATAACCCGCGCCCGACCGAAGGCGAAATTCGCAAGTACCTTGAGGGTAACCTATGCCGGTGCACAGGCTACCACAACATCGTCAAGGCAATCATGGCCGCATCGGGTCAAGACGTTTCCAGCATCGCCGCCGAGTGAGGCGGTTAAGAATTTTCGACGAAAATTCTTTTCCACGGAGGAGAACAAGCAATGCCCAAAGACAGTGGCATCGGAGCCAGTTCCAAGCGGCGCGAGGACGTACGCTTTCTGACCGGAGCAGGCAATTACACCGACGACATCAACGTACATGGCCAGGCCTATGTGCATTTCCTACGGTCCGACATCGCGCATGGCCGGATCACCAACATCGACACATCTGCCGCCGAGGGTATGCCGGGGGTTGTGAAGGTGTTCACCGGCAAGGACTTTGAAGGCGTGGGCGGAATGCCCTGCGGCTGGGAAGTAACCGACCGTCATGGCGCCCCGATGCAGGAACCACCGCATCCCATTCTGGCGCAAGGCAAGGTCCGACATGTAGGCGATCCCATCGCTGCCGTTGTCGCGGACAGCATTGAACTCGCCCGCGATGCGGCGGAAGCGATTGAAGTGGATATCGAAGAGCTCCCCGCCGTGCTGGATATGAAAGCCGCAGCGCAGGATGGCGCGACGCTTATCCATGAGGATCTGAAGAACAACATCTGCTATGACTGGCATCTAGGCGAAGAAGACAATGACAAGGTCAATGAGGTTTTTGCCAACGCGGCCCATGTCACCACTCTGGACCTGATCAATAACCGTCTGGTCGCAAACCCGATGGAGCCGCGTGTTGCGGTGGCCGAGTACAGCCGGGGTACGGATGAGTACACGCTCTACACCACTTCGCAGAACCCGCATGTGATCCGCTTGCTGATGTGCGCATTTGTTCTGGGCTTGCCTGAACACAAAGTGCGTGTTGTAGCGCCTGATGTTGGTGGTGGATTTGGCACGAAGATTTTCCACTACGCGGAAGAGGCGTTCTGTACATTCGCTGCCAAGGCCTGCAACCGTCCGGTCAAATGGACCGCCAGCCGGTCCGAGGCGTTTATGTCGGATGCGCAGGGCCGCGACCACGTCAGCACGATTGAGCTCGCTTTGGACGCGGACAATAACTTCACAGGCCTCCGCACCAACACCTACGCCAATCTGGGCGCGTATCTGTCGACCTTCTCAAGCTCGGTTCCGACTTGGCTGCATGGCACTCTGATGGCGGGCAATTACAAGACGCCGGTCATTCAGGTGAATGTGAAGGCAATGTTCACCAACACAGTGCCGGTGGACGCTTATCGCGGTGCGGGTCGGCCAGAGGCGACCTATCAGCTGGAGCGCGTCATCGACAAGGCGGCGCGTGAACTGGGTGTCGATCCGATCGCCCTGCGTCGCCAGAATTTCATCACCCAGTTCCCGTATGACACACCGGTGGCGCTGACCTACGACACCGGGGATTACAACGGGACGATGGATAAGCTTGAAGCTGCTGCTGATTTGGCTGGCTTTGCCGCGCGACGGGCGGAAAGCGAGGCCAATGGCAAGCTGCGTGGCCTAGGCGTCAATTGCTATATCGAGGCCTGCGGCATCGCGCCCTCGAACATCGTCGGCATGCTGGGGGCCCGGGCGGGTCTTTATGATGCTGCCACGGTGCGAGTAAACGCCACCGGTTCCATCAGTGTCATGGTTGGTGCACATAGCCACGGGCAGGGGCATGAGACTGCTTTCCCGCAGGTTGTGGCCGACATGATCGGCATCGATGAGTCGATGGTCGAGATTGTGCATGGCGACACCTCGAAGATCCCGTTCGGCATGGGCACTTATGGCTCACGCTCGCTGGCGGTTTGTGGTTCGGCCATGGTTAAGGCTACCGAAAAGGTGATCGACAAGGCCAAGAAGATCGCGGCCCACCTGCTCGAGGCGTCCGAGGCCGATATCGAGCTGAAGGACGGTCAGTTCAGCGTCGCGGGCACTGACAAGTCGGTGGCCTGGGGTGATGTGACTCTGACAGCCTATGTACCGCACAACTTCCCATTGGAGGTTGAGCCGGGGCTGGAGGAGACCGCATTTTATGACCCGGCCAACTTCACCTTCCCAGCGGGGGCATATGCCTGCGAGGTTGAGGTGGATCCCGAGACTGGACAGGTGATCATCGAAGCCTTCACCGCTGCGGATGACTTTGGCAACATCGTTAACCCGATGATTGTGGATGGTCAGGTACATGGCGGTATCGGTCAGGGTATCGGTCAGGCTTTGTTGGAAAATTGCGCCTATGACGAGAATGGCCAGTTGCTGAGCGCATCCTTCATGGATTACGCGATGCCACGCGCCGATGATCTGCCGTTCTATGCGGTCGACCATTCCAGCCAGACGCCGTGTACGCACAACCCGTTGGGTGTGAAGGGCTGCGGTGAAGCTGGTGCGATTGGCTCGCCGCCTGCGGTAGTCAACGCGGTTCTGGATGCGCTGAACTCGGGTGGAAAGGCTGTTGATCACATTGACATGCCGATGAGCCCGTCGCGTGTTTGGACAGCAATGCATGGTTGAGAGGTTCGAGTGCGAGGGGCCAGCCCCTCGCGCTCCCCGAGATATTTATAGCCAGATGAAGGGCGGATCCGCGCTTTTCGGAAAGGAAGAACGAAATGTACAATTTCGAGTATGAGAAACCCTCGACCATCGCTGACGCGGTTACTGCGTTGGGAGTTGAGGATGCGCAGGCATTGGGGGGTGGGCAAACCCTGATCCCCACAATGAAGCAGCGGTTGGCCGCGCCATCCAAGCTGGTTTCGGTCAACGGAATCGCTGAAATGAAAGGGGTCTGCGTCGAGGATGATGGCTCGGTAGCGATAGGCGGTGCGACAACCCACGCAAATGTGGCCGCTGAAGCTGCTGGCAACTATCCGGCGCTGGCAGCGCTGGCCGGCCAGATCGGTGATCCTGCGGTGCGTAATCGTGGCACTATTGGCGGTTCGATTGCCAACAATGATCCAGCGGCCTGTTATCCGGCGGGAGTGCTGGGTTCAGGCGCGACCATTGTCACCAATAATCGCCAGATAGCGGCGGATGACTTCTTTCAGGGCATGTTCACGACAGCTTTGGAAGAGGGCGAGATTATCACTTCGGTGCGTTTCCCCGTGCCTCAGGCGGCGAGTTATCAGAAGTTTTTGCAGCCCGCGTCTCGGTTTGCGTTGGTCGGGGTATATCTTGCCCGGTTTGCCGATGGCGTTCGAGTTGCAGTAACCGGTGCAAGCGAGGAAGGAGTTTTCCGCTGGGCAGAGGCCGAGGAGGCCCTGAACAAAGAGTTCCGCGCGGACGCTTTGATGGGGCTGCACATCAATCCGATGATCATGATTGGTGATCTGCACGGGAGCAAAACGTATCGGGCGCATCTGGTCACTGTTATGACGAAACGGGCTGTCGAAGCTTGCAGTTGATCTGATTGTTAATCAGCTTTGAGAGCCTCGGTGAAAGCCGGGGCTCTTTATTCTTTCCGAACTCTTGGGGGCTTGGCGGGGCGCCAGTAGGCGCCGGTGTCTTCTCGTGCCGTCTGATAGCGTTCCACGCGGTCACGCGCGGCTGATCCCCCGGCGGCAAAGAGATGACCTAGCAGGCATTCAAGCACTGCCATCGCTCCGGAGAAGCTGGAAAAGTGATGTTGCGCGCGGGTACTGACAGGCAGCACGATGTCAGGGTCAACACCAGGGGCGATGACGTCGCTATCCGACAATAACGCGATGCGCATTCCGCGTTTACGCGCAAAACGCATGGATTGTATGGTGTCAGAGGAATAGGGGTGAACGGTAATAGCGAAAAGGCAGTCTGCTTCATCGGCCTCGAGCAAATCATCGATGGCTGATCCCATATGTCGCGGGATAAGCTGAAATCCTGGGTGTGCCATCCGGCCCGCATAGTGGAGATAATAGGCCAAAGCATAGCTGGCCCGGGTCGCGGTTATGAAACAGCGATTAGCTGCAATCATGTACTCTGTGACCTGTTGCATCAAATCAGGATCGGCCAGTCGCAGGGAGCGGGCTACGACGTTCAGTTCGTTTTGCGCAAACCCAGCTTGCGCAGCGCTGAATTGGTCCCCCGATTTCATGTGATCCAGCCAGCCCTGACCCAGCCGATCTTCTCGGTCTGTGACAAGGGTTTGGCGAAAGGGGCGTCTGAACGCATCAAAACTGTCGAACCCCATACGTTGTGCCAACCGAACCAGAACGTTTGAACTGACACCGATTTTCTCGGCGGTTAGTCGAACTGGGTCGAGCCCGAAATCGCCGGGATGGTCGATGATGTATTTCGCTGCGGCTTGCATTTGCTGAGGCAAGGTGTCGATTTCGTGCCGAAGCTGCTCGGTCAGTTGGGATGAGGTGTGTTGCATCCGATAAGAAAAACAAATGTTATGAAGAATGCAAATTGAAAACGTTGGCAGGCTGTCTAATTCGGGATCGTGCAAAACAGGTGACGGAATGTCAGAGACTGGTTCGAGGATGGCGGGAAGGCCATATGTGTTGGTGGCTCCGAACGGGGCGCGGCGGGGGCATGGGGATCATCCTGCGCTGCCGATCACAACGGACGAAATCGTCAAAGCTGCGAAGACGTGCAATCGGGCAGGTGCGCAAGGCCTGCACCTGCATGTTCGTGATCAGGCGGGTCAGCATTCGCTTGATGCGGGTTTGTATTGTGAAACCATTGCTGAACTGCGTGCTGCGGCCCCTGATATGGACATCCAGATTACGACAGAAGCTGCTGGCGTTTTCGGCGTTCAAGCACAACTTGCTTGTTTGCAAAATGTGCGCCCGGACTGGGCTTCGATTTCGGTGCGCGAGATTGCACGGTCGCCCGAACTTGCGCCAAAGGTCTACGCTCTGTGCGCGGAACAAGGGACTCGTGTTCAGCATATCCTCTATGATGTCGCTGACGTTGAGTTACTGACCCATTGGCAGGCTGGGGGGGTGGTAAAATCGGATCAGGTCGACCGTCTGCTTGTCCTTGGTCGCTATGCCACGGCGCAGGAATCGAGTCCGAATGATCTGGATGTGTTTCCGCACAGCGCTGATCCATGGATGGTCTGTGCCTTTGGAGGGCAGGAGCATGCGTGCCTGCAAAAGGCCGCGCAGTTGGGTGGCGATGTGCGAGTGGGTTTCGAAAACAGCCTTGCAGGTCCGGATGGCCAGGCTTGGGCAGACAATGCTGCATCAGTCGCGGCGCTCATTAATCTTCTGAAAAGGACGTCGACATGAGTCACGTATTTCCACGCCATACAAAGTCGGAACTGCCTGAGGCCGCTGGTGGTGACGGCTGTTATCTCATCGACTCAACCGGCCGTCGCTATCTGGATTGTGGTGATGCTGCCGTTTCATGCCTCGGCCATTCCAACGCCGCTGTGGTCAAAGCGGTGCAGGATCAGGTGGCGCAGATTGCGTTTGCGCATACGGGCTTTATGACATCGGCACCGGCCGAGGCACTGGCCGATCTGCTGATTAAACACGCCCCCGGCGAACTGGACCGGGTCTACTTTGTCTCGGGCGGGTCAGAGGCGACCGAGGCTGCTATCAAACTGGCGCGGCAGTATTATCTGGAAACCGGCCAGCCTGAACGCCGTCATGTCATAGCGCGCCGACAAAGCTATCACGGCAACACTTTGGGTGCACTTTCGGCGGGTGGCAATGAATGGCGGCGGGCGCAGTTTGCACCGATGCTGATCGAGATGACACATATCGCTCCTTGCTATGAGTACGCCGAAAAGCCTGAGGATGAGAGCAGTTTTGAATATGGTCAGCGCGTTGCGAATGAGCTGGAGGCAGAAATCCTGCGCCTTGGGCCTGAAACGGTCATGGCTTTCATGGCAGAGCCGGTGGTTGGTGCGACGCTTGGGGCTGTTCCGGCAGTCGAGGGGTACTACAAGCGAATCCGTGAAATTTGCGATCAACACGGCGTTCTTCTGATCCTCGACGAAGTAATGTGCGGCATGGGGCGTACCGGGCATTTGTTTGCCTGTGATCATGACGATGTCGCGCCGGATATTCTTTGTATCGCCAAAGGGTTGGGGGCAGGGTATCAGCCTATCGGAGCGATGCTGTGTTCGGGTCGAATCTATGATGCGATCCGGGATGGATCGGGCTTCTTCCAGCATGGCCACACCTATATCGGTCATCCGGTCGCGACTGCGGCTGCGCTTGCCGTTGTACAGGAACTTACTTCTCGTGACCTGCCAGCGCGGGCCGGCGTAATGGGGGGCAAATTGCAGAGCATGTTGGAAAACAAGTTTGGCCAACACCCGAATTTCGGGGACATACGGGGCCGCGGCTTATTCCGAGGAATTGAGTTGGTCGAGGATCGGGATACGAAAACTCCGTTTGATCCGTCGCGTGGCCTAGCGGCCAAGATCAAGAAGGCCGCTATGGCCGAGGGATTGATCTGTTACCCGATGTCGGGAACGCGTGATGGACGCAACGGAGATCATATCCTCCTAGCACCGCCCTTTATCATCGAAGATGACCAACTGGTCGATCTTGTAGACAAGCTGGATCGGGCGATATCCTCGGTGATCTGATTTAGGCGAGAAGCCAGAAAACAAAGAAGCCCCTCCGATTTCGGAGGGGCTTTTGTCATTCTACAAAAAGAAAACCTACTTCTGTGGCAGCGGGCCAATCATCATGATCATCTGACGGCCTTCCATCTTGGGCATGTTCTCGATCTTGCCCAGATCCTTGACGTCTTCGGCCACACGTTCCAGCAGCTCACGCCCCAGGTTCTGGTGCGCCATCTCGCGGCCCCGGAAACGCAGGGTGACTTTGACCTTGTCGCCGTTCTCAAGAAACTTGAACACGTTGCGCATCTTGACGTCATAGTCATGCGTGTCGGTGTTGGGCCGGAACTTGACCTCTTTCACCTCAATGATCTTTTGCTTCTTGCGGGCTTCGCTTTCGCGTTTCTGCTGTTCGTACTTGAACTTGCCGAAATCCATGATTTTGCAGACCGGCGGGTTCGCGTTGGGCGAAATCTCAACCAGATCGAGGCCGACATCGGCGGCCATCTGCATGGCCTTTGCGGGATGAACCACCCCGACATTTTCACCTTCGGCGCCAATCAGGCGAATTTCGGGAGCACGGATCTTGTCATTGACGCGCGGGCCGGTATCTCGCTGTGGCGGCGCGTTGTGAGGTCTGCGGGCTATGGGTTCATTCCTTTGATGATTGCAGAATTTCGAGCCCGGAATTTAGACCGGGCTGAGAGGTGTTTCAAGCGGCATAAATTGCAAGCCGCATGAATTTTCCATGAATTTCGTGAGTTTTTGCCGGTTTAGGGTGTCGATAACTCCACCGGCAAACCCCATTAGCCCACAAATGCCTTTTCAATCACGAATTCCTTGGGTTCGGAATTTGCACCTTCTCGCAAGCCGAACTCTTCCAGAATTGCTTTGATGTCATGGTTGAAGGCAAGGCTGCCACAAACCATCGCGCGATCAGTATCTGGCTTGATACCACCTTCGATGCCCAGATCGGCAAATACGGTGCCGTCTTTCAACAGCTCGGTTATACGGCCCATCTTTGGGCTCTCTTCCCGCGTGGTGGTGGGATAATAGCGAATCTTGTCGGCGAAACCGTCACCAATTAGTTCGGCCAGCAACTCGTCCTGTTTGACGCTCTCGATCAACTCGCGACCGTAATCCAATTCAGCTACGTCGCGGCAGGTATGGGTGATGATAACCTCGTCATAATCCTCATAGGTCTGCGGTTCACGCAGCAGCGACGCGAAGGGCGCAAAGCCTGTGCCGGTGGCGAAGAACCAGATGCGCTTGCCGGGCAGCAATGCGTCATGCACCAGTGTGCCAACGGGTTTAGGCCGAAGGATGATCTGATCACCAGGCTGGATGTGCTGCAGTTTTGAGGTCAGCGGGCCATCCTGCACTTTGATCGAGTAGAATTCCAGTTCCTCATCCCATGAAGGCGAGGCGATGGAATAGGCGCGCAGCAGCGGTTTGCCGTTGTCGCCCAGCAGGCCGATCATCACGAACTCACCCGAGCGGAAACGAAGCGATGCAGGGCGCGACACCTTGAAAGAGAACAGGCGGTCGGTCCAATGTTTGACCTCGGTCACAGTCTGGGCGTCGGGCAGGACGGGGGCCTTAACGGCGGTTGCTTCACTCACGGATTTCATCTCTGTCATCATTTCACTGCCGGTCTGCTAAACCGGTATCTCCGTTTAATCTTTGATCCAAGTCAGGAAAAGGGGCAGATTGCCCCTTTCGTATCACAGGTCGGCGATGGCGGGTTAGCCGCGCAGGCGGGCCTGGTAGTTGTTGTCCTGCCAATTGGCCCGGGCCAACCACTGATCTTCGGGCTGCCGGTTCGCCAAGGTGTCATCAATTTCGACTTCGTCAAAGCCGCTACGACGCGCCATGGCGTATTGGTCTGCAAGAACATGGCCTTTTGCCCGCAGGCGACCTGTATAACCTTTCAGACGCAGAACGCGCGCGATCGTAAAGCCGCGCCCATCCGCTGAGGATGGAAAGTCCACGCGCACCATCTGGGCGCTGCCCAGCCGGTCAAACAGTTCATCGGGGTCAGTGTCCGAGGCGATATCCAGTGCAACCACGTCATTCGCTGCATCGTCCAGCGTGACATAGCCATCGGTCCAATCATCGGGGGCAAAGCCCTCGTCGTTTACGATTACGTTCATGTTTTCTCTCCGATGCGCACCATTTTTCCATCAACAAAATGGATGCCGCATTCTTCCTTGTTCTGATCGCGCCAGCGCCCGGCGCGGGGGTCTTCGCCTTCTTTGACCGGCGAAGTGCAGGGCGCACAGCCGATCGAGGGGTATCCTTTGGCCACCAGCGGATGCCGGGGCAGGTTGTTTTCTTCCATATAGGCGCGCACATCGTTGGGCGCCCAGTGGGCCAAGGGGTTGACCTTGATCCGGCCGGTTCCGTCCTCGACCTCGAAAAAGTCCAGCGCGGCACGGGTGCCGGACTGAAACCGTTTGCGCCCGGTGATCCAGCCACAATACCCAGTCAGAGCTTTCTGCAGCGGGAAGGTCTTGCGCAGGTTGCAGCAAGCATCGGTGTCACGCAGACGCAACGCGCCATAAGGATCGTCGCGCTGAACATCTCCATCCTCGGCGCGGATGATCTGCACATTGCGCAGGCCCAGACGCTCGCTGACCTCCTGCTGGTATTCCAGCGTTTCGGCAAACAGCATCTGGGTGTCCACGAACAGCACTGGGGTCATCTTGTCGACCACTGCAGCCATATGCAGCAACACCACCGATTCCGCGCCAAAGCTGGAGACCAGAGCAAGCTCCTCGATCTCGTCCAATGCGCCATGCATCACATCATGGGCACTGTGGTGGCGGAAGCGGGCGTTCAGCGCCTCGACCTTTTCGGTCAGTTCGGCGCGGTCAGCCCCCAGTTCCGTTTGGATCAGGTCAAGCGGCATTGGCCTGTGCCTCGGGGTAAAGCGCCGCCTTGAACGGTGCCATGCCAACGCGGCGATAGGTCTGCAAGAAGGTCTCTTCAGCGCTGTCGCGCTGCTCCAGATATGTGTCGACGATGCGCTCGACCGCCGGAACGATCTCGTCATAGGCGAAGCCCGGGCCAGTACGATCACCGATGGCTGCGGATTCGGTACCGTCACCACCCAAAGTGATCTGGTAGTTTTCGACGCCAGCGCGGTCCAGGCCAAGAATGCCGATGTGACCCACATGGTGGTGACCACAGGCGTTGATGCAGCCCGAGATCTTGATCTTCAGGTGGCCGATATCATGCTCCAGTTTCAGGTCTTCGAACCGGGTCGCGATTTCCTGCGCCACGGGGATCGAACGTGCCGTCGCCAGTGCGCAGTAATCCATACCGGGGCAGGCGATAATGTCGCTGATCAAGCCGATGTTGGCGGTCGCCAACTCGTATTCTTTCAGCGTCGCGTGGATCGCGGGCAGGTCGGATTTGTGGACATGCGGCAGGATTACGTTCTGCTCGTGGCTGATACGCAGTTCGTCATAGGCAAACTCTTCGGCCAGATCAGCCATTACGCGCATCTGCTCGGCAGTCGCATCGCCCGGCGTCTGGCCGTGCTTCTTGATCGAGATCGTGACGATCGCGTGGTCCGCGTTCTTGTGCGGCGCGATGTTGGTGTCGACCCACGAACGGAAGACCGGATCGTTGGTGTAGGCACTCTCGAACGAGGCAACCGAACCATCACGGAAGGCTGGAGGCGCAAAGTGGCCTTTGATTTTGTCCAGCAGGTTCATATCCGCGCCTTTGAATTGCGGGCGAACCTTCAAAAAGCGTTCGTTCACTTTGGCACGGATGGCGTCGATACCATGCTCGTGCACGGTGATCTTGATACGTGCCTTGTACTTGTTGTCGCGACGGCCGATCTGGTTCCACACGGAAACGGTGGCCTCAAGATAGGCCAGCAGGTCGTCAAAGGCGACGAATTCCGATAGCTCTTTGCCGATCATGGGCGTACGGCCCAGACCACCGCCAACGATGACGCGGGCACCCAGAACGCCATCACGCTCAACCAATTGCAGACCGATGTCATGCGCCTTGATCACGGCGCGGTCATTCTCGCTGCCGGTGATGGCGATCTTGAATTTGCGCGGCATGAACTGGAATTCAGGATGGTCGGTCGACCACTGGCGCAGCAGTTCGGCATAGGGGCGCGGATCAGCGACCTCATCCGCGGCGGCACCGGCGAAATGATCGGCGGTCACGTTGCGGATGGTGTTACCCGAGGTCTGGATGGCGTGCATGCCAACCTCGGCCAGTGCGTCCAGCATATCCGGCACGTCGTTCAGTTTCGGCCAGTTGTACTGAATGTTCTGACGGGTGGTAAAATGGCCGTAACCTTTGTCCCATTTCTCGGCCAGCAAAGCGAGCTGACGCATCTGAGCACTGGACAGCGTGCCATATGGAATAGCGACCCGCAGCATATAAGCGTGCAATTGCAGATACAGACCATTCATCAGGCGCAGTGGCTTGAATTCGTCTTCAGTCAGCGAACCGTCAATGCGACGCTCAACCTGCGCACGGAACTGCGCGTTGCGTTCTGCCAAAAATGCTGTGTCGAACTCGGAGTAGCGATACATGTTTAGCTGTCCTTAGTTGCAGCCCCGGACCCGGGGCCTTGAAGGGGAGAGAGAATGGCCTGAGATCAGGCCCGAGGCTGCGGGGAGGTTTCCTGTTTGCCGTGGGCATAGTTGGACGGACCAGTCCGGCGGAAATCCTCCCGAAAATGGGTGGGTTCGGGGCCGTTTTCTCCGGCCACCGCGTCGGCAAGATAGGCGCCGACGATCTTGTTGGCCTGACGCGCGGCATCCAGCAGACGAACCTGCGCGTGAGCTTCGTCCGTGATCAGTTCGGCATCGGACAACTCGCGCGACCACCGGTCATCTTCGGTCTGGTAAATCACATCACCTTCCAACAAGTCGTTGGCGGTGACGACTTTGGGGGTAAAAGCGCGGGCCATCAGGCAAGCTCCTTATTGAAAGCCGAGACTACGTGCGGGTATTGCGCAATTCGGGCGACGCCGGGTTTGTGAATGCGCATATTTGTTTGTTTGACCTGCATCGGATCATCTCGTGACTGATTTGACTTGAGTGCCAATATAGGAAATATTCCCGTCAAATCGCCATATGCGCGAAGAAATAAGAACAAACGTTCTATATGCGGTGAGTGAAAGAAGGTTTGTTCTGAATTGGAAGGGAAATTGGAATGTCGGTGCGAATAGACGACACGGATCGGAAAATTCTAGCCGAGCTGCAACGGGATGCCAGCCAGTCGCTTGACGAAATCGCAGCCCGTGTAGGGAGCTCCAAGACGCCGGTTTGGAATCGCATTCGCAAGCTGAAGGGGGCAGGAGTCATTGGCCAGCAGACCGTATTGCTGGATGCCGAAGCGTTGGGCTTTGAGGCCACATTCTTTGTGCTGATCCGTACGTCGGAACATGAAGCGGAGTGGCAGCAGAAGTTCCTGAAAGCGTTGCGCGATCGTCCAGAGGTTCAGGAAGCGCACCGTTTGGCGGGAGACATTGATTACATTCTGAAAGTGCGCGTCAAGAACGCGCGTGCGTATGATGCGTTTTATCAGGCGTTGATTTCAGAGGTGCGAGTGCACAACGTAACAGCCTTGCTTTCGATGGAAGAGATCAAATCGACCACCATGCTACCACTGAAGTCTGTCGGATAGGATGAAGCGTGAATGGGGGCGCCGCCCCCGCCGCCCGAAGGCGACTCCCCCGAGATATTTATGGCCAGATGAAGCACGGATCCGGGTTTCTTGACAGGATATTAAGTCAGCCCGTTACCATGAGTTTGGTCAGCCCGTGGAAATGGTAGCTGTCCGAATATTGCGGCTCTGCCGTCAGCTTTAGCTTTGGGCATTGCTGGAACAGGATGGGCAGGGCGATCCGCATCTCAAGCCGGGCCAGCGGAGCGCCCACACAGAAGTGAAGGCCACCACCAAAGCTAGTATTGGCGCTTACATCTCGCATCGGGTCGAATGTATCGGGTTGGGACCAAGCAGCAGGGTCACGATTGGCTGCGCCCAGAAGCAAGGCAACTTCGTCACCACGCGCAAAGCGGTGACCGAAGAGTTCAATGTCTTCATAGGCATAGCGTCTGAACATGTGCAGTGGTGGATCGAAACGCAGGATTTCCTCGACTGTGCTATCGATGGTGCCAGGCGTCAGGACATACTGCTGTGTACCCGTTGTTAATATAGTCTTCACGCCATTGCCGATGGCGTGCACGGTGGCTTCGTGACCGGCGTTCAGCAACAAAATGCAGGTCGTGATCAGTTCGTCGCGCGAGAGTTTTTCACCATCTTCCTCTGCCGCGATCAACCGGGTGATCAGATCGTCACGCGGGTCAGTGCGGCGTTTTTCGATGTATTTTTCGAGATAGGTGGTAAAGGCTTGTGTGGCGCGGACGGCTTCGTCTTCGGTCTGGCGCGTCCGGTTTGCCTGATACATGGCCACCATGGCGTGCGACCACTGCAACAGTTGCGGTGCCATGTCTTCCGGCACACCAAGCAGACGGCAGATCGTGATCACGGGGACCTGGGTGCAATAGGCCTCCAGCAGATCGAAGGGGCCAGCGGGGAACTGCTTGATCAAATCGTGGCACAACTGTTCAGTGGACCCCTCAAGCGCCGTGATCGCGCGAGAGGTAAACGCCCGCAGAACCAGAGAACGCAATCGAGTATGACGCGGGGGTTCAAGCTCTAACATCGAATGGGATTCGACTTCTAGCCAGGGTGCAAGATGGTCTGGGCCGGGTTTTGCAAGTTCCGCCGGGATTTCACGCCCGAAGCGCCGATCGCGCAGCAGAATTTGCACCGCTTTGTGCGAGACAGCCGCGACAAGGCCGTAGTCTTTCCAGTAGAACAGATCGCCCGACTGACGTGCGCTGTCATAAAAGGGGTATGGGTTTTGCACGAATGCCGGGTCGGTCGGGGATTGGGTCAGCGTCTTCATGCGGTGCAGACTTGCCATGGCGGCTGCTGAATGCAAGACCCTAGATATGCAACGTTTTTGGATCATAGCCGGTTTCTTATGCGCGGTCGGATTGCTGTCAGCGGCGGTCTGGACTTATGGCTATCGTCAGGCCCTGTCGCAACTGAGCGAGAAGGCCGAGGCTGATTTGGAACTGGCCGCCGACCGTCTGAGCACGCAAATGCAGGTCTATCAGGAAGTGGCCGCCTTGATGGCGGATCATCCTGCTTTGCAGGAGCTAGAAACATCAGAACAGCAACGGGCCGCCCGAAAGGTGCTGCTGGATGTGGCAGACAAAACCGCTGCCGTTAACGTTATGTACCTGAATCCGGAGGGTCAGGTTCTTGTCGCGGCCCAACCGGTGACGCAGCGCGATATGTCCGCACATCCGGCCTTCGAGCGCGCCATGCAGGGGGCCCTGGGCAGCGCGCATGGGGTCGAAGACGCAAGCGGCGATCGCATCTATTCATATGCGGCCCCTGCATTTGGGGAATTGGGGCAGATACAAGGCGCGTTGATGGTTCTGGCCGATGTGCAGGACGTTGAACAAACTTGGCGCGGTAGCACCGATGCGGTGTTTTTCGTTGATACGGATGGGGTTGTCTTTATCTCGAACCGATCGGATCTGCTACTATGGCGCCGCGGGCAAGGGCAGCAGGGCCTGATGTCACCCGAAGGTGAGAATGTCGATTTCGCCTCAACCTGGATTGCGGGATATGAAGTGTGGAAGCTCAATTGGGGTCGCTATCTGCCCCGTCGCGCCCTGCATCTGACGCTCGATCTTCCGGTGATTGCGATGACCGCAGAGATGCTGGTTGATGTCGCCCCGGCGCGCCGGTTGGCGGGGTTACAGGCGGCAGCGGTTGCGGCGATCTGTTTCGCCTTTGGTGCGTTGTTGTTTCTGGCCTCGGAACGCCGTCGGACACTTGCAGAGGCAAATACCGTGCTGGAAAGCCGGGTCGCGCAACGTACGCGCGCCTTGACGGCGGCTAATAGCGCTTTGCGCCACGAAGTTGCCGAGAGGCAGGAGGCGGAGGCCGCGCTCAAACAAGCGCAGGCCGATTTGGTTCAGGCTGGTAAGTTGAGCGCTTTGGGCAAGATGTCGGCTGGCATCAGTCATGAATTGAACCAGCCCTTGATGGCGATTCAGCAGTTCGCCGACAACGGGTCCGCCTTTCTTGAGCGCGGCAAGGGCCAGAGAGCTGGCGAAAATCTGGGCCGCATTTCCGATATGGCCGCACGCATGGCGCGGATCATCAAGAACCTGCGGGCCTTTGCGAGAAATGAAAGCGAACCAATGGGGCGCGTTGATCTGGTTCAGGTTCTGAACACTGCCACAGAATTGACCGAGGCGCGCCTGCGCGATGAGAACGTCGCGTTGGAGTGGGTGCCGCCAAAGACTGCGGTCTATGCTTGGGGTGGAGAGGTGCGACTGGTACAGGTGTTTGTCAACCTAATCAATAATGCAGCGGATGCGATGGTCGATCGACCGACGCGCAGGATATTGGTCACTCTGTCAGGGGGGAAGCCTATTCGCGTGTCGGTGCGGGATACCGGACCCGGCATCGAGGACCCCGACCGCGTGTTTGAGCCGTTCTACACCACAAAAACAGTTGGGACGTCCGAGGGGATGGGTCTGGGGCTGTCGATATCCTACGGTCTGGTTCAGAGCTTCGGGGGGGATATTCGCGGTGCCAACACGGACGAGGGTGCTGAATTCACGGTTGAACTGGAACCCTTTGAAGAAGATGAGGCAGCATGATCCGCAAAGTGCTTTTGGTCGATGATGATGCCGCCGTACGTGAGGCCTTGGCGCAAACCCTCGAATTGGCCGAGTATGAACCGGTCACCGCGGGATCTTTCGTGGCCGCAAAGGATCATATTCATCGTGACTTCGGCGGTGTGATCATCTCGGATATTCGCATGCCGGGGCGGGATGGGTTTCATCTGCTCGCATACGCGCGCGAGGTTGATCCTGAACTTCCGGTGGTATTGCTGACAGGTGAAGGCGATATCCCGATGGCGGTACAGGCCATGGGGCAGGGAGCATTTGATTTTCTGGAAAAGCCCTGTGCAGCAGCGGATTTATTGGCGGTACTCGAACGAGCCTTTGCCGCGCGCGCAGAAATTCTGCAGGAACGCGAGCAACGGCGCGAACTTGAGCGTGGCGATCCCGCAGCACGCATGCTGTTTGGGTTGTCAGATCAAGCCGAGGCCTTGCGTGAGCGAGTGCGGAGCGTAGCGCCAACACGGGCCGAGGTACTGGTTACCGGGCCAGCGGGTAGCGGAGTTTCAAAGGTCGCTGAAGTTGTCCATCTGATGTCTCCGGTTGGACAGGGGCCATTTGTCAAACGCCCTGCCTCAGGCCTGAACCCGGATGATTTGTTGCGTGTCTGTAAGGATGCGGCAGGCGGATCGCTGTATCTGGATGAGATCTCGGCGATGTCGGATGCCACGCAATACGCCGCGCTGGAACTGATCGAACAAGGGACGGAAGCCAGAATCATCGCAGGGGCAACGGCCGATTTGTCGGACCTTACTGCACAGGGAAGGTTCAATGCCGATCTGTTCTATAGGTTGGATGTCATGCGGGTGCGAATCCCGGCCCTGTCAGAACGGCCCGAGGATATCCCCGTCATCTTTCGCCGCTATGTGGCGCAGGCCGCTGAGCAGGCCGGGATTGCGGAGCCTGAAGTGACACCCGAGCATCTGGCCTCGCTGATGGCGCAGGATTGGCCGGGCAATGCCCGATCGTTGATGTCGGCGGCAATGCGGTTTGTGTTGGGGATGCCGGATGAGGTTGCACAGGCCGCTGATCTGGGGTTGAGCGAGCAATTGGCGCGGGTTGAGAGGTCTTTGCTGATTGCAGCCCTTGGGCGCCACAATGGCAAGGCTGCGGATGCAGCCAAAGCACTGAAGCTGCCGCGCAAAACTTTTTATGACAAGCTGACCCGCTACCACATCAGGCCAGAAGACTATCGTCGTTAGCAAAACACTTCCGCTAGGGCGAGCCGCGGTTGCGCTGCGTCTTAAGCGAGCGATTCGCTCGCATCGATTCGGATATTGTGCGGAAATTCGCACAAGGTGCTGACTGCCTGTGCGAAAAATCGCACAGCGTAGTTCTGCCGAAACACCAGATTTATAACGGACATCATTTAACCGTAAGAAATTATTTGGAAAAAACAGATTTCAGCAACATCTAAACAAAATGTTGAGAGTGAGGAGCCGATTCGGTTCACTCCGCAACATACGGCGCTGATTGGGCGCTCGATGGAAGTTTTAGGGAAGTCTGGGAGGATAAGACTGATGAAATTCCTGACAACGGCAGCAACCGCAATCGCACTGTCCGTGACAGCGACCGCTGGTGTAGCAGCTTGCGATGATGGCGAGATCGTCGTGAAGTTTGCGCATGTGACCAATACGGATAAACACCCCAAGGGCATCGCCGCTTCGCTGCTTGAGCAGCGCGTCAATGACGAGATGAACGGCGTGATGTGCATGGAGGTTTATCCGAACTCCACTCTTTACAACGATGACAAGGTTCTTGAAGCGATGCTGCAGGGCGACGTGCAGTTGGCCGCGCCCTCGCTGTCGAAGTTTGAGAAGTTTACAAAGCAATTCCGCCTGTTCGATCTGCCGTTCATGTTCAAGAACATCGATGCTGTGGATGCGTTCCAAGCCTCGGCTGATGGTCAGGCGATGAAAGACAGCATGCAGCGCCGCGGCCTTCAAGGGCTGGCATTCTGGCACAATGGCATGAAGCAGATGTCTGCGAACAAGCCGTTGGAAGATCCTTCGGATGCGAACGGCCTGAAGTTCCGCGTTCAGTCTTCGGACGTATTGGTTGCCCAGATGGAAGCAATTGGTGGCAGCCCTCAGAAGATGGCGTTCTCGGAAGTGTACGGTGCTCTGCAACAGGGCGTTGTTGACGGGCAGGAAAACACCTGGTCGAACATCTACGGCAAGAAGTTCTTCGAGGTGCAGGACGGCATCACAGAAACGAACCACGGTATAATCGATTATCTGGTTGTAACCTCAGTTGACTGGCTGGACAGCCTGGAGCCTGAAGTTCGCGATCAATTCCTGACGATTCTCGCCGAAGTGACCGAGACCCGTAACAAGGAGGCCTTTTCCGTAAACGAAGCTGCCAAGGCTTCGATCACTGACGCAGGGGGCATCATCCGGGAACTGAACCCCGAGCAGCGCCAGGCCTGGGTCGATGCGATGAAGCCAGTCTGGGACAAATTTGCCGGTGACGTTGGTCAGGACAAGATCGACGCCGCACAGGCGATCAACGCCGGGTTCTGATCCCGGTTCAAGCCACGCGTCCGGGGACTGGGGAGTTATGGACGCATAGGCTGGGCGGGCCTTAATGGCCCGCCACACTCCCACCACTCTCATCAAAAAAATGCGGGGACAGAGAGATGTCTGGTGCGAAACCCGGCCAAGGCGGGCTGGTCGACCATATCGAAGAAACCATGATTGCGTGCCTGTTGGGTCTGATGACAATTGTCACCTTCGCCAATGTGATCGCGCGGTTTGTATTCAATTCTAACATTCTTTGGGCGCTGGAACTGACAGTATTCACCTTCGGTTGGTTGGTGCTGCTGGGTGCGTCTTATGCAGTGAAAAAGCATGCACATCTGGGTGTTGATGCGATCCTGAACATGCTGGCCCCCGCGCCACGCCGGGTTTTAGCGTTGATAGCCGTTGCTTGCTGTCTGGTGTTTTCTCTGCTCCTGCTCAAGGGTTCGTATGACTACTGGGCAGTGTTTGCCGATCTGCCGCCCACCTCGGGTCGCTGGTTTCCGACCGGCTTTGACATGAGTGCGCGCAGCCAGAGCTTCTATGAAGTTGATGATATCCCGATGGTCGCGCCGCTGCGGTTTCTGGAAGATATGATCAACTATGGCGAATATTACGAGAAACTGCCCAAGGTCGTTCCGTATTTCGTTCTGCCTCTTTCGATGTTGCTGCTGGTGATCCGTTTCGCACAGGTCGCAGTACAGATTTGGCGCGGTGAAACTGATCGCCTTGTAGCTAGCCACGAGGTTGAGGACGAGATCGAAGAAGTCCGCGCCCAGCAGGGGGAGCATGACTGATGGACGTCGTACTACTTTTCTCGATGGTCATTGGCCTATTGTTGATCGGCGTTCCGATCGCGGTGGCACTTGGTCTCAGCTCGACCCTCTTCCTGCTGATCTATTCCGACAGCTCATTGGCTTCGGTCGCTGGCACGCTGTTCGAGGCATTTGAGGGGCATTTCACCCTCTTGGCTATCCCGTTTTTCATTCTCGCGTCATCTTTCATGACCACAGGTGGAGTGGCGCGGCGGATCATCCGGTTCTCGATCGCTTGTGTGGGGCACTTGCCCGGAGGTCTGGCAATTGCTGGCGTCTTCGCTTGTATGTTGTTTGCGGCCTTGTCCGGTTCGTCTCCGGCGACAGTTGTGGCCATCGGATCGATCGTCATCGCTGGCATGCGTCAGGTGGGCTATTCCAAGGAATTCGCCGCCGGTGTGATCTGTAACGCAGGGACACTGGGCATTCTGATTCCGCCATCAATCGTGATGGTGGTCTATGCGGCAGCCGTGGAGGTTTCGGTCGGGCGGATGTTCCTTGCGGGCGTTATTCCGGGTTTGATGGCTGGTCTGATGCTGATGATCACCATTTACGTCATGGCCAAGGTCAAGAACCTTCCCAAAGGCGATTGGAAAGGTTGGGGCGAAGTCTTCACGTCAGCACGCGAGGCCGGTTGGGGTCTGTTCCTGATCGTCATCATCCTCGGCGGTATCTACGGAGGTATCTTTACCCCAACCGAGGCCGCGGCTGTTGCTGCCGTCTATGCGTTCCTGATCGCAAGTTTTGTCTACAAGGATATGGGTCCGCTCAGCACTGAAGGGGATGCGCAGAACATCTCGCTGCTCAAGAAACCCTATGCGTTGATCACGGCCTTTGTGCACCCCGACACCAAGCATACACTTTTCGAGGCGGGCAAGCTGACTGTCACGCTGCTGTTCGTGATCGCCAACGCGCTGATCCTGAAACATGTGCTGACGGATGAGCAGGTGCCCCAGCATATCGCAAGCGCCATGCTATCGGCGGGTCTGGGGCCAGTGACTTTCCTGATTGTGGTCAACGTGATCCTGCTGATCGGTGGCCAGTTCATGGAGCCCTCAGGTCTGCTGGTCATTGTGGCCCCCCTGGTGTTCCCGATTGCTATCGAGTTGGGTATCGACCCGATCCATCTGGGCATTATCATGGTGGTCAATATGGAGATCGGGATGATCACGCCTCCGGTCGGGTTGAACTTGTTCGTAACCTCGGGCGTGGCGGGTATGCCGATGATGAGTGTTGTGAAGGCAGCGTTGCCGTTCTTGGCCGTGCTGTTCGTCTTCCTCATCATGGTTACGTATATCCCGTGGATTTCGACATTCCTGCCCAACACATTCATGGGGCCTGAGATCATAACCAACTAGATCGGTTAAACCGAGCATATGAACCGGGCGGTGTAATCCGCCCGGTTTTTTGTCTTGAAACTGATGCCCAAACGCATATCTGAGGGTCAGAGGACGACCTCACCATCATGGACGATTATTCGGGACGACCCGATCTCGGAAAGTGAGGTGTTCTTATGCCCTGGGTATTACTGTTGTTTGCTGGCCTCCTCGAAATCGTCTGGGCCGTCGCGATGAAGCAGACCGCTGGTTTCACGCGGCTGTGGCCGACGGCGATCATGGGTGTTGCGATGATCGGGTCATTTGGCCTGCTTGCAATGGCCATGCGGGATCTGCCGCTTGGCACCGCCTATACGATCTGGACCGGGATCGGCGCAGTAGGGGCGTTCACTGTTGGCGTCCTATTCCTGGGCGAAGCGCTGACGCCCATGCGGATCGGCGCTGCGATTCTAATCGTGACGGGTTTGGTCATCATGAAACTGGCCTAAGCGTTGACCGCCGTTGTGGTGTCGGGCAGCTTTGCGAAACAACTCCGAACAAAGGACACCTGCATATGCTGACCGACACCGATGCACGCTTGCTCCGCGTCGCCTATGATGAGGCGAAAGCTGGATTTGACGAAGGAGGCTGCCCAATCGGTTCAGTGCTTGCGCGGGGTGGTGAGGTCGTTGCGCAAGGGCGTAATCAGCGTGTCCAACTGGGCGACCCGATTGCCCATGGGGAAATGGATGCGCTGCGCAAGGCAGGGCGGCAGAAGACCTATCGCGATACTGTGCTCTATACCTCGCTGTCGCCTTGCATGATGTGTTCTGGCACGATCGTACAGTTCGGTATCCCGCGTGTTGTGATCGGAGACACCGTGAATTTTGGCGGCAATGAGGACTTCCTGCGCGATCGCGGTGTCGAGGTCATCATCGCAGATGACCCGGACTGCATTGCATTGATGAAGCGTTTTATCGAAGAGAAGCCCGCGCTTTGGGCCGAAGATATTGCCGAATGAGGTTGGCGATCAGGCGCTTTCAAGCGCCTGAATGATGCCCGAGAAATCATTTGCTTTCAGACTGGCGCCACCCACCAACGCTCCGTCAACATTTGAAACGCCAAAAATCTCGGCAGCATTACCGGGTTTGACCGATCCGCCATACAGCAGGCGGACTGACCGGCCGACACCTTCGCCAAATCGGCGTTCCAGACGTGCGCGTATGAAATCGTGCACTTCTCCGATCTCTTCCAAAGTCGGAACCTTACCGGTGCCGATGGCCCAGATCGGCTCATATGCGACAATCAGGTTCTCGCCTGTCGCTTGATCCGGGATCGAACCTGACATCTGTCCACCGATGATATCCAGAGTATTTGCTGCTTCGCGCTGCTCAAGGCTTTCACCGACGCAGATGATCGTCTTCAGGCCTGCATCCATGGCGGTGCGTGCTTTGGCACGGATGTCTTCGTTCTGCTCAGCATGATCTTCACGGCGCTCGGAATGGCCAAGGATCACTGCGCTCGCCCCTGCATCCAACAGCATCTCGGCACTCAGATCCCCGGTATGCGCACCCGAGAGCGCCGCGTGGCAGTCTTGGCCGCCAACGGCAATGCCCGAACCTTCAACCGTATTTGCCGCGCGATGAAGCAAAGTGGCTGGTGGGCATATCAGGATTTCTACCGCAGAAGATGGGTGCGAGGCTTTCAACGCTTCCAACTCGCTCAGCGCAACGCCAGTTCCATTCATTTTCCAGTTGCCTGCCGCCAACTTACGCCGCATCGCGATCCCTCCGGTTTTCTGCTTTGAACCCTCGGATATCACCCGCAGGCGGGGCTGACAATTCCGGTTGCATAGCGCTACGTGCCGGGACACATTGCGCGCGTTGTTGCGGAGGATGGCATGATAGACGATCTCGATCTCGCCAAATTGGATCTGCGTGATCCAGCTGAAATGGAAAAGCTGAGACATGCTGTTCGCCAGATCGGATTTCTAACAATCTCCAATTCCGGCCTCGATGCCGCCCGTGTGCAGCTGGTGATTGACGCGTATCGCGATTTTTTTCGTCAACCCGATGAGATCAAGCAGAGCGTCGATATGGCAGCTACGGGTGCCAACCGCGGTTGGGGTGCGCCGCGTTCCGAACAGGTGGATCTCAGGGCGAACCCGGATTTCAAAGAAGTCTTTGATAGCGGTTTTGAACTGCCAGCCGATGATCCCTATGCGGGGCGGGGATTAAGTGTGTATGCCCCAAATCTCTGGCCAGACGGGGCTGACGCCTTTCGGAGAACGATCCAGAGTTACTATTCAGACGCTTGCTCAGTTGCCATTCGCGTTTTGCGCGCGATTGCGATTGCCATCGGTAGGGATGCAAACAGTTTTGATGCCGCCTTTGATACACCAATGGCGCTGCTGCGCGGTAACTTCTATCCGCAACGCCCTGATTGGGCGGGAGAAAAGGACTTTGGTATCGGCGCGCATACGGATTATGGCTGCCTGACTTTGCTGGCCACGGACGGCACTCCGGGTCTGGAAGTTCGTATGCCTGATGGAGATTGGCAAGCTGTAAACGCCACGCCGGGACAATTCATAATCAATTTCGGGGAGATGCTGGAGTTTTGGACGGCAGGAGAAGTCAAAGCGACCGAGCATAGGGTCAAAGGCAGCGTGAACGAGAGGATCTCGGTTCCGTTGTTCTTTAATCCTTCTTACGACACAAATGTTGCGCCGCCGGGTTCATGCGCCACGATCCGCGCCGGAGAGCACCTGACGCGGCGATTTAATGAGACCTACGTCCACCTAAAAGCTGCGAGTTAGCGTTGTTCAGCCAAGGTTTCGTCGAACTTGATCGATTCTCCGCATCCGCATGCATCGACTACATTCGGGTTTCGGAACTTGAAACCGGCCTCAAGCAGTGAAACCTCGTAGTCGATCTCGGTTCCGAACAGGAACATCTGTGCCATCGGGGCGATCATTACACGCGCGCCATCCTGCTCGACCACTTCGTCGTTCGGGTCGGCATCATCGACGTAGTCCATGGTGTATTCCATCCCCGCACAGCCGCCTTTCTTGACGCCAATGCGCAATCCGGTGTGACCGCCGGATTTCATAAGCCGAACAATCTGTTCAGCAGCTTTAGGTGTCATGGTCACGGCTTGTTTGCCGGGAATGCCAAACATGGTGGGCTCCGTTATCGCGCGTTATCTCTAATCTAAGGCCGACACGCGCCGGGCTCAAGAGAGAGCCTGTTCAAATACACACTCCGCGCAGGGTTGTCACGATGGTGCGCGAAGCTTTAGCGTATCTGAAGTAAAGGACAGGCATTCCAGAGAGGTTTGGATCGATGAGAGCGCAGAACTGGGCAGGAGCAGCCATTTTCACATCTATGTTGCTGGCGTCCGCGTCTGCGGCACTTGCGATAGATGACACAAAACGGCACCCGGTCAACTGTGCTACCGCACCCGGTGATCTGCGCGCAATCGCAGCTGAAAAGAAACATGCCGAGGACCAGCAGGCTGAAAGCGTGTTCTCGATCCTCCCTGCCGGTGCCTTGCTGGGTCTCGTCACAGGAACCGAGAGCAAGCACCTGAAGATGCTGTCAGGCGACTATATAAAAGAGCTGGACGCGCGCGCTGCTGAAATCAAGTCGACCTGTAACATCGAATAATCAATCAAAAAGGGCCGCTCTCGGGCAAGAGCGGCCCGGAATGGGCCCATTGAATGGGGGATGGCTATGGTCAGAGGCCCATGCAATTCTCGAAGTATGTCAATTTAGCGGGGCAATCGGATAAGACGCCCGCTACTCGACATCCTGCGCCAGCACGTCCAGCAGATCGAAAAACGCATGCTTAATCACTGGGTCAGTACCTGAGGACCTTGTGACCCAGCATTGTGACAACATGAAAACGGTTAAGTAACACGCAGTACACCGTTTTGTAACATCGCCATGTTTTTTGTGAGTAAGTCGAGAGTTACATGAAACCCAGCTCAAGCCGGGCTTCATCTGACATCATTTCCATGCCCCAAGGTGGCTCCCAAGTCAGTTCGACGTCGACCTCTTTGACGCCAGCAACGGGTTCGATTGCTTCCACGATCCAACCGGGCATTTCGCCTGCGACAGGACAACCTGGCGCAGTGAGGGTCATGATCACCTTGACCGCGTTTTCTCCGGTGATGTCGATCGTATAGATCAGACCGAGATCGTAGATATTGACCGGTATTTCTGGGTCAAACACCGTCCGGCAAGCTTCGACCACGGGTTCGTAGAGCGGGTGATCGATGGTCGAGGGAGCGATCAGAGGGCTGCCTTCGAACTGTTCACTGGGGTGGGTCATTGATGCCTCGGGTCTGTTACCTGAGAAATTATATAGGGAAAGTGCCGGGCAGCGTCCAGAGGTGCCGTGGCGCCTGATTTGGGCGCCACGACAGATCAGTCGTTGATGTCGTGCTTGAAGGTTTTGACCTGACCGTGCGGCAGGGCAAACATACGGCGCAGAACCAGCCATGCGACCAGTGACAGAACAGCAAATATCAACATCAGAACGGGCAGGGATGGCGTGAGGCCAGGGATCAGCAAAACCACTCCGGTAATGGCTGCACCGATGGCAAAACCCAGGAAAATGAAGCCGGGCAGCGCGACCTCAAGGATGCCCAGAGCAAGCGCTCCGGCCAACCAAATCCACCACGTCAGCCAGAAAGGATCGGCCATCATTTTCCTCCTTTAAGCATGTTAAAGGCATTGCCGAAGGCTTCAAGTGCGTTTGCAGGCACAACGATGGTCTGCGAGCCGGTGCCGTTGCCCAGGGCGTTCAGCGATTCCACCTGTTTCAACGCAACCTGATACTGTGCCGCTTCAAGCCCGTTGTCTTGAATGGCCTTTGCCACGACCTGAGTCGCATAAGCTTCGGCCTCAGCCGAGATTCGGCGGGCCTTGGCGGTCTGCTCTGCCGCATAAAGTTCGGCATCTGCTTGCAGCTCAACGGCACGCTTTTGGCCCTCGGCCTCGGTCACCTGTGCACGGCGGGCACGTTCGGCGTTCAATTGCTGCAACATCGCGTCACGAGTGGCCTGATCAAGATTTACGTCCAGAATCTCGGCGCGGGTTACTTCGATCCCCCAATCGTCAACAGCGGTTTCTACGCTTTCCTGAATACGTTCAATCAGTTGCGCCCGGTTCGATTGCACTTCATCCAGGTCCATCTTGCCGATCTCGGCGCGGACGATACCGGCTACAGTCGTTGCAATCGCACCGTCGACATCGCGGATGCGATAAACCGTCTTTTCTGGCTCGAGAATGCGGTAGAACACCGAGGTATCGATCTGCACCAGAACGTTGTCCTTGGTAATTGCGTCTTGCGTTGCGTTTGGCAACTGACGCTCAAGGATGGATATCTTGTGGCGGGCAACATCTAGAAAAGGAACGATAAAATTGATCCCGGGCCCAAGCACCGAATGCAGGCGGCCAAACCGTTCAACCACGTACTTTTCGGATTGAGGCACGATTTTGATGCCTTTGAATATGACAATGGCAATAAGCGCCGCTGCCAGCAGGTAGATAATGTTCGAAGTAATCAGTCCGATAATCTGGTCTTCTATCATACTGTCCTCATTTATTGTGTACTATGGTATACATATGGGGATTGAGTCGCTCAATTTCAACTCTGGTATGGATTGTGCTGGCCGGAATGCAAATCGGTGAAAACGTTCATACCGGCCAGAAATTCCCTTTTGTGGCAGCTTTGCATCCCACTAGTGTTTGCGTTATCGGACGAGGATGAAACTGATTATCGATACAGACCCCGGCATCGACGACGCAATGGCCATTGCCTATGCCGCCGCTGCGTCCGAAATTGACCTGATCGGCCTGACCACCGTGTTCGGCAACACCCATGTGCATCAATCCAGCCGCAATGCGCGGTTTCTGGTGGACAAACTGAGGCTGGGCATACCCGTGGCCCAAGGCGCGCCATTCGCTTTGGGGGAGACCACGCATTCACCTTCGGAACATGTGCACGGCCCCGAAGGCTTTGGTGACCTGACCCAGATTGAAGAGATCGGTGAAAACCACGCCCTGTCCGCCGCAGAGTTTCTTGTCGACATGGCGCGCGGCCATCGCGGAGAGCTGGTCGTATGCGCGGTTGGGCCATTGACCAATATCGCTGATGCCATGCGATTGGACCCTGAGTTTGCAGAGAATCTTGGCAAGCTCGTCATCATGGGCGGGGCCGTGTACTGCCCGGGCAACATCACCGAACATGCCGAGGCGAATATCTATCACGATGCCAAAGCTGCAGACGAAGTCTTTGCCGCGCCGCCGCCTACGATTCTGGTGGGATTGGATGTGACTCTGAAAACGCTCTACGAGACCGCTGATTTTGAGGCGCTCGCTGAACGTTCCCCTGACATGGGTGGTTTTCTGCGTGATATCTCGCGCTTCTATTTAAAGTTCTACAAAGAGATCGGTGGGCTTGAAGGGTGCGGACTGCATGACTCGACTGCCGTTATCGCCTGCACCCATGAACCGATGTTCGAAATGGTCGAAACGGGTTTGCAGGTGGCGTTGGACGGGGCTGAGATCGGTGCGACTCGTCCTAACCCTGCACGGCCACCAGTGCGAGTGTGCCGGGATGTCGATGGGGCAGGGGTGGTGCGCCTGTTTACGGACCGTGTAGCCTCGCTGCCCTGACGGGTTGCAATGCCCTTGCAGATCGGGCAAAGCCTGCCCGGTTCAGCGATCCAAGGCGTTACCATGACCCAGCGATTTTCTTTCGACCTGAAAGCCACCGATGGCAAGGCCCGCACTGGCGTGATCAACACGCCGCGCGGTGAGGTGCGGACGCCGGCGTTCATGCCTGTGGGCACAGCCGCGACCGTCAAGGCGATGATGCCGGAAAGTGTGCGTGCCACGGGTGCCGATATTCTGTTGGGCAACACCTATCATCTGATGCTGCGCCCAACGGCCGAGCGGATCGATCGTTTGGGAGGCCTGCACAAGTTCATGAACTGGGACCGGCCCATCCTGACGGATTCTGGCGGATTTCAGGTGATGTCGCTGGCCGGTCTGCGCAAACTGACCGAGAAGGGCGTGACCTTTAAATCTCACGTCGATGGCTCGAAGCACGAATTGACGCCGGAACGGTCGATGGAAATCCAGCGGCTTTTGGGCTCGGACATCGTCATGTGCTTTGATGAATGCCCCGCGCTGCCCGCAGATAGCGACCGTATCGCCGAGTCCATGCGCCTTTCGATGCGGTGGGCCGCGCGGTCGCGCGAAGCGTTTGGAGACCGCCCCGGACATGCCCTGTTTGGGATCATGCAGGGCGGGCTGGAACAAGATCTTCGGGAAGAAAGTGCCGAGGCACTTAAGCAGATCGGTTTTGAAGGCTACGCCGTCGGCGGCCTTGCCGTGGGTGAGGGGCAGGAGGCCATGTTCAGCTGCCTTGACTATGCGCCTGACTTCTTGCCCCAGGATAAACCGCGTTATCTGATGGGCGTAGGCAAGCCTGATGATATCGTAGGTGCCGTTGCACGCGGGATAGATATGATGGATTGCGTTCTACCTTCGCGGTCGGGTCGCACCGGGCAGGTGTTCACGCGTTACGGTGTGGTCAATATCAAGAACGCCCGCCATGCTGACGACCCACGCCCGCTGGATGAGAACTGCACATGCCCCGCGTGTTCAAGTTATTCTCGGGCCTACTTGCATCACGTGTTCCGCTCGAATGAGATGATCTCGGGCATGCTGCTGACTTGGCACAATCTGCATTACTTTCAGGAAATCATGCAGGGAATGCGGGACGCGATTTCACAGGGCACATTCGCAGAGTGGCAATCGCAATTCCACGCGCTTCGGGAGCAAGGCGATATTGAACCGCTGTAGATTGTGGCCATTGCGGTGACAAACGCGGTATTTTTTGCTATACTGTTCGCGCATTATTTACCATTTTCATTTGTTTTGTTCAGGAGGATTCAATGCCTCGCTTTATTGTTTCTATCGCAATCGTTCTTTGCGCATCGACATCTCTTGCGGATGTCTGGACCTTCGAAACCCCGTCCGAGAATATTCAGTGTGTCGTCGGGCAGGGGGCGAGTGTTTCGGACCTGTCTTGCACCATAATTGAGCGCAGCGGAGCGCCTGCGTTCCCGCGCCCGGCGGATTGCCAGTCGGACTGGGGACATGATTTTTTCATGACCAATACGGGCGCCGTCCGCATGCTGTGCCAACCAGTCAGCCATAACCGGGACGGATTTGACCGTGCAGACTACGGCGTAACCGGAGAGTTTGGCGGGTTCGTCTGCCATTCCTCGAAAAAGGGCTTGGAATGTAGAAACGAAGTCGGTCATGGCTTCTTTTTGTCGCGAGCTAAGCAGAGGGTGTTCTGATCCACGCTGGATGATTTGTTGCCCGTTTTAATGCTGGGTTCGCTAAAATCGGTGGATATGTCTGTCGGATGCCTTGAAGTCCCCAAATCATCGGGTCATGCTGCATCACGACAAATGACGATGAGGTTGAAATGGGGGAACAGGTGCCCCACCTTTATCGTCCAAGACAGGAGATGGCCAAAGGTTGCCTGAATCAGGGACCAGCGCCGTCTTGCCAATGATAAGGATAGAGCATGCAAGAGCCTCTGAATTCCTCATACCCCGTCCTGCCGCTGCGCGATATCGTGGTCTTCCCACACATGATCGTGCCGCTGTTCGTGGGCCGTGACAAATCGGTCCGCGCCCTGGAAGAGGTGATGCAGGATGACAAGCAAATTCTGTTGTCCAGCCAGATTGATCCCGGTGAGGATGATCCGGAAATCGACGGTATCTACCGTTCGGGCGTTCTGGCCAATGTACTGCAACTGTTGAAGCTGCCCGATGGCACCGTCAAGGTGCTGGTCGAGGGTCAGGCGCGTGTGCAGATCACGGAATTTCTTGAAAACGATCAGTTTTTCGAAGCCCGCGCCGAGTATCTTACCGAGATTCCAGGTGATGTAACCACCACCGAAGCACTGCTGCGCACCGTCGCGGACGAGTTCGAGCGCTATGCCAAAGTGCGCAAGAACATCCCCGAAGAAGCGCTGGCCGCTGTTGGTGAAACCACCGAGCCTGCAAAGTTGGCCGACCTTGTGTCAGGTCATCTGGGCATCGAGGTTGAACAGAAACAGGAACTGCTTGAGACTCTCTCGGTGAGCGAGCGGCTTGAGAAGGTCTATGGCCTGATGCAGGGCGAAATGTCGGTTCTGCAGGTCGAGAAAAAGATCAAGACCCGCGTCAAATCCCAGATGGAGAAGACGCAGCGCGAGTACTATCTGAATGAGCAGATGAAAGCCATTCAGAAGGAGCTTGGCGATGGTGAGGACGGCAGCAACGAAGTTGCCGAACTGGAAGCCAAGATCAACGAGACCAAGCTGTCGAAAGAGGCGCGCGAAAAGGCCGAAGGTGAGCTGAAAAAGCTTAAGAACATGTCGCCCATGTCGGCTGAAGCGACCGTTGTGCGCAACTATCTGGACTGGATCCTGTCACTGCCGTGGGGCACCAAATCTCGCGTTAAAAAGGATCTGGGTCGCGCGCAGGACATTCTGGACGCCGATCATTATGGACTTGAGAAAGTCAAAGAGCGGATCGTCGAATATCTGGCGGTTCAGCAGCGCTCGAAAAAGCTGAAAGGCCCGATCCTGTGCCTTGTTGGCCCTCCGGGTGTGGGTAAAACCTCGCTGGGTAAATCGGTCGCAAAAGCCACGGGGCGCGAATTCATTCGCATCTCGCTGGGTGGTGTGCGCGACGAATCTGAGATTCGTGGCCACCGTCGGACTTATATCGGGTCGATGCCCGGCAAGATCATTCAGGCGCTGAAGAAGGCGAAAACCACAAACCCTCTCATCCTGCTCGATGAAATCGACAAGATGGGGCAGGATTTCCGTGGCGATCCAGCCTCGGCGATGCTGGAGGTGTTGGACCCGGAACAGAACAACACGTTCATGGATCATTATCTTGAGGTCGAATATGACCTGTCCAACGTGATGTTCCTGACCACGTCTAACAGCTACAACATGCCTGGGCCTCTGCTAGACCGGATGGAGATCATCCCGCTGGCCGGTTACACCGAAGAGGAAAAGAGCGAGATCGCCAAGCAACACCTGATCGACAAACAGGTCAAAAACCATGGTCTGAAAGCCAAGGAGTTTGAGCTGACCGATGAGGCGCTGCAATCGATCATTCGCACCTATACCCGCGAGGCGGGTGTGCGGAACCTCGAACGCGAAATCGCCAAAGTGGCGCGGAAATCGTTGACCAAGATCATCAAGAAAGAGGCGGAGACCGTAAAGGTGACGCCCGACAATCTGGATGATTTTCTTGGAGTGCCCAAGTTCCGTTATGGCTTGGCTGAACAGGACGATCAGGTTGGTGTAGTCACTGGCTTGGCCTGGACTTCGGTCGGTGGTGATCTGCTGCATATCGAGGCTCTGAAACTGCCCGGCAAAGGGCGGATGAAGACCACTGGTAAGCTGGGCGATGTGATGAAGGAATCGATCGACGCGGCGTCGTCTTACGTCCGATCAATTTCGCCTCAGATCGGGGTTAAACCGCCGCAGTTCGACAAAATCGATATCCACGTGCACGTGCCCGATGGTGCGACGCCAAAGGATGGTCCGTCTGCGGGCTTGGCTATGGTGACCTCGATTGTTTCGGTCCTGACCGGTATTCCTGTGCGCAAGGACATCGCCATGACAGGCGAGGTTTCGCTGCGCGGCAACGCGATGCCGATTGGCGGGCTGAAAGAAAAACTGCTGGCTGCCCTGCGTGGCGGGATCAAGACCGTCCTCATTCCCGAAGAGAATGAGAAGGATCTGGCGGATATCCCCGACAACGTGAAAGAAGGGCTGGAGATCATCGCGGTCAAACACGTCTCGGAGGTACTAGAGCAGGCGTTGATACGTAAGCCCGAGTCAATTGAGTGGGATGAGGCCGCTGAAGAGGCCGCTGCCGCTGCCGCCAAGGCGGCCGAAGGGGCAGGACCGTCGGCAACAGCCCACTAAGCCTGAAACAGATTAATTAGAAAGGCGGGGTCATGCCCCGCTTTTTTTTGTTCAAAGTCCAATGACAGGTTTGGCCGGGTCCAGCACCTCTTCGTTTTCGATGTAAGCCTGGAATTTTTTGTCTGACAGCGCCGAGCGTACGGCGAGCGCAAAAATCACCGCCGAAAATGCCGCACACAGCACAATGTCCCAACCAAACGGGATCTGCTTTTGCGCGCCTTCTCCAAACTGACCCATGTAGGAGATCAGCCCCAAACCACAGAAATAGGGCATCAGCCAAAGCGCCTCGGTTGCGTCCATTTCATCGAGCCGATTGTGAAAGCGGATCAGCAGCAGCGCCATGCCGATGAGCAGTGCAATTCCCAGCCTCCAGACCGTGTCCCATCCGCTCCAGTAGACGATCAGGGTTGAGATCGCGAAGGCCGTGAGCCCGACAAGTTTGACGGCGGGAATACGGATTGAGCGCGGGCGGTCAGGCATCAGATCGCGTAAACACACCACGGCGATTGGGCCGACCGCGAATGAAAGCACAATCGCGGCCCCGTTCAGGGCGATTACGGTTGCGAACGGGACCGTCAGTAAAAACAGAGTGCCAATCAGAAAGTTGAGAGCCAAGGCCCAAAGCGGTACTCCGAACGATGACAAGATCTGCAAACGTTTCGGCAGGAACCCGTTTTGCGACAGGGCCAGAGCGATACGGGCGTTCGATCCTGTTGCAACCAACCCATTGCCAAACGGGCCGATGACCGACCCGACGTTCAGCAAGCTGAGGAACCACAATATTCCGACAGACATTATGACGCCATCCAAAGGACCTTGCCCACCGAAGCTGAGACTCGCCCAACCATCGCGGATCATCATGGGATCAAGCGCGCCGATAAAGGCCACCTGTAATCCAAGGTAGATCAAGGCACATAGTACAATGGACAGAACCAGAGCGGCCGGGATGTCGAATTTTGGGTTTCGAACTTCTCCTGCCATATCAACAACATGCCGGAAACCTATAAAGGAAAAGATCACCCCACCGGTTGATACTGCGGCCATGATGCCTTTCAGGCCGTAGGGGGCGAAACCGTCAGGGGCGGAGAAATTCTGCACGTCAAAGCGGGTCGCGATCAACAACACGGACAATACTATCGGAATGGCAATCTTGGCCCAGGTCAGCGTTGCATTTACCTGTGCAAAAAATTTTACGCCCAGTGCGTTCACAGCGACGAACAGCAACATGAATAGCAAGGCGACCGAAACACCAGCGCCGGTCAGTTCGCCGGTATCTGCGGCGTGGAGCCATGACGCGTAGGGCGCGAGGTATTTAAGCATGGCTTCAACTTCGATCGGAGCGGTGGTGTTGTAGCCAATCCAGGCCGTCCATCCCATCGCCATCGACACGATGTTGCCGTGTGAGAACTGAGGGACGCGTGCGATTCCTCCTGGGATAGGTAACATCGCTGAAATCTCGGCGAATGTTATTGCCAGTATGAACATCGCAACGGCGCCAATAATCCAAGAAAGAACCGCGGCGGGGCCTGCGTGTTGCACGGCGAGTAGGGGGCCGAAAAGCCAGCCTGACCCAATGATTCCTCCAACCGAAATGAAGGTCAGGCCGACCAGGCCAATTTCCCGCTTCAGTTTCGCCATGTTATTTCTCGCCCAAAGAGGGGTGCCTTATTGGTGGCTATGACATCAGGATAAGCAGGCCACGGGAAACATGGCAAGTGCCACATATCATGCAGAAAATTCGTGAAAACGAGGTCTGCCCGATTCATCTTCTAAATCCTGCTGGGCGTGTTCTTCGAAACGCGATCGCCGGCAATAGGTATTTGAAGTGGAATCGACTCGGAACATGAGGCACGCTGGTCGACTGTGCCAAGGTAGGAGAACCCAGGATGCCTCTGTACAATGATATGTTCGAGCTTTCGGTCGAAGATATGGATATAATCGAAGAGGCCATGCGTCATGCCATAGCTTCCAGATCGAATGTCCCTGTTGACGAGAGGGTAGAAGAAAGGGAAACCCGTGAAGACTTTGTGCGCAAGGCACACGACCTTCTGGGGCGTCTGCATGACCAAAAGGTTTTTTATCGTCCTAAATCCGGCGTGTATGTCGGAGGATGACAGCATTGTGCTGGCAGCGTTGAACTAAATGGTTCCAAAACGCTTCAACTATGTCGCATAAGCATTTGAATAATATGGTGGGTGATAAGAGATTTGAACTCCTGACATCTTCGATGTGAACGAAGCGCTCTACCACTGAGCTAATCACCCATAGCGGCGTTTGATACAGCGGCTTGTGTTTCGCCGCAAGTTCAAAGCGTTCAAATTGCAGCGCGTCAGACGAAATCCGGTTTTCACACATTGCCCGCCAAGTCGGATAGATCGGAAAAAATCAGGTTCGAGCAAAAAACTTGAAAACGCCGCTTGACGATGCCGGGGTGTAGCCATAATACACCCCAACGTTCAGAGATGAACGGGCAGTGGGCGGTTGTAGCTCAGTTGGTTAGAGTACCGGCCTGTCACGCCGGGGGTCGCGGGTTCGAGCCCCGTCAACCGCGCCATCGCTGCCAGCCTTTGATCCGGGCAAACGGATCGCACATAGACCCTAAATGCGCGGTTGTAGCTCAGTTGGTTAGAGTACCGGCCTGTCACGCCGGGGGTCGCGGGTTCGAGCCCCGTCAACCGCGCCATTTCCTTCGATTTAGAAAGTCATACGCCCTTGTGGGCGTTTTTTTGTGCCGACATCTTACTGATCTTATGGTTTATTGCCTGCAAAACATCAGGGGCAAGCAGTGACCAGTCTAAATCGAGTCATCATGGCACGGCGCAGCCGGCAGTGGGTCCGCGGCCTGAAGCCGGAAACACTTGATGTCATTGAGATTTCTGGTTCGTGGGGTAAGCAATTTGGATTTTGCAGCTATGAACAGATTTGGCATAAGCAACATGATATCTGCACCGGACCCGTTCTGAACAAACAACAGCAGGTGCGAAAGGTCGATCTGGTTTTGGCCAATCAGGTGTGGGAGCACTTGGATCGCCCGGTTGAAGCCACGCTGAACGTGCTAGAGATGCTAAGACCCGGAGGGTATTTCTGGCTGGCCGTCCCGTTCTTCATTCCGTTTCACGCCGCTCCGCATGACTGTTCGCGCTGGTCTGCGCGCGGATTGAAAAACCTGCTCACTGAGTGTGGGTTCGACCCGGATCTCATCCGGGCCGAACAGTGGGGCAATCGGCATGCCGCTTTGCGCAATCTCGAACTTGAATGGCCTCCTGTTTATGACCCTGAGACAGACAATTTGGAGAACGATCCCGATTTTCCAATCTGCGCATGGGCTCTGGCTAAGAAAACCAGTGCTTAAGCCGAGTGTCGAAAAATCGCCTGTTCTTACTTTGTTCTAATTTTTTGGTTGGAGACTCAGCCGCTCTCGCCTATCTCTGAGTGACGTTGGTTGTTGGGGGCCTGAATGGCTGAGCTGAAGAATATCGAGGTGCGCGGTGCGCGCGAGCATAACCTCAAGAGCATTGATGTCGACATCCCACGGGATCAGCTAGTGGTGATCACTGGCCTGTCGGGCTCGGGTAAGTCTTCTTTGGCATTTGATACGATCTATGCCGAAGGGCAGCGCCGCTATGTCGAAAGCCTGTCGGCCTATGCGCGCCAGTTCCTCGATATGATGGAGAAGCCCGATGTGGATCACATTAGCGGACTAAGCCCCGCGATTTCGATCGAGCAGAAGACGACCTCAAAAAACCCGCGTTCGACCGTGGGCACCGTAACCGAGATCTACGACTATCTGCGCTTGCTCTTTGCCCGTGCTGGTACGCCTTACAGCCCGGCCACAGGATTGCCGATTGAGGCACAGCAGGTGCAGGACATGGTCGACCGGATCATGACGATGGAGGAGGGCACACGCGGCTATCTGCTGGCCCCCATCGTTCGTGATCGGAAAGGTGAATATCGGAAAGAGTTCCTTGAGCTGCGCAAGCAGGGTTTTCAACGCGTCAAGGTAGATGGTGAGTTCTATGAATTGGATGAGCCGCCGACGCTGGACAAGAAGTTCCGCCACGATATCGACGTCGTTGTCGATCGTCTGGTGGTACGAGAGGGCATGGAAACACGCCTGGCCGACAGCCTAAGGACCGCACTGGATCTGGCGGACGGGATCGCAATCCTCGAAACCGCACCGAAGGAGGGCGACCCGGAACGCATCACATTCAGTGAGAATTTTGCCTGCCCGGTCAGTGGGTTCACCATCCCCGCGATCGAGCCGCGCCTGTTCTCATTCAACGCGCCCTTTGGGGCGTGCCCCGATTGCGACGGGCTTGGGGTCGAACTGTTCTTTGATGAACGTCTGGTCGTGCCGGACCAGACATTGAAACTCTATGACGGGGCGCTTGCGCCCTGGCGGAAGGGTAAATCACCATATTTTCTGCAAACGATCGAAGCTATCGCGCGACATTACGAGTTTGACAAGAACACTCCCTGGAAGGACTTGCCCAAGAAAGTCCAGCAGGTGTTTCTGCGCGGGTCTGGTGATGAAGAGATCCAGTTCCGTTATGATGAAGGTGGCCGCGTCTATCAGGTTACCCGAAGCTTTGAAGGCGTCATCCCCAACATGGAGCGCCGCTATCGCGAGACTGACAGCGCCTGGATTCGCGAAGAATTCGAGCGCTATCAAAACAACCGACCCTGCGGCACATGCAAAGGCTACCGTCTGCGTGCTGAGGCGCTGGCCGTCAAGATCGCGGGTTTGCACGTTGGACAGGTCGTTGAAATGTCGATCCGCGAGGCGCTGGCCTGGGTCGAGGATGCCCCAAATCATCTGAGTGCACAAAAG
Organism: Ruegeria sp. D6; assembly: GCF_056534365.1. NCBI lineage: Bacteria > Pseudomonadati > Pseudomonadota > Alphaproteobacteria > Rhodobacterales > Roseobacteraceae > Ruegeria > Ruegeria sp. D6. The sequence continues at coordinate 1,135,787 of NZ_JBQFPH010000001.1, read as the reverse complement.
AACGAGATCGCGCGCGCAATTCTCAAGGAAATTCGCGAGCGGTTGGGTTTTTTGAATAATGTTGGATTAGAGTATCTCACGATGTCTCGTTCAAGTGGTACCCTGTCCGGAGGTGAAAGTCAGCGTATCCGTCTGGCGAGCCAGATCGGCTCGGGCCTGACCGGGGTATTGTATGTGCTCGACGAGCCATCGATTGGTCTGCACCAACGCGACAATGATCGTCTGCTGGGAACGCTTAAGAATTTGCGTGACCAGGGCAACACGGTCATCGTCGTTGAGCATGACGAAGAGGCCATTCGCGAGGCGGATTATGTGTTTGATATCGGTCCCGGTGCAGGAGTGCATGGGGGACAGGTGGTCAGCCACGGTACGCCCGAGCATATCGCCGGCGATGCGGCCTCGATCACCGGTCAATATCTTTCGGGCACACGCGAGATCCCGGTGCCGGTTGAGCGGCGCAAGGGTAAGAAGCAGAAAGTGACCGTTGTTAAGGCGACCGGAAACAACCTCAAGAACGTTACGGCCGAATTTCCGCTCGGAAAATTTGTTTGTGTGACCGGTGTGTCTGGCGGTGGAAAATCGACGCTGACGATTGAGACTTTGTTCAAAACCGCCTCGATGCGGTTGAACGGCGCTCGCCAGACACCGGCGCCCTGTGAAACGATCAAAGGGCTTGAGCATCTGGACAAGGTGATCGACATAGATCAGCGACCCATTGGCCGGACTCCACGTTCAAATCCAGCGACTTACACCGGGGCTTTCACCCCGATCCGAGACTGGTTTGCCGGGTTGCCAGAAGCCAAAGCGCGTGGATACAAGCCCGGGCGGTTCAGCTTTAACGTCAAAGGCGGCCGGTGCGAAGCGTGTCAGGGTGATGGCGTCATCAAGATCGAGATGCACTTTCTGCCTGATGTTTATGTCACCTGCGAAACCTGCAAAGGCGCGCGATATAACCGTGAGACGCTTGAGATCAAGTTCAAGGGTAAGTCCATCGCGGATGTACTTGATATGACAGTGGAAGATGCGCAGGAGTTTTTTAAAGCGGTGCCATCGATCCGTGACAAGATGGATGCCTTGGCTCGCGTTGGGCTCGGCTACATCAAAGTTGGTCAACAGGCGACCACGCTCTCCGGTGGTGAGGCGCAGCGTGTAAAGCTCTCTAAAGAACTGAGCAAGCGATCAACGGGTCGAACGCTGTATATTCTGGACGAACCCACAACGGGTCTGCATTTCGAGGACGTGCGTAAACTGTTGGAAGTCCTGCACGAACTGGTCGACCAAGGAAATACTGTTGTTGTCATCGAACATAATCTCGATGTCGTAAAAACCGCCGACTGGATAATCGACATTGGCCCGGAAGGTGGCGATGGCGGAGGTCAGATTGTGGCTGAGGGTACGCCCGAAGACGTCGCTGAATGTGAGCGTAGCCACACTGGGCGTTATCTGAAGCCAATGCTGGATGGGCAAGCCGTAGCTGCCGAATAGGAACAGAGCGAGAGAAGAAAATGCTGCGAATTTTCTTCTCTGTTGCTTCGTAGAGCGCTGCGTTCTGAGGTTGTTCAGTCTCTGGACCGCTTCTCAAATCGCGGTAACATGGCGCTGAAATCGCGACCCAAGCCATCTTCTTGTTCGACAAACTGTTCATATAGCTTTGTCGCAACCTGTCCCATGGGCGTATCAGCGTCCGCACTCTCGGCAGCCTGTTGGCTGAGACGTAGATCTTTCAACATCAGCTCGGCGGCGAAACCAGGGGTATAGTCATTGTCGGATGGGCTTTCGGGTCCAACGCCGGGGGCAGGGCAATAGGCGTTCATTGTCCAGCTGTACCCTGAGGACGTGCTGACGACATCGAACATCTTTTGCCGGTCCAATCCCAATTTATCAGCAAGCGCAAATGCCTCGCAGGTTGCGATCATTGTTACGCCGAGGATCATGTTGTTGCAGATTTTGGCGGCCTGACCCGCGCCAGCTTCACCGCAGTGAACCGCTTTTTGACCCATGATTTCAAACAACGGGGCCGCCTTGGCAAAAGCTGCGTCAGATCCACCGGCCATAAAGGTCAAAGTGCCTGCAGCGGCCCCACCAATCCCGCCGGATACAGGTGCATCGACTGATAGTAGGCCAGCCTGCGCTGCCTGATGCGCCACTGCGCGGGCGCTGTCGACATCGACCGTAGAGCAATCAATCAGAACCGCACCGTCTTGCATTGCCGGGACGACTTCATTGGCCACAGTGCGCAGAATCTGCCCGTTGGGAAGCATGGTGATGACGGCGTCGGCTTCCGCAGCTGCAGCGGCGCCAGAGGACGCCATGGAAACGCCTTCGATGGCGACATCAACTTGATCAAAGCCGATGACGTCATGGCCCGCGCGCGCCAGATTGGCCGCCATCGGGCCGCCCATGTTGCCAAGCCCTATGAATGCGATTTTCATCCCTTACTCCTCTGAAAAGCTTAGTGCATCCGCACCGAGCGGTTGCAGCATCTTGGACACCGCGACTGCAGGCACATCCAAATCAGCAAACTGCCATTTCGGGTTGCGATCCTTGTCGATGATCTGGGCGCGAATTCCTTCCAGAAAATCGCCATGCTCCATCGCGCGATAAGTAAACCGGTACTCCAGATCCAGCGCTTTTTGCAATGTCAGGCCGGTTCCGCGCAGCCGATGCAACATCTCGACAGCACAAGCCATGGAGATAGGAGAGTTTCGCTGCAGGGTGCCGAGAATTTTTGTCGAAAATTCTGTGTCATCGTTGCGCAAGCTGTTCAGGATATCGCCAAGACTTTCTCCGCTAAATAGCCGGTCGATCTCGCCCTGCATTTCAGCCAAGGGGCTATCCGGTGCGGGCACTGCATGCTCATCCACCAGTTCCGCCCGTCCAGAGGCTTCCAACTGGTCTATCAGCCCCGCCCAATGCTCTTGGGGAATGAAATGGTCGGCAAACCCGGCATAGATCGCATCTCCGGGCCCCATGCGGTGGCCGGTGGTGCCCAGATACTCGCCCAATCGCCCCGGCGCCAGCGCCAACATCAGCGATCCGCCCACATCAGGAACCAGCCCGATTGAGCATTCCGGCATCGCGATCTTTGAGCTTTCTCCAACCACTCGATGGCTGCCATGGCACCCGATGCCAACCCCGCCACCCATGGTGAAACCTTGCAGGAAGCTGATCACTGGTTTTGAGTACTCAAAAATCAAGGCATTCAGGCGGTATTCGTCGCGCCAAAACGTTTGGCCATAAGCATAGTCCGCCTTGGTGCCGGTCGCATAAAGGTCGGCAATATCTCCGCCAGCGCAAAAGGCTTTGTCGCCTTCGGCATTGAGAATGATCAGATCGACTTGATCATCCTCACGCCAGTTGCGCAGAGCGGTATCGATGGCCATGCACATCTCATAGCTAAGGGCGTTCAGGGCGTGGGGTCGTGTCAGCGTGATGCGCCCGGCTCGGCCTGTGGTGCGAATGTCGATATCAGACATCAAAGACCTCAGCGATTGGAGAGCATCTGGCGCGCAACGATCACGCGCATGATCTCGTTCGTGCCTTCCAGAATTTGGTGCACGCGCAGATCCCGCACCAGTTTCTCGATGCCATAATCCGCCAGATAGCCATATCCACCGTGCAATTGCAGACACTGATCCACGACTTTCGATCCGGTTTCGGTTACGAACTTCTTGGCCATCGCGCAGAATTTTGTGGCGTCCGGTGCGCCCTGATCAAGTTTCCACGCTGCCTGACGCAAGAATGTGCGCGCCGCCTGTAGCTCAATCTCCATATCTGCCAGTCGGAACTGCAGCGCCTGAAACTGATCGATCGATTGTCCAAAGGCCTTGCGCTCGGACATATACTGCAACGTCATGTCCAGACCGTTCTGAGCTGCCCCCAGCGAGCAGGAGGCGATGTTCAGGCGGCCACCGTCCAGCCCCATCATCGCGTATTTGAAACCGTCGCCTTCAGCCCCGACCAGATTGCTGGATGGAATTTTACAATCGTCAAACTGAACTTGCGCGGTTGGCTGGCTTTTCCAACCCATTTTTTGTTCCAGACCACCGAAACTCAGGCCCGGCGTGCCGTCTTCGACATAGACGGTAGAGATTCCTTTAGGGCCGTCTTCACCCGTGCGAACCATGCAGACATAGGCATCCGAATAGCCGCCGCCGGAAATGAACGCTTTTGTGCCGTTGAGCGTGAAGCCTTCATTGGTCCGTTCAGCGCGCGTTTTCAGCGCCGCAGCGTCCGATCCCGATCCGGGTTCCGTCAGGCAGTAGCTGAGGACGGTTTCGAGGCTGAGGATACTTGGCATAATGCGGGACTTCAGATCGTCACTGCCAAAGCTGTCCAGCATTTTGGCGCACATGTTGTGAATCGACAGGAACGCCGCGACCGAGGGACAGGCCATCGATAGCGCTTCGAACACCAGTGTCGCATCCAATCGCGTCAAACCCGAACCACCAGCCTCTTCCGAGACATAAAGTCCACCAAATCCTAGTTCGCCGATTTTGGGCCAAAGCTCTTTGGGGATGGTTCCGTCTGCTTCCCACTGACGCGCGAAGGGGGCGATGTGGTCTTGGCCAAAGGCGTAGGCCATGTCGAAAATGGCCGTTTGTTCTTCGGTCAGCGCGAAATCCATGACGTGTGCTTCCTGATGGCTATAGAATTGAACGAGCGTTTTATTCTTCAATCCTTACAGAAATTTTTCAATGACGGCAAACCCGGCGATTTAGGGGATTTCTGGACGGTGAGGTATACTGCGGGAATTCTGCTTTCTTGATCATTACGGAGTATTCTTATGTCGTCACACAAGCTTGCTGTTATCGCGATTCACGGCATGGGCAGCCAGTACAATCCTCAGAACCAGCCCCCATCCACGACCCCAACGTTTTCCAAAGGGCTGAAACGACGCGTATCGAACCGGGTCGGCGCGGATATGGATGATGTGATCTGGCACGAGGTGGTCTGGGCACAGATCCTGCAAGGGCGGCAAAAGGCATATCTGCGTAAGGTCAACCGCAGCCTAGGATACGACAAGCTGCGCGAGTTTGTAGTGTGCAATCTGTCGGATGCTGCTTCTTACCGACCAACTCCGGATGATGGCGATAAGATCTATGAGGCGATCCACAAGAAAATCGAGAATGTGATGGGGGTCGTCAAATACCAGGTCGGACCACAGGGGCCTGTACTGATCCTGGCGCATTCGCTGGGTGGGCACATAATGTCGAACTATATTTATGACATGCAAAGACATCTGCGCCAGGGTGGTTCACCGGTTCACCCGACAGATGTTGAAAACATGAAAACCGTTGCTGGCCTCGTGACGTTTGGGTGCAATATTCCGATTTTTCTGTTCGCATATCCCGAGAATGAGATTTTTCCGATCATGGCCCCGAACCGCGCGCTGCCGCCTGCGTTGCAGTTTTCGACCTGGTGGCGAAACTACTATGACAAGCATGATGTTTTGGGTTTTCCTTTGGGCAAAAGCGCGCCAAGCTATGAACAGCTCGCTCAAAGTGGGGCCTTGAAGGATAAGCCGATCAATGCGGGCAAAATCTTTACGTCGTGGAACCCGCTTTCGCATAACGGATACTGGACGGATCGCGATTTGTATGAACCCGTAGCGGAGCGGATCAAGGAGATTTTGGCGGCGGTTTGACTTTATAGGTCGGCGTGAAATTCCTCGATCAGGTGCTTGACCACCGCCATGCCCGGATCATCCCCGCGCGCTAAAGCTTCAGCGTAAACACGGCGTTGGCGGGTGGCGGAGGTGCCATTTTCTGCGATCTGCCGAAGTCGGGCGAGTTCGGTCATGGTGCCCAATGCCTCGGTGTCTTCGGCCAACATGCCCATCAGCTCTCCGATCAGTTCAGCCATCGGCTTGATTGAGCGATCACCGAAATCGATCAGACCTTCGCCCACACCGTAGCGCTGCGCGCGCCAACGGTTTTCGCCGATCAGAAACTTATCATATTGCCGCCAACGAAGATTGCGGTCTTTCAGGCGGCACAGCATCCGGGTCAGCGCCTGCACTAGCGCTGCAAGCGAAAGCGTATGTTCAAGCCTTGGCTGTACGTCCATGATGCGTGTTTCTAGGGTGGGGAACCGGTGAGATGGACGTAGGTCCCACCAGATCTTCGAGGTGTCCTCGATCACGCCGAGTTCGACCAGCACCCCAGTGGTGCGTTCGTATTCGCCCCAACTGCCGAACACCGGGGGCAGACCGGTCCGGGGCAGATTGTCGAACACGGTGAGCCTATAGGAGGAAAGCCCGGTATCTTCGCCGTTCCAATAAGGAGACGAGGTCGACAACGCCAGCAGATGGGGCAGAAAGTAAGAAAGCTGGGGTACCAGGTCGGCGCGCAAGGCTTGATCTTCGACGCCCACATGCACATGCATTCCGCAGATCAGCATCCGCCGCGCCACGCCGCCCAAAGCATGCTGCAGGGCGTCATAGCGTTCTTTCCGTGTATGGTGCTGGTCTTTCCAGTTCGCAAACGGGTGGCAAGAGACCGCGATCGGAGCCAAATTATACTCGGCTGCACGTTTTGAAACACAAGAACGCAGGCGCTTTAGATCTTCGCGCGCCGATCTGATCGTAGCATGTGGGCGGGTCCCGACTTCGATCTGGCACTGCAGAAATTCCGGGCTGACCTGGCCTTCGAAATCTGCCTGACAAGCTTCCATCAATGCTGCGGGCGCCTCGGCGAGCTGCAGACTGTCTTGATCGACCAGCAGGTATTCCTCTTCAATGCCGATCGTAAATTCCTGCTGCATGGCGGTCCTCGTTGGTCAATTCACGTTAGTGAATACGGAAATTAGCGTTTTGCCAAGGGTTTGGCCTGTCGGTTCTTGCAGAGGTCCTGCGTGCACAGGTAAAGAGCGGGCGCAACGCAATGTGGAGCTGTCCTCGTGAAACCCAGAAAATTTCCGCAGATCAATGCCGCCCTGGATGAGTTGGGCGTCAAGCTGATCGACAAGGTTACGGAACAGGATGAACGGGCGCGGCTGGAAGCGTTCGAACGGGCAGGGGGATTGACCAGGCCTGCTTATGCCCTGTCGCCGGGAATGGACGGATTCGATATCGCGCAACTTGTCGAAGAGTATACGCGCCATGCCGATGCGCTTGCAGCTTTGAAGGACCCGGCGCGAAATCAGACTGGGTATCACACCGGCAATGGATATTACGATAGCCCGGATGCGGATGCGCTTTACCTGATGATCCGCCGCTTTCAGCCCAAGCGCGTGATCGAGGTCGGCTGCGGGAACTCTACCCGCGTGACGCGGCAGGCGATCATAGATGGTGGTTTGGATACGACGATCACGGCAATTGATCCGTACCCGCGCGCAGATATCGCCCATGTCGTCGATCAGTTTGAGCAGAAGCGACTGGAAGAAGTAGATCCCGCGCTGTTCGATCAGCTTGAGGCTGGGGATGTTCTGTTCATCGATTCAAGCCATGTGGTTCGGATGAGCAACGATGTCGCCCATCTATTCTGTCGGATCATTCCAGCGCTGAAACCCGGCGTTGTCATTCATGTCCACGATGTTTTTCTGCCTTATGAATATCCCAAACGGTTCTTCTATGACTGCCCAGGATGGGGTGAGCAGTACATGTTGCACGCCTTGCTGCAATCCGGTTTCTATTCAATGCTTTGGCCCGGATATTACCTGCAGCAGGATCGCCCCGACGCCGTCGCAGCGCTGCCGTTTCTAGAAGAGGGCCGTGCGCAGAGCATCTGGGTTCAGCTCAAAGAAAATTGATTTCTGTGTGATCCGGTTCGAACCCAGGCCCGTAACCCTTTCCATAACAAGCTGGAGAGGAGTTAACAGCCATGTTCCGCCGCACATTCATGGGCGCTGCTGCCGCATTTGCACTTGCACTGCCCGTCAAGGCACAGGCCGCTGATATCGTAGATACCGCAGTTGCTGCCGGGTCTTTCAACACCCTGGTTGCTGCCGTTCAGGCCGCGGGCCTGGTCGATACGCTGAAAGGCGATGGGCCCTTCACCGTCTTTGCACCCACGGATGAAGCTTTTGCAGCTCTGCCTGAAGGCACTGTTGAAACCCTACTTCTGCCAGAAAACAAGGACCAGTTGGTGTCGATCCTGACCTACCATGTCGTGCCAGCCAAAGTGATGTCCGGCGACATTGCAGGAAAGCGCGCGAAGGTTTTGACCGTGCAAGGCGACCGACTAAGCGTGAACGCAAAAAATGGCGTGAAAGTTAATGGTGCCAAAGTTGTGCAGGCCGACATCGAAGCCAGCAACGGCGTCATTCACGTTGTCGACGAAGTGATCATTCCCGAATAAATCTACCACCTTCACGAAAACAAAAGCCCCGTTCCTGATGGACGGGGCTTTTTTGTGTTTCGTGTAGAAACTCGCCGTTTAGACCAATCGTACCTGAGTACCGACCTTTACCAGCGGATACAGCTCTTCAACGTGCTGGTTATAGAGACCAATACAGCCGGACGAGCTCTGACGTCCAATCTTGCGGGTATCATAGGTGCCGTGAACCAGGTAGGCAGGCCAGCCAAGATACATAGCGCGAGTTCCCAATGGGTTTCCAGGTTCACCACCCTCCATGCGAATTGGCAACGAGGGATCGCGCTCGCGCATTGATGGGGTTGGTGTCCAGCTTGGGTTCTCCGCCTTGCGTGTGACTTTGGTATAGCCGCGCTTGGTCAGCTCTTCGCTCATCGGGACAGAACTGGGGTACAGCTTGTAGGTTCCATCCGGCCCCCAGTAATGAACAGCCCGGCTGGTGATATCGGCCAACAATGCGCCGACGCCCAACTCGTCAAAGTGATCCTGCCAATTCTGCTGCGAGAACGATGAAGTGTTACGACGTACTGGAAGCTGCGTGCTGATTGCTTCCTCGGTCTGTGGGAAAGCATCAGTGCTTTGAGCACGCACGATAGCAGGGGCCGCAATCAGCGATGCAGCGCCCAAAAGGGCGTGACGACGGGTAAAACGATTTTGGGACAAGGTTGCCTCCAGGGAGTTATGAGCTGCTCGGATAGTTGAATTACCGATAAAATATTAGTGATTGCCTGCTTTTTCCAGAGGGCGACCTCTGAATTTCTTGTGAGGTACGCGATCAGGCAGCAACTGGCGCATGCACGAAAAAACCCGACCCATGTAGGGCCGGGTTTCCTGATTTGTAAGCTGAATGATCAGTCCATCGCTTTGAAGTTGAACTCGCCACCTTCCTTGATGCCCGACGGCCAGCGCGATGTCACTGTTTTGGTGCGGGTGTAGAACTTGAAGCTGTCCGGACCGTGCTGGTTCAGGTCGCCGAACATCGATTTCTTCCAGCCGCCAAAAGTGTGGTAGGCCAGCGGAACCGGGATCGGAACGTTGATGCCGACCATGCCGATGTTCACACGGCTGGCAAAGTCACGCGCCGTATCACCGTCGCGGGTGAAGATCGCAGTGCCGTTGCCGTATTCATGATCCATCGCCAGTTTCAACGCCTCTTCATAAGAACCCGCGCGTACGGTCGACAGGACCGGGCCAAAGATCTCTTGCTTGTAGATGTCCATCTCGGGTGTGACGTTGTCGAACAGGTGCGGGCCGACAAAGAAGCCATCCTCATAGCCCTGCAGGCTGAAGTCGCGGTTGTCGACAACCAGCTTCGCGCCCTGCTCAACGCCCGAGTTGATCAGGCCAAGGATACGCTCTTTCGCGGCAGCAGTAACAACCGGACCCATGTCTACGTCGTCGCCCGCTGTGTAGGGGCCGACTTTCAGCTTTTCTACGCGCGGGATCAGTTTTTCGATCAGTGCGTCTGCGGTTTCTTCACCCACAGGAACGGCAACCGAGATCGCCATGCAGCGCTCGCCAGCCGCGCCAAAACCCGCACCGACCAGCGCGTCAGCAGCCTGATCCAGATCGGCGTCAGGCATAACGATCATGTGGTTCTTGGCGCCACCGAAGCACTGCGCGCGTTTGCCGTTGGCGGTTGCACGAGCATAGATGTACTGCGCGATCGGGGTTGAACCCACGAACGACACGCCCTGAATGATTTCGCTGTCCAGCAGGGTGTCCACGGCCTCTTTGTCACCGTTTACGACTTGGAACACGCCCTTGGGCAGACCAGCTTCGACAAACAGCTCTGCCAGCATCAATGGAACAGAGGGGTCGCGCTCGGACGGCTTTAGAACAACTGCGTTGCCGCAGGCCAGTGCCGGGCCAACGTGCCAAAGCGGCATCATTGCGGGGAAGTTGAATGGCATGATCGAAGCGACCACGCCCAGCGGCTGACGCATCGAATACATATCGATGCCCGGGCCCGCGCTGTCGGTGAACTCACCTTTCAGCATCTGGGGCGCGCCGATGCAGTACTCGATCACTTCCAGACCACGCTGCAAGTCACCCTTCGCATCGGGAATGGTCTTGCCATGTTCCCGGCTGAGAGCCTCGGCCAGCTTGTCCATGTCGCGGTTCATCAAGCCAACCATCGCCATCATAACGCGCGCGCGCTTCTGCGGGTTGGTTGCGCCCCAAGCGACCTGAGCTGCTGCAGCGTCTTCGATCGCAGCGGTGGTCTCGGCGACGCTGGCCATCGGGCATTGGTACTGCACTTCACCCGTTGCTGGGTTGAATACATTGTCAAAGCGGCCAGATGTGCCAGCGACATTTTCGCCGTTGATGAAATGGGTCAGGTTCTGCATTGCAAACTCCTCCGGATTAAGTTGCGCGAAGAATAGACTTGCGAAAATCACCTGAACAGAGGCAATATTTCAAATCAGTTTTGCAAAAATGCAAAGGGTAGAACATGACGCCGAATTGGGATGATTTGCGGGTTTTCCTGGCGGTCGCGCGCGATGAAAGCCTTTCGGGTGCGGGGCGGGTTCTCAAGATAGACCCGGCGACTGTCGGGCGCAGAATCGCGCGGCTCGAAGCGGCATTGGACGCGGTGTTGTTCACGAAATCACAGCAGGGCTATGTGTTGACGACTGCAGGACAACGCCTGATGGAGCATGGGCTGCAGGCGGAAGAAGCTATGCGCGCAGCGACTGGTGTCATGTCAGGCTCTGCCAAATCGCTAAGCGGTCAGATCCGAATTGGTGCCCCGGATGGTAGTGCCAATTACCTGTTGCCACAGGTCTGCGCCAAGATCAGCGATGCCAATCCTGATCTAGACATTCAGATCCTGGCGTTGCCGCGCATCATCAACCTATCCCGGCGAGAGGCCGACATGGCGGTAACAGTCAGTGCGCCCACCGCAGGGAAACTGCTGGTGCAGAAGATATCCGACTATCGGCTGCATATGGTCGCAACGAAGGAATACCTGAGTCGTCACGCCGAAATTCGATCCATCGAGGATCTAAAAGGGCATCGGATGATAGGCTATATTCCGGACATGATTTTCGACCGCGAGCTGGACTATCTCAACGACATTGGTGTTGAACGTGTCGCGCTTGCATCAAACTCTGTTTCTGTTCAGCTGCGACAAGTTTCGCTGGGAACAGGAGTCTGCGTGGCACATGATTTCACATTGCCGTTCCATCGGGGATTGCAGAAAATCCTGACGGATCAGGTCAGTCTGACCCGGGGGTTCTATCTGGTCCGCCATCAGGGTGATCAGCGCAATGAGCGGTTGAACCGCTTTGCCGAGGCGTTGACGCGCGGAATACGGGACGAAGTAGCGCGGCTTGAGCGCGAAGCTTCACCTTGACACATTCACACATTCCGGCAACGCTTTGGAAAACAGTACGTAATTCCGGAGGTTTTCGCTTATGCTTGTACAGGCCATTCTCAAATCCAAGGCCAGCGGCGGTGTGGAGACGGTCGAGCCAACGGCATCCGTTTCTCAGGCTGCCGAGATTCTTGCGGAAAAGCGGATTGGTACTGTGGTCATTTCCGAGGATGGGGGGCAGACGGCAGCGGGTATTTTATCCGAACGAGATATTGTTCGCGAGTTGGCTGCCAGCGGCAGTGGGTGCCTAGATAAACCCGTTAGCAACTATATGACCAAGCAACTTGTGACCGCCAGCCAGCAGGATACTGTTGAGTCTATCCTGTCCCAGATGACCGAAGGACGATTTCGCCACATGCCTGTATTGGAAGATGGCAAACTGGTCGGCATCGTTACGCTGGGTGATGCGGTGAAGGCGCAACTGGCTGAACTTGCTATGGAAAAAGACGCGCTTGAAGGCATGATCATGGGGCACTGAACGCGGGGGCTGTTTCAGCCTCTTGCACCTGCGGCAAAGTTATGTTTGCTTGCGCAGAAATATTGTTGCGCTGGAGAGCCCAATGCGGGTTGGATTATATCCCGGTACTTTCGACCCTATCACCATGGGTCATATAGACATTATTCGCCGCGCGGCTGCGCTGGTGGATAAGCTCGTCATTGGTGTTGCTATCAACCGGGACAAGGGCCCGCTGTTTTCTTTGGAAGAGCGTGTCGCGATGATCGAGGCCGAATGCGCCCATCTAACCGAGCAGACTGGCACCGAGATTGTCGCGCATCCGTTTGAAAACCTGCTGATCGATTGCGCCCGCGATGTAGGCGCTCAGATCATCGTGCGCGGACTGCGTGCGGTTGCGGATTTCGAGTATGAATTCCAGATGGTTGGGATGAATCGCGCGTTGGACGACTCGATTGAGACCGTGTTCTTGATGGCAGAGGCACGGCATCAAGCCATTGCGTCGAAACTGGTCAAAGAAATCGCCAGATTGAACGGGGACGTGTCAAAATTCGTCACGCCCCGCGTCAATTCCGCCTTGAAAGAGCGGTTAGGATAGCGCGCCCATCGCGGCGGCTGTGTCCAGCATCCGGTTCGAGAAGCCCCATTCGTTGTCGTACCATGCAAGCACACGAACCAATGTGCCGTCAGTTACTTTGGTTTCAGCCAGTGAAACCGTCGAGCTATGCGAGTCGTGGTTGAAATCGATCGAGATCAAGGGGCGATTCTCGGCCGCCAGCACACTGGGGATTTTGGCGGCGGCTTCTACAAAGAGGGCATTGACCTCTTCTTCGGTCGTCGGTCGCGAAACCTCAGCAACCAGATCAACGACTGAGACATTGGGCGTGGGGACACGAATGGCTTGCCCGGTCAACTTACCAGCAAGCTGCGGCAATACCAGACCCACTGCAGACGCCGCGCCGGTTGTCGTGGGAATCATCGACAGTGCTGCTGCGCGCGACAAGTAGGGGTCTTTGCCCGCAGTGTCGTGAACCGGTTGGCTCGCCGTATAGGCATGAACGGTTGTCATGTTGCCGTGTTTGATGCCCAGTCCTGCGTCCAAAGCCGCCGCGACCGGCGACAGGCAGTTGGTGGTGCAGGAGGCATTGGAAACAACGATATCGTCGGCGGTTAGCTCATGATCGTTCACGCCGAACACGACTGTCTTCACGCCGCCGTCGCCACGGGCAGGGGCCGAGATCAATACTTTCTTTGATCCGTTTTTCAGGTGCCGCTCAGCTGCTTCACGGGTCCGGAAAACACCGGTGCATTCCAGAACCACATCCACATCAGACCAGTCCAGTGCTTCGGGATCACGCTCGCTGGTCAGCCGGATGGGCCCAGCACCCACGTCCAGACCTGCATCAGTCAGAGTTACGGGATTGGAATAGCGTCCATGCACACTGTCGAACTCGAACAGATGTGCGTTCATTTCGGGCTTTGCCAGATCGTTGATTGCGATGATTTCAACATCAGTACGTCCGGATTCCATGACGGCCCGAAGAACGCCGCGCCCGATCCGTCCAAATCCATTGATTGCCAGCTTGAGTGTCATAATGCGCTCCGTCAGAACATGGTCCATAGATGGTTAGCGCTAACAAAGCCAGATTGGCGCGAAAGTCAAGAAAAACCTCTGTCAGCGCCAGAAGGCGAGCCAATCCAGGAAATCGTAGAGCTTCTTGCCCAGGAACAGCAGGTGTTCGGTGCCGAATAGTGCCACGTCCAGCATCAGACCGCCCAGAATTAGGATTCCAAGCCAGATGGCGATTTGATTTGTCATTTCTGCGCCCTGAACGAAAATGCCCGCTCAGATAACCTGAGCGGGCATAAAGGTACAAGCGATGTGCGAAGGGTCAGTTAAGGCGGCCCATCGCGACGGCGACATCCGCCATACGCACCGAGAATCCCCATTCGTTGTCATACCACGCCAGCACGCGTACCATACGGTTGTCGACCACACGGGTCTGATCCGGCGCGAAGATCGAGCTTTCTTCGGTATGGTTAAAATCGGTCGATACCAGCGGAGCGGGCTCATAGCCCAGAACGCGCTGCATCGGGCCTTTCGCTGCCTCTTCGACGATGGCGTTAACTTCTTCGACAGTGACGTCGCGCGAGGCGCGGAATGATAGATCAACGGCCGAGACGTTTGGAGTGGGCACGCGGATCGCCGAGCCGTCCAGGCGCCCTTTGAGGTTCGGCAGAACCTCTCCCAGTGCTGCAGCGGCGCCAGTGGACGTCGGGATCATCGACATGGCGGCAGCGCGGGCGCGATACAGATCGCTGTGGCGACGGTCCAGCGTCGGTTGGTCGCCGGTATAGGCGTGAATCGTGGTCATGATGCCATGCTCGATGCCGATACCTTCGTCCAGAACTTTGGCAAGCGGAGCAAGGCAGTTGGTGGTGCAAGAACCGTTCGACACCATGTTGTCGTTTGCAGTCAGGCTGTTGTGGTTCACACCAAATACGATGGTCTTGTCGACATTCTTGCCAGGGGCCGATAGCAGAACCTTGCCTGCGCCGCGCTCAAGATGGGTTTTAGCCTTCAGGCCGTCGTTGAATTTACCGGTGCATTCCAGAACGACATCGCAGCCTTCCCAGTCCAGCTCGTTCATATCGTAGGTCGAGAACATCTCCATCGGGCCGCGACCCAGATCCATGGTGTTGCCTTCGACCGAGACGTCGCGTGGGAAACGTCCATGGATGCTGTCGTATTTCAACAGATGCGCGGAGGTTTCCAGCGGGCCGGTGGCGTTGACCTTGATCACTTCGATGTCGTTGCGCGCCGATGCGGCGATGTGCGACAGAGTACAGCGGCCGATGCGGCCAAAACCATTGATACCGACCTTGATGGTCATCCGACGTCTCCAAAAATGCGCTTGCGTTGCAGGCCATATAGCCGCGAATATTGAATCTCAAAAGGGCAAAAATGGCATATTTTTAAGGTGTTAGCGCAAACCTGCGCCGATTGCGCTAACGCTTGCGCTAGCCGTTGGATCAGGTAGGGTCCGATCGAACAGATGAATGGAAAGGAAGCGCGATGAGTGGTCTGTTGGCCCTGTTGGACGACGTGGCGGGCATTGCAAAGGTCGCGGCGGCTTCGGTGGACGATGTGGTGGCCGCTGCCGGCAAGGCTGGGGCCAAGACTGCGGGTGTGATCATTGACGATGCGGCCGTGACGCCCAAATACGTTCAGGGTTTTGCCCCGGCGCGGGAACTGCCGATCATCTGGCGCATCGCGCGCGGATCAATTTTCAACAAGATCATTCTGTTGTTGCCGGTTGCCTTGCTACTCGCCAATTTTGCGCCTTGGTTGATCACACCGCTGCTTATGCTCGGTGGTTCATATCTGTGTTTCGAGGGGGCCGAGAAGATTTTTCACGTCCTGTTTCCACATGGGAGCCATGCGATAGACGAAGATATGAAAAATCCCGATCCCGGCCATCTGGAAGAAAAGAAGGTGAAGGGTGCGATCAAGACTGACTTTATCCTGTCTGCTGAAATCATGACCATCGCTTTGGCGGCCATTGAAGCGCCGAATGTGTGGATGCAAGCCGCGACGCTGGCCGTGGTGGGCGTTGGGGTCACCGTCGCCGTTTATGGCTCGGTCGCTCTGATCGTTAAAATGGATGATGTCGGCCTGTATTTGGCGCAAAACGCTCCGACGCCGATAGGGCGCGGAACGGGAAGGGGCCTAGTCAAAGCGATGCCCGTTGTCATGAAAGTTCTATCTATCGTTGGTACTGCTGCGATGCTGTGGGTCGGCGGGTCGATCATGATCCACGGTATGGAGGTCCTGGGCTTTGGCTGGCTGGGCCATCACATTTACGACTGGGCAAATGCTGCGAGTCATACTGTGCCTGAACAATGGGCAGGCGCGGTAAAGTGGATCGCGAAGGCGACGATGGATGGTGTATTCGGTCTGGCCTATGGGCTGGCGCTGATACCGGTGGCAACCAAGCTGCTGTCCCCCGCGATCAGCGCGATTTCGGGATCTGAGAATAAACACTGAAATCAGGATCATGTGACGTGAGGTTTCATCTGGCACAACGGTAAGAGCGGGGTAAGTTCCAATCGAAGCATATCCGGTGTGAGATCGATGACTAAACTCAGCCTTTCCCAAGTCCTTGCCAGTTCAGATCGGTTGAACGGGATGCTGCAGTTTCCGGTGCCGCCAAACTGGATGCAAGGCCGCACAACATATGGCGGCTTCTCGTCTGCCTTGCTGCTGGCTGCTGCGAGAAATGCGGTCGATGTTCTGCCGCCATTACGCTCGGCCCTGATCAATTTTACCGCGCCCATCGGTTCACCTCCGCTGATCGAAACCGAGGTGCTTCGCAATGGGCGGAATGTCACAACGATCAATACACGAGCAAGGATTGAGGGGAATACAGCCGCGCTTGGGACATTTACGTTTGGCAAGGCACAGGAAAGCCATGTGGCGTTCGAACATCCGGCTAAGGCAGAGATACAGCCAGAGATCACAGAACACTATTTCCCGCCAGATTTGCCAAAACTTCCCATTGCATTTCTTGAGAACTTCGACGTTCGATTGATCGACGGGGCGCGGCCATTTGCTGGTGCAGAGCGTGGCTATGTGAAGGTTTGGGCGCGCCATAATGATGCCGATATGCGCGATAGGATCGAAGGGTTGATCGCAATTGCGGACCTATTGCCACCGGCCATATTCCCGACATTGAAGAAGCCGGGAAACAACTCGTCAATGAACTGGATTTTCAACGTGCTGTCCGAAGATATTCATACTCGCGATGGATGGTGGTTGATGGAACATCAATTGACAGCTGGACATGACGGCTACAGCTCTCAGGTCATGCGGATGTGGAACACCGATGGTGATCTAATTGTCGATGGTATGCAGTCAGTAATAATTTTCGTCTAACAAAAAAGGCCCCGGTTATAACCGAGGCCTTCTGACTTATTTGGGTAGGTTCAACCCAGCAGTTCTTTGACCTTGGCGACTGTTGCCTCGGTCGTGATGCCAAAATGCTTGTAGAGCTCTCCGGCGGGTGCCGACGCACCAAAGCTGGACATGCCGATGAACCCGGCTTTGGCCTCGCGACCACGCTCGCCCAGAAGCCAACGGTCCCAGCCTCCGGCGCGAACCGCAGCCTCGATACCGACGCGGACGGCTCCCGCAGGTAGTACGCGCTTGCGGTAGGCTTCGTCTTGTTCGGCAAACAGCTCCATACAGGGCATGGAAACGACCCGAGTGCCGATGCCTTCGGCCTCAAGTATTGCTTTAGCTTCCATCGCCAGCGAAACCTCGGAACCTGTGGCAATCAGAATCGCCTGACGCTTGTTTTCTGCGTCAGCCAATACATAAGCGCCTTGCGCGGTTAGGTTTTTAGCTTTGTGCTGGGTCCGAACAGTTGGCACGCCTTGACGGGTCAGCGACAGGACTGAGGGGCTATCCTTGAAGGTCAGCGCCAATTCCCAGGCTTCGGCGGTCTCAATCGTATCCGCGGGGCGGAACACATAAGTGTTCGGCGTCGCGCGTGAGATCGCCAGATGTTCCACCGGCTGGTGCGTCGGACCGTCTTCGCCCAGACCAATCGAGTCGTGGGTCATCACGAAGACCGTCGGGATCTTCATAAGTGCAGCCAAACGCATCGAGGGCCGCGCATAGTCGGTGAAGGCCATGAACGTACCGCCATACGGGCGAATACCACCATGCAGCGCCATACCGTTCATAGCAGCGGCCATACCGTGTTCACGAATGCCGTAATGGATATACCGACCCTTGCGGTTTTCCGGAAGGAACACGCCCATATCAGCCGATTTGGTGTTGTTCGATCCAGTCAGGTCAGCCGAGCCGCCAATGGTTTCGGGCATGATCGGGTTAACGACATTCAACACCTTCTCTGAAGAGGCGCGTGTGGCCAGCTTTGGCTGGTCTTCCGACATCTGTTTCTTAAACGACCGGATGGCGCCGGCCAGCTTCTTTGGTGCCTCAAACGCATAGGCGCGGTTGAATTCGGCTTGTTTACGTTCGGAGACTTGCGCAAAACGCTCCTCCCACGCTGCGCGCTCGGCTTTGCCACGTGCACCAATGGCCTCCCAAACGGCTTTGACCTCAGCAGGGATGACGAACGCATCATGCGGCCAGTCATATGCTTCTTTGGCGGCGTTCAACTGATCCTGATCGGTCAGAGCGCCATGGCCTTTTGAAGTGTCCTGCGCCGCGTGACCCAGTGCAATGTGGCTTTCACAAGCAATCATCGTCGGTTTGTTCGACTTCTTCGCCTGCACGATGGCCGCATCGATGGCCTTGGGGTCGTGGCCGTCAATCTCAAGCACATGCCAGCCCGAGGCCGCAAAACGGCGCACCTGATCGGTGCGGTCGGCGATGTCGACTGTGCCGTCGATGGTGATGTTGTTGTTATCCCAGAAGACGATCAGCTTGCTCAACTCGTGGCGACCCGCCAAAGTGATCGCCTCTTGGCTGACGCCTTCCATCAGGCAGCCGTCGCCCGCAATCACGTAGGTATAGTGATCAACGATCTTCTTGCCATAATGCGCACGCTGAATTTCCTCGGCCATCGCAAAGCCAACGGCATTCGAAATGCCCTGACCCAAAGGTCCGGTAGTGGTTTCGACACCATCGATCAGGAAGTTTTCAGGGTGCCCGGCAGTTTTGGCGCCCAATTGACGGAAGTTCTTGATCTCTTCCAGCGTAACATCGCCATGACCGGTGAGATACAGCAGCGAATAGACCAGCATCGAACCGTGACCCGCCGATAGGATGAACCGATCGCGGTCCGGCCAGTTCGGGGCAGCGGCGTCGAATTTGAGGTGCTTTTCGAACAATACGGTCGCAACATCGGCCATGCCCATCGGCATACCGGAATGGCCGGAATTGGCGGCGGCGACAGCGTCGAGGGTCAGGGTGCGGATGGCCGCAGCCTTGTCCCAGTGTTCGGGGTTGGCATTGCGCAGCGCAGTCAGGTCCACGGGCGTAGTTCCTTTGGTTTACGGGCAGATGGGCGCTGAATACCATCCGATTGTCAAAGTGCAAGCAGAACCGCGTGGCACATCGAATTGGCGCTTCAAGAGCGGTGTGCAAGTGGTTGAAACCAAACAGTGGGTATTTTCTGTCGCATTCCGTTAGACTAGGGCTGAGCGCCGCCGCTTTTGATTCGGGTAGGCGAATATCAGAACGAACCTTGATAAAGAGGTGACACAGGCATGAGTCAGATCGAAGAACTACAACGCCGTATTATCACCGCGATGGAGCGGATCGGTAATGGTGTCGAGGCCTTGCACGATGCTGGATCCGCAGCCGGTGATGACACGTCGCTGCGAACGGCGCTTGAAGAAGAGCGGGTGGCCAATGCCCAGCTTGAGGAACGGCTGAAAACGATCAAAGAGAGGCACGCGCAAGAGATTGACGCGCTGCGTGCGCAACCGGCACCGAGTTCGGAAGTGGATGCGCTGCGTGCGCAATTGGCCGAGGCGACTTCTCAGCTCGCCACGGTTGAGGCTGCGCGGGCCGAGTTGGCGGATGCCAAGGCTGCGCTTGAAAACACGGACGAAGTCGAGGGCTTGAAGGCAGAGATTGAGACTCTGCGATCACATCAGGGCGCTGCAGAAGAGGCGAATACGTTGCGCGCGCAGGTCGAGAAACTGACCCCAATCGCGGATCGCGCGGAAGAGATGGAGGCCGAATTGGCGCGTCTGCGGGCTGAACTGGTCGATAGCGAGCGGTTAACCGAACTCAATGCCGAGCTTGAGATGCTGCGCGCGGAACGGGCTAGCCATGGGGCCGCGATGTCCCGGTTGGATGATGATTTGCAACGGCTTCGCAATGCAAACGATCAGCTCCGAAGCGCTGTCGATGAATTACGCGCCGCCGCAGAGGACGGTGTCACGGATGCTGACATGCTGAACCGGGCCACGACAGCCGAATTAGAAGCCATACGTGCCGCGCGCGCGTCGGACGCAGCCGAAGCGCATGCGGTCCTGGCTCGGCTTGAGCCATTGCTAAGTCATGCCAATCTGGCCGAGGGAGAGGTGGAATAATGCCCGAAGTAACCATTCATATCGGTGGCCGCGGCTTTGATGTCTCGTGCCAGGACGGTGAAGAACCGTTTCTGCAAGCGGCAGCCAGACTGCTGGATGATGAGGCTCAGGTTTTGTCGGACCAGATCGGACGTATGCCGGAATCGCGGATGCTGCTGATGGCGGGACTCATGTTGGCAGACAAGGCGGCCGCGCATGAAGATCGCATGAAACTGGCCGAGGCCAAGCTGGTTGAATTGGAGACCGAATTGAAGCGGCTCCGCAGCCAACCGCAGCCGGAACCTGAACGGATCGAGGTCGCGGTAGTGCCGCCATCTGTCACGGATACGCTGGCTGAAATGGCGGCGCGCGCCGAAGCCCTGGCGGCAGTCATTGAAGAAAGGACGGCCTAATGCCGATCGCCCGAATGGCCTTTTGCGCGGCCGTCGTCTCGCTGACTGGCACGATGGCAAAGGCCGATATCGACATTCTGTCCGTGACGTTTACCTGTGAAAACAACACGCAAGTGCCGGTGTCCTACTTTAACGCCTCAAATGGCGATGGGGCGGCTGCGATGATGATCGATGATCAGTTGATCCCCATGAAACAGGTTCCAAGCGGCTCGGGCATCCGGTATGAATCCGTCGGAGGGGCAGGGACATATACCCTGCGCTCCAAGGGGTGGGATGCCACGATCAGCCATCAGGCCGAAGGCGACACAGCCCCGGAACTCGTATTGTTCAAGGACTGTAGCAGCCGATAGCTTACGCGTTTGCTTCGCGGATTTTGTCCGCAGCGTCTTTGTTGTAGCCCACACTGTTTTCATCGAACAGTGTGTCTAGCTCGCCCGACAGCGTCATTTCAGTGATAATGTCGCAACCGCCGACAAACTCGCCTTTGACATAAAGCTGAGGCACGGTTGGCCAGTCGGAGTAGTCCTTGATGCCCTGGCGCACAGCTTCGTCAGCCAGAACGTTCACGTCGGTGTATTCGACCCCCATGTAATTCAGAACACCGGCCACCCGGGATGAGAACCCGCACTGCGGCATCTCTTTGGTGCCTTTCATGTAAAGCACCACATCGTTGGCTTTGACGGTTTCGTCGATCTGGGTCTTAACGTCGCTCATCTTGCTTTTCCTTTTCATCCGCTTGCGCGGCGGTCGTTCGGTTATCGGGCAGTTCAGGTGCCCATCCTTCTTCTTCAAGCCGCCGGTGTTCTGCTTGTGCAAGCGTCACCGGATCAAGCCCGTATCGTTCAATTCCCCCAACCTTGCTAAGCGTATCGGGGTCAGGGCGCATATCCGACAGTTTTCGTTTTCTGTTGCGTTTGACATAGGCTTCGATGAGGGCGGCGACAACTATCAATGCACCAAGAAGAGATATCCAGAAGGGCCAGCCACTCATGTTTTCAAAGCCACTTAGGCGCTTTTTTGAAAGTAGTGCTGTGTCATTCAGGTACCTTCGTCGTCAACGCCAGCGCGTGCAATTCCCCATCAGATCCATCCATCTTGCCTTTCAGCGCAGCGTAAACCGCACGCTGTTGCTGAACGCGGTTTTTGCCGCGAAAGCTCTCGTCCACGACCATGGCGGACATGTGCACGCCATCGCTGCCACCAACCTGAATTTCCGCATCGGGAAAGCTTTCGCGCAGCAGGGTTTCGATCTCGTGGGCGCTCATCGGCATGTAGGTTCACTCCTGTAGGTCTTTCCCAAGATGTAGAGTGATGGGAGCGGGCGTGCAAGATGTCGAGCATCTTTCAGATACGCGAATCCCGCGCCTATGGAAGACGCGGGAATTCTGGAATTCGGAAGAGACGATTTATCAGGCGACCGCGGCGGCAAAGCTCTGGCGGAAGCTCTCGGTCAGTTCTGCCAAAGGAGCTTCGGAATTGCCGATCTTCACGCTGTCACCGGTAAACCGGCCAACCGAGACCAGCGGGACACCAGCCTGACCGGCAGCGATCATTAGCGCCTCGGCTTGATCGAAGTTGCACGCCACAAGATAACGGGCCTGGTCTTCGCCGAATAGGAACTCGGACGATGCATCATCCAGGCAAACGCCTACGCCTGCAGCTTCAGCAAGTTCAAACGCTGCCAGTGCAAGGCCGCCATCGCTAAGATCAGTACATGCTTTGATCATCTCGCGATTGGCACGGATGAATTCCCCGTTGCGCGCCTCTGCAGCCAGATCAACATGCGGCGCGTCTCCGTCCTCGCGGTTGAATACCTCGGCCAGCAGGGCGGACTGACCCATATGGCCGTTGGTTTCGCCGATGACCAGCGCAACATGGCCATCCCGAACCTCGTTTCCGATGATCTCGTCGCTATGAGCAAGAAGACCAACCGCGCCGATGGTGGGGGTTGGCAGGATCGCCTGACCGTCTGTCTCGTTATAAAGAGAGACGTTGCCCGACACGATGGGCATATCCAGCGCACCAACGGCGGCACCGATACCTTGGATCGCGCCGACGAACTGACCCATGATCTCGGGCTTTTCGGGGTTCCCGAAGTTCAGGTTGTCTGTGGTGGCAAGTGGTTTGGCCCCCACGGCGGTCAGGTTGCGATAGGCCTCGGCCACCGCTTGTTTGCCGCCTTCCACCGGGTTTGCACGGACATAGCGCGGGGTTACGTCGCTGGTGAAGGCCAGCACCTTGTCGGTGCCATGTACGCGGACCATGCCAGCGCCCAGACCCGGCGTGCGAGTTGAATCCGCCATGACCATGGTGTCATATTGCTCATAGACCCATTGTTTGCCTGCGTAATTGGGTGAAGAGAGCAGGGCGCGCAGACCGTCGATCGGATCGATCTGTGGTACGTCTTCCAGTGGCGCGGACTCAGGGGTCGGTTCCCACGGGCGGTCGTATTCAGGCGCGGTCGAGGACAGTTTAGACAGGACCAGATCGGCTTTGATCTCACCATTGTGCATGATCAGGAAACGGTCTTCGGCAATGGTTTCGCCTACGATGGCAAAATCGAGGTCCCATTTTTCGAACACGGCGCGGGCCTCGGCCTCAAGCTCAGGTTTGAGGACCATCAGCATCCGTTCCTGAGATTCCGACAGCATCATTTCATAGGCTGTCATGTTCTCTTCGCGCTGCGGGACATTCTCGAGGTCCAAACGCACGCCCAGACCACCTTTGTCGCCCATCTCTACAGCCGAGCAGGTCAAGCCCGCTGCGCCCATGTCCTGGATCGAGATCACGGCACCGGTCTGCATCAGTTCCAGCGTTGCTTCCATCAGGCGCTTTTCGGTGAAGGGGTCGCCGACCTGAACGGTGGGGCGTTTTTCTTCGATGGTGTCATCGAATTCGGCCGATGCCATGGTTGCTCCGCCCACACCGTCACGACCGGTTTTTGCGCCCAGATAGACGACGGGCATCCCAACGCCCGAAGCGGCCGAGTAGAAAATCTTGTCACTGTCAGCCAGACCAGCGGCAAACGCGTTCACAAGGCAGTTGCCGTTATAGGCCGGGTGGAACCGAACTTCGCCACCCACGCAAGGCACACCGAAGCAGTTGCCGTAGCCGCCAATCCCCTCGACCACTCCGTTCACCAATTGGCGCGTCTTATGGTGGCCCGGCTCGCCAAAGGACAGTGAGTTCATCGAGGCGATGGGCCGTGCGCCCATGGTGAAAACATCCCGCAGGATGCCGCCCACGCCGGTCGCCGCGCCCTGATAAGGTTCGATATACGAAGGGTGGTTGTGGCTTTCCATCTTGAACACCACGGCCTGACCGTCGCCGATATCGACGACACCCGCATTCTCGCCTGGGCCGCAGATAACCTGAGGGCCAGAGGTTGGAAGGGTGCGCAACCATTTCTTGGACGACTTATAAGAACAATGCTCGTTCCACATCGCCGAAAAGATGCCAAGCTCGGTAAAGGTCGGCTCACGCCCGATGATCTCAAGGATCATGTCGTATTCCTCGGGCTTGAGCCCATGTGCGGCAATCAGATCGGGTGTGATGGCGGGCTCTTGCATCTTCTGTCCTGTGTCCAAGTGGGCCGAGATTGCGGGCCTTTTAGGGCAATGGGCCGCTTGAGGAAAGAGCCAAACCCGCACAGGGGTCATCGGGCAATAAAAAACGGAACCGGCCATAAGACCGGTTCCGATTTGAGAGGCGTGCTGATTTGGTTCAGCCAGCGGCTGAAACGTGTCGAAGCCTAAGTGTCAGGCGGGGTTTTGCCCTTTGTTGACCGCATCTGCGGCGGCTGCACCGGCGGCAGCTTTTTGTTCTTCAGTTATGTTCTCAGCCTCATCCAACCCCGGGATGGCGACGCGCACCTCGCGGCGGGCGAAGTCGATACCATTTGCGTTGAATTCGGCCTTCACACGGTTAAAGATTTCCTTACGCAATGTGAATTGCTTACCGGGCTTGGCCATGAACTTGCCTCGGATGATCATACCGACATCGTCGAAGTCGAACACACCCTGAGATTTGAAGGGCTGCAGGAAGCCATCTTTGTGAACCTCGTCCTGCATCATCTCGGCACCGATCTTCTTGAAGATCTTCTTGACCTTGTTGGGGTCGGTGTCGAACGGCACAGTAAATTTCAACTTCATGATCACCCAGTCACGGCTGAAGTTGGTGAGCTTTTGAATCTCGCCATAAGGTATAGTGTGCACCGGACCACGATGGTGGCGAAGCTGCATTGAGCGGATCGAAATTTTCTCGACCGTTCCCATGGTCCCGCCGACATCGACATATTCGCCGACGCGGAATGCGTCATCGATCAGGAAGAAGATGCCGCCTACGATATCGGCCACCAGTTTCTGCGCACCAAAGCCGATGGCCAGACCCAAAACACCAGCACCAGCCAGCAGCGGCGTGATGTTGATGCCCAAGGCGCTCAGGGCAAGTAGGCCGAAGATCACCGAGATTGTGACTTGTGCGGTAATCCGCAACAAGGGCAGGACGGTCGCCAGACGCGAACCACCCGCGCCGCCACCTTCTCCGCCGGCTTCTTCATCCAGCTCCTCGGCCGCTGTCTGTTCCTTGGCCAGACGACGGTTAATCCATAGCGAGACGATCTCGTTCAGGATGTAGCCGACAGCGATGATCAGCAGGAACTCGATGATTGCGCCGCCAACTTCGGCACCGATACCTGCGGACGCAACATGGCGCAGATCTAGCTGCCAAACACGGGAAATCATGAAGACGACGAAGAGGCCAGCAATCACCCGACCGATGCGAATATAGCTGCGCTTGGCCGATCGATAGGCGCGTTCTGCTAATGGCCCTTCGCCCGACATTGGCGGCTGCAGGTGGCGCACCAAACCACGTATTAATGTATCAAGTGCAGGTGCAATCAACAGCCAGAACATGGTTGTGAAATGCGCTCCACCGGACAGTACGCGGATCAGCGCCGGGTTGCGTTGTGCCACTAGGAATTCGACCAGCAGCCAAATCACGACCGAAACGCCGATTGCAAAATACGGGTAATACCGCGCGACTTCTTCGTCGAACTTGGTGTGGTCCGGGTCGGTGCCCAGCATCATCTGTGACAAACCTTCGCGCGCAGTCCAGGCGATTATGCCAATATAGACGTGGATTGCAGCGTTCAGCCAGAAACCGATGCGCGTTTGATCGCCGGTTACCCCGTTGAGCGCGTTGAACCTTAGTACGAATAAGGTAAAGCCGATCAGGATCAGCAGACCGATCAGGTTGCGATGCAGGTATTTTGCCCAGTGGTCGTCAATGTTTACCAATCGGAATTGTGGCTTTTGCGGCGCAAGAACAAAGCGCGAGACTGCTGCCCCCAGACGCGGCACCCAGATTAGGTAGAATACAAATGGGGCTGCATAGATGATCTGCTCGGGGCTCAGCAATCCTCGGCCAATCGCCCGAATGACGACGTAGAATACGATAAGCCCTGCAATTTCGCGGCAAAATCGGCGGAACAGGTAGTTCACAGCGCCTCTGAGATCAGCGTCACCCGAGGGTTCGGTTGCCTCATGCCAGCGGCGGGTCAGGAAAATGAATAGCTTCTCAGCAATGAAGCCGACTATCAGGACCGAGAGCACCAGCCCCATTAGCGTCAGAACACCAGCGCCCCCCAATTTGTCAGAGAAATTGCTAAATGCAGTGATTTGCGCACTGATGATATTGGGAACTGTGGTCAGAACATGTGTCCAGGATGCGACCATTTCTGCCCAGATCTCATTGAGCTCGGTCAGCGGGTCTTCCTGACCTTCCTTTTCCGCCGCTTGCTTTTCGGCAACAGCGTCAAGGCGTTCCAGAAGGATTGCCCGTACCTGGTCGTCAGACATGCGCGCAACCAGATCATCAACCTGTTCTGGCGTAAGATCTTCGGGAATTTCAACTGTAGCGGTTGTGCTTGTGTCTTGTGCATGAAGTGGCACGGCCAGGAACAAGACTGAAATCATCGCCAACAATAGGCGGAATGAGTGGTACATGAATTAGCCCTCGAACACGAAATTTAGGTGTTTTTTCGGGATCATAGGCCTACGCGTTGGATTTTCCCAGTGCTTTCCACTGAATTGCATCAGCCTGGCGCAAAAAAAAGGCCGAGCACTGAGCTCGGCCGTAGTCCAACAGGGAGGTATGAAGATGATGAGCGTTTCAGCATCACCGCCTTCATGTGCTCATTTAGGGATCAGTTTATTAACGATCAAGGTCTATTAGCAGACCCCGGCGTCATGCCCGCTATGCTCTGAGTGCATGGCTATAGCTTGCCCAATTGCCTTAGCTGTTTGCGATGGGCGATTATCTCATCCTGCACAAAGTCCCGAAATGCCGCTATCCGTTTGGAATGACGCAATTCTTCGGGGTAGGCGAGGTAAACCGGGACATCAGCACTTTCGATGTCTGACATGACGGGGACCAGATCCGGGAAGTCCTCAGTCACATAATCAGGAAGTACTCCGATACCCAGATCATGCAGCACGCCCTGAAGAACGCCGAAATAGTTGTTCACGGTCAGCAACGAGCCGGGATTGTATGTCATAAGGTGACGAACCATCGACGCGCTTGCCCCAACCTGAGGGGCTGCGGGCGTTTGGCAGATCAATCGGTGCTTGGAAATGTCTTCCAGCGTTTCAGGCGCCCCACCATGAGCATCCAAATAGCTGCGCGTTGCATAGAGCAGCATCTGCACAGTCATCAGCCGTTTGCGCACGAGATCGGCCTGGCTGGGCTCTTTCATGCGGATGGCCACATCGGCTTCACGCATTGGCAGATCCAACACCCGCTCTTCAAGCATGAGGTCGATATTGAGGTCGGGATACTGTTCATAGAGCTTCGGTAGGCGCGGGGCGAGCCACAGCGTGCCGAACCCGAAGGTGGTGGTCACCCTCAGTACGCCAAATACCTCATCTTCACTATCCCGGATACGCGCTGCAGCGGCATCCAGACGTTTCAGCATGGCCGTCGTGGCATCGAACAGCAATTCGCCTTGTTCTGTCAGAATCAGGCCGCGTGCATGGCGGTGGAACAAGGTTGCATCGAGTGATTCTTCAAGCGCGCGGATCTGACGGCTCACCGCGGATTGAGATAAATTGAGCTTGTCTCCCGCGTGTGTGAGGCTGCCAGCGTCTGCAACCGCGTGAAATATTCTGAGCTTGTCCCAATCCATCGCCGCAACTTTCGTTATCCTCGCGCAGCCCTATATGAAACAGGTAACAAATTCCACAATGAAACCCGGAAATCGTTACGGAATAGAGTAAAATCACTATACAGGTCAGTATTTATGACCTAATATGCACGAGAATAAAGCACACTAATCCGACGAGGGGAGACGTCAGATGAGTCAGCCGAAAATTTCACTCAACGACCGGTTCGACCTGTCCAAAAGCCCGGTTCTTCTGAACGGTACGCAGGCACTGGTGCGTTTGATGCTGATGCAAAAAGTACGAGACACTGCGGCGGGATTGAACACAGCAGGTCTGGTCACTGGCTATCGGGGGTCTCCGCTTGGTGCTGTAGACCTTCAGATGTCTCGTGCAGAAAAGCAACTTGCCGAAAAGGATGTCACCTTTCAATTCGGATTGAACGAAGATCTGGCCGCAACCGCATTATGGGGCAGCCAACAGGCGGGGCTGCGTGGCGACGGAAAATTCGATGGTGTTTTTGGGCTCTGGTATGGCAAGGGGCCGGGCGTAGATCGATCCGGTGATGTGATGCGCCATGCCAATATGGCGGGCACGGCGCAACATGGCGGTGTATTGATGGCCATGGGCGATGATCACACGGGTGAAAGCTCCACCGTTTTACATCAGTCGGAATGGTCACTGGTGGACATGTACATGCCCGTGGTCAGCCCCGCTGGTGTGCAAGAAATTCTGGACTATGGCATCTATGGGTTCGCGCTTAGCCGGTTCGCCGGGGTCTGGGTCGGGCTGAAAACGATGAAAGACACGATCGAAGTGACTTCCGTCGTAGATGGCCGCCCTGACCGAATGCAGCTGGTCACCCCTCAATTCGATATGCCAGAGGGTGGGCTGAATATTCGGCTGGGTGATACGCCGCATCTGCAGGAAGCGCGCGTAATCGACCACAAGCGCTTTGCGGCAGAGGTCTTTTCGCACGCCAACAAGCTAGACAAGAGGGTCTGGGGAAAACCGGGTGCCAAGATTGGGTTTGTGGCGGCGGGTAAGAACTGGCTTGATCTGACTCATGCCATGTCGCTGCTGAACATCAACGCGGATGAGGCCGAACGGCTAGGCATTACCACCTATAAGATCGGGCAGACTTTCCCCTTGGATATGAAGGGCTTCCACGATTGGGCTGAGGGGCTGGACCTGATCGTGATCGTCGAGGAAAAGCGCAAGCTGATCGAAGTTCAGGTCAAAGAGGCTATCTTTGACGACCGTCGTGGGCGCCGTGTTTATGGCTGGTACAAAGGCGGCGCGGGGACGCTGCACCGCGAAGAACTGTTCCCGACCCGAGGGGCGCTTGACCCGATCATGATTGCCGAGAAGCTGGGTGAGATCCTAATCGAAGAGGGGCGCGATACAGATGGCGTTCGTGCCGGACTGGAGGCGCTGTCCGAAGCGCGCCGGGCTGACAATGCGCAGGAAATCGCGGCGCGTTTACCATACTTTTGTTCTGGATGTCCGCATAACAGTTCAACCAAGCTGCCTGATGGCAGCCGTGCCTATGCCGGAATTGGCTGTCACTACATGGTGCAGTGGATGGATCGCGAAACCACCGGTTTCACCCAGATGGGCGGCGAAGGCGCAAACTGGATCGGCGAGGCTCCGTTTTCAACCACACAACATGTTTTCCAAAACCTCGGCGATGGCACCTATAACCATTCCGGCGTGCAGGCGATCCGGGCGGCACTGGCTGCGGGCACAAATATCACCTTTAAGATCCTCTATAACGACGCCGTTGCGATGACTGGAGGTCAGGAGAACGAAGGTGGGCTAAGTGCCGAACGCATCGTCGCCGAGGTCCGCGCGATGGGTGTCAGCAACGTCGCTGTCGTTTACGACGAAAAAGAAGATGTGAATTTTGGTGCGTTGCCTTCGGGCGTTGAGACGTTCGAGCGTTCAAAACTGATGCAGGTTCAGGAAAAATTCCGCGAAATCGAGGGTGTATCGGTCATTGTTTATGTCCAGACCTGCGCAGCTGAAAAGCGCAGGAGACGCAAGCGCGGCACGTTCCCCGACCCCGATAAGCGAGTGTTCATAAATACTGATATCTGTGAGGGTTGCGGAGATTGCGGCGTTCAGTCGAACTGTGTTTCCATCGTACCGAAAGAGACCGAACTTGGCCGCAAGCGTGCGATTGATCAGTCAAGCTGCAACAAGGATTTTTCCTGCTTGAACGGGTTCTGCCCGTCTTTTGTAACCGTTGAAGGGGCGAAAATCCGCAAAGAGGCGACGACCGACCTCGACTTGCCCGATCTACCGGACCCCGTTTTGCCACAGATCATTGGCACTCATAACGTCGTAATTACCGGAGTTGGCGGCACAGGCGTTGTCACCATCGGGGCGGTTCTGGCGCAAGCCGCACAAATCGACGGCAAGGGTGCCGGTATGATGGAAATGGCCGGCCTCGCACAGAAGGGTGGCGCCGTACATATCCATTGCCGTCTGGCCAACCGGCCCGAAGATATCAGCGCGATCCGTGTTGCCACTGGCGAGGCGCATACGCTGATCGGCGGTGATCTGGTGGTATCGGCCGGGGCCAAGACGCTTGGCCTCACGCAAACCGGCCAGACCGGCGCTGTTGTGAACAGTCATGAGATTATCACCGGTGACTTCACGCGCGATACAGAATTCACGATCCCCAGCGATCAATTGCAGCTTGCTCTGCAAGCGCGGTTGAAAGATGGGGTGGCCCTTTTCGATGCCACCGATCTGGCGCGAGCCGTGATGGGCGACTCGATCTATTCCAATATGATGGTCTTTGGTGCAGCCTGGCAGCGTGGTCTGCTACCGATCAGTCACCAAGCGATAATGGGTGCTATTGAGTTGAATGGTGCGGCGGTCGAGCGCAACAAACGCGCCTTTGAAGTTGGTCGCTGGGCGGTGACCCACCCCAACGACGTGGCCAATATTTTGCGCCCCAACGTGGAAGAGTTGCCAAAGACCCTCGATCAAGTGATCGATTTCCGCGCTGCGCACCTGATCGACTATCAAAATAAGCGGTTGGCGAAACGTTATCGCAAGCTGGTCGACAGCGTTGAAGATCAACACGTTCGTGAGGCTATTGCCAAAGGCTACCATAAGCTTTTGTCATATAAGGATGAATATGAAGTCGCCCGATTGCTGCTCGACAGTCGCCAGAAGGCGGAGGCCGAGTTTGATGGTGACTTTAAGATGACCTTCCATCTTGCGCCGCCAACCCTGGGGACGAAGGGCGACAATGGACGCCCGGCCAAGAAAGCGTTCGGAGAGTGGTTTCTTGGTCCGTTGAAGGTTCTAGCCAAGCTGAAAGGTTTGCGCGGCACTCCGCTGGATATCTTTGGCTACACGACAGAGCGCAAAATGGAGCGTGCTCTGATCCGCCAGTATGAAAAGGACATGAAAGAGGTTTTGCCCAGCCTGACACCCGAAACCAGTGATGCGATCGCGGCCCTTGCGGCTCTGCCATTGGACATTCGCGGTTTCGGTCCGGTTTTGGTCGCGAATGAAGCCAAGGCTGCGAAACGTCGCGAGGAATTGTTGGCTGTTATTCGCGATGGCGGGCCTCAGATGAAAGCTGCGGCAGAGTGAGGCTTTACAAGCTTGTCATCAAACCTATGCAAAATGGCTACCCGGCCTTATCTAAGCGGCAGCAAACCGGAGTAGCCAATGCCCTCGCGCCATCACGTCGCTCGTGACATCTCTTACGCCCATTCCGCAGAAACGCGGAGCGGGCGGATGGTGATCAAGCTGATGGAAAACACCACCGGTCGTCTGCGTCTTATCCGCCGCGCTGACGGGTATGAGCAGGAGGTCGCACAGGGGCGTGATTTTTGGTCCGTAATGGTGGATCGATATGGGCTGACATTAGACGTGGTTGGCGGTGCGTTGTCGAACATCCCAAAAGATGGGCCATTGATCCTGATTGCGAACCATCCCTATGGCATTCTAGACGGGCTAATGATGGGACACATCCTGTCTCAGACTCGGACAGACTTTCGCATTCTCGCCAATCATGTTTTTCGCAAAGCTGAAGACCTGAACAGCATCGTGCTGCCAATTTCGTTTGATGCCACAAAAGATGCGATGAAGCTGAACCTTGCGACCCGAAAAACCGCTCTGAACTACCTAAGCGATGGTGGTGCAATCGGGATCTTCCCGGGTGGCACCGTCAGCACTGCGGCCAAGCCATTTTCTCATCCGATGGATCCAGGGTGGCGCGGATTTACAGCGCGGATGGTTGCCAAATCCAATGCGACCGTTGTGCCGGTTTTCTTCGATGGTCACACCTCGCGTTTGTTCCAGATTGCCAGCCATCTGCACAACACTCTGCGGATGGGGTTGCTGATCAAAGAGTTCAAGAAACGTGTCGATACCCCCGTCCGCGTGGTTGTAGGAGACCCCATTGGGCGCGACATTCTGGACCCGCTGGGCAAGGATACGCGCAAGATGATGGATTTCCTGCGCAAAGCCACGTATGAGCTGTCTCCAGAGCCATTGAAGTCTTATGACTATGGCTATGAATTCGAGGAACGGCATCGCGCCTGAAGGGGCAAATGGCAGTAGGTATCTTTGATTCCGGATTGGGTGGTTTGACCGTCCTGAACGCCGCGCAGAAACGTCTGCCCGACGTTGATTTTCTTTATTTCGCGGACAGCGCGCATGCGCCTTATGGTGTGCGCGATGCCGAGGATATCTTTAACCTGACACGAAACGCTGTGCAGGACCTTTGGGATCGCGGCTGCAATCTGGTGATTCTGGCCTGCAATACCGCAAGCGCCGCCGCCCTGCGTCGGATGCAAGAAGCGGGCGTGCCAGAAGGAAAGCGTGTACTGGGCGTATTTGTGCCTTTGATTGAGGCGCTGACTGAACGGCAATGGGGCGACAACTCTCCACCGCGTGAGGTTCAGGTGCAGCATGTTGCGCTGTTTGCGACGCCCGCGACAGTGTCGAGCCGTGCGTTTCAGCGGGAGCTGGCGTTTCGGGCGATCGGGGTTGATGTCGAGGCGCAAGCCTGCGGCGGGGTGGTGGACGCCATCGAAGAGGGCGACATGATCTTGGCCGAGGCCTTGGTACGCAGCCATGTGGATGCTCTGAAGCGCAAGATGCCAGAACCGCAAGCAGCCATTCTGGGCTGTACGCATTACCCGCTGATGGCAGAGACGTTTCAGCAGGCGCTCGGACCGGATGTGAAAGTCTATAGCCAGGGTGATCTGGTTGCGGAAAGCCTTGCAGACTACTTGCAACGGCATCCGAAAATGCTGGGTGAGGGCACTGATGGCTTCCTGACAACGGGTAAGCCGGGCGTTGTGACGGATCGCGCGACTCAGTTCCTCCGACGACAAATCACCTTTGAAGCCGCCTGACCTAGGTCAAGGACGGCGCTTTTCCGATTCCGTAATTCGTTGACCGTCACAGCGGCGGTCACCCCATGTGACACATGAATGAAAGAGGTCTGACATGACCCATAAAATCGCAATTCTTGGCGCTTCTGGCTACACCGGCGCGGAACTCGTGCGGCTGATCGCCGGGCATCCGAGTATGGAAATCAAAGCTCTGGCCGCCGAGCGGAAGGCTGGACAGACAATGGCGCAGGTATTTCCGCATCTGCGCCATATGGATTTGCCGGTGCTTTGCAAGATTTCCGAGATCGACTTTAGCCAAATCGACCTGTGTTTCTGCGCTCTGCCGCACAAGACCAGTCAGGAAGTCATTCGCGAACTACCCAACACCTTGAAAATTGTTGACCTGTCAGCAGATTTTCGACTTCGCGATGGCGACGAATACAAGAAGTGGTATGGGAATTCACATGCCGCGCTTGGGCATCAGGAAGAGGCGGTTTATGGTCTGACCGAGTTCTACCGTGACGAAATCCGCGGCGCTCGGCTGGTTGCCGGGACCGGATGCAATGCCGCGACGGGTCAGTATGTGCTGCGTCCGCTGATTTCGGCGGGTGTGATTGATCTGGATGACATCATTCTGGACCTGAAATGCGCGGTCTCGGGCGCAGGTCGGGCGCTGAAAGAGAATCTATTGCACGCAGAACTCAGTGAAGGGGCGAACGCATATGCCGTTGGCGGGACGCACCGGCATCTGGGCGAGTTTGATCAGGAATTCACGGAACTGGCTGGACGGACGGTGCATGTGCAGTTCACACCGCACCTGATCCCAGCCAACCGGGGTATTCTGGCCACAACCTATGTAAAGGGTGACCCGCAGAGCGTGTATGAGACACTTCAATCGGCCTATGAAGCCGAGCCCTTCATTGAGATGCTGCCATTTGGCGAGACGCCCTCGACCCACCATGTGCGGGGGTCGAACTTCTGCCATATCGGTGTCGTTGGAGATCGGATCGAACGCCGTGCAATCGTGGTGGCAGCATTGGATAACCTGACAAAAGGTAGCAGTGGGCAAGCCTTGCAGAACGCCAACCTGATGTTAGGTGAGGATGAAACCCTGGGTCTGATGATGGCCCCCTTGTTCCCGTGAGGACGGTATGAAAACGCTTAAGAAACGTCGTCGTGTACAAGTCATTCTAGTGGCTGTTGCGGCCCTGATACTGGCGACGGGTCTGATCGGATATGCGATGCGTGATGGCATCAACTTTTTCCGCTCACCCAGTCAGGTGATTGCAGAACCGCCGAAACCGACCGAGGTGTTCCGTATAGGTGGATTGGTCGAAGAAGGTTCGATCATTCGCGGGCAGGGTGAGACTGTGCATTTCGTCGTGACCGACGGCGGTGAAAGCGTAAAGGTCGCTTTTACCGGTGTTCTGCCCGATCTATTCTCGGAAAATCAGGGTATGGTGGGCACCGGAAGTTATGTGAATGGAGTCTTTGAAGCCACTGAAATCCTTGCGAAACACGATGAAACCTACATGCCCAAAGAGGTTGTGGACGCATTAAAAGAGCAAGGCGTCTATCAGGAATCAGGCGATGGCTGAATGCCATCGGCGTTAAAATTTCTAAACAGAAGAAGCGGGGCGTTGCGTGCGAGAGGTAGGCTGCGCCCTTTGTTTTGCAGTGGTGTTAACGAAATTGTCCGACCGTTTACCAAAGTTTGGCAGAGGGGGCGGCAATGCGGACAGTGCGGCAGATTGCAAAAGGGATCGTGGCGCGGGAAGGTGGTTTTGTGGATGACCCCGATGATCCCGGCGGTGCCACGAAATACGGGGTGACGATCCATACCATGCGCCGATTGGGTCTCGATCTGGACCGAGATGGTTCGGTGACGCAACAAGACGTGCGCATGCTTAGCAAAGCGCAGGCCGTCGATATTTTTCTGGAACACTATTTTGAGAAACCACGCCTTCAGGTGCTGCCGAAAGCCGTACAGGCATCCGTGTTCGACATGTACGTCAATGCAGGAGCTCAAGCGGTGAAAATCCTGCAGAACCTGCTGCGGCAGATGGAGTATGACGTTACGGTTGACGGGGTCATCGGCCCTCAGACTGCAGAGGCAAGCCGCGAGGCGGCCAGTCCAAAGCCTCTGGTGTTTCGCGATGCCTATGGGGTCGCAAGACGAAACTATTACTTCCGTTTAGCAGACCGGCGGATCGCTCTTCGCAA
Organism: Ruegeria sp. D6; assembly: GCF_056534365.1. Classification (NCBI taxonomy): domain Bacteria; kingdom Pseudomonadati; phylum Pseudomonadota; class Alphaproteobacteria; order Rhodobacterales; family Roseobacteraceae; genus Ruegeria; species Ruegeria sp. D6. The sequence goes on along the minus strand of NZ_JBQFPH010000001.1, from coordinate 1,100,422 downwards.
ATATGCCAGAACTCGCGCGGGCGGCAAAGGCGGATGGATCAAGCGTGCCGAAGAGTTTTTATCGCCCAAGTATCATCTGAGCGAGGACGCGTTTCAGAAAAGGGTTTCAGGATGGGTTTGATCTCGGGTTTGTTGGCGCTCTTGTTTGGCGGAGGTCGCAATGTGGTTCGCGAAACTGCGGAAGTGTTTCGCGAAAATGTAGAAAGCGGTGCCGAGCGTTCTGTCGAACTGCGCGGTGCGGCCATGACGCAATTCGGCACTGAATTCCAAGCTCCAAGCAAAACCAGGTTTGATCGATTCATGGATGGGCTGAATCGCCTTCCGCGACCGGCGCTGGCTTTGGGAACATTGGGTTTGTTTCTGGCCGCCATGATCGATCCGCTGTGGTTCGCAGCACGTATGCAGGGAATTGCGCTGGTGCCAGAGCCACTGTGGTGGCTGTTAGGGGTGATCGTGTCGTTTTACTTTGGCGCGCGGCATCAGATCAAAGCGCAGGATTTTCAAAGAGAAATCAGCGCGACAATGCTGAGGGCGCCTGAGGTGATCGCCAATCTTGAAACGATCCGCGGGTTGCGCGATGACAGTCCGGGTGTCGCCGATACTGGCTCGGACGCATCGTTGGCCGAAGCAGTCAACCAGCCGGATTCGAACCCTGCATTGGAGGACTGGAAGCGGCTACGAAGGACCTGAGGCGCGACATTATGTGCGGTGATCCGAGGCGAATGTGAATGGCACTTGCACCGGTGCCGCAGTATAAGCAGGCCATGATTACAGAACTCGGCCATTTCGCACTTATCTTAGCCTTCCTCGTTGCCATCGTCCAAACTGTGGTGCCGTTGATCGGGGCTGCCAACCGTTGGAACGGGTGGATGGTTTTCGCTGAACCGGCCGCCATCACGCAGTTCATCTTGGCCGCCTTTTCCTTTGGTGCGCTGGTCTGGGCGTTTACCACGTCTGACTTCTCGTTGCGGATCGTGGTCGAGAATAGCCATTCGGCAAAACCGATGCTCTACAAGATCACCGGGACCTGGGGAAACCATGAAGGTTCGATGCTGTTATGGGTCCTGATTGTAGCGATATTCGGCGCGATGGCCGCCATATTCGGCGCTGGCTTGCCTCCGACCTTAAAGGCGCGGGTGCTGGCCGTTCAGGCCGCGATCGGAGTGGCTTTCTATGCCTTTATCCTCTTCACATCGAACCCGTTTGACCGACTGCCTGTTCCTCCGTTCGATGGGCGGGACCTGAACCCGCTGCTGCAGGACCCCGGTTTGGCCTTCCATCCGCCATTCCTGTATCTGGGCTATGTCGGCCTCAGCATGGCGTTCAGTTTTGCCGTTGCTGCATTGATCGAGGGCCGGGTGGACGCGGCTTGGGGGCGTTGGGTACGGCCTTGGACATTGGCGGCTTGGGTCTTCCTGACGATCGGTATCGCACTTGGATCATGGTGGGCCTACTACGAATTGGGCTGGGGCGGGTTCTGGTTCTGGGACCCTGTTGAGAACGCCAGCTTTATGCCTTGGCTACTGGCGGCCGCTCTATTGCATTCCTCCATCGTGGTGGAAAAACGCGAGGCGTTGAAAAGCTGGACGATCTTGCTTGCGATCATCGCGTTTGGGTTTTCTCTGATCGGGACCTTTATCGTGAGATCGGGGCTGCTGACTTCGGTCCATGCTTTTGCCAATGATCCTGAGCGTGGCGTATTTATCCTGTTCATCCTGATCATCTTTACCGGCGGTGCGTTGACCCTGTTTGCTGCACGCGCGCAGGCGATGGAGGCGAAGGGTGTCTTCGGAATGGTCAGCCGCGAAAGTGCATTGGTTCTGAACAACATCTTGTTGGCAGTTAGCTGCTTTGTCGTGTTTTTTGGCACAATGTGGCCAATGGTGGCCGAGATGGCGTTCGATAGAAAACTCTCGGTGGGCGCGCCGTTCTTCAATGCGGCATTTACCCCATTCATGGTCGCCCTCGGAATCGTTCTTCCCGTCGGCGCAATGCTGCCGTGGAAGCGGGGCAAGCTAAGCCGGGCGGCATGGTCTTTGCGCTATGCATTTGTACTGGCGGTCACGATCGCGATACTGGTCTGGGTGATGCAGACCGGACGCAGCGCATTGGGACCCGTAGGTTTGTTGCTGGGGGCGTGGATCACCTTCGGCGCCATCGTCGATCTTTGGAGCCGCACTGGCCGCAAAGGCAGTTTTGGACGCCTGTTTCGACTGCCCGGCGCAGACTGGGGTAAGGCGGTGGCCCATTGTGGTTTGGGTGTCACCATGTTTGCCATCGCAGGCCTAACCGCTTGGGAAGTCGAGGATATTCGTGTCGCTCAACCGGGTCAGCCTTTTGAAGTGGGGCAGTTTACGTTGACGTTGCAAGATGTGCGTCAGGTACAGGGGCCGAACTATTTCTCAACCATGGCGGATGTGCTTGTTGAGAAGGACGGGCGCTATATCGCGACTCTTAACCCGGAAAAGCGCGACTACCCTGTGGCACGGATGCCGACAACTGAGGCTGCAATCGACTATCGCTTTCTGCGCGATCTATATGTTGTGATCGGGGATCAACAAGCTGATGGCGGCTGGGTGATGCGAACCTATATCAAACCTCTGGCCAACTGGATTTGGGGCGGATGTATCCTCATGGCTCTGGGCGGTGTGCTCAGCCTGTCGGATCGCCGTTTCCGTGTTGCAGCCGGTGCACGGAAAACGCCTACAAGCGGGGTTCCTGCCGAATGAAGCGCCTGCTTGTTATCCTGCTGCTGATTGCATCCCCGATCATGGCTATTCAGCCGGATGAAGTGCTTGACGACCCGGCGCTCGAGACACGAGCGCGGGATATTAGTACCGGTCTGCGCTGCTTGGTGTGCAGGAACGAAAGCATTGACGAAAGCAATGCCGAACTTGCGCGTGATCTGCGTATCTTGGTGCGAGAACGTCTGGTTGCGGGGGATACTGATCAAGAGGTTGTGGACTTCATCGTTGATCGCTATGGCGAATATGTGCTGCTGAAACCCACCGCGACCGGTGCCAATCTGTTGTTATGGCTGTCGGCTCCTGTCATGCTGCTGATAGCGGCCGGCATGGGGTGGAACTTTTTGCGCAAGCGTGCGCAGCATCAAGAAGTAGCGCATTCCGAAGGCCTTAGTGAGGAAGAACAAGAGCGTCTGCGCCGAATTCTGGAAGACTGACGCGCGGTTCTTCTTTTCCTTTTTCCGCATTTGCGTCAGTGTTTTGCAGAACGCTGCGCAGCTGAGGTTTTGCATGGAATACGAAGCGGTCCTTCTGGACATTACTGATAATTTGGCGGTTTTGACATTGAACCGGCCGGATAAGATGAATGCGTTGACGACGCAGATGCGGGCCGAGATCACCTACGCAATGAAAGATGCCGCGCAACACGCTCGCGCGATCGTCCTGACCGGTGCTGGACCTGCCTTTTGTTCAGGTCAGGATTTGGGTGACGCGTCGAGCACAGGAAAGATCGACCTCGAACGCGCGCTTCGCGACGAATATGAACCGATGCTTGAGGCGGTCTATGATTGCCCCGTGCCAACAATAGCGGCTGTTAACGGGCCTGCGGCGGGGGCGGGGGCTAACCTGGCACTTTGTGCCGATGTGGTGATAGCAACCGAGAGTGCCTATTTCCTGCAAGCTTTCGCTCGGATCGGTCTGCTGCCCGATGCAGGCGGCACCTGGTTCATGCCGCGTCAGATGGGGTTTGCCAAAGCGATGGGTGCAGCGTTGTTTGCAGACAAGATCAGCGCGCGCCAGGCGGATGAATGGGGATTGATCTGGGAAGCGGTTGCAGATGATGAGTTCGACGCTCATTGGCGCAAGAGAGCTGCGTATTTGGCGAATGGCCCAACCTCTGGGTTTCGCGCGATCAAACAAGCGATCCGGGGAACTTACGATAGAACGTTACCTCAGCAACTTGCGGCCGAAGCCCACCTGCAGGGCGAATGCGGACGTACCCGAGACTTTGCCGAAGGCGTCGTAGCCTTTCTGGAAAAGCGCCCTGCGAAATTTGAAGGGCGCTGATCATTCAATCAGGCCCGGCGGCGGCGACGAGTGCGCCGTTCGGGAACGGCCTCGTCCCCAGTGCCATCTGAGGCTGAGGTAAACGGACCAAGCGCCGATACGATCTGATCCAGGGTCGGGCGTTCGCCGCGCGGACCGTTATCTAACGCCTCGCGCATTTTGCGCAAATGCGCAGGCATGGTGCCACAGCAACCGCCAATGATCGTTGCACCTGCATCGCGCGCCATGGCGGCGTACTGGCCCATCAGTTCAGGTGTTCCATCATAATGGATATGACCGTCCACATATTTCGGGATCCCTGCGTTGCCCTTGGAAATCAGTGGACGTTCGTTTCCTTGGGCAGCGAACCCAAGCACCGTCCGCAGTATGTCCGAGGCACCAGTGCCGCAATTCGCCCCGAACGCAACCGGAGGATTGGGCAGAGTTTCCACGATCATTGCCAGATCAGAAGATGTAACACCCATCATTGTGCGGCCAGCCGTGTCAAAACTCATGGTGCCGCACCACGGCATATCTGCCAGAGCGAACGCTTCTGCCGCAGCCCGGAATTCTTCCGGCGCGCTTATGGTCTCAAGCCACAGAACATCTGCGCCTCCAGTCTTTAGCGCCGCAGCCTGTTCATGAAACATCTCGACGGCTTCGGCGTGTGAAAGACTGCCGACAGGTTCCATGATCTCGCCGGTCGGGCCAACAGAGCCGGCCACGATGATCGGGCGACCTGCCTTATCAGCGACTTCGCGACCCAGTTCAGCGCCAATACGATTCAGCTCGGCCACGCGGTTCTGGGCGTCGTGTAACTTCAAACGCGCGGCTGTTCCACCAAATGTGTTTGTCAAAAACAGATCACTGCCGGCATCGACCGAGCCCTGATACAGAGCACGAATCTTGTCAGGCGCATCGACGTTCCACAATTCCGGCGCATCGCCTGATTGCAGGCCCATGTTGAACAGGTTCGTCCCGGTTGCGCCATCCGCCAGAATGACGTCACCGGTTTCCAGAAGGTTGCTGAGCGCGTTTGTCATTGGAGTATTCCAAAATTGGGGCCACAGCCCGTCAAAATATGAGACGCCCCGTGTCTCATGACCGGGGCGTCAAATCAAATTCATAAAACTCATGAAGATCATGAGTTTTGCAGCTCAGGCATCAGGACTCGGCTTCCGCCATCACCTGCTCTTTGGCTTCGACCAGAAGTTCGACCATCTTCTCGCGGATTTTAGCCTCATCCGCGAGATCACCGAGGTACCCTTTGACCGCCTCGACAACATCGTCTTCGCTGACATTCTGCAGGTCGGTGTGGACCAGTTCCTGCCCGTATTTACGCGCCTGTTCCACAGTCTCGCCTTTCAGCGCCGAGGCCCATACAGCCATAAATCGATTGCGGCGCATCCGGGCGATGAACTGCATCTTTTCGTCATGAGCGAATTTGTTTTCAAACGCGGCTTCACGTTCGTCGAATGTGGTCATTGGTTGGGGACCTCTTGGGTTAGATGTTCTTTTCTGATGATATGACTATACGACGCCCTGTGCGCAAGGTATTTGCGCTGCGTCAAAGCCTCTCGGGGTTGCGAACTTGCGGGAAAGCGGGGCTTGCACTATGAGGGCGCCAACGTGAAGGGACTCATTCCCTTTCCCCAGACTGGAAAGGTCGCTCATGGCGCGTCGCAAGAAGATTTACGAAGGTAAAGCCAAGATCCTGTATGAAGGTCCCGAGCCGGGCACCATCGTGCAGTACTTCAAGGATGACGCCACAGCTTTCAACGCCGAGAAGAAAGACGTGATCGATGGAAAGGGCGTTCTGAACAACCGGTTAAGCGAATTCTTCATGACCGGTCTGGCCCAGATCGGAGTTCCGACGCATTTCATTCGCCGTCTGAACATGCGAGAACAACTTGTGCGGAATTGTGAGATCATTCCACTGGAAGTGATCGTCCGCAACTATGCCGCCGGATCGATGTCCAAACGCCTCGGTATCGCCGAGGGTACTCAACTGCCGCGCCCGATTGTTGAATACTGCTACAAGGACGATGCGCTGGGTGATCCGCTGGTGACCGAAGAGCACATTGCGGCATTCGGCTGGGCGAGCCAGCAGGATATGGACGATATCCTGAGCCTTGCACTGCGCGTTAATGATTTCATGAGCGGCGTGATGCTGGCGGTTGGTATTCGTCTGGTCGATTTCAAAATCGAGATCGGGCGCGTGTTCGAAGGCGATTTCCAACGACTGATCATTGCGGACGAAATCAGCCCCGATAGCTGCCGTCTATGGGATATCGAAACCGGTCAGAAGCTGGACAAGGATGTGTTCCGCCGTGATCTGGGTAGTCTGACTGATGCATATTCTGAGGTCGCCCGCCGTCTTGGCGTTCTGCCCAAAAGCAATGTCACAAAACCAACGCTGATCAACTGATCCTGTCTCATATCGACAGGGTTGTCCGACAAGCCCAAGCGGGGTATCCCGCGCCCAACGAAACGGATCGATGCGCGGTCCATCAGTGGAGTTCTCGAAAATGAAAGCACGTGTGCATGTGATGCTCAAGAACGGGGTTCTGGACCCGCAGGGCGAGGCTGTGCGTCACGCATTGGGTGCGATGGGCTTTGATCAGGTCGAAGGTGTCCGTCAGGGCAAGGTGATCGATCTGGAACTGGCAGACGGCGCGACCGAGGCGGACGTAACCAAGATGTGCGAAAAGCTGTTGGCCAACACGGTCATCGAACGCTTCGAGATCGAACTGCTCTGAGTTTTCCGACCTAGGAGGGTCCGCCATGCGCGCAGCCGTCATTGTTTTCCCCGGTTCCAACTGCGATCGTGATCTTGCCGTTGCTTTCGAGCAGGCCGGTTTTTCCGTCGATATGGTCTGGCACAAGGATGCCGCGCTGCCCGAGGGCATAGATATTGTCGGTGTTCCGGGTGGGTTTTCCTATGGTGACTATCTGCGCTGCGGCGCGATTGCGGCCCAATCGCCCATTTGCAAAGCGCTGGCCGCGCATACCGAGCGTGGTGGCTATGCCGTCGGTATCTGCAACGGTTTTCAGGTTCTGACCGAAACCGGAATTCTGCCTGGCGCGCTGTTGCGCAACGCCGGTCTGAAATACATCTGCAAAACGATCGGACTGAAGGTCGAAACCAGCGATAGCGCCTTTACTGAAGGGTACAATGCCGGGGATGTGATCGATATCCCGATTGCGCATCACGATGGCAATTATTTCGCAGACGATGAGACCTTGGCCGAGTTGAAGGATCAGGATCGCATTGCCTTCACATATGCCGAAAATCCCAATGGTTCGCGCGACGATATTGCAGGGATTTTATCGCACAACCGGCGCGTGTTAGGCATGATGCCCCACCCCGAGCGGGCGGCGGATTCAGGCCACGGAGGCACCGACGGAACGGCGCTCTTCCGCGCATTGGCCGGGGTGCTGACGCCCGCGTGACTTGAGGTCATCAGTCGGGACGCGTAGCGTCAGTACATGAGCGCGGAAGATCAAGCAGACAGCAAAGGGTTTCTGAACCGGTTTCGCGGCGCGCCTATGGGCTGGCGGCTGCGTCTTGCCGTGTTTTTGTTGCTGCTTGCTACCGTCGCCACAGTGTGGATCACCAACAGTCTGCTAACCAGTCGCTTCACCGAATCGACCAGAAACCGCGCCGAACTGCGGTTAGCCTTGTATTCCGGCAACCTGCTGAGTGAGTTGCGGCGCAACGCCATCGTGCCGCAGTTGCTTGCCCGTGACCCCACCCTGATTTCGGCCCTGCAATCCAGCGATTACACGCTGTCGAGCCAGCGCCTGATCTCTTTCGTTGAAGAAATCGGGGCGGCCTCGCTGGTTTTGCTGGATGGGGATGGCCTGACACGTGCTGCAACCGACCGGAACCGGTTGCAGGAAAGCCACCGGAACTCGCCATACTTCATCGATGCTATCCGGTCGAATGCCACGATATTCTCGGTCATTCCACGTGAATCCGGCGGTTACAGCTTTGTCTACTCGCGGCGAATCGAGGCGAATGCAGAGATCCTTGGCGTGATCGTTGTCGAAGTTGATTTGCAGAAATTTGAACGCGCCTGGGCTGGTATTTCTGACGCGGTGATGGTCACAGACAGCACTGGTACGATCATCCTCTCGACCGAGCCTCAGTGGCGGGGTCTGGATGAAAGCGGTGCCATGTTGCGCCAACCCCCTCAGAACGCGATCCAGCGCGCAATCCGGGCCACAACCGATTGGAGTGCTTTGCCCCCGGATGCCTATCTTCAGGGCGAGGCTGTGATGCGGATGGAGACCCGTATTCCGTTCCGGGGCTGGCAAATGACCTCGTTCACCACCTATTCATCGATCCGCGAGCGGGTGAACAGCGTTCTGGCGCTTGAGATCATGGCATTTGCGATTCTTCTGGCGCTGACCTTCTATGCGCTCAGCCGCAGGGCGACGTTGCGCATGACCTTGTTCCAGCGCGAGTCGGCGGAGCTTCGCGCATTGAACGTAAGGCTGCAGCGGGAAATCGCTGAGCGTGAACGTGTTGAAAAGACGCTGGAAGTTGCCGAACAAACCCTTGCCCAGAGCTCAAAACTGGCAGCACTTGGCGAGATGTCTGCGGCAGTCAGTCACGAGTTAAATCAACCTCTGGCTGCGATGAAAACTTATCTGGCCGGCGCGCGTCTGCTTTTGCGTCGAAACCGGCCCGAAGAGGCGTTGGCCAGCTTTGGGCGGATCGACGGATTGATCGAGCGGATGGGGGCGATCACGCGCCAGCTCAAATCCTATGCGCGCAAAGGTGCAGATGCGTTTTCGCCAGTAAATCTTGGCGAAGCGCTGGCCTCGTCCCTGTCGATGATGGAACCGCAGCTGCGTCAGCGGCATGTGAAGATAACCCAGATTTTGCCCGAAGAACCTGTTATAGTGATGGGTGATCGGATGCGGATCGAACAGGTTATGGTCAATCTCTTGCGCAATGCGCTGGATGCGACCAAGTCTGTGGATGAGCCGGATGTCGAGATCATTCTCGCTGCAGGTGAAACTGCGGTACTGACCGTGCGGGACAATGGCCACGGGATCGAGGATATCGAAAACCTGTTCGAGCCGTTTTATACGACCAAACGCCCGGGGGACGGCGTTGGTCTGGGGCTTGCCATCTCGTCCGGGATCGTGAACGACCATGGCGGACGGCTGACCGCGCGCAACGGCCAACAGGGTGGCGCGGTGTTTGAGATGCAATTGCCCATATTGGGAAGCGACGGCCTTGAGGCCGCGGAATAGAGGAAGTGACTATGGCACAGGCCATGAAAATCGCCATCGTGGATGATGAACAGGACATGCGCCAGTCGATCAGCCAGTGGCTGGCTTTGTCGGGGTACGACACCGAAACCTTTTCAAGTGCCGAGGATGCGCTCAAGGTCTTGGGGCCAGAATATCCCGGGATCGTGATCTCTGACATCAAGATGCCGGGAATGGATGGCATTCAACTGCTGAAAAAGCTGATGGGGGCCGATAGCACGCTACCGGTGATCATGATCACGGGACATGGTGACGTGCCAATGGCCGTAGAGGCGATGCGTGTCGGGGCGTTCGATTTCCTTGAAAAGCCGTTTAACCCCGATCGCATGTCCGAACTGGCCAAACGCGCCAGCAATGCGCGTCGTCTGACGCTTGACAACCGAGCCCTGCGGCGTGAGCTGTCTGGCGGTACGCAGATCATGAACAAGCTGATCGGTGCCAGCCCCGTCATGGAGCGGTTGCGTGAAGATATTCTGGATCTGGGGCAGGCGGATGGTCATGTCCTGATCGATGGGGAAACCGGAACCGGAAAGACTTTGGTGGCGCATGCATTGCACGCGGTTGGTAGCCGGGCGGGTAAGAAATTCGTCCTGGTTTCTTGCGCAGCACTTGAGGAAGAAGCGCTGTCGAAACGCCTGTTTGGCCCGATGCTCCCCGAAGACACGCAGTTGCCCGCCATCGAAGAGGCCCGCGGCGGTACGCTGGTTCTTGAGGATGTCGAAGCCCTGAGTGATACGCTGCAGGCCCGTCTATTGAGCGTTATGAATGAGCAGGGCACCCCTGCGGAAACGCGGATCGTTGCGATTTCGAACCTGCAGGAAGCGGGCAAAACCTCAGAAGATGTATTGCGTCCCGATCTGTTCTATCGGTTGGCGGCGCTGCGCATCACCATGCCTCCGCTGCGACAGCGGGGTGAGGACATCCTGACGCTGTTCACCCGTCTGAGCGAACAGTTCGCAGAGGAATATGGCTGCGACGCGCCTCAGGTCAGTGCGCAGGAAGCGGCTCAGCTGCTTCAGGCCCCGTGGCCCGGGAATGTGAGGCAGTTGATCAACATTGCTGAGCGTGCGGTGCTGCAGTCGCGGCGCGGGTCGGGGACAATTGCTTCGCTGCTGATGTCGGATCACGAAGAGATGCAGCCAGTGATGACAACTGAAGGCAAGCCGCTGAAGGAATATGTTGAAGCCTTCGAGCGGATGCTGATCGACAATACGATGCGCCGTCACAAGGGATCGATCGCCTCGGTGATGGAAGAACTCTGCCTGCCACGCCGGACACTGAACGAAAAGATGGCGAAGTACGGATTGCAGCGTTCGGACTACCTGTGAAAGCGGAGGAGGGGGCTGGCCCCCTCTTGAGCCTGCGGTTCAATTCAACCCCTGGATATTTTTGAACAGATGAAGGGACTCTTCGGCGCGTTCTTGGGTCGCGATGCAGTTTGCCCATTGTCTTTTCCACAGGACTGCTTTTATTGTGATCGAACGGGCCGGGTATTTTGTGCCTGCAAGCCCCGTGTTTTGAGTTTCGCTGCTGAGCTGATGGTGAGGATAGATCCCGCGCGGCGCGGCAGACCGATTATGCCCCAATGGGGCAGATGAACGCCTGAACCCGTCTATGCGGGTGAAAGGAATAAATGGGCGGGCCGCATATAGACGCGCCTGTCGGAGAAGAACCGCGATGACGCGCGCGCAACGATTGAGTATACGGGCAGGGGGCCAAAGCGCCAGACCCTGCCGCGCGCCGTCCGATATCGCCCGTACAAGACACCTCCCCAAAAGCGCCTGTCCGCCTGGACGGGTCAGGACAACGCGTTTGGCGCGGTGCACCAAGGACACATGGCTAAGAAAATGCTTATCGATGCCACCCACGCGGAGGAAACCCGCGTTGTGGTGGTCGACGGAAACAAGGTTGAGGAATTTGACTTTGAATCCGAAAACAAACGCCAGCTTGCTGGCAACATCTATCTTGCAAAAGTAACACGGGTTGAGCCGTCGCTACAGGCGGCATTTGTGGACTACGGCGGGAACCGGCACGGGTTTCTGGCCTTCTCCGAAATCCATCCCGACTACTACCAGATCCCCGTCGCTGACCGCGAAGCGCTGATGGAGGAAGAGCGCGCCTATGCCGAGGCGATGAAGGCGCGGGATGAGGCCGAGGAAACAAAGCCCAAGAAGCGCCGGTCGCGTTCGCGCTCGAAGGCCGCTGACGTCAAGACGGACGATCCGGTTGAGACGCTGGAGGTTTCCTCAGAGCCGACCGGAATGGAAACCATCGATCTGGATGACGGTGAAGAGACGGAGGTGCCCGAAGGGACGTCTCCGATGGAAATCGTTGCCGAGACGCCGGTGGAAGAGCCTGAGGATGCCGCCGAGCCTGTCGCTGAAGAAGCTCCGACCGAAGAAGCCAAGTCAGAAGATGTAGATCAGCAGGCGGAAGCGCCAGAAGAGACTGCTGAGGTAGCGGAAGACGCGCCTGTCGAAGCAACTGATACCGACCAAGAAGAACCTTCGGATGAGGTCGAAGCCAAGTCTGACGAAGAAGAGGCGGAAGCTTCTGGCGATGAGCCCGAGGCGGATGGCGAGACAGAAAGCAAAAGCGCTGACGCGGCTTCGAAAGACGATACCATCGAGTCGGTGGCGGACGAAGACGATAGCGAGGATATCCGTCCTCCGCGCAAGCCACGCCCGCGCCGCTACAAGATTCAAGAAGTTATCAAGGTGCGTCAGGTCCTGCTGGTGCAGGTGGTCAAGGAAGAGCGCGGCAACAAGGGTGCGGCACTGACCACGTATCTGTCTTTGGCGGGTCGGTACTGCGTACTGATGCCCAATACCGCACGGGGCGGCGGAATTAGCCGCAAGATCACCAATGCCGCTGACCGGAAGAAACTGAAGGACATTGCTGCTGAAATTGACGTGCCCACGGGCGCAGGTCTGATCGTTCGTACGGCGGGTGCCAAGCGGACCAAATCAGAGATCAAGCGCGACTATGAATACCTGCAACGACTGTGGGAGCAGATCCGCGAGCTGACGTTGCAATCCATTGCGCCTGCGAAAATTTATGAAGAAGGCGACCTGATCAAGCGCTCGATCCGCGACTTGTATAATCGCGACATCGATGAGGTTCTGGTTGAAGGCGAGGGCGGGTATCGCATCGCCAAAGACTTCATGAAGATGATCATGCCGTCGCACGCCAAAAACGTGAAGCGATACGAAGACGCGCTGCCGCTATTCGCGCGATATCAGGTGGAAAGCTATCTGGCTGGGATGTTCAACCCGACGGTTCAGCTGAAATCCGGTGGTTACATTGTGATCGGCGTGACCGAAGCGCTGGTGGCGATCGATGTGAACTCGGGTCGGGCGACCAAAGAAGGTTCGATCGAGGAAACCGCGTTGAAGACCAATCTGGAGGCCGCCGAAGAAGTGGCGCGCCAATTGCGTCTGCGCGATCTGGCCGGTCTGATCGTGATCGATTTCATCGATATGGACGAGCGCAAAAATAACTCGGCCGTTGAGAAACGACTGAAAGACAAGCTGAAAACGGATCGTGCCCGTATTCAGGTGGGCCGGATTTCGGGCTTTGGACTGCTCGAAATGAGCCGTCAGCGTCTGCGTCCTGGAATGCTTGAGGCGACGACCCAGCCATGCCCGTCTTGCCATGGTACCGGCCTGATCCGGTCGGACGACAATATGGCACTGTCAATCCTTCGCCAGATTGAAGAGGAAGGCACTCGCCGCCGTTCGCGTGAGGTATTGGTGCGTTGCCCGGTTAGCATCGCCAACTTCCTGATGAACCAGAAACGCGAACATATCGCGCAGATCGAAGCGCGGTATGGTTTGTCGGTTCGGATCGAAGGGGACGTTCATTTGGTCAGTCCCGACTTCTCGATGGAGAAGTTCAAGACCGCGAGCCGCGTTGTTCCTGAAGCAACTGCGCCGGTGGTATCGGTTGATGCGTCGCTGATGGATATGGTCGACGCCACGGATGAGGACGAAACCGAAGAAGAAACTGCGGTTCAGAGCGAGGAAGAGACCAAGCCCAAGCGTAAACGGCGTCGGCGCCGGCGCAAGAAGAGTTCGGGCAATGGTGACGCGCCGGATGGCAATGCGGACGAGTCTGACGCAGACAGTGTAACCGACTCGAGCAACGAAGCTGAGAGCGTCGAAGCCAAGCAGACCGAGGCGGAGCCTGTTGCTGAGGAAGATGCTGAGAAAGCGGCCAAACCGAAAAAGCGCCGGGCACCGCGCCGACGCAAAAAGGATACTGAGGCCACAGTCGAAGCAAGTGAGACGCAGACCGAAGCGGATAATGCGAACTCCGATCCGCAGAAAGAGCCGGTCAATGCTGAGGCCGCCGAGGCTGAACAGCAAGAGCCAGCCGATGAGTCTGAAAGCATCGAACCAGCCGCTGAGCCCGATAGTGCTGATGCACCATCAGAACTTGAGATCGCCGAAGCAACGTCGGCTTCTGAAGTCGCTGAAGAAGTGCCAGAGGAACCTGCTGAAGCGCCTGAACTGGTTGCCGAAGAAGCCGAAGAATCGACCGTGGCAGCAGAACCCGAAGTCATTGAGGCTGCCACCCCAGAGCCGGTCTTGGAGGCAGTGGCAGACGAACCCGAACCCGCGCCGGCCAAGCCAAAGCGCCGAGGGTGGTGGTCATTGGGACAGTAAGAAAAAGGCGGGCCAACTGGCCCGCCTTTTTCATTAGGGTGCGTTCCAAAGAATCCTCAGGCCGATTTTTGGATCACATATATCTGATGACCATCTACTGTGTCTTGCGAGACAAGTGTATGGCCAGATTCGGTACAGAAATGCGGTACGTCGATAATCGCGGCAGGATCATCGGCCAGCACGCGCAGCATACCCCCCGCAGGCAAGGATTTCAGGCGCTTCCGAGCCTTCAAAACAGGCAAGGGGCACAACAATCCCAACGCATCCAGTGTTTCAATCTCATTGGTCATGGGGCTGAGATATTTCTAACGAGCGATACTGTCCAGCGCGCAACCACGAGGATGTGACCGAATGGCCTCGTGACGAAACCCGCGCGATACCATATGTGCTGAGTCATGTTCGGAATTGAGATCATAGACGCGGGCCTTCTGCCTGCCATGTTTATCGCCATGCTGGGCGGGTTGATAAGTTTTCTGTCTCCCTGCGTGCTGCCGATTGTGCCACCGTACCTCGCGTATATGAGCGGTGTGACTATCAACGAGATGCAGGATGAGGCGCGCGCGCGGCGCAAGGCGACCCTGGCGGCACTGTTTTTTGTTCTGGGTCTGTCGACCGTGTTCCTGCTGCTAGGCTTTACAGCCTCGGTCTTTGGGGCGTTTGTTCTTCAGAATCAGGTGCTTTTCGCCAAACTCTCGGGCGCTGTCGTCATTGTCTTTGGCCTGCACTTTCTGAACGTGTTCCGTATTCCTTTGTTGGATCGTGAGGCACGCGTTGATACGGGTGACTCCAGCGGATCTGTGTTCGGGGCATATATTCTGGGACTGGCCTTCGCCTTCGGTTGGACGCCGTGTATCGGCCCACAATTAGGTGCAATCTTGTCGCTGGCCGCCTCCGAAGCATCAGTCACGCGTGGCACCGTATTGCTTGGCGTATATGCGGCAGGCCTGGGCATTCCATTCTTGCTGGCTGCGATGTTCCTGAACCGCTCGATGGCGGTTATGAACCGCATCAAACCGCATATGGGCACAATCGAGAAGGTGATGGGCGGGCTGCTGCTTTTTGTTGGCATCATGCTTGTCACCGGTTTGTTCACCGAATTCAGCTGGTGGCTGCTGGAAACATTCCCGGCATTGGCAAACCTCGGTTAACCCTCTGGCATTAAACGCGGATGGATAGACGCCAGGTCTTACCTTGGCGTCAACGCTGCGCTAATCTTTGGCGCAGAGGGCCGGGTAATGAGCAGTCAGCAATCCAATCCGCAGGTGCGCAAACGCCGGGTGTTTTACATTCCCGGCTACGACCCGATTCATCCGCGCCGATATCGAGAGCTCTACCGCAAAGAGGGGGGCGCCCAGGCTGAGATATCGGGATACCAGATCGATATTAGCGCTAGGACGGGCGAAGGTCCCTACGGCTGGCAGGTGACTTCTCAGCAGGACGGCAGTCCTGTTGATGCAGATGTTCAGGTTCTGGTCTGGTCGGATATCGTGCGTGACAGCATGGCTCAATCGATACCGGCAACCTATCTGCAACTGGCGAGAACCGCCTGGATATATATCTCGACCGGTACGCTTTGGCGGCTGATGCAGCTGCGCAAGGGGCCCGTAATTGCGGCGCTATACCCGGTGGCAATGCTGCTGCTGCAGCTTTTGGCATCGTTGTTTATTGCTTGGGGTTTAGTCGCTGTATTGAAACCACTCGTTGGGTGGTGGTCTTTGGTACCTGCTGCCGGGGTAATCTATGCTCTGATGCAATGGTTCCGAAAGATCGATAATCGACTGTTCGCTTATTACCTCATGCATGACTATGCCCACTCGGCGAAGCTATACGGCGCGCACTCGCAAGATCTGCAATCGAGGCTGCGGGAGTTTTCTGACCTGATCACCGAGACGCTGGACACAGACACCGATGAGGTGCTGGTCGTAGGTCACAGCTCTGGCGCCCATCTTGGTGTGTCAGTGTTGGCAGATGTTTTACGACGACGGGGCGGTGTACAGGATAAGCCAGTCTTATCCTTTCTGACCTTGGGGCAGGTGGTGCCAATGGTTTCGTTTCTACCGCAGGCACACACGCTTCGCGCTGATCTTAAATATCTGTCCGAACGCGCGGATATGACTTGGATCGATGTCTCTGCACCAGGGGATGGCTGCGCGTTTGCGTTGTGCGATCCGGTCGCGGTCAGCGGCGTCGCTGGCCCCAAAAAATGCGGGCCGCTGGTTCTTTCTGCGGCCTTCACCCAAACACTGTCCCCTGCGCGATGGCAGCAATTGCGTTGGCGCTTTTTTCGCCTGCACTTTCAATATCTTTGTGCGTTCGATCAACCTGGACTTTATGACTATTTCCGCATCACCGCAGGTCCTGAAACATTGAAACAGCGGTTTGAAAGGCGCGCGCCATCTCGGTCGCGCATTGAACGGGCGGTTTCGAAATACATTGCGGTGGAAGCATGACGCCCCCAAAGCCCGAAGCACGACCGGATAAAGTCTCGCTGTGGCGGTATCTACGTCTGTTTCGGCAAGACTTGCTGTCTGCTCAGCCCCAGCGTCTATATCGAGCATGGATGGCTGAATTCCGAACGCTGTTCTTTCGCTCGTATATGGTCAACCAACCCGATCTGATCCACGCTGTTCTGAAAGAGCGCCCGGATGCGTTTCCAAAATCAAATCGCATCAGCGAAGGCTTACGCCCCTTATTGGGCCGGTCCGTGTTCCTGACCAATGGCGAAGTCTGGAAACGGCAGCGCAGGATCATTGATCCCGCCTTTGAAGGCGGACGTTTGAAAGATACGTTTCCTGCAATGTTAAATGCGGCGCAGGCTTGTGCGGATCGGCTTTCTGGCAGGGTTGGGCAGAAGGTGGAATGTGAAGAAATCACAAGCCATGTCGCGGCGGATGTGATTTTCCGCACCCTGTTTTCGGTTCCCATCGAACATGAGGTTGCCGCGCAGGTCTTCGATAAATTCAGAATCTATCAGCGCGAACAGCCCTTGCTGAACCTGGCCGCATTCGTTCCGGTTCCAAGCTGGATGCCCCGATTTCATTCTCGCAAAACTCGCCAAACCGCCAGCGAGATTCGGGATCTGATCAGCCGATTGACGGATGCACGCGCTATAGCAATCGAAAACGGGTCGGCCCCCGATGATCTGGCCACCAAGATCATGACGACAACAGATCCGGAAACTGGAGACCGGTTTGATGCGCAGGAAATGGTCGATCAGGTCGCCATCTTCTTTTTGGCGGGGCATGAAACCAGCGCGTCTGCACTGGCTTGGACGCTCTATCTGATAGCGATGTATCCGGACTGGCAGGAAAAGCTGGCTGAGGAAGCGAAAGCTCTGGACATGCCCGAGTTTTCAACCATGTCCCAACTAAAACTTAGCCGCGATGTGTTTCGTGAAGCTTTACGCCTGTATCCACCAGTTCCAATGATGGTGCGCGAGGCGACATGTCCTGAACGCTTCCGTGATCGGGATATTTTGCAGGGTTCTCAGATCGTTGTAAGCCCCTGGCACTTACATCGGCACGAAAGGCTTTGGGACCGGCCGGACGATTTCGACCCCACGCGATGGACGACGGAAAACGGAAAGAAATGCCAGCGCGAGGCCTATATTCCCTTTTCGGCTGGCCCCCGGGTCTGCACGGGCGCAGGGTTCGCGATGGTAGAAGGTCCTTTGATCTTATCGATGCTCTTGCGTCGTTACCGATTCGAAACAATACCAGACGAAACGCCGGTACCGGTCGCGCATTTGACCGTCAGATCGAAAGACGGAATTTGGTTGCGCTTGGTTGAGCGCTAACAAACTACCATCGCTCTTCGGCATGCTGTATGCGGATTGAAAACGCGGAATCATATTGAACGGGATTGAGTTATGTCGAAAGCAGAACAGCGCGCGCAGATGTCCGAAGGCGCAGGATTTATCGCAGCACTGGACCAAAGCGGCGGTTCAACCCCCAAAGCGCTGGCTTTGTATGGTGTTGAAGCATCGGATTACGGATCAGACGAAGAGATGTTCGGCGAGATTCAGAAGATGCGCGCGCGGATCATTCTGGCTGACGATTTCACCAAGGATAAAGTGATTGGCGCGATCCTGTTCGAACGGACTTTGGGTGAAGAAATCGACGGCAAGAAGGTTGCGGATTACCTTTGGTCCGAAAAAGGCATCGTGCCGTTCCTGAAAATCGACAAAGGACTTGAGGATCAGGCCAACGGTGTTCAGATGATGAAGCCAATTCCGGGGCTGGCTGAGACGTTGGCCAAGGCGGATGGTGTTTTTGGCACCAAGGAACGCTCAGTTATCCACGAAGCAAATGCTCAGGGCATTGCCGACGTTGTCGCGCAGCAGTTCCAGGTCGCACGCGTGGTCACTGATGCGGGAATGGTCCCAATTGTCGAGCCTGAGGTAAACATCCACTCGGAAACCAAGGCCGAGGCTGAGGACATTCTGAAATCAGAAATTCTGAAGAATCTGGATCAATTGGTCGAGGGTCAGGAAGTGATGCTGAAGCTGACCATCCCCAGCCAGGCCAACCTTTATGATGAGGTGGCGGATCACCCGCGCGTCCTGCGAGTTGTGGCGCTGTCCGGCGGATACTCGACCGAGCAGGCCTGCGACCTGCTTGGCCAAAACAGCAGGATGATCGCCTCGTTTTCGCGCGCACTGACCGAAGGGCTGTCCAAACAGCAATCTGACGCAGAATTCAACGCAGCGCTCGGCGGGAATATCGACAATATCTTCCGCGCCTCGATCTGATCGTGGGGTAATCTATTCGGGCTTGATGAAATCGCGGCGCATCTGCGCCGCTTTTTCGCGCATGACACATCCGTTGGCGTGATCATTGATCAACCCCATGGCCTGCATAAAGGCAAAGATCGTGGTGGGGCCTACGAATTTCCAACCGCGTTTTTTCAGATCTTTCGACATCGCAATGGATTCTGCCGACGTGGAAGCGCTTTGCGGGGCGGGTGGCGCCGTAGGCTCGTACCTCCAGACATAAGCGGCCAATGATCCTTCGGAAGCGATTAGGTCCTGCACGCGGCAGGCATTGTTGATAACGGCTTCAATCTTACCGCGGTGTCGCACGATGCCTTTGTCGTCCAGAAGTCGATTGATATCTGCGTCAGAAAACTCTGCTATCTTATTGAAATCAAATTTACAAAACGCTGCTCTGAAATTCTCGCGTTTTGACAGAATAGTGCGCCAACTCAGGCCCGACTGAAAGCTCTCGAGGCAAAGTTTCTCAAACAATCGTCTGTCATCGGAAACCGGATATCCCCATTCGTTATCATGATAGTCAAAGAATTCGGGCGCGGCGTTGCACCACGAACACCGAGGTTTTCCATCTGGGCCCGTTGCCAAATCGTTCATGAATGTACCCTTTTTGTTCTCCGCGAGGATAAGCGACGCGATTGTTTGAAATCAAGTACTCAATCGGTTTGACGATACCAATTCAGAATGAAGACACGAATGGCCGAAGCCAGTCCGGTTTCCGGGTCGCGCTCTGCATCAATATTTGCCGCCAGGACATTGATTGGGATATCTTTTTTCCGCGCGATGTCACGGAAGGCTTGCCAGAACTCATCCTCAAGCGAAACGGATGTTCGATGACCTTGCAAGGTCAGGGAGCGTTTGACAGGACGTCCACTCATTCGTCGACCTTGTGACCGTCAAGGTCCCGGCGCTGCCGGTCTTGCTGCAGCTTTACAACGGTCCTGTCGGCTTTGGATTGCCCGTGTTTCGCAGCGTTTGCATCCGCGCGGGCCTTTTTTTCAGCCCGCGCTTTTTCTTTTCGAAACCGGTTCAGGTTAACCGGTTTACCCATCAGTCCTTGGGTCCAATCATATGCTCGGGCCGTACAACCGCATCAAACGTCGCCTCGTCCACAAAGCCCAACGCAATCGCTTCTTCCTTAAGTGTTGTGCCGTTCTTGTGCGCTGTTTTGGCGACGGTCGTGGCGTTGTCATACCCGATTGTCGGTGCCAGAGCAGTCACCAGCATCAGGGATTCCTTCATCAGCTTGTCGATGCGTGGCTCGTTGGCTTTGATGCCCAACAACATCCGCTCCGTAAAGCTGTCGGTCGCATCGCCCAGCAGCTGGATCGACTGCAGCAGGTTATAGGACATCATCGGGTTGTAGACGTTCAGCTGGAAATGGCCCTGCGAACCTGCAAACTTCATTGCTGCGTCGTTGCCCATCACATGCGCGGCCACCTGAGTCAGCGCTTCGGCCTGTGTCGGGTTCACCTTTCCGGGCATGATGGAGGAACCGGGCTCGTTTTCGGGCAGGATAAGCTCACCCAATCCTGAGCGGGGCCCCGAACCCAACAGACGGATATCGTTGGCAATCTTGTAGCAGGAACCGGCGATCGTGGCCAACGCGCCCGACAGGAAGACCATCGCATCATGTGCGGCCAAAGCTTCGAATTTGTTCGGCGCGGTCACAAAGGGCAGGCTGGTGATATCGGCCATATTCTTGGCGACAGCCTCATCCCAGCCGCCATGCGTGTTCAAACCGGTACCCACAGCAGTACCGCCTTGAGCCAGTTCATAGATACCGGGCATTGCAGCTTCTACACGCGCAATGCCCTGACGAATTTGATGCGCATACCCGCCGAATTCCTGTTCCAACGTCAACGGCGTGGCATCCTGCGTATGGGTGCGGCCGATCTTGATGATACCGGCAAACTCTTTTGCCTTGGCTTCCAGCGCCGAGGCGAACTTCTCAAGCCCGGGCATCAACACATCGCGCACACTCATCGCTGTGGCGATGTGCATCGCGGTGGGGAAAGTATCGTTCGAGGATTGACCCATATTGCAGTGATCATTCGGGTGAACGGGATCTTTCGAGCCAATCTCGCCACCCATAATCTCAATCGCGCGGTTCGCAATGACCTCGTTCGAGTTCATATTGGATTGCGTGCCCGAGCCGGTTTGCCATACGACCAGAGGAAAGTTGTCGTCAAACTTGCCTTCGAACACTTCACCGGCCGCTTGTATGATCGCGTCGGCGATCTTGGCGTCCAGCTTGCCGATGGCTTTGTTTTCAATTGCACAGGCCTTTTTGATCACACCCAACGCGCGCACGATGGCGACGGGCTGCTTTTCCCAGCCGATGGGGAAGTTCATGATCGAACGCTGCGTTTGCGCGCCCCAGTACTTATCGGCAGGCACCTCAAGCGGGCCAAAGCTGTCGGATTCAGTGCGGGTTTGAGACATCGGTCGCTCCGGTCTGGTATGCAGTCGTATGCCGTTTACCCGCAGCAAGGCTGTGGCGCAATCGGCCAGTTGAGCGCACCTTAAACTTGGGCCGCGCAAAGGTATAGACGCGGCACAGCTACAAATAATTTCTGTTAGCGAAAACAGTGCCATTGTACGTCGGCGGGCTAAAGTTAAGATGGGACAATAACCCTGACGGAGGCAACCATGCGCGTGTCACTTCTCAAAAGCCCTTTGTATACGCTTGCGTTATTGTTTGCCGCGAGTTTTTGGCTGGCAGTATTTGTGCAAAACGCTCAGGCGACGGGAATCGAGCCGTTCGTGGGCGACTATACCGGTTCGGCCGACGTTGTTGATGCGGATGGTACGGCGACCCCTCGGGATATGAGCGTTTCGATTCAGGAAATCAAAGGGGGCTTCAACGTGAGTTGGACCACCACGACTTACAAAGCCGACGGTCGCATCAAGGATGAGAAATACTCGGTTGATTTTCAAAGCTCGGATCGGCCCGATGTTTATTCTGCGGCCATGAAGCGTAATGTGTTTGGCCATGAGGTGCCGCTTGACCCGATGAAAGGGGAACCCTTTGTTTGGGGGCGGATCGAAGGAGATACTCTGACGGTGTTTTCGTTGTTCATAGCCGAAAACGGTGGCTATGAGCTTCAGCAATTTGACCGGACACTAGCTGATGGCGGGCTCGACCTGTCATTTTCCCGGTTTCGCGATGGGGTTAAGTCGCGCTCGGTCGAGACATTCCTTCAAAAAGAATAAACCCCGCATCAAGCGGGGTTTTCTGGTCATTTCCGGAAGCTGTCCAGCGAGACCACATCCGCATCATGCTGCGGTTCTGCCTCTTCGGCCTCAAGCTCAATCGGGGCCTCTTCCGTCACATGGATCTCTTCGTCCTCGTCTTCCGGGCTTTCAAAGCGCAAGCCAAACTCAACCGAAGGATCCACGAAGGTCTTGATCGCCAGATAGGGGATGTAAAGCGGTTCCGGCGCGTCCCCGAAATTCAGCGTAATCGAAAAGCCATCGTCACCGACTTCGAGGTTTTCGAACCAGTGCTGCATGACAATCGTCATCTCGCCTGGATATCGCTCACGCAGCCAATCGGCCAACTCAACGCCCTCATACCGTGTATCAAAAGTGATAAAGAAATGATGCGAACCGGGCAGGCCGGTTTCGGACACGTCGGTCAGGACGGTCTTGATCAGGCCTCGCATGGCCGTGTGCATCAGATTCCCGTAGTCGATGTCTTGCGACATGGTTGATCCTCGAAAGTGGTTAATCCCAGCATAGTTCATTCGGACGGAAACGAAAGGCTGTGCTGGGCTGTATTGATTACAAAATCTGCATGCCTAGTCCGGCCAGAACCATGATACCAAGTGTGGTTGCTAAACCGGATTTCATACGGAAAATCAACAGGCCAGCCAGAACGGTCAGCACAAGTGCGCTGAATTCAAGCGACGAAGGGTCGGGTAGGGGGAGAGAAACTGGTCCCCAATGCCACCCCGGAATTGAGGTGAACAAGACGTTTAGCCCGAACCACACGGAGAGGTTGAGAATCACTCCGACGACCGCAGCTGTGATTCCGTGCATCGCGGCCCCAAGACGCGGACGCTCGGCGATTCTGTCCAGATGCGGGGCTGCAAGAAAAATCCACAGAAAACACGGTACAAACGTCGCCCATAAAGCGACAATGCCCGCCGCAAACGCCAGCGAGGCGCCTCCGGCAATCTGACCGCTAAGCATGGCCACAAATTGAGTCACCAGAATCAGCGGCCCAGGCGTGGTTTCGGCCAGACCTAGCGCGTCGATCATCTGGTCCGTGCTGATCCATTGGTAGGTTTCGACCACGGTCTGGGTCATATAGGCCAGCACCGCATAGGCACCGCCAAAAGTTACAACCGCAAGGCGGGCAAAGAACCAGCCCAGATCGCTGAGCAGTTCCTGACCGCTCAAAGACAGAACAAACAACGGCCCCAGCCAAAGAATAAGCCAGAAAACCGCTATGCGAACAGGATTGGCAAGTGTTGGGCTGGTTTGAACGGCAACGGGCTTGTCGTCTTTCGAAGTCACGAATCCCCAAACGGCAGCGCACAGTATGATTAGCGGGAAGGGCAGGTTGAAGACAAAGATCCCCAAAAAGGCTAGGCCCGCGATAACCCGGTGCTCGACGTCTGTAAGCGCTTTCCTCGATAGGTTCCGTAATGCTTGCAGGACGATGATGATCACCGTGGCCTTGATGCCCAAGAATCCAGCTTGAACCAAAGGCAATGTACCATAGGCCGCATAAAGCAATACCAGCAGCGCGATCACCAGAGCACCTGGCAGTACAAACAAACAGCCCGCGATTAACCCTCCGGCCACGCCGCGCAGCCGCCAACCTGCATAAGTGGCAAGCTGCATGGCCTCGGGACCTGGCAACAGCATGCATAAGGAAAGCGCGCGCAGATAGGTCTGTTCGTCCAACCAGGGGCGCTTTTCGACCAGCTCCTGATGCATCAGTGAAATTTGGGCGGCGGGGCCGCCGAAGGACAGCAGCCCGATGCGCCCAAACACCCTGATCAACTCTTGATATGAAGGGGTCATCTGCCGTGACCCGCGGGCCAGTCATGTGTCTCGCTAGAGCCATCGCGCGCCCAGCGATAGAGTGCATCATAGATGTGCATTCCAGCCTGCAATTGTTGTTGGTCATCCCGATACTGGCGCGACAAGCCGACCGAAAGGGCCAGCAACCCGGCGGCCTCAGGCGCCAGATCGTGCCTGTTTGTATCGGCGGCACGTATGATCGTGGCCATGCGGTCCAGAGGCTCAGATCGAAGCTTGAAGTCATCCAGCATCGTGTCAAAGGTGCAATTGTCGCCGCGATGGCTCCAATCAGTTCCTTCAACATCAAAGGGTGTGGCGCCGAAGTGCTCGGCAACCCCCTGAATTTCATCCGGTGCTACAAACAGGAACCGAGCGCGCCTGTCGACAAACCTGCGGATCAGCCAGGGGCACGCGATGCGATCAATCTTGGGGCGGTGCCGCGTCACCCAGACCGTGTTGCCTTTTGCAACTGCAGGAAGGGCAGGCATAGGCACGACCATTGCGCCCGGCATAGCGCGCCAGGCGAACATTCCACCTTCCAGAAATTCCGCCACCACCCCTTCAGCCTGCAGCCATGAAACAACGCCCTGACTCAGCTTTTTGCCTTTCTGGCAAATTACTACGCAAGAATGATCGCCGGTATGATTTCTTATGCCATCAACATTTTGATATGGCATTCGGAATGCGCCGGGTATGAGGGAGGGATCATCGTCGAAATCCCCATCTGTGCGCACATCAAACAGGATAGGAGCCTGAGGCGTACCGATCAGGCGCAAGAGTTGTCGGGGTGTAATTGCATTGGGGGCAGCCATTGCATGTTTCCTTATTGCTTTGGATACATGCGAACTTGGGCTGCCGCCTCACGGGGTGTTCGCAAGCTTACCCCTTGATCCTCTGCTAGCGCGCAAATGCGGGATGGGTCAAGCTTGCGGTCAAGTTTATCAGGCCCAGTCCAACCTTTGCCCGGTCATGCAAACCGGAAGGGTATCCTGTGGGAACTGCCCCAGTTGTTCAAAAAGTGTAATGAAATCAAACTGATTATAGGCCTCGACCATCTTGTCCCCTTTGAAGCGCGCCATGACTTGTCCGGTAACTTCAAGCGGGGCACCGTTATCGGCCCGGAAGGTGCGGACATGCAGAATACCAGAGACCCAA
Source organism: Ruegeria sp. D6 (assembly GCF_056534365.1). Taxonomy (NCBI): domain Bacteria; kingdom Pseudomonadati; phylum Pseudomonadota; class Alphaproteobacteria; order Rhodobacterales; family Roseobacteraceae; genus Ruegeria; species Ruegeria sp. D6. The sequence goes on along the minus strand of NZ_JBQFPH010000001.1, from coordinate 1,075,499 downwards.
TCACCATTTTCGATGATCTTCGGCAGTTCGACTGTGATCTCGCCCAGAACATGACGAAACGCCATGACCAGATCGCGAAAGTCGTCCGCGCCAACCTGCATTTCGGGTATCAACCCTTCGGCCATCGTATCCGGGGCAAAAAACTGATCGATTGCATCGGTATTGCCTTGTTCCCAGACCTCTGAATACCACGCCCTAAGCCTGTCAGAATTCGTCATCTCAGCCCTCCTGTCGCTTGTTCAGGAAGATGAAGCAGAGAAGTGAATAAACCCTGAATCCCAGGTGAGTTATGGGCATGGAGCAGACATAATCGGTAAAATGCAGGTTTCTGTTGCCAGGTACCTGCGAACCCCGCCTTACGCGGCTAGGCGCAAGGGCTTAAGTTTCGGTCTTGCTACTGCTTACGCAGCAACTGCAACCGGAGCACGATTGTCGTTTGCAATTGTACTAGTTTCGCCGGTAACGGTGGCAGACAGCCGAGACAAAGCTAACCCCTTTAGACGTTCGTCGATCCTATTTCGGCCCCATGATCCTCAAACGAAGGATGTTGGTGGAGCCGCCGGGTACCGCCCCCGGGTCCGATCCGCTTATTACGAGCGCGTTTATGTCCATAGTCCCGAAGGACCCCTCATATATAGGTTAGGACGTGGTCGGATGCAAACCCGGAATGCTAAGGTTGACTTGTATCAAATTCAATAAGTTAAGCAGCTCTGTTCAAGTTGGCGAGAATAAGCCAAAGGGCCAGAACAAGCTCGATTCCACCAAAAGTCAGCGCCTTGACGAACGGGGGATTATCCAGCGCCAAAGACACAAACCGGCCCAACGCCGCCCCTGCATAAACAACGCCCAGCATGGCATATGCCATCGGTGTGTTGAGCCAGAGAACCACGGCACCTGTCACCACGAACAACCCGCCAACCGAGGCTCGCATCTCACTAAGTCCCATGGTGCTTTTGGTGGGGGCTAGGTCCAGCGCGTTGGCTGTGTAGGCCGGGGCCAGAAATCCGAACAAACCAAAGCCGACGGTCAGCAAGGCGGCAATCACGTTAAGGGCTGTGATCATGGACTTTTTTCCCTTTTTGCTCTGCCCGCAGAGTCTAGCGCAGCACTATGTAAAGAAAAGCATCTAAATCGCTGACCACAAGCCTATAACTCCGACCGCGATCAGGCTGAGAGCCCAGACAAGTTCCAGATTGAACCAACTGCGTGACAGAAATTGAAGGCCCAGCCAGCGATAGACGGCGAAGGCCAGAATGCCCCCGCCAAGGATCATGGCGGCTGTGTGAAGTGCAGCGACCGTCAGTACGAGCAGGCCATTGCTCGCCATGATCTGAGAGACTGCGATCTGGCCCGTTTCCAACTCGTCTGATCCACACAATCCAAGATAAATCGGAACCAGCATCAACGCCGCGCCGTGTGCCAGCGCAACGAGGAACGACCAAAGTGCCAATTTGCTTGGCGGTACGCGCGACAACATCCGGGGATGCCGGCGTGTTATGGCGATGTAAACACCCATTGTGATCACAATCAGCGCAGCACCGATACGAATTTCGCGTTGATATTCAACCAGAACTGCCATCATAGCAAATGGCAGTAGGACCCCCAGCATGGCGACGAAATGACCACCAGCCAGGGCGGTCAATGCGCGCCACAAAGCTGATGGCCGTTGTTCCATCAGCGCCGAAGATACCGCAAGCGGCCAGCCCATTCCGGGATTCAGGCCATGATATGCGCCGCTAAGCACAACGGCCAGCCAGAGACCAGCCGTTGATGTCATCAGAGTTTCCAACTCAGACCGATGGGTAGCAGAAACTATCGGTAGAACAGTCTCCACCCTCAAGCCGGATTTGGTGGGCCCGATATCCGTCGGGGAAGTCGACCCAGAACTTCGGATCCAATGTCAGGCCTCCGTTTTCGCCAACATCCGCCTTGACCATCGCAGCCCCGCGTTCACCGGGATAGAACTGATCATCCCAAGTGGAATAAAGCGAATTGGTCCAATATACCCGCTTTCCGTCGCGGCTGATTTCAACCATCTGCGGTCCGTAACCAAAGTCTTGCCCGTTGGGATGTTTTGTTTTCTTGACGATCCCCCCGATCTCGACTTTGCCCGCAAGGGTCGGGTTCATCGGATCAGAGACATCGTATTGATGCATCTCACCCGTACCCCAACAGGCCACATAAAGGTATTTATCGTCCAGGCTGAGGTCGATATCCGTGACCAGTGGCGGAACGGCAGAGAAGCCTTTCAGCAATTCAGGCAAGTCATCTGGATCAGCGGGCTGCGGATCGATCGTGATGGTCTTCTTGGCCTCGAAGGTGCCATCATCATTACGCCACCAAGTAAAGATCGCGCCCTGCAGGTTGGTCGTGTCAACCACCACACCACAGAACCCATATTGTTTGACCGGATCGTGAGCGGGCCGGATTTCCAGGGCCATCTGGTGATTTTCACCCAGATCGATGGTCTGAATATTGGTCCGGCTGCGCAGGTTCCAGAAATGGATGCTGTGCCCGTATTTGTTCGAAAGCAGATCCTCGGCCACGATGCCGTTTTCGAATTGCGGAGGCAGCCCCCATTCCGAACTGACCATATAGTCGCGTGGCAGGTTCCACCAGAAATCGTAGTGTTTGTCTTGGATACCTCGCTCGATCTCGTAGCGCCCGATGATCTCGAAGCTCTCGCAATCCATGATGAAAATGCCCGGAGGACCGTCCGTGCCGTCTTCGCCACCGCCTCCAAGCGTGCTCACGTAGATCCCCTCCGGTCCGCAATGGATCGTGTGCGGGCGGGAATATCCAGTTTTTGCAAAAACTTCTTCGGGTTCGATGATCTTGTGTATCTTGGCCTCAAGCGGGTTCTTGACGTCGATAATGTAGATCCGGCTTGATCGTATGCCAGGAACAATGAGGTAGCGGCGTTCCAGAAACGCATGGCCACTAAGCGGTGACAGCGCAGAGGAACAAGCGTTCCACCCGAAATGGTGAAACTCATCGCCTTTTTCTGGCATGATCACCTGATGAACAATTTTTCCGTAATCATCCGAAGTCGGATCCACGTTCACGACGGCCAAACCGTCTGGTTGGGAAAAATCAGGGCTTAGCATCAACGTGAATGCAAGCGTTTCAGTGGGGCCCTCCATCGCCAGTTTGGCTGATGGGTAAAAGGTTGGGTCCGGTCTTTGGTTCATAACGTCCTCCCGTAAGTCATTGATCTTCAATTCATGTTGGAAGTTCCGGTCTTAACGCCGGATGTCATGCTGCCTGCTCGGGCACCTCGCCGTCCTTCGTTCCTTTTTGCCTGTGGTCAGGCGGGTTTGCGTCGTCTTTCGGCCACGTCCTGCGCCAGTTGCCGTGTGTAGGCCTCAAGTTTGATCAATGCTGCATCGACCGAGCCGGCATCACGCGCTTCTAGTGCGTCTGTGATGTCACTGTGAAGGGCGATGATCTCTTCGCGGGATCGAGCCGTGAACGTAATCATGTTCATCAGAGGTTGCATAGCCTCGACCGCACCGGCCAATTGGTAGGACAGAACGGGGTTGCCCGCGCCATCCACAAGCGCGCGATGAAAGGCGACGTCGGACGCGCAGAAAGCCTCATCTGTGAGACCTGGTTGCGCCTGACGAAAAATCTCGGCCCGCATGGTGGCGAGTTGATCCGCGGTACGACGTTGTGCCGACAAAGCAGCGCATGCACGTTCGAGCGCATAACGCGCTTCGCATGCGGTGTCGAACCTGACTGCGTTCATCGACAGCAGCAGTGTCGAGGTTGTGACTTGTTGGGAATAGGCGTCCTCAAAACTCAGTCGGTTCACAAACGCACCACCCGATGCCCCGCGTTGCGTGCGGATAAGGGACTGCGCTGCCAGACGTTTCAATGCTTCGCGAACCGTAGGCCGTGATACTTTGAACTGATCGGCCAACTCAGATTCTGAGGGCAGACGCTCATCTACAATTAGCCGACCCGAAATGATGGCGTCGCGGATTGCCTGAGCAATTTGAGCGGACAGATCTACAGTACTCTGAGGGTCGATTTTCATGGTTGTTTTCGGCGATGCGTAATTTTTATTTGTCTGACATTTAAAAGTCTGACATTTGAAAAGCAAGAGAGTTGAGTCGGGAGGAGCAAGTGAGTCGCTCAATTTTCCGCAGCGCGCTTTGGTTGGGCTTCTACATCACGATCCTTTGGTCGTGGTGGATGATGGTCTCGATGAGCCGCGATATGGACGTGGACTGGATCGGTCGACCCGGACCGATGGGTCAGGCGATGGCGGCCATGGATCCGCGTATGGAAATGTATATGCCCATGGCCGAGTTCGGCCCACTTTTCTGGATGTGGGCGATCATGATGGCGGCCATGATGCTGCCGACTTTGGTGCCCACGTTGCGCAGTTATGATGATCTGATCCGCAGCGCGAACGGTACGCGGGCAGGGTGGCTGGGCGTTCTATCTGGATATTTCATAGTTTGGGTGGGCTTTGCTGCGCTGATCACTGGCCTGCAATTGGCGCTGCTGTTTGGCGGCGCGGTCGATATGTTGGGAATCGCTAAATCGCCATATCTGGCCGCCGGCCTGTTGATCGCCGTGGGTGCCTTTCAGTTTTCTCGGGCGAAAGAAATCTGCCACGGTGTTTGCCATGCACCGATGACGTATTTTCTGGGCCACTGGAAAACCGGATTCGGCGGCGGTGTACGCATGGGCGTCGGACTGGGTGCGTTCTGTGTCGGTTGCTGCTGGGGCTTCATGGCGTTGGGCTTTGTCGGCGGCGTCATGAGCCTGCTCTGGATGGGGCTGGCGACCCTGTTCATGGTATTGGAAAAACTTCCCCAGATCGGGCACGCCGTGACCCGTCCTATGGGATTCGTCTTGATTGCGGGTGGTTTTGCACTGCTCGCTCATCACATTGTTTACGGAGGATAAGTCGATGGCTAAAAATAGAAAACCGGATGCAGACAAGCTGCCGGTCAGTCAAAGAATTGACAGCCGGATGCCAAATCCCAAGCGGCGTGAGATGAGCCCGACCGATTGGGCGGTTAAGGGTGAGCTGATCCTGAACTGTTCGTGTGACGTATTCTGCCCATGCGTGGTTTCGCTGGGTGCACACCCTCCGACCGAAGGGCATTGCCATGCGTGGATGGGTATCGCGATCGACGAAGGCCATTACGAAGGCGAAGATTTGTCCGGACTGAATGTAGGCCTGTTGGTTGATATCCCCGGACGCATGGGCGAAGGCCAGTGGAAGGTCGCGGCTTATGTGGATGAACGTGCTAGCGGCAAGGCTTACAATGGACTGTTGCAGATATTCAGCGGTCAGGCAGGTGGCACAACCGGGTTGTTCACTATGTTGGTCAGCGAGATCATAGGGGCTGAACGTGCACCGGTTCAGATCGAAAGGGACGGCACCAAACGCCGGATCATGATAGGGCGCAAGATTCAGGGTGAGATCGAAATGCTTGCGGGCAAAGACCCAGAGCATCCGGTGATGGTTTCAAATTCGAAATACTGGATGGGGCCGGACATCATTGTAGCAAAAGGCACGAAATCCAAGGTGCGCGACTATGGTCGCGTATGGGACTTCGGCGGCAAGTCAGCCGAGATCTGCCCGATTGATTGGCACGGGCCAAAGTAATGATAACCGGTGCCTATGCCCGTGAAATGGCGCGATATAACCACTGGCAAAACAACCAGTTAAAGGGCTTTCTCAAAGCTCTTTCAGGCGAAGAATTGGCACGGGATCGCGGCGCTTTTTTCGGGTCGATCATGGGAACTGCCAATCATCTGCTTTGGGGGGATTGGATCTGGATTTCCCGGTTTGACAAGGGACCGGGGCCAGGTGGCGGCATTCCTGAGAGTGTCTCGATCTGCACTGGCATGGCCGACTGGCTGCCGCTGCGCGATACGATTGACGCCCGTATTGCCAGATGGGCCAATACGTTGGGGGATGATGTCCTGAGCGGTTCGTTCACGTGGTACTCGGCTGCAAAAGAGAATGACGTAACAAAGCCTTACGGGCAATGCGTCATTCATATGTTCAATCATCAGACACATCATCGCGGACAATTGCACCAAATGCTGACCGAGGCTGGTTCGCAGGCACCTGTCAGCGATCTTGTCTTTCTGCCAGAGGATTTCTGACATGGCAGTCATCTCACCGAACCGGCGCGTGCGCAAAACCCCATTTACTCGGGGCGTCGAGGCCGAAGGCGTCACAGGGTATACCGTTTATAATCACATGCTGCTTGCGACGGTTTTTGAAAGCATCGAGGCTGATGCGGCGCATCTGAAACAGCATGTTCAGGTCTGGGATGTCTCGTGTGAGCGGCAGGTACAGATCAAAGGCCCGGATGCGTTGCGGCTGATGAAGATGCTCAGCCCGCGCGATATGGACAAAATGCAGGCGAACCAGTGCTATTATGTGCCGATAGTAGATCACAATGGCGGCATGCTGAATGATCCTGTTGCGATCAAACTGGCGGATGATCACTATTGGTTGTCGGTTGCCGATGGTGACCTTTGGCAATTTGCTCTGGGAATCGTGATTGCGCTGGGGCTGGATGTCGATATTTCTGAGCCGGATGTGTCGCCCTTGGCGGTACAAGGCCCCAAGGCGGACGAGCTGATGACGCGCGTCTTTGGTGATGAAGTCAGGGATATAAAGTTCTTTCGATATAAACGGTTGGCGTTTGAAGATACATCATTCGTCGTCGCCCGGTCTGGCTGGTCAAAACAAGGCGGGTTCGAGATATACGTCGAAGGGACGGATTATGGCATGCCACTATGGGACACGCTGTTTTCTAATGGCCGAGACCTGAACGTGCGGGCAGGTTGCCCAAACGGGATTGAGCGTGTTGAAAGCGGTCTGTTGAGTTTCGGGTCGGACATGCGGCGCGAGAATACGCCCTATGAATGCGGGCTAGCACGGTTCTGCAATTCTCCGCTGGATTATATCGGCAAATCCGATTTGGCGGATCAGGCGAAAAACGGTCCGCCCCGGCAGATCCGTCCGCTTGTCATTGAAGGTGAGATCGGACCGTGCACCGAATCTTGGCCGCTGATGGCCGGGGGCCGGCAGGTCGGGCAGGTGGCTTCGGCTGCGTATTCACCCGAGTTTGGAGTGAATGTAGCCATTGGAATGGTCGACCGGTCCCATTGGGCGCCAGGTACGCGGATTGAATTGATGACCGAACATGGAATGCGATGGGCCGAGGTGCAGGAAAAATTCTGGCGCTAAGCCCTTGTTTCAGGAACACAGCCGATTGAGGCAATAGAAGGAGTAAGTTCATGTTTAATGCACTTGTCGTTGAAAAAGATGAAGAAAGTGGCCTCGCAAGCGCTTCGGTGAAGCAGATTTCTCTGGATGCGCTGCCGGATGGAGAAGTGACGATCGCCGTTGAATATTCAACGGTGAACTATAAGGACGGTCTGTGCATGTCGCCCAAAGGCGGTGGTCTGGTGCGTAGTTATCCTCATATTCCGGGCATCGATTATGCGGGCACGGTCGAGCAGTCCTCGGATGCACGCTACAAACCTGGCGACAAGGTCGTGCTGACGGGCTGGCGCGTAGGTGAAGCGCATTGGGGCGGCTTTTCACAAAAAGCAAACGCGCGGGCAGATTGGCTGGTACCGTTGCCGGATGGGTTGGATACACGGCAGGCGATGGCCGTTGGCACTGCCGGGTTCACCGCTATGCTGGCCGTCATGGCGCTGGAGGATCAAGGTTTGCAGCCGGGTCATGGCCCGGTGTTGGTCACAGGTGCCGCAGGAGGTGTCGGCTCGGTCGCGACGGCCATTTTGGCCCATCTGGGCTATGAGGTTGCAGCTGTGACCGGGCGTCCTGAAACCGAAGAATACCTGAAATCACTGGGTGCAACCACAATTGTCCCGCGTGACGAGTTGAACGAGACCACCAAGCGTCCGCTGGAAAGTGAAACTTGGTCCGGATGTGTTGATGCGGTGGGCGGAGCGATGCTTGCCCGCGTGCTGGGGCAGATGAAGTATGGGGCCTCGGTAGCTGCGGTTGGCCTTGCCGGTGGTGCGGCGCTGCCCGCAACCGTGATCCCATTCCTGCTGCGCGGTGTTAATCTGTTGGGCATCGACAGCGTGATGCAGCCATACGACAACCGGGTCCGAGCCTGGAAGCGTATCGCGACCGATTTGCCCATGGATAAGCTTGAGGCGATGGTCCATGCAGCAACCCTTTCTGATCTGCCCCAGTTGGGAGCGGACATTCTGCAAGGTCAGGTAAAAGGGCGCGTCGTGGTCAACGTGAACGCTTGATAGACAAAACAGACAACGGTTCGGCCGGAGCATGCATCCGGCCGACCCAATTGTCGGGAATGAGGCCGAAATGCCGGAAACAGTTCTGGCCATTGCCACATTTCGTGACCATGATTGCTATACATCCCATTTGTGATGGCTTAAGACCCATCCGAACATCACCTGAAGACGGGGAGTGAGCAGCATGTCTGATGATTTCGAACTCGATACCGATGATCTGAAACGCCGCATGGACGGTGCCATGGCCAACCTCAGAACCGAATTCGCTTCGCTGCGGACCGGTCGTGCATCGGCTTCAATGCTTGAGCCCGTCATGGTCGATGCTTACGGCGCGATGACTCCGATCAATCAGGTCGGTACCGTGAACGTCCCTGAACCGCGCATGGTAACCGTGAATGTTTGGGACAAGGGCCTCGTCGGCAAGGTTGAAAAGGCCATTCGGGAAAGCGGTTTGGGTATAAACCCGCAACTGAATGGTACCATCATCATGCTGCCGATTCCCGAACTGAACGAAGAACGCCGTCGCGAGCTCGGCAAGGTCGCGGGTCAATATGCAGAAAGCGCACGGGTTTCGATCAGGAATGTGCGCCGTGATGGCATGGACCAGATCAAAAAGGCCAAGGCAGACGGCATGTCCGAGGACGATCAGAAATTCTGGGAAACCGAGGTTCAGGAGCTGACGGATACCATGATCAAATCCGTCGATGATGCGCTCGAGACCAAACAAGCCGAGATCATGCAGGTCTGAGCCTCGGATATGCCAAAGGATCCCGATACCTCTCCGATTGCAGGGCCGCGCCACGTTGCTATCATCATGGACGGCAACGGTCGCTGGGCACAGTCGCGCGGGCGGCCTCGATTGTTTGGCCATCATGCAGGTGCGCGCCGCGTCCGTGAGGTGGTCGAGGCCTGCCCAGGTTTAGGGATCAAGTATCTGACAGTATTTGCGTTTTCGACTGAAAACTGGAAACGCACTCAGGTCGAAGTTGCAGGCCTGATGAGCTTGTTTCGCCGTTACATCGTCAAAGAGACCAAGACCTTGAAAGATAACGGCATTCGGGTCCGTTTCATTGGGGATAGAGTTCGGCTGGATGCCAAGTTGACCGAGCTGATGGATACGCTTGAACGCGAAACACAGAACAACGACCTGGTTCATCTAACCGTTGCCTTGAACTATGGCGGTCGTGACGAGGTGGCGCGCGCGACCAGACGTTTGGTACGTGACGTGGCCGATGGCATTCTGCCCCCCGAGGACGTGGACGAGGAAACTCTGCCCAAATATCTGGACACGCGCGTTCTGCCAGACCCCGATTTGGTGATCCGTACCAGTGGTGAAGCGCGGATTTCGAATTTCCTGCTGTGGCAGTCTGCCTATTCCGAATACGAATTCATCGATACTCTGTGGCCTGATTTCACCGCTGCAGAACTAGAACGGCTGTGCCGCAACTATGGATCGCGAGAACGGCGGTTTGGAGCGGTCCCGGCATGAGTGATGGCCGATGGTCTGATCTGACTGCCCGGGTTTTGTCGGCTTCGGTTCTTGTGACTATTGCGGCAGTCGAAGTTTGGCTAGGCGGCCTGTGGTTTGAGATATTTATCGGCACCGTCTGCGGTCTGATGATATGGGAACTGATCCGGATGATCGACCCAGAACGTCAGGGTGTCGCGATTCAGCTGGCGATACTGACCGGGTTCGCCGTGGTCCTAAGCTATCATCTACCACCGCTATACAAGCTTCCATGTTTGGTGGCCCCGGCATTGGTAGGAGCAGGACAGATCAACCGTGCGCGCGGGATATACGTCCTGTTTGCCCTTTGGATCGCGATGTCGGGGCTGGGATTCATATCGATCCGAGAGAACCTGGGATTTGGATGGATGGTTTGGCTGATCCTTGTGGTCGTGGCCACGGATGTCGCCGGGTATTTTGTGGGCAAAACGCTTGGCGGACCTAAGTTTTGGCCCAGAGTTAGCCCCAAGAAGACATGGTCCGGTACGGTTGGAGGCTGGGTTGCCGCCGCGCTGGTCGGAACAGTTTTTGCGCACTATGCCGGTTTCGGCATTGCTTTTATCGTTGTCTCGGTTCTTGCCTCTATGGCCAGCCAGATCGGTGATATTGTTGAAAGCGCGACAAAACGTGGCTTTGGCGTTAAGGACAGCTCAAACCTTATACCCGGTCATGGCGGGTTTCTGGATCGGTTTGATGGGATGATGGGCGCGTCGGTCTTTGTGTTGCTCGTAGGGCTGTTTTACGCGCCCGGAGGTATGTGATGCGAAGGGTATCCATATTTGGTGCGACTGGTTCCATTGGCCAGAATACGATTGATCTGATCGCAAGAAATCCGAATGCCTATGACGTGGTCGCGTTGACCGGTGGACGCAACGTCGCGCAGCTTGCACGCGATGCGGTGCGCCTGGATGCAGACGTGGCGGTGACTGCGTTTGATGACAAACTCGATGATCTGCGTGACGCATTGGCCGGCAGCGGAGTGCGAGCGGCTGCGGGGCAGGCCGCTCTGATCGAGGCCGGGGCGCGACCGGCGGCTTGGGTGATGTCGGCGATTGTCGGTTCCGCAGGATTGGCTCCGGGGATCGAAGCGTTGAAACAAGGGGCGACACTCGCGCTTGCCAACAAGGAAACGCTGGTTTGTGCCGGGCCGCTGGTTCTGGAAACGGCTCGGGCGCATGGCGCCACGCTATTACCCGTGGATAGCGAACATTCGGCAGTTTTTCAGGCGCTTGTGGGCGAGGATATGACAAGCGTTGAACGGATCATTATCACCGCAAGCGGTGGAGCGTTCCGGGATTGGCCGCTTGGCGATCTGGCCAAAGCAACTGTTGAACAGGCATCGAGTCATCCGAACTGGAACATGGGACAGCGGATTACGATCGACAGCGCATCTATGTTCAACAAGGCATTGGAAGTTATAGAAACCAAAGAATATTTTGGCGTTAACCCATCGAATATCGAAGTCCTCGTGCACCCCGAATCCATCGTTCACGCACTGGTCGGATTTCAGGACGGCGCCTTGATGGCACATCTGGGGGCTCCGGATATGCGCCATGCCATCGGGTACGCGCTGCATTGGCCCGAACGGCGCGATTTACCTGTTGCGCGTCTGGATCTCGCGCAACTGGGTCAGTTGCGATTTCATGCACCGGATGAAGTGCGTTACCCGGCTTTGCGTCTTGCCCGCGAAGTGATGCAGCGCGGCGGCTTGTCCGGTGCGATCTTCAACGCCGCCAAAGAGCGCGCATTGGACCACTTTATAGAAAACCGGATACGTTTTTTGGATATGGCAGACACGGTGTCGGCCGTGTTGGAGCGTTTTGAGGCTTCAGACAGCCTGATTGATGCACCATTGACCCTTGATAATGTACAGCAAACGGACCATCTCGCACGTCAGTGGGTCGATGAAACCGTATTGGAACGAGCAGGATAGAACTTTTGGACATACTCTCTTTGATCCCGCAATTTGGCAATCTGCTCTACACGATAATAGCCTTTGTTATTGCGCTTTCAGTGATTGTCGCGGTGCACGAATACGGCCACTACATCGTTGGTCGGTGGTCTGGCATTCATGCCGAAGTGTTCTCGATCGGTTTCGGCCCGGTTCTATGGAGCCGTGTAGACAAGCGCGGCACTCGCTGGCAGGTCGCGCTGCTGCCATTTGGCGGTTATGTCAAATTCCTGGGGGATGCCAATGCCGCGTCCGGCAAGGACGTAGACGCAATGAGTGAGATCTCTGCACAAAGCCCGGAAGAGCTACGCCGCACCATGCACGGCGCCCCGCTTTGGGCGCGTGCGGCTACTGTTGCGGCAGGGCCAGTCTTTAATTTCGTGATGTCGATATTGGTGTTTGGCCTGATTTTCTGGTCGCAGGGTGTTTCCCGTGAACCTTTGACAGTTGGTGCACTGCAGCCGTTGCCTGGTACAATTCAGGGTCTGCAGGAGGGCGATGAGATTATCGCCATCGCAGGCATTTCAACACCGGATTTCGATGACGCAAGCAACTGGTCCGATTTCATCAATTCGCTGCCTGTAGAACCAGAGCTGGACTATACGGTTATCCGAGATGGAGAGACCACTGATGTCGTGGCACCTTGGCTCTTTCCACCGCTAATCCAACAGGTTACGCCGCGCAGTGCAGCGATGGACATACAGTTGCAGCAAGGCGACGTAATCACGGCGGTAGACGGTGATCCGATCTTTGCGTTCGAGCAGCTTAAAGAACATGTCGAAGGATCGAACGGGCGCGTATTGCTGCTGGATGTATGGCGCGACGGGGCGGATTTAGAATTTGCACTTGCGCCCCGACGCACCGACGAGCCGACGTCCGATGGTGGTTTCATCACCCATTGGCGCATCGGTATCGTCGGCGGCATGATGATCGATCCCGAAACCGTTCCAGCGGGCATTTGGGATTCGATCGAAGGTGGCGTGGTCCAAACCGGGCGCATCATCGAAGGCTCACTGTCGGGAATGTGGCACATGATCACCGGAGCGATCAGCACCTGCAACATTTCCGGGCCGATCGGTATTGCCGAAACCTCGGGTGCTATGGCCAGCCAGGGGGCTCAGAACTTCATCTTCTTCATCGCCGTATTGTCAACGGCGGTCGGGTTGCTGAACCTGTTCCCGATCCCAGCCTTGGATGGGGGGCATTTGCTATTCTACGCTTATGAAGCTGTGTCTGGTAGACCACCCAGTGATAAAGCGCTGAGGGTACTGATGGGGGTCGGTGTCACACTGATCCTGTCATTGATGCTTTTCTCGGTCAGTAATGATCTGTTCTGCTGATTAAGGCGATCTTGGCACCGTTCCGACGCAAAATTGCCGCAATTCAAGCGTATCTTATTGGGGTGCATCGATAAGTGTAGGCTTGAGTTCAATGACCAAGGCGTTTCAAAAATCCTATCAGAGTGTCAGCGTCCTGTTCCAGTTGAACTGGGATATGCTGCTCAGCTTTGCCGTGACCGCACTGGCCCTAGCTGTTGGTGGTTATCTGCTCGGTTTGTGATTCTCCTGAACATGTCTGACTTACGTGCAACGGCCTTATGGGCCGTTTTTGCTTTTTCGTCTTTTGACATGGCCCCACAATCGGGCTACTCAGCAGCTAAAGGCTGAAAATTCTGGGTAGTGATAAAAATGACTGACAGCAGGCGCACGGGCACATACTGCGGCTCGCGGGGGCGGAAAAGCAACATTTTGTGGCAGGCACTAACGTTCTTTTTCCTTTTTGCTACACCGGGTTTACTGGTTCTGACGCAGCCCGCGCAGGCGCAATCCTACACCATCAACAGCTTCGAAGTTGAGGGCAATCGACGGATCGAGACTTCGACGATTATCGCCCGCACCGGAATCGAACCGGGGCAGACTGTTACGGCAGGACAATTGAATGATGCCTTCCAGCGTTTGCTTGACAGTGGTGTTTTTGAAACAGTCGAACTTACACCACGTGGCAGTACGTTGGTCATCGCGGTCGAGGAATACCCGACCATCAACCAGATTAGCATCGAGGGCAATCGCCGCGTAAAAGATGATCTCCTGCTCGAAGCGATATCGTCCCAAACCCGCCGCGTATTCACGCCTCAACAGGCCGAAGCGGACGCTGACCTGATTGCCGAAGTATATTCGGCGCAGGGCCGCGTATCCGCGACGGTTATCCCGCGCATCATTCGTCGCAGCGATAACCGTGTCGATCTGGTGTTCGAAGTCGCCGAGGGAACGACAATCGAGGTTGAGCGAGTCAGTTTTGTAGGAAACCGCGCGTTTTCGGACCGTCGACTGCGCCGCGTGCTTGAAACAAAGCAGGCGAACATTCTGCGGACCTTCCTTCGCGGCGACACCTTCATTGCCGACAGAATCGAATTCGACAAACAGGTGATCCGTGATTTCTACCTGTCACGCGGTTATATCGATTTTCGCGTCAATAGTGCCAATGTCGAATTCACCCGCGAACGAGATGCATTCTTTCTGGTTATGAACGTCACAGAAGGACAGCGGTTCTCGTTCGGCCAGATTACGACCGTCAGTGAGATCCCGGGTGTGGACCCGGCGCCTTATCAGGCGGCTCTGAAAGTCAAACCAGGTGTAATTTACTCTCCGACGGTGCTTGAGAACTCGATCGCGCGGATGGAGCGTCTGGGGCTGAAAAACGGCGTTGATTTTCTGCGGGTCGAGCCCCGGGTAACGCGTAATCCCCGCGATCTGACATTGGATGTCCAGTTCGTGCTGACCCGTGGCCCGCGTATCTTTGTGGAACGCATCGATATCGAGGGGAACACAACCACCCTAGACCGTGTGATCCGCCGTCAATTCGATACCGTTGAAGGCGACCCCTTCAATCCCCGTGAAATCCGCCAGAGCGCCGAACGTATTCGAGCCTTGGGTTTCTTCTCGGTTGCTGATGTGGAAACCCGCGAGGGATCGTCGCCAAGCCAGGTTATCGTGGACGTGGATGTCGAAGAACAACCAACCGGTTCGTTGAGCCTGGGTGGTAGCTACTCGGTCTCGGACGGTTTCGGGATCGCAATCGGATTGAATGAATCGAACTTCCTCGGCCGTGGGCAAAACCTGGGTATCACGTTGTCGACAGCTCAGGATTCTGAGCAGTACGTTATCAACTTTACCGAGCCTTATCTGTTGGGCCGTAAGCTACGCTTTGATCTTGGGCTTGGTCTGGCCAGCACCAATTCGAGCTTTGCCAGCTACGACACAAAAACAGTGTTCTTCCGCCCACAGCTGAGCTACGCGATCGGTGAATTGTCGGCGTTGCGTCTTCGCTATGGTTGGGATCGCAGCGAAATGACCCAGCAGAGCAATGAGCGGAACGGCGCTGTCATCTCATCAGAGATCGATCAGGGGAAACGAACCAGCAGTTCTCTGGGGGTGTCCTACGTATACGATAGCCGTATTGGTGGCCTGAACCCCACAGCGGGCGTCTTGTTCGAAGTCGGCGTGGATGCTGCTGGTCTTGGCGGGGATAATGAATTCTTCAAAACCACGGCGCGGGCGATCGCGCAGAAACGCGTCCTCAACGAAGAAGTCGTATTGCGCGCGACGCTTGAATTGGGTGCACTGAACTGGACCGGGGACGATTTCAGCCGCACGCTCGACCGGTTTGTTCTAGGTCCTAGCACATTCCGCGGGTTTGAGCCTGCTGGTATCGGGCCGCGTGACCTTTCGAACGGGCAGGACGATGCCATCGGCGGCAACTACTACTGGGTTGCTCGTTTCGAATCGGACTTCCCGCTGGGGCTGCCCGAAGAACTGGGGCTGCGTGGCGGCGTCTTCTACGATGTTGGCAACCTCTACAATCTCAACAACGTCAACACCGCTGGCGCTGATATTGTTGGTGAAAGCGGTTCGATCCGGCATGTTGTAGGGGTATCCGTACTGTGGGAAACACCGTTTGGTCCGCTTCGCTTCAACTTCTCGCAGGCCCTCAAGAAAGAGGACTTCGATAAAGAGCAAAGCTTTGACCTGACCGTTCAAGCCAGGTTCTGATCGCGAATGATCACCGAAGTTAAGAACATCCTGCAGGGCCCGCTAAGGGCCCTGTGCGTTTTGGTACTTGTAGCTGTAGCAATGCCGCTGGGTGCGCAGCAATTGGGCGTGCCACAAACAGACGTTCTGACAATCTCCAGTGAGCGTTTGTTTGCAGATTCCGCCTTTGGGCAGCGCGTCTTTCGCGAGATTGAAGCCGAAAGCACCCTTTTGGCTGAAGAAAACGAACGGATTGTGGCGCAGTTGAGCAAGGAAGAAAAAGATCTGACCGAAAAGAGGTCAGATCTTTCGGCGGACGAGTTTCGCCCGCTTGCCGAAGCTTTTGACGAGAAAGTTCAATCACACCGTGACGGCCAGCGCGCCAAACTGGACGCATTAGCGCGGCGCGGCGAAGAGGCGCGTGGTCAGTTTTTTGAAATGGCGCAACCGGTGCTGATCGAATTGCTGCGCGAATTTGGCGCCTCGATTGTGATCGAGCGGTCCAATGTGGTTCTAAGCACGGACGCCTCAGATATTACCAACGCTGCGATCGCCAGGATCGATGCCGCTATCGGCGACGGCGCTACACTTGAAAACAATAACAACGAATAGGCTGGCTTGCCCTTGGGTACGGGTATTGCTAACCACGCTTGAAAGAGACATCCAGAACAGGACATCCGCACCATGACCACGGAAACCAAGAGCGCCGACATTCAGCTGATTCAGCGTATATTGCCGCATCGCTATCCGTTTTTGTTGGTCGACAAGGTTGTGGATATCGATGGCTATCAATCAGCGGTGGGCATCAAGAATGTCACCATGAACGAGCCGCACTTTCAGGGCCATTTCCCCGGAACTCCGATCATGCCTGGCGTGACCATTGTCGAGGCGATGGCGCAGACTGCAGGGGTTATGCTGGGTGTCGGCATGGATGTCATCGACAGCGAGTTGCTGATCTATTTCATGAATATCGACAAATGCAAATTCCGCCGCAAGGTCGTACCAGGCGATGTTCTCGAAATGCATGTCGAAACTGTACGCGGTAAGAAAGGTGGCAAGATCTTCAAGTTCAGCGGCCGCGCGACAGTCGAGGGCGAGGTTGCTGCCGAAGCTGAATTTTCGGCCTATGTCGACTGGGACATGGAAAAAACAACATGAGCGGTATTCATCCCAGCGCCATTATCGAAGACGGTGCGCAGATCGGGCAGGGTTGTACGATTGGTCCATTCTGCCATATCGGTCCGCAGGTCCGTCTGGGCGATCGGGTCGAATTGAAATCCCATGTCGTAGTCACCGGCGATACGTCAATTGGTGATGACACAGTGATTTTTAGCTTCGCAGTAGTCGGTGAAATCCCACAAGATAAGAAATTCGGTGGTGAGAACACACGCCTTGAAATCGGTGAACGCAATCGCATTCGCGAGCATGTGACCATCAACACCGGCACGGATGGCGGCGGTGGTATCACCCGGATTGGCGATGACTGCTTACTGATGGCCGGTGTCCACGTGGCGCATGATGTACAAATCGGCAACCGGGTCATTCTGGTGAATCACGCTGGCGCGGCTGGTCACTGTATTATCGAGGATGACGTCATCGTTGGCGGAATTTCGGGCTTACATCAGTTCGTGCGCGTAGGTCGCGGTGCCATCATTGGCGCGCTTACGATGGTCCCGAATGATGTGATCCCATATGGGCTTGTTCAGGCGCCTCGGGGCGAGCTGGATGGCTTGAATCTGGTCGGTTTGAAACGGCGTGGTGTAACGCGTGAGGATATCTCGGCATTGCGCGCGGCCTTCAAGGAACTGTCAGAAGGAGACGGCACCTTCATGGATCGCGCCACCCGGCTGGGCGAGGATGCAGACAACGAATATGTGCGCCAGATCGTCGAATTTGTGACGGGGCAAACAGACCGTTCGTTCCTGACCCCGAGGAAGTAGGCCAATGCTGGCATTGATCGCAGGAACTGGCGCTTTACCAGACGAGGTGGTCAATTGTCTGCCAAACCGCCCGCTGATCTGCGCTCTGGAAGGGTTTGAGCCCGATACACTGACCACCGACTTGGTTTTTCCATTGGAGCAACTGGGAAGCTTCGTCGCCGATCTCAAAGCCCGCGGCGTGACCGAGATTTGCATGGCAGGGGCAGTGCGTCGTCCGACTGTCAATCCAGCTCGCATTGATGCGGCGACGATGCCGCTGGTGCCGATCCTGCAAAAGGCCATCATGGCCGGTGACGACGGCGCATTGCGCGCGGTCATTGGTATATTTGAGGATGCCGGTTTGACGGTCCGTGCGGCGCATGAGATCGCACCGGATTTGCTGCCGCCTCTTGGCTCATTGACCGAAGCCCAACCTTCTGAAGCTGATCACGCCGACGCAGATCGAGCGGCAGGAATCCTGCGCAACATGGGGACGGCGGATATCGGTCAGGCTTGCGTAGTACTGAAATCCCAAGCGTTGGCGATCGAGGGCATCTATGGCACCGCATGGATGCTGCAATCCTTGACTCAGCGCCCCGACGCGGGCGGTGGCATTCTGTACAAGGGTCCAAAACCAGATCAGGATCGCCGCGCAGATATGCCTGCCATCGGACCCGACACCGTTTCGGGGGCTGTCGCGGCGGGCCTGTCGGGCATTGTCATCGAAAAGGGCGGCGTCATTGTTTTGCAGCGCGACCGCGTGATTGATGAATGCAATCGCCTTGGTTTGTTTCTTTATGTCCGCGAGCGCACGGTCTGATGCGCGTATTTCTGGTCGCCGGTGAACCCTCGGGCGACCGTTTGGGGGCCGCGTTGATGGAAGGTCTGCGTACCCTTTTGCCAGAGGTGCAGTTTGATGGGGTTGGCGGGCCGCTAATGCAGGCGCAGGGGCTGACCAGCCGATTTCCCATGTCCGAACTCAGCATTATGGGGTTGGTCGAGGTTCTGCCCAAGTTCTTTCACCTGAAACGCCGTATCGCTGAGACTGCTCAGGCAGTTCTAGACACGAAGCCTGATGTACTGATCACTGTCGACAGCCCGGATTTCTCGTTGCGTGTGGCTAAGCTGGTAAAGGCCTCCAGCGAGATTCGCACTGTCCACTACGTTGCCCCCAGCGTCTGGGCCTGGAGACCGGGGCGCGCAGACAAGATGGCGAAAGTAATCGATCACGTCCTTGCGCTGTTACCCTTTGAACCGCCTTATATGGAGCGGGCAGGGATGGAGTGTGACTTTGTCGGCCATCCGGTTGTGAACGAACCCATTGCGTCCGATCAGGATATCCAGCGATTCCGCGCGGCTCACGATCTGGGCGACGCGCCCATCGTGCTGGCTTTGCCCGGCTCTCGACGGGGTGAGGTCGAGCGGCTGGCTCCGATCTTTGGCGCTGCTTTGCAGGAATTTCTGAAAGACCGTCCCGGTATGCGCGTGGTCGTGCCCGCAGTTGCACATATGGTTGATGCGGTCGTCGAACAGGTTCGGAACTGGCCGGGGAATCCGATAGTTGTCGATCCGCGGGAATTGCCCTCGGACGACGCGCAAGCGCAGAAACGGGCAGCGTTTGCCGCAGCTGATCTTGCATTGGCTGCATCCGGCACGGTCTCATTGGAACTGGCCGCGCAGGCAACACCGATGGTGATCGCCTATAACCTCAACTGGCTGACCACGCTGATCGCAAAACGAATGGTTAAGCTGGACACCGTCACACTGGTCAATCTGGTCTCGGAGACACACGCAGTACCCGAATGTCTGCTGGATGAATGCCAACCGGACAAGATCGCTTCGGCGTTGGAACAGGTGGCCACCACCCCCGACGCCCAACATCAAGCCATGGCGACGACGATGGAGCGTCTTGGTCGCGGTGGCGAAGCACCGGGTTTGCGTGCGGCAAGGTCCGTTTTGGACAGAATGAAATCGTGATGCTGGATCATGTGATCTTTGCTGCTTCTGCCTTGATGGCGCAGGTTTTGACCAATCTCGACAACCTTGCAGCTCTTGTAGCGTTGATGATGGTGTCTGGTCCGCGCCGGACCGTTGCGGGGTTCCTGCTGGCGCAGATGTTAATCATCGCTGCCGCCTTATTGTTGGCCTTGGGTGTCGATGATGTGGTGCCACATTGGGCTGGATATCTGGGCGTGATACCACTTGGCCTCGGGCTGATCGGAGTTATCCGTCAGTTCCGCGGATCGGAGACCGAGGAGGCCCCTCAAATATCCACGGGTGCTTCGACATTCGTCACCATGCTGCTGTTCATAAGTCTGTCGATGGACACGTTCGCTGTGCTTGCGCCGCTATTGGCCGACTCAGCCCCCAGCTATCGGATTGCGGGTGTCACCGGCGCGGTGGCCGCAGCGCTGACGCTGACCATGCTGGGGCTTTGGGGTGCACAATCCCCAATCATGACCGGCGGTTTCGCACGTCGGCTTGAGAAACTGGTGCCTTACGTGATGATTTGTGCCGGGATCTATATCCTCAGCAACTCGTGGACTGACGCGATTTAGTAACCGCGCCAGATCCAGCCGCCGCCAAAGATACGGCTGCTATCGGTTTCGTAGAACACACAAGCCTGACCCGGAGAGATACCTTCCTCGGGCGTCAGCAATTCAACCTCGGCTGTTGTGTCCGAAAGGGGGCGAATAATCGCCTCACGCGGGGGGCGGGTCGAGCGGACTTTGACCGAAACATGCCATTCGTTCTTTGACGTGAACGGTTCGTCTCCCAGCCAATTGATCTCGCGCACGGGAACGGTTCTTGTGGCCAACATCTCTTTGGGGCCGACAACAACCTGTTTCTTGTCCACATCCAGCTTGACCACATACAAAGGTTCGCTGAGACCACCGATACCGAGCCCACGACGCTGACCGATCGTATAGTGAATCACCCCGTTATGCTGCGCCAGAACGCGGCCATCGGCGTGTACGATCTCACCGGGTTCTGCGGCTCCGGGGCGCAGTTTTTCGATCACGCTGGCATAGTTTCCGTTGGGCACAAAACAGATGTCCTGACTATCCGGCTTGTCCGCAACGGCCAGCCCATATTGTGCCGCCATCTCGCGCGTGGCGTCTTTGGAGGGCAGGTGGCCTAGCGGGAAACGCAGGAAATCCAACTGTTCCGGTGTGGTCGAAAATAGGAAATAGGACTGATCGCGATTTGCATCCTCAGCACTATGCAATTCGGCCCCGTTTGCGCCCATCTTGCGCTGAATATAATGGCCCGTGGCCATGCAGTCGGCCTCAAGGTCCTTGGCGGTCTCAAGCAAGTCCTTGAACTTTACCCGTTCATTGCAACGGATGCAGGGCACCGGAGTCGCGCCGGCCAGATAGCTGTCGGCGAATTCGTCGATTACAGCGTCCTTGAAGATATTTTCATAGTCCAAGACGTAGTGAGGGAACCCGCGTTCTTCCGCCACGCGACGCGCATCGTGAATGTCGATCCCCGCACAGCACGCGCCTTTCTTGGCCAACGCCGCACCGTGATCGTAAAGCTGCAGAGTAACACCTACGACATCATAGCCTTGATCAGCGAGATGGGCCGCCACAACAGAGCTGTCCACACCGCCGGACATGGCCACGACAACCCGCGTTTCCGAGGGTGGTTTGGCAAAGCCAAGCGAGTTCAGCGGGGTCTCGGTATCGAGGGCCATAGGCGGTTCCTGTCCGGGTTAAGAAAGACCGGCAGAATATAAGAAAATTCTAGACACTCTCAAGGGGCGGTTTCACGCCCTTTTAAGTAGGCTGGGTGCAGCTTTGTCGCAGCAGCAGAAGGTATGAGAGATGTATTTGCACAAAGTGGAAGGTCCAAGGTCGGTCACCCTGCCGGACGGGAGCGTGCTGACACGCGCCGATTTGCCTCCTGCGGATACGCGGCGCTGGGTGGCGTCGCGCAAGGTGATCGTTGTGCGCGGTGTACTTTATGGGTTGATTTCATTGTCTGAAGCCAAAAAGCGCTATGGCATCAGCGATGAAGAGTTCAACTCGTGGGTCTCAGCAGTTGCTGAGCACGGGATCGATGGGTTGAAGGTGACGGCCTTAAAAAAATATCGACAACTTAAAGGTGAAAGTGAATAAATGATTCAACGGTAACGTCAGATTAACCATTTTTATTCAGGCTCAAATCAGTTGAAGAATTTGACCTAAATTGGAGCAGTGAACATGCGCATACTTCTTGTCGAGGATGATCCAACCACGTCCAAAAGCATCGAACTGATGCTGACACACGCCAATCTCAACGTGTATGCGACGGACCTTGGCGAAGAAGGCATCGATCTGGCCAAGCTATATGATTACGACCTCATCCTGTTGGACTTGAATCTGCCGGATATGAACGGCCATGAAGTATTGCGCCAACTGCGCATAGCACGGGTAGAGACACCGATCCTGATTCTGTCGGGCGCTGATGACACCGAAAGCAAGATCAAGGGATTCGGATTTGGAGCAGACGATTATCTGACCAAACCTTTCCATCGAGAAGAGCTGGTGGCGCGCATTCATGCGATTATCCGCCGCTCTAAGGGGCATTCTCAATCCGTGATTCACACCGGGCAGGTCGCCGTAAATCTGGATGCCAAAACCGTAGAGGTGAACGGAAAAACCGTACACCTGACAGGCAAGGAATATCAGATGCTGGAACTTCTGAGCCTGCGGAAAGGGACAACACTGACCAAAGAAATGTTCCTGAACCATCTCTACGGCGGCATGGATGAGCCCGAGCTCAAGATTATCGACGTCTTCATCTGCAAGTTACGCAAGAAACTCAGCAATGCGACCGGCGGTGAGAATTATATCGAGACGGTCTGGGGTCGTGGATACGTCCTGCGTGATCCGCAAGCCAACAAAATGGGTGAAACCCGCATGGCCGTGGGTGCCTAATCTGATCTGATTGCTACCGTCGATGGTCCGGGGCGGTAAATCCACTCGCGTGTCAGCACAACACTGGACCTGACCATGGCCTCGTCCTATCACTGGTTTTCAAGACGACGTGACAGGGCGGGGCCATGAGCGATACCACAGAAATCGCAGATCTGACAGAAGATGAAGCACGGGAAGAATTGGCCCGGCTCGCCAAGGAATTGCTGCGGGCAAACCAGCTTTATCACACTGAAGATGCTCCAGAAATTTCGGATGCCGACTATGATGCTCTCAAGCGTCGCAATGCCGAGATCGAGGCGCGATTCCCCGAACTGAAACGCTCCGACAGCCCTACTGAACAAGTGGGCGCACGCGTTTCAGATGGGTTTGCAAAAGTGACCCACGCCGTGCGTATGATGTCACTGGGCAATGCGTTTGATGACACGGATGTTGCCGATTTTGACCGCTCGATCCGCAAATATCTGGGACTGGGAGATGAGGCACCGCTCGCCTATACAGCTGAGCCCAAAATCGACGGCCTGTCATTATCCCTACGGTATGAGCAGGGTGAACTGATGCAGGCTGCAACACGTGGTGATGGTGAGACCGGTGAAAACGTTACCGCAAATGCGCGTACGCTTTCCGATATTCCACACCGAATTGAGGGTGCACCAGACGTTCTTGAGGTTCGCGGCGAGGTATACATGTCTCACCATGATTTCGAGGCTTTGAACGCACGTCAGGTCGAAACAGGTGGAAAGACCTTTGCAAATCCGCGCAACGCTGCGGCTGGTTCCCTCCGTCAACTGGATTCCGAAATAACACGATCTCGCCCGCTGAAATTCTTTGCCTACGCCTGGGGTGAACTGTCTGCACCGCTAGCTGAGACTCAGATGGGCGCAATTGATCGCCTCAAAACCTTGGGGTTCCAGGTAAATGCGCTGACAAGGCGTTGCTCAACGACTAATGAGATGTTGGAACATTACCGTCAGATTGAAGCTCAGCGCGCGACCTTGGGCTATGACATTGATGGGGTCGTATACAAGGTCGATGATCTGAGTCTGCAGGCCCGGCTGGGTTTCCGATCTACCACGCCCCGCTGGGCGATTGCGCACAAGTTTCCTGCCGAACTGGCTTGGACGCGGCTTGAAGCCATCGACATTCAGGTGGGCCGTACCGGCGCGCTTAGCCCGGTAGCGCGGCTGCATCCGGTAACCGTTGGCGGGGTAGTTGTTTCGAACGCGACCCTACACAATGAAGATTATATTGCAGGGCGGGACGCCAAAGGCGGAGTCATTCGTGAGGGCAAGGATATTCGCGTTGGAGATTGGGTTCAGGTCTATCGGGCCGGGGATGTGATCCCGAAAATCTCGGATGTTGATCTGTCGAAACGACCCGATGATGCGCGGCCCTTCGCTTTCCCGACGAAATGCCCGGAATGTGACAGCGACGCGATCCGGGAAGAGGGGGATGCGGTCCGCCGCTGCACAGGGGGGCTGATATGTCCCGCTCAGGCGGTTGAAAAACTCAAACATTTCGTATCGCGCAAGGCGTTCGATATCGAAGGGCTTGGCGCACGACAAATCGAGATGTTTTATGGCGATCCTCTTCTGCCAATAAACACACCCGCTGACATATTTACATTGAAAGATCGCGACACCGAAAACCTGGCTCGGTTGAAAAACCGCGACGGCTGGGGCGAGACATCGGCCAGCAACCTGTTCGCAGCGATCGATGATAAGCGGACCATACCGTTCGCCCGTCTGTTGTTCGCTCTGGGGATTCGTCATGTGGGCGAAGTTGGTGCGCGAGATTTGGCGTTGTTTTATCGGGAATGGGATGTAATGGCGGCCTCCATTGATACGGCCCGGCCTGCCGCGCTTGCGCAGCGTGCAGCCGATGAAGCGGAAGACGCCGAGAGAATCGCGGCTACTGCAGAAGCGAGACGCGCGAAAGTTAAAGAAGTTCGGGATGCGGCTTTCGCGCGAATGGATGTTTCGACAGATGCCGCCAGCGCCTGGGCTGATCTGATTGGTATCGACGGAATCGGCGCCACGCTCGGGTTGTCACTATCTGATGCGTTTGCCAATTCGGAGGAACGCCAAGCATTTGATGATCTGCGCAAACATCTGACGGTTGTTCCACCAGAGGCTCCTGCGTCGGACAGTCCGGTCGCAGGAAAAACCGTCGTGTTTACGGGAACGCTTGAAAAGATGACACGCGCCGAGGCCAAGGCCCGCGCCGAAGCGCTGGGGGCCAAGGTATCTGGCTCGGTCAGTCAGAAAACTGATTTGCTCGTGGCGGGCCCGGGCGCAGGGTCCAAGGCGAAAAAAGCGGCTGATCTGGGCATCGAAACCTTGGATGAAGATAGCTGGCTTCAACTGATTGGCGATCTATGAGCGGTAGGCCTGAACAGCTCTTTCCGCTGTTTGCGGGTCTTGAAACACTAGATGGTGTGGGGCCGAAGACCGCGCAGCTTCTGGGCCAATTGGGGATCGATTCACCGCGCGATGTATTGTTTTCGCTACCCTATGCGGTGATTGACCGGCGGCGACGCGATACGATTCAGGGCGCCGACCTTCCGGCGACTCTGACTGTTGAGGTGACAATCGGCGCGCATCGAGCACCGCGGAACAAAGGGGGCGCATATCGCATTCATGTTGAAGACAGTCAGGCGGATTTCCAACTGGTGTTTTTTCATGCCCGAGGGGACTATCTGAAGAAGCTGTTGCCGGAGGGCGCACGCCGGGTGGTATCGGGAAAGCTTGAGCTGTTCGATGGCATGGCTCAGATGGTACACCCCGATCATATGGTCGCTCCTGAAAACGCAGGCGAATTGCCCGAGTTTGAGCCGGTTTATCATCTGACGCAGGGTGTAACGCAAAAAACTGCCTATAAAGCTGCTCAAAGTGCGTTGGCGCGAGTACCTGCATTGGCCGAATGGGCCGACCCCGCTCAGGTGGCACAACAGAATTGGCCAGATTGGACAACTGCTATTCACGCGGCGCATCACCCACAAGGGGCGGACGACGTAGCACCTTTTGCGCCTGCGCGGGAACGTCTGGCTTACGATGAGCTGCTCGCACATCAACTGACGCTGGCCCTGGCACGACAGCGTGAGCGTAAAGCGCGAGGGATCGTCAGTCTCGGCACCGGTGCTTTGCAATCCAAGGTGCTGGCAAGCCTTCCATATCGACCAACCGGAGCGCAGACACGCGCGATCGAGGAAATCTCGGCAGATATGGCCGCTGAGACGCGGATGAACCGGTTGCTTCAGGGCGATGTGGGGGCAGGAAAGACTCTGGTAGCATTTGTTTCGCTGCTTATAGCCGTCGAAGCTGGCGGGCAGGGGGTGATGATGGCCCCTACCGAAATCCTTGCCCGGCAGCATCTTGAAGGGCTGCGTCCGTTGGCAGAAGAAGCCGGAGTTGTGCTGGAAATCCTGACCGGGCGCGACAAGGGGGCTGAGCGTCGAGCGAAGCTGGCCGCGCTGAAGCAGGGAGATATTCAGATATTGGTCGGTACCCACGCGGTGTTTCAGGACGATGTTGAATTCAAAGCCCTAAGGCTGGCCATCGTTGATGAGCAGCACCGTTTTGGCGTCCGCCAACGCATGGAACTGTCCGAAAAGGGCCAACGCGCTGATGTGCTGGTGATGACCGCTACGCCCATCCCGCGCAGTTTGGCGCTTGCGCAGTACGGCGATATGGACGTCTCGGTGCTGGATGAAAAGCCGCCGGGTCGTAAACCGATCAAGACCGCAGTCGTCAGCACGCAACGCATGGACGAAGTTGTGGCCCATCTGCGCGGTGCGATTGATGCAGGCAAACAATGCTATTGGGTGTGCCCATTAGTCGATGAATCCGAGGTCTCGGACCTGACTGCGGCTGAGGAGCGTTTCAAACGGTTGCGCGCGATCTTGGGGGACGACGTGGTGGGCCTGGTACACGGCCAAATGCCGACCGCCGATAAAGACGCGGCAATGGCGGCGTTTCAGAGTGGTAAGACCAAAGTCCTTGTCGCTACTACGGTGATCGAGGTTGGGGTGAACGTGCCCAACGCCACGATCATGGTGATTGAGCGGGCAGAGATTTTTGGTCTGGCGCAGTTGCATCAGCTTAGGGGCCGAGTTGGACGTGGTGAAGATGCCTCAACCTGTTTGTTGATGTATCAGCCACCGCTTAGCGAGGGTGGTCGAAAACGGCTGGAAGTACTCCGAGAAACTGAAGACGGCTTCCGCATTGCCGAGACCGATCTGCAGATGCGCGGTGCGGGTGACTTGATCGGAACCGCACAATCTGGCCTGCCAAAGTTCCGGATAGCTGATCTTGAAAGGCAAGCTGGGCTGATGGCGGTGGCGCAATCAGATGCGCGCGCTTTGCTGTCCGCAGACCCCAAATTGACCTCGGATCGGGGGCAGGCTGCGCGTGTTCTTCTGTGGCTTATGAAGCAGGATCAGGCGATCCGTTTGATATCAGTGGGTTAGACCGAAAATCCCACTAAGTTCACAAATGTTCTCAAAAAGTTCTTTACCGACTCGTTAAAATATGAGAACAAAAGGTCAACAAAGGATTAAACCTGACCGGAGGTGAGACCATGCTGAGCCAGATCAAAACTGCCTTTACCCGTTCACAATCCACGATTTTGCAGGATGCAGCGGGCGCGGTTTCACTGGTTGTGATGCTGGTGGTTGCCCTTCACCTGCCAACCGGGTTCTAAGCCTTTCTGCCTGCGATCTCGTGCCGATCACACCGCGCTTGTCTCCCCGTCATAGTCAAGGGTGACCTGCCTGTCCCATTTCCCTTGAAGGGGCCTGCCTCGGCCCCGTGCGGTGATCCGGACCCTACATGAGAAACGCATGACTTGCCGCCGCCCTTTCCGCCCGGAAGGTGCGGCGGTTCTTTTTACAGCTGTCCGGTTTTGATGATTTCGATCGTGGCGGATAGAACTGAATTTACGGCGACGGATGCAAGGATCATCCCCATCACGCGGCTGATGATCGCTGCGCCCGAATGCCCGATCAACCGGATGATCGGCTCGGCCAGCAGCATCAGCACAAACGCTATGGCAATAACGACCAACATAACCAGTGCAGTGATGCTCTGATCGGCGACGCTGTATCGGTTGTTGTCCGTTAGAACCACTATCGCCAGCATCGCGCCCGGTGACGCAAGCGAAGGGACGGCCAAAGGGAAAATGGCCGGATTGGTCTTGTGCATTTTGTCGTCCAGGTCTTCTTCGGCCTGGCGCTGCTCGATCACCTGTTTGCTTTCGCCAAAGATCATGGTCAGAGCGAAGAGAAACAGAATAATTCCGCCTGCAACCTGAAACGAGTTAAGGCCGATATCCAAAGCCTCGATCACAAGTTGCCCAAAGATCAGAAAGAACAGCAGAATGCCTGCGCTGACCAACGCGGCCAGTAAAGCGGTTTTACGACGCGCACCCGTTGCGATCCCAGCAGTGACAGCGATAAAGACGGGGATGGTGCCGATCGGGTCGATCACGACCCAGAGCGTCACAAAATGTTCCAGCAAATTGTTCACGTTAGCCCCCCCAATCATTGGGGGCACCCTATACGGCTTTGTATGGAAAAGCCAATCAGGCGCAGTTGGCCTGTTCGGCCTGCTCCATCGCCTCGGCGGTCGCGTCAAGCGCCAGCAGGATTGACGCGTGGCGGTTCTTGTAGTCCCGCGCGGGCATCAGAACTTCGAGCCCGTTAAAGGGCGCCTCGGGGGCAGGGCCGTCTTTCTTCAGCATTGCGGAAAGCTGATCACGTGCGGTTTCGACCTGCGACCGCGTCGCCCCGATCACGGCGCTGCCTACGACCGAAGCCGAGGCCTGACCCAACGCACAGGCCTTGACGTCTTGCCCAAAGTCCACGATCCGCCCATCTTCGAGCTTGACGTCTACAGTCACGGTCGATCCACACAAAGGGGCTCGTTTCTTTACCGTCGCATCGGGATTATCCAAGCGATCCAGATAAGGAATATCCGCAGCTAGCGCCAAGATGCGTCCGGAATAGAGCTTGATCAGATCGGTTTCGCCGCTCATGGCTTTCCCTCGTTGTCCATTCCCCATACATAATGGCGGGATTCTGGGATGCAAAAGGTTTTTGCGATGGCTGACGCAGTCTTGTTCGATCCGTCGACACTGAAATTTAACGAGGCGGGTTTGATCCCCGCGATCGCACAGGACGAAGCGACGGGCGAGGTTCTTATGATGGCCTGGATGAATGTCCAATCCATCGAGCGCACGTTGGGAACCGGACGGGTTACGTATTGGTCGCGGTCGCGACAGGCGTTCTGGATCAAGGGCGAAAGCTCAGGCCACTTTCAGGCCCTAGTGGATTTTCGCGTCGATTGCGACAGGGATTGCCTGCTGGTCGTGGTAAACCAAACGGGGCCAGCCTGTCACACCAATCGGCGAAGTTGTTTCTACACGGCCGTCCGCGATGGGACCGAAGTCGAGCTCATGAAGCCGATGGAATAGTGGGGCCTCTGATGGTGGTCAGGTCAAATGCCCACCATCTCTCTGATTTCAGCAGGAGATGCTCCTTGTTCGCGATAAAGCGAGATGGCGCGTGCGTCGTCACGTTTTGCGAGGCGTTTGCCGTTGTTGTCCCGGATCAGACGGTGATGATGATAAACAGGTGTCGGCAACCCAAGCAGCCCTTGTAAAAGGACATGTATCTGCGTGGCATCGAACAAATCCTCGCCCCGGACCACATGGGAGATGTTCTGATCCGCATCATCAACCACGACGGACAGGTGATACGAACTGCCCATATTGCGCCGAACGAGAATGATGTCGCCAACCGCGTTCATGAGGTTGTGCGCATCAAGCTCATGCGTTCCCAAATACTTCGCACCAGTTTCACAAAATCCACGAAGTTCGGATGCCTTGATTGCCTTGTGCATGTTCAGGCGCAGAACATCCCCAGCTGAAGCATCCGACAAAGGGCGGTCGCGGCACGTGCCTGGATAGATGCGCCCGTCAGGTCCGAACTGGGGTACACCTTCCTGCGGAGCACCGGCCGCAGATTCGATATCGGCACGATTGCAGCTGCAAGGGTAGACAAGGCCCATGTTTTTCAGAATTTCCAATGCCTCTCTGTATCGCGGCAGCCTGTCCGACTGGCGCATCGCCGGGTGCGGCCAGCGCAGTCCAAGCCAGTGCAGGTCGTCGTAGATCTGGGTTTCCCAATGGGACCTGGATCGCGATTGATCAATATCTTCGATCCGTAAAAGAAATGATCCACCCGCAGCCCGTGCCTGATCAAACGCAAGAAGCGCGGAATAGGCATGCCCCAAATGCAGCGGACCTGTTGGCGATGGCGCAAAACGCGTTGTGAATGTCACGTTTTTTCAACAACATAAACGTCTGATTTCATGTCCATACCCGGTAGATGCGGACCGTATTCGCGGAATAACAGCCTTGCGTGACCCATGTCCAGCCAGTCGTTCAGCCGCCCGGTGTAAGTGCGGTCAGCCAAAGTGTGATCGTTGAAGGAAAACGCCAGATATCCGCCACGTGGCAGCGCGTTCATAAGTAGATCAAAGGTTTCAGGCGGCGCGGCACCAACGCCGATGACGCCAATGCATGTTATGGCTGAGTAAGCCTCGGCCTCAATGGGGTTGGGATCAGTAACTTCGAAGTTTATCAAGTTGCGATAAACCCCCTTGGCAGCGGCACCTTCCAGCATCTTTGGTGTTGGATCCATCCCATCGATGACACGAAAACCCGCCTTGCGAAGTGCTAAACCCGACAACCCGGTACCGCATCCGTAGTCCAGCACCGGCACATCAGCATCTGAGACAAAGGATTTCAATGCTGCCGCAACACGGTCCGGGGTGACATATCCGTGCTCACCGACCTCATCATCGTATGAGGCCGCCCATTTCTGGTAGTGATCGTGCGTTTCCTGGGCAGAATTCAGATTGTATGTGTCTTTCAGAAACTTATCGCTCATAACTTACATGTTAGGCGCAGGCTGGGGGCGACGTCCAGTCAACACTGCTTTACCCAATCGCTCCAGACTTCCTTGGCGCGATCGGTATAGGCCTTGTAGCGGTCCTTGCGGCCTCGGCGCCCCCCCTTCAGGCCGTCGACCGGGCGAAACAGACCGAAATTCACGTTCATCGGCTGGAAGGTCTTGGCTTCGGCGCCGCCCGTGATGTGGTGGATCAATGCGCCCATCGCACTGTCTTGCGGTACGTCGGGAAGGGATCGGCCTAGTATTTCGGCAGCGGCCAAACGGCCTGCCAAAAGGCCCATCGCTGCGCTTTCCACATAGCCTTCCACCCCCGTGATTTGCCCCGCAAAACGAATATTTGGCCTAGACTTGAGCCGCATCTGCGCGTCCAGCAAAGTCGGAGAGTTGATGAAAGTGTTGCGGTGAATGCCACCCAATCGCGCAAAGCTGGCATTTTCCAGACCCGGTATCATACGAAATACCTCGGTTTGCGCACCGTATTTCATCTTGGTTTGGAAACCGACGATGTTGAACAACGTGCCCAAGGCATTGTCGCGCCGCAATTGGACGACGGCATAAGGTTTTACGTCCGGTTGATGCGGATTTGTCAGGCCAACAGGTTTCATCGGGCCATGGCGTAAAGTTTCACGACCGCGCTCGGCCATAACCTCGATCGGCAGACAGCCGTCGAAATAACCAGCGGTCTCTCCCTCGTGGAATTCGGTCTTATCTGCAGCCAGCAGCGCATTAATGAAGGCTTCGTGCTGGTCACGATCCATCGGACAGTTGAGGTAGGCGGTGCGCTCTTCCTCAGTCTCGCCCTTATCGTAGCGTGACTGCATCCAGGCTTTGCTCATATCAATGCTGTCTGCATAGACGATGGGGGCGATCGCATCGAAAAAGGCCAGCGCCTCGGCACCAGTCTCTGCGCGAATGGCTTCCCCCAATGCGGGCGAGGTCAACGGCCCGGTTGCAAAGATCCACTTTCCGTCTTGGGGTAGACTGGTTACTTCTTCCGCTGAGACCGAGACCCGTGGATGGGCCTTCAGCTTGGCAGTTACGGCTTCGGCAAAAGGATCACGGTCAACCGCAAGCGCGCCACCCGCAGGCAGGCGATGGCTATCTGCGGTCGTCATGATCAACCCGTTTGCCGCGCGCATTTCCCAATGCAGCAAGCCGACTGCGTTCTGTTCATCATCATCCGATCGGAATGAGTTCGAACACACCATCTCGGCCAGATTGCCGGTCTGGTGTGCAAACGTGCCCACATTAGGACGCATTTCGTGGATCACGACATCCACGCCCATTTCCGCTGCCTGCCAGGCGGCCTCGGACCCGGCCATGCCGCCGCCCACGATATGCAATGTCTCTGTCATGTGCTGCCAAATAGGGCAGAGCAGCGCCATGCGCAATGCGCAGTAATCGCTTTAGTTCTGAGGGGGATTCTTGGGGTCGCCGCTGCGGGAATGTCAACGCCGGTGAGAGAAACCAGCTTGGAGGGACCTTCCGCCCACGGCGACCCAAAAGTATGGTCAGGCCTTGGCCTTGACCCAGCTTTGCCACAGTGTCGCCCTTTTGAAAAGTGAAAAAATGCGAACAGTCGGCAAAAATGTATTAAATAATTGCGTTACTGGTGCCAATCAGGCGGGCGCTTTTCGATAAAGGCACTAATTCCTTCCTCAGTATTCCGGTCCATCATATTCTGTGCCATTACCTCGGCGGTATAATCGTATGCCTGATCAGTCCGCATTGTAATCTGTTGATAAAAAGCGGTTTTACCGATTTTCACCGCACTGCTGAGCTTGCCTGCCAACTTCTCGGCCAACGCATTGGTTTCATCTTCCAACAAGTTCTCGGGAACCGCTCGATTGATCAGACCCAGCTCAGCCGCGCGTTCGGCGGTGATAAAATCACCGGTCGTGAGCATTTCAAACGCCTGTTTCCGCGGTATATTCCGGCTGAGAGCCACCATCGGAGTGGAGCAGAACAAGCCGATATTGACACCATTTACGCCGAACCGTGTACCCTCGGCCGCGATTGCCAGGTCACAGGTTGCTACAAGCTGACACCCTGCGGCAGTGGCGATCCCGTGCGCTTGGGCGATCACGGGTTGGGGCAGGGACTGAATGGACATCATCATCTTGGCACATCGGTCGAACAGATCCTGAAAATAGGAAAGCCCACCATCGGGTGCCTGCCGCCCCTGGGTCATCTGTTTCAGATCGTGCCCCGCGCAAAAGGCTTTCCCCGCACCGGAAAGAACAACAACACGAATCGACTTGTCTTCGCGCAGCGCATTGAACTCTGCCTGCAGGGCCGCCAGCATTTCATCGCTGAGGGCGTTCAACCGCTCAGGCGCGTTCATTCGAAGCCGTGCAATCGCACCTGTGTCGTGACGTTCCAGAATTGCCATCTTGCCCTCCCGCTGGCGTTCAGGCCAACTCTAGGCGGGCAGAGCGACGAGGGGAAGCATGTCATTAGTACTGAACAAGCAAGAATTGACGGAATACCTGGCGCAGGTGTTTCCACAGGTTCATAGCGACTTTGTGGTCGAGGATCTGACAGAAGCCAACATCACCATGCGCCTGAGGGTCGAAGACCGTCACCTGCGCCCCGGAGGCACAGTATCTGGTCCGTCCATGTTCGGGCTGGCCGATGTCAGTGTATATGCAATGGTTTTGGCACGGAAAGGTCGGCAATCTCTGGCTGTCACCACCAACAGTTCTCTGGATTTCTTGCGCAAGCCCGAAGGCGGGGCGGACCTGATTGCTGAGTGTAGGTTGTTGAAATTAGGTCGAACTCTGGCTGTCGGGGATGTGCTGATTTACTCGGAAGGCTCTGACAAACCCGTCGCGCGGGCCAGCATGACCTATTCGCTTCCTCCAGAAGGCTCAGCCGCTGCTGCCTTTGGGTAAAAAAGGCCGGGGATAAACCCCGGCCAGGAAGAGGTCCCTTAGATGGGACTGGGGATAGTCTATTTCATCCAGAAATAGCGGCTGACTTCTGCATCTGCCCGATGGCGGGTCAGCCCGACATCGCGGAGCAGCCTGTCATCCAGCTTACCTAAGTTTACCCGGCTGCGGCGGCGTTGTTCCCATTGTGTGACCGACGCCGCAAACCGCACGGCCAGCGCGGCGATCAGCGGCAGCCGGGGGCTGTCGTTCAGCAGCAAGAGGGCGGGGTTGTGCATTGCGCGTGTCATCTTGGGTATCCTTTCAAATTGTATTGACACAAAGTAAATATGTTCGGTACACTGCCTTGATACATTCAGCATTGTGTCGAAATCAAAGGAAGAATTGTAATGGATACAATTTGGCCAGAGGCGTTACCGAAATCCAAAGGTCCAAAATATACTCTGGTCGCTGACACGATCCGAAAAGCGATAGAAAACAAAACACTGGAGGTTGGAAAGAAACTACCTCCGGTGCGTGAGTTAGCGTATCGATTAAAGATTACACCAGGCACTGTCGCGCGCGCCTATACGATCCTGACCGATGAAGGTTTGCTACAAGCCGAGGTCGGGCGTGGTACATTTGTAGCCCCGCCGAGATCGCCCATTCTGGATGATGTCTGGTCGCGGCAGCTACATCTGAGGGACGACAAATATGAATCCAATGTCAGCCTGTTCAGCCCACGCTTGCCGGATGTGGGGCAGGTGACATTAATCCGCGAATGCCTTGAAAAGGTTGCAAAAGGCGATCCGCGGATGTTTATGAACTATCCGACCCGAGATGCCTACCTACCCGTGCGTCAGGTTGTGGCCGACTGGTTGTCAGATCTTCCTCTGGGCTCATTGAATGCAGATGACATTGTACTGACACACGGTGGGCAAAGTGGCATTTGCGTCGTGTTCCAGACCGTTCTGAAAGATCCGAAACCCATCGTGTTGGTTGAGGACTTGTCTTATGCCGGATTCAGACGGGCAGGTGAGTTGATGCGCGCCGAGGTTGTCGGGGTAAAAATGGACAAATGGGGCATAAGCCCCGAGGCGCTAGACCACATCCTCAGGCAAACGAAGGCGCAGGCGATCTGCGTCTCACCCGAAGTGCAGAACCCAACGGGCGGGCATTCACCTTTGGAGCGGCGCAAAGAAGTTGTCGAGATTGCGCGAAAGCATGAATTACAGATCATCGAAGACGATTGCTATCGCATGGGCGAGGCCCGCGCGCCCAGCTATCGTGCTTTGGCACCCGAACGGGGCTGGCATGTTTCGTCAATTTCGAAAACTCTCACACCAGCATTACGGGTAGGTTTCGCCATCGCACCGAAAGAGCAGAGCGTCGATCTGCGGCGTTCTGCAGAATACGGGTATTTCGGGCTCGCCCAGCCTTTGGCTGAGTTGACGCGGTTGCTGTTGGGACATCCAGAGGCGAGGCAACTTGCAAAAAACGTCCGTACCAAGATGGGCGAATATGTACGTGTGGCGGTAAACGCCCTGGGCGGCTTCGATCTAAACTGGGATTCTGAAATTCCCTTCGTCTGGCTTCATCTGCCTTCCGGTTGGCGGTCTGCTGCGTTCAGCCGGGCGGCCGAGCGGGAAGGTATTCAGCTGCGATCGGCCGATGAATTCGCGCTGCGGGATGGTCGCGCGCCAAATGCCGTTCGTATAGCGGTGAATGGGCATGTCTCGCTTGAGAAGTTCGAAGATGCCATGCTGCGCCTGCGCGCGCTGCTGGATAACCCACCCGAACAAATAAGCGTCTAGCCGTTATTGCACCGGGGAAGGGTCGCCGAAAAAGCCCGACAAATGTGCAATTTTACCATCGGCATCGAGACGAATGAAATCATGTCCGGCCACCATAATGGAACCATCGGGAGCAACCATATGCCAGGTGAAGTGGACCACATCATGGTGTGAATTCGGCTCACTGGTCAGCTCAACTCGGCCCTTTGTATCACTCAGAACCGCTCCGATATGGGCATTGAGTTGATCTCTGCCGGAAACTTCTGCAGTTGGATCGACGTAACGACCAGTTTGTGTAAAACACTGCTCAAGAAGGCTCAGTCGCCTTTCGGGATCGGTCGACTGCCATGCCGCACCATAGGCAGCGATAACCTGTTCCAATTCTTGCATTGCCACCTCCGACATTGGATGATCTTGGTTGAGTCTAGCTTAGCTAAACTACGTAAAGTTGGATATGCCGAAGAAATTTTGGGGTAAAATAATACCTATTTTATAAGTTATTGTTATTGATAGATATATTATACTTTGCCTGTATTGACCTGCATAACTAGTAGGTCTAAACCCCCTCCATCGAATTCGGGCCGCTCCGCCAAGGGGCGGTCTTTCACATCAAACAGGACTATCCTGCCATGAAAACCTTTTCTGCAACACCTGCAGACATCGACAAGAAATGGATCCTGATCGACGCCGAGGGCGTTGTTCTGGGCCGTCTTGCCTCGATCGTCGCCATGCGCCTGCGTGGCAAGCACAAAGCGTCGTTCACACCCAACATGGACATGGGCGACAATGTCATCGTGATCAACGCTGACAAAATCCAGATGACCGGCAAGAAGCGCGAAGAGAACTTCTACTGGCACACTGGCCACCCGGGCGGCATCAAGTCGCGCACCAAGCAGCAGATCCTTGAGGGTGCACACCCCGAGCGCGTCGTGACCCAAGCGGTCAAGCGCATGCTGCCGGGCAACCGTCTGGCGCGTCAGCAGATGACCAACCTGCGCGTTTATGCTGGTGCCGAGCATCCTCATGAGGCGCAAGCGCCCGAAGTTCTGGACGTAAAGTCCATGAACAAGAAAAACACCCGGAGCTAATGACCGATGGCTGATCAGATCAATACTCTCGAAGAGCTGAGCGCCGTCGCAGGCGTTGAAACCGTGGCCGAAGAAGTCATCGTACGTGAACCCGTACGTGACGAGCTGGGTCGTTCCTACGCCACCGGCAAGCGTAAAGACGCTGTCGCCCGCGTTTGGATCAAGCCGGGTTCCGGCAAAGTCACCGTAAACGGCAAGGATCAGGACAAGTATTTTGCGCGTCCCGTTCTGCAGCTGATCCTGCGCCAGCCGTTCCAGGTTGCTGGTGTGGAAGGTGAGTTCGACGTTGTTGCAACCGTCAAAGGCGGTGGCCTGACCGGTCAGGCCGGTGCGGTCAAGCACGGTATCTCGAAAGCGCTGCAACTGTACGATCCGTCGCTGCGTGGCGCTCTGAAAGCCGCTGGCTTCCTGACCCGCGACAGCCGCGTTGTGGAACGTAAGAAATACGGTAAGCGTAAAGCGCGTCGTTCGTTCCAGTTCTCGAAGCGTTAATCGCTACGGATACCGAATTGGCAAGGGCTCGCAACTGCGAGCCCTTTTTCTTTGGTCGGTTTATTCTTCGTAAACCAGTTTCCACGCACCATTTTCGACGACGCTGACAAATACAGAGTCAGCACCCTGATGGTCATCGGGCCCATATGTGATCTGGTTGCCGACCAACTCATCCATGTAATCCAGAGATTCCATCGCGGCGATAAAGCTATCATGCGTCAGATCAGGACCTGCAGCTTCAAGCGCTTTGACCATCATCTCGGCCGCTGAATAGCCCAGCATTGAAAATCCGACCGGGTCTTCGCCCGTAGCCTCTTTGTATTCAGCAATAAATGCTGCCGGGGCTGGCTCTTCGGCGCGCGCCCAGAGATCCAGCCACGAGGCCGCCGCATAGAAACCGTCGGTCACACCACCGGGCACCTGCGCCACCACGGTTAGGAAGCTGGCAGAGGTGCCGAGGAACTTCATGTCGGTCAGGCCCATTTTCTTGGCCGTTCCAACAACAGTGATTGCCTGACGCACGCCGAGCGCCATCGTGACGATGTCACAACCTTCTTCTTTAAGCTTGCTCAAGGACCCCACGAAATCCGTCTCGTCCGGTTTATGGGTGGTCTCAGCGCCGAAAGTGATGCCAGCCTCTTCGGCTCCCGCTTTGCTGCCTTCCAGAATTTCCTCACCGAAATCGGTGGGCAGATACATGGTGCAAACGGTTTGCGATCCGAACTCACCGTTCAGATACTTCACCCCGATCCGAGCTTGATCGTAATAGGTCGAGAATGAGGTGAACTTGTTCTTCATCGGCTCTTGCAGCATTTGCCGCGCGGCGGTTAGAGGGGCGACGTTGGGAATACCTTTCGGGTCCAGCAGCTTGAACCCAGCAACATTCATCGGCGTACCCAGCGACTGCAACATCGCGAAAACCTTGTCGCGGTTCAGCAGCTTGTTATAGCCCTGCATCGCGCGTGGCATCTGATAGCCGTTATCCTCGACGACAAAGCGGATCTTGCGGCCATGCACGCCACCCTCGGCGTTGACGCGATCAAAGACCACATTTGCGCCTTTGGTGGCCGGAACGCCCACGGCAGCGAAGATGCCGCTGAGGTCGTTGACTGAGCCAATGACGATCTCGTCATCTGTCACGCCTTGTGTTTGCGCCCAGCTGATCGTGGCGGATGCAGTCAATGCCGTCGCTGCGGCAAGGCCCTTAAATAAGTGTTTCATACTTCTCCTCCCTGTTGGGTCGCCCCTTAACTAATTGTACATATCTTCAATGAGATGTGCGTGTTTCTTTTCCACCAGACCACGTTTGAGTTTCATCGTCGCCGTCAGCTCCTCATCTTCGGCAGTGAGCAACACATCGATCAGCCGGAAATTCTTGATCTGTTCGACCCGCGCAAAGTCCTTATTGACCGCTGCGATTTCATTGCCGATCAACTCCGTCACTTCGGACGCAGCACAAAGGGAAGAAAAGTTCGAAAAGGGGATCTTGCGCTCTTGTGCGAATTTCTCAACGTTTTCCTGATCGATCATGATTAGCGCCGTCAGGTACTTGCGCCGATCCCCGATGATCACCGCGTCCGAGATATACTGGCTGAACTTCAACCCGCTCTCGATCTCTGCGGGCGTGACGTTCTTACCGCCCGCAGTAATGATGATGTCCTTGAGGCGCCCTGTGATGGTGACAAAGCCTTCCTCGTCGATATGCCCCATATCCCCAGTGCGCAGCCAACCGTCGCAGGTGAAGCTTTCAGCTGTTTTGGCATTGTTGCGCCAGTAGCCTTGAAAGACGTTCAGGCCTTTGACCTGAATTTCTCCGTCTTCCGCGATGCGCAGGTCGTTGCCAGGAACAGGTTTTCCAATGGTGCCGATCTTGTTGGCCTCAAGCGTGTTCAGCGCTGCTATGCCGGCGGTTTCAGTCATACCGAAGCCCTCGACAATGGGCACACCAATTGCCCAATACCACCTGAGCAAATCGGGAGAGATCGGCGCTGCACCAGAGCCGCCTCGGCGGAGACGATCTAAGCCCAGCATCCGGCGCAGGTTACGCAGGACAAGCCGATCCCAAAGCCAGAACTGCATAGCGATCGGTGCTGGAACAGGTTTGCCTGCAAGGATAAATTCGGCCCGCGCCATTCCAGACTTGAGCGCCTGTGCAAAGGCGAAGCGCCCTGTGGGCGTTGCTTCTTTCGCCATGAACATGACCTGCGAGTAGATCTTCTCCCACACGCGCGGGACGGCAGTGAAGGTGGCGGGAGAGACCTCTTGCAGGTTGGAGAACACTGTCTCGGGGCTTTCAGCGAAATTCACAGTAGTCTTCATCGCAAGCGGGTAGTAGATCGATACGTCGCGTTCGAGGATATGACAGAGCGGCAGAAAACATAGCTGTTCGTCGGCTGATTGGGAGGGCAGGGAATGTGCCCCTGCCTCGATCGCGGCCATGATGTTCTCATGGCTCAGCATGGCGCCTTTGGGATTACCGGTGGTACCTGAAGTATATATGAGCAGGGCGGTGTCTTGTGACGTGGTTTCAGCGATTTCTGCTTCGAATGCGCCGGGTTCATCGACCTGAGCCTGCTGCCCCAGAGCGTACAAGTCCTCGATCATCATGCAACGCGGATGATCCAGGTCGTGCAGGCCTTCATCCTCAAGGATAATGACCTTGAGCAAATCGGGCAGATCCGCCTCGACTTCGAGGAACTTGTCCAACTGCTCTTCATCTTCAACGATCAGAAACCGGCTGCCACTGTCATTGATCAGATATTTTAACTGGCTGGCCGAATCTGTGGTGTAGACGCCCGAAGCAATCCCTCCGACACACTGGATGCCCATGTCGAACCACGCCCATTCCTTGCGGTCTTCGGACAGGATCGAGACAACCTCGCCACGTTGCAGACCCAGCTTGCGCAGGGCCAGCCCGATCCATTTGGCGTGTTGCCAGTAGTCGGCCCATGAGTAGGATTTCCAGATGCCGAAGTCCTTCTCGCGATGCGCCGTACGCTGTTCCAGTTCGGCACAGCGTTTCTGGAATAGCTCGCATATCGTGACACAGCCATCGACTCGCAGGGGTCTCTGACCTGGCGTAGCGTTGAACTGCACACCGTTGATTCTGGTCTGAGGGGGCAGGGGGCTTGCGTCCATCCAGCTCACCTCCATGTCTTCTTGCGTTTCCAGCGGCGGTTTTCTCGCGCGCCTTCTTCCTGAACGCCCAGATAGAAATTCTGAATGTCCTCGGATTGCAGCAAGGTTTCAGCCGCACCATCCATAACGATCCGTCCGATCTCCATTACATAGCCATGATGGGCGAGTTCCAGTGCCGCATTGGCGTTCTGCTCGACCAGCATCATTGTCATGCTCTGTTCGTCATTCAGGCGTTTGAGAATGCCAAAAATCTCTTGCACCAGCAGCGGCGATAGGCCCAGCGAGGGCTCATCCAGCAGCATGATACGCGGGTTAGCCATCAGGCCGCGCCCAATCGCCAGCATCTGCTGTTGCCCGCCGGACAGAGTGCCAGCCTCTTGATTGCGGCGGTCTTTCAACACAGGAAAGTAGGAAAACACCAGATCGCGGTCATGATCGATCTGTCCTTTATCCGACAGGGTATAAGCCCCAAGATTCAGATTCTCGTCGACGGTCAAAAGTGGAAAGACCTCGCGTCCCTCGGGCACATGGACGATGCCTTTTTGCACGACCTTGTGAGGTTCCGATCCCTGTATCTGCTGACCGTCAAATGTGATTGAACCTTTTTCGGGATCCATCACGCCTGAGATTGTTTTCATCAGCGTTGTCTTGCCCGCGCCATTTGCGCCCAGGATTGAAACGACCTGCCCTCGATGCACGTCCAATGACACGCCACGAATGGCCATGATCGGGCCATAAAAGCTTTCAACATTGCGAATGCTAAGGATCGGTTGGTTCATGAAGCTTTGCCCAAATAGGCCTCTACCACAGCAGGATGAGATTGAACTTCGGCTGGGGTTCCAAGGGCAAGCTTCGCTCCGTCGGCCATGGCAAGAACCCGGTCGGACACGCCCGAGACCAGACCCATATCGTGCTCTACCATAAGCACGGTAATGCCCATCTGACGCCGGATGTCATCGATCCACCAACGCATATCTGTGGTCTCTTCCACCGATAGGCCCGAGGCGGGTTCGTCCAACAGCAGGAGTTTTGGATCGGTGGCCAACGCTCGGGCGACTTCGACCACCTTACGCACGCCATAGGGGAGGCCCGAGATCATCTTGTCACGAAAGGCCTGGAGGTCGAGGAAGTCGATGATCTCTTCAACCTTTTCTCGGTTCTCGATCTCCTGCTGTCGTGCAGAGGGCGTGAACAGAATTTCCGAGATCAGATTGGTTTTGCGGTGCCGGTGGCGACCGACCAGGAGGTTCTGCAAAACGGTCGCATGTTCGAACAGTTCAATGTTCTGGAACGTCCGCGCGACGCCATAGGCCGCGACACCCGAGGGCTTGATAAGCAGCAGATCATGCCCGTCAAAGTGGATCGCCCCTGCATAAGGATCATAGAAGCGCGAAATCAGGTTGAAGACCGTTGATTTGCCTGCGCCGTTGGGACCGACGATGGCGAACACCTCACCTTCTTGCACGTTGAAGGACAGATCATCCACAGCAGTCAGACCGCCGAATTTCAGGGTAACGTTTTCAAACTCCAGCAAGCTCATCTCAGACGCTCCGTCTTGAGATAGGACTTTTGTCTTTTGAACATGTCCTTGCGGTAGAAGGGGAACAGTTCGAACCACGTCCGGATTTTTAGCCATCGACCATACAAACCCATCGGTTCGAACAGGATGAAGGCGATCAGGATCATGCCAAAGATGCCGAATTCGAGCCCCGGAATGGCGACCGTATTGCCGCCAAACAGGGCTGCTGCGTATTCCTTTGAAATCGACAGAAACTGCGGCAGGAAACCGATCACGATTGCGCCCAAAAACGCGCCATGGATTGAGCCCAGACCTCCGATAACGATCATCATCAGCAATTGGATGGAAATTACGACACTGAAGGTCTCGTTATTGAACGCCCCAGAGAACATACCCATCAATGCGCCTGCTAGTCCGGTGACCGCGCAGGAGAGGGCGAAAGAGATCGTCTTGGTGCGCGCGATATCCACACCCATCGCCTGCGCTGAGACCTCAGAGTCTCGTACGGCGATGAAGCTGCGGCCCAAGGGCGCGCGCAATAGGTTGATATAGCCCAGTGTCACGATAACGGCGACGGCCAGCACCAGCCAGAAAAACGGGGCCGGGGTGGCCCAACGATCGACCAGATGTCCGAAGATTTCGACACCACCCAGATATTTACCCGCGACACCTCCGGTGACGGGTTCGGCCAGAACGATGATGTCGTCCATGAGCACAGACAGAGCCAGGGTGAAGATCGCAAGATAGATGCCATGCAGGCGCAGGGCAGGAATAGCGACGGTTGCTCCGACGATGCCGGTCAACAGGCCCGCCAACGGGAACGCCAGCAGAAAGGGCACCCCAGCCTCAATCAGGATGACATTGGCATAGCACCCAACGGCCAGAAAGGCGGCATGGCCAAGGCTGGCCTGCCCGGTATGGCCGGTTAGGATCATCAAGCCCAAACCCGCGATGGCCCAGATCAGGACATTAGTCAGTTCCCCAAGATAGAAATCATCCAGCCACCACGGCGCAGCGGCTACGACCGCCAACAGGATCAGATAGAGGCTAAGCTGATAGCCATCCTTCCACGGGCGAATGTCCTGCATATAGTTTGTTTTGAAAACAATCCGCATGCGATCAGACCTTCTTGACCCGCACCTGGCTGAACAGCCCATGCGGTCGAAAGATCAGAACTGCCAGCAACAGCGCATAAGGCGCGATCTGACTGTACCCGGCTGCGATATAGCGGCTGGCAAAGGGCTCGATTACGCCGACGATTAGCCCGCCGGCCAAAGCGCCGGGCAGGCTGCCGAATCCGCCTATCACAGCTGCTGCAAATGCCTTGATTCCCAGAAGCCCAGTTGTGGGATCGACCGAGCCTTTGGCCGCGAACAAAATTCCGGCAATCCCAGCGACAACTCCGGCCAATGCCCAGATTAAGCCCTGAACCCACTTGACCGGGATCCCCATGTAATATGCCGCCAACTGGTTTTGAGACGCACCTTGCATGGCAAGCCCCAGCTTGGTCTTGCTGAAGAACACATAAAGACCCCAGGTCAGTAGGACGGTGACAACAATCACGGCCACGTCCTCCATCCCCAGCACAAGACCACCGAACCGGATTTCCTTACCAGCCAATGGGTTCTGCAGCGTTTGCGGCTCGTGCCCCCAGATCAGACCAGCTGCAAACCTGATCACAAAGCCCAAGGCGATGGTTAGGATCACCACGGCAGTCTGACTTTCGCCAAAGACGCGGCGGATGATCAGCCGATCGATCAGATACCCAAGTGCGCCCATAATCCCCAGTGAAATCGGTAGCGCCAGCCAGAAGGGCAGCCCCATATATTCCGTATTCGTAAGGCCAATGGTGACAAACGCACCCAGCATCATGAAATCGCCCTGCGCAAAATTCACTGCCTCGGTGGCTTTGTAAATCAGTACAAAGCCAAGGGCGATCAGGCCGTAGACACAACCATTCGCCAGCCCGCTAATCAGCAGCTGTGCGTTATCCAATCTCACCCTCCCTAAGCCGGTTAAGTCCGGCGCTTTGTTCTACTATGGAGTGATTATCACCTTCCCGTCACTCTTTTTCAGAGCATCCGCCAGATTTGGCAGCACTTCTCGTAGCGAAAGCCGTGCGGAAACATCTGTGCGCCAGCGCCCATCTGCAAATCGCGCCTGCACTTCGCTGACAACTCGCATTTGATCAGCCGGGGGGGTGTCCATCATCCAGCGGGTCAGCCAGAAACCCTCGATCCGTTTGCTCATGAAGATCAACTGGCCCATCTGAGTCAACTTCGGCATTTCCGTACTGAGTTTCCCATAGCAAACCCACCGCGCGCCATTGGGCATCGCGCAGAACACCTGCTCTGACAGTTGGTCGGCAACCGCGTCGAGAAAAACACGAGGTTTCAGATCTGCACTGATCGTGGCAAACCGCGTCGGCGCATCCGTATCGCTGGTCACGACCACCTCTGCCGCACCCAGGCCTTTTAACATCTCGACCGTTTCGGCGCGCCGCACCAGAGCGATCGGTTTCAACCCAAGATCCCGTCCAAGGCTGCACATCAACTTACCAAGCTGGCTGGTGGCGGCAGAGACTACAAAAGCCTCGCCCTCAGCCCGAGCGATATCCACCATCGCCATTGCGGTTAGCGGGTTTACGATCTGCGCCGCCCCGTCTTCATCCGAGATTTCGGGGCGCAAGGGGATACACATCTGGGCCTGCGTCACAACATATTCGGCCCAAGCACCAGAGCCTGCTGCCACAAAGGCCACGCGCTGATCCAGCAGTGCGTCAGCCCCGGTACCGGTGGCAACAACATCTCCGCACCCCTCGAACCCTGCTGCGGCGCCTTTGACCCGCGGCTGACCATATTCCCCTTTGATGAAATGAATATCTGACGGGTTCACCGAGGCTGTGCGCAGTTTGATCAAAACCTGTCCCGCCTTGGGCACAGGCAAAGGCAGCTCGGCCTCCGCTAACCAGTCCGAGGCATTCTCCAGCGTCGGTCCCGTGGCTGTGCCGGAATATCCGTCCTGCGTCTGAACAACGGCAAACATGGTGTCGGGCAGGGTGGTCATCGTTCGATCCTTCTTTGATGCGAGTTCAGCACGAGGCCTTCGTCGTCACAATGTAACACACTGACAAAAGGTTTTATTTTTTAAAAACAATCTCAAGAAAGCAATCAAACACGGTGAGCTATGTCAATTGGGTAATGCCGTAATGTGACGCAAATTAAGTCGCATCCCGACCGGGTGAACCAGCCCTCTTGGGGCTGGTTCTGGAATTGATCACTGCTGCGTCATCAGATTGCGCAGATCCTGTATCTTCGCGACAACCAGCTCAGGCGACGCTTTGATCTCGTCGAGGATCTTCATAACCTGTGTTTTGATGTCCTGAGACAAGGCGCTTTCCTGAACCGACGTGACGATTGCGTCATAGTCGAAATTCTGCGCGGTCAGCATGCCGTCCTGAACCCACGAGTTGAACAGTTCCTGCCCCTGACCGGCAAGCGCTGC
The DNA here is from genome assembly GCF_056534365.1 of Ruegeria sp. D6. Classification (NCBI taxonomy): domain Bacteria; kingdom Pseudomonadati; phylum Pseudomonadota; class Alphaproteobacteria; order Rhodobacterales; family Roseobacteraceae; genus Ruegeria; species Ruegeria sp. D6. Next base: position 1,030,516 of record NZ_JBQFPH010000001.1, on the reverse strand, counting down.
GACCTGATCGCCAGCTGCTGAGGCTGCATCATTGGCCTGCTCGGTCAAAGATGTAGCAGCGTCGCTGGCCTGTTCCGATACCGAAGATGCAGCTTCCGAGGCCTGATCAGCAATCGAGGACGCAGCCTCGGATGCTTGTTCAGTCGCCGCCTCAACGGCATCAGCAGCGCCCTCTTGTATTGCCGACGCTGCTTCACCAACCGCCTCTGAGGCATCTTCAGCCGCCGATTGCAACTGCTCGGCAGGGGTTGGTTCAGGTTTTGTGGCGAAATAGTAAGCGCCTCCGCCGATAACGGCGATGGCTACGATAAGTAAAAGACGCGACATTGGATGTCTCCTTCAAATGATGTGTCGCTCAGATGGGGTTAACGTACGTTAAAGCAAAGGGGAAAACACGTGAGTTTGCAGCATATTGCGGGTTTGAGCCACACTGCGCTGATTGACACTGCAGGCAGTGGCAACATCATGCCATCCATTGCAGGAATCGCAACACAAGCAAAGAAACAGCCTTGAACGATGAATTGATTTATGGCGGAGAGACAGGGATTCGAACCCTGGGTGGGCTTGCACCCACAACGGTTTTCGAGACCGCCCCGTTCGACCACTCCGGCACCTCTCCGCGGGGGTCTGTGAGGGGGGGATTTAGTGGTGAACGGGCAGGGGTGCAAGCAGAAAATTCCGGATTTTGACGTTAGTGGGATTTTCCATTGCCAGAGGTAAGAAAACACCTAGGCTGATATGTATGACTTACTTTATACGCCAGTTCGCAATCAGCCTCATCCTTCCAATTTTCTCGCTTGGTGTCATGGCCTCGCCATCTCAGGCCGCCAGTCAGGATCAGATTGAGGCGTTTCTGACCACGACAGGGTTTGACGTTGCCTTGGAAAGCATAGCGCAGGCCTCTGCTTCGGCCCCGCAGATGCTAGGTATCGACCCTGACGGCTTCGGATCGGATTGGGCGCGTCTGACCGAAGAGGTGTTTGATACCGCTTTGATGCACGAAACGGCTGTCTCGATCCTTGAACAGACGCTTAGCGAAGAGGCGCTGGTCCACGCGGTCTCGTTTTACGCCTCGGAGTTGGGGCAAAGACTGGTCGTTGCTGAAAACGCCGCTCATATGGATGACGATGATGATGCCAAACAACTGGCCGGGCAAGAAATCGTCTCGAAGTTGATAAAAGAAGGCTCATCTCGTGTTGAAAGCCTGAAACGCATGAACCGTGCGGTGGACGCCAGCGGAACCTCGCTGCGCGCGCTGCAAGAGATCCAGGTGCGGTTTTTGCTGGCGGCAAGTGCGTCTGGCATTATCGACATGCAACTGAGCGGAGATGAACTGCGCGCGATGATCCAACGCAATGAAGGTGAGTTGCGTCGATCTCTGCAACTGTCAGCTTTGGCAGGGGCGGCTTACACCTACCAGGATTTCTCGGATGAGGATGTCGACGCCTATGTTGACGCTCTGGAACAGCCTCTGATGCAGGAGGTCTATGAGCTGTTGAATGCGATCCAATATGAAATCATGGCGATGCGGTTTGAAGTATTGGCCGCCCGTATGGCCGAATTGCGCCCGGCGCAGGATATCTGATGCGAGTTTTAGCTACGGCACTCTGTTTGACGATCTGGGCGCTGCCTCTGGCCGCAAGCGAGCGTGCTGAAAGACTGATGCAGGCGATGCATATTTTGGATTTTATGAAAATTCTTAGTGAAGAAGGCGTGGCGCAAGGGCATGCAATCAACGAGTCGATGCTGGGCAGCTCAGGAGGAGCCTATTTTTTGGCGCAAGTTGAGGATCTGTACGATCCGACTACGATGCACCAGCAACTTTCGCTGTCTGTTGGCGAGATGATGTCCGATGCGCAGCTAGAACAAGCTTCGATCTTTTTTGAAAGCGAACTGGGGCAAAGCATCGTTTCTCTGGAAAATTCGGCGCGCCGGGCCATTGCAGATGACGCGATCGAAGAGATGGCACGCAGCGCTTACGAACAGGCTGATCGCGAGGGCATGTTTTTTCGTCTTGTAGATGAATATGTGCAGGTCAACGACCTGATCGAGAAAAATGTGCAAGGCACCATCAGCGCTGATTATAGTTTTTACCAAGGACTTGCCTCTGGGCAAAGTGCCCTGTTCGACGATGCATCCGTGTTGCAGGAACTGCTATCTCAGCATGAGAACACCAGGGCAGAGACAACTGAATGGATGTACTCGTTCCTTTTATTGGCCTATCAGCCGTTGAACGAGTCTCAGATGCGAGAGAACATCGCCTTTTCCCGCACCGATGCGGGTCGGGCCTTGAATTCCGCTTTGTTCATGGGTTTTGATGAAATGCTAAACGGCATCTCTTACCAGCTTGGTCAAACCGTCGCGCAAGCCATGAAAGCGTCGGATCTCTGAGCCGCAGATTTTTGGTTGACTTTCTTCATGAATGCTTCGATAAGCGCGCATCCCGGCCGGCTTTCCGCGCCGGGTATCGTTATTCTTTGACCTGATGGCATGTGCCAAAGGTCATTCACACAGCCCGAAAAGGGCGCGCTGTTCGAGGTGGCGAAAGCCGGAAACACCCAATCGGGGACCACAGAACGCGGTTAGACAAAGGAAAGACGCATGTTTGCGGTCCTCAAGACTGGCGGCAAGCAGTACAAGGTTCAGGCGGGCGATGTGCTCCGTGTTGAAAAGCTGGCTGCCGACGCAGGTGAAAAAGTTCAATTCAACGATGTTCTGATGCTGGGCGGCGACGCACCGGTTGTTGGTGCACCTTTCGTTGAAGGCGCAGGCGTACAGGCCGAAGTGATCGAACAGATCAAAGGTGACAAGGTCATCAAGTTCGTCAAGCGCCGTCGTAAACACAGCTCGAAGCGTACCGTTGGTCACCGTCAGAAACTGACTCTGGTCAAAATCACCGACATCCTGTCGTCAGGCGCTGACAAGTCGGGCATCAAAGCTGCAACCGGTTCGGCACCGGCTGGCGAAGCTGCTCCGATGGCAAAAAAGCCTGCCAAGAAAGCTGAAGCCAAAGCAGAGGCACCCGCCGCAGCTGCTGCCGCTGACGATCTGACTGCTCTTAATGGTGTCGGCCCTGCCGCTGCCAAAAAGCTGGTTGAAGCCGGTATCGAAAGCTTTGCCGCTCTGGCCGCCTTGTCGGACGAGCAGATTGCTGCTATCGACACCATCAAAGTGAAACCCGAATGGGTTGAGCAAGCCAAAGAGCTGGCTCAGGGCTAAGGAGAGAGAGAATGGCACATAAGAAAGCTGGCGGTTCCTCCCGTAACGGTCGCGACTCAGCTGGTCGTCGCCTTGGCGTGAAGCTGTATGGTGGCCAGGCCGCCATCGCAGGCAACATCATCGTACGTCAGCGCGGCACCAAGTTCTGGCCGGGCGAAGGCGTAGGCATGGGCAAAGACCATACCATCTTTGCAACTGTCGATGGCGCCGTGAAGTTCCATAAGGGACTTAAAAACCGCACCTTTATTTCGGTCCTGCCAGTGGCGGAGGCCGCAGAGTAAGCCGAAACCCAGAAGGTTTAAGAAAAATTCATGGGGGACCGGCACAAAGTGCCGGTCCCTTTTTCGTTTTAACGCAGTCGTGATCACCAGAACCGATGACAGTCGCAACCACCAGTTTCCTGATTTTTGCCGCTTCGCAGGTCGGCACGCCGGGACCGGCCAATATGGTCCTGCTGGGAACAGGTGCGCGTTTTGGCTTTCGGTCGGCACTGCCCTTTGTGGGCGGGGTCATTCTGGGAAAACAGCTGATCATCTGGCCGGTTGGATTTGGCCTGATGCAAGTTGCCGATCAAGCGCCGTTGGTGTTCGAGACACTCAAATATGCTTCTGCTGCATATATTTGCTGGCTCGCGTGGAAAATTGCCAATCTGCGGCTTTCCCGAGGTCAATCGGATAAGCAAGTGCCCGGTTTTCTGGCGGGGTTAATAGTGCATCCTCTTAACCCTAAGGCTTGGGCAATGATTATCGCAGGCTTCACCGGGTTTGTGGCAACAGGAACACCCAGTTTTGAGGCGACCCTCACGATCGCTCTCTGTTTGTTAATCTGCCAGATCGTATTGCACCCGATCTGGACATTTGCCGGAGATCGGATCGCCCATGCGGTTGAAGGTCGGCCTGCGGAAAAATATCTGATGTGGACGTTAGCCAGTTTGACAGTTGCGTCCGTACTTTTTGTGTTGTTCGGAGGAGGAACGCACTCATGAAAATTGAGGCAATAATAAATCAGCCGGTCATTGAAACCGAGCGGTTCGACCTTCGCCCTCTGCGTCGGTCGGATTTGGGTCTCATTGAGCACTATGCAGGCGATGAGCGTGTGGCGCGCATGACGACATCGATCCCGCATCCATTGCCACCTGGCTCGATTGAGGCGTTTGTGATGCGCGCGATGGCCGAAGACCGGGACGAGGATGTCTGGGCAATGGATGCCACAAAGGATGGTGGCCCGGAGCTGATCGGACTGATTTCATTGACCCGGCTGGATCGCAACCAGTCCGAGGTCGGCTATTGGGTCGCCCCGGTGTATTGGAACACCGGCATTGCATCGCTGGCCGTTGAAACGCTGGTCAACGCCAATCCGCTGGAAAACGCGACCATGTTCGCCAGCGTGTTCCAGGACAACCCGGCCTCGGCCCGGGTTCTGACCCATTGCGGGTTCCAGTATCTTGGCGATGCGGAAACCTATTCGGTGGCGCGCGATGCGAATGTGCCCACGTGGACCTATACAAAGAAACTCTGACTTGTGGCCGATGGGGCCTTTGCAGTAGGGGACAGCTATGAAATTTCTCGATCTTGCAAAGGTCTACATCCGGTCCGGGGCCGGAGGTGGCGGCTGCGTCAGCTTTAGACGTGAAAAGTACATCGAATACGGCGGACCCGATGGTGGGGACGGCGGTAAGGGTGGGTCTGTTTGGGCCGAGGTTGTGGACGGGCTGAACACCCTGATCGACTTTCGCTATCAACAGCATTTTTTCGCCAAGAACGGCCAACCCGGTCGCGGTCAGCAGCGTACGGGTAAGGATGGTGACGACATCATCCTGCGCGTTCCCGTCGGAACCGAGATTCTGGATGAAGACGAAGAGACCGTGATTTGTGACCTGACCGAGGTTGGTCAGAGGTTTTTGCTGGCAAAAGGCGGCAACGGCGGCTTTGGCAACCTGCATTTCAAATCCGCGACCAATCAGGCCCCGCGCCGCGCCAATCCGGGGCAGGCGGGGATCGACCGCACCATCTGGCTGCGGCTGAAGCTGATTGCGGATGTGGGTCTTTTGGGCATGCCCAACGCCGGGAAATCAACTTTCTTGGCTGCCACATCCAATGCACGGCCCAAAATCGCCGACTATCCCTTTACTACGCTGCACCCCAATCTGGGCGTTGTCGGTGTCGATAACGTGGAGTTCGTCGTTGCCGACATTCCAGGTCTGATCGAAGGCGCGCATGAGGGGCGTGGAATCGGTGACCGGTTTCTTGGCCACGTAGAACGCTGCGCGGTACTGTTGCATCTGGTCGACGGCACCTCGGAAACTGTGGTCGAAGACTATCGCACAATCATCACCGAGCTTGAGGCCTATGGCGGAGAGCTGGCGGATAAGCCACGTATCACCGTTTTGAACAAGATCGACGCTCTGGACGATGAGGAACGCGAACTGATCAAGGCCGAACTGGAAGAAGCCGTTCGCGGCCCGGTCATGACCATGTCAGGCGTTGCGCATTTGGGCGTGACCGAGGTGCTGCGGTCCTTGCGGGCTCAGATCGATGAAAACCGCCTGCGCCAGAAACCCGCCGAGGAGGCCACGCCTTGGCAACCCTGACCCATGCCCGCCGCCTGGTGGTCAAGATCGGATCGGCCTTGTTGGTCGACCGGGATACGGGATTGCTCAGGTCGGATTGGCTGAAATCGCTGGCGCAGGACGTGGCTTGGCTGAAAGGGCAGGGGACAGATGTTGTTCTGGTCTCGTCCGGGTCAATCGCGTTGGGTCGAGGTGTACTGGGCCTGCCGATGCAGAATCTGCCGCTGGAACAGTCACAGGCCGCTGCGGCGGTTGGACAAATCCGGCTTGCCCGTGCGTATGAAGAAGCGTTGACGCCGCATGAGATCAAAACCGCTCAGGTGCTGGTCACGTTGGAAGACAGCTCAGATCGGCGGCGTTATCTGAATTCCCGTGCAACGCTGGAAACGCTGCTGAGCCTGGGTGTTGTTCCGATTGTCAACGAAAACGATACAGTCGCCACGGATGAGATCCGGTATGGCGACAATGACCGGCTGGCAGCGCAAATCGCCGTGACCATCGGCGCGGATCAGTTGATCCTGCTTTCAGATGTCGACGGGTTCTATTCGGGCAATCCCAACGAGGACACGACAGCCACCCGATATGACGTGATCAAACAGATCACGCCCGAGATCGAGGCCATGGCAGGTGACGCGGGATCGGGGCTGTCAAAGGGCGGCATGAAGACCAAGCTGTTGGCTGCCAAGATGGCAACCGCAGCTGGCTGCGATATGGCGATAACTGAAGGATCACCCCTGAACCCGCTGAAAACGCTTGAAAATGGCGCGAGCTGCACTTGGTTCACGGCCACGCTCGATCCGCATGCAGCCCGGAAACGCTGGATTTCGGCGATGAAACCGCGCGGAGAGATCGTGATCGATGACGGCGCGGCAAGGGCGCTTTCCAATGGCAAAAGCCTGTTGCCCGCTGGCATTGTCGAGGTCACGGGTGATTTTGGTCGCGGCGATCCCGTCGCTGTTCTGGATGCGCAGGCGCGGAGGCTGGCACAGGGGCTAAGTCGCTATACCGCGCAAGAGGCGGATGCGATCAAAGGACGTAAATCGTCCGAAATCGAGGCGACGCTAGGCTATCCTGGCCGCGCAGCCCTGATTCACCGGGACGATCTGGCGCTGTAAGGGCGTGATTTGATAAACTGAGACCGAAAGGCGCATGAGATGAAGGATTTCGACAACATTCCCGCAATGATGGCCGACCTTGGTGCGCGCGCCAAAGCAGCCTCGCAAGAGCTTGCCTTTGCCACCGCCGAACGCAAGCACGCCGCGCTGATCGCAGCCGCAGACGCCGTTTGGCACAAACGTGCCGACATTATCGAAGCGAACAAGAAGGATTTGGAGTTCGGGCGAGAAAAGGGTTTGAGCCCCGCGATGATGGACCGCCTGATGCTGGATGAAGCACGCGTTCAGGGCATGGTTGACGGGCTGCGCACCGTTGCCGATCAGACCGATCCTGTGGGTGAGGTGTTGGCCGAATGGGACATGGCCTCGGGCCTCAACATTCAGCGTGTGCGCACGCCTTTGGGTGTAATCGGCGTGATTTATGAAAGCCGCCCCAACGTTACGGCGGATGCGGGTGCATTGTGCCTGAAATCCGGGAACGCCGTGATCTTGCGCGGCGGGTCTGAGAGCTTTCATTCGTCAACCGCGATCCATGCATGTCTGGTTGAGGGGCTAGCAGCTGCTAGCTTGCCCGAAGACGCCATTCAACTGGTGCCGACTCGCGACCGGGCTGCGGTGCAAGAGCTTTTGACCATGACTGATTATGTCGACGTCATCGTTCCCCGAGGTGGCAAAGGATTGGTGGGTCTTGTGCAACGCGAGGCGCGCGTGCCCGTCTTTGCGCATCTCGAAGGCATCGTTCATATTTATGTTGATAAAGCCGCCGATCCACAGAAGACGCTGGATGTTGTGTTGAACGCCAAAACCCGGCGCACCGGTATCTGTGGCGCGGCAGAATGCTTGCTGATCCATCAAGACGTTGCAGAAACACTGGGCCGTGATCTAATCGCTGCTCTTCAAGCTGCGGGTGTTGAAGTGCATGCCGAAGGCATTTTGGCCAATGAAAACACCATTCCTGCGTCGGATGATGACTGGGGCAAAGAGTACCTAGATAGTATCATCGCTGCACGGCCCGTAGCAGATATCGACGCCGCGATTGCGCATATCCGGCAGTTTGGCTCAAGCCACACCGATAGTATCATGACCGAGGATTCCGCGGCCGCCGAGCACTTCTTCGAACGGCTCGACAGCGCTATCCTGATGCATAATGCCTCGACGCAATTCGCGGATGGCGGTGAGTTTGGCATGGGTGCTGAGATTGGTATCGCCACCGGCAAGATGCACGCGCGCGGTCCCGTCGGTGCCGCTCAGTTGACCAGTTTTAAGTATCTGGTGCGCGGAAACGGGACCACGCGGCACTAAAACCGCAGTGTCACCTGGGTTGCGGTCGTTTCTGCCGTGATCCTGCGACCCATCGTCGAGGCTGTGTCCGGCAGCAGGGCAAATTGAACCTGCGCCGGGCTTAGTTTTTCGGTAAATCGCCCCGAGCCAATCCCTTTCCATAGTCCCGTATTGAGGTTCAGCTTGTCAGCAACGCCAGTCACCGTCCATGCGTCGCCCTGAGTTTCGATTTCCACTTCGCCGCCGAAGGGCATCGCATTTTCACAGCACATCACAGCCAGAAACGCGAGTTTAACCTGATTGCGCGGGACAGGTTCGGTCAGGTTCCAACTGATCCGCAGACGCCCGGCCTTTTCCACATCTTTAAGAAGCTCGACCACTTCGGTGCGACCCAATGGCTGATCGCTTGCTGATCCAAAGGCAACGCGGAAAAACCGGATGCGGGCGCCTGCACTGCCAACGCTGCCCGAAATCAGCTCCATTTCAGGGCCCTGGACTGCGCCAACCATCTCCAACAGCTCAAGCCCGTTGGTAATTGCCCCAATGGGGCTGATCAGATCATGACAGATCCGAGAGCCGATCAATTCGGCCAGGTTGACGTCTGACGCGCCCATGCGTACCTCCTGCTGCATCTGCCTTGGACCCGGAGGCCCGATATGACAGATCTGAATGCCATTCTTGCACCGGGCATGTATGTCCGCCACCCCGATTTCCCCGATTGGGGCGTTGGACAAGTGCAGTCCAATATCGGAGGCAAGATCACCGTTAACTTTCGCGAGCAGGGGAAAGTGGTGATCGACGGGACACGCATAGCCCTGATGCCGGTCTTTGATCCGTGAAACTGGTTTAGGAAAGGTTAACAACTCGGGCAAAACGCGGGCTTGTTGCCTTTGGCCGAGCAATCGCGTTATCAGCGCGCAACCGCGATCGATGGAATTTTCTTGATGCCAGACGAAGGCCCCTCATTCACTGTCAAATTAGCCAATACCGAGGTTGAACTGCGGGCGGCCCAACGTCTGCGCTATGACGTGTTTGTTCAGGAATTGGGCGGTGGCGGCGAGATGGTGGATCATGAGGAGGGGCTCGAGAAGGATCGGTTCGATCCATACTTCGATCATATGCTCGCCATCGACGATTCATCTGGAGAGGTGATCGGCGTCTATCGACTGCTTCCTGGTGAGCGAGCTGCCGAACTGGGGCAATTCTACTCCGAGGATGAATACGATCTCACCATCCTGAAACAAAGCGGGCGCAAGCTGTTGGAGCTTGGACGCTCGTGCGTGCATCCGGATTATCGTGGTGGCACGGCGATGTATCATCTGTGGAATGGTCTGGCTGCATACGTCACCGAGCGTGATATTGAGGTCTTGTTCGGGGTCGCGAGTTTCCACGGAACCGACGTGAGCAAATTGGCGCAGCCGCTGTCGATGCTGCATCACAACCACCTTGCCCCGCTGGATTTGCGGGTTCGGGCCCAGCCAGATGTGTTTCAATCAATGGACCTTTTGGCACCCGACGCGCTGGATCGGCGCGCGGCGATGGTTCAAGTGCCGTCTCTCATCAAGGCCTACCTTCGCCTCGGTGGATTCGTGGGCGAGGGGGCATTTATCGATCATGCCTTCAACACAACCGATGTGTGTCTGATCCTTGACACAGCCCGCATGAATGAGCGTCAGCGGCGTATTTATGGTGGAGCATAACCCTGTGAGCGACCCATCGTGGCAAAGTGAAGACGCTCCTGATCCAATTGAGCTTGGTTTCTTAGGTTGGGTCCTGGTGATACTTCGCGGTCTGCCGCTGGCCCTTCTGGTTTTTGGGGGGCTGTTCGTCTTATTGGCCATACGTCTCATCGAACGACCGCTTTATGGCGTTCAACGGCCGGTGACACCGTTCATTTCTCAGTTCGTTTGTCGCAATGCATTTCGAATTCTCGGGATCAGATTTCGCACCTCTGGCGCGCTCATGCAGGAACGCGGCGCTGTGGTTGCAAACCATACGTCGTGGCTGGATATCTTTGCGCTGAATGCCCTTAAGCGCGTGTATTTCGTATCGAAAGCCGAAGTTGCAAAATGGCCCGGCATCGGCTGGCTGGCACGCGCGACGGGTACGGTCTTTATCGAACGTGATCGCAAGAAAGCCCGCGAGCAGACCCGGATTTTCGAGGAACGTCTGAAAGCCGGGCACAAGCTGTTGTTCTTTCCAGAAGGCACCTCGACCGACGGACAGCGAGTTTTACCCTTTAAAACAACACTCTTTGCCGCGTTCTTCACTGAAGAGCTGCGGGAATTCATGTATGTTCAACCGGTTTCGGTCATCTTTCACGCTCCCCAAGGTCAGCCCGATAGGTTTTATGGCTGGTGGGGCGACATGGATTTCGGACCGCATTTGCTTAAGACTTTGGGGGCACGTCGACAAGGCACCGTGGAATTGATCTACCACGCGCCAGCCAAGGTTAGCGACTTTGAAAACCGCAAAGCTCTGGCAGCCCATTGCGAAGACGCGGTACGTCATGCGCATTCACTGGCGCGGCTTGAAAAATAGGGGCATTTGGCCCTTGCGCTGATGCTAAACCTGCCGTATACGCGCGCCATTCAAACCCGCAGGCGGGGTTTGGGCTTTTTGAGGGAGACATCCTTAACTGGCCCGCCGGTTGGAGCATCCGCTTCTTTCACCCCCGCCGAGGCGTAAACCGGAAAAGGAAAGTAAAGCATGGCTCTTCCCGAGTTCACCATGCGTCAGCTGCTGGAAGCTGGCGTTCACTTTGGTCACCAGACACAGCGTTGGAATCCCCGCATGGGCCCGTTCATCTACGGCTCGCGCAATGGCATCCACATCATGGACCTGACTCAGACCGTTCCGATGCTGGATCAGGCTCTGCAGGCTGTTCGTGACACCGTCGCAAAAGGTGGTCGCGTTCTGTTCGTAGGCACCAAGCGTCAGGCAGCTCAGCCGATCGCAGATGCCGCTGAAAAGTCGGCTCAGTACTACATGAACCACCGCTGGCTGGGCGGCACGCTGACCAACTGGAAAACCGTTTCCCAGTCGATCAACCGTCTGAACCAGATCGACGAAGCCATGGAGTCGGGTGCCGAAGGCCTGACCAAGAAAGAGCGTCTGGGCATGGAACGTGACCAGGCCAAGCTGCAGGCTTCACTGGGCGGTATCCGCGAGATGGGTGGCGTTCCGGATCTACTGTTCGTCATCGACGTCAAGAAAGAAGCACTGGCTATCGCCGAAGCCAACAAGCTGGGTATCCCGGTTGTGGCTGTTGTCGACACCAACTGCTCGCCCGATGGCGTTGACTACATCATCCCCGGCAACGACGACGCAGCGCGCGCAATCGCTCTGTATTGCGATCTGGCCGCACGTGCAGCTCTGGACGGCATGACCGCTCAGATGGGTGCTGCTGGCGTTGACCTGGGTGCATTCGAAGAAGCTCCGGTTGAAGAAGTCGTAGCCGAAGAAGCACCCGCTGAAGAAGCCGCGCCGGAAGTCAAAGCCGAAGCGTAAGCTGCCCGTCACGTAAATGACATATGGGGCAGGGTAGACCTGCCCCAATTCCGTTTGAATTGAGGAGAGCCAAAAGATGGCAATCACAGCAGCAATGGTAAAAGAACTGCGCGACTCGACCGGCGCAGGCATGATGGACGCAAAAAAAGCGCTGACCGAAACCGGCGGCAACATGGACGAAGCCGTTGACTGGCTGCGCACCAAAGGCCTGGCCAAGGCGGCCAAGAAATCGGGCCGTACTGCAGCGGAAGGTCTGGTTGCTGTTCACGTCAACGGCGGCAACGGTGTTGCAGTCGAAGTGAACTCGGAAACCGACTTCGTTGCGAAAAACAGCGAATTCCAAGAGATGGTCGGCAAGATCACCTACGCAGCCGAAGGTGTTGATGACGTCGACGCGCTACTGGCTGCTGATCTGGGCGGCAAGTCTGTTGCAGATACCCTGACCGACAAGATCGCCACCATTGGTGAAAACATGTCGGTCCGCCGCATGTCGAAACTGTCGGGCGATACTGTCGTTTCCTACGTTCACAACGCGGCGACAACCGGCATGGGCAAAATCGGCGTTCTGGTCGCTCTGTCCGGCGGTGATGAAGGCTTCGGCAAGCAGGTTGCAATGCACATTGCAGCTGTGAACCCAGCGGCCCTGTCCGAGGCGGACATGGACCCGGAAGTTGTCGAGAAAGAGAAGCAGGTCCAGATGGACATCGCCCGCGAATCCGGCAAGCCCGAGCAGGTGATCGAAAAGATGATCGTCGGTCGCATGAAGAAATTCGTCGCCGAAGCGACCCTGCTGAACCAGGACTTCGTTGTGAATCCTGATCTGACCGTCGAAGCGGCTGCCAAAGAGGCGGGTGCGACCATCACCGGTTTTGTCCGCATGGAAGTAGGCGAGGGCATCGTGGTCGAAAAAGAAGACTTCGCTGCCGAAGTTGCAAAGGCAGCCCAAGGCTAAAATCTTTTGCAGCTTCGGTTAGAGGCTGCAACAAATACCGAGCCCGGTTGCATAGCGCAGCCGGGTTTTTTTCATGTCAAAAGCCTGTGAACCGATGCTTGCGAAGATTGGTGAATTGAGGGGCCCTGCATGATGGGGATGGAAGGGCCCCTCAATAATCCCGACAAAGAGACGTGGACGAATAGACGCCTCGGTGTCAGAGCGATCAGAGAGCTTTGGTATTACAAAGATCCGATCAAAACGTTCCCTGGCTAAAGCCACCACTCACGGAACAATATCAATTTGCAATTTTATCGGGAGATTCGGAAAGTCATGTATTCCTTACCCTAGGTCAATTTGATGCTAATTAGCATCAAAATAGGGTCATGCTTCCATCACAAACATCTGATTCTGCAACGCGGCCTTCAATACGGCCTGTGCTGTTGTTTCAACCGAAAGCGCCTCACGCGCGAGTCTCAGATGTTTTTCCACCGTTGCCGAAGTCAAACCCATCAATAGCGCGATGTCCTGCGTGGTCTTTCCGTCGCCGACCCATTGCAAAGCCTCGCGCTGGCGTTTGGTCAGCGCGCGGTTCGGGGCATGATATGGCAAGGTCAGGATTTTGAGATGGGCAACATTGTTCATCAGAAGGATGTCGTCGCCGTGCTCGTTCCAGACCTCGTCCATCTCCTCCTGGCTGTGATTACGTGCCGCAAGCGAAATCGCCCCTTTGGAACGCATCGACACCGAGTTGAAGCTGACCGTATAACCTACTGTAATATCACGCGACTTATTGAACTCAAAAACCCGAAGCTCTTCGTTCGACATGACCCCGCTGGACATCATGTCCTGTATCATGCTCCAACTTGCAGCGCCTTCGTTGTTCAGCGCCCATTTCAGCATGGGGGCGTGAAAATACAGGCCGGATTGAAGGAACCCTTCCAAGTAATCCGAGCAGTGATTGGTCAGGATTACAAAGTCTTCTGGATCGCCGAGCGAAGTCGCCGTTCGGTATTGCGTATACCCATACAACAACCGGTCGAAGCCATACTTTTCCATCTGGCGGCAATGTGCATCCCAAAGCTCTTCCAGAGTTTTCGTGTAGCTCAGAAAATTCAGATACTCTTTGAGGGTCATCCTGTGTCCCTCTCAGCCAGATGCGCGGCAATCGCGTTCAGTGCAAGAACATAGCTTTGCGCGCCAAAACCACAGATCTGTCCAATCGCGACTGGTGCGATATGCGATTTGTGACGAAACGCCTCGCGCGCGTGAATGTTAGATAAATGAACTTCGACCACGGGTACTTCGGCCGAAGATATCGCATCCATCAGCGCAATCGATGTATGCGTGAATGCGCCTGCATTCAGTACTATGCCATCCTGAACGCCGCGTGCCGCGTGGATCGCATCAATCAGCGCGCCTTCGTGATTGGATTGGAGATGGGTTATGATTTGACCCAGCGTTTCACCATGTGCAACGCACAGGTCCTCGATCATCTGCAACGTCGTTGCGCCGTAGACCTCGGGTTGCCGTGTACCAAGCAAATTCAGGTTCGGACCATTCAGAACCAGGATATTGTGCATATTCAAACTGTCCCCATCTTCCTTTTTTCATAAACATGAATTTAAAGGTCGTCCAGCGACCTTCGCTCTTATGGGTAGAGCTTCATTGACGCATGCAGGTTGCTGGATCGGCTCAATCCCATCCTCTATTCAATTATCTTCCATCGTGACCACAACTTTACCGAGAGCCTCGCGCCGTTCGAGCATGCCAATTGCCTCTGCCGCCTGGGTTAGCGGAAATCGTGCACTGATACGGGGTGAAATCTTTCCCGAACCATAGAGGCGGAACAACTCGGCCAGGTTCTGTACGTGCCCTTTCGGGTCGCGAAATACTGACGCGCCCCAGAACACCCCGACGATCTGACAGCCCTTGAGCAAAGTCAGGTTCAGCGGAATGCTGGGGATGCCGGCAGGAAAGCCAACAACCAGATAACGCCCGCCCCATGCCATACTTCGCAAGGCGGGCTCAGCGTAGTCTCCGCCGACCGCGTCGTAGACCACATCCACACCTTCGCCCCCGGCCAGTGCCTTTATCTCGGCGGACAGGGCCTTTTGCGCTTCGCGGTCCAAATCGCGTGGATAGATCAGCGTCTGGTCTGCACCAATATCTCTGCAAAACAATGCTTTGTCTTCAGACGAGACCGCCGCGATCACATGTGCCCCCATCGCTTTGGCTAGCTCGATCGCCGCAGACCCAACGCCACCGGCGGCCCCCAGAACAAGTACTTTTTCGCCGGGCTTAAGTAGCGCACGGTCCTTGAGGGCGTGGTATGAAGTGCCGTAGGTGAAGACAAAGCTGGCCGCATCTTCAAACGGCATCACGTCGGGTATCTTGACAGCAGTCGCTGGTTTAAGCTTCAGATGCGTGGCGAACCCTCCGTGCCCAGTCAGCGCCAGAACCCGATCACCAGGCGCGAAGTCTGTGACGCCTTCTCCAACCGAGACAACTTCTCCGGCGATTTCACCACCTGGCGCAAAGGGGCGGGGTGGTTTCATCTGATATAGGTCCCGGATCATCAGCGTATCGGGGAAGTTCACCCCAGCGGCGCGGATACGCAGTACCATCTCATCTGCCTCAGGGGTCGGATCGGGCAGGGTGGTCAGTTCCAAAGTCTCCGGACCGCCCGGTGTGACGCTGAGTAATGCCTGCATGTTTTTCAATTGCCTCTTGCTTCACCTGTTTTGAAATCGTTGGATTGTGAGGACGTATTGTCAAGAAGACCTCGCGCCAGAATCCCAGATCGCCTGAATGGAGTGTACATGACGCCCGAGACTTTGTTTTCGCTCAGTGGAAAGACTGCGCTGGTAACTGGGGGTTCCACCGGTATCGGCCGAATGGCGGCCGAGGCGTTGGTACGTGCCGGGGCGCATGTGCTGATCGCTTCTCGCAAAGGCGAGGCATGCGAGGAGGTTGCAACAGAGTTGAACGCTCTGGACGCGCCAGGTTCGGCCGAAGGGTTTGCTGGCGACATCAGCAGTGAGGCGGGTGTAGATGCGCTGGTGGATGAAGTCAAAAACCGCACTCAAGCGATTGATATACTGATGAATAATGCAGGTGTGTCTTGGGGCGCGCCGATGGGGCAGTTCCCTCATTTCGCTTGGGACAAAGTCATGTCGGTTAATGTCGCAGGCGTATTTGATCTGACCCAAAAATTGCTGCCACTTCTGATGAAATCCGCAACCGACGAGGATCCTGCGCGGGTCATCAATGTAGGTTCGGTCATGGGTGAAGTTCCGATGGGTGACGGGGCCTACAGCTATTCCGCGTCCAAAGCGGCGGTTATTCACCTGTCCAAAATCATGGCTAAAGAATTGGCACCATACAGAGTCACGGTGAATGCGCTGGCCCCGGGACCATTCGTATCGCGCATGACGGCCTTTGCCACCGAAGACGAAACCAAGCGCGCGCGCGTCGGCAAAGGTGTTCCACTGGGCCGGGTTGGCCAGGCCGAGGATATCGCTGGTTGCATGTTGTTTCTATGCGGTCGCGGAGGCAGCTATGTCACTGGCGCGGTCATCCCTGTCTCCGGCGGGATAAATGTGCAGACCGGTGGCAATATCTTTGCCGATGCCCTTTAGCCGTGGGTTCATACGCAGGCTGAATATATGACACACACTGAAAACACTTTGGATATCAAGTCCGTCGACGCTTATCTAGATACGCATCTTGTTGGTTATCATGGCCCTCTTGAAGCTACAAAATTCACCGTGGGTCAGTCGAACCCAACCTATCTGCTGCGTACGCCGGCCAAATCCTATGTTCTGAGACGCAAGCCGCCGGGCATATTGCTGAAATCCGCACATGCAGTGGATAGGGAATTTCGCGTACAAGCGGCGCTGGCTGGTAGCAAAGTGCCCGTCCCGCAAGTACATCTGCTTTGTGAAGATGACAGCGTCATAGGCTCTGCCTTTTACGTGATGGAGCATCTGAAAGGGCGCACATTTGTCGACCCTGTCATGAAAGGCGAAAACAATGCGACGCGCACGGGTGTACTGAAAGAGATGAACCGCGTACTGGCCGAACTGCACATGGTCGATATCGATGCAGTGGGTCTTTCGGATTTCGGACCTCCAGGCAACTATTTCGAGCGGCAAATTGCTCGCTGGACCAAACAATATCGCGCCTCTGAGACCGAAAAAATCGCCGAGATGAATCATCTGATCGCCGGGCTTGAGCGCCAGATCCCCGAGGATGATAATCAAAGAACACTGGTTCATGGGGATTACCGCATCGACAATCTGATGTTCGAGGCGGATGGAAGCGCCTGCATTGGAGTGCTGGATTGGGAGCTATCGACCATCGGCCATCCATACGCCGACCTGGCGGCCGTCGTCATGCAGTGGCAACTGCCGCCGGGCAAGGAGGGACGGGGGCTGGCTGGCGTAGATCGGTTAAGCCTTGGGCTACCGTCAGATCAGGACTTCATCGCCGAGTATTGCGCGCGCCGCGGCCTAACGGGGATTGAGAATTTTGGCTTCTACCTTGCTTTCAACTTCTTTCGGATGGCCGGCATTCTGCAAGGTGTCTACAAGCGGGCCTTGGATGGAAACGCATCAGACCCGGCACGCGCTAAGGCTTTCGGTGCCTATGTGCCGGTCTTCGCCCAACACGGATTATCTGCGCTGCAAAAAACGTAGGCAGTATTCTCGGCGCCCTTCAACAAATCCAGCAAAAATCGGCAGAATTCGCTGTTGCCTAGGGTCTTACGAAGGCAAGATCGGCCTGATCAAGATGGAGTTGCCTCATGGGATTTGATCCGACCGCGCAGACCCACATCCGCCAATGGATGCACAGATATGTTGAGCAGAAGAAATACGCAGGCAGCGCCCTTCTGATCCACCAGAACGGGCAAGAGGCATTCTTTCACGCATGTGGCCGCCGCTGCATTGAAACCGACCTCGCGTTTCAGCGGGACAGCCTGATTCGGATATATTCGATGACCAAGCCTGTGACGTCCGTTGCCTTGATGATGCTGGTGGAACAGGGGTTGTTTCATCTAGATGCCCCGGTTTCCGATTTCCTGCCAGAGTTTGCAACGATGCAAGCCTTGGTCCCGGGTGCAACGCAGTTGGACCAGACCGAGGACGCGCCGATACCCAGCCTGCATCAGTTGCTGACGCACACCAGCGGGCTGAGCTACCCGTTCAATCCCGGCCTTTTGCCAATGGCCATGGATGAGCTCGATCTGATCTTTTCCCCGAAACAAGGCCCGCTGTCAGACCGGGTTAAAGTGCTGGCAGGGTTGCCGCTGGCTTTTCAGCCAGGCAGTCGCTGGGAGTACTCGGTCGGGATCGACGTGATTGGCCGCGTGATAGAAGTCGTATCAGGCAAACCGCTGGACGTGTTTCTGACAGAACACATCTTTCGACCACTTGGGATGAGTGAAACCGCGTTTTCAGTGCCTGAAGGGGAAGGGGACCGATTTGCCTCGCTCTACACCCCGCTCGAAGGCGATGCCATGGCGCTGAATGCCGCAAAATCGGGTGGCGAAACATTGCGGTTGGTGGATCGGGCCGGAGAGTCCCCGTTTGAGGCGGCAACGACCTTTTCTGGCGGTGGCGGATTGATCAGTACCATCGACGATTACAGCAAGTTCGCCGAGATGTTGCGAAACAAAGGAACCGCAAATGGCGCGCGATTGCTCGGACCGAAGACCGTAGAATTCATGTATCGTAACCACTTACCGAGCGATATCGCCTCAATGGGTCCACAAAGCTTTGCCGAGCAACCCATGGAAGGCACAGGCTTTGGCATCGGAGGCGCGGTGGTACTGAACCCGGCGCGCACCCGAGCCCCAAGCTCGGTTGGCGACTATGGCTGGGGCGGGATGGCCTCCACCTATTTCTGGATCGATCCGGTCAACGCGCTTTCAACAGTGTTTTTTACACAGCTCTCGCCATCCAGCTCTTATCCATCCCGAGCGGAACTCAAGGCGCTTGTTCACGCGGCGCTCGTTGAATGATCGGTGTTTGAGTGATACCGGAAAAGGCCAAGACGCCGGAGAGCCCCGAATGACCGAAGCCGAACGCATATTGCTTGATCTGCTGAATATCGAACCGCTTGAGGTCGATTTGTTTCGCGGAACCGGTTCTGGTGGTGAGACGCCTACGCGTATCTTTGGCGGGCAGGTGATCGCGCAAGCGCTTGCGGCAGCGTACAGGACGGTCGAGGATCGTTTATGCCATTCCTTGCACGCCTATTTCATAAGGCCCGGAGATCCGTCAATTCCGGTTATATATCAAGTGGATCGCGCGCGCGATGGAGGTTCTTTTACAACCCGCCGCGTGGTTGCGATCCAGCATGGCAAGCAAATTTTGAACATGTCGGCCTCGTTTCACAAGCAGGATGACGGATGGGAACATCAGCATCCGATTCCGGACGTTCAAGCGCCCGAGCACCATCCATCGCGTGACGAATTGCGCGAAAAATACCTGGATCGCGTTCCCGAAAAGCTGAAAGCTGAATTGCTGCGCGAGCGCCCGATCGAAGTGCGCGAAATCGATCCGCTGGACCTGTTTGCACCCGCAAAGGCAGATGACAAGAATCACGTCTGGTTTCGCATGGGCGCAGCGAACCACGCGGACACCGTCACACAACATCTTCTATTGGCCTATGCCTCGGATATGAGCTTGCTCAGTTCCGGAATGCGGCCCCATGGGCTGAGCTGGTTCACTGGTGAAATTGATGGGGCCAGTCTGGACCATGCAATCTGGTTTCATGCGCCCGTGCAGTTTCAAAACTGGCATCTGTATTCGATGGAGTCGCCGTGGACAGGGCAGGGGCGCAGCTTCAATCGGGGTTCGATCTTCTCGCAGAATGGTGAATTAGTTGCATCCGTCGCGCAAGAAGGCCTGCTCAGAAGACGGAAACCGCGCTAAGAACTGCCAGCAAACCTTTGATTAAGCTTCATCATTCCACCTAACCATCGGTCGTAGTCTTCTGTTTTTAAACGCATATAGTCAAGCACTTGTGGATGCGGAAGAATCAAGAAACGTTCATCCACCAGCGCCTCGACACAGGCTTGGGCGACCTCATCAGGTTCAATTATTCCGTCAATCGCGGCGACCGAATCCTCATGTCCACGTATCATCTCGGACCGAACGGCCTGTGGACACAGAACTGAGACCCTGAGACCTTTGTCGCCATAGGTCATCGCGACCCATTCAGCAAAACCCACAGCCGCATGTTTGGTTACGCCATAAGGGGCTGCGCCGGGTTGATTGAGCAATCCAGCCGCTGATGCTGTGATCATCAAATAACCACCACCACGCGCAACCATCCTTGGGACCAGGTGCCGCGCCGTCCAGACATGAGACATCACGTTGATCTGCCAGATGCGGTCCCATTCAGCATCCGGCACTTCAAATCCACCTAGGGTGAGTATTCCCGCATTGGCACAGAATAAATCAATCGGAGCGATCTTATCCTCGACAGTCTCAATCAGATTTCGAATATCACTTTCCTTGGACACATCACAGCTGAGTGCATCACCGCCAATTTGCGCCGCCACGGCCTGCGCGCCGGCAAGGTCGATATCGGCGCAGACTACATGCGCACCTTCTTCTGAGAACCGCTTGGCAAGACCTTTACCTATGCCATTTGCAGCGCCAGTGATGACGACGGTCTTCCCAATCAGAACCATTGCATAGCTCGTGTCTTACTTCTCAAACACAGCGTAACATATTGGCGAGCCACGACCAATGTGTGTTCTATAGTCGTGGCTCGCTTGCTATGTATTATACATAATACCGATTATGCGAGTACCAGATACAGCCTCAGTAAAATGCCTGTAACCCAGTTTGCGCCCGCCCCAGGATCAATGCATGAACGTCGTGCGTGCCCTCATAGGTGTTGACTGTCTCAAGATTGATCATGTGACGCACCACCTGGAACTCAAGTGAGATACCGTTGCCGCCGTGCATGTCACGCGACATCCGCGCAATGTCCAATGCCTTGCCGCAATTGTTACGTTTGATGATCGAGATCATCTCGGGCGCAGCTTCAGCCTGATCCATCAGACGGCCGACGCGCAAGCTTGCTTGCAGTCCCAAAGAGATTTCGATCTGCATCTCTGCCAGTTTGCGTTGAAACAACTGGGTCTGCGCAAGTGGTCGATTGAACTGTTTACGATCCAAGCCGTATTGACGCGCTGCGTGCCAGCAGCATTCCGCGGCCCCCATCGCACCCCAGCTGATACCATAGCGTGCGCGGTTCAGGCAGCCGAACGGTCCCTTGAGACCCTGAACATGTGGAAGCAAAGCGCCCTCGTCCACCTCAACGCCATCCATGACAATTTCACCTGTGATCGAAGTACGCAGGCTCAGCTTGTTCTCGATCTTCGGTGCGCTCAGGCCCTTGGTGCCTTTATCCAGCACGAACCCACGAATCTTGCCGTCATGTGCATCAGACTTGGCCCAGACCACATAGACATCTGCGATCGGTGCGTTTGAAATCCACATCTTGCTGCCGGTCAGACGATACCCGCCATCAATTTTCTCGGCGCGGGTCTTCATCGCCGCCGGATCCGAACCCGCATCCGGCTCTGTCAGGCCAAAACACCCAATCCATTCGCCACTTGCCAGTTTCGGCAGATATTTGCGACGCTGTTCTTCGCTGCCATAGGCGAAAATCGGGTACATCACCAACGAGCTTTGCACCGACATCATCGAGCGATAGCCGGAATCCACCCGTTCAACTTCCCGCGCCACCAGTCCATAAGATACGTAGCTCGCACCGATCCCGCCATATTCTTCGGGGATTGTCGTGCCCAACAGCCCCATTTCACCCATTTCACGAAAGATCTCGGGATCGGTTTCTTCGTTTGCAAAAGCCTTGGTGACACGCGGCTGCAATTTCTCCTGGGCGTAAGCGCGCGCGCTGTCGGCAATCAGGCGTTCATCCTCTTCCAACTGGTCCGACAAGCGAAACGGGTCGTCCCAGTTGAAACGTCCAAGGTCAGGCGCATCTTTTGCGCGCAGGACAGGCTTTGTATCTGGAGCGTTCATTTTGCTTCTCCGACTTGAATAGATTTGCGCAACTATAATCTGAGAAATATTCAAAAAACAGCGAGACATTTGCATTGTTTCATGATCAAAACGCATAGATGGACACCAAGCGCCCTATCCTGCCGCCTATATCCGCGCTGCGCGCGCTTGAAGCTTTGGATCGCCTTGGATCAGCCTCGTCAGTCGCGGATGAAATGGCACTGACGCAGAGCGCGGTCAGTCGGCAACTGCAGACGCTTGAAGCGCATTTGGACGCAGAATTGGTCAGCCGTGATCGCAAGCGATTGTCACTGACAAAGGCTGGACAAGACTATGTACAAGAAATTCGGCCAGCCTTGTCTCAGATCGCGCAGGCGGCGCTGAAACTGCACATTTCCCCTGTCGGTGGGACATTGAATCTGGCGATTCTGCCGACATTCGGAATGCGCTGGCTGGTACCGCGTCTGCCGGATTTCGCCCGCCGCCATCCGGATATCACAATCAACATGACCACGCGATTGCGACCGTTTAGTTTTGCTTCGGAACCCTTTGATGCGGCTTTACATTTTGGGGAACCTGATTGGCCTGGAACTGATCGCTTGCTATTAAGTGTCGAGCGGGTTTTGCCCGTCTGCGCGCCCGAGCTTTTACCCAAAGGCACTCCGACGTCACCCCGCGATCTGCTAAAACTGCCGCTGCTGCATATCCAGACAAGACCGCGCGCCTGGCAGGACTGGTTTCAACAGATGGGTGTCACGCACCCGCATCCCCTGCCCGGCACCGTCCACGACCAGTTCAACACCATCAACCAAGCCGCGCTGCACGGCCTGGGTGTTGCCCTGTTGCCAAACTATCTGGTGGAACAAGACCTTGCGACAGGTAGGCTGGTTGCAGCCTTCCCTGACGCGATAGAGACGATGGGGGCATATTATCTGGTTTGGCCGCGCGAAAAATCGGATGACGGATCATTGCGAGAGTTTCGACACTGGCTTGCTTCTCAGGCCCAGACCGAAGAAGCACTGCCACGTTAGCCGAGCGCGTACCCTGCCCCGCGCACCGTTCGCACCGGATCTTCGCCGCCATGTTGAGTCAACGCTTTGCGCAGACGACCGATATGAACATCAACAGTACGCGTGTCGACGTAGATATCGCGGCCCCATACGCGGTCAAGCAACTGCTCGCGGCTCCAGACCCGGCCGGGCTTTTCCATGAATGTGCTCAGCAACCGGAACTCGGTCGGGCCCAGTTTTAACAGCTTGTTGTCGCGGCTGACCTTGTGGGTCTCAGAGTCCAGTATAATATCGTCAAACTCCAACCGGATGCCAACGGTCGCTGGACGGACTCTGCGCAATTGTGTCCGTACACGTGCCATCAATTCGACAACCGAGTAAGGCTTGACCACATAATCATCGGCACCGGTTTCAAGGCCGCGCACTTTATCAACCTCTTCCGAGCGCGCCGACAGCATGATGATCGGAATTGATCGGGTGTCCGGCCGCGTTTTCAGGCGGCGGCAGACCTCGATACCGCTGAGATTGGGCATCATCCAATCCAGAACGATGATATCCGGGCGGTCTTCTTCGACCAGCAACAAAGCTTCGTCGCCATTAGCGGCACGGATTACCCGGAACCCTTCGGCGTCCAGATTATAGGCCAGTACCTCTCTTTGGGCCAACTCATCCTCAACAACCAGTACCGTCGGTTGATCAGCGGACATGACTGAGATCTCCTAGATCGTTTGCGACGTGTTGTCGGCTTTGGGGCGCGCTTCGCTGGGTCTCTCGCCGGTGACGAGATAGACGACCTGCTCGGCAATGGCGGTGACGTGATCGCCCATGCGTTCGATGTTTTTTGCGATGAAATGCAGGTGCATGCACGATGAGATATTGCGCGGATCCTCCGCCATGAAGGTCAGGAACTCGCGAAACAGGCCGTTATACATCTGGTCCACTTCCAGATCCCGCTCGATCACGTCCTGCGCCAGCTCAGCATCACGCTGGATATAGGCATCCAGCGCGTCGCGCAGCATCCGCTCGACCTCGCGCGCCATTCGGCGCAGAGCGGCGGCACTGCCGTTGATTTCGCCGGCATTCACCAGAACGGTCGTTCGCTTGGCGATGTTCTTGGAGTAATCTCCAATCCGTTCAAGGTTGGTCGCAACCTTCAGAACGGACAGCACCAGCCGCAAATCGCTGGCCGTCGGTGCACGCAAGGCAATCAGGCGCGCGGTCTCTTCGTCAATCAGTTCTTCCAGTGCGTCGATGGCCTTGTCGCCTTGACGCACTTCATTTGCCAGTTCTTCGTCGCGGGTCTCCAGCGACCGGGCCGCGCCCATAATGGCGGCTTCGACCAGTCCACCCATCTTCATGATGTGTGCTTGGATGGCCTCAAGGTCGCGGTCGAACGCGGATGCAATATGTTGTTCGCTCATTGCAGTTATCCTGTGCTCAGCCAATCCGGCCGGTGATGTAACTTTCGGTTCGGGGATCTTCGGGGTTGGTGAAGATCTGCCCGGTTTCGCCGAACTCAACCAAGTTCCCCAGATGGAAAAACGCTGTCTTCTGACTGACCCGCGCGGCCTGTTGCATCGAATGGGTTACGATCACCACTGAATAGCGTGAACGCAGTTCGTCAATCAGTTCCTCGACCTGCGCGGTTGCGATTGGGTCGAGCGCCGAACAGGGTTCGTCCATCAATAGCACCTCAGGCTCGGTGGCTACGGCGCGCGCAATGCAAAGACGCTGTTGCTGACCACCAGAAAGGCCGGTACCGGGGGCATCCAGACGGTCCTTGACCTCATCCCAGATCGCACCACGACGCAGAGATTTCTCTACGATTTCATCCAGTTCTGCCTTATTCTTGGCAAGGCCGTGGATACGCGGACCGTAAGCCACGTTGTCATAGATCGATTTGGGGAACGGGTTCGGTTTTTGAAAAACCATGCCGACCTTGGCACGCAACTGTACCGGATCTACGCGCTTGTCGTAAATGTCTTCACCGTCCAGCAGGATATCACCCTGCACCCGGCAAATATCGATTGTGTCGTTCATCCGGTTCAGACAGCGCAAGAAAGTGGATTTACCGCAGCCAGAGGGTCCGATGAAAGCCGTCACAGTCTTGTCTTCGATATCGACGCTCACGTCCTTGATGGCGTGG
Source organism: Ruegeria sp. D6 (assembly GCF_056534365.1). Classification (NCBI taxonomy): domain Bacteria; kingdom Pseudomonadati; phylum Pseudomonadota; class Alphaproteobacteria; order Rhodobacterales; family Roseobacteraceae; genus Ruegeria; species Ruegeria sp. D6. The sequence continues at coordinate 1,005,688 of NZ_JBQFPH010000001.1, read as the reverse complement.
GTCTCACCGTAGTAGACCTGAACCTGCTTGGCGTTGATCTTGATGTCTTTGGAGTCCACGGTTCTCTCCACTCGTGTCATATCGTTCATTTTAAACCCCTCCTACCAGCGGCGTTCAAAGCGGCGGCGCAGGATGATAGCGATGATATTCATGGTCAGCAGGAACATCAAAAGGATGATGATGCCACCCCAGGCTTTCTCGTAAAAACCCACATCGGCGCGTGCGGCCCAGGTGTAGATCTGTGCCGGCATGGCCGAGTTCGGCTCGGTGAAGCCCGCCAAAAAGCCATCGGGATAGCCTCGGGCGACAAAGCCCACCATGCCGATCAACAGCAACGGAGCAGTTTCACCCAGCGCCTGCGCCAGACCAATGATGGTACCAGTCAGGATACCGGGCGCGGCCAACGGCAGCACGTGGTGGAAGACGGCCTGCATCTTCGAGGCCCCTACCCCCAACGCCGCGTCGCGGATAGACGGGGGAACCGCCTTTAACGAGGCTCGGGTTGAGATGATGATCGTTGGCAACGTCATCAGGGTCAGGACTAGACCACCGACCAACGGTGCCGATTGCGGCAGGTGCATGAATTGAATGAACACTGCCAGCCCCAGGATACCGAAGACGATGGACGGAACGGCGGCCAGGTTCGAGATATTCACCTCGATCAGGTCGGTAAATTTGTTCTGCGGCGCGAATTCTTCCAGATAGATCGAGGCGGCGACCCCAATGGGCAGCGACAGGCACAGCACCACCAGCATCATGAAGAACGAGCCAACAACTGAGGCACCAATACCCGCGCCACCGGGGTTATCCACGCCCGAGTCCGCACCAGTGATGAACGGCCAGTTGAATGCCTGCTTGATGATCCCTGCCTCTTTCAACGCGTCCACCAGATCCAGATCGCTGAGTTGCAGGAAGCGGCTGTCCTGCAGTGTGTCACGAGACACCCGACCCTTGAAGTAGCCATCCACACGGCTTGAAGCCGCCAGATCGAACATGATCGGCTCACCCAGCTTGCTAGGATTATCGGCATAGAAGGTTCGGATCGTACCGCCGATTTTGCCCAACAGACGCTCGATGGCATCCTGATCGAAATCCACGGTGATGCCACTTTCGGCCAGTTGTCCATTCAGTTCCGCAATGAACAGATTGGAGTAGGCCTTTGTCTTGAACATCGTGCCTTCGGCTTCATCGCGCTGCGCTTCGCTCAGCGTGAATTCTAAACTGATAACTGTGCGCTGGAAGGCCGGGATGCCCTGCGACAGGATTGAGGCAAACAGCACAATCAGAAAGAACAGTCCGGTCGCGATGGCGACGATCCCATAGGCGCGAAAACGCTTTTCGGCAGCCGCGCGTTTTTTGGTCCGGGCATCGGATGCAGTCAGCGAGGTCGAGGTATTTTGCATGCTGGCGTCGGTCATTCGTACTGCTCCCGATACTTGCGCACGATATAAAGGGCGAAAACGTTCAGCCCCAGCGTGAGGATGAACAGCGTCATGCCAAGCGCGAAGGCGACGAGGGCCTCGGGCGAGGCGAAATCGGCGTCGCCTGTCAGCTGGCTGACGATCTTGGCGGTTACGGTGGTCATGGCCTCGAACGGGTTCAGGTCCAGACGCGCAGCGGCCCCTGCCCCCAGAACCACGATCATGGTCTCACCGATGGCGCGCGATGCCGCCAGCAGGATCGCTCCCACGATCCCGGGCAAGGCTGCGGGCAAAACGACCTGCCGGATGGTCTCTGACTGCGTGGCCCCCAAACCGTAAGAGCCATCCCGCATCGCTTGCGGCACTGCGTTGATGATGTCATCGGAAAGCGATGAAACGAATGGGATCAGCATGATGCCCATGACCAGACCGGCGGTCATCACGGCCGTACCGGCTTTCATCCAGCCCAATCCGTCATCCCCGAACACGCTCAGCAACAGCGGACCAACGGTCAGCAGGGCAAAAAGGCCGTAAACGATGGTCGGGATACCGGCCAGCACCTCAAGCATCGGTTTAGCGATCGAGCGCACGCGCGAAGAAGCGTACTCGCTGAGATAAATCGCAGCGAAAAGACCGATTGGCACGGCCACCAACAACGCCACCAACGAGATATAGAACGTACCCCACAGCAAAGGGATGATACCCAGATCTGATGCCCCGCCACGGCCCGAGAAACTGGGCGCCCAGGTAGTACCGAAAAAGAACTCTGATGCCGGGTAAAGCTTGAAGAACTCCCACGTATTGAAAACCAGCGAAAGGACGATGCCGACCGTTGTCAGGATCGCAATCGACGCAGCCGCCAGCAGCAACACACGAATTCCCTGCTCAACCACATTGCGGGCACGATATTCAGAATGCGTCTGGAACCAACTGAACGCAGCACCGGCCAAGGCGACCAGTATCACAGCGGCGGACATGATCGCGTAACCGGTTGAATTTATCGCCCGATAGGCTTGAGCTGCATGCAAAACCGTCTGCGTGATGTCCGAGGTTACGACTTGACCCGCGTCCTTCAACTTTTGGGTCATCTCGGAAATATCCGCCCGCGCATCCTGTGCGAGCGTTTCGGTGAGATGTCCCTGCGCAACGGCACTGTCCAGACCATTTGCGGTCCGACGCACCTCGGCCATAACAAGACTGCGCGACGATCCTTCCTTGATAGCCGTTTCGGGAACCATATCCGAGATCTGAGAGTTAACGTAGAGCGGCTGAACCAGCAGCCAGACGATCAACAAACCTAAGGCGGGAACTATGACTTTCAGTGCGACGTTAGCGCCATAAAACGAGGGAAGAGAATGCAGATTGCGGCTGTCCCCTCCGGCACTTTGCAAGGCGCGCATTCGCCCCAAAACATATCCGACTGCCGCGATCGCAAGCACGATCAGAATGAGCCAAAGAATTGGCATGACGCCCCCATAGGTCTTGATCGGGATTAGGGTAAAATTGGGGGCGACAGAAAACGCCGCCCCCAGTCAATTCAATCGGGGTGAGGGATTAGCTGCCCGAACCCAAGGTAACTTCGTTGGCAATCGCGTCCTGCGTTTTTGCCAGTTCAGGATCGGCAACCAGACCGTAGTTGGCCAGCGGGCCCGAGGGACCAGCAATTTCTTCATGAGTGAAGAACTGGGCGTATTCTTTCAGACCGGGGATCACGCCGATATGCGCTTTCTTGACGTAGAAAAACAGCGGGCGCGAGACGGGGTATTCACCCGACGCGATGCTCTCGGTCGACGGTGCGATACCACCCATCGTAGCCACTTTCAGCTTGTCGGTGTTGTTCTCGTAGAACGCCAGACCAAACACGCCGATACCATTGGTGTTGGTGTCGATGCGGGCCAGAGTTTCGGTGTAGTCACCGTCGATATCGACCGATTTGCCGTCGGTGCGCACGTCCAGGCATGCATCTTCGGCGTCATCTTCGCTTAGGCCGCCCGCGACCATGGCTTCCATCGCGCCCGTCGCTTCGCAACCTGCCAGCAGAACCTTGTCTTCGAACACTTCGCGGGTACCGTGCTTGGTGCCCGGGATGAACATTGCGATTTCCACATCCGGCAGGTCAGCGTTGAACTCGGCCCAGCTGTTGAAGCTGTTGTCGACCAGCGCGCCATCTTTCATCACTTTCGATCCGATGGCATTGTAAATATCCGCAGGCTCAAACGCCGTGAAGGCAGGACCCGACTGCTGGCTTGCAAATACGATGCCGTCATAACCGATGCGGACTTCCATGATGTCGGTCACACCGTTTTCGGCGCATGCTTTAATCTCTTTTTCACGGATGGCACGCGATGCGTTTGCAACGTCGATCGTGTTTTCACCGACGCCTTCGCAGAAGCGTTTCAGACCGGCGGACGAGCCGCCTGATTCAACAACCGGTGTGGGGAAGTCGGTATTTTCACCGAACAGTTCTGCAACGATTGACGCATAAGGCAGAACGGTGGAAGAGCCAGCAACTTGAACGTTGTCACGCGCAGCAGCAGTGGTTGCCGAGACGGCAGCGATAGCCAGCGCAGAAGCCGACAGTTTTACAAAGGACATTTCAGTCTCCTTGAAAAGGATGGGTACTGATCATCCCCATGATGATCTGAGCGCAGCACTATGACGCCTGCGTAAGTCTTTTGTGACAGGTATGTAACGGTTTCATGACAACTCATGAATTTCTCAGAAATTCTTAACTTGACGAAGCGTCACCCCAGTAAAGCCTGCGTTTGGCACGCCCTCAGCGTGGTAGAATGACCGTAAACGTCGCGCCCTGCCCCGGCTCACTTTCCACCCGCAACCTGCCCCGATGGCGATTGACGATATGCTTCACGATTGCAAGCCCCAGTCCGGTTCCGCCCAACTCGCGCGAGCGGTGACTGTCTGCGCGGTAGAATCGTTCGGTCAACCTGGGCAGGTGTTTGGCATCAATACCGGGCCCTTGATCAATGATCTTGATACGTACCGCAGGACCGCGCATCGCCGTATCCCGCTCAGACAGGGTTACGACCACACCGACCTTGCCACCGCTGCCCCCGTATTTGATCGCGTTTTCAACGAGATTGGTTATCACCTGACGAAGCTGATCGCTGTCTCCGACCATCTCGATCGACTCGTTTGGGGCATCCAACGAAACAACAACACTGGCATCATCCGCCAGCGGTCGCAGAGTGTTTAAGGTCGATTGAATCAGACCTGTCAGTTCCAATGGCTCTTTGGGTCTGACCCGTTCTTCACTTTCCACTCGATTCAGCGACAGCAAATCCCCCACAAGCCGGTTCATCCGATTGGCCTCATCCGCCATGATCTGAAGAAAACGGTCGCGGGCGGCGGTGTCATCGCGGGCGGGGCCTCGCAATGTTTCGATAAACCCCATCAAGGCCGTTAGCGGCGTGCGCAATTCATGGCTGACATTGGCCACAAAATCGCGCCGCATCTGACCTGCCTGTTCCAGATGCGTGATATCTTGAAATACCGCCAATACCGCCTCGGTCCCACCGACGAATCTGCACTGCACCTCAAACGTCGTATCCTGAGCACCATCATTGGAAAGATGCCGCGCTTTGCCGGGTTGTTTCGAGCGCAGGCATTGTTCGACGGCATCGATGACCTGAGGCTGGCGCAGGATTGTGGCAAAATGCCTGCCTTCGATTGCGTGCCCCAAAAGCGTCCGCGCCTCGCTATTTGCGGCGACAATACGCTCGGTCTGACCGACCAGCACGGCGGGCATCGGAATGGCTGAAACCAATTCGGCAAGCAGGGTATCCGTCATGCGCGTTTAGACCGGACGCAATGTTTGGCGAAACTTACGCATATTGTCCTGATAGTGCAGCGCACTCAGCGTTAGTTTCTGGGCCGCCGCCTCATCAAGCTGCCGCACAACTTTGCCCGGCGAGCCCATGACCAACGAATTATCGGGAACCTCTTTGCCTTCGGTGATCAGCGCCCCCGCCCCTATCAGACAGTTCTTTCCGATCTTCGCTCCGTTTAGAACGATAGCCCCCATACCGATCAGCGTATTGTCTCCGATCGTGCAACCATGCAGCATGACCTTGTGACCAATTGTGCAGTTCTTCCCAATGGTCAGCGGATAACCCGCATCGATGTGCATCACGCAGTTTTCCTGCACATTGCTGCCTGCGCCCACACGGATTTCTTCGTGATCGGCCCGGATGGTGCACCCGAACCAGACCGAAGCGCCTTGTTCCAGGACTACTTTGCCGATCAAGTTGGCGTCGGGGGCTACCCAGGTGTCTTCGTGAATTTGCGGCGAGTGATCGCCCAAGGCATAGATGGTCATGACAAGCCCTCGAACTCGGTCTGCAACGAGCGGATGTGGTTCTGCAGGCTGGGCTGTTGGATGCGACGCATGCGTTCTGCGCTGACGATGGTCTTCAGCTTTTCCTCGGTGGTATCCAAATCATCGTTGATCAGAACATAGTCGTAGTAGCCCCAATGGCTGATCTCATCCCAGCTTTTCAACATGCGCTTGGCGATCACATCCTCACTGTCCTGCCCACGCCCTTCCAGCCTGCGCCGAAGCTCGCGGATCGAGGGCGGGAGGATGAAAATCGACAACGCATGCTTGCCCAGATCCGAATTTCGGATCTGCACTTCTCCCTGCCAATCGACATCAAAAAGCACATCGCGCCCCTGTGTGATGGACTCGCGGACCGGTCCAGCAGGAGAGCCGTAGAAGTTGCCGAACACATGCGCGTGTTCCAGCATCTGCCCATCCGCCACCTGCTGTTTGAACTCGTCCTCGGATAGGAAGTAATACTCCCGGCCATGCTCCTCACCCGGGCGCGGAGCACGGGTGGTGGCCGAGATCGAGAATTCCAAACCGACATCCCATTGCATCAAACGGCGGGCCAGAGTGGATTTACCTGCGCCCGAAGGCGAGGACAGTATGATTAATAGACCGCGGCGATCCGCCATGTGATGTTCCCGTCCTTATTCCACGTTCTGCACTTGCTCGCGCATCTGATCGATGACCGCTTTCAGCTCCAACCCAACCGCCGTCAGTTCGGCATTCTGCGATTTCGAGCAGAGCGTATTGGCCTCACGATTGAATTCTTGCATCAGGAAATCCAGCTTACGCCCAACCGGGCCGTCTTGCGTCAAAAGGGAACGCGCCGCAGTGACATGGGCCTTCAACCGGTCAATTTCTTCGGTAATATCGGCCTTGACCGCGATCAGGGCCAGTTCTTGTGCAACGCGATCAGGGTCCGCACCTTGCGTATTGTCGAGAACGCGTGTCAGGTTTTCGCGCATGTTTTGCGCCATTTCCTCGCGGCGACGCTCGGCCAGATCAGCGGCCTGATCCGTCAGCTTTGCGACTTGGTCGAGTTGTCCCGCAAGAATGCCTGACAGAGCTTCTCCTTCGGAACCGCGCATCTCAATGAATGAAGCAAGCAAGCCACCGAACTCAGATTTCAGGTGCTCGACAAGTTGGGCTGGATCATCCGCGTCAGCTCCGGCTTCCAACATCCCTTTCAACGCAAGAAGATCACTGGCTTTGGACGGAGCCAACAATACGCCCCGCGCGCCAGCAAGCGCTTCGGTCTGGGCCAGTGCATCCAGCGCAGCTTCCATCGCTGGGGTATTCAACCGGACATCCGCGGCGGATTCTTCCCGTCCCATCCGAAGGGACAGCGTGATGTTCCCTCGGTTGACCTGCTTCGATAGATCGCCTCTCAGCGCGGCCTCTAACCCTGTCAACCAATCGGGAAGCCGCAGACGTAGATCCAGCCCCTTGCCATTGACGCTGCGCAATTCCCAAGTCCAGCTATGGGGACCAAACGCCCCCTTGCCCGAGGCGAAACCGGTCATGGATTTGATCATGCCTGCCCTTTCCGTCAAATTCACTGGTCGCACCTAATGCCATTGACCAGCAAGGGGCAAGACCTTGCTCATTCCCCAATCAATGCCAAGAGGTTAACCATTCGTTAAAGAATTGCTCCAAAATTGTATTAACCCGTGTCAATCTGACAGTCAGAAAAGCTGGCGGATCGCAGCTTTGCCCATTAGATGGCATTTTAGGAAAATCGCGAGTGATTGACGGTAGGGTGATGAAATGAAAACCTTTTTCGGGACTGGTTCCGGCTCAGAACTTGGAAAGATCATCGCAATGGACCGATTTGACAGCGGGCGAAGCCTTTCTCCCATCCGTCAGGCCGAAGCCTATTGGACCGCCTTGCTGACAGGTAAAGGCGTTCCGATGCGCTCGCAGATCGATCCGCGCGGCCTGGAGAATGTTCTCGAATACACTTTCATACTGGAACGCATCGCGCCGGGTTTGGCCCGGTTTCGGCTGGCGGGAAGTCACCTGAACAATCTGGCGGGCATGGAAGTTCGCGGTATGCCTCTAACGGCTTTTTTCGAACCGAGCGCCCGCGATGATGTCAAATCCATTCTGGGCCAAGTCCTCACCGGCCCCGCAGTTGCTGAACTGGGCTTGCTTTCGAAAGGCAAGCTCGGACGAACCAGCCTTCAGGCCCGCATGATCCTGCTGCCGCTTAAAAGCGATCTGGGCGACGTCAGCCGCATTCTTGGGGTTATGGTCAGCGACGGAACCATCGGGGCGACACCGCGTCGCTTCATCGTCTCGGATCGCCGCGTCAACACGATCTCTGATTTGCAACAGCCTCCGAGGCCTATCCAACAGCAAGCAGAGGGGTTCGCTGAAGACCAGACCGCGTTCAAAGGGGCACCGCACCTAAGGTTGGTATCATCACGTGACGACTAAATGAAAACGGCGGGCATGAGGCCCGCCGTCTTACTAATTCAGGATGTATTCGAAGTCAGCTTGCAGCGCGCTTGCTGCGGTCACGACGTAGGTTGGTCAGTTCTTCCGCGACAAGGAATGCAAGTTCCAGCGACTGCGAGGCGTTCAGGCGCGGGTCGCAAGCTGTGTGATAGCGATCCGAAAGATCCTCTTCGGTCACCGCGCGCACACCTCCGGTGCATTCGGTGACATCCAGCCCTGTCATTTCGAAATGAACACCACCGGGGATCGTGCCTTCAGCCTGATGTACGCCAAAGAAATCGCGTACTTCGCGCAGCACGGAATCAAACGGCCGGGTCTTGTAGCCGGTCGCGGATTTGATCGTGTTGCCATGCATCGGATCGCAGACCCAAGTAACCTGTGCGCCCTCTTCCTTCACGGCTTTGACCAGACGCGGCAGATGCTCACCCGCTTTACCTGCACCAAAGCGCGCGATCAGAGTCAGACGCCCCTCTTCGTTTTCGGGATTCAACTTGGACATCAGAACCTTGAGGTCTTCGGCACTGGTTGTCGGGCCACATTTCAGACCAATCGGGTTCAGAACACCCCGGCAGAACTCGACATGCGCACCGTCGGGCTGACGGGTCCGATCGCCGATCCAGATCATGTGCCCGGAACCGGCCAACCAATTGCCCGAGGTCGAATCCAGACGGGTCAGAGCCTCTTCGTACTCAAGCAACAGGCTCTCGTGGCTGGTGTAAAACTCCACCGATGAGAATTCGTGGGTGGTGTCGGCGGTGATGCCAGCAGCCCCCATGAAGTCAATCGAATCTTGAATGCGGTCGGCGATCTCAGAGTATTTCTGAACGTCTTGCCCGTCGGCAAAACCCAGCGTCCACGAATGCACGTGGCTCATATCCGCAAAACCACCGGTCGAGAACGCCCGCAGCAGATTCAGTGTTGCCGCCGCCTGTGTATAGGCCTGAAGCATCTTGTCGGGATTCGGAATACGTGCCTCGGGTGTAAAGGCCAGCTCATTGATGATATCACCGCGGTAGCTGGGCAGTTCCACGCCTTCCACAACCTCGGTAGGTGCGCTGCGCGGCTTTGCGAACTGGCCCGCCATGCGGCCAACTTTAACCACGGGAACCTTGGCGCCGTAAGTTAGCACCATTGCCATCTGCAGCATCACCTTGAACGTGTCACGGATCGCATCCGCGCTAAACTGCTCAAAGCTTTCAGCGCAATCTCCGCCTTGCAACAGGAACGCTTCGCCACGGCCCGCGGCTCCCAGATGCTGCTTCAGCCGTCGCGCTTCACCCGCAAAAACCAGCGGGGGATACTGCGAAAGCTGCGCCTCGACTTTGGCCAGCGCGGCCGCGTCGGTATAGTCTGGCATCTGAACCCGGGGCTTGTTGCGCCAGTTCGTTTTTTGCCATTCAGTCATAGCTTTTATCTCCGCTGAAGTATTTCAGGTGGCCTCTATACAAAAAGCATGAATGAGAGGCCATATCCCTTTTGCGCCTCTTGACGCCATAATCAAGCTTTGAGCATGGTGACTGGCATATCCGCCACCGTGGAAATCCCGGTGCGCGCCGAATCAAGGACAGTTCGCCATGCAAGAGCAACGCCAAGTTGTCACTGTGGATCATAGCACAGGCAAGCCGCATAACTTTGTATTTGTGCTTCTGGACAAGTTTTCCCTTTTGTCATTCGCTTCGGCTTTGGACAGTCTGCGGATCGCCAATCGAATGGCCAACCGAGTGCTTTATACCTGGACCTTGACGGGCGAAGGCGGTGAAACAGTGACTTGTTCAGCCGGAACTTCTTTCAATCTTGATTCTGATCTGACCGAATTGCAGCGTGACGACGTCGTCCTGATCTGCGGGGGGGTCGATGTACAAGCGGCAACCACCAAACGCATCCTGAACTGGGTACGCCGCGAAGCGCGTAAAGGGTTGAAAATCGGCGGTCTTTGCACCGCGGCCTATACGCTGGCCAAAGCCGGTTTGCTGGAAGGCAAGCGCGCAACGATCCATTGGGAAAACTCAGACAGTTTTGCCGAAGAATTCGACACAGTAGAGCTGACCAAGTCGGTGTTTTTGGTTGATGGCAACCGAATGACAACTGCTGGCGGCACATCCTCGATTGACCTGATGCTCAAGCTGATTGCCGAAGACTACGGAGAAGACCTGGCCAACGCGGTCGCTGATCAGATGATCTATTCTTCGATACGTACGGATCAGGACACGCAACGTTTGTCGACACCTACACGGATCGGCGTGCGCCACCCCAAGCTCAGTCAGGTTATCCTGATGATGGAAAAGAACATAGAAGAGCCAATCTCGCCTTCTATTCTAGCCAAGGACGTAGGCATGTCGACGCGCCAGCTAGAACGTCTGTTCCGCCGCTATCTCAGCCGCTCGCCCAAGCGCTACTACATGGAACTGCGCCTGCATAAAGCGCGGAACTTGCTGATGCAGACCGATATGAGCGTCATCAATGTGGCGCTGGCTTGCGGCTTTGCCAGCCCGTCGCATTTCTCCAAATGCTACCGGGCGCATTACAACACCACGCCTTATCGCGAACGCGGTGCACAGAGCGGTCGGTTGTCTGTTTGATTCACGGCCGCAGGGAAACCTTACAAATCTTTCGCAAAGTAGTGCAGGTGCGGCCGTAACATCGGTTGATCCAGATAGGTCGTGGTTTCGATTGGTGAGTCCAGTTCAACAAAACCAAGTTTGGGGTACAGGTCGCGCATTTCGACATTCGGTGTAAGCGTATCGGCGATGAGGCGTTTCAAACCCATATCACGCGCGGCCTGTTCCCGGGCTTCGATCAAGGCACGCCCGGCACCGGTCCCCCGTGCCTCCTCGGTCACAAAAACCCGCTTAAGTTCTCCGGTTTGGTGATCAAATCGTTTCAGCATCCCACATCCAATGATGTCTCCGGCATCGTTTCGCGCCACCACAAGACATCCATTCGGGGGTAGGTAATCCTCTGTATGCGCCCAAAACTCCGCCAATGCGCTTTCGGGGGCTGCTGGATCAATCTCAAAGCCCATATCCTGCATTCGTTGCACGATAAGCGCGTAATATTGTGCCAGGATCGAATTCAGTTCGCGCTTTGGCGGCATTGTTTCACAAAGCTCGATTACAAAATCACTCATTCAAATCTCCTTATCACCCTGAAGCCCGGAACAGATACACCGTGACCGAATGGCATAGAAGCAAACGCCCTAACCCCGTTTAATACCGTCAGAGGGGCGTCATTCGGTAAACCGCGCCTTGCCCGACGGAAATGAACCAGATCGACCCATCTGGTGCTTCGGCGATGTCGCGAACACGTTCGGTCTCGGGGCCTTCGATCTGCTCAGCCTCACGCAGTGGATCGCCCGCCAAACGTGCAATGTAGTCGAATTTCAAAGAGCCAACGAACAGATTTCCCTTCCATTCCGGCCATAGTTTCCCGGAATAGACCAGCAAGCCAGAGGGCGCGATGGAAGGATCCCAATAATGCTCGGGCTGTTCCATTCCTTGCTTCGACGTGCCTTCACCGATCTTCTGACCCGAATAATGAACGCCATACGAAATCACTGGCCAGCCATAATTGGCACCGGGTCTGATCAGATTAACCTCATCCCCGCCTTTTGCCCCGTGTTCCGAAACCCAAAGCCGGCCCTGCAGATCCAAATTGGCACCCTGCGGGTTTCTGTGACCAAACGACCAGATCTCGGGCCTTACATTGGAATCGCCAACAAAAGGGTTATCACTGGGAACTGAACCATCACGGTTGATCCGAATGACCGTACCCATGTGGTTCGATCGATCCTGCGCAGCCGGGCGATCACCTCGGTCACCGATAGTGACGAACAACGTGCCATCATTCGCTTCAACTACGCGAGAACCAAAGTGGCGCCCGCCGGAGCCACCGGGAGAGGCCTCGAATATCACGCGCAGATTGGTCAGACGTTCTCCGCTTTCCGATAAACGAGCGACAGCGACAGCGGTGCCTGCACCGCCTCGTTGCGATTTGGAGAAAGTCAGAAAAAGCTCGCGGGTCTGATTAAAGTCACGCGCGATGGTGACATCTAGCAGACCGCCCTGCCCGTTCGCGACCACTTTTGGCAGACCCTTGATGCGCTTCGCCTCACCTCCGGCAACGTACAAAAGCTCGCCATCTCGCTCAGTGACAACAAAGCTGCCATCCGGAAGAATGCCAATCGCCCAAGGTGTATCAAGGCCTCTAACCACCTGAGTAACCTGAACCGGCCCGGCGGTTGTGTTGATGACATCGGACCAGCCTGCAATCGACCAGCACGACAGAATGAGAATCGCAAAAGTTCTGATCATACCGACCCAATCCCTAGTGGTGCACCGCAACAAACTGACCTAGCCTAACAAAACAGATAGGATTGCTGCTTTCAAAAGCACTTTTTTGTTAGGACTTTTCTTTTTCGGACAGCTTGCCTAGGGTCATGCCCAGAACGACGACGTTCAAACGATAAATAGGGAGTAACCTAATGAAAAAGCTGCTTACCGCTACTGCAGCAACCGCTCTGCTGGCGGGTACCGCTATGGCCGAGGACGTGAAGCTGGGCGTGCTGTTCGGCTTTACAGGCCCGATTGAATCGCTGGCCCCGGCCATGGGTTCGGGCGCAGAAATGGCGATGGCCGAGGTCACCGAATCCGGCAAACTGCTGGACGGCGCAAGCGTGACCGGAACCCGCGCCGATACCGGCTGTATCGACAATGGTCTGGCCACATCGAACGGCGAACGTATGATCGCCGATGGCGTCGCCGGTATCATCGGCGGCGACTGCTCGGGCGTCACTGGCGCGATCCTGCAGAACGTCGCGATCCCGAACGGCATGGTCATGATCTCGCCGTCGGCCACGTCTCCGGGTCTGTCGACCATGGAAGACAACGGCCTGTTCTTCCGCACCGCCCCGTCGGATGCGCGTGAAGGTCAGGTGATGGCTGACATCCTGAACGATCGTGGCATCAGCTCGATCGCGCTGACCTACACCAACAACGACTATGGCAAGGGTCTGGCGGATGCGATCCAGTCCTCGTTCGAGGCATCGGGTGGCGAGGTGACCATCGTTGCCGCGCACGAAGACGGCAAAGCCGACTACTCGGCTGAAGTGGGCGCGCTGGCCTCGGCCGGTGGCGATATTCTGGTCGTTGCCGGTTATCTGGATCAGGGTGGTCTGGGCATCATCCAGTCGGCGCTGGACAGCGGCGCGTTTGATACATTCGGTCTGCCCGGCGGCATGATCGGTGACTCGCTGCCGACAAACGTTGGTCCCGACCTGAACGGCTCGTTCGGTCAGATCGCTGGCTCGGGCGGTGAAGGTGCCGAGAAGTACTTTGCCATGGCTGAAGCTGCGGGCTTTGACGGTTCGTCGCCCTACTCGCCGGAAAGCTATGACGCCGCCGCGCTGTTCATGCTGGCGATGCAGGCCGCAGGTTCGACCAACCCCGCTGAATACGGCGCGAAAATCATGGATGTCGCCAATGCTCCGGGTGAGCAAATCTTCCCCGGAGAACTGGCTAAAGGTCTGGAGCTGTTGGCTGCCGGTCAGGACATCGATTATGTCGGCGCATCGGGCGTTGAGCTGATCGGCCCTGGCGAAAGCGCAGGTTCCTATCGCGAGATCGAGGTGACCGACGGCGAAAACAAGACCGTCAACTTCCGTTGATCCAAGGTTAAAAGTCATAAAAACAAGCAGCCCGGCCCTTGTGTCCGGGCTGTTTCAATGAAAAAAGGCCGCACTCCGGTTAACGGGGATGGTAAAAACGCCGAAAACGGCGGCTAGGGGAAAAGATGATCGTCGTCGATGACGTGCACAAGCATTTCGGCGGGTTTCATGCGGTGGACGGGGCATCGCTGGAAATCCAAAAGGGCTCGATCACCGGTCTGATCGGACCGAACGGGGCCGGAAAAACCACGCTATTCAACGTGATCGCGGGCGTACTTCCACCGACTAGCGGTAAGGTACACATGGACGGTGAGGATATCACTGGCCTGCCCCCGCACGAGCTGTTTCATAAGGGCCTGCTGCGCACCTTCCAGATCGCGCATGAGTTTTCGTCGATGAGCTGCCGTGAAAACCTGATGATGGTGCCCGGCGCACAATCCGGGGAATCGCTGTGGAACACATGGTTCGGGCGTAAGCGTATCGCGGATGAGGAACGCGCACTTAGGGCGAAAGCCGATGAGGTGCTGGAATTCCTGACAATCGAACATCTGGCCGATCACAAGGCCGGTCAGGTCTCGGGCGGTCAGAAGAAGCTGCTGGAACTTGGCCGAACCATGATGGTCGATGCCAAGATCGTGTTTTTGGACGAGGTCGGCGCTGGTGTGAACCGCACCCTGCTGATGACCATCGCCGACACGATCCTGCGCCTGAACAAGGAACGCGGCTATACCTTCGTCGTTATCGAGCACGACATGGATTTCATCGGCAAGATTTGCGACCCGGTCATCTGTATGGCCGAGGGAAAGGTGCTGGCCGAAGGCACTCTGGACGAGATCAAGGCCAATGAACACGTGATCGAAGCCTACCTAGGCACCGGCCTGAAGAACAAAGACAAGCTGGAGGCGGGCGCATGAGCGACAACCCCTACCAGGACGACAAGGGCAACAAGGACGCCTCGATCACCAATACGCATGGTGTCGGCACCATGACTCCAGCGCATCGCAAAAGCGGTGAAACGCATCGGGTCGAGGGCGGTCCTTTCCTGATTGGCGACACCATGACCGGCGGCTATGGCAAAGGGCCGGACATCCTGCATGACTGCACCATTGCCGTTGACAAGGGTGAGATCGCTGTGATCGTCGGCCCCAACGGTGCGGGCAAATCCACCGCGATGAAAGCCGTTTTTGGGATGCTGGATGTGCGCCAAGGGTCTGTTCGGCTGGATGGTGAAGACATCACCAATCTCAGCCCGCAAGATCGTGTGGTGCGCGGCATGGGTTTTGTGCCACAGACCTCGAACATTTTTACGTCGATGACGGTGGAAGAGAACCTTGAGATGGGCGCCTTCATCCGTCGTGACGATTTCTCGGATACGATGGAGCAGGTCTATGACCTCTTCCCCATTCTCCGCGACAAACGCAATCAGGCCGCCGGAGAGCTGTCAGGCGGCCAACGCCAACAGGTTGCCGTGGGCCGCGCGCTGATGACCCAGCCCAAGGTGCTGATGCTGGACGAACCCACCGCGGGTGTCTCACCCATCGTAATGGATGAGCTGTTTGACCGGATCATCGAGGTTTCCCGAACCGGGCTGCCGATCTTGATGGTCGAGCAAAACGCCCGTCAGGCGCTCGAGATCGCCGACAAGGGATATGTGCTGGTTCAGGGGCGCAATGCCTATACCGGCACGGGCAAGGAACTGCTGGCCGATCCAGAAGTTCGCAAGAGTTTCTTGGGGGGATGACGCCAGTGACAGCTACTCTCGTGTTTGATCACTCTGAAATCAGGTCGAAAAGACGTACGAGCTTGGAAAATGAGGTAACTAACTAATGGACTTCCTCAACGCCCTTGTGGCGCTCTCCAACTTCGTTCTTGTTCCCGCAATCGCCTATGGCAGCCAGTTGGCGCTGGGCGCTTTGGGGGTGACGCTGATCTACGGCATCCTGCGGTTTTCGAACTTTGCCCATGGCGATACGATGGCCTTTGGCGCGATGATCGCGGTGCTGGTCACTTGGGGCCTACAAGCCGCAGGCGTCAGTTTCGGGCCGTTGCCAACGGCTCTGCTCGCCCTGCCCTTTGCCATTTTGGGCTGTATCGTTCTGGTGCTGATCACCGACCGGTTGGTCTATCGCTTCTATCGGGAACAGAAGGCCAAACCTGTCATTCTGGTGATCGTCTCGATGGGCGTGATGTTCATCATGAACGGGCTGGTTCGTTTCATCATCGGTCCGGATGACCAAAGGTTCTCGGACGGAGCGCGTTTCATCGTCTCGGCGCGAGATTTCAAGGCGATGACTGGGCTGCGTGAAGGGCTGGCAATCAAGACCTCCCAGGGCATCACGGTGATCGTCGCGGTTGTCGCCGTGGCGCTGTTGTTCTGGTTCCTGAACAAAACGCGCACCGGCAAATCAATGCGGGCCTATTCTGACAATGAGGATCTTGCGTTGCTGTCCGGTATCAACCCCGAGCGCGTGGTGATGATCACATGGATCATCGTTGCCGCGCTGGCGACCACTGCTGGTGTGCTCTACGGCCTCGACAAAAGCTTCAAGCCATTTGTCTATTTCCAGCTTTTGCTGCCGATTTTTGCCTCGGCTATCGTGGGTGGCCTCGGAAACCCTCTGGGCGCTATCGCGGGCGGTTTCATCATCGCGTTTTCTGAGGTGACGATCACCTACGCGTGGAAGAAAGTGCTCACCTATCTGGCACCTGAAAATCTGGAGCCGTCAGGTTTGGTGCAGTTCCTGTCCACCGATTACAAATTCGCTGTCAGCTTTGCCATTTTGCTGATCGTACTTCTGTTTAAGCCAACCGGCTTGTTCAAAGGAAAAGTGATATGAGCGAGCCCGTCAAAAACACGCTGCTTTTTGTGGTCGTCGGCGCACTCATCCTGTTGACCGGATTCACCCAAAGCTGGAACGCCGCAATCCTGATCCTGAACATGGGCTTGATCTCGGCCATCATGTCGATTGGCGTCAACCTGCAATGGGGCTTTGCTGGCCTCTTCAACGTTGGTGTCATGGGCTTTGTCGCGCTGGGCGGGCTCGCGGTTGTGCTGGTTTCGACACCCCCAACCCCCGGCGCCTGGTCTGGTGGAGGATATGGCGTCATCCTGTCGCTTTTAATGGGCGCGGCAACCGTGGTTGCAGCTGTGATGGTGGCCCAAAAAATGCCCAAGGGACGCACACAAACCTTTGCAATCATCGGTATTCTGGTCGTAGGTTTTTTTGTTTACCGCGCAATTTTTGATCCCAACGTAGCTGCGATCGAAGCGATTGATCCTGCTGTCGCTGGTAATATCGGCGGTTTGAACCTTCCTGTCCTATTCGCTTGGCCTGCCGGGGGACTTTTGGCGGCGGGCGCAGCATGGCTGATCGGAAAAACAGCGCTGGGCCTGCGCTCGGACTATTTGGCAATCGCCACACTTGGTATCGCCGAGATCATCATCGCCGTCATGAAAAACGAGGACTGGCTGGCACGTGGGGTCAAGAACGTCTACGGCATTCCACGCCCCTCACCGGTGGTTGGCTACGAAGTTGAATTGCAGCAAGACCCAACTTTCCTTGCAAGGGCCGAGTGGTTCGGGCTGGATCCGGTTACTGCCTCGACGCTTTCCGTCAAGCTGGGCTACTCTTTGCTGTTCCTGATCGTGCTAATGGTGCTGCTGTGGATGGCTCAGATGGCGTTGAAAAGCCCTTGGGGCCGCATGATGCGCGCCATCCGCGACAACGAGGTTGCCGCCGAGGCGATGGGCAAGGATGTCACCCGCCGCCATCTACAGATCTTTGTTCTGGGCTCAGCCATCTGCGGCATCGCCGGTGCGATGATGACCACTTTGGACGGGCAGCTGACGCCGGGCACTTACAACCCGCTCCGCTTTACCTTCCTTGTCTGGGTCATGGTGATCGTCGGCGGGTCGGGCAACAATTTCGGAGCCGTACTGGGAGCGTTCCTGATCTGGTTCCTGTGGGTTCAGGTTGAACCCATGGGCCTGTGGCTGATGAACCTGATAACCTCAGGCATGCCTGACGGCAGCGCACTTAAGACGCATCTGATCGATAGCGCCGCACATATGCGCCTGTTCACCATGGGACTGATTCTTTTGATTGTTCTCAGATTCAGTCCAAGAGGGCTGATCCCCGAGAAATAAGCAAAATTTCCTGCGAAATTCCCCTAACGCACCGTTAATCGGTGCGTTTTATTGTGCGGCGAGTCAGAACGCTCTAAATCGGTGTATCGTGATCCACCACATCGCGCTGTGCCCCATACCATGTTTGTTTGGTGCGGAGTTGTAACGATCTGACAGTTAACCAAGATGAGAGCACCGTAGTCGCAATGATTAAACCACTCAGAGTTTTCGCAATCGGGATCCCGCTGATGGCAACGCTATCAGCGTGTATTCCCTCACCCGAACAGTTGGAGACCACCCCGGTCAAGGTCCAGACGCCCAAAGGTGTTGTGACCTGTCAGCTTTACCGCCAGGACCGCGTCACCTGGGACCGCGCAATCGATTTTCCGGCCACCAAAATGTCGGTGCCCGAGGCGGATAATTATTGCAGACAGGAAGGCCTGCGCCGGCTTAATCGATAACAATATGGGCGCGCGACTGGTTCGGCGCGCGCTGCGCTCCGGATTCTATCGATTGCGGAACAAGCCGCCCAGTATGCCCCTGACGATGCGGCGGCCAGTTGTTCCTTTCAGCTCTTTGATCACGGCCTCGCTCATGGCCGTGGCGAAGCTATCCTTTTTGCGCGAAAGACGAGATGACGATCGCCCAACGCGGTTGCCCGAATACCTTCGGGCCGAGGCGTATTCGCGTTCTGCCGGGGTCTGCTGTTCCAGAACTTCGTCGGATTCCGCCTGTTCCGCCGCATTCGCAGCGGCATCCGCGCGCGCCTGCAGAATCTCAAACGCCGATTTGCGGTCGATACGCTTGCCGTATTTTGCATCCATCGGCGAAGCTTTGATCACCGACTGACGCTCAGCTTTGGTAATCGGACCAAGTTGTGAGCCCGGTGGCCGGATCAAAGTGCGCTCGACCACGCCCGGTACACCCTTCTTTTGCAGCATCGACGTCACGGCCTCGCCCACGCCCACCTCTCGGATTGCGGTCTCAGTATCGAAAGCTGGGTTTTCACGATAGGTCTCAGCAGCAAGTCGCAGATTCTTGCGGTCGCGCGCTGTGAAGGCCCGCAGCGCATGTTGGACCCGGTTGCCCAGCTGACCCAAAATATCTTCCGGGATGTCTGCCGGATTCTGCGAGATGAAATAAACGCCAACGCCCTTTGATCGGATCAGGCGCGCCACCTGCTCGACCTTGTCCACCAGCACCTTGGGGGCGTCCTCGAACAGCAAGTGCGCTTCGTCAAAGAAGAACACCAGCTTCGGTTTTTCAGGGTCCCCCACTTCGGGCAGTTCTTCAAACAATTCGCTAAGCAGCCACAACAGGAAAGTCGCGTATAGGCGCGGAGAGCCCATCAGCTTGTCAGAGGCCAGAATGTTCACCATCCCCTGCCCGTTCGCATCTGTCCGCATCAGGTCGGCCAGGTCCAACGCAGGCTCGCCAAACAGATTGGTACCGCCCTGATTTTCCAGAACCAGCAAGCGGCGTTGAATAGCACCGATCGAAGATGTCGAGACATTGCCATAGCGCAGCGATAGTTGGGCGCGATTCTCGCCTATCCAGACCAGCAATGCCTGCAGGTCTTTCAGGTCGAGCAGCGGCATGCCTTCTTCGTCTGCGACCCGAAAGGCGATGTTCAGAATGCCTTCCTGCGCCTCGCTCAGCTCCATCAGTCGCGATAGTAGCAGTGGGCCCATCTCGGTCACTGTGGTCCGGACCGGATGCCCCTGCTCGCCAAACAGATCCCAGAACGTGACTGGACACGCGGCGTAAGAGAATGTGCCGAACCCGATCTTCTCGGCCCGATCCAAAAAAGCCTGGTGTAATTTGTGGGTTTCGCTTCCAGGCAGCGCCAGCCCCGACAAGTCACCTTTCACATCGGCCAGAAACACTGGAACCCCCGCCTGTGAGAAGCCTTCAGCCAGAATTTGCAGCGTAACCGTTTTGCCCGTACCGGTCGCACCAGCAATCAGGCCATGGCGGTTCGCATATTTCAGCGACAGCCCCTGTGCCACTGAATAGCCGTCGCCACCACCGCCTACGAAGATCTTGTTGTCCATTGAAAATCTGTCCCGAATTCTACCGATCTGCTGCAAGCATACAAAGTTAACCTTTCGCTGCGAGAGTAAATGTTGCTTCTCGTGGCTTGGCTGCGGGTGCAAACTTCCTCCCTGTCGACTGGCCGTGCCTTTGGGCACGGCTTTTTTTAAATTCTACAAAAACCGAAAGACGCAAGAATAGTTTTTTAGGGTTAGGAGTTGACCAACGGGTTCCCCTTTCGTAACGTCTGCGCATAACTAAGTCGGCCAGTCCGACGGGGAGAAAATATTCAGGAAGGGAGCCGCTCCACCGGCTCCCTTTTTCGTTGCAGATCGCGGTGTTTCCCACGCATTTCGGCAAAAAACGATCAATTCCCGGTCTGGAATTCGGATTTACCCTGACACCACTGAATTGCGGTGATAGAGGAAACAAAAAACTGGATCAGTTAGATGAGGCATTCATGATCAGGAAACTTGTCCCTTTTAATGTGGCGGCCGCAGCACTTTTATGCGGAACAGCATTTGCGCAGGAAACCACACAGCAACCTGAAGCCGGTGCTGAAGCCGAAGTTGGCAGCGATCTGGATCTGGGTGAATCCGGTCCCCGTGTTGGCGAGCAATACGTCAAAGAACAAACGGGTGAATGGAATATTTCCTGCATCAAAACCGAAGGCGAAGACGATCCCTGCGCGATGGTTCAGATCCTGAATAACCAACAGGGTGATCCGATTGCCGAAGTTTCGATCGGAAAACTGCCCGAAGGCGGTGCCGCTGTTGCTTGGGCGAATGTTGTTGTACCGCTCGAAACCCTGCTGCAGGCGCAATTGGCTATGTCGATCGATGGGGCACCGCGCAAGCTTTACAATTATCACCACTGCATTCCGGTTGGCTGCGTGGCGCAACTGGGTTTGACTCAGGGTGATATCGACGCGATGAAATCAGGCCAAAAGGCGGTGCTGTCGCTGGTTCCTGCGCGCCTGCCAGATCAGGTTCTGAATATGGACATGTCTTTGTCTGGCTTCACAGCAGGCTTTGACGGGCTGAATGTTTCCATAAATTAAGCCCCGCAAAAACATCGAATAAGAAAGCCGCCGTGATAACACGGCGGTTTCTTCATATACGCTTCAACGCAAGAACGGCGTTCAGCCCACCAAAGGCGAAAGCATTGCTAAGGGCGACATTAACTTTCGCCTCACGCGACTCGTTTGGCACCACATCCAGCGCGCATTCGGGGTCGGGCTCTTCATAGCCAATGGTCGGGGCGATCACCCCGTCGCGCAGGGCCATGATACAGGCTAATAGCTCAACTGCGCCGGTTCCGCCGATCAGGTGTCCGTGCATGGACTTTGTTGACGAAATCATCAGATCGTCGGCGTGCGGACCAAACACACCAGCAACGGCTGCACATTCGGTTTTGTCATTTGCAGCCGTGCCGGTCCCATGGGCATTTATGTAACCCACATCGCTTGCATTCAGCCGTGCATCCGATAACGCCCCGGCCATGGCCCGTGCTGCCCCTTGTTTGCTGGGCATAACTATGTCGGCCGCGTCCGAGGACATGGCGAATCCCACGACCTCGCACAGGATATCTGCTCCGCGCGCGCGCGCGTGTTCGTATTCTTCGAACACAAAAACACCCGCACCTTCGCCTTGCACCATCCCGTTTCGGTTTGCGCTAAAGGGCCGACAGGCATCTTTTGACATGACGCGAAGCCCTTCCCATGCCTTGACGCCCCCAAAGCACAGCATCGACTCCGAACCACCGGTCACCATGGTGGGCGCTGCACCGCTGCGCACCATCTGAAATGCCTGCGCCATTGCATGGTTCGAGGACGCACACGCTGTTGATACTGTAAAGCTAGGGCCTTTGAGGTTGTGCTCCATTGAAACGTGGCTGGCCGCCGCGTTGTTCATCAGCTTGGGCACGACAAAAGGATGCACGCGATTTTTGCCATCCTCGTAAACCGAGCGGTAGTTGTCATCCCAGGTGGAGACGCCACCACCGGCCGTTCCCAGAACCACCCCCGACCGCGCGGCTGTGTCACCCGAGAATACGATGCCGGATTGATCGATCGCTTCTTTGGCGGCGGTTAACGTGAACTGCGTGAACCGATCATACAGCGTCATCTGTTGGCGGTTGAAACGGCCCTCGGCCTCAAAACCCCGGACTTGACCACCGATCTTGATCGACAGGCGATCCACATCACGAAACTCAAGCTCGGAGATACCACAACGACCCTCGCGCATGGCTTCCAGAGTGTCGGGGACGGAATGGCCCAACGCATTAATGGTGCCAGCACCCGTAATGACGACGCGTTTCATACCGGCGGTCAGACCTTTTCCGATACGAGTTTTTCGATACCCGCAATGATCGCTGTCACATTCGAAATGTCGAAATCGCCGGATGTGGGCTCGTTTGCGTTGAAGGGCACGGTGATATCGAACTCTTCCTCGATGGCAAAGATACTCTCAACAAGACCCAGGCTATCGATGCCCAATTCTTCGAGCGTACTGTCGGGCGTCACATCCGAAGGCTCAAGCACGGCCTGTTCGGCAATGATTGCTATGACGCGGTCGCTGATGCTCATCTCGATCCCCTGATTTTCGCCTTGGGGATGATTTAATCACTTGAAGGCTGTTTGAAAACAGCCTTTTTCAACGCCTCGACGTCGCGCGACAATCGGGGCAGACGACGTTGGGCTTTATATATCTCGGTATGGCTTTCCATTTTAATGCCCGGGTAGCCCATGATCACGCGACCAGCAGGAACATTTGACAGAATCTTGGTGCCGCCACCGGCAATCACGCCATCCCCGATGAAAATATTGTCGACAACACCAGTCTGACCACCCAGTACTACGTTATTACCAATCTCGACCGAACCAGAAACGCCGGTTTGCCCACATAACAAACAATCCTGCCCGACTCGGGTGTTGTGTCCCACGTGGACAAGATTATCCAGTTTCGATCCACTTCCGATTACAGTATTGCGTATGGTCCCGTTGTCGACAGTGCAGTTCGAGCCGACTTCGACGTCGTCGCCAATCTCGACCGCACCCAGCGAATGGATGCGCAACCAGCTTTGCGCCTTTGCATCCCCCTGATCACCCAGAGTTTTCCGCGCATTTTCGGCACCCGAGACTTCTGGTGTGACATAGCTGAAACCGTCCCCGCCGATACGGGCACCCGGCTGCGCGATAAAGCGATCACCGATTTGAGCCCGCGCACCGATGCTGACCATTTCGCGCAGCAGCGCGTTTTCACCAAGCGACGCATCCATCCCGATCACGCAATGCGGGCCGATAACCGAACCCGCGCCGACGCGCGCGCGCGCACCGATAACAGCAAGCGGGCCGACCGATACGTCGACCCCGATCTCGGCGGTTTCATCAATGACAGCCGATGGATGAATTCCCGGCGCGATCCCCTGCCCGCGATCCAGCATCGCGGTGATCCCTGCCATCGCCATGCGGGGGCGTTGCACAAAAATGGCGGCCTCAAGCCCCAGTGCTTTCCAGTCCGCGCCATCCCACAAAACCGCGGCCCGTGCTGTACCGGTCTCCAAGGCTTCAGCATATTTTGGCGACATCGCCATGGCCAGATCGGTTGGCCCGGCATCTCCCGGCTCGGCTGCCCGCAAGATGGTCAGGCCAGTCTGGCCTTCTGCGGCGACCCCCAGGGAATCGGCGATTTGTTGAACGGTAAACTGCATGTCGGGCGTCCTCGTGGCGGGATTTGCCTCGTGATTACCCTTGAACGTCCGGCAGGACCACCCCTGCCTTTTGCAGCGCTTCCCAGATTTTGCGATCCCGGTCATACACGTCGCGGCGATACTGCACCTCGCCTTTGGGGCCAATATAGGCCGTGCGATAAATCAGATGCACCGGAATTTTTTTATCCAGTTCAACCTTCGTTTCTTTGCCCGCGTTCAGCACGCGGTGGAAAAACGCCTTTGGATCCTCCTCCTGCTTGGCCAGCAGCTTATAGGCAAACTCGAACGGTTGCGCCAAACGGATGCATCCATGCGAGAATGCCCGAACCTCGCGTGCGAACAGAGATTTCTGAGGCGTATCATGCAGATAGATGTTGTACTTATTAGGGAACATGAACTTCACCAGCCCCAGTGCGTTGCTTTTGCTGGGGGGCTGACGCATGGAAAACGGGAAATTACGCGCAGTGAACTGGGTAAAGTCAACCGCTCCACGATTCACCTGACGGCCACGGCGGTCGGTGATCTGGATATGGCCGACAGCATTTGGATTGGCCCGTAATTGCGGCAGATATTCCTTCGTGATGATCGAGCGTGGCACATACCAACTTGGGTTGATCACCATATGCTCCATCTCATCCGAGAACTCTGGGCTGCGGCGATCATGTGTGTTTTTGCCGATCACAGCACGAGTCTCAAACGTGACCTGCCCGTCATCGACGATCTTGGCAGAAAAATCGGCCAGATTCACCAGAATATGCCGCTCACCACGGTCTTTGGGTAACCAGCGCTCCCGTTCAAGCGCAACGTAAACAGCTTTCAAGCGGTCTGAAACTGGGCGATTGATCTCGGAAATAGTGCCTTTGCCAGCTACGCCATCCGCCTCAAGACCATGAGCAGCCTGAAAGGATTGCACCGCCGCAAACAGCGCATCATCATAGTTTGGGCTGGCAGTAGGCTTCAGATAACCCATCGCGACAAGTCGATTGCGCAGCCTGATGACACTGTTCCCTGTGTCCCCAAGCTCAAGCTTGGAGACAGGAACGGTCTCGCCCCAGCCACCTTGTGTCATCAGCGCTTCCAGCGCCTTCTTCTGTTTCAACAGCGCAAGATACTGGCGCGATTGAGGCATCATATCCCTGAAATAGGTATCACCCTGGCTGGAAACGAGCAGTTCAAGATGCTCTGCGGCGCTGCGTCGTTCCACCGCCCGCACTAGGCCGGGATCAATCTGCGAAGGCGTTACAGAACCGGAATGCAAGTCTCTGGCATATTTGACAAAAACCCGAGTCAGCTCGGCCTCGAGCATGCCCAGATCACGGGTGTTGCGCGCGTCCTGCATCTTTGTCTTCAAAGTCTGGACGTCGTAACGTGCCCCAGGCAATCCATGCAGATCGGTCGTCGAAAGCGCTTCGATCAGGGCTTTGCGTCGTGCAGCATGTTCGGGCGTATCGCCAACCCAAACCGGATCAAACCCGTTTGTGCGATAAAACTCAGCAATTGCCGGGCTGTTGGACACACTTTCCGCAACGGCCATTTGAAACGCTGTGCCATCCGTCCCCGCCTGCGCGACTGAGGCCGAAGCCACAAGGAAAGCGGCGATAAAAACACTTGAACGAGCACGGGTAACAAATGACATAGGATGGCCCTGTTTCTTCAATGACTTGTCACGCCCTATAAACGGCGTCTGAAAATAATGTTTTGCTGAGCGCCTGATGTCTATTCACAAATTCATCACCAGACCGCTTCTTTGACCCCTGGTGCGCGTTTGCATCGCCGACGCGCGAACTGCGCCAAAAGCAAGCATACTTGCATCAGTTGCGCAAAAAACTGCCGAAATTTCCCCCTTGATTTGACTGCGACCAAAGATTTCTTGGCTGTTGAATCCTACTGTGCCATAAATCCCGCATCTGGGATGGGAAAAAATTAATACGGCGCGCGTAACATCGTGTGCAGGCAGGAACAGTACGGGACGAAACAAAAAATGACCAAGAGCAGTACCTCGGGCCTGACCCGGCGTGCCCTATTGGGCGCATTCGCCGCAACCGCAGTTGTTGCAGCCCCCACATATTCCAACGCAGCAGGTTTCCTTCGCGGCGGAGGTGATATTCGCCGTATCCGCATGTATTCCGGCCGTACCGGTGAACGTATCGATATGGTCTATTGGGTTGATGGCAAATACATCAAAGACGCGGTGAAAGAGGTCAACCACTTCATGCGCGACTGGCGCAGCGATCAAGTCAAGTCCGTGGACCTGAGGACCATCGACATCATGGCTGCCACCCACAATCTTCTGGATGTCAGCGAACCCTACATGCTGCTGTCGGGTTACCGCTCGCCGCAAACCAACGCAATGCTGCGCCGCCGCTCGCGGGGTGTTGCCAAGAATTCGCTTCATATGAAGGGTCAGGCTGCTGATCTGCGACTGTCATCACGCTCGGTCTCGCAAATGGGTAAAGCAGCGATGGCCTGTCGTGCCGGTGGCGTTGGACAGTACTATCGTTCGAATTTCGTTCACATGGATTGCGGTGTCATCCGCTCGTGGCGCGGCTAATCGAGCATTTCATCTTTCGCTGTTGCACAACCCCCATCAGATAGTTCTGGCGGGGGTTTTGTTTTGCCTGGAAAAACAGGTTCGTGCACCGTCAGTTCTGCGTAATATGACGACTAGCAAGGGTGAAATGGCGCACCTGAGAGGATTCGAACCTCTGGCCTCTGCCTTCGGAGGGCAGCGCTCTATCCAGCTGAGCTACAGGTGCCTTGGCCGTTAGCTACCCTCGTTCCAATCCGGGTGCAACTGCAAATCCGCAGTACGATCAGGCAAACAGATCGTGGGCAAGCTCCAACGCATCGATCAAAGTGTCGACCTCATCAGTCGTGTTATAAAGCCCAAAGCTGGCACGACAGGTAGCAGTGACCCCCAAATGATCCATCAGCGGCCCGGCGCAGTGGTGGCCTGCGCGCACGGCGACACCCTTTTTGTCCAGAATGGTTGAAACATCATGGGCATGCCCTGCCCCATCCAAAGTAAAGCTGAATATCGCGGCTTTGTTCGCTGTGGTGCCTTGAACCTGCAGCCAGTTCAATCCATTCAACCGTTGCATCGCATAATCGCGCAAGCCGGCCTCATGCGATGCGATGCTCTCCATGCCAAGGTCCATCATATAGTCAAGCGCCACACCCAACCCGATGGTCTGCACGATGCCGGGGGTTCCGGCCTCGAACTTCATTGGCGGATCGTTGTAGATCACCTGATCTTTTGAAACCTCTTTGATCATGTCACCGCCACCAATAAAGGGGCGCATTTCAGCCATGCGGTCCGATTTGATAAAAATTGCGCCAGAACCGGACGGGCCGTACAGTTTATGACCCGTGATGGCATAGAAGTCACATCCGATGTCATCGACATTGACGGGCATATGAACCGCGCCCTGGCTGCCATCCACCAGAACCGGAACGCCTTTGGCGTGGGCGCCTTGCGTGATTGCTTTGACATCAACCACAGAGCCCAGCACGTTCGAGCACTGGGTCACCGCAACCAGCTTTGTCTTGGGGCCAATGGCGTCGATTACTGCCTGAGGGTCAAGATGGCCGGTCGCATCGACGTCGATCCATTTCAGCACCACGCCCTGCCGTTCGCGCAGGAAGTGCCACGGCACGATGTTGGCGTGATGTTCCATCACGCTGAGGACAATCTCGTCCCCCGCCTGCAGGCGTGGCATTGCCCAACCGTAGGCGACCAAATTGATTCCCTCGGTCGTACCCGAATTCAGGACAATCTCATTCTCGTTTGATACGCCCAGAAACCGCGCAACCATGCCACGGACGGCCTCATATTTCTCGGTCGCGAGATTTGACAGATAGTGAAGCCCTCGATGCACGTTCGAATATTCGTGCGCATAGGCCTGCGTGATCGCGTCGATCACTACCTGGGGTTTCTGCGCGGAGGCCCCATTGTCTAGATAAGTCAGCGGCTTTCCGTTGACCTGACGTGACAGGATCGGAAAATCTGCGCGGATTTTTTGTACGTCATACATAGACAGGACTTCCCTATACAGACCCGGCGGGGATCAGCCAAAGAACAAACGGGACGGCCACAAGACCAGAGATCAGGATCACAACAAACGACTTTCCCAACGAATTAAATCGATGCGCCTCGTTGAGAAAATGCAGGGTGATGTAAAGGCTAAGACCCAGCATCGCCAGACTGGCCGGTAAGAATAGAAACGGCAGCGCTGCAACCAGCGCTAGAATGATTGCTTGCCCCGCAATTTGCAGGATTTGCAACCAGACAATCAGCGCCATGAAGTCATTGAACGTTCCCGTTCCACCCAGGACGCGGCCCACTAACAGGAACGTCACGACGCTGATCATGATTGCCGCAACGGAAACAAAAAGCGTCCTCGATAGTGGCTCAGCCAGTTGCTGAACATCCGGACTGATAAGCGGCAGGACGAAGCTGGACGCAGACTGGACCAGAGCGTTCAGGATCACCGCGAGAGAGAAGGCGAGCCACAGTACATCCGTACCCAGCCGCAACGCGAGCAATCGTCTTGCGGCTTCGGCTGGATCAGACAGGGTCAGAACGACCAGGTTGAGCAGTGCGGTGGAATTCATTTAGCAGCCTTTTGCGATTGCTTGAGGCCCGACAACCAGAACCAGAGAAAAACCGCAACCCATAACAGCCCCACAAGTGTTTGCGCTGACCCGGGGCCGATGAAACCGGACACCAGCCCATTCAGCAACACCAAAGGCGCTGACGCGAGAAGCGCCCAGAACAAGGCTAGCCGCGCGCCATAGCTGGTGCCAACGCCCCCCATCATCCGCGCGATGAAATGGGTGAGCCAAGCAAGAAGATAAAAGCACAATGGCAGTATAAAGACCGAGCCCAACAGGGCCCCGCCCATCAGCATGTTCAGCTCTATCCCTTCCAGATGAGCCCTCCGTGCAAGGCCGGGCAATTGCGCGATAAAGCCTATTACACAGAACGCCATCACAAACGCCAATGCGCGATCTTCGCGCGGCCCCATATCAAGCAGCCGACGCACCACACGCCCCGGTCCGCGATACGTGGCCACGATATCAGTTGTGACAGGCATCAGCGGCGGCGTGCCAGCCAATCTTGCAATCGGGACACGATATCAGCTGCCAGATCCTCGTCCTCGATTTCATCAACGGCTTCAGCCAGGAAGGCCAGTGTCAACATGTCCGTTGCCTCTGCCGTCGGGACTCCACGCGAGCGTAGGTAGAATAAAGCCGTTTCATCAATGGCGCCAGAGGTTGAACCGTGCGAACACGCCACGTCATCGGCGTAAATCTCGAGCTCGGGCTTTGCGAGGAACTGACTGTCATCGTCCAGAAGCAGCGACTGGCTGATCTGGTAACCGTCGGTTTTCTGAGCGCCTTCCTTTACCAAGATCTTGCCCTGAAAAACACCCGTCGCCCCGTTGCGAAGCACCTTCTTGAACACTTGGCGGCTTTCGCAATTCACCGCATCATGGGTGACAAAGACCGTGTCATCATGGAGAAAATCACCGTCTCCAACACACGCACCCGCCACGTGCGCGACCGCATCGTCACCCGTCAGTTCGACGACTTGCTCGTTTCGCGTCAAAACTCCGTTCACGGTCAGCGTGAAGGATTTATAGACGGATTCCTTACCAAGCCGCGAGAACATATGAGTCGCCGCACGGCGTTGATGATCCCGGCCCTGCGCACGGATATGATGCAGTGTGCCATTGTCGGCGATATCGATCTCCATGCATTTGTTGAAGCGCGAAGCTGCGGGTCCGTTTTCAAGGATCGTGACTTCGGCACCGCTTTCAACCCGAACGACATGATGCAGGATTGCATCCGACGTTTCGGATTCATGGCGATAAATCAGGTTAATCGGTTTGCTCGGCTTGCCAGATACATGAATGGCAACGCCGTCAGATGCATAGGCCGTGTTCAGCGCCGCCAAGGGACGCGCCACTGGATTTTGGCCTTTTTCTTCAAGAACGCCGTATAACTCTTTGGCCCAATGGATATCTTTGCAACAGATATCTTCCAGCCGATCGATCGTTACACCCTCCAGAGACAGATCATCGGACTCTTCCGGGCTGAATACGCCATCAATGAAAACGATCTTCAGCCGGTCGAGCGCGTGGAACAGAGCCGGTTCATCCGTTTTGAACAAAGCAGCACTGGGAGCTTCCGCAGAGACCAGAGTGTCTGGACGAGTATATTTCCAGTATTCATCTCGACGACTGGGCAGACCCATCGCGCTTACACGTGCAATTGCGGCTTCGCGCGCTTTGCGTGTGCATCCCGCATCCGGCATGGTCAGCGCTGCCAGCCGTTCCTCGGTCGCCGTTTGTTTTGCTTGGGGCAATGCCATCAGTTCACCTCGGCCAGTATGTCGGCATAGCCGTTGTTTTCAACTTCCAGCGCCAGATCGGGACCACCGGATTTCACGATACGACCATCCGCCATGATGTGAACCACGTCAGGTTTGATGTGATCGAGAAGCCGCTGATAGTGCGTGATAACAAGGAACCCGCGCCCCTCATCACGCAACGCGTTCACGCCCTCGGCCACCAGCTTCATCGCGTCTACGTCAAGGCCCGAGTCCGTTTCGTCCAGGATACACATCTTCGGCTCAAGCATCGCCATTTGCAGGATTTCATTGCGCTTTTTCTCACCGCCTGAAAAGCCCACATTGACCGGGCGTTTCAACATTTCAGCGTCGATTTTCAGAGCCTTGGCCTTGGCACGAACCTCTTTCAAAAAATCTGTCGCCGACAGCTCTTCCTCGCCACGTGCTTTGCGCTGCGCATTCACGGCGGTGCGCAGGAAGGTCATGTTGCCTACACCGGGAATCTCGACCGGGTACTGGAACGCCAGAAACACACCTGCGGCTGCACGTTCTTCCGGTTCCATCTCAAGCAGATCCTCGCCATCAAGCGTCGCGCCGCCCTCGGTCACCTCATAGCCATCACGGCCTGACAACACGTAGCTGAGCGTTGATTTGCCCGAGCCATTGGGCCCCATGATCGCATGCACCTTGCCAGGCTCGACCGTCAGGTCGACCCCTTTCAGAATTTGCTTGTCTTCTTCCTCAAGTTTGACGTGCAGGTTGTTGATTTCCAGCATTTTTTGTCCTTTTGCATCTCGCAAGGGGCGTAACGTGGCCCCGATGTGTTCCTATCCCAGTGCCTTGCGGATCACACGGGCGATAATCCATCCAAGCAACGCGCCTGCGCCCACTGCCCAAACCGGGTTTATGAAGTCCATGTACTTGGTATTGACGTAAGCAACCCCCAACAGGCCGCCGAGCACCGGCAACGCATAGCCAAGCACGGTCAGGACATCGTCCTTTCGGATTCGCTGTTGGGGTTTTGGTGTCATCAGCCGACTGATCCCTCAAGGCTGATTGCCACAAGCTGTTGCGCTTCCATCGCAAATTCCATCGGCAGCGCCTGCAGAACGTCCTTGCAGAACCCGTTGACGACCAAGGCCACGGCTTCTTCCTCGTCCATGCCACGCTGACGGCAATAGAACAGCTGATCGTCATCCACTTTTGATGTCGTCGCCTCGTGCTCGACCCGAGATGAGTTGTTCTTCACCTCGATATACGGAACCGTATGCGCCCCGCATTTGTCGCCAATAAGCAAGCTGTCGCACTGCGTATAGTTGCGGCTATCCTTGGCCTTTGGATGCATCGACACCAGACCACGATAGGTGTTCTGCGCCTTACCGGCGCTGATCCCTTTCGATACGATCCGCGACTTGGTGTTCTTGCCCAGATGCACCATCTTGGTGCCGGTGTCGGCTTGCTGCATGTTGTTCGTGATTGCGATCGAGTAGAACTCACCCTGGCTATCGTCGCCACGCAGGATGCAAGACGGGTATTTCCAGGTTACGGCTGAGCCGGTTTCGACCTGCGTCCACATCACCTTGGAGCGATCACCCCGACAATCGGCGCGCTTGGTCACGAAGTTGTAGATACCGCCCTTGCCATTCTCATCTCCGGGGAACCAGTTCTGAACGGTCGAGTATTTCACCTCGGCATCTTCTTCGACGATGATCTCGACAACCGCCGCGTGAAGCTGTGCAGTGTCGCGCTGAGGCGCTGTGCAGCCTTCCAAATACGAGACGTAAGAGCCCTTGTCGGCGATGATCAGCGTGCGCTCAAACTGGCCGGTATTTTCCGCATTGATGCGGAAGTATGTGCTCAGTTCCATCGGGCAGCGCACGCCCGGAGGGACATAAACAAACGAGCCGTCCGAGAACACAGCTGAGTTGAGCGTGGCATAGAAATTGTCCGAGACCGGTACGACCGTCCCTAGGTATTTCTTGACCAGTTCCGGATGCTCTTTGATCGCCTCGGAAATCGAGCAGAAGATAACGCCGGCTTTCTTCAACTCTTCCTGAAAAGTCGTCCCGACCGAAACCGAGTCAAATACTGCATCAACAGCAACCTTACGGCCTTCTGCCGGTGCATTCTCAGCGCCCTCGACACCTGCCAGGATCATCTGTTCTTTCAGAGGGATACCCAGCTTTTCGTAAGTCGCCAGAAGCTTGGGATCGACCTCATCAAGAGATTTGGGTTTATCTTCCATCGATTTCGGACGGGCATAATAATACTGGTCCTGAAAGTCGATCGGCGGGTAGTGCACCATCGCCCATTTAGGCTCTTCCATCTGGGTCCAGCGCTCGAACGCGGCCAGACGCCATTCGGTCATCCACTCAGGTTCATCATTTTTGTCCGAGATCAGACGAACGATATCGGGATTCACGCCTTTTGGCGCATACTCCATCTCGATATCAGTTTCCCAGCCGTATTTATAAGTGCTGACCTCGCGAACCGCGTCTACGGTTTCCTGATCGACACCCTCTTTCACCTGGGTCTGGTCCAAAGCGGCCATAATTCACCCTCCGTCAGATCACGCGGCCCGCGCGCGATGCTTTTTCTCTTTTTCAAGCCACGTTTCCGCGAAACGCAGCACATCTTCTTCCGTCGTTTCTGGCCCCAGCGATACGCGGATTGCGCTGGAGGCCGTCATCTCATCAAATCCCATGGCCGTCAGTACGGCGCTTGCGCGAACCTTGCCGCTGGAACAGGCCGAGCCTGCGCTGATCGCAAATCCCGACAAATCCATCTGCATGACCTGGGTCTCACCCTTCCAGCCCGGTGTGGCGAAGCACAGAGTGTTGGGGAGTCGCCCTTGGTCTTTCCCGACAAAAATAGTAGCTTTCGTACCAGCCTCAAGAGCGTTTTCTAGAATATTTCTAAGTTCTGCAACGTTTTCCCAAACGCCATTTGCTAAATCACGGGACGCGGCTTCAGCTGCTGCTCCGAACCCCGCAATTCCAGTGACATTTTCTGTACCCGAGCGACGCCCCATCTCCTGCCCGCCGCCCTTGATTTGCGCAGCAAGATCGGTGCCGCGTTTCATCACCAACGCCCCGATCCCTTTTGGCCCGCCAAGTTTGTGGGCTGAAATCAGCGCCATCTCAGCCCCCAGCCAGTTGAAGGCTATCGGCAACTTACCAAAAGCCTGAGTCGCGTCGGTGACCGCAAGACCGGCAGGCAAAGTTTGAACAATTCCAGTTTCCGAATTGGCCAGTTGTAGCGTGGATCGGGAAGCGTCCGGCACGTCAACGTAACCGCCTTGTGAGACAGGCAGAACCTCATTAATCCAAGCTCTTACCGCGTCATGTTCAATCGCTGCACCTTGAAGATCGCGCCCCGCCATGGCCAAAGCCGCTGCCTCCGTCGCACCAGAAGTAAACACGATGTCGGCACCATCGGCCCCAAACGCTGTTGCGATTTGAGCCCGCGCTTTCTCGACCACCGCTTTTGCGGCGCGCCCTTCGGCATGGACCGAGGACGGATTGCCCACCAAATCCATCGCCGCGATCATTGCATCGCGGGCCTCGGGCCTCAGAGCGGCGGTTGCGTTATGGTCGAGATAAACCCGTTTCATAGATGTATCTTTTCCAAGATGGGTTTTGACGGAACACAGAAAAACGTCATCAGATCAATCGTCCACGACTGCGAACAAGCTAGGAACAGCGGGACACGGTGCAAGATCATTCCGAATTACATCCGACAGCCGCGTTTGATGCAGGAATACGTAAACATTCGCGCTCAGGCTTTCCCACAACCGATTGGTCAGTGACTGCGCCCGGCTGCCCGAAGACGCGCCCGAGGCACCTGCCCCCTTGTGCATCGCATCCACCGTCTCATCAACCGCGGCCAGTATCTCGACCACACGGATTTCCGAGGCAGGTCGCGCCAGGCGATAGCCCCCACCCGGTCCGCGTACTGAACTGACCAGATCAGCTCGGCGCAGTTTCACGAAAAGCTGCTCCAAATACGGCAGTGAAATATCCTGACGTTCGGAAATCTCGCCCAACGTGACGAGTTTGTCCGAGGACTGAAGTGCGATATCCGCCAGCGCAACCATCGCATAGCGGCCTTTGGTCGACAGCTTCATTTTGTTTCCTTCAGGCAAGAACTGCGCGAAAACATTGACGTCGCCCGAGCCAGTGCGTATCTCCCACTGACAGCGTTTTCACGCGACACAATGTAATTAGAACCGTTCTAAGGTACCTGAGGATTACCGTCAAGATAATCTCGGGGCCGACGCGTCAAAAAACAGGACCAAAGCACACATGCCCGAGGTGATTTTTCCCGGACCCGAAGGCCGCCTGGAAGGCCGCTACCACCCGCAAAAGGAAAAAGACGCACCGATCGCTATCGTGCTTCACCCGCATCCACAATTTGGCGGGACCATGAACAACAAGGTGGTCTATAACCTGCATTACGCCTTTTACAACATGGGCTTCACGGTTCTGCGTTTTAACTTTCGCGGCGTTGGTCGCAGCCAGGGCGAGTATGACCAGGGTGTAGGTGAGCTGAGCGATGCAGCATCAGCGCTGGATTACCTTCAGTCGATGAACAACAACTCCAAGCATTGCTGGGTCGCTGGGTTCTCGTTCGGTGCATGGATCGGAATGCAGCTTCTGATGCGCCGCCCCGAGATCACTGGCTTCATCAGTGTATCGCCGCCCGCAAACATGTACGACTTTTCGTTCCTGGCACCCTGCCCGTCTTCTGGCTTGATCATCAACGGATTGGCGGACCGTGTAGCGCCACCTGCAGACACTGCGTCTCTGGTCGGAAAGCTGCATGAACAAAAGGGTATCACCATCACCCATAATGAGGTGGAAGGTGCCGATCACTTCTTCCAAGACCGCCACATGGACACACTGATGACAGATGTGACGGATTACGTGAAACGTCGCCTGACAGAGAATACGCGCTGATGTCCGATACCATCACTACCCTGGCCGCCAGATTGGCCGAGGACACGATGAAGGTTATGGACGAGACGGGCGAGGATCGATTCTTTGTGGAGGTTGGAGACGTTCTCGGTGCAGCCTCGCAATCTCTGGAAGAAGCGTTCTTGACCGAAATCCGGGTTAGGCTGGCGGAACGCAAGGCGCGGCAATTCGTGGTGAAAAGACTGTCTGAACATCGATCCAAGCTGAAAGCGATCGAAAAGCAGTAAAGATTGCTCAGCGTCTGAAGAAAAGAAAAGGAGCCCGAAAGCTCCTTTTCGAGGATATCGCTCGGTGGGCGCCTAAACCGGAAAACCTGTGAACCGCTCAACATTCTGGGCTGCATCAATGTCGACGGACCCCCCGTCTGCAAGCCACCCCAACGCCACAATCAAAACCGAAACGATAATGACCGATTTTGCAAAAGTCGTCATCTTATCAAACTCATTAAAAACACACTAAAAACAATCGAGTGTTTAGCACAAATGCAAAAGCCCGAATAGTCGGGTTTACCTGACCTTTGGTAAAGTTAGGGTTTTGATCATCTGCATCTGAATCCCCTTGCCCAAATGATCGCAAGTATGCTCAACCTTTCGCGATAATTCAGAGAGGCATCGCTCGTGCCAAAGACCTACCTAATCCTAATGTTGGCTGTTATCGCGGAAACCATCGGCACGACTGCGTTGCAGGCTAGCCATCAGTTTACGCGATTTTGGCCGTCGGCTCTTGTCGTGGTTGGCTATGGGTCGGCCTTTTATCTTATGGCCCTCACGTTAAAGGTCATGCCTGTGGGCATTGTCTATGCAATCTGGTCGGGCCTTGGTATTGCCCTGATCGCACTGATTGGATTTCTGGTTTTTGGCCAAAAACTCGATTGGCCCGCAGTCTTGGGTTTGGGCATGATTTTGAGCGGCATTCTGATCATCCACCTGTTTTCAGCTACAGCGGGCCACTGACCGCCGGTTAGGGCTGGTATATTTTGTCGCGCCGCGTTATGCGCGCGGCAACTTCCCGTTCAAAGGCTGACCTCTCATGGACCTGCGCAACATCGCAATCATCGCTCACGTGGACCACGGCAAGACGACCCTGGTGGATGAGCTGCTTAAACAATCCGGCGCGTTCCGGGAAAACCAGGCCGTGGCAGAACGCGCCATGGACAGCAACGACCTGGAACGCGAACGCGGCATTACCATCCTGGCCAAAGCCACCAGCGTTGAGTGGAAGGATACCCGCATTAACATCGTCGACACCCCCGGCCACGCTGATTTCGGTGGGGAAGTCGAACGTATTCTCAGCATGGTCGACGGCGTTGTACTGCTGGTCGATGCCGCCGAAGGCCCGATGCCGCAAACCAAATTCGTGACCTCAAAGGCGCTGGCTTTGGGCCTGCGCCCGATTGTCGTGCTGAACAAGGTCGACAAACCCGATGCCGAGCCTGATCGCGCGCTGGACGAATGTTTCGACCTTTTCGCCAACTTGGGCGCCGATGACGATCAGCTGGACTTCCCGGCCATGTATGCTTCGGGCCGGTCCGGCTGGGCCGATATGGAGCTTGACGGTCCGCGCAAGGACTTGACCGCCCTGTTCGATCTGATCGTTGATCACGTCCCCGCCCCCAAGCAGATCGAGAAAAAGGACGAACCGTTCAAGATGCTCGCCACCACTTTGGGCAGCGATCCATTCATCGGTCGCATTCTGACCGGTCGCGTGGAAAGTGGAACTCTGAAAGCGGGTGACAGCCTCAAAGCACTCAGCCGAGATGGCACCCAGATTGAAAGCTTCCGCGCGTCGAAAATACTGGCATTCCGTGGATTAGCTCAACAACCCATCGACATCGCTGAAGCAGGCGATATTGTCACGATTGCGGGTATGAGCAAAGCCACCGTGGCAGATTCCCTTGTATCCCCGCAAGTCGAAGAGGCCCTGCCCGCCCAGCCTATCGATCCACCAACCATCACAGTGACCTTCGGCATAAACGATTCCCCGCTGGCTGGTCGTGACGGCAAAAAGGTTCAGTCTCGGGTCATTCGTGATCGCCTGATGAAAGAAGCCGAATCGAACGTAGCCATCCGCATCAGCGACACGCCCGGCGGCGAGGCCTTCGAGGTTGCTGGTCGCGGCGAATTGCAGATGGGTGTTCTGATCGAAAACATGCGCCGCGAAGGATTCGAGCTTAGCATCTCGCGCCCACAGGTTTTGTTCCGCGAGGAGGACGGCCAGCGCCTTGAACCTATCGAAGAAGTCACGATCGATGTGGATGATGAATATTCTGGCGCGGTGATCGAGAAAATCACGGGTGCGCGCAAAGGTGAACTGGCTGAAATGCGCCCTGCAGGGGCAGGCAAGACCCGGATCATCGCCCACGTGCCGTCTCGTGGCCTGATCGGCTATCACGGAGAGTTCCTGACCGATACACGCGGAACTGGTGTCTTGAACCGTGTCTTCCACGGCTGGGCGGCCCATAAAGGACAGATTCCGGGTCGACGTGCGGGTGTTCTGATCTCGATGGAAAACGGTCAGGCGGTTGCCTATGCGCTTTGGAATTTGGAAGAGCGTGGCCGCATGTTTGTTGGCCCTCAAACTGATGTCTATCAGGGCATGGTGATCGGAGAGCATTCGCGAGACAATGATCTGGAAGTGAATCCGCTGAAAGGTAAGAAGCTGACAAACGTGCGTGCCAGCGGCTCGGACGACGCAGTAAGGCTGACCCCTCATATTCAGTTCTCGCTTGAAGAGGCAATCGCCTATATCGACGACGATGAACTGGTCGAGGTTACGCCCAATGCGATCCGGCTTCGCAAACGTTATCTGGATCCGCATGAGCGTAAACGGATGTCAAAATCAGCCTGATCAATGCTGTGAACTTGTTCACGTTTTGGAAACATTGCCACATTCGTGACATTTTTGCGTCAGGCTAGAAACAACACAGAAAAAGAAGACCTGGTGCAACAGCAGGTCTTCTTTTTGTTTTTTATGGATTAATCGTGTTTGAGTGAGCTGGATCACAGAAATCCAACAGAAAGTTTGCTTGAAAATAGGCGATAGAAAGAGGACTTTGTGTTCAAAGTGTGACGCCGTTTGAGTATACGGCAATTTAGTTAACGAGTGCTTAAGGAGCGTGCGATGCGCATTAGATCCAAACTGTTATCGATTGCTTTTGCTTCTGCAATCTTACCCTTCACCTTCGGAAATTCCGCTCAGGCGGCTGGTACGTGCACAGTGAGCACGGCCAAACAGTCTGTTTCGTCGAACACTCTTTGTGCGTGCGACGTGGTTACTTCAGGCATGCTCCGTTATATCCAACGGCGCGCCGACTTCGAGTCGATCCTGGAGCGTACAATTCTTGATTGCCCGCGATTTGCAGCTGTTTTGACTGACTTGCCTACGGCGAGCATTGGCATTAACCCGCAGCGCACGGGTGACGGTGCCTCAGACGAAAGAACCGAGCGCGATAGGCCTGATACCCCGGTCACACCCGATACGCCTGACACACCTGATACGCCTGACACACCCGATACGCCTGACACACCCGATACGCCTGAGAAGCCAAACGGCGACGACGAAAAAGCCAAGGAAGAAAGAAAAAAGGCAAAGGAAAACAGGAAAAAGGCGAAAGAAGAGCGTGAAAAGGCAAGGGAATACAGGGAAAGAGTCAAAGATAAAAGAAAGACAATCAAGCAGCACCGGCAAACGGCTAAAGACTATTCTGAAAAAGCCAAGCAACTACGTGACGCTGGCGATAAAAAGGGTGCGAAGCAGGCAAGGGAACAAGCGCGGCTGTTTGCTGGGTGGGCCAAAGAAAGCCAAGCTTGGGCTAATGAGCAACGTGCCTACGCACAACAACATGCCGCTAACGCCAAGATGTACCGGGAAAGTGCCCGGCAGTCGCAAGAGCGTTTGGGAAAACTGTCAATAGCCGAAGCCAAACGGGTCAAAGACAGAGCCAAATCCCAAGAACGCAGAGCTGAGCGCGAAAAAGAGGATGATCGCGGTCATTAATTCCTTCGATCAGGGTTGGGCGCGACCATAGCGCCACTGGCGAGAATAGCGGATGGGCGGCGTGCAGATGCACCCGCCCACTCTAGTTGAGGTCGAAGAACTCAGCTTTTTCCATAAACTCCCAGCCATCTGGCGGGCTGCTTAGGATCTTGCATCCTCAGGAACAGATAGCGCGTCGCCTTCCAAGGCTTGATCTGATTGGTCAAATTATCCAGAACCAGATCGCCGTCGCTTGACCGATAGACCAAAACAGCATGAGAGTTTCTGCGCGTATCCAACACTGTCGCGAGCAGTAGTTTACGAGGGTCGAAACCGGCCTGGATCAAATCTCTTTTCTTTAGAAGCGCAAAATCTTCGCAGTCACCACCGCGCGACGTTGGAAGCGCCCAAAGTTCACTGGTTTTGTATTGCGACTGATCCGTGACCTCTCGCGTGGATCGATTAACGCGGCGGTTGATCTCTTTGACAAGCTTCAATTCTTGGCTGGTAGATAAGGAACCGATACCTTTTTGCGCACATGCCCAGGAATATTTACCGCAAAGCTGACGCGCACCGGAAGGTGGTGGCGAGGCAGCGATACTCGGGATAAACGCGGCATCTTTCGCCGATGCTTCAGTCCCAAACAACAGCGAACCGTTAATCAGGATAGCCAAACCAAACAGCCCGCCAAGCTTGGCAGCGCTCTTTAAGTGGGCGTCTAAGGTCGTACCAAAGAATTTCATGCCTGTCCCTCGAGTCCTATTAGTCCCTGCAAACTGCGTGGATCAGAACCCATCTGTACACCGGACCATATCCGCAAACCGTGGTTGTCACGCAATCAAATCCGAGATTGAGCGGAAAAAACGGCGGAAATTCGTCACTTTTCGTGACCATTTCCGCGCAAGAAAGTGGCGCGAAGTGCCACAATCGGATAGAGAAATATGTTCAAAACCAACAGGAAGTACGCACAACCCATTGTAATAATGCATATAAATTCAGAGCGCTCGTGAAGAGCCGCCCAGTCTAAAATGCATGGCATGTCGCACCGCTCTAGGCCGGGCAGAATTTGCAAGTTTCATGCAAAAGTAGATTTAGCCTGATTCTCAATCGGTAATTTCAACGACCACCAGCTCTCGCTCGCTGGCGCCACGGGCATGATCCAATGCCTGCTGATATGCAGGAGAATTGTAGCACTCTACCGCAGCCTCGACGGTTGGGAAGCGGGCGACCACATTGCGTGGTCGCTCTTTGCCCTCTAACTGCACGTAACGTGCCGCGCGGGCGATGAATTCACCCCCATGCGCCGCAATTGCCGGCCCTGCAAGCTCGGCGTATTTTCCATAAGCATCGGCATCTGTCACAGTAACGTGTGCGATCCAAAGTGCTGGCATCTTATCCTCCCAAAACCTGTTCAGCCGCCTTGATTGCAGCCTCTGCATTTGAGGCATCCTTGCCCCCACCCTGTGCCATGTCAGGCCGTCCACCACCGCCCTTGCCGCCAAGTTCGGTCACCGCCGCGCGGACCAGATCCACCGCAGATACCGTGTCTGTCAGGTCCGAAGTGACCCCCGCTGCGACAGCCGCTTTGCCGCCGGTATCAGCAATCAATAATACTGCACCCGTACCCAAACGGCTTTTGTGCTCATCAATCAATGCAGGCAGGTCCTTTCCGGAAACACCCGAGAGCGACTGCGCAAAGAACGCCACACCGTTTACATCGCGCGCTTCAGCGCCACTGCCCTGCCCCGCACCTCCGGCCATCGCCAGATCACGGCGCAACTGCGCAACTTCGTTTTGCAGCGACTTACGCTCATCCAGCAGAGTCTTAACACGCGCCACAACGTCATCAGGCTGCGCTTTCAACTCAAGCGCAATTGAGGAAAGGCGATGATCCTGTTTCGACAGATACTTAAATGCGCCATCACCGGTCAAAGCCTCGATCCGCCGCACGCCCGCGCTGCTGGCACTGTCGCCCAGCACGACGAAGGTTCCGATATCACCGGTCTGGCGCACATGGGTACCGCCACACAGTTCAATCGACCATGTTTCGCCATCCTGGCCTTTGCCGGTGGGTGCTTTGCCCATCGAAACCACGCGCACCTCATCCCCGTATTTCTCACCGAACAGAGCTTGAGCACCCAGTTCACGGGCGTCATCAGGTGTCATAATCCTGGTTTCCACGGTTGAGTTTTGCCGGATGAATGCGTTCACCTCTCGCTCAACTTTCTGCACTTCTTCCAGTGTCAGAGCCTTGGAATGGCTGAAATCGAATCGCAAACGATCTGATGCGTTGAGCGACCCGCGCTGCGCCACGTGGTCACCCAATGTCTCGCGCAGAGCTTCATGCAGAAGGTG
Organism: Ruegeria sp. D6; assembly: GCF_056534365.1. Lineage (NCBI taxonomy): Bacteria > Pseudomonadati > Pseudomonadota > Alphaproteobacteria > Rhodobacterales > Roseobacteraceae > Ruegeria > Ruegeria sp. D6. The sequence continues at coordinate 964,268 of NZ_JBQFPH010000001.1, read as the reverse complement.
CGTCGCGGAGTGGTTGGCACGAATGGCCGTGCGGCGCGCGTGATCGACTTCCAGCTCAACCGCGTCACCTTTTGAGATCGCCCCATGATCAATCGTGACCTTGTGAGCATAGACTTTGCCATCAGCAAACTTTCTGGTGTCTTCAACACGGGCGATATCGTCGCGCTCATCCAGCCTGCGAATTTCACCGGTGTCGCCGACCTGGCCGCCGGCCTCGCCATAGAACGGTGTCTGGTTGACTACGACCCAGCCGGTACCACCCTTCTCGATCTTGTCGACCAATACACCATCGACCACCAACGCAGCGACCTGCCCCTCGGCCTTTTCAGTATCGTAGCCAAGGAAATCGGTCGCACCGGCCGCATCCAGCACATCGAACCAAACCACCTGATCGGCAGATTCGCCAGACCCGGCCCACGCCGCGCGTGCCTTGGCTTTTTGTTCGGCCATCGCCACGTCAAATCCATCGGTGTCGACGGTTCGACCTTTCTCGCGCAGCGCATCCTGCGTCAGATCGAGCGGGAAACCATAGGTATCATACAGTTTGAACGCCGCGTCTCCGGGTAGTGGATCGCCTTCAGGTAAGCCCGAAACTTCCTCATCCAACAGCTTCAGACCGCGATCCAAAGTTTGCTTGAACCGAGTTTCCTCAAGCAGTAGTGTCTCTTCGATCAGTGGCTGCGCCTGACCAAGCTCTGAATATTGCGCACCCATCAATTGCACCAGCGTGGGTACCAGGCGATGCATCACCGGATCTTTGGCCCCCAACAGATGCGCATGGCGCATCGCGCGGCGCATGATACGGCGCAGAACATACCCTCGCCCATCATTTGACGGCATCACACCATCCGCGATCAGGAACGAAGTTGAACGCAAGTGGTCCGCAATCACGCGATGATGCACGTTTTGATCCCCATAAGGATCAACACCGGTCGCATCCGCGGAGGCTTCGATCAGCGTTTTGAACAGATCGGTGTCATAATTGTCGTGGCTGCCTTGCAGCAACGCTCCAATGCGTTCCAATCCCATGCCGGTGTCGATCGACTGCATGTCGAGTTCGACCATCGAGCCGTCTTCGAACTGTTCGTTCTGCATGAAAACGATGTTCCAGATTTCGATGAACCGATCACCATCTTCCTCAGCCGAACCCGGAGGCCCACCCCAGATGTGATCACCGTGGTCATAGAAAATCTCGGTGCACGGGCCGCAGGGGCCGGTAGGGCCCATTTGCCAGAAATTGTCATTGGTAGCGATGCGGATGATCCGGTCTTCAGGGACACCAACCTTTTTCCAGATTTCAAATGCCTCATCATCGGTGTGATAGACAGTGGCCAACAGACGGTTCTTATCGATACCAAACTCTTTGGTGATCAGTTCCCAAGCGAACGGTATCGCCTCATGCTTAAAGTAATCCCCGAATGAGAAATTCCCCAGCATTTCAAAGAACGTATGGTGGCGAGCGGTATAGCCCACATTGTCCAGATCGTTGTGTTTGCCGCCTGCACGCACGCATTTCTGTGCAGTGGTAGCACGGCTGTAGTCGCGGGTTTCGACGCCAGTAAACAGATTCTTGAACTGAACCATACCCGAGTTGACGAACATCAGTGTCGGATCATTGCGCGGAACCAGCGGGCTGGACGCAACCACTTCGTGCCCCTGCTTGGCAAAGTAGTTCAGGAAGGTAGATCGAATGTCGTTCAGCGTTGGCATAAGGCTCTCTCGGCGCGCAGTCGTTATGGTCAGCAAAGGTTTAGCCCCACCCCCCGAGAGTGTCCACAGCATTGGCCCATCCGAAACGAAACAAGGCGGCCCCGAGGGGCCACCCTGTACCAGATATTTTAGCACTACCGGGGTGCCGGGGGATTTCTTCGGTTCCCCCTCAGGCACGCTTTAAGCTTCGAGGATGTCATCCTCTTCCGTTTCGGGTGGCATTTCAAAGTCTAACCCATGCGCGGCACGTATTTTGTCTTCGATCTCGAGCGCCGCACGGGAATTGTCACGCAGATATTGCTTGGCATTCTCACGCCCCTGCCCGATCCGCTCATCACCATAGCTAAACCACGAACCCGACTTTTCGACCACACCGGCCTTAACGCCCAGATCCAGAAGCTCACCCATTTTGCTGATGCCTTCGCCATACATGATGTCGAATTCCACCTGCTTGAACGGCGGTGCCACCTTGTTCTTGACGACCTTGACGCGGGTCTGGTTGCCCACAACTTCGTCCCGATCCTTGATCGCACCGATACGGCGAATATCCAGACGGACCGAGCTGTAGAATTTCAACGCATTACCACCGGTAGTGGTTTCCGGGCTGCCAAACATCACACCGATCTTCATCCTGATCTGGTTGATGAAGATCACCATGCAGTTCGAGCGATTGATCGAGCCGGTCAGCTTGCGCATCGCCTGGCTCATCAGCCGGGCCTGAACACCCACGCTGCTGTCACCCATGTCGCCTTCCAACTCGGATTTCGGCGTCAGCGCCGCAACCGAGTCGACCACGACCATGTTCACGGCCCCCGACCGCACCAAGGTGTCGGTGATCTCAAGGGCCTGCTCGCCGGTGTCGGGCTGAGAGATCAGCAATTCATCCAGATCCACACCCAGCTTGCGCGCATATTGAGGGTCCAGCGCATGTTCTGCGTCGACGAACGCGCAGACTCCGCCGCGTTTTTGCTGTTCAGCGATGCAGTGCAGCGTCAGCGTGGTCTTACCCGAGCTTTCCGGGCCATAAATCTCGACGATCCGCCCCATCGGCAGGCCGCCGATCCCCAGCGCGATATCCAAGCCCAGCGATCCGGTCGAGCTCGCATCGATATCCTGCTTGGAATCTTCGCCCAACTTCATGATCGAGCCTTTGCCGAACTGCCGTTCGATCTGGGCCAATGCGCTGTCGAGCGCCTTTTGCTTGTCTGCGTTTTTCTTGTCGCTCATCGTCAGAAGATCCGCCATTGTCCTGTCGCCTTCTCTTTTGTCACACCCTTGATCGGGCGGCAATCGCTGCTTTGTTCGCCTCTTGTTCCTTATGGGACCAAAAAGAGAACATTTCAACTAAAACTTATGAAAACTACTCTTCAGCAATTGTGTTAAAGAGTCGTTTACGACAATCTGAGACATGAAAGGCATTGAAGAGAAAAGATAAATGCTTGTTTTCTATGAAAAGCGGCTTGCGCTTCTGTCTGTTCCAAAGACCGGCTCCACCGCGTATCAATCAGCTTTGCGCGATCGGGCCGATATCGTCGTGTCCGGACCAACAGACCTGAAACATGCGAACATGCGTCGCTATGATCGCTTCTTCCAGACCATGTTTCGCAAGATGTTTGATGCAGAAATGGACGTCATGGCCATTGTGCGCGAACCTGTCGATTGGTTGGGAAGTTGGTATCGATATCGAACGCGCGCCGAATTGGCAGGTCATCCGCATTCCACAAAAGGTTTAAGCTTCGAGGCATTCCTTGACGCCTATATGCAAAACCCCCGCCCGGCCTACGCAGATGTGGGATGCCAAACCGATTTTTTGCAACCCCGCAGTAACGGTAAAGGTGTTGCGCATATTTTCAAATATGACAGCCAGCAAAAGATACTGGATTTCCTTCAGAATCGGCTGGAATGTAAAATCGATCTACCGCGAGAGAACGTCTCGCCCGCTTGCCCGATGGACTTCTCAAAACAAACTGAACTCCGGTTCCAATCATTGAACGCCGCAGAATACGCATTGTATCGTGCTGCCGAATAGCGTTTTCAATTCATTTGCTGAAACACCGCTTCGGTCAGCTGGGTCAACGAAAACGGCTTGGGCAGGAAGGTGGAATTTTCGATCTGAGGACCAGATTCGCCGAACGCCCCTTCAGTATAGCCTGACATGAAGACCACCCGCACGTCAGGCCGTGTTTTCATGGCCTCGCGCACCCAGGTCGGGCCGTCCATTCCGGGCATGACCACATCGGTGACAAAAACATCCACCAGCAAATTGGGGTCGTCCAACAATTGCAGCGCATCTTCGGCTGATTCAGCTTCAAGCACAGTGTAGCCTTTCAAGCGAAGCGCCCGCGTCGCGAAGGCGCGCACCGGGGCTTCGTCTTCGACCAACAAAACCACGCCTTCACCCAATCGGGAACTTTGCACCTCTGACGTATCGGGTACCTCAGGCTCCGATTCCTGGACCCGGGAACTCACAGGCAAGAGCACGGTGAATTCCGTTCCCCGGTCCTGCACACTGTCGACAAATATGAAACCACCAGTCTGTTTTACGATCCCGTAAACAGTCGATAGCCCCAGCCCCGTCCCCTCGCCTGTGCGTTTGGTCGTATAAAATGGCTCAAACACTTTTTGCAGTTTGTCTGCAGGAATCCCGATGCCGCTATCGATGACTTTGACCGTAACATATTCTCCCGGCTGTACCGTCGCCCGATCGCGCGTGATCGATTGATCCAATGTCACCACTTCGGTCTCGATCCGAATCTCCCCACCCTCAGGCATCGCATCACGCGCATTGACGACCAGGTTCATCAAGACCTGCTCTAACTGGCGCTTGTCCGCGCAGACGGATTTGAGCACGGGATCATGACTGAGCGTCAGGCGGACCTTCTCGCCCACAAGACGGTTTAGCAAATGGATAAGGTCTGAAATCGTATCTCGCAGATCCAGCACCTCGGGCCGGAGCGTTTGTTTGCGCGAAAAGGCCAGAAGCTGGCTGACCAACGCTGCAGCACGGTTGGCGTTCTGATTGATCTGTACAAGATCGCCGTAATTCGGGTCATCTTGGTCATGGCGCAACAGCAACAGATCACAATGCCCCGAAATCGCCGTCAGCAAGTTATTGAAATCATGTGCGACCCCGCCAGCCAATTGCCCAACGGCTTGCATCTTCTGGCCTTGGACAAACTGCGCCTCCATCGTTTTCAGTTCGGTGGCATCGTTCAGAACCGCAATAAGACAAACCTGACCATCCCTGAGAATCCGTGACAGCGTAACTTGCACAAACACCTCTTTGTCCTTGCGCACCAAACGCAGGAATTCAGACCGCGGTGCTGCGCCTTGTTCGGCAGCACTCGCCAGCCAGTCCCTGATCGGATAGCCGAGCCCCTGCATCATGCTTTCGATATTCGTCCGCCCCGGTTGGATCTCACCGACCAATTCAACCGCGAGGTGGTTTGCTTCGCTAACATCTCCATTGGGAGACATGCACATGATCGCAACTGGCAAATCTGCAAATGATGTCGTGTGCTGCGGTCCTTCGGCGTGCTGCAGCGGCGTTAAAAGCAACTCACGCACAATACCGCTGTGCCTGAGCGTTGTGACAGTGAATGGTGCTACAGTTTCCCCGGTTTTAATCTGTATGATGCTACCAACAACTGCACCGCCAGCCTGAACCATCGGCTTGAGGCATGTGGGAATCTGACCAAAAAGCTCGATAGCCGCATCATTGGCATCCAGCACCACGTCATTTCGTCCGACCGTCAGAACCGGCCGCTGCACGCTGCGCCAGATCTGGGGTGCATCTATCCTAAAACGCCAGCAAAACCGATTTTCACCCAGCTTTGAAACAGACACCGGTATTGTTTGTCCGCGCGTGACAACATCTTCTTCCCAAAAACCCCGTTTCAGGGCATGAGACTGCAAACGCAACAGCGCCGCCGACGGGTTTGCAAATACGGTACGCAGAGACTCATCTAGTCGCGTACCCGCGTTCCGAATAAGACGCGCATTGGCCTGAGCGTTTGCAACTAGCACCTCGCCCGTCGCATCCGAAATGACACAGGCATCGGTTTCTTGCTCTAGAAAACCCGTCATCGCAGCGTATGTTTGCGCTTCGATCTGATTCAATATCCAAGCACGCGCCAATGCAAAGACCACTACTACCAGGAAGGACAAGCCAACGGCTGCGACCCCGGCACTTAACCGTGGCGGCAAGACGTCAAAGAAGGAAAGTACGCTCAATAAAATGGCGATCAATGCCAGTGAGGCATAGCGCCCACGATCAATGCCCCATCCACTTGATCGAGAGGGGGTAAATTCAGATTGAATAGACATAAACAGCCCGGATTATTACAATTTCTGATCAATATCTGCCTGCAATGGTTAATTGCTGCTTAATGATCAGTGACATAAACTTCTTAAGGTTGTGTTTTAAAGTTTATATTCGCGTCAAGTGTGCTGTAAAAAATCCATCGGTCCCGTGTGAAACCAGCCACGTTTTGCGGTATCCGCTCTGCCATTCGGGATTGCTGGCCAAGAATCCATCAATAATGTCGTCGTTTTCAATCGCCAGCATCGAGCAGGTCGCATAGGCAAGCACGCCTTTGGGCGCAACGAGAGGTGAAACATCTCGTAGAATGGTGGCCTGAATCTGCGCTAGTTCCTCCAAACGCTCGGGCGTTAGCGCCCATTTCCCTGCCGGCGCGCGACGCCACGATCCGCTGCCGGAACATGGCACATCTGTCAAAACCACATCGAACGGGGCCTGACCGGTGATTTGGCCTGTGGTCAGGATCGTGACATCCGCGCCCGCCCTTGCCGCGCGCGCTGGCAAGTCGCGCATACGGTTGGAATTGGCATCATGGGCAAAGACCTGAACACCCATATACGTAGCCGCTAAAGCAAGGGACTTGCCTCCGCCACCCGCACAATAGTCAAGGACACGCATGCCTGGCTGCAAATCAAGCGCGGCAACTACCGCTTGGCTCGCGGCATCCTGCAACTCAACCAGCCCATCTGTATACGGACCGCTCTGAGATATCTTGCGTGCGCCCTCGGTAACTTCCAATGCAGTATCGCAGGCCGGATGTGGATGCGCCGTGATCTCCTCGGCAGCCAGTCGTTGAATGGCTGTAGGCAGGTCAGTTTTCAGCAGGTTGACCCTCAGATGAATCGGAGCGCGCGATTGTAGCGCGGCTGCGGCAAGTTCAGCTTCGTCCTTCAACGCGGCCTGAAATTGGGGCCACAACCATTCGGGGATATCCAGACGTTCTGCGTCGCTCTGAAATGACCTGGGTTGGTCAGCCTCGGTTACCTCTGCAGGTGCATATCGCGCGCCCGAAAATACTGACGTTAGGTCTGAGCCCAAGGATCGGGCGGCACCGATCATCAGGCCGCGCCCCGTCTCGGACCCACCGAGCGCCGAGAAGGATCGCTTGCACCGCAATGCATCAAACACATGATCCCGGATCGCAGCGCGATCCTTAGATCCCGCGAACCGACTGCGTCGAGCCCAGCCGGTCAACGCCTTCTCGACCGGTGCACCGGCAAGAATGTCATCGAGGATCTCGATCGAGGCCTGTACCCGAGCAGCAGGTGTCATCGCGTTTTCCGTTCGTCTACACGATCAATTTCGAGAGCCCCCTGAAGGGTCTCACAAACTTACATCACGCGATAATTGGGGCTTTCCCGTGTGATCTGAACGTCATGCACATGGCTTTCCTTCAAACCTGCGCCAGTGATTTTGACAAAGTTGCAGTTCTGGCGCATCTCATCGACGGTGGCACAACCGGTATAGCCCATCGCCGCCCGCAAACCTCCAACCAGTTGGTGCACAACAGCGCTTGCGGACCCTTTGTACGGCACCTGGCCTTCGATCCCTTCGGGCACCAGCTTGTCATTCGCGGCGTCCTTCTGGAAATAGCGATCCGCCGAGCCGCGCGCCATCGCACCCAGACTTCCCATGCCGCGATACGATTTGAACGAGCGGCCTTGATAGAGGATCACCTCGCCCGGGCTTTCATCCGTGCCCGCAATCATCGAACCCACCATGGCGCAAGATGCCCCTGCCGCAATCGCCTTGGCGAAATCGCCCGAGAATTTGATGCCACCATCAGCAATGACCGGAACTTCCCCCGCCGCAGCGGCACAATCCATGATGGCCGTCAACTGAGGGACGCCAACACCCGCGACCATCCGTGTGGTACAGATCGAGCCGGGCCCGATGCCCACTTTGATCGCGTCTGCACCTGCATCGATCAGCGCTTTGGTGGCTTCGGCAGTGGCGACGTTACCGGCGATGATCTGAACCTCGTTCGACAGCGTCTTGGCACGTTTCACCGCGTCCAGAACCCCTTGCGAATGACCATGTGCAGTATCCACAACAATGATATCGACCCCGGAATCGACCAACTGCTCTGACCGCTCGAACCCCGCGTCTCCGACCGAGGTTGCAGCAGCCACACGCAGACGGCCCAACCGGTCTTTACAGGCCGTAGGGTTCAGCACGGCCTGTTCGGTATCTTTCAGCGTCAGTAAGCCTGTCAGCTTGCCCTCGCCATCGACGACCAGCAACTTTTCGATCCGACGCGCACGCATAAGGCTTTTGGCCTCTTCCAGATCGGCGGGCTCTTGCAGCATCGCCAGATTGTCAGAGGTCATCATCGCTTTGATCGGCGTGTCATCCGAGGTCGCAAAGCGCATATCTCGGTTGGTGACAATGCCGACGACACGACCGCTTTCTTCAACGACCGGGAAGCCGGTGAAGTTGTAGCGCTCTACCAAAGCCTGAGCATCTGCCAATGTTTGATCCGCGCGCAGCGTGACCGGGTTATAGACGATACCGGATTCGAACCGCTTAACCCGACGCACTTCGCGGGCCTGTTCCTCGACCGAGAGGTTTTTGTGCACCACGCCGATGCCTCCAGCCTGCGCCATGGCGATAGCCATACGCGCCTCGGTCACCGTGTCCATCGCCGAGCTTAGCAGCGGGATGTTCATCGTAATCTCACGCGTCACGCGCGTGGTGGTATCAGCGGTTGCCGGCAGCACAGAAGATGCGCCCGGAACCAGAAGAACGTCGTCGAAGGTGAGTGCCTCACGAATCTGCATTTGATAACCCCATGCAAAAGCCCGTTTGACGGTGACCCTATTGCATGGATTTCACCCGAGGGAAAGCCCCGAACCCAAGTTGTTTTCCCCTGCGGGCTTCTGCCACGCCCGAAAACGACGCAAGCAATGCAAAACGTGCCGCTGAATGCCCTTTCCCTTTGCGTTCAAACCCATATGTTCGCCGGCATACGCGCGAATACAAAGGCAAGCCATTCATGACCACCGATCCTCTTGTCGTTTTCACCCCGTCCGGCAAACGCGGACACTTTCCTGTTGGCACGCCAATCCTGACGGCAGCGCGCCAGTTGGGTGTCGATCTTGATTCAGTCTGCGGTGGACGCGGTATTTGTTCGAAATGTCAGATCACCCCCAGCTATGGCGAGTTTCCCAAACATGGCGTGACCGTCTCGGAGGACGCGCTGAGCGAATGGAACGCGGTTGAACAGCGTTATGACGACAAGCGAGGCTTGAAACCCGGGCGCCGTTTGGGCTGTCAGGCCTCGGTTCAGGGTGACGTGGTGATCGACGTGCCTCCTGAAAGCCAGGTTCACCGTCAGGTGGTCCGCAAGGCCGCCGCCGCCCGCGCCATCACCATGGACCCTGCAACACGCCTGTATTTCGTGGTGGTGGAACAACCCGACATGCACTCGCCCACAGGCGATCTGGAACGGTTAGAACGCGCCTTGCGCGAACAATGGAAGATCGATGCAATCACCGCCGACCTGTCCCTGATGTCCAAGCTGCAGCCAGTGCTGCGCAAAGGGAAATGGGAGGTCACGGTCGCCGTCCACAAAGGCCACAAGGACAACGTGGCCCGTATCGTCGAAATTTGGCCCGGCCTGCACGAACATGGGCTTTACGGTCTGGCTATCGACCTCGGCTCGACAACCATCGCTGCGCATCTGACCGATCTGGAAACAGGTGAAGTCAAGGCTTCTTCCGGCCTGATGAACCCGCAAATTCGTTTCGGCGAAGACCTGATGAGCCGCGTGTCTTACGCCATGATGAATCCCGGTGGCGACAAGGAAATGACCCGGGCCGTGCGTGAAGCGATCAACGATCTGACCACTTCAATCGCTGATGAGGCCGGGATCGATGCCGCTTTGATCGTCGAAACGGTGTTCGTCTGCAATCCGGTCATGCACCATCTTTTGCTGGGTCTGGACCCAGTCGAACTGGGTCAGGCGCCATTTGCGCTCGCGACGTCCGAAAGCATGTGCCTGCCTGCGCATGAGATGGACCTGACCACGATGAATCCACGCGCGCAGGTCTACATCCTGCCGTGTATTGCGGGCCATGTGGGTGCGGACTGCGCTGCCGTTGCCCTATCCGAGGAACCCGGCAAGTCCGACGATCTGGTACTGATCGTGGATGTGGGTACCAATGCGGAAATCTTGCTGGGCAACACCCACCGCGTTCTGGCCTGTTCGTCACCCACCGGCCCCGCATTTGAAGGTGCCCAGATCAGCTCGGGCCAGAGAGCCGCGCCCGGTGCGATTGAACGGATCGAAATCGATCCTGTCACCAAAGAACCGCGTTTCCGCGTGATCGGGTCCGAGAAATGGTCGAATGACGAAGGCTTTGATCAGGACATTGCCACCACGGGCATCACCGGTATCTGCGGCTCAGGCATTATCGAGGCCGTGGCCGAGATGCGCATTGCAGGTCTTCTGGACGAAAGCGGGCTGATCGGCTCGGCCGCGCAGACGGGCACATCGCGTTGCGTTCCCGAAGGCCGCACCAACTCCTATCTGATCCACGACGCCAGCGCCGAGGGCGGTCCGCGTATCACGGTAACTCAGGGTGATATCCGTGCCATCCAGTTGGCTAAATCCGCGCTCTACGCCGGAGCGCGTCTCCTAATGGATGAGATGGAGGTTGACCGTGTGGATCGCGTGGTACTGGCCGGTGCCTTCGGCGCACATATTTCGACCAAACACGCGATGGTGCTGGGTATGATCCCTGATGCACCGCTGGAGAAGGTCTCCAGCGCGGGTAATGCCGCTGGAACCGGTGCCCGGATCGCGCTGTGTAACATCGGATCGCGGGCCGAGATCGAACGCGTGGTGCGCGAGATCACCAAGGTCGAAACGGCAATCGAACCCAAGTTTCAAGACCATTTCGTCGCCGCCAATGCGATCCCGCACAAAACCGATCCGTTCCCTGAATTGGCCCAGGTCGTCACCCTGCCCGCTCCGTCCTTCAATACCGGCGGCGGGGATGAGGAAAAATCTGGCCGCCGACGCCGCCGGAGGTCATAGTCGCCCCATCCACAGGAGGCGAATATGACATCAGTGAACGAGGAACAGGCGGAATTCTGGGGAAACTCGGAACAAGGCACCAAATGGCTGACCTATGAGGATCAGCTTGACCACGCCTTTGCGCCTGTTCTTGATCTCGTTCTGAACCGGGCCGCCTTGTCGGCAGGCATGAAGGTGCTGGATATCGGATGTGGCACGGGCGTCAGCGCAATCGCTGCCGCCCGCGCGGTAGGGCCGAACGGGCACGTTCTGGCCGCTGACATTTCACAGCCCTTTCTGGACCGCGCAGCCAAACGCGCTGAAAGCAACGGGATACAGACTATCACTTTTCAGCACGCGGATGCCCAAACCTACGCGTTTGAACCCGGACAAACGGATGCCGCAATCTCCCGGTTTGGTGTCATGTTCTTTAGCGACTCGATCGCAGCATTCCGAAACATCGCCTCGGCACTGAAACCAGGTGGGCAAATGACGTTCGCTTCCTGGGGGCCATTGGACGTCAACCCGTGGTTCAAGATACCCCATGTCGCCGCCGTTCGGCGAATGGGTCAACCGCCCCGCGTAGACCGCTATGCGCCCGGGCCGCTGGCGTTCCACGACATCGACCATGTCAAAGGTCTGATGACCCAAGCGGGGCTGTCTGAAATAACCGGCGACGCGATCACAGTGAACCTGACGGGTTTTGGCGGCGTTGAAGGCACGGCGAGGCTGGTGACACGTGTTGGTCCTGCGGGCCGTGTTGTTGCTCATTTCGAAGGGAGTGAGGCTGATACTGACGCTATTCAAGAAGCGGTCGCAAAAGAGTTCCGACAGTATAAGTCTGGTTCGGAGATCCTCATCCCGGCGATGATCAACCTCTATCAGGCCCGACGCGCAGAATGATTGGAGCGGGTAGCGGGAATCGAACCCGCGCGTTCAGCTTGGGAAGCTGACAGGCTACCATTACATCATACCCGCCGCTGGGCATTGATTAGCACTGCTCTTTATTGGGGTTCAAGGGTCAACAAACGCTGACGAATCGAAAAGGCCGGATCAAAAAATCCGGCCCAATCCATTGTTTTATTTACCTTAAGCGCGGCGACGACGACCACCGCCACGACGTCCGCGTGCACCCTCGCCTTCGGCTCCGGCCTCAGCGGGTGGTTTGTTGAACCTGATCCACTCACCGCCATGTGCGTCGTTGTTGGTCAGCAGGTTGGCGGCGCGGATGGCCTCCATCTCTTTGCCCGCACGCGGAAGGGTCGAACCCAGACCGAACATCTGTACAAAGGTTTCGTCGTCCATATCCTCGGGCAGAATGATACCGGCGGCAGCAACGGCCTCTTTCTTTTCGGCAATCTTCTTCTGCGTCACCGGCAGAGCCACCGGGTTCATGATCGCTGAAGTCATTCCAGCACCCATTGCCATCGGCAGGAAGGCGTTGTTGATACCGTGACGGTTCGGCAGGCCGAACGAGATGTTGGACGCACCGCATGTGGTGTTCACGCCCAGCTCTTCCCGCAGACGACGGACCAGAGCAAACACCTGCTGGCCAGCAGTTGCCATCGCACCAATCGGCATGACCAGCGGATCGACCACGATGTCATGAGCCGGGATGCCGTGATCGGCTGCACGCTCAACGATGGTTTTGGCAACGGCAAAACGCACATCAGGGTCTTCCGAGATTCCGGTGTCATCGTTCGAGATCGCCACAACGGGTACGTTGTATTTCTTGACCAGTGGCAGAACCAGTTCCAGACGCTCTTCTTCACCGGTGACCGAGTTCAACAGCGGACGACCTTCCGCCGCCTCAAGACCGGCTTCCAAAGCGCCCGGAACCGAGGAATCGATGCAAAGCGGTACATCAACAAGCCCCTGCACCAGCTCGACGATCTTGGTCATCAGCGGCGGCTCGGTCTCGTTCGGGTTGGGGTTCGAGTTGTAGACGACACCTGCGTTGATATCCAGAACGGTCGCGCCTGCAGCGACCTGCGCCAGAGCATCCTTTTCGACTGTCGAGAAATCGCCTGCTTCCAATTCGGCAGCCAGTTTCTTGCGGCCCGTTGGGTTGATCCGCTCACCGATAACGCAGAACGGTTCGTCAAAGCCCAGAACGGCAGTTTTTGTTTTTGATTCTACGACTGTACGGGTCATGTCCGTTCCTTAGGAGTTAACCGGCTTTGCCGAAGCGCCGCCGTTGTTGATCGCCCAGTTGGCGTTGGTCTTGATCCCGCCCAGCGGAAAGAAGTGTACCTTGGTGATATTGAAATCCGGGTTGGCTGCCTTGTGATTGGCCAGTTCGGTGACCACATCGGTTGGCTCGTAAGGCAACAGCAGCTTGGACACGTCCATGGCGCGCTTCTGCAGGACTTTCAGCGATGGACCAACGCCGCAGGCGATAGCGAATTTGATCAACGTCTGCAGCTTCGCCGGGCCCGCGATACCGATATGGATCGGCAGATCAATACCCGCTTCTTTCAGGCTATCTGCCCAAGCGATGATCGGCTTGGCGTCGAACGCAAACTGAGTAGCCAGCGCCATTTCGGCGTCGGTGGTTTCCGAAAACTTCTGCTTCCAGCGCAGCGCGTCATCGACATTCTTGGTCGAGCCGTCGGGATCGATATCCTTGTTGCCTTCGGGGTGACCGGCTACGTGCAGTCGCTTGAACCCCGCCTTGTCGAACAGTCCGGTTTCCAGCAGCTGCATCGAGCTGTCGAAATCACCATGCGGTTTGGCGACCCCACCGGCCAGCAGAAGCGCCTGCTCGACACCCGCTTCACCCTGATACATGGAAATCCAGTTTTCCAGCGTTGCGGCATCCTTGATGATCCGTGCCGGGAAATGCGGCATGACAGGGTAACCTTCGGCCGCGATGCGCTTGGCAGTTTTGACCATGTCTTCGATTGGCGTGCCCTCGATATGGGCGATGTAGACACGGGTGCCTTCTGGCAGCAGCGCGCGGAAATCTTCGACCTTTTCCGCAGTGCGCGGCATCACCTCGATCGAGTAGCCCTGCAAAAAGGCTTCGACGGTCGGGTTCACAGGGCCGTTTTCGACCGCATCACGTTTCTTGAAGTTCAGCAAAGCCATAGCGGCCTCCCATAAAGATCTGGGGCTCATGCCCAACCGTCATTGGCGATCAGGGTCTTGATACGGTCCTGATCGTACTCTGTTTCCAAACGCGCGGCCTCGGCTTCGGCAATTTCGGACGGGTCGCCCTCAACTGCGAAAGGCTCGGCTTTGCGCCACTCGGCCAGATAGGCATCACTATCTTTGGCGTTCACCTTCATTGCGGCCCGGTCGATGGCTTGTTCAAACCGCTCTTCCAACTGCCGCTTAGCGCCACGACGGCCCTTGCCGACGATGACTTGGGCGGGAATATCGCGCCAATATACGATGGTGACGTCAGGCATTACCGTGATTCCTCCTAACCAGATGGACCGGTTCTAAACTTCAATGTGGGTCCAAGTCGGTCGATTTTCGACATACGGCGTATTTGCAGCGACCTTTTTGCCCACGGCTGCGTACCGCAGCTTTTAATGCCTTGGGGGGCAAAACCGAACATCAAAATCCTAATGACTTTAATGAGCGTCTTGCGTGATCCAATTGCGCGACCTATGGTCGGGGTAACTCGAAAATCGGAGGGCGTTTAAGATGGCGCCCAAGCGTCCCAGAGGTGCGGGCGCGTTCCCGAAAGCGGTCGAAAGCCCCGCGCCGGCAAGACCCGATCCAGATGCGTTATATGCGGCACTGGATTTGGGGACAAATAGCTGCCGCATGTTGATCGCCCAGCCCAAGGGCAGTGGATTTCATGTGGTGGACAGCTTCTCCAAATCGGTGCAGTTGGGTGCCGGTCTGGAACGCACCGGGCGGTTGTCGCGGGCGTCTATGGCACGTACCGTACAGGCGCTGCGGATTTGTCAGCAAAAACTCAAACGTAACAAGGTCAAGCGCATGCGCTTGATCGCAACCGAGGCTTGCCGTCGCGCCAAGAATTCACGCGATTTCATCCGGCAAGTTAAACGCGAAACCGGCCTGACGCTCGACATCATCCAGCCCGAGGAAGAAGCACGTCTGGCTGTGATTTCCTGTGCACCGCTAGTGTCGACCAAGACCGAGCAATTGTTGGTCGTCGATATCGGCGGCGGCTCAACCGAATTGGTCTGGATCGACATCTCCTCTGTTCCTCGTCGGGATCGGCCTGCCGCGATTATGAGATTGCATAACGGGTTCCACACACCTGAAAGCCCTTTCCCTGCGGCCAAAGTGGTCGATTGGATCAGCGTCCCGCTGGGCGTGGCAACATTGCGTGATCAGTTCAACGACGTCGAAGACGATGCCGCGCGTTTTGCGCTAATGAGCTGGTTTTTTGAAGAAAACCTGGCCGATTTCGCGCCTTACAAGGATGAACAGGCCCGCGAAGGGTTCCAAATCGTGGGCACCAGTGGAACGGTGACCACCGTCGCCGCCTCGCATCTTGGGCTCAAGCGCTATGACCGGACGAAGGTGGACGGATTGCGGATGACCAGCGATCAGATTGACAAGGTGATACGAGGCTATCTAGAACTCGGCCCTCGTGGGCGCCGCCGTGATCCCCGGATCGGAGAAGATCGGCAGGCCCTGATCATGTCCGGCTCGGCCATCTTGCAGGCCCTGTTGCGCTGCTGGCCCACCGATCGCCTTTCTGTGGCGGACCGTGGGCTGCGCGAGGGTTTGCTTTATGCGCAAATGAGTGCGGACGGTGTATTGGAAGACGGACCGTTTTGATGGCGAAGACACCAACTGGCAAAAGCAACTCGGGTCGCGGACAACGCGACCTGAAGGTGAAGGTCAAGACAGCGCGCGGGCGCAAGCTCAGCTCGACCCGCTGGTTAGAACGGCAGTTGAACGACCCCTATGTCAAACGCGCGCAGGTCGAAGGCTATCGCGGACGCGCGGCATTCAAGATACTTGAGTTGGACGACAAGTTCCGGTTTCTCGTACCCGGCGCGCGCGTGGTCGATCTGGGATGTGCGCCCGGTGGCTGGCTGCAAGTCGCTGTGAAACGCGTCAATGCACTCGGCGAGAAAAGCGGCAAGCGCATCGGCACCGTCCTGGGGGTTGACCTTCAAGAGGTTGAGCCCGTCGCCGGTGCCACCGCGCATGTCCTTGATTTCATGGAAGATGACGCCGATCAGAAGGTCAAGGACTGGCTGGGTGGCAAAGCGGACGTGGTCATGTCTGATATGGCGGCTGCATCCTCGGGCCACAAACAGACTGACCACCTGCGGATCATGGCCTTGTGCGAAACGGCGGCTTATTTCGCGTTCGACGTGCTGGAAGAGGGCGGCACCTTCGTTGCCAAGGTGCTTGCTGGCGGGGCTGAGGGGGACCTTCAGAAACTGCTCAAGCAGAAATTCAACAAGGTTGCCAATGTGAAGCCTCCGGCCTCACGTTCTGATAGTTCCGAGAAGTTTGTTGTCGCCACCGGCTTCCGGGGTTAAGCGGCGTTAATCCAGATCGATCTTTCCCGGCGCTATGCTCTGTTTCCGCAGAGACGCTGCAGCTATGCCTTGCAGCAATAGTGCTTCGCCATGATTGATATCGACAGGCTTGCGCGCGCGCAGCTCTTCAATACGCTGGTCAAGCGTCGTTTTACGGGCCGCCGTCAGCGGCTTTGCGAGGGTTGCGGTGCGATCCGGCATACATCACCTGTAGCAATCCGAGTGCTTATACCGGTTGGCTAACCGCAGAATGCGCCGTGAAGATGGCGCAAATCTGCCAGTTCCATGCCAGTTATCTCCCGAGTTCCTGCGCCAGTTGCATTAAGTTTGGATCATCGGGAAGAACTAACAAGGCCTCGTCCAATGTCGCCAACGCAGCCTGAACACCGCGATTGATGTGGGCAAGTTGAACCAGCATCGGCCAAGCCTCAACGCGCTGCGGGTCGAGCGTTACAACCTCGCGGAATGCACGTTCTGCAGCCGGCGCGTTTCTGAGCGTAAGCGCCCAACCACCCAACACCAAATGGGTCTCAGGAAAGTCCAAACGATTGGAAATGCTACGTTGCCAATCCGCCATGCCATGCTGCGCGCTTGCGCGTTGGTCTTGCGTCATGGCCTGTGCGGGGATCGATAAGAACTCTTTCGCAGCCGAGATGCGTACATTGCGCATGGGGTCGGATAACAACGGCTCTAACCGCGAAGCGCGCAACTGGGCAGGAACCTGACGCTGCAGTACCGGTCCATTGGCCCGTATCAGTGGGTCCGGATCGGCCAGCAACGGTGCTAGACGCTCGGCAAGATCAGGCGTTGCAAAAGGTTGCAACAAATACAGAGCGGTTGCGCGAACGATACCTGCCTGCCCTTCATCCAGAGCGATCGCGACCAGCGTTTCAGGGTCGTCCAATTGACCACTGCCTGCTGCTGCAAATGTCGTGCCATAATGCGCCACTCTATAGGATGATTCCGGGAACCAGAGTTCAATCTGCTGCGCCGCCCAAGACTGATCTTCATCCGCATGGCAATCGGTGCAGGCATCAGTTCCGAGCCCCAGATCAGGGCGGGGAATGCGGAAGCTGTGATCGCGCCTGCCATCTACCCCCATATAGACACGCTCGATCATGTGGCAGTTCTTGCATTGGGCACCCGCAGAATTTTCAGCATGTTGGTGATGCACGGGCGTGTCATATTCGGCCAGCCGAAGGGTCGGGAAATCCGGGTTGCCAGCGGGGGAGTGGCATTGGGTACACAACCCATTACCCTCGGCTTTCACCTCAGCCCGGTGCGGATCGTGGCAATTCATGCAACCCACCCCTTCTGCATACATGCGCGACTGCAGGAATGAGCCATAAACATAGACCTCGTCCAAAATCTGGCCATCTGGGTGATACAAACCCGGTCGCAGCAACGCCAGGTTATAGGCGTCGTGATACGGCTTGCCGGGAAGCGGATTACCATCTTCTAACGCCTCGCGCCGGGAATGACAGCCGGCGCATTGCTGAATTTCCGCTTCTGTCTGCCCCCTGCCCCATGTCGTAGGGAATCCGAACTCGCTCAAACCGTCTTGCAACACTTTTCCGGTCGTCCACTCCAAATGCGCAGAACCCGGCCCGTGGCAAGCCTCGCACCCGACACCAATTTCGACCTGTGTCGAGGCATAGCGCCTTTCCTCAGAGTCGTAGTTCTTCACATAACCGGTCGCGTGACACTCGGCACAGCGGGCGTTCCAGCTTTTGTACGGACCGGTCCAGTGCAGCCCATCATTCGGAGGCAGATCCTGATCTGGATAAAGGTGAAACCAACGGCCCTTTTCGACGTCCCAAACAACGTCGAAACTCTGCAACCGGCCGGGTTCGGTTTCGAAAAGATATTGCTGTAGCGGCGCGATACCAACCACTGAATGTACCGGATAGGTCGTTGTAACGCCGTCTTTTTCGGTGACCTGCGCCGTAAGAGCTCCATCTTGATCCGCAAAGGCCACGCTCATTCCATCATGCGAGAATCGTGTTCCATCGAAATCAGCCTGAACATGGCCGTCCTCCACCTCGGTCCAGGCAAGCGCATGGTATGAGCTTTCCCAGGCTTCGGTTTCTTCCTTATGACAATCCGAGCACGCGTCTGATCCAACATAGTCCTGCGCCTGCGACTGCTGCGCGGTCGCCCAAAGGATCGCGGTCATCACGATAGCGCGGAGATACATCATTGCCCCTCTTCGTTTTGCAAATCGATCAGCGCGCCGTTGTATTCAGCCCCGAGGATCAGCATGGCCGAGCATAAGTACAGGAAAATCAGCGCTGCCATTGCCCCTGCAAGCCCGGCATACGTCGCGCTATAGGTCGCAAACTTGGCGATGTAGATTGAAAAGCCCCATCCACCTGCAGCCCACAAAGCCAATGTCAGGATTACGCCCGGCAAGATTTGTAGTAGGCTGTGCCGTCGGGTGGGCAAGATCAGATGAGCCAAAAGAACGGTGCCAGCGGGGACAGCCACGGTAAAGGTCCATCGCAGACGATCCACCGACAGCCAGTTGTCCACATCCACTGCCGTCTTTTCCGAAACCAAACGGGTATAGACCGGCAGAACGACTTCGACCGCCGCGATGGCCAGAATGGCAGCACCGCCGATTATGACCAGCACAAAGCACAGCAGTCGGGTCTTCCAGAACGGCCAATTGTCCGTGTCGTGATAGGCCTGCGCCATCGCCTTTCGCACAGCGGCGACTCCGTTTGAGGCAAAGTAGATCGCCAACAAGCCACCCAAAGTGATCACGCCCGAGCCCGCACCGGCCAGAACAGCACGCAGTTCTGAAACGATGGGATCGGCCACATCTTTGGGCCAGGCGCCAAATATCAGTTCGATCAGTTCATCGGTCACATAGCCCTGTGACAAGGCCCCTGCCAACGCGACCGTGAATAGAACGAATGGAAACAGGGCCATCATCAACGACATGGCGACGTGGCTGCTCATGACGAAGCCGTTTTTGTCATTAAATCGGCGCACAGCAAGCCAGAGCGCACGCAGGAATTGGCCGAACGAGGGAATCAAAACAGTTGGCATTGCGCTAGCCTAGCCTGCCTTTTCCTTTGGCAGAACCGCCAATCGGATCAGGCCACCGATTTCATGCGTATAACCTTCTGTATGGATTGCATAAACCCGCCAGCCTGTGCAGGATCAATCAAAACGCATCCAGGCAGCACTCAGACCAAGGCCATCTTATGACCTCTGACCCAGAAAACAGCCCTTCCCGTGCGCGTCCGCAACTGAGCGTATTGCGGGATGTAGCGATCGTGGCCACGCTAATGGTGCTTGGCCTCTATGCAGGGGCAAACTTTCTGGTGCCGTTGACCATGGCGTTACTGGTCAACGTGCTGATCCTGGCCCTTAGCGACCGGGTCATTGCAGTGACGCGGGTGCCAATCTGGTTGGCGAATGTCGCGGGAGTAACAGTTGTATTGGCCGGTTTGTTCATGATCATGTACATTCTGGGCAGTCAGGCCACGCAATTTGCACGCTCGATCAACACCTACGAAAGCCAGTTTGACGGGGCTGTTCATAGAATTACCGGGTTGGTCGGCAACGATGTCACAAGTTTTATCCGAGACAATCTGGTCAGCATCGATATGTCCTATGTCGCTCGGATATTGCTGGGCAGCGCCACATCACTGCTTAACCAGTTCTTCCTAATCAGCCTCTATGTCGCCTTTCTGATGGCCGAGCGGTTGGCCTTTCGCAAGAAAATCCAGCTTGCCGCCGGCAACCCACGGCTGGGGGCTGACCTGGCCTTGGTTCTGGATGCGATTTCGTACAGCCTGCAGCGATACGTCGGCGTGAAAACATTTATCAGTCTGATCACCGCCACCATCAGCTACGCCGTATTCAAAGCGCTGGGTCTGGAATATGCTGAAACCTGGGCCGTGCTGACTTTCGCCCTGAATTTCATCCCGTCAATCGGTTCGATCATCGCCGTCATCTTTCCCGCAATGATCGCTCTGGTTCAGTTTGAGACGATCGGGCCATTTCTCGTGATCGTTCTGGGGTGCGGCACACTACAGTTTCTAATCGGCAACTTTCTGGATCCGGCTATGCTGGGCCGATCGCTGAACATGTCGACCTTCCTAGTGATTTTGGCATTAACTTTCTGGACTACGGTCTGGGGTCTGATCGGAGCGTTCCTGAGTGTGCCTTTGACCGTCTGCATCCTGATCATCTTCAGCCACATCCCCGCGCTGCGCCCTGTCGCGATCTTGATGTCTTTGGATGGAAGGCTCGGTGAGGATGATCACTCGTCAACAGAACATTCGGCTTGAACGTCCGTCAACTTTGACAGCTAGCGACGAGGGCGCGTCGATCTTTCAACCTCAGCCGACCATACCCGCCTTCGATCAAGTCCAATTCGATAAGCCTGTGTAATGCTCGGTGAAGCGTTGGCGCAGAGACTGCAATCATAGCCGCCAGCTCTTCCTGCGAAACCGGTATCCAACCCTCTGCATCGGATGTCACCTCATCCAGATGCAGCAGCCTCAAAACCAGCCGTTTCTCGGTGCCGGTCACCGCAAGATTGGCTACGATACGCAGGGCTTTTTGCATGTTTTCATGACTCAAAGCGTAGAAATCCCGAACAAAGTCAGGAGAATCCTGCACCAAGCGTTCTAACCGCGGGGCCGGAAAGAAAAGCGTCTCGGTTGGCCGAGTCGCCACCACGCTGATCAGCCGATGCGCAGTCGCAAACAACGCGAGATCGCCGATCCAAAAGCCACGTCCCTCTTGGTGTATGACAAATTCCTGACCGTCATCTGCGGGGACGGTGATCTTAACACTACCATCCAATACAGCGTGAATCCCGTTGGCGGGATCACCCTGGACAAACAAAGCTTCGTCAGCACCGTAAGTTCGGCGCACGGCGCTGCGCATCAGAGCATCCTGAAAGGCGGGAGATCTGGTTTTGAACCAGGAACTTTCCTGCAGCGCGTCTAGATCAGTTTCAATTAATGCCATCTATATATTTAAACTTCATCATATGATAAATTTCAATCAGGCTCACTGGCCTACATTACTTACACACGAATCCCGCAATCTGGCTATTTTCGCGGGATATCCAATGCTTAACGACTGCAACTAATCCTATTCTGGATACAAGTCTCAGATAGTTCACAGGGACAAATTGTCCACAAGTTCAGGAGTAAAACATGTTAACTACAACCCGGTTCTTGGAAAGCTGGCGTATCGGACTGCGCCGTACCGCAGCAGCGTCGATTGCCGTTCTGGTCGCACTGCCCGCATGGGCGCAGGATCAAAAACCCAACATTCTGGTCATTTGGGGCGATGACATCGGCCAATCCAACATTTCGGCCTACACAATGGGCCTTATGGGATACCAGACCCCCAATATCGACAGGGTCGCCGATGAAGGCATGATCTTCACCGATTATTATGGCGAGCAATCCTGCACAGCTGGCCGCTCATCTTACATCATGGGCCAATCGGTGTTCCGGACTGGACTGTCCAAGGTTGGCTTGCCTGGCGCTAAAGAAGGGATGCAGATCGAAGACCCCACGATTGCAGGGTTGCTTAAGGATCATGGGTACGTGACCGGCCAGTTTGGCAAGAACCACCTGGGCGACAGGGATGAGCACCTGCCGACAAATCACGGATTTGATGAGTTTTTTGGGAATCTCTATCACCTCAATGCCGAAGAAGAACCCGAGCATGAAGATTATCCCGGGGACGCGGTTCTGCCCGACGGGCGCACGTTCCGCGAGGCCTATGGTCCGCGCGGTGTGATCAAGTCCAGCGCAGGCGGCCCCATCGAAGACACCGGTCCACTGACACGCAAACGCATGGAAACGGTGGATCAGGAAACCCTGGAAGCTGCCGTTGAGTTCATTCGTGAGGCCAACCAGAACGGCACACCATTCTATGTCTGGTGGAATGGCACACGGATGCATTTCCGCACCCATGTCGGGGAAGAAATGCGCGAAACAGCCAACGAAATCCTAGGTAGTCCGGCCGATGAATACACGGCGGGCATGATCGAACACGACATTCAGGTCGGCCAACTGCTTGATCTGCTGGACGAACTCGGCATCGCCGACAACACTATCGTTCATTATTCCACCGATAACGGCCCGCATTACAACACATGGCCGGATGCCGCTTCGACACCGTTCTGGGGCGAAAAGAATACCAACTGGGAAGGCGGCTGGCGCGTACCATCCATGGTGCGTTGGCCCGGCAAGATCGAAGCGGGTTCGATCTCGAACGAAATCGTGCATCACATGGACTGGCTGCCCACCTATCTGGCGGTCGCTGGCGACCCCGAAATCAAGGAAAAGCTGAAAGCCGGCTATTCCTCACCTGCCATGGGTCGCGACTACAAAGTGCATCTGGATGGCTACAACATATTGCCACTGCTGACCGGTGAGACCACTGAAAGCCCCCGCCGTGAAATCTTTTATTTCACGGATGACGGCGACCTGTCCGCTTTGCGTTTTGACGACTGGAAGCTGATCTTTTTGGAGCAAAAAGCATGGGCCACCCTGCGCGCATGGATGGAACCATTCACGGAGCTGCGCGTGCCGATTATCGTGAATCTGCGCCGCGACCCTTATGAGCGTGGATACCGGACATCCAACACATACTATGACTGGATGATTGACCGGGTGTATTTCCTAGTACCGGCGCAGCAATATGTGGCGAGTTTCCTGAGTACTTTCCAAGAGTTCCCACCACGCCAGAAGGCGGCAAGCTTCAGCCTGGATCAGGTGATGCAGAAATTGGCCACACCAACTTCGAACTAGAAAACAAGACAGGGGCCGCCGTAAAGCGCGGCCCCTTTTTCCAGTATCAGAGGCTATTACATGAGATTTCTCAAACTCACGGCGTTTATAGCCACCGTCCCCCTAGTGGCGTTCGCAGACCCCCTGCCCAGCTGGACCGACTCGGCATCAAAACAGCTGATCATCGACTTTGTTGACGCGGTCAGCGACCCGGCGAATGAACTATATGTCACTCCCGCCGACCGGATTGCGGTGTTTGACAATGACGGCACGCTTTGGGCTGAACAACCGGTCTATTTTCAGTTCATATTTGCCATGGACCAACTGGCAGAGCTTGCTAAACAAGACCCATCAATCTTATCGAGCCCAGCCCTGAAAGCGGCTGCCGAGGGTGATCTGAAAACCATTCTGGAAGGCGGGCACGACGCTCTGATCGAAGTGGTCAACGCATCGCATTCCGGCAGCAGCGTTGAAGTATTTCAGGCGTCGGTGGCGGATTGGCTGGACACTGCACGACATCCCGAGACCGATCTGCCCTACGACCAGATGACCTATCAGCCGATGGTCGAGCTGTTGCGCTATCTGCGGGATGAGGATTTCAAAACTTATATCGTTTCAGGCGGAGGCCTGCATTTCATGCGTGTCTTCGCCGAACAGGCATATGGCATCCCGCCCGAACAGATTCTGGGCACCTATGGTGAGACCACGTATGACAATGTGGACGGCACGCCTGTAATCAACAAGGCCCCCGGCATCGCCTTCATCGATGATAAAGAAGGCAAACCTATCAATATCGAGCGCACCATTGGCAAGCGCCCCATATTTGCCGGGGGAAACTCGGACGGGGATTTTGCCATGCTAGAATGGACCACCGCAGGCGACGGGCCACGGCTGGGCGTTTTGATCCATCACACTGATTCGGATCGCGAATGGGCCTACGACCGCGAAAGCCCGATTGGACGGCTAGTCGATGGGTTGGACAAAGGCCCGGATATGGGATGGGTCATTGTTGATATGGCCAACGACTGGTCCCGCATCTACACTGGGGCAAACTAAGCAACCCGGATCGCTGCGCCCCGATGTGGACATTACTCGTCTCGTTTTTTCTGTTTTCACTCTATTGCGTAGCGGTCGTCTTTGCAGTTCGCGCTGCGCAGACTGCACGCACACCTCAAGGCGCGGTAGGCTGGGTTGTGTTCCTACTGTCGGCCCCGATGTTTGGCGTGCCGCTGTATCTATTCCTCGGTCACCATCGGTTCAGAGGATACCGGATCGCTCGGCAAGAAAGTGAGCGCGTCGTCGAAGGGATCAAGACCTTTGCCGATTTCTCGAAACCCGACCCTCAGACGATGCGAGTCAATCCTCGCGCGTTTGAAGCGTTGGCCCATTTGCCCGTCTCACGTGGTAATGGAGCCGAGCTGCTGATCGACGGCAAAGCTACGTTTGATGCCATTCTCGACGCCATAGATAAGGCCGAGAATTACGTTCTGATCCAGTTCTACATCGTCCGGGATGATGATCTTGGGCGAAGGGTGCGGGACCGGCTAATCGCCGCGGTCAAGCGTGGCGTACATGTTCGGTTCATGACCGACGCGGTGGGTAGCTATGGCCTGCCGTCCAGCTATTTTGAGACGCTGCGCCAGGCCGGTGTGGATGTTGCAGATCCCCGCGAACAACGCGGGCCCAATTTCCGGTTTCAACTGAACTATCGCAACCACCGAAAAACTGTGATCGTGGATGGCGATGTCGGCTTTATCGGTGGTCACAACATCGGCGTTGAATACTTGGGGCAAAGCCCTCGGTTCGGTCGCTGGCGGGACACGCATATCAAGATGACCGGCCACGTAGTACGGCAACTGCAATTGATTTTTACCGAGGATTGGCACTGGGCGCGCAACGAAGATCTGATCGACCAACTCGATTGGGCTGGAAATGAATCTGATCAGGACATGAATGCGCTGCTGGTGGCAACGGGCCCGGGCGACGAAACAGAAACCGGCGCAATGATGTTCTTTGCGGCCATCACTGAGGCGAAAGAACGGCTTTGGATCGCCTCGCCCTATTTTGTGCCCGACATCGACATCATGACCGCGCTACAGCACGCGGCGTTGCGTGGTGTGGATGTACGAATACTCGTGCCGGATGTCATCGACCATCGTCTGCCCTGGCTGGCCGCTTTTGCCTATTTCGACGAAATCCGAGACTGTGGCGCCCGTGTGTTTCGCTATACCGACGGCTTCATGCATCAAAAAGCGTTTGTTGTAGACGATACCTTGGCCGCCGTTGGCACCACCAATCTGGACAACCGATCTTTCCGTCTGAACTTTGAAGCGATGGCCCTGTTCTTTGACCGTCGCGCAGCAGAGGCCGTCGCCGCAATGCTGGAAACCGATTTTGAAGCAAGTTACGAATTGACCCGCAATTTGCCCCAGCAACCGTTCCACATCCGTTTTGGTGCGCCGCTTGCACGGTTGTTTGCACCGATCCTCTAGTTCAGGAACCGTTCTTCAAACACCCGCGTCATGAGGGCCACAAGGAACGCGGTTGACAGCCCAAAGGCCAGTAGGCCCGTGACCGATGCAAACGCTCCGAAGATGCGCAGCCCTTCGCCCAAGACGATGTCGCCGTAACCCAGCGTTGTGAACGTCACCAATGAGAAATAGAGGGCCGAATTCCAATCCGGCAGCACATCACCCCACACCCAGACAATCGCCCAGATCCAGACCTGAACCGTATGGGTCAGCACGATAAACACCAGCGCCACGCTGATCGGGCCTGCGGTTGCAAGGATAGTGCTGCGCGTCTCCCATTTCGCAACCAGTTTTCGGATGACCAGAACGCACCATGTCAGCAGCATGATTTCGATCAGAAAACAAATACCCAGATAGAAGCTGCCCCAAATGATTTGTTGCGACAATGTCATGTAAACGGCCTTTGTTCTGATCGCTGAAAACTGTGCAAGCATGGGGGTTTCGCGCGTTGCCGACAACCCCATGCGATGCGTAAGGCTGCGGCGAATAGAACCGATCTCGGCTCTGGACACTGGCGCGCCGCGTTGCACATTGTGACTGGACCAGATGAGAGTTTGCATGTTGCTATCAATTGATCACGTTCGAAAATCCTATCCCGGTGGGCGACCTGTCCTGACTGATGTTTCATTGACGCTGGAACAGGGACGGACCTTGGCTCTGATCGGAGAAAGTGGCAGTGGCAAAAGCACATTATTGCATCTGGTGGCGGCGCTGGATGGGTTTGATGGCGGAGAGATTACTCTGGACGGGCGCGCCATGTCGGCCCTGAATGATGCGGAACGCGCCGAATTGCGTCGCGGCACTCTGTCTCTGGTCTTTCAGCAGTTCAACCTGATCCCGTCGCTGACCGTTGCCCAGAACCTCTCGATCCATGCGCGGCTTGCGGGTCGGGACGACCCGGATTGGGTTGCCCACCTGACCGAGCGCCTTGGCCTGAGCGAATTGCAAGACCGCTACCCCGAGAACCTTTCGGGCGGACAGCAGCAGCGGGTTGCCATCGGACGCGCCATGGCGATCCGACCACGATTGCTGCTAGCGGATGAGCCGACGGGCAATCTGGACGAAACAGCAAGTGCGGTGGTGCTGGACCTGATGCTTTCATTGGTAGCCGATACCGGCGCTGCGCTCCTGCTGGTCACCCACTCGAATGACATCGCCAGCCGTCTCGACCGGCGTGCCCACCTGACGGGCGGGCATATCGCATGACACGCGCTGCGGTCCTGGCGCTGGTGTCCCATTGGCGGATGCACCCATTGCAATTGATGACGCTTCTGACGGGTATCGCGCTGGCAACTTGTCTGTGGTCGGCCGTGCAAGCCATCAATGCCGAAGCGCGCGCCAGCTATGAACGCGCCAGCGCCCAGCTTGCCATCGGACAATTCGACGAACTGCGCGCCTCCGGTTCCACGATCCCTCTTTCCCGCTACGCCGAGCTCAGGCGCGCAGGCTGGCAAGTGGCGGCCGTCTTAGAAGGCACGCTGCGCATCAAGGGCCGTTCCGTACGTCTGATGGGGGTGGATTTGGTGGCCTACCCTGTCCTGCCCGCGATCACCCAGATCGAGCAAGGCGCGGATGCCCCCGACCCAGCTGATATGCTGACAGCTCCGGGGCGGCTGCTGATGTCACCCGCCCTGGCCCCGCTGTTTCAATCTAGCGACGACTTCCCACCGGTGCTTTCCAGCACCGCGCTGCCACCTGATCTGGTGCTCACCGATATTGGAGTGGCCGAGCGTCTTCTGAACCGTCCCGGTCAGATTTCCCGTCTGGTGATCTTGCCCAATCAGCCCCGTGGTGTCCCGTCTCTGTCAGAACTTGCGCCTGAACTTCAACGCATTAGCCCCTCGGCCCAGTTGGATACCGCGCAGCTTACCGACAGCTTTCACCTGAACCTCTCAGCTTTCGGCTTGCTGTCTTTCGCCGTCGGCCTGTTCATCGTTCACGGAACGGTCGGCCTCGCCTTCGCGCAGAGGCGTGGCACTATCCGTACATTAAGGGCGTTGGGCCTTCCCATGCGGGGCCTGATCTGGATCGTTCTGGGTGAATTGCTTCTCTTGGCCCTGATCGGTGGCCTGTTCGGGTTAATCCTGGGGTATTTTCTGGCTGGAGCCTTGTTGCCTGATGTCGCCGCCACGTTGCGCGGCCTCTACGGGGCAACAATCGACGGGCAGATGTCATTACGCCCCCAATGGGTCGCCGCAGGTCTTGCGATGGCAATAGGCGGCACGTTGGCGGCCAGTGGCCACGCTCTTTGGCGACTTTCGCGCATGCCCATCCTCGCAGGGCCGGGCTTACAAGCTTGGCGTGGCAGTAAAGCCTCGGCCCAGATTACGGGCGCGTGTGGCCTAGCCCTGCTAGCAGTGGGCTTTATCGCATATTTCACAATCGGCGGACTTATCGCAGGGTTTGCCTTGCTTGCCGGGATGCTGACCGGAGCGGCCTTGTTGCTGCCGCTCGCACTGTCAGGGATATTGACCTTGTGCCTGCGCCGGGCCCGCACGCCTGTTGGTCAATGGGTGCTCGCGGACATGCGGGCGCAATTGCCCGGTCTGTCACTTGCGCTGATGGCCTTGCTGCTAGCGCTCGCCGCGAATATCGGCGTGGGCACAATGGTTTCAAGCTTCCGCCTCACCTTTACTGGCTGGCTCGATCAACGGCTGACCTCCGAACTTTACGTGACCGCAGCCGACAATGCACAAGGCGCAGCCCTTATCGATTGGCTCGCCCCAAGGGCGTCAGCTGTCCTACCCATTCGCAGCACCGAATTGCCGCACGAGACCGGGCCGTTGTTTCTGTACGGGATTGTTGATCACGATAGCTATCGCAATAACTGGCCACTGATCGCCAAGGATCCCGACGTCTGGGACAACGTCCTGTATCGCGGCGCCGTACTCATCAACGAGCAACTCGCACGACGCGCGGATCTGTGGCCCGGAGATACCGTCGCGATCACACCCGAGCACAGCTTGCCGATTGCAGGTGTCTATTCCGACTACGGGAACCCGACAGGTCAGGCCATCGTCGCAATGCCGATGCTGGATCAGATTGCCCCGGATACGGATACACGCCGCTTTGGCATTCGCATCGCACCGGATCAGGCCTCGGAGCTGGCACAGGCGTTGCGTGACCAATTTGACCTGCCTCCATCGGCAGTTGTGCAGCAGGCCGCTATGAAAGCGCAATCGATGGCTGTTTTTGAAAAAACTTTCGTCGTCACCTCAGCGCTGAATGTGCTGACACTGGGCGTTGCGGGGTTCGCGATACTCACCAGTTTGCTGACATTGTGGACCCAGCGCCTGCCTCAGGTCGCACCGGTCTGGGCGCTGGGTCTAACGCGCGCGCAACTGGCCAAGCTAGAGCTTCTGCGCAGTGTCCTGCTTGCGGTGATGACTGCTTGCTTTGCCCTTCCATTGGGCCTTGTATTGGCATGGGTGCTGCTGGCCGTGATCAACGTGCAGGCCTTCGGATGGCGCTTGCCCATGTATTTGTTCCCAACTGATTGGCTGAGCTTATTCCTGCTGACTCTGGTTGCCGCCGTGCTCGCAGCGGCCCTACCCGCATTACGATTGCTCCGCCTACCACCTGCTGCGCTGTTGAGGGTTTTTGCCAATGAACGTTAAAGCCTTCATTCTGTTCATCCTCCTTCCAATTCCCGGTTGGGCGCAGGGTTATGCCGGGTTGGGCGGCAATGCGGATGGCTTTACGCGTCCTGAACCGGGCTACAGCTTTCAGTTTCCGCAAGATCACGGCGCCCATCCGGATTATCGGATTGAATGGTGGTATCTGACGGCAAACCTCAAAGACGCAGAGGGTCGCGACTATGGCATACAATGGACCCTGTTCCGATCGGCCCTGAAACCATCCGAAGCTGACGGCTGGCAAAGCCCGCAGATCTGGATGGGCCATGCCGCGCTCACAACGCCAGAAACACACTATTTCGCCGAACGACTCTCTCGCGGCGGTGTCGGACAGGCTGGCGTAACGGCCCATCCGTTTGAGGCATGGATCGATGAATGGCACATGCGCGGCGATGATTTGGAAACCCTCAGCCTGACAGCAAACGGATCAGACTTTGGGTATGATCTGAACCTGAAGGCCCAAGGCCCATTGGTGTTTCACGGGGCCGAGGGGTATTCGGTGAAATCCGCCGATGGTCAGGCAAGCTACTACTATTCACAACCCTTCTACTCGGTCGAGGGCACGCTCCACCTGCCCAACGAAGATGTCGAAGTCGCCGGCCAGGGTTGGCTGGATCGCGAATGGTCTTCGCAACCCTTGGCCGAAGATCAAAGCGGCTGGGACTGGTTCTCGCTCAGCTTTGACGACGGTGACAAGCTGATGGCCTTCCGCCTACGCGGGGATCGAGGGGATTTCACGGCCGCTACGTGGATTGAGCCTGATGGGCAAACGACCCCCCTACCTGACGGCTCAGTCCTGCTAGAACCCCTTGAAACCGCCCGCGTGGCACAACGTGACGTTCCGATCAAATGGCAGGTGTCGTTGCCGGATCGCGGGATCGATGTTGAAGTCGATGCCATAAGCCCGAAGGCTTGGATGGGAACCCGGTTCGAATACTGGGAAGGCCCAATCACCATCACAGGTAGCCACACAGGACGCGGATATCTTGAGATGACGGGGTATTGAAGTTGAACTTCAGCAATATATTCAGAATTGCTGTGGTGCCCAAGGAGAGACTCGAACTCTCACGCCCGTGAAGGCGGGGGATTTTGAATCCCCTGCGTCTACCATTCCGCCACTTGGGCCACGAACACTGGATTAGCGCTCTACCGAGAGAAGGTCCAGAGGCAAAAAACAACCACTGCCCTGAATGTTTCATCGAAGGAGGTTGACGGTCAGTCGGGTGCATGGTTTGGCTTGCCGCAGCGGTTACCAGGATACTTATTCTTCATGTTGCGATCCCTTTATGACTGGACCATTCGTCTGGCCGAACATCCTCATGCGCTCTGGGCGCTGGCTGTTGTGGCTTTTGTCGAAAGTTCGTTTTTTCCGATCCCACCCGATGTTTTGATGATTCCCATGATCCTTGCACGTCCGTCGCGGGCCTGGCTGATCGCGACGGTCGCCTTGGTTGCCTCGGTGCTGGGTGGGATATTGGGTTATGCAATTGGGGCATTCTTTTACGAAAGCCTTGGGCAGCCTGTTCTGGAAGCCATGGGCAAAGCCCACGCAATGGAAGAGTTCAATACCCGCTTCAATGATTTCGGCTTCTGGGCCGTGCTGGCGGCTGGTGTGACGCCTTTCCCATATAAGGTCATCACCATCATGTCGGGCTGGACCGGGATGCCGATTGGGACGTTCATAGCCACCTCGATCCTGGCGCGCGCCTTGCGCTTCTTTCTTGTGGCAGGGCTGCTGTGGAAATTTGGGGAACCAATCCGTGACTTCATCGAAAAACGGTTGGGTTTGATGTTTACCCTATTCATAATCCTACTGTTTGGCGGCTTTCTTGTGGTGAAATACTTATGACGCGCAAAAGACTTCTGGTTCTGGTTGCCGCATCCGGCTCGGCCGCGTTGCTACTTGGGGCTTGGGGCTTTCAGTACATCGGTGGGCTAGCGCCGTGCAAAATGTGCATCTGGCAGCGGTATCCCCATGGTGTCGCAGTGATTCTTGGTGCTCTAGCCTTTGCCTTCCCGGGCGTCCGCCCCCTGCCCCTACTAGGCGCTCTGGCGGCGGCCACAACGGCGGGAATAGGGTTTTACCATGCTGGGGTTGAGCAAGGCTGGTGGGAAGGCCCATCGACCTGCACATCTGGTGATATCGGCGGCCTGAGTGCAGAAGAGTTAATGGATCAGATCATGTCCGCCCCGCTTGTGCGTTGCGATGACATCCCGTGGGAGATGTTCGGGATTTCCATGGCGGGCTGGAATGGATTGATTTCGACGGGTCTGGTCCTGATCTGGATCGCAGCCTGGCGCGCGCGCTAGGGTTTATAGCTGATCCAGTTCGGCATCCCAGTAGAGGAAGTCGATCCAGCTTTCGTGCAGATGGTTCGGGGGGAACTTCCGACCGATATTGCGCAAAGCTTCAGCATCCGGCTGACGCGGCGGTTTATTCAGTGACATTCTGGCCTGTCGCAGGGATTTTGAGCCCTTGCGCAGATTGCACGGGCTGCACGCTGCAACGACATTCTGCCAACTTGTGACCCCGCCCGCAGCGCGCGGTACAACATGATCAAAGGTCAGGTTTTCACGGCTGCCGCAGTACTGGCATTTGAATTCGTCCCGCAAAAATAAATTAAAGCGCGTGAAGGCCACGCGCTTTCTGGGTTTTACATAGTCTTTCAGGACAACGACCGAGGGTATTCGGATCTCGGTACTGGGACTGCGGACAACCTCGTCATATTCCGCAACAATATCCACCCTGTCCAGCCAGGCAGCTTTGATCGCCTCCTGCCACGGCCATAAAGACAACGGGTAGTAGGAAAGAGGTCTGTAATCGGCGTTCAAAACCAATGCCGGATGATGCTTGAGCGCACCGGTTTCCCTGACAAATTCGGTCCTGAAGTCTCCGTCCATAACAGAATCGCTCCTCGCTCTGTACTGCCCGTTTGTGACATCAGAGCGGGGAACACCCGCCCCGGCCTTAAGTTAACTATATATCGTGTTAAATCTCTGACAAGTGCCGAGTTCACACAACATCTCGGGTATTGGTTAGGCCGAATGCGTAACAGATAAGTGACACTTATCCACAGGTTGCGCAGATGTGGTCTGCAAGCTATGGCGGGGCATGTCCTGGTTCATCCGTTTCAACAAACCATACGATGTGTTGCCGCAGTTCACCGACCGCGCAAATTCTGACTCGCCCCGCAGCACGCTGTCGGAATTCATCGACCTGCCCGGTGTCTATCCTGCGGGACGCTTGGACCGGGATAGCGAGGGTTTGATGCTGCTGACTGACAATGGGCGATTGCAGGCGCAGATATCAGACCCCAAGCACAAGATGCCTAAGACATACTGGGTTCAGGTCGAAGGCATTCCCGACACAGCGGCACTAAAGGCGTTGCGGGAAGGTGTTGAACTTAAGGATGGCTTGACGCGCCTCGCCAAGGCGCGGCTGATTGACGAACCCGAATGGCTGTGGCCACGCACCCCACCGATCCGGGTTCGCCAAACGGTGCCCGACAGTTGGGTTGAACTGACGATTAAAGAGGGCCGCAACCGTCAGGTTCGCCGGATGACAGCCGCAGTCGGGCACCCAACTCTGCGCCTGATCCGAGCCCGTGTTGGAGATTGGACTTTGGACGGCCTTGACCCCGGTCAGTGGGAAAGCCTGCCGATGCCAGCTGTTGACGCTGCACCGTCGCGCAAGCGGGACCGCCGCCCGCGCCGGTGACAAAAACTGCGTGATGTGATAGGCTTAGGGCATGAAGGTAACACCGGATATCCCTGCCCCGTCTGCCATCCTGGAAGCCGCGCTGTATGTCGACGATCTAGATGCGGCCGAGGATTTCTATGGTCAGATATTGGGGCTAGAGAAAATCCAGCGCGTCACCGATCGCCATGTGTTCTATCGGATCGGCGGGTCCGTCCTGTTGCTGTTCAATGCCAGCGAAACCGAGAAACCGCCAGGAAACCCCGATCTGCCAGTCCCACCGCATGGGGCGCGCGGTCCCAGCCATGTTTGCCTTGTCCTGAGCCGCGATGAAATCACCGTGATGCGCAAGCATCTGTTGGACTGGAACATCCCTGTCGATGCCGAGTTCGACTGGCCCAACGGAGCCCGGTCGCTCTATGTACGAGACCCTGCAGGCAATTCGGTCGAATTCTCGGAAGGAAGGCTGTGGGAGTGATCGATCAGCGAAGCGGCTGCTTCTCGCCCCCGATCACACGGTAGATTTCGCTAGAGACAACGCCGACCTCACCAAGTGCCGCCTGAAAAGCAGCCATATGAGGGGTCGCGAAATGGGCCTCAAGCGCGGCCTGATCCTGCCATTCCTCATAGACCCGAAAGCGGGTCGCCTGACCCAGGATTTGACTGAATTCATAGATTAGGCATCCGGGTTCTTTCAGAGTTTCCGCAACCATTTCCTGCGCGGCAGCAATGGCTATCTCGACCGCTGCATCTGAAACTTCGACCACTCCTGTCACGATCAGCATCATGCTCTCCTTAGATCGCCCCGCAAGTCAGAGGCTCAGCTTATCCCGCATGAAGGCCAGCGCAACACTCAAGCCATCCGGAGCAATCCCGTGGCCGGTGCCCTTCATTATATGGGCATAAACCTCTTTGAACCCGGCCGCCTGAAGTGCCTCAGCTGCTTCTGGCAACGATTGCGGCGGTACAACGTCATCAGCATCGCCATGCACCAGCAGGATCGGCATGCGACTTACGGTTTCGTCTGGCAGCAAATCAGGTTCCAGCAAACGTCCCGAGAACGCTACGATCCCCGCCACTGGGTCCTCGCGGCGCGGGGCTACATGTAAGCTCATCATCGTGCCCTGGCTGAAACCGAACAGCACTACCTGCTCTGGCAGGACATCCTCATCCACCATCAGCGCATCAAGGAACGCGTTGAAATCCTCAACTGCCATTTCCATACCCCGTCGGGCTTCCTCCTCGGATGAGCCATCAATCCACGGGATCGGGAACCACTGGAAACCGTTGGGCATACCGATGATCTGTTCAGGCGCGTCCGGAGCTACAAACAACGTATCCGGCAGATGCTCGCCTAACGGATCAGCCAGCCCCAAAAGATCGGCTCCGTTTGCACCATAACCATGCACAAACACCACGACCGAGCGTGTGTCGCCTGAAACCGGCTCTTTCCTGAGCGCGTTCAAAACCCGTGTCATCTGATCCCTTCTCTGTCTTTTGCGACCCGGTAATAGGCCCACAGCACCCGCGCCGCAACCGATCGCCATGGCGACCAGGCTTCAGCCATCTGGCGTAACTCTTTGTCTTTTGGTCGTTCTGACAATTCATAGAGGATGCGTGCAGCTTCCTGTAAGGCCAGATCGCCCGGTGCAATCACATCGGCGCGACCCAGCGAAAACATCGCATAAATCTCGGCGGTCCAGACACCGATTCCCGGTACCTCGGTCAGAATTGCGACCACTTCGTCATCTGGCGTATCACGCAACGCTTTGTAATCGATCCGCGCTTCGGCCAAGGCGCGGGCATAGCGAATTTTCTGACGGCTGAGACCCACAGCGCGCAGATCATCATCAGTGGCCCACATAATCTTGCGCGGACCGGTCAGTTTTGCGTCCTGCAGCCTCTTCCAGATTGCGTTTGCCGAGGCCACGCTGACCTGCTGACTGACAATCGCGCTGAGCAATTGGGCGAACCCGTCGGGCTTGCGCCTGAGTGGCAGGGGTCCGGTTTGCTCCATCGCATAAGCCATCCGGGGGCAAGCCTCAGCCAACCACTCGGCCCCTTCGGTAACGCAGTCCGGTGTTTCGATGATGCGTCCGACGGACATGCGCTCTCCGATAAGTGATCCTTGTCCGCACGTTAGGCGGATGTGCCGCATATGCAACCCGCTTGTGCCAAGTCTCAATCGTAGATAACCATTCGCCCATGACAATGATCGCTGCCACCCCTGACGATAGTCAGGCCAAACGCAACGTCGCCGTTTTGGTGGCAGCACAGGCAATCCTGGGTGCACAGATGCCGATGATGTTCATCGTCGGCGGGCTGGCAGGCCAATCGCTGGCCAGCAACGCTTGCCTTGCGACGCTGCCGATTTCACTGATCGTTCTGGGTTCAATGCTGGCGGCCACGCCGATTTCAGCCATCATGCAACGCTGGGGACGCCGTGCCGGGTTTCTTGTGGGATCAACCGCAGGTGCCGCAGGGGGCGTTATCGGGGCTTACGGCCTTTATCTCGGCTCGTTCCCGATCTTCCTGATCGGCAGCTTCCTGACCGGCATATACATGAGCGCACATGGCTTTTATCGCTTTGCAGCAGCAGACACCGCCTCTGATGCATTTCGGCCCAAGGCGATCTCATACGTCATGGCCGGAGGGCTTGCGGCGGCGATCATCGGCCCTCAGATCGTCAAGCTGACCTCGCAGGCGTATGTGGTCCCGTTTTTGGGCACTTATCTGGCGGTGATCGCGATCAACGTAATCGGCTCAGCCCTGTTCTTCTTTCTCGACATCCCTACTCCGCCGAAACCGACCGAAGATGAACCCAAAGGTCGCACACGGCTGGAGTTGCTGAAAACTCCACGCATCGCAGTAGCGATCATCTGCGCAATGGTTTCCTACGCGCTGATGAACCTTGTCATGACCTCTACGCCTTTGGCCGTCGTCGGGTGCGGATATACCGAAGGTGATGCCGCGGATATCGTCACCAGCCACGTACTGGCGATGTACATTCCCAGCTTCTTCACCGGCCACCTGATCGCGCGGTTTGGGGTCGAAAAGATCGTAGCTCTCGGTTTGGCAATCCTTGGCGGCGCAGGCATTTTCGCCCTGCAAGGTGTTGATCTAGGTAACTTTTTCGTCGCCCTGATCCTGCTTGGCATCGGATGGAACTTTGGCTTCATTGGCGCCACCAGCATGTTGGCAGACTCGCATGAAGTGCACGAACGCGGGCGAATGCAGGGCCTGAATGACTTGCTGGTGTTTGGCGGCGTGACCTTTGCTTCGCTTGCCTCTGGCGGATTGATGAACTGCTCGGGCGGTTCAGCGGTCGAGGGTTGGACGGCCGTAAACCTCGCCATGATCCCGCTGCTGACCCTTGCAGGTGGCGCGCTGCTGTGGCTGGTTCTGAGGCCTTCGGACCCACAAACCGTCTGACGTTACCAGCGCCCGGTCGCTGCCGTTTTCATCAGGGTAAACCGACGTCGGATTTCACCCTGAGCCAACGCACCTGCGGCCACCCGGTCCGGTCTGGCCAATGCAGTCCGCAACACCCATTCTGTCTGCCACCCCGCATAGAGCGCAGGCCGTGCTTGTGCCGAGATCTCGTTGCGGGTGGACCGCGCTTGCGCCAATCGGTCCAAAGCCTTCTGCGCCAGCGCCCGAACCCCGTCATGGGTTCCGTCCAGCAAAGGAATGCGCCCACGTGCCTCAAGCTCGGGAATTGCGCGCAGCCAATTCGCGATCCCCGCTGCATATCCGAAATCACGCAGAACAGTTTCATCCGCCGAACCCAAAGCCTGCGCCGACACCACCATTAATGTTCCAGCGCTATGGGCAATATAGGCGTCAAAATGCGCCTCATCCTCGAACGGATCACGATAGATATCCCAACGCCTTACGGCCACATATTCATCCAGCAGCGCTGCCAGATGCGGAGAAATCACGCGCGACACAGGTGTGACAACCTCGTGCCGACGAACAGATGGACCTTCGGCAATCTCTTGCAAGGCATCGCGCCACCATTGCAGCCGCATCTCGGCGATCATGCTCTCTTGCGTCACCCACGGGGCACGGGCCACCTCGACGTTCAGCGCATAAATCGGGAACAAAACTGCCCGTGCCTCAACTGGCGCGGCCATGGCAGCCATAAAGCGATCGGGATCGGCCCGATGAACCAGCGCAGCACAAGCCTTGATGTCGTCGTCGAACTCCACCTTATTCGGCGGCCGCTGACTGCGGGGCGCAATCGCTCACCAGTTTCCACTGAATCGCATCCAGCAGCGCTTCGAACGAGGCATCAATTATGTTCGCACTCACCCCAACCGTAGACCAGCGCCGCCCTTGCCCGTCTTCGCTGTCAATGATCACGCGCGTGACCGCCTCGGTCCCGCCCTGAGTGATGCGCACCTTGAAGTCGACCAGCCGCATATCCGACAGTATCTGCGAATACTGCCCCAAATCCTTAGCCAGAGCTTTGGCAAGCGCGTTCACCGGACCGCGATCGCTACCGCTTTCATCCAGCGACTCACTTACTGACAGCTTCTTCTCGCCATCCACTTTCACAACAACAACCGCTTCGGACAGGCTGACCATCTTGTTGTATTTGTTTTTCCGGCGTTCAACGGTCACCTTATAGCGCTTGACCTCAAAGAATTCGGGCAATTGCCCCAACTCATCCCGCGCCAGCAGCTCAAAACTAGCCTGCGCGGTGTCGTAGGAATACCCCTCGGCCTCGCGCAGTTTTATCCGCTCAAGGATACGTCCCAACGCCGGATCGCCCGCTTCTACGGCCAATCCCGCATCGGTCAGACGTTTACGCAGGTTCGATTGCCCAGCCTGGTTCGACATCGGAATGATGCGCGCATTTCCAACACTTGCCGGATCGATATGCTCATAGGTTGTCGGGTCCTTGAGGATCGCGCTGGCATGCAGCCCGGCCTTATGCGCAAAAGCCGACGCGCCCACATAGGCGCTCTGCTTGCTGGGCACTCGGTTCAGGATATCATCCAGCATCCGGCTGATGCGCGTCAGCCCGGCCAGCGCCTCGGGCATCACTCCGATCTCATAGCACGAGGCATAGGGTTCTTTCAGCATCAGCGTTGGGATCAAAGCGGTCAGGTTGGCATTGCCACAGCGCTCTCCCAACCCATTCAACGTACCTTGAATCTGCCGCGCCCCCGCATCGACTGCAGCCAGCGAGCACGCCACTGCGTTCTCGGTGTCGTTATGCGTATGAATGCCCAGCCGATCCCCCGGCAGACCGGCCGCAATCACCTCGGATACGATCCGCCCGACCTCTGCCGGCAATGCTCCGCCATTGGTGTCACACAGAACCACCCACCGTGCCCCTGCATCGAGCGCAGCGCGGCAGACTTCAACCGCATATTCCGGGTAGTCCTTGTAGCCATCAAAAAAATGCTCGGCATCAAACAGAGCCTCCCGCCCCTGCGCCACGATATGCGCGACCGAGGCGCGAACGTTCTCGGTGTTTTCCTCCAGCGTGATACCAAGCGCGTGGGTCACGTGGTAATCGTGCGATTTCCCCACGAGACAAACGGCTGGTGTTCCCGCGTTCATAACAGCAGCCAGAACGTCATCATTCTCAGCCGACCTGCCCGGGCGTTTGGTCATTCCAAACGCTGTAATACAGGCCGACGTCTCAGGCGCGCTCTCAAAAAACGCACTGTCGGTCGGGTTCGCTCCGGGCCAACCCCCTTCGATGTAATCAATCCCCAGCGAATCCAACGCCTGCGCAATCTGCACCTTCTCGGTAGTCGAAAACTGCACACCCTGAGTCTGCTGCCCATCACGCAGCGTGGTGTCATAGAGGTAGAGGCGTTCTTTGGTCATTTGTTTGGCTCTTTGGCTAGGCTCGAAGGCACCCGTTCACAAACTGTGAACTAGAACTTTGAGTTAATACTTACGTCTTCGCGAGCAGGTCATTGAAACTCCGTTCTCCAAGCGCGCGCGCATCTTTCAACTGCCTAATCGTCTGGCCTAGTAGATCGTCCTTGCTCCGCTGGAATGCTTCTTCTGTCACGACACCGTCGGGGGTCCTAGTTGAAACGACTGTTAATACGTTAAGAAGTTCCCAATCGTAACCGTCTTTTGTGTCCTTCACTTTGAAACCTATTTCGCTCAAGACTTTGTCTCTCAGATCAGTTCTCAGATCAAAAATGTTTCCCGCGACCTCTTTTTCCCCAGCTTTGATTAGACCTTTCGCTTCACTTTTTATGTTGGTTAGCAAAGCCTCCCAGAGTTCGATTTCTTCCGAGAAATCTCCAACTTGAAGTTTATCGCGGTCATTAATCCATACACTCAAATCACTTGTCAGCAGCCCTAGCAACTGCCCACTCGCCAACAAACCAGCGGCGTCTCCGTCCGCCGCCAGGCGATGCAGTTCCGCGATGGCACCTGCCGTGTTCAAATCGTCCGAAAGCGCATCGATAACCGCAGGTGCTGCGGTGGCGGCGGGCTCGATGCCCGCTGTCAGCGCCCGCCACTTGCGCAATGTTGCCTCGGCTTCGCGCGCTTTTTTCTCGGTCCAGTCCATCGGCTTGCGATAATGGGTCTGCAGGAACACAAATCGGATCACCTCACCCGGCACGCCCTGTTCCAGCAGGTCGTGCACAGTGAAGAAGTTGCCCAGCGATTTGGACATCTTCTTGCCCTCGACCTGTAGCATCTCATTATGCATCCAGACACGCGCGAATTCGCCATGCGGGTGGGCACATTTGCTCTGAGCAATCTCGTTCTCGTGGTGCGGGAACATCAGATCGTTGCCGCCACCGTGAATATCAAAGCTCTCGCCCAGCAATTCATAGCTCATGGCCGAGCATTCGATATGCCACCCCGGACGCCCCCGGCCCCATGGGCTGTCCCAGCCGGGCAACTCATCGGTCGACGGCTTCCACAGCACAAAATCCATCGGGTTCTTCTTGTAAGGCGCGACCTCGACCCGCGCCCCGGCGATCATGTCATCAACCGACCGCCCCGACAGCGCACCATAGTGTTCCTTCCAGCTGTCCACCGCGAACAACACGTGACCCTCGGCAGCATAAGCGTGCCCCTTGGCCATCAGGTCTTCGATCATCGCAATCATCTGCGCGATATACTCTGTGGCGCGTGGCATTGCTTTTTCATGGCTGCCATCGAGGATGGATGGCTTCAGCGTGCCAAGCTTACCCATATCATGAAGATACCAGCCGATGGTTTCGTCCGAACGTTCCTGCACCAACTGTTCCAAAGACCCGTCAGCCCCAGCCTTCTTGCGCGACAATGCGGTGGCGTTGATCTTGTCATCCACGTCGGTGAAATTGCGCACATAGGTCACGTGATCAGCACCGTATACATGCCGCAACAAACGATAGAGCACGTCGAACACAACCACAGGCCGTGCGTTCCCCAGATGCGCCCGATCATAGACCGTCGGACCACAGACATACATCCGCACATTATCGGGATCGATCGGCGCGAAATCCTCTTTCGTCCGTGTCCTTGTGTTGTGCAGTTTGATCGTCGTCATCGGGTCGTGCTCCTGAAACAGCATATACGTCACGCGTTGGCGCGGGCTTAGCAACTTGTCTCAGAGATGAAAACGAAAGAAACCGGCCCGCTTGAGAAATCAGCAGGTAATGCAGCAGATAATGATGCAAGTTTTCCGGTTCATGCGCTTTGCCTAGCACGGGATTGATGCTGAGCCAAGCCTTGAGTTTCAACCTCCACAGAGGCAGTCTGCCCACCATGACCCGTGATTACGTCAATTCCGTATGCGCAGACCTGCCCGGTGCCGAACTTTCGGACCCTTGGGGTGGCGGCCACGACGCATGGAAAGTTGGCGGCAAGATGTTCGCCTGCGTCGGCTCGGTCGGGGATGGTGTATCGGTCAAGACTCCCGACATTGAGACCGCGCAGATGTTGATCGACGCAGGGATTGGCACCAAGGCCCCGTATTTTCACCGCAGCTGGGTTCGCCTGCCGTGGGAAACTGACGCCGACGAGATGCAACATCGCCTGATCACCTCATACGATATCGTCCGTGCATCGCTGACCAAGAAGATACAGGCGAGTTTGCCGCCGCGAAGCTGATTGACAAAATTGCTGTGCTTTGCCCCATTCGGCGTCATAGCCGGTCGGGAGAATCCCTTGAAACTATCGCATCGCATTACGCATCTGACCGAGGGTGGATCAGACGGCTGGGAGGTGTTCATCCGCGCGCGTCGGATGATTGCCGAAGGCCATGCCGTCACCGAGTTGACGATCGGCGAGCATGACATTCGGACCGATCAGTCGATATTGTCGGCCATGGAAAGTTCGGCCCGCAGCGGGCACACAGGATACGCGATGGTTCCGGGCACTGATCTGCTGCGTGATACTGTGGCCGCCCGTGTCCAAATGCGAACAGGTGTAGCGACCACACGCAACAACGTTATCATCACCCCTGGCGGTCAGGCCGCATTGTTTGCGGCACACACCGCGCTTTGCGATCCGGGCGATATCGCGCTCTACCTGGATCCGTATTATGCCACCTACCCCGGCACGATCCGTGGCGTTGGAGCGGTAGCCAAACGCATAGAAACACGCGCCGAAGATTTGTTCCAACCTCGCGCTTCCGATATCGATGGCGCGGCAGGCGGGGCGGTGTCGCTGCTGATAAACTCCCCAAACAATCCAACTGGTGTGGTCTATTCCGCCGAAACACTTTCTGCCATCGCCGAGGTTTGTCAGCGCCGCGATCTATGGCTGATTTCCGATGAAGTCTACGATACGCAGGTTTGGGAGGGTGAACACCTGTCACCTCGCGCCCTACCCGGCATGGCTGAGCGCACTCTGGTCGTGGGTTCAATGTCGAAATCTCATGCCATGACTGGCTCGCGTTGTGGGTGGATCGTTGCTCCGGAGGGCGTGATCGACCACCTGATCAACTTGGCAACACACACAACCTATGGTGTGCCCGGCTTTATACAGGATGCGGCCAACTATGCGCTGAGCGTGGGACAACCTCTCGAAGACAAGATCGCCGCGCCGTTTCGCCGCCGCCGCGCTCTGGCGATTGAAGTGCTGGCTGCGCAGCAGGTCGTCACCTTAATACCGGCGCAAGGCGCGATGTATCTGATGCTGGATATCCGGGCTACGGGTCTTAGCGGCGATGTGTTCGCAAATGCGCTGCTGGACACGCATGCCATCGCTGTGATGCCCGGTGAGAGCTTTGGTTCTGCCGCCGCAGGTCACATCCGCGTGGCCATGACAATCGATGACGAGAAATTCGTCACATCGCTACAGACCCTATGCGAATTTGCCGCTCAATTGGCAGATGGATGACAATCGACCACCGAGTTTCAGAAGCGGAATGTGGTGCGCAAGTTGAACACATTTGCGTCGAGGCTTCGACCAGACTCCGGTATATCATCGAAGTTCTGCCGCAGCGCTTCGCCACTGATTACAAACCGATCGCCAAGCGGATAGGCAACACCGATCCCGTAAACGGCTGCCGTATCACTGTCACCCGACGTACTGGCCCGCGCGGTTCCCAAGACAACATAGCCAAGGGCTGATCCAAAGTCGTAGCCGCCGCGCAACTTCAATCGCGACATACTATCAAGGCTTCCTTCGGATTGTCCCAGATCAAGATTCAGGCGGTTATATTCCAACTCACCGCCAAGCACGAAATTTCCAAAATCATAGTCGTATCCGATCAGCGGGCCAAAACTGCCCCCGCTTCCGCCTGCCCCTCCGGACCCATCAACATCTGCATAACCAAAGCTGAAACCAGCGTACGCGCCTGTCCAGTCTTCTGCCACAACCTGCCCTGCACCTGTTATCAGTGCTGTGGCGAGTGCGGCCAGTAATGACTTCATGCAGACCTCCAAACATCCGTTGCCGGTTTGGGCGCATCCCCGAGGCAGCGATCTGCTGATCAGCCAACCCCAGTATTTACTTAAACCTAAGATACAAATCCAAATAACTACGTGCAGATTAACAGATTCTTACCGCAATTGGAAAAAAACATTTAGTCACGAGGATTTGCGCCCAGTTCATTTTGACTGATGGCCCAATAAAATTAGTCCAAAGTCGCAAACAGAACAGATTGTCCA
The DNA here is from genome assembly GCF_056534365.1 of Ruegeria sp. D6. Classification (NCBI taxonomy): domain Bacteria; kingdom Pseudomonadati; phylum Pseudomonadota; class Alphaproteobacteria; order Rhodobacterales; family Roseobacteraceae; genus Ruegeria; species Ruegeria sp. D6. The sequence goes on along the minus strand of NZ_JBQFPH010000001.1, from coordinate 921,007 downwards.
GAAGTGCATTGAAACAATGGGCGCATCAGACTGAGGAAGTTGATGCATAACGAAGTTTGGAAAATTCGACTGGTTAGCCGCACCATTGGTGCGGATCGCGGTCGTGCGGCACGAGGACGGCCAGCACTGGTCTAGGTACACTCACCCACAACGTACTTTTTTGACCGGACACACACATGAACGAACAAACCCGAAACTCATCCCGCAGCGGTGGCCGCGCCGCGCGTCGTGCCGCCCGTGCGTCAGCTCTTCCGGAACATCTTCGCCCGATTCGGCCTGGTATGGAGGGCGGAACCCTGAAGGTTCTGACCCAAGCACAGATCGAACGCATCCACGAGGCCGCTCTGACCGCACTGGAAACCATCGGCCTTGCTGATGCGCCACAAAGTGGGATCGACTATCTCGTGGCTGCGGGATGCACCTTGGGCGACGATGGCCGCATCCGCTTTCCGCGCGCATTGGTCGAGGACACAATCGCCAAGGCCAATCGCTCGATCACTCTGCACAGCCGGGACGGCAAATCGGATCTGGAGCTGTCGGGAACGCGTGTCCATTATGGCACCGCAGGCGCAGCGGTCAGCATGGTCGACGTGCATGGGCAGGAATATCGCGACTCGACCCTGCAGGACCTGCATGACGCGACTCGCATCTGTGAACAGCTTGAAAACATTCACTTTGTTCAACGCCCCATGGTGTGCCGAGATATCGCCGACAACCTTGAGATGGATCTGAACACGGTCTACGCCACCACCTCAGGCACGTTCAAACATATCGGTACGTCGTTCACGGAGCCCAGCCATGTGGCCCCCGCCATCGAGATGCTGCACATGATCGCGGGCGGAGAGGACAAGTGGCGCGAGCGGCCCTTCATGTCCAACTCCAACTGCTTCGTTGTTCCCCCGATGAAATTCGCCACCGAAAGCTGCGAGGTGATGGAAGAATGCATCAAGGCCGGAATGCCGGTTTTGCTGCTTTCTGCGGGCATGGCAGGAGCTACCGCACCCTCGACCGTTGCCGGAGCGATCACACAAGCCACCGCCGAATGTCTGGCGGGTTTGGTTTATGTAAACGCCGTAAAACCCGGTGCACCCGCGATTTTTGGCACTTGGCCTTTTGGTCTGGACCTGCGCACCGGTGCTATGTCCATCGGCTCGGGTGAACAAGCTCTGCTAACCGCGGGCTGCGCACAAATGCACCAGCTCTACGATCTGCCCGGTGGTGCCGCAGCTGGTGCATCGGACGCGAAATTGCCTGATATGCAGGCCGGTTGGGAACAGATGTGTTCGAACGTCATGGCTGGGCTGTCGGGCCTGAACATGGTTTATGAGGCCGCGGGTATGCATGCCTCATTGCTGGGGTTCTGCCACGAGAGCCTGATCCTGAGCGATGACCTGATCGGACAGGCACAGCGCTGTGTGCGCGGAATCGAGGTAACGGACGAGACGCTGGCACTGGATCAGATGGCCGAAGTCTGCATGGGTGGTCCTGGGCATTATCTTGGCACCGATGCGACGCTAGGCCGTATGCAGGCAGATTACGTCTATCCTACCTTTGGTGACCGATCATCTCCGAAGGAATGGGTTGAGCTTGGCAAACCAGATCTGATCGAAAAGGCAGTGAAGCGGAAGGAAGAAATCCTTGCCGTGCCTTCCCCGGCCAGATTCGACCCGCTTCTGGACGCGGAAATTCGTGGCGAATTCAACATTTACTTACCCGCGTAAGACACTGAAAAATAAGCGGCCCGGAGCTTCCGGGCCGCCAGTACTCCTGCTATATCAGCCGTTGGACGGCGGCAGCAGGCCCGCTTGTTCAGCAATGGTGATCTCATCCTGATCCAGTGCACCGTCGCCGTTTGCGTCCATCTGCGCAAAGCCTTCGGCATCAACGTCAGGCACGACGGCCTGAACTTCATCGATCGTCAGTACTCCGTCGCCGTTGGTATCGGCGGCGCTTTGGCCGACGGCCAATGTCGGCAGGCCAAGTGCGAAGGTTGAGATAAGGGCCAGAATTTGCGGTTTCATGTTATGCCTCCTGATTGCGTTTTCTTGAGTGTTTGCGTCCGGACAAGCGCCAAAAAAAGGCCATCCTGAAGGCGTGTCACCCGCTCAGATTGATATGGCCGCTTTCAAGCCAATCTCTGCGTGTTTGACTGAGTCGCATTTGCGGAGGCTTGCCGGGCGAAATGGCCAGGACAGGTTTCGGCAACTCTTGCCCGATCCAAACAGGATGATCCGGCAATGCCCTGCTCAAATCCACGACTCGGGGTTGAAAAAAGAGAGGGGGCCGAAGCCCCCTGTCAGTTTCGCCTTCCAGGCTCATTTCGTTGACCGCCCGGTGTTTTTTTGCCTGCGGCCTGGACTGCGCATGGGACGAGCGCACCCGTCCCGTGAGAGAGTGGGAGGGAGCAAATATTCCGCCCCACCCTGTTCCCGGCCGACACGGGCATGTCGGCCGAGTGAAACAAGGCATCGATGGTAAGTCTCAGCGCCTTGCTTCGTATTCGTCGGGGCCGGTTACTGTGGCAGCATCCGACCCCTGCACCCCGGGTTGCCGGGGCGCTAAACTCAGCTACACCCGCTTGTCGCGCCGCAGGTGTTGCATTTCATGCAGGTGCCGTTGCGCACCAGCGTGTAGTTTCCGCATTCGCCGCAGGGATCGCCCTCGTACCCTTGCATCTTGGCTTTGGTACGGGCGTCCATTCCGGTCGCAACCGCCGTCTCAGCGGGTGCTTCGAATGTCGCTGCAGTTTCGGCCATACCGGACACGTCGGCTTGACCACCATTGAAGACCATCAGATCCTGCGGTAGCCGCTTGCGCAGATACCCAGTCGAGCTGATTTGTTTCAGCACTTCCAGAGATTTGGTTGCCGCGCTTTCACTGATTTCCGATACGTTGGACAGACCATCCTCTTCGCCGCGACCCAGATCGTCGAAGGTTGCGCCTTCGGGTTTGACATGCGCCAGATCGGTGCGGTCCAGATAGGACACAGCCAGTTCGCGGAAGATGTAATCAAGGATCGACGTCGCGTTTTTGATCGAGTCGTTGCCCTGCACCATCCCGGCCGGTTCGAACTTGGTGAAGGTGAAAGCGTCGACGAACTCCTCCAGCGGCACGCCGTATTGCAGGCCAACCGACACAGCGATGGCAAAGTTGTTCATCATCGCCCGGAAGCCAGCGCCTTCCTTGTGCATGTCGATGAAAATCTCGCCCAGCTTGCCGTCTTCGAACTCACCGGTGCGCAGATAGACCTTGTGGCCGCCGACGATTGCCTTCTGGGTATAGCCCTTGCGGCGATGCGGCAGTTTCTCGCGGTGGCTGCGGATCATTTCCTTGACCACAACCTTCTCGATCACCTTCTCGGCCAGAACGACGGCTTTTTCTTGCGTCGAACCGCTTTCTAGTACTTCGGCTGCCTCATCGTCATCTTCGACCAGCGCCGCCGCCAGAGGCTGCGACAGTTTCGAGCCGTCGCGGTACAGCGCGTTCGCCTTCACACCCAGCGACCAGCTGAGTTCGTATGCCTTCTGGCAGTCCTCGATGGTCGCGTCATTGGGCATGTTGATCGTCTTTGAGATCGCGCCCGAGATAAAGCTTTGCGCTGCAGCCATCATGGTAATGTGGCTATCAACCCCAAGGAAACGCTTGCCTTTCTTGCCGCACGGGTTGGCGCAGTCGAAGATCGAATAGTGCTCTTCCTTCAGATGCGGCGCACCTTCCAGCGTCATGGTTCCGCAAACATGGTCGTTGGCCGCGTCGATATCCGCCTTGGTAAAGCCCAGATGGCGCAGCAAATCGAAAGTCGGGTCATTCAGCTTGGTCGCCGGGATGCCCAGAACACCGGTGCAGAAGTCCTCGCCCAGCGTCCACTGGTTGAAGACGAACCGGATGTCGAACGCGCTTTCCAGTGCGGCATCTACTTTTGCCAACTCGTTCGGGCCAAAACCATGACCGGTCAGCGAGGTGTGGTTGATCCCCGGCGCGTTGCCGATGGTGCCATGACCAACCGCATAACCCACGATCTCTTCAATCTGAGCCGAGGAATAGCCCAGCTTTTCCAGCGCCGAAGGCACCGAGCGGTTGATGATCTTGAAGTAACCACCGCCGGCCAGCTTCTTGAACTTGACCAGAGCAAAGTCCGGTTCGATCCCGGTCGTGTCGCAATCCATCACCAGACCGATGGTGCCGGTTGGTGCGATAACTGTGGCCTGCGCGTTGCGATAACCGTTCTTTTCGCCGAGGCTCAGCGCTTCATCCCAAGCGGACATGGCCAGATCGATCAAACGCTTATCCGGGCAATTGCCGTGATCCAGAGGCACCGGCTTAACAGCCAGTTTTTCATAACCATCGGTCACTCCTTGCGACGCACGACGGTGGTTGCGGATGACGCGCAGCATGTGGTCTGCGTTGCGCTCATATCCTTTGAACGGGCCAAGCTCGCCTGCAATCTCTGCCGAGGTCGCATAAGCCACACCGGTCATGATCGCGGTCAGCGCGCCACAGATCGAACGCCCCTCATCCGAGTCGTAGCTGTAACCCATGTTCATCAACAGGCCGCCGATGTTGGCGTATCCCAGACCCAAGGTGCGGAAGTCGTAAGAGAGTTTCGCAATTTCCTTAGACGGGAACTGCGCCATGGTCACCGAGATTTCCAGCGTCAGCGTCCAAAGCCGCGAGGCGTGCATATAGTCCGCCGCCTGGAACTCACCGTCCTTGAAAAAGGTCAGCAAGTTCATCGACGCCAGGTTACAGGCAGTGTCATCGAGGAACATGTATTCCGAACACGGGTTCGAACCGCGGATTTCACCGTCTTCGGGGCAAGTGTGCCATTCGTTGACAGTATCATGGAACTGGATGCCAGGATCGGCACAGGCCCATGCGGCGTGGCCGACCTTTTCCCACAAATCACGTGCTTTGACTGTTCGAGCAACCTTGCCGTCGGTGCGGTTGATCAGTTCCCAATCCGCGTCTTTTTCAACTGCGGTCAGGAACGCATTGGTCACCCGGATCGAGTTGTTCGAGTTTTGGCCCGAGACCGAGCTATAAGCCTCCGAATCCCAGTCCGTATCGTAGGTCGGGAATTCAATGCTATCGTGGCCCTGCTTGGCGTAGTCCAGAACGCGCTTGATGTAAGTTTCTGGGATCGCGACCTTTTTCGCTTCGCGAACCGCATTTTTCAGGGCGTCGTTTGCGTTTGGATTATAGGCATCATCGGCAGAGCCGTCCCAAGACCGGATGGCCTCGAAAATGCCGTTCAGCATCTTCTCGTGCATCTTCGATCCGGCAACGATCGAGGCCACCTTCTGCTCTTCGATCACTTTCCATTCGATGAATTGCTCGATGTCCGGGTGATCTGCATCGACGATTACCATCTTTGCTGCTCGACGGGTTGTACCGCCTGATTTGATCGCGCCAGCGGCGCGGTCGCCGATCTTGAGAAATCCCATGAGACCCGAAGACTTGCCGCCACCCGAAAGCGCTTCACCCTCTGCACGCAGATGGCTGAAGTTGGTTCCGGTGCCCGAGCCATACTTAAACAGGCGCGCCTCACGCACCCACAAGTCCATGATGCCGCCTTCGTTGACCAGATCATCGTCGACCGACTGGATGAAGCACGCATGCGGTTGCGGATGCTCATAAGCGGATTTCGATTTGGTTAGCTTGCCGGTTTTGTAGTCAACATAGTGGTGCCCCTGCGCCGGGCCATCGATCCCATATGCCCAGTGCAGACCGGTGTTGAACCACTGCGGCGAGTTCGGAGCTGCACGCTGGGTCGCCAGCATATAGCGCATCTCGTCAAAATAGGCGCTCGCGTCCTCTTCAGTCGAGAAATAACCGCCCTTCCAGCCCCAATAAGCCCACGCGCCGGCCAGACGATCAAAAACCTGTTTCGATGAGGTTTCGCCATCAAATTCAGCATCTTCCGCAGGAACCGATCGCCACAGGAATTCGGGAACATCCTTTTCCTTAACCTTCTTCAGCTTGGAAGGAACACCGGCCTTGCGGAAGTACTTCTGTGCGATGACATCGCTAGCCACCTGGCTCCATTTTGCAGGCACTTCGATCTCGTCCAGACGGAACACGATTGTGCCATCCGGATTGCGAATCTCGGATGTTGCGGACACAAAATCCAGATCGGCATATGCATCCTGTCCCGGTTTGGTGAATTTTCTTTCAATCTTCATGTCCGCTGCCCCAGCTTCGATCTGTCCAAATTTCAAGTCCCGGCACTAAATCTTGATGCTGCGGGGTGCCGCCCGCACTACCGACGAATTTGAGACGCAAGGGACCGGACGCTGCCTAGAACAGCGCAGAACCGCAAATACGGTCTACGTCATAGTGGTATGCTTTCCGTCCCTCGCCCGATGCCTTTTCCGGTCATTGCCTACCAGATTTAGTGGCTCGTCTTTCGGCCCATACAATCTGACGTATATTCCCATAGTTGGTCAACGGGCTTTTTCGGTCATTTTTGGAATCTTTTAGCTTGACCTGTTTTGCTGAACCGGCGGAATTTCGCCGCATCGCGATTCCTCCACAGACATGTCCCGGACGACCAGCCCATTCCGCCTTGATGTTTCAGAGTGATTTCTCGTGTTTTCCGCCACAGTTAGAGGTCATTGATCAACCGATCCCGCGTTAAGGACATGTTCAGAGAATCATCGTCACGACATCGCAGCGCGTGCCATACTTGAAATCACACGACATTTCTGGATGGGAAATCTACTCTACATGCGTTTGATTTCATTGTTAACTATTGTGGCGCTAATCGTGTCCTGCACATCACAGGAAGCACCACCTGCATCTCGCAGCGCGCAATTCGACGGTTATCCGCAGAACCTTTTCAATTCCTTCAGGACCGACTGCGCGGGGCCGGGCGACAAGTATATCAAGACCACCGCAAGCATCTTCGAATGCCGTGAGACCTTGCCGCCCGAGGCAACGGCGTATTTGATTCTCAGCTTCAACGGTTATCCGCAGAACTTGCCGCAGATCGTAACGCGGCTGAGCTCGACCAAGAATCAGGCCGGGTATCGCGTGGACGCAGAGTTGTACTTTCTGGTTCCGCAGAAAGATGGTTCAACTCTTAGAATACCTATTGAAAGCAAAGATTTGGACAGGGATTTTTCCAAGCTCTACACCGATTATGGCGGAACGCCAGTGTAGAGGAAAAATGGTCGGGGCGGCAGGATTCGAACCTACGACCCCCTGTACCCAAAACAGGTGCGCTACCAGACTGCGCCACGCCCCGGACCGTGCGCCTTCCTAAACGTGCCGATCTGATTTGAAAAGCCCTAACAGGGCCAAATTGCAGGACCTTGCGAAAAAACTTCGTGGCGCATCTGCGATCCAGGCCGAATGGCGTAACGCTCGGCTAGGCCAGCGTTGATTTCCAGGACCGCATAAACCGAATCGCCGCCTTCGATTGGGCTCAGATCCCCCGGAATTGCACCTTCGTGCACACGCGTCACCGTGCCCGCGCGATCAACAAAGATCATATCAAGCGGAATCAGGGTATTCTTCATCCAGAACGCAACAGGTTGCGGCGGATCAAAAACAAACAACATTCCAGATCTGTTGGGCATGCTTTCGCGAAACATCAATCCGCGCGATCGCTCTTTCGGTGTGATGGCCAGCTCAACGTCGAAGCGAACCTCTGCCAGATCATTTCGAAGCTCGACACGATCCGGACGGCATTCAGCCCGCGCGATCCCGCCAATCAAAAAACTCAGGAGCGCCAGTACGAAAGCCGTTCTCATCATTCAGAACCTAGTCGTTCAGGGCCGCTTCCCAGGCCAGAACCTGCGCGGCCATTCTTCCGCGCTTGCCATCAATGACCCGCATGGCCAGCGCTTCGCCCGGTTGCAGATCTGCCAACCCAGAACGACGTAGCACCTCGATATGCAGGAATACGTCTTCACTGCTGCCGAAAACATTGGCAAAGCCAAACCCTTTGCCCTTGTCGAACCATTTGACGCGCGCAGCCTCAAGCGGAGCGCTGCCGATCACGGTTGGATCAAGCTCGGCAAAATCGGCCAACATCATGGTTTCCGCGCGAACAGGCGGGTCAACACTGATCACTTCGACCGCTTGAACACCGCGATCAGTTTTGTGGGTCATGATCTCGATGCCGGCGCCATCCGCGACCGAGCTTTGCCCGAAGTTTCGCAGCACGTTGACGTGCAACAGAATGTCCGGGCCGCCTTCGTCAGACACAACAAATCCGTATCCCTTGGCGGGATCGAACCATTTTACGTGTCCACGGACGCGGTACATGCTGTTCAGATCTTCTGGCACTGTTTTCCCATTACGATAGGCAAGTCGTTAAGGGTTTCTTGTTTATGTTTTGGCTCGCAAATTCAAGCTGAAAAAAGCTATTGTCTGCAAACAGTTGCATTTCACGCAACGCGAACGTCATGGATTTAACCTCAGCACTTGCCAGTCGGAATCGACATTTTGTCGCTTCCACTGAAACCTGTCATGCAACCTGAAGGCACCATCGGCCCAGAACTCGACTTCGACAGGTGTTACACGGTATCCCCCCCAAAATTCAGGGCGAGGCGGGTTGGTACCCAACTTTGCGGTCACTTTAGCCACTTCGGCCATCAGGGATGCACGACTTTCCAGCGGTTGCGACTGGTGTGACGCCCAAGCACCCAAGCGGCTTTTGAGCGAGCGCGAGGCGTAGTATGCGTCCGCCTGCGGCCCATCTTCCTTGGTGATTGTACCACGAACACGGATTTGTCGCCGCAAAGATTTCCAATGCATCACAAAAGCCGCTTTGTGGGCGCTGTCCAACTCCTGAGCCTTGGCGCTGTGATAGTTCGTATAGAAAACAAACGCGTCCTTCTCGATTTCCTTCAGCAGAACCATACGGGCGTTCGGCAAACCTTCCGGGTCCACGGTTGCCAAAGCAATCGCATTAGGATCATTCGGTTCGGTCTTTTCTGCCTCGGCCAGCCACCGATCCGCGATTTCAAACGGATCAGCCCCGGCGAAGATGCCATTATGCTCGTTCATTTCCATCCCCAGGAAACAATTAACATGACCCTAAGGCGAGAACCCGCTGCGGGCAAGAGCGCATGGCCTTGAAGCAGGACAATCAATGGCATAAACCAACCGAACACAATGCGACGACAGGCGGAGAACCGAAGATGTCAAATCAGTTGATGGCCGGAAAACGCGGCCTCATCATGGGACTGGCCAATGACAAATCAATCGCATGGGGTATCGCCCGCGCCTTGTCCGACGCCGGGGCCGAGCTGGCCTTTTCCTATCAGGGGGACGCCCTGAAAAAACGCGTCGATCCATTGGCGGCGCAGTTGGGCAGTGAGATCGTTTTGCCCTGTGACGTCAGCGACGAAGAATCAATTAATGAACTCTTCAGCGCGCTCGAAAAGAAATGGGGTAAATTGGATTTCGTCGTCCACGCCATTGGCTTTTCTGACAAGAACGAATTGCGCGGGCGTTACGTCGACACGTCGCGCGCGAACTTTAACCTGACGATGGATGTTTCGGTCTACTCTTTCACCGCCGTTATGCAGCGCGCGGAAAAAATGATGAACGAAGGCGGCAGTGCGATCACCCTCACCTACTACGGCGCCGAACAGGTCATGCCACACTACAATGTAATGGGTGTTGCAAAAGCCGCCCTTGAGGCATCCGTAAAGTATCTGGCCGAGGATTTGGGCAAAGACGGCATTCGCGTGAATTCGATCTCGGCAGGCCCGATCAAAACGCTCGCGGCCAGCGGCATCGGCGATTTCCGTTACATCATGAAGTGGAACGAGTATAACTCGCCCCTGCGCCGGAATGTGACCATCGATGATGTTGGTAAATCGGCCCTGTATCTGCTGTCTGATCTCAGCAGCGGAGTGACAGGTGAGAATCTGCACGTGGATTCAGGCTATCACATCGTCGGAATGAAGGCCGTCGACGCGCCGGACGTTGAAAAAGGATAACAGACCATGAGCGCCAAGGACCGCCTGCCACACGAAAAAGGCTTCCACATCAGCTGGGATCAGATTCATCGCGACTCGCGCGCTCTTGCGTGGCGTCTGGATGGGCAAGGACCAGATGATGGCGCTTGGCGTGCGGTCGTGGCAATTACACGTGGCGGCATGGCCCCCGCGATGATCGTCAGCCGCGAACTGGATATCCGTACGGTCGATACTGTCAGCGTGAAATCCTATCATCATCAGGCGCAGGGCGAAGCAGAAATTCTCAAAGCGCCCAATGCTGATCTGATGGGTGATGGCACCGGTATTCTGATCATCGACGATCTGGTCGATAGCGGCAAAACGCTGGAACTGGTGCGCGAGATGTTCCCCAAAGCGCATTTCGCGACCGTATACGCCAAGCCCAAGGGCCGTCCGATGGTAGACACCTTCATTACCGAGGTCAGTCAGGACACATGGATTTTCTTCCCATGGGACATGGCGCTGCAATATGTCGAACCCTATCGGGGCACCGATTAATCAAGCGTTTCAACTAAGCGCTGAAATCACGGACTCACCATGACAATGACCCGCACTGCCGCCACCTTTGCCCCTCCGGTGATGGAGGCACGCCGTTGGCTGGACGGGGTCGAGTTCGCAGTTGACCGTCCGTTGATCAATGTCAGTCAGGCGGCTCCGGTCGATCCGCCCCCGTTAGCGCTGCGGCAAGCAATGGCCGAATTCGCGGTCGAGCAGGACAGCGCACATCTTTACGGCCCGGTTCTGGGCAACGATGACCTGCGGTCCGAACTCGCGGCTCAGATCAGCGCACATTATGCGGCTGAGGTATCGGCGAATCAGATCGCAATCACCTCGGGTTGCAATCAGGCCTTTTCAGCCGTGATTTCGGCAATTACCGATCAGGGGGATGAGGTGATCCTTCCGACCCCTTGGTATTTCAATCACAAGATGTGGCTGGATATGGCTGGGGTAAAAACCGTTGATTTGCCCACAGACGATGATTTGCTTCCCGATCCGGAACGGGCCCGCGCCCTTATCACCGAAAAGACACGGGCGATTTCGTTGGTGACGCCGAACAATCCCGGTGGTGTCGAATACCCTGCGGACTTGGTGCGCCGCTTCTATGATCTTGCGCGGGAAACGGGGCTTCGTCTGTTGGTTGACGAAACCTATCGCGATTTCGACAGCCGATCGGGCGCGCCTCATGACCTGTTCCAGCAATCGGGTTGGGACGATACGTTTGTCCATCTCTACTCGTTCTCAAAAGCCTACCGCCTGACCGGTCACCGTGTCGGCGCGATTTCAACCAGCCCCGCCCTGTTGGCGGAGATCGAGAAATTTCTGGACACGGTCGCAATCTGCCCCGGCCAGATCGGCCAGTTTGCCGCGCTTTGGGGCATGCGGAACTTGACCCAATGGGTTGCGGGTGAACGAGATGAAATTCTCGACCGAAGAGCCGCCATTGCAGAAGGAATGCCACGCCTTGAAGACAAAGGCTGGCGTCTTTTGGGACTTGGCGCTTACTTTGCATACCTCGAACATCCCTTTGGCATCGCTTCCGACGAATTGGCCCGACGGCTGGTACCCGAGGCAGGTATACTGCTTTTGCCGGGTACCATGTTCATGCCAGAGGGCGATTCCGCGGGAAAGCGGCAGGTTCGCGTAGCATTTGCCAACCTCGACCGCGCCGGTATCGCGCAATTGTTCGACCGATTGCAGGGCTTGTCCTTCTAAGCTTGCCCCCCGGCTGCACGCATCGTATTCAGGGCCGCAACCGACTGGGCAGACATTTGCCGACAAAACCAAGAGGGCACCATGGCCGCAGGCATGAAAAACCTATCCAAAACCTTTGTCTGGATTCTCATGGGTCTTTTGATGCTGGGCCTTGCGGGCTTTGGCGCCACCAGCCTGACCGGAACCGTGCGAACGGTTGCGCAGGTCGGTGATGAAAGCATTTCGGTCGACGCGTATTTTCGTGAGCTTCAGCGCGAGATCCGGGCCGTCGAAGCACAAACCGGACAGGCAATGCAGATTTCGCAGGCACATGATCTTGGCCTCGATCAACTTGCCCTTTCGCGCCTGATCGCGCTGGCCGCAATCGATAACGAGGTCGGACAGCTTGGCATTTCGATCGGTGACGAGAACCTGCAGGACGAGATTGTACAGATACCGGCGTTCCAAGGTGTAAACGGTACATTCGACCGCGAAGCCTATCGCTTTCAGCTGGAACAGGTCGGAATGACCGATTCCGAATTCGAATCGGATCTGCGCAAAGAATCTTCACGCACCATCGTTCAGGGTGCGGTCATGAGCGGTGTTGAAATGCCCCGTACGCTGACCGAGGCTTTGTCGAACTATGTGCTGGCCCGCCGCAGCTTTACCGTGGCGACGCTGTCTGCCGACCTTCTCGAAACGCCCGTGGCCCAACCCACAGACGCGCAGATTCAGACATATTACGATGAGAATACCGATCAGTTCACCCTGCCCCGCACCAAGCAACTGACCTACGCCATTCTGTCGCCCGACATGCTGCTCGATACGATCGAAGTGGACGAAGATTCTCTGCGCCGTCTATACGACCAACGCGCTGACGAATTTTTCCAACCCGAGCGCCGCTTGGTCGAGCGTCTGCCCTATCCCAGCGAAGAATCCGCAACCGAGGCGCTGGCACAACTTGAAGTTGGCGGGGCCGATTTCGAACAGTTGGTCCGCGAACGTCAGCTTGAGCTGAGCGATGTTGATCTGGGCGATGTCACCCGTGAAGATCTGGGCGATGCAGCCGACGCCGTGTTTGCCGCCGAGATCGACGATGTGGTCGGCCCGCTTCCCACTGTGTTCGGCCCCGCCCTGTTCCGGATCAACGGATCGCTGGCCGAGAACAATGTCAGCTTTGAAGACGCCGAGCCCGAGCTTCGCGCAGAACTCGCCGCCGACCGTGCGCGCCGTCAGATTGAAGCACAGGCCGAAGACATCAACGACCTGCTCGCAGGCGGCGCAACGCTTGAAGAACTGGTCGGTGAGACCGAAATGGAACTGGGTCAGATCGACTGGACCCAGCAAAGCGACGATGGCGTTGCCGCGTATGACGGCTTCCGCTCAGTCGCTGAGGCTGTGCAAGAGGGTGATTTCCCAGAGGTCGCGTTCCTTGAAGATGGTTCGATCTTTGCGCTGCGCCTGAATGAAGTGCTGGAACCGCGCCCCGAACCTCTGGAAAGCGCCCGTGACCGCGTCGCCGAGGCATGGCTGCAGGTCGAGACTGCGAAATCGCTGCAAAATCAGGCCAACTCGGTTCTGACCCAACTGGCAACCGATGGCGACTTCACTGCAACGGGCCTGCCCTTCCGCGTCGAAAATGCGCTGACGCGTACCGCATTCCTTGAGGATGTTCCCGTGGACTTCATGACTCAGGTGTTTGAAATGGACCCGGGTGAGCTGCGCGTCATTCCCGGAAACGGAAATGCCCTGATCGTGCGTCTAGATGAAGAGCTGCCGCCTGCGGAAACCGATGAGCAACGCCAGATGCAGGATGCTCTGGCTGCGCAGTTGAACCAGGCGCTGGCGCAGAACATCTTTGACATCTATGTGCGCAACGCCCAGACACGCGCACGCCCTGTGCTGGATCAGCAAGCGCTGAACGCGGTACGGGCCAGTTACTAAAAGAGACCAAGCATGGCCCTGACTCCGGATTTCGACAGTTTCGCGCGCGCCTATGTCGCGGGTGAAAACCAGGTCGTCTATACCCGCCTCGCTGCTGATCTTGATACGCCGGTTTCACTGATGCTGAAGCTGACAGGCGCGCAGAAAGACGCCTTCATGCTCGAGTCGGTGACTGGGGGTGAAGTGCGCGGGCGCTATTCGATCATCGGAATGAAGCCCGATCTGGTCTGGCGCTGCCAGGGCGAGACATCGGCCCTGAACCGATCGGCCCGGTTTGATGCCGAGGCGTTCGAGCCGCAGGATGGCAACCCGATGGACAACCTGCGCGCGTTGCTGGCCGAAAGCCGCATCGCGCTGCCGGATGACCTGCCGCAGGCCGCCGCCGGGCTGTTTGGCTATCTGGGCTATGACATGGTGCGGCTTGTGGAATACCTGCCGGACGTGAATCCCGACCCGCTGGGCCTTCCCGATGCAATCATGCTGCGCCCGTCGGTCATCGCCGTGCTGGACGGCGTCAAAGGCGAGGTTACCGTGGTGTCGCCCGCATGGGTCAGCGAGGGGCAAACCGCCAAGGCCGCCTATGCGCAGGCTGCCGAGCGTGTGATGGATGCCGTGCGCGATCTGGAGCGCGCCATGCCCGCCGAAACCCGCGATCTGGGCGACGCGGTCGAGGTTGGGCCTCCGGTGTCGAACTTTATCAAGTCGGGCTATATGGAGGCCGTAGAAAAGGCCAAGGAATATATCCGCGCGGGTGATATCTTTCAGGTCGTCCCGGCCCAACGCTGGACGCAGGATTTCCCGCAACCGCCGTTTGCGCTCTATCGTTCGCTGCGGCGCACGAACCCGTCCCCGTTCATGTTCTATTTCAACTTCGGCGGCTTTCAGGTTGTCGGCGCGAGCCCCGAAATACTGGTGCGTGTTTTCGGCAATGAAGTCACCATTCGCCCAATCGCAGGCACTCGCCCGCGCGGTGCAACGCCCGAAGAAGACAAGGCCAACGAAGTCGATCTGCTGGCAGACAAGAAAGAACTGGCCGAGCACCTCATGCTGCTGGATCTGGGCCGCAATGATACCGGTCGCGTTTCCAAGATCGGCACTGTGCGCCCGACCGAAGAGTTCATCATCGAACGCTACAGCCACGTGATGCACATCGTGTCGAACGTGGTCGGGGAACTGGCCGAAGACAAAGACGCACTGGATGCCTTCTTTGCCGGAATGCCTGCTGGCACGGTCTCGGGCGCGCCCAAAGTGCGCGCGATGGAGATCATCGATGAATTGGAGCCTGAAAAGCGCGGCATCTACGGCGGCGGTGTTGGGTATTTCAGCGCGGGTGGCGACATGGATATGTGCATCGCCCTGCGCACGGCCATCGTGAAGGACCACAAGCTGTATATCCAAGCTGGCGGCGGCGTTGTCTATGACAGCGATCCCGAGTCGGAATATATGGAGACCGTCCATAAATCGAACGCCATTCGCCGCGCGGCTGCGGATGCGGCGCGGTTTACAGGCAGCGGAAACAGCTAGCGGGGTGGCGGATGGTCGCTGCCATCACCCGTCCGTCAGCGATCCGGCAACGCCCTGCTGGACTTCTTTCATCATCACGGCAGAAATTGGGGCCATCGCCACGCGGCTGCCGCGATCCTCAAGCCCCCACAGCAACAGGGCCGAGATCGTCTCGGGACGCAGACGACCCAGCATCACCACGGCACCTTCCTGTCCGGCGCGGAAGGCTGCCTGATCCAGAAAACGCCGCATGATCTTGGGGTCCTGTTTGGCACCATCGAAATCGCGGAACACTACGCTGGATGGAATGCCGTTGCGCGCTGCAAGCTTTTGCGCAGTGTTTAGACCATTGTCCTGCGTCACCAGCCCGCGCCCGGTATCTCCGGCAATCGCCGCAACCTGATCAGCCAGCTTTCGGTTGCCCTGAATGCCGCTTCCGACACCTTCCAGAATGCCAACGGTTTGAGGCAATTGATCCAACCACACCGACAACGACACCTCAGCGTCCTGAGCACTGGCGGCTTCGTGCATGTCAACCAAGGCCAATACTTCAAATCCAGCCTCGCGATGACGGGCCATTTTTTCCGCTGCATTCGGGTCAGACGGGCTGACGGCAAAACTTAGCGGGTATGGGAAATCCTGCAACGCCTCGGCCCCAAAAGCCCCTTCATCATCGATCAGAATGATCGACATCAATGGCTTGGATTCTGGGTTTTCGAAGGTGGCAGCATGTGCTTCGATGGGCTTGGCCACCACTTCTGGAGTAATCACGGCTTGTTCGACGGGCGGGTCATCCCTCTCGGTTAGGGGCACGACACGCTTGCCGATCAACGAACCGGAACCTGTAACCCCCTCTCCGCCAATTTGCGGCAGGGTCAATACGCGCGGCTGACGTACAGGGCGGGTATCTTCTTCACCCTCAACCGCGATTGGATTTTCATCAGGCACGGGTTCCGCTTCCTGAGCCTCTGGAGCTGCATCCGGCACATCCGCGATCTCAGGCTGCAAGGCAGCGACCTGAGGGGCCTCGTTGGGCGTTTCTTCCGCAACCTGCGGTTCCGGGGCTTCCTCGGGCGCAGGCGCTGCTGGAGCATCCGCGAGCGCTGCCGGTTCGGCTTCCTGTTGTGGCGAGGTTGGTTCGGCAAGTGGATTTGGCGGTGCCGCGGGCGCTTCGGTTTGAACGGTCACGTCAGAAGATGAGATCGCTGCAGGTGCCTCGGCTACGGTCGGTGCTCCACCCGCCTCAGGACGGGCACCGGGCTCAAGCTCGATACCTGCCAAGCCATCCAGCGAATCTGATGATAGATCGGGGGTTTCAGGGCCGGATGGTGGCAACTCAACCAGATCAGCATCGGCATTGCTTTCTTCAACTTTCGCAGCCTCCAGGGGCTGCGGAGTATCAGCCACTTCGGGCGCTGTTGCCGTCACATCTGGTTTACGTGACAAAGGAGTAGTCAGCGAAAGAACCGCGCCCAGTGCCAATACCGAGACCGCCCCGGCGATCACTCCACCGTAAAATCCGCTCATCGAAATCTCGCCTCTCGCGTTGTTTCGTGCCTCATCTGCCCAGACGCCATCTTCCGCGACGCTCACCTGTACGGTGTCAAGTTGGGTATGTCCTCTTGACGCTGCCGCACAAGCCTGAGCATGTATGTCCCGACATTATACCGCGCTCAGGGACTGCATCGCCAGCCCGAAATGCCCATAGGAAGATAAGTGCCCAAATGCTGCTGCTGATCGACAACTATGACTCGTTTACCTACAACCTCGTTCATTATCTGGGTGAGCTCGGGGCCGAGATGGTCGTGCGCCGGAATGACGCGCTGGATGTGCAGGAAGCAATGGCGATGAACCCGGCTGGTATTCTGCTCAGCCCCGGCCCTTGTGATCCCGATCAGGCGGGCATCTGTCTGGCCTTGACCGAAGCCGCGGCCGAGACGCAAACACCGCTGATGGGGGTCTGTCTGGGGCATCAAACCATCGGTCAGGCATTTGGCGGCAAGGTTGTGCGCTGTCATGAGATCGTGCACGGGAAAATGGGCACGATGAAACACACCGGCAAAGGTGTATTCGCTGGCCTGCCCTCGCCCTTCGAGGCCACCCGGTATCATTCGCTTGTCGTAGAACGCGAAAGCCTGCCCGATTGCCTTGAGATCACGGCCGAGCTTGAGGATGGCACGATTATGGGTCTGCAGCACAAAGAACTGCCGATCCACGGCGTCCAGTTTCACCCGGAATCCATCGCGTCCGAGCATGGTCACGCCCTGCTCAAGAACTTCCTGAACGAAATGAAAGTCCCCGCATGAGCGACGCTCTGAAACCGCTGATCGGTGCTGCGGCCGATCGACCTTTGACCCGTGCCGAGGCGGAACAGGCCTTTGGCATCCTCTTTGATGGGGCCGCCACGCCCAGCCAGATCGGCGGGTTGCTGATGGCAATGCGCACGCGCGGCGAGACGGTCGAGGAATACGCCGCCGCCGCTGCCGTAATGCGCGCGAAATGCAATGCAGTGAAAGCTCCCGCTGGCGCGATGGACATCGTTGGCACGGGGGGCGACGGCAAAGGAACACTCAATATCTCGACAGCCACGGCTTTTGTGACGGCTGGCGCCGGTGTCACCGTTGCAAAACACGGTAATCGGAACCTGAGCTCGAAATCTGGCGCAGCAGATGCTCTTGGGCAGCTAGGTATCAACGTAATGGTCGGCCCGGAAGTCGTTGAGAAAGCGCTGAAAGAGGTCGGTATCGGCTTTATGATGGCCCCAATGCACCACCCGGCGATCGCTCATGTCATGCCTTCGCGGCAAGAACTGGGGACGCGCACGATTTTCAACATTCTGGGCCCCCTGACCAACCCCGCCGGAGTGAAGCGCCAACTGACCGGTGCGTTCAGCCGCGACCTGATCCGCCCGATGGCCGAAACTCTGGGTCTGCTTGGGGCTGAACATGCCTGGCTAGTCCACGGCTCAGACGGTACGGATGAGCTTACGATCACCGGGGTCAGCTGGGTCGCATCGGTTGAGGACGGCGTTGTCAAAGAGGTCGAGCTTCACCCCGAAGATGCAGGCCTTCCGGTGCATCCGTTCGAAGATATCATCGGCGGCACGCCCGAAGAGAACGCGGTCGCCTTCCGCGCCCTGCTGGATGGGGCACCTTCAGCCTACCGCGACGCGGTGTTGCTGAACTCGGCAGCGGCGCTGGTCGTTGCAGATGCGGCAAGCGATCTGCGCGAGGGCGTTGCGATGGCCACAGAAAGCATTGATAGCGGCAAGGCCCGTAAAAAGATCACCGCGCTGGCGCGCATTACACAGGAAGCCGCATGACCGAGACCGTTCTGGACAAAATCAAAGCGTACAAGCTGGAAGAGATCGCTGCGGATAAGGCGCATAAGCCTCTGGAAACACTAGAATCTGAGGCACGGAACGCACCCGAGGTACGCGGTTTTGCCGAAGCCCTGCATTCGGCTATGCGCAAGGGGTACGGATTGATCGCCGAGGTCAAAAAGGCCAGCCCGTCCAAAGGTCTGATCCGCGCTGATTTCGATCCGCCCGCGCTTGCCAAAGCTTATGAAGAGGGCGGCGCGGCTTGCCTGTCGGTTCTGACGGACACGCCTAGCTTTCAGGGCGACAAATCCTTTCTGACCGAAGCGCGCGCGGCCTGTTCGTTGCCAGCATTGCGGAAGGACTTCATGTACGACCCCTATCAGGTGGTCGAAGCGCGTGCATTGGGTGCGGATTGCATCCTGATCATCATGGCATCGGTCAGCGATGCACAGGCCGCCGAGCTTGAGCAAATCGCGTTTGACTGGGGCATGGATGTTCTGATCGAAGTCCATGACGCAGACGAGCTTGAGCGGGCATCGCAGCTGAAAAGCCCGCTGATCGGGATAAACAACCGCAATCTCAAGACCTTCGAGACGAATCTTGATACAACTCGTCATCTGTCAAAGCTGGTTCCAGCGGATCGCACGATCGTCTGCGAGAGCGGCCTGAGCACTCCGGCGGACCTCGCAGATATCGCCCGCTACGGTGCGCGCTGTTTCCTTATTGGTGAAAGCCTGATGCGTCAGGATGATGTAGCTTCGGCAACTCGAGCACTGCTCGCCAACCCGCTCATTCCCGGAGTGATGTGATGCCGCTGACCCATTTTGATGCCAAAGGTGAGGCCCATATGGTGGACGTGTCCGACAAGGCTGTCACCGACCGGGTTGCGGTTGCATCTGGATACATCAAGATGGCGAAGGAAACCTTTGATATCATTTCAGAAGGACGCGCTAAGAAAGGCGATGTTCTTGGTGTTGCCAGACTTGCGGGCATAATGGGCGCCAAGAAAACGCCTGACCTGATACCTCTGTGTCATCCGCTGCCCGTGACCAAAGTCGCCATTGAACTGAGCTTAGACCCGGACCTTCCCGGCGTTCAGATTGAAGCGACTGTAAAGACTTCCGGCCAGACCGGCGTAGAGATGGAAGCGCTGACAGCAGTCTCGACAGCCGCACTGACGGTTTATGATATGGCGAAGGCCGTGGACAAATCGATGGAGATCGGCGGCATTCGTGTTCTACTGAAAGACGGCGGAAAATCAGGGCGTTACGAGGCATCATGATCTCGGTTGAAGAAGCGCGGGCTCTGCTGTTCGATCTGGTCTCACCGCTGCCCGCAGAAACGGTTGCCCTTGCCGAGGCTGCCGGTCGTATCCTGGCAGAAAACGTTGCAGCAACGCGTGATCAGCCGCCCTTTGCTGCGTCATCGATGGATGGGTACGCCGTCAAGGCGGCCGAAGTCGAACTGCATGCAATGTTCAAAGTGGTTGGCGAAGCAGCGGCCGGACGTCGCTTTGCTGGAAGCGTCGGACCCGGCCAAGCTGTGCGGATATTCACTGGTGCGCCTGTGCCGGATGGTGCAGATTTCGTCGTCATACAGGAAGATGTCGACCGACGCGGTGATCTGATCACCATAACCGACGCCCCCGGTAAAAAGGCCAATATCCGCCCTGCGGGGATCGATTTCAGCATCGGTACGCAGATCACGGCCCCGCGCCAGCTCAGACCCGAAGATGTCGCATTAATGGCAGCGATGAACATCGCTTCGGTCCCTGTGACCCGCAAACCCGTGGTTGCACTAATCTCAACCGGTGACGAACTGGTGATGCCCGGAGAAACACCCGGCCCCGATCAGATCATCGCCTCAAATACCCTTGGTCTTAAGGCGTTACTGGAAGATGCTGGCGCACAAGTTCGTGTACTTCCTATCGCACAAGATACCTTAGCGTCATTAGAAACAGCTTTTGGCTTGGCACAGGGCGCTGACCTCGTGGTGACCATCGGAGGGGCGTCGGTTGGCGAGTACGACCTGGTTGCGGATGTCTCGGAAGGTCTTGGGCTGAAGCAATCGTTCTACAAGATACGCATGCGACCGGGTAAACCACTGATGGCCGGGCGGCTTGGGCATGCTGCGATGGTCGGTCTACCCGGAAACCCGGTCAGTGCCATGGTGTGCGGCTATCTGTTTCTTATCCCGATGGTGCGCCGCATGTCGGGGATCGAAAGGGTCCTGAACCCGTTCAAGCGCGCCCGCCTTTCTGCCCCGCTCGGAAAAAATGGCCCGCGTGAGCATTATATGCGGGCGGTGTTGGACAGCGGCGGCATCCGCGCCTGTGATGATCAGGACAGCTCGCTGCTAAGTGTTTTGGCGCAAGCCAATGCACTATTGGTACGCCAACCCCACGATCCCGCGCGCGAGGCCGGGGATGAGGTCCTTTACCTGTCGATCTAGCAAATCCGTTGACACAAAACGTGAACATGCGTAGAACAAAAGAAAACGCATGAGCGACGAGGTATGAGCAATGCTGACCAAGAAGCAATTGGATTTGCTGGAATTCATCCACAAACGCGTGCAAGCGGACGGTGTTCCGCCCAGTTTTGATGAGATGAAGGCCGCGTTGGATCTACGGTCAAAATCCGGGATTCATCGACTGATCACCGCGCTGGAAGAACGTGGCTTTATCCGCCGCCTTGCCCATCGAGCCCGTGCCATCGAAATTGTCAAGCTGCCCGAAAGCCTTGGGGGAGAGCCAACTGCAGGTTTCAAACCCCGTGTGATTGAAGGCGATCGCCCTGAAGGTCCACGCCCCGCGAACTTTGAACCCGTCACAGTTGATGCGATGGAATTGCCTGTTATGGGCCGGATTGCTGCCGGTGTACCGATCGAAGCGATCAGCCATGTTTCGCACCGCGTTGCGGTACCGGGCTCGATGGTTTCGGGCCGTGGTGAACATTATGCGCTTGAGGTTCGTGGCGACTCGATGATCGACGCCGGTATCAACGATGGCGATGTCGTGGTGATCCGCGAAACAACGGCCGCTGACAACGGTGACATCGTGGTGGCATTGGTGGAAGATCAGGAAGCCACGCTGAAACGGTTTTTCCGCCGAGGTCAGGCCATTGCGCTGGAAGCGGCAAATCCGGCCTATGAGACCCGTGTGCTGCCAGAGGACAAGGTGAAAGTTCAGGGCCGCCTGGTAGGCTTGATCCGAAGCTATTGAGGCAGCTTGGGGGACCAAAGGCGGCGGCCTGAGATATCAGAACTGGCGAACAAACGCCCCTTGGACAACGCAAGACTGCCTGTCTTCTGCAGAATGTCCGTATCGTACACGCTGCATTCACCGGTCAAAGTCAACGACACCGGGGCGACAATGATCTGATCTTTCCTGCATTCTTCAAAGGCGCTCGCAGCCCGCTTGCCAGTCAAGTGGACAAGCTCTTTGTCTCCCAGTAGAAAACGTTGAATTCCCGCTGTTGCCTCTGGCCATCGCAAAGCGGCCTTTGGTTGATCTGCCCCGTCCCCGTCATTTTCCAGCCACACCGACGCGACAAATCCGCTGCCTTTCGGTTTGCTCAGCGCGCGCCCGTGTTCAGTCATCACTCCGACCAGCCCGCCGGTATCGGCGATCAGCACGTCTGGGCGGCTTCCCTGGCCCCACAGCGCTATCGCCAATGCTGCCGGGGCAATGCCGAGCCACCGTGCGTGCCCTTGCCACAGCATTAGCCACTGAAGAGACAGAGCCAGAACAGGCAATACGAAATAGTCTGGGCTTACTACGTACCCGCGCGCGCCCTCCAGTCCCGCGACCCAATCGGCAACGGTAAGGATCCATCTCAGCCCAAGACCCATTACGTGCAATGCAATCGCTTCAAGCCCAAAAGGTGCAAGAAGGGCGGCGACAACCGCACTTGGAACGACCAGCGTTCCCATGACGGGCACGGAGACGAGATTTGCCAGCAACCCGTAGTGCGAAATAGCGTTGAAATGCGCCGCCCCGATCGGAGCTGTCGCGATCCCCGCGATCGCCGAGGATGTCAACAAGGCCAGCACAGGCCGCAGCCATTTTGGGCCTGGCATTGGGCCATAGTCCCGCAACGCGCCAAACCCTGCGACCAAGGCGGTTGTAGCAGCAAAAGACATCTGAAATCCGGGGCTCAATAGAGTTTCCGGGCGCAAGGTAAGAACAATCAGCGCAGCCATGGCCACCGCCCGCAATGAAATCGCGCGCCGGTCCAACAATACGGCCCCCAGCATAACGCAGACCATCACAAAGGCGCGCTCAGTCGCGACGTTCCCACCAGACAGAAGCAGGTAGATTGTCGACGCGAATAACGCACAGAGCGCGGCCACCTTGCGTACGGGCATGCGAAGCGCGATGACAGGTACCATTGAGAACCCCATGCGGCACGCCACAAAAACGAAACCGGTCAACAAACCCATGTGAAGGCCCGAAATCGCCAGAAGATGAGCAAGGTTGGACGCGCGCAACGCCTCTAACGAGGCCTGCCCCATCCCGCTGCGATCACCGGTAGTTACGGCGGCGGCAAAGCCCCCGACTTCGCCCGGCAGGATCGTGCGCACCCAATCCGAGATCTCCATGCGCAAGGCCGTGATACGCACTCCGTCCAAACCATCTTGCGCCGCAGCCGACGTCAGGATCGGAACCCGAGTATATCCAACAGCGCCGAGTTGCTGGAACCAGGCGTGGCGGCGAAAATCAAAACCTCCGGGTTCAACTGGCCCTTGCGGCGGCGAAAGATGTGCTGTGGTCATAATCCGCTGACCCGGGGACAGCGCAACTGACTCCCCGTGAATAGAAAGCCGGATGCGCCGGGGTCTTTGATCAGCAGGAACGTCCCCGATCCGCACCTGATCCAATGTCACCCTCAGCGCATCCGACGCAGAGCGGTCCAGCGCTACGACCCTCCCCTCGACCGGGCCATAGTAACGCCATTGCAGGACCGGCTCCGCAACCATATGTGCCCGCGTCCCGGCCAGAGCGAACCCCATCGCGATCAGGGCTAAGCCAGTGGCCAGCGGTGACCACGCGGCCCCCATCCAACGGGTGGAGGCAAGCGCCAGCAAGGCAAGCGCCAGAACGCCGACATAGAGCTCAACCTCGGGTTCGAACCTGAGGCTGAAATACCAACCAATCCCGACCGCCAGGCAGATCGGGGACCACGGAAACAAGTGTCCCCGCTGGGTCAGCAATGCGGTCTCGACCCGTGTCAGAACACGCATGGTTGCCCCCGTCCTTCGGGCTGGGTAGATAGTCGCCAAACTATGCCCGCTAAGGTTACCAAAAGGTTAATCCACACCATGTCCGATCAGGTCGTCACCCGCTTTGCCCCCTCACCCACCGGATTTCTGCATATCGGTGGCGCCCGCACTGCGCTGTTCAACTGGCTTTATGCGCGGGGCCGCGGCGGCAAATTCCTGCTTCGGATCGAGGATACCGATCGGGAACGTTCCACGCCGGAAGCGACCGCAGCAATTTTGCAGGGCATGAACTGGCTGGGGCTGGATCATGACGGCGAAGTCGTCAGCCAATTCGAAGGCGCCGCCCGGCACGCAGAGGTCGCGCATCAGTTGCTGTCCGAAGGCAAGGCATACAAGTGCTTCTCGACGCAGGAAGAAATCGCTGCGTTCCGCGAACAGGCCAGGGCCGAAGGGAAATCGACCCTGTTCCGCAGCCCATGGCGCGAGGCCGACCCGGCCACCCATCCGGACGCCCCTTACGTGATCCGCATCAAGGCCCCGCAAGACGGCACCACCGTGATCCGTGATCAAGTGCAGGGCGATGTGACTATTCGAAATGAGCAATTGGACGACATGATCCTGCTGCGTTCGGATGGGACTCCGGTCTATATGCTGGCCGTTGTGGTTGACGATCATGATATGGGCGTGACTCATGTGATCCGGGGCGACGATCACCTCAACAACGCCGCCCGTCAGATGATGATCTACGAGGCGATGGGTTGGGATGTACCAGTCTGGGCGCATATCCCTTTGATCCATGGACCCGATGGGAAAAAGCTCAGCAAACGTCACGGTGCGTTGGGGGCGCAAGAATATCAGGCCATGGGATATCCGGCATCCGGAATGCGCAACTATCTGGCTCGGCTGGGCTGGAGCCATGGGGATGATGAGTTCTTTACCGATGCCCAAGCTAAAGAGTGGTTCGATCTGGATGGCATCGGCAAAAGCCCGGCGCGATTTGATGTGAAGAAGCTTGAAAACCTTTGTGGACAACATATTGCCGTCGGGGAAGATGCCGCGCTGCAGCATGAAATTCAGGGATATCTGAAGTCAGCTGGTTTGCCGCCGCTTTCCGAAACACAATCCAGTGATTTGATCCGTGCGATGTATTGCCTCAAGGACCGCGCACGCACGTTCCAGGAACTCATTGAAAAAGCTCATTTTGTGCTTACGTCGCGACCTATCCAGCCAGATGAAAAGGCCGCAAAGGCGCTGGCATCTGTATCCGACGGTATACTGAAAGAATTGACGCCGCAGCTGCAAAATGCTAGCTGGTCCCGGAACGAACTGGAGGAGACCCTGAATTCGTTCGCAGAGGCGAATGGGGTTAAGTTCGGCAAATTGGCTGGTCCGCTGCGGGCGGCACTAGCGGGCCGGGCAGTTACACCTTCGGTATTTGACATGATGCTTGTGCTTGGGCGCGATGAAACCCTGGCGCGGCTTTCTGATGCAGCGAACCCGGCCTGATTTCACATAAGGGTAACGCTGCTCCGTTAAGAACGGACTGCGCGACGGAACGCAGTCGTTGCCTGCTTTGTCGGACAGCGATCCGGCATACGCACGAATGAAGAAGGGACAAACATGACCGAGAGCAAAAAATCAGCCAAACTGACTGTCCACGGCGAAAGCTATGATCTGCCGGTGTTTTCTCCGACCGCTGGGCCCGATGTGATCGATATCCGCAAGCTCTATGGTCAGGCTGGCGTCTTTACTTATGATCCGGGTTTCACGTCGACTGCAAGCTGTGACAGCACCATTACATTCATCGACGGTGACAAGGGCGAGTTGCTGCATCGCGGTTATCCGATCGAACAGATCGCCTCGAAGTCGCATTTCCTCGAACTCAGCTATCTACTGCTGTATGGCGAGCTGCCTTCGGCGAAGGATCTGGAGAACTTCGAGACCACAATCACCCGCCACACGATGCTGCACGAGCAGATGCAGTATTTCTATCGCGGATTCCGCCGGGATGCGCATCCGATGGCCATCATGGTGGGTGTGGTTGGTGCCATGTCCGCGTTCTATCACGATTCGACCGACATCGCGGACCCGCGTCAGCGTGAAGTAGCTTCGCACCGTTTGATCGCAAAAATGCCGACCATCGCGGCCTGGGCCTACAAATACCATATCGGTCAGCCCTTCGTGTATCCGCGCAACGACCTGGACTATGCGTCAAACTTCTTGCGCATGTGTTTTGCCGTTCCTGCCGAAGATTACGAGGTGAACCCGATTCTGGCACGCGCCATGGATCGTATCTTCATGCTGCAGGCGGATCACGAACAGAACGCCTCGACTTCGACGGTGCGTCTGGCATCTTCTTCGGGTGCAAACCCGTTCGCCTGTATCGCGGCCGGTATCGCCTGTCTCTGGGGTCCGGCCCATGGTGGTGCGAACCAGGCTTGCCTTGAAATGCTGGAAGAGATCGGCAGCGTGGACCGCATCCCCGAGTTTATCGAGCGCGCCAAAGACAAAGATGACCCGTTCCGTCTGATGGGCTTTGGCCACCGCGTCTACAAGAACTTCGATCCACGCGCGAAAGTGATGAAGCAATCGGCAGACGAAGTACTTGACCTGCTGGGCGTGGAAAACAATCCCAAACTACAGGTCGCGAAGGCGCTGGAAAAACAGGCTCTGGAAGATCCGTATTTCATCGAAAAGAAACTGTTCCCGAATGTCGACTTCTATTCGGGCATCGTGATGGAAGCGATGGGTTTCCCGACCTCGATGTTCACGCCAATCTTCGCGTTGTCACGTACCGTTGGCTGGGTTAGCCAGTGGAAAGAAATGATTGCCGATCCACAGAATAAGATCGGACGCCCACGTCAGCTTTATCTGGGCGCGACCAACCGCGATTACGTGGACATCGAAAACCGCTGATCCACACACAATATCGATGTTAAGACCCCGGTTATCCGGGGTCTTTTTTTCCGTAGCGTTACCAAAATGAGACCGTTCGAAACCAAACGTAAATGACTGTTTCGATGCATCTTTCCGCACTGCGTTAGTCCGCCTAATGTTGCCGCGTCCGGCGAATAGTGTTTGGTTCTCATGCGTTTAATCCTCTTGTTCATTATGTTGCTACTTGCGCAATCGGCATCCGCTCAAAGCGTGCTGGAACGTGCTTTTGAGAAGCAGCAGCAGGAAAACGCCGCCGGGTCGCTGGCAATCTTAGGGCTGGCAGGCATCCCGGACGATTCTGCCAGCGCAATCTCGCTGCAATCAAATACAGACAATCGCGATTACGATTTCAAATCCGCCCAGCTGGGCGGCGGGTTTCGCCTTGCTGAGGGCGTGCCGATCTATCTTGAGGGGTATATAGGCTACGCGCGCTATGACCCCGTTCTGACCTTCAGCGGCACCGGAGATACCACGCGTATACCGCTGAAATGGACCAGCCTCGCCCTGACCGGCGGTGTCGGCTATCAGTTCGACATCGGCGAGTATTGGAATATGACCCCGATGGCCCATATCTCGGTCGGACGTACGCAATCCGACGCATCTGTCGGTGCGCAAGCCATCGCCAACCGCCTGGGGCTTGATCGAGACTTTCTCGAAAGCGGCGGCATCTGGGCTGGTGGCGCAGGCGGATCGATGACGGTCTCGTACGAGAAAGCTCTGTCCAACGACCGGGAATTCGAGGCAAGCCTGCGCTATACCCATATCGAATACTGGCCTATCGGAGACAACGAGGACCTGTTGGTTGAATCAACTGCCGCAAATGCAGTTCTGTGGTCACGCTACCGCTTTCCAACTGGAAAACGCATGTTCGGTCGCCCGGTCCGCTGGGTGGGCGATCTGTCCCTGTCCTATCTGATCGGGGATCAGTCAATTGTATTGGGCACCGACTGGCTGGCCCGCGTAGGTGGCGGGATCGAGGTTGATCTGTCCGACACATGGGTGCCTTGGGTATCAACGACACGGTTTATGGTCCGTTATTACGGCAGCGATACGGTTAACGGATTCTCCGCCGGGATTGGCATCAGTTTCTGAACAAAGGTTTCAGAACAAAGCCAGCTGATCACCGGGCTGAGGTGGCGGCGCAAAAGCCGCACAGTTTAGTGGCGGCATATCAGTCGACAGCCCGAGACGTTTGACTGTGGCCTTGAACCGTTGCGCAATCATCTCGGCATAGGTCCCCTCGCCCCGCATGCGGTGGCCCCACCGGGGGTCATATTCCCTACCCCCATGCATTTCGCGCAGCCGTGCCATCACCTTCTCAGCCCTGCCCGGCTGATGTTCGATCAACCACTCGCGCCAGAGCGCGGATACTTCACGGGGAAGCCGTAGCATAATCCAGCTTGCAGCATCGGCGCCAGCCTGCTTTCCGGCCTCCAACAGGTTTTCCAATTCATGATCGGTTAAACCGGGAATCACCGGAGACGTCATAACGCGCACAGGCACGCCAGCCTCGGTCAGGTTGCGGATCATTCCGAGCCTGCGCTGCGGTGAAGGCGCCCGGGGTTCCATCCCTCGGGAAAGATCGCGGTCCAATGTGGTCAGCGAGATGCCAACCCGAACAAGGCCATTGCGGGCCATCGGTGCCAGAATATCAAGATCACGCTCGATCAGAGTCCCCTTGGTCACAATACCGACCGGATGCTGAAAATCTCTCAGAACCTTTAGACAGCTTCTTGTTATCTTGCGGTTTTTTTCGATCGGTTGATAGGGATCGGTGTTGGTTCCCAGTGCAATCGTGGCCACCTTGTAAGAACGTGCCGAGAGTTCGCGACGCAATAGCTCAGCCGCATTGGGTCGCGCAACAAGGCGGGTTTCGAAATCCAAACCCGGAGACAGCCCCAGATACGCATGCGTTGGCCGAGCAAAGCAATACACGCATCCATGCTCGCAGCCCCGATATGGGTTTATGGATCGGTCAAAAGGTAGGTCCGGCGACTTGTTATAGGTGATCAGATTGCGCGCCATTTCTTCCCGAACTTCGGTCCGCAACGGGGGCAGTTCCTCTGGCAAATCCCAGCCATCTTCGGTCAACTCGGTTGTAAACCTCTCGAATCGACCTGCTTCGTTTGAGGTTGCTCCGCGCCCAGGGCTTTTGATGGCAGCAGTCATTTGTTCGCCTTTTGTTCCTATCACTAGATGTAATTAAAACCAGTTTCACTGGCAAGATTCATGTTTCGATTCCCAAAAATCATCAGATGCTCGAAACCGGCGACGCATTAGACTGCTGGTGAATTTACCGTGGCTAATGAAACCAATGCAGGATGATCTTGCAAAATTCGATGTCGCTGAGTGCGAATATTCGGCCTATAGGTCGGTCTCAGAACGACCTAGGTCGCAATCGTCACAGTAGACCTGCGACGAAATGGCCAAAACGGAGAAAATGCCACCACGGGCCGCAGGCCCGCACAGCTCAGGGAAATACCCATGTCTGATGAAGAAGACATCGTCCTGTCCGAACTGAATGACGACGAACTCGTCGAACAGATGTTCGATGACCTTTATGACGGCCTGAAGGAAGAGATCGAAGAAGGTGTGAACATCCTGCTCGAGCGCGGATGGCAACCCTATGACATCCTGACCAAAGCGCTGGTTGGCGGCATGACAATTGTCGGCCACGACTTCCGCGACGGAATCCTGTTCGTGCCTGAGGTGCTGCTGGCGGCCAACGCCATGAAAGGCGGTATGGCGATCCTGAAGCCTCTGCTGGCTGAAACTGGTGCTCCGCGCGTTGGCAAGATGGTGATCGGCACCGTGAAGGGCGACATCCATGACATCGGCAAGAACCTTGTTGCGATGATGATGGAAGGCGCCGGGTTCGAAGTTGTCGATATCGGCATCAACAACCCGGTCGAGAACTACCTCGAAGCGCTGGAAAACGAACAGCCCGACATTCTGGGCATGTCCGCTCTGCTGACGACGACGATGCCTTATATGAAGGTCGTAATCGACACGTTGGTCGAACAAGGCCTGCGTGATGAGTACACCGTTCTGGTTGGCGGCGCTCCGCTGAACGAAGAGTTCGGCAAGGCGATCGGCGCTGACGGCTATTGCCGCGACGCAGCCGTGGCGGTGGAAATGGCCAAGGACTTCATGTCGCGCAAGCACAACCAACTGGCCGGCTAAGGCGCGAGATCATATCGTGAGACAGGCCGTCCTTTTTGGGGCGGCCTTTTTTGTCCGAACCTCGGGCACATATATAGCTAGAGACCAGCCAGAGAGATCAGATGACCGACTCACAGATCCCAGACGATGACAGCCTGACCCGTCAGGGCTATGTCGCAGCGCACAGCGCCGAGTCGATTCTTCTGATCGCATGCGGTGCACTGGCCCGCGAGATTCTGGACCTGAAAGAACGGAACGGCTGGGATCACATGGCCCTGACTTGCCTGCCCGCCATTTTGCATGTGCACCCGGAAAAGATCACACAGGCGGTCGAGGATGCGGTTGCCAAGCATCGAGACTCATACGACCGCATCTACGTTGTCTATGCTGATTGCGGAACCGGTGGGTTGCTACAAGCAGCGTGCGAGCGACTGGGGGTCGAGATGATCCAAGGGCCCCATTGCTATTCCTTCTTCGAGGGCAATCTTGCCTTTGCAGCGCATGGCGACGATGAAACCACCGCTTTTTATCTGACAGATTTCCTTGCGCGGCAGTTTGATGCGTTTGTCTGGAAACCGCTGGGTCTGGACCGTCATCCTGAATTGCGAGAGATGTATTTCGGAAATTACACCAAGCTCGTTTATCAGGCGCAAACCGATGATCCCGACTTGACCCGTCGCGCGCAGGAGTGCGCTGATCGGATGGGGCTGGAGTTCGAGCGTCGGCAAACCGGCTATGGCGATTTGGAAACCACGCTTGCTGACTGGGCAGCGCGCAAATCCACCTAAAAGTCAGGCGCTGGCCAATGCCACTTCGCGAATACGTTCTATCATAGCGCGTAACCCGTTCGAACGTTGGGCAGACAAATGATCCTGCAACCCCAGTCGCGCGAGTTCTCCACCGGCATCAACACTGGGCACCTCGGCCACCGGCAAGCCGTTATACAGGCTACGCAGAACCGCAATCAGGCCCCGAACAATCAGGGCATCGCTGTCACCGTCAAAGCGGAATTGACCGCCCTCAATGGTTGGATGCAGCCAGACCTGACTGGCGCAACCATTCACCTTGGTCGCAGGGACTTTGAATGCATCATCCAGAGGCTCCATCGCTTTGCCCTGCTCGATCACATGGCGATAGCGGTCTTCCCAGTCCTCCAGGAACTCGAAATCCTCGACTATCTCTTCGAAGGCTGGCGTTGCCATATCGGGTCCGTCCTTGCGTTACGCATTCACAATTGTGAACTATGCTCAGCGCTACCGACTGTCCAGTCCCCAGCGTGGCTTTTCAAACGATCGAATTTGCGTTAACCCGATGCAGGTAAAGTTGCACAAAGTACTGGGTCCATGCACAAAACTCTGCCTGTTCTGATGATCTTCACAATGGCTCTGTCCGCTTGTAGCAACTGGAGCAACTCAAGCGCGAATCCATCGAACTGGTTTGGCAGCAGCACACCCAGCCCATCCGAAGTATCAGCCGATGACGCCAATGCATTGGTTCCCGAAAATGCCGACAAAAAAGGCCTGTTCGAGCGTCCGGACGCCGAGGATAACAGCGTTCCAATCGCCGTGATCAACGAATTGCGGATCGACCCAACCTCGACGGGTGCAATCATCTATGCGGCTGGCACAGCCATTCGACAGGGTGCGTTCAACGCGCAGCTCGCGCGCGTAAGATCCGAAGAACTCAGCAAAAATGGCGTTATGGAGTTCACCTTCCGCGTGGATTACCCGGACTACGCCACTGCGCAGGGCACCGAACGGTCGCGGATGGTTTCAGAGGCCGTCAATGTAAGCCGAAAAGAACTGGAAGGTATTCGTTTAGTTCGGGTCAAAGGCCAGCAGAACGCGTTGGAATCTCGTCGCCGTTAAAGCGAGACAACCTGTACAGCCTGTCCCTTGGCGGCCAAAGCAATCTTGCCTTCGCAAAGCTTCAGCGCGTCCTCGCCAAAAACCTCAAACCGCCAACCGGACATGGCGGGAACTTCTCGTTCGCCTGCAGCGATCTGATCCAATTCCGCGCTGGAGGCGATCAATTTTGCGGCAACGCCTGCGCTTTCGGTCTTTGATTTCAAAAGAACGCGCAGCAAATCTGCAAGTGCAGGGTTGACCTTCAGCTTGTCACGGCTGTTGTCAATTTTCGGCAATCGGTCTTGCGGGCAACCTACGCCCCGTTTTACCGCCTCCAGAATGCCTTCTGCGATCGCCCCTTTGCGCGCTTCGCGCAGCAACAAGCGCGACCCGCCCAGATCAGAGGGCGTCTTGGGCTTGGTCGAGGCCATCTCGATCAACGCATCGTCTTTGAACACACGGCTTCGTGGCACATTGTTCTCTTGCGCATAGGCCTCACGGAACTGCGCCAGCTCTCGAACCACGGCCAGAAACTTGGCAGAGTTGGTCCGCGTTTTGACCCGCCGCCACGCCTCTTCCGGGCGAATGTCATATGTCTCGGGTCGGGTCAGTATGCGAAGCTCTTCTGCAACCCAGTGATCCCGACGTGACTTCTTAAGTTCTGCAGCCAAATGCTCATAGATTTTACGAAGATGGGTTACATCTGCCAGTGCGTATGTTTTCTGCGCATCCGTCAGAGGGCGCCGTGACCAATCGGTGAAGCGCGAAGTTTTATCGACCCCTTCCTTGCAGATCTTCCGGACCAGAGTTTCATAGCCAACCTGTTCACCAAAACCGCAGACCATCGCAGCGACCTGAGTATCAAACAACGGAGTCGGAAAGACGCCCGCGTCGACCCAAAAAATTTCAAGATCCTGCCGCGCGGCGTGGAAAACCTTGACCACGCTTTCGTCGCTGAACAGCTGGTACAAAGGTTCCAGCGACATGCCGTCAGCCAATGGATCAACCAGAACGGCGCTGTCTTCATCTTCCGATGGCACTGCAAGCTGCACCAGACAGAGTTTCGAATAATAGGTCCGTTCGCGCAGAAATTCGGTATCTACAGTGACATAAGGATATTGTGCAGCAGCCGAGCAGAATGCGGCCAGCTCTTGCGTCGTCGTCAGGGTTTTCATGCGCGGTGCTGTTCTTGCTTTTGGTTATTGTGACTGCCCGTGCCGTCCTCGTCCCGAGCGATATGCGACCATAAGACGAATAACCTTTGCGTGTAAATCACCCCGCCGCGTTAGGGCAGAAGAACTGGGTCTTTGTTGCCCATACAATAACGGCGAAGCACGGCAGGGTAGAGTTTGTGCTCCCAGGTCAACACGCGGGCGGCGAGCTCCTCAGGCGTGTCCCCTACCCGTACACCCACGCGCGCCTGACCCAGAATCGGTCCGTCATCCAACGCGGCAGTAACTTCGTGAACGGTGCAGCCATGTTCGGCGTCGCCTGCTTCAATTGCGCGTACATGGGTGTTCAAACCCTTGTACTTAGGCAAAAGCGATGGGTGGATGTTCAGCATCCGGCCCTGGAAACGCGATACAAATTCACCCGTCAATACACGCATGAAACCGGCCAGACAGACAGCATCCGGCTGGGCTGCCATAAGCGGTTTAAGCAGTTCTGCCTCAAACCCAGCGCGATCTTTGCCAAAGGGCTTGTGGTCGACGGCTGCGGTCGGAATTCCGCGCTGTGCAGCTTTCTTCAGCCCTCCGGCATTTGCATCGCTCGACAATACCAGACATGGCCGACCGGGATGATCGCCATTCATGCTGTCGACCAGCGACAGCATGTTCGATCCGCCCCCGGAGATCAGGATCGCGACGCGCTTGTGGCTCACAGCAGTTTGCCTGAATAGGCAACACCCGGCGCTGCGGTGACCGTTCCGATGCGCGCAACGGATTCGCCTGCCTCTGCAAGCAGTGTTGTAAGATCATCTGCCTGATCTGCAGCGCAGACAACAATCATGCCGATGCCACAGTTGAAGGTCTTCAACATCTCGGACTCGGCGATGCCACCGGTCTCGGCCATCCATTTGAACGCAGGCGGCAAGTCCCAAGCATTCAAATCAATCTCGGCCCCGAGCCCTTTGGGCAATACGCGCGGCAGATTTTCGGTGAGGCCGCCGCCGGTTATATGGGCAAGCGCGTGAACGCCGCCGGCCCGGATCGCTTGCAGCGCTGGTTTCACATAAAGCCTCGTGGGGGTCAGCAGAGCCTCACCCAATGTTCCGCCACCGAAAGGCGACTCTGCCTCCCAGCCCAACCCCGAGATCTCGACCAGCTTGCGCACTAGCGAATAGCCGTTGGAATGCACCCCGTTCGAAGCCAGCCCCAGCAGGACATCACCCTGTTCAACGCCCTCGGGCAATGCGGTCCCGCGTTCCATGGCACCAACCGAGAAACCGGCCAGATCGAAATCGCCGTCAGGGTACATACCCGGCATCTCGGCGGTTTCACCACCAATCAGGGCGCAGCCAGATTGGACACACCCCTCGGCAATTCCTTCGATAATCCGCGCGGCAGTATCGGTGTCCAACTTACCGGTGGCAAAATAATCCAGGAAAAACAGCGGCTCAGCACCTTGGCAGATCAGATCGTTGACGCACATCGCCACCAGATCGATTCCCACGCCATCGACAACGCCGGTATCAATTGCGATCCGCAGCTTGGTGCCCACACCATCGGTTGCGCCCACCAGAACCGGGTCTTTATAGCCAGCCGCTTTCAGGTCGAACAGAGCGCCAAATCCGCCTAGCCCGCTCATCACGCCCGAGCGGTTGGTGCGCTTGGCCGCAGGCTTGATCCGATCGACCAGAGCGTTGCCTGCATCGATATCCACACCTGCGTCGGCATAGGTGATTCCGTTCTTGCCCGCTGTCATGGCC
Source organism: Ruegeria sp. D6 (assembly GCF_056534365.1). Classification (NCBI taxonomy): domain Bacteria; kingdom Pseudomonadati; phylum Pseudomonadota; class Alphaproteobacteria; order Rhodobacterales; family Roseobacteraceae; genus Ruegeria; species Ruegeria sp. D6. The sequence goes on along the minus strand of NZ_JBQFPH010000001.1, from coordinate 886,477 downwards.
AATCCCTCATGAGTGCTTTGCGCGCGGGTTATTCGATTGTGGGCCATGTTGCAACGGTCAGGCTTGACGCGGGCTGCCATCGTGATAGGCAAAGCCCTCAGGCGGGCCTGTAGCTCAATTGGTTAGAGCAGAGCGCTCATAACGCTTTGGTTGGGGGTTCGAGTCCCTCCGGGCCTACCAAAACCGCCATTTTCCATATAAATCAACGCCAAATTGCCCCAAGAACTATTGATAGTACCCTCACGTGATTCCAATGGGACAAAAAAAGACAGAGCTTCAACAAAAAAATTTCGCCAGCCAATACGCCGTCACACTTGTCAGCACAAACTATCATGCGCGGACTTGACCCGCATAGTTGGGTATGATTGAACCGAGCGAGGCAGTTAGCGTCATCCTCATTCCAATCAAAACAAAACAGGCTGACAGCGTGAATTCCAAGCGTCCCAAAATTTACTGCCAATTTCTTGATCGCCCTGTCATGGAGCCTTTGTCTGGGGATCGTATAAACGAAATGCGATTCTACCGAAGTCTCTCCAGCTTTGCAGATGTTTACTACAACGACGTCCTCATTGACTGGGAACGCGGAATCATAGGTGATCCGGGAGGCTTGAGAACACCGACGCGCGACTATGATCTGTATTATGTTCGGGCGAACCCAGAGTTGTTCAAAAGCCTTCCCCACCCTAAGATAACGCTAGCATATCCTTACGACCCGGAAGCCTTTCGTGTAGCCGATGCTCTGGTGGTCACGACAGAGGCGTGGCAGAATTTGTTGTATGAGCATTCCACCAGTGCTGCAGTACGAAAAAAACTATCCAAATGGTATCCCGACAAGATCGTGCTGCCCGATATGATCCTAAACATCCAGCAAGCTATCGATCCCCTTTTTCTTCAACCAATCTCTTCCAAGTCGAAATTCATTTGGCACGCAAAGATGACTGGTTCTAAGTCTTTTGGATTCTTTGGGCGTGTTACCAAAGAGACAATTCCAATTGAGTTGATCGACAACCTCAGCATTGTCCGAGAACGGCTTGGCTCTTCAACTAATCCGTTGGCCGCATTTGCTGGAAGCATCCGCACAACATTACCCATGCCAGCATTGTCCTTAGGTCACATTCCCTATGGAGAAGTACCCGGAGCGCTTGCAGCCTGCCGCGGGACACTTGGGCAAATGTGCGCAGACAGCGATTATTTGGGGTCTGGGAAACTGCTGGATGCAATGGCAACCAAAACCCCCATTGTCACCCGGCGAAATGCGGTTCGTGACGAACAACTTGGTTCTGCGTATCCTGGAACGTACGACCACAGTGAGGAGGCTTTGGACATTCTCTGGCGACTTTGTACCGAGGATACGTTTCATAGTGATTTGCAGAATTATCTTGCAGAGCGAACGGGGTATTTTTTGCCGACATCAACCGGACAGCGAATAAGTCAGAAGCTTGAGAGAGCTGGCTTTCTCTAGAAATAGCGCTGTTTGGTTTGGTCGTGTTGACAAGTGGCGCAACCAGAGACGGATCGATTTGATGTCGATAAGACTAGGTTGCATTCCACGGTATTGTCGACACGGTGGGTATTCTTTGGCTTGCTGAAGCAACGTTCTCCCAATTTACGAACGTAATATAGCGATCTGTCGACAGCAACACACTTCTTGCGTGATTTCCGAATGGGGATGACGGCAGAACTTCGCGGTTGTCCATTATTTTGTGAGTGTGAGCCTCCCCATGATTCGTCAAACGACACGGTTTTGTTTCGGTCAGTACACGATAAGGAACCTTGATCGTTGCCAGACAACACTTTTGTAATCACGCCCCACAAAAGCTACGACATCATTGTTGGCAACGTCGTTTAAATCCTGTGGATCGCTTGTCACCTCGTCCGTATCCGGCGCGAGCATGTTAAATGAGACGTCTTTGTAAATCATTGTCATGCGACATCTCTCCATAATTCGGGATGGTTGACCGGTATACGCCATGTTCTGGCTTTGGAAACTTGAGAGCGCAGGATCCTGCAACCTCGGCATCAAAACGCATTGTCGACAGATCGGAAGGAACAGCACCGCTAGCTGTCGATATTCCCATAGATGATCCGGCTACTTCAGCTATCGACCGGCCCTCGCCGGCCGCTTCAGACGAACTGCTCGACTACCCAGCTCTTTCACTTTGACGAGACCCTCACCAGTAGCCCTCGATGATTCATAAGGCGATCCATCACCTTCTCGTCCTTCGTGGAGTTACTCTATGCGAGATCATGTCCATTCACGAGCGCGCCCGGGCAAATACTGAAAGGGTTGAACGGATGAGACTGGTTGGAATGGGGGCATCAAAACAGGCCAGGATGGATTGGAAAGCTGAGCAAAGCGGTATTCCAGCCTGGGACACCCACGTTGATAATAAAGGGCAAAACCTAATTCCTGACAGACCCTCCGGGCCTACCAATTCACCGTCCAATCACGATATCCGCGCATAATCCGCCCAGCCTTTCGCTGCTGCCCAGTCGCAGAATACCACCATGTACGCGGGCGATATCGGCAACAATCGCAAGGCCCAATCCCACGCCGGTGCCCTGATTCTGGTTTCGCGCCGGATCAAGTCGCGTGAAGGGTTTGACGGCCTCGGTGCGTTGTTCGACCGGGATACCGGGGCCGTCATCTTCAACCCGAATGCGTAGTGACTTTGGCGTCATCGAAAGGCTGACCTCGGCGCGTGAACCATAGCGATTCGCGTTTCCAATCAGATTCTCTACTGCCCTGCGCATGGCCGATGGGCGCAGCATTGCCGTTCCACGCCCCTCGACCGAGATTAGTTCAACGTGCTGGCCCGCGCGCTGTGCATCGTCAACGATTTGGCTCAGCCAATTTTCGGGTTCAATCTCTTCGGGTGCGCTCTCTGCAGCGCCACGCGAGAAGTCCAAGAATGCATCCAGCAGCGATTGCATCTCGTCCACGTCTTGCAACAACGGTGCGGCCTCGTCCTCGGGCAACATAGCTAATCCAAGTTTCAGACGCGTCAGAGGTGTGCGCAGATCGTGGCTGACCCCCGATAACATGAGCGTGCGCTGCTCAATCTGCCGCTCGATTCGGGCGCGCATGTCAACGAAGGCATTGCCCGCAGCGCGTACCTCGATTGCGCCACCGGGTGAATAAGGCACGACCCGCCCGCGACCAAAGGCCTGCGCCGCGTCCGCAAGGCGCGTGATCGGGCGCAACTGATTGCGCATGTATAGAAACGAGATCGTTGTCATCAGAGCCGCAAAGAACACCATCGTCACAATCAGCTGATGCGGTGCAGTCGGCGACAGGCGTCGGCGATCAAACTCTAGCTCAAGCATGCCCAGATTGGTTGCCAGAAAAAGACTCACTTCCTGTCCATTTGGCAGAGCCACATACTGGGTTTCAGGCAACAAGCTGCGCAATTCCGCATCCACCTGCGGGGCAATGAAATCGTACCATCGACGCGGACTGTTTTTCGGCTCTTCATTCGGCGGCAGAAAGCGGGCGGTCATGTTCAAGACCGACAAGTCCTGCCGCGCAGCTGCCAATGCCTGCTGCTGGGTTTCCGCACTCTCCATCACGTCCAGCACCAGCGTCACCTCGCGCGCCGCCGTGCGGGTCATTTGGGCGGTCACTTCCTCAAGATGTTTTTGCAAAAAGGCAATCGCCACCACCAAAAGCACGACAATGACCGGCAGTACCAGAATGAGTGCGGCACGCGCATATAGGCTGCGCGGCATATAGGGTTTGAGCCATTGGGTCGACATGCGCTAAACCTAGCGGGCTGCCCGGGCAAGAGGAAGAGGTCAGAATGCAAGCCCCCGACGATTTCAACCCTCTCCCTGGACAGGTTGCCGTGCTTGCCCCGGGGCTAAGGCGCATTCTTGCGCCCAATCCCTCGCCAATGACTTATCGTGGTACGAATACCTACCTTCTAGGCGATAAGGACATTGCTGTCATCGACCCTGGGCCATTGAGTGATGCCCATTTGCAAGCCATAGTTGATGCGCTGGAACCCGGGCAGCGGATCAGCCACATATTTGTTACGCACACCCATCTGGATCACTCGCCTTTGGCCGCCCCGCTCGCATCCCGCGCCGGCGCTCCGGTTCTGGCTTTTGGTGGTCCGCAAGCTGGACGCAGCGAAGTCATGACCGAGCTGGCCCAGAACGGGCTTGCCGGAGGTGGTGAGGGAATCGATGCCGATTTCCGCCCTGATATCGAGCTTGAAAACGGTGAACGCGTCGCGGCAGAAGGCTGGCAACTCGAAGTGATCCACACACCCGGCCATCTGGGCAACCATATCGCGTTGGCCTGGGGGGATGTCTGCTTTACGGCTGATCACGTCATGGGCTGGGCCAGCTCTCTGGTCTCGCCCCCGGACGGGGACCTGACGGATTTCATGGCAGCCTGTCGCCGCCTGCGCGCGCGCAAATGGTCGGTTTTTCACCCCGGGCATGGTGCCCCCATTACGGGTCCTGACAAACGCCTGGATTGGCTGATAGACCACCGATTGCAGCGAGAATCACAGATACTCGACGCCCTGGAAAATGGCCCTGAAACGGCCCAACAGCTTGCCCAGCGAATCTATATCGAAACCCCCGCCGCGCTGCTTCCCGCGGCCGAGCGTAATGTCTTCGCCCATCTGGTTGATCTGACCGGCAGATCCCGTGTAGCGCCCTTGGGGGATCTGTCAGTTGCGTCTCGTTTCAAGCGCATCGCGTGAATCGGAAAAAATTGGCGGCCCGTGCGCTTCCCCTCTGGACGCCGAAAATACGGGTTGTTATACGCCCCTCAGTTCCGGCGTAGCTCAGCGGTAGAGCAGTTGACTGTTAATCAATTGGTCGTAGGTTCGATCCCTACCGCCGGAGCCAATTTTCCCCATTTAGATCATAGACTTAATGGAAAGCCTCGCATTTAGGGGAAGGAATGTAGGGCCGTGTTGCCAGTTTGTTGCCAAGAATCAGGTGGCAATGAAGTGACAACAGCTCCCAGCAAAACCACCATTCAGCCAGCAACCACCTGTTATTGCTTGATTTTCAGGCAGAGCAAATCGGTAGGTCAATTGATTCGAGATCAATCGATCATAGGCTACCTCAAAGCTGATGTTTGCGGCACCTTTCGCGAACATCTGGAAACGAGGAAGCCGGTCGTTTACTTTCGCCCGAGCGGAGGGCTACTTTGCCGACAAAGCTGCTGTCAAAGTTTTCCGGCGGAACGTCCGCTTTGTGCACTTTGCGACCGAGGCAACAAATACGGAGGACGGAAAGCTGTTATTCCCTGGAGACGCCAAAGGTAATTGGCACGGGAGTGAAAGCGGACGTTTACGGGAAGATGACACTATGAAATGAAGGCGTCTGGCTGCCAAGGTCAAACCGGAATTTCGCCGCGACCTCGCCGATTGCTCTAGCCATTTTCCTACCGTTGACCTTATATTGGTCTGCCGTTGCCTTAGTGTTCATCCCGCCAATAGTGAGGAGTGACGACGGTTTTCCACAAAGCTCGACGTACTTGACAAAGCAGAAAGGCTCTCTTTGAGACCTTATTTCTTAAAATGCAGCAGTGCCGCTTAGAGGTAAATCATTTGGGACAGGTCGCTCCTCCCCAATCGAGTTGGCAATCCATCAAAGGATCGATTGCCCAGTCGAATTCCAATCATTGAGAAACTTCTCGATGCCGATATCGGTCAATGGATGCATGATCAGTTTGCGAATAACGGACGGCGGGATCGTGGCGATGTCGGAACCGGCCAATGCCACCTTTGTAATATGATTGGGGCTTCTGACGGATGCCGCAATGATTTCAGTTTCAATACTATAGTTGTCGTAAATGCTACGGATATCACGGATCAGATTGACTCCGTCCAGATTGATGTCATCCAATCTGCCAATGAACGGAGATACATAGGTCGCGCCAGCCTTTGCCGCCAAGAGAGCCTGATTGGGTGAAAAGCACAGTGTGACGTTTGTTCTGATACCTTCACTTTTGAAATGAGCACAGGCCCTGAGGCCATCCAATGTCAGCGGCAGTTTGACAACGACGTTGTCTGCGATCGCCGCGAGGTGCACTCCCTCTGCGATCATTCCCGCAGCATCCAACGCTGCAACCTCTGCCGATACTGGCGTATCCGTCAGAGTGCAAATTTCTGCAATGACCTCTTTGAAATCGCGACCGGACTTGGCGATCAAGCTTGGATTGGTGGTCACGCCATCCAATAATCCGAAACCCATCAGGTCTTTGATGTCGTTTACTTCTGCGGTGTCCACGAAGAATTTCTTGAGGTTTCCTCATTGCGTAAGGGGTGACTTGGGTTGCACCTGAGGCTGCCTAGAGGCACTGCATCAAGGGTTGGCTGAAGCCAGTGCGCAGATTCAGAATGCGTTGCGCATCCCGAATTCAGTGTAGTTCTGGCTCAGTATAAGATCGGCTTTCCGGCTATCACGGATGACACGTTCAGCGTTTGGCAGATCGTTCGCTATTGCGCGTTGCAGCGCGGTTTGCGGGTCAAAGCCATGGCTGATCCAGCGGTTTTGCAGCCTGTTTTCAAGCTCTTCCAAAGTTGGGCTGATAAAAACCGTTGCGGCATAGACATCCGTCAGGTTTCTCCACGGGTCGCTGTCCATCAGAAGATAGTTACCCTCAACGACGACGACCGGAGTTGCCGGGTGAACCGCAATGGCGTTGGCAATAGCGAGGTCCATTGTGCGGTCGAATTTGGGATGAAAGGACTCGTGGCGCGTAAATTGAAGCTCTCTGATTGCAGCGCAAAACCCGACCCCGTCGAAAGTCTCTGGCGCGCCTTTTCTCGCCAGCAATCCACGCGTTTCCAGCACGCAGTTGTCCAAATGGTAACCATCCATTGGTACAAGTGTGGCTGAGGGAACCGCCGAGCTCTGTTGCGTGTTTAGCGATTGCACCACGGCTTCCGCTAAGGTCGACTTTCCGGATGCAGGGGGGCCGGCGATTGCGATAATCGTCCGGACTCCAACTTGCCGCCGGGAGGAGATCAGGTCGCAAACGCGCTGTACGTCCTGCTCGATCACGCTGCGTCCTCTTTTGGGGGTTCCTTGGCACCGGTCATGAAGGCGACTGCATCGGACATCGTGTAATCCTTGGGATCAATTGTGCAGAGCCTTTTGCCCAACCGATGCACATGAATGCGGTCGGCAACCTCAAAAACATGAGGCATGTTGTGGCTGATCAGGATGATCGGAATGCCACGCGCCCGCACGTCCTGGATCAGCTCAAGCACCTTGCGGCTTTCCTTAACCCCCAAAGCAGCGGTCGGTTCATCCATGATGATAAACTTGGTTGCAAAGGCAGCGGCACGAGCAACGGCAACACCTTGGCGTTGGCCACCAGAAAGAGTCTCAACCGCCTGATTGATCGACTGTACAGTCATCAGCCCAAGCTCGGTCAGTTTTTCTCGGGCAAACTTCTCCATCGCTGGACGGTCAAGCTTACGCATGTATTTGCCCATGAACCCCTGCTTGCGGATTTCGCGCCCCATGAACATGTTGTCCGCAATCGAAAGGGCAGGAGACATGGCGAGCTGCTGATAGACAATCTCAATCCCCATATTCCGCGCATCGATCGGAGAGGTGAAGTTAACCTTTTTGCCCTCGATCAGAATCTCGCCTTCATCCGGGATTGTGGCGCCGCAGATCGCCTTCACGATGGACGATTTGCCCGCGCCGTTATCTCCGATCACTGCCAGGATTTCCCCCTGGCGCAGTTCAAAGTCGGAATGGTCGATGGCGGTAACGTGGCCATAACGCTTTACGATCCCGCGGCCTTGGACGACTGGAGTTGAGTCTGACATTAGCCCGATACCTTTCTAATCCACTGGTCGACGGCAACCGCAGCGATAATGAGAAGTCCGATAAGTAAGAAGGTCCATTGTGCGTCTGCGCCCAGAAGCCTTAGCCCCAAAGTGAACACGCCAACAATCAGCGCGCCAAACAGCGATCCCAGGATGGATCCCCGCCCGCCGAACAAAGAGATGCCCCCGATCACTACCGCGGTGATGCTTTCGATATTGGCCAATTGACCGGATGTAGGTGAAACCGACCCGATACGCCCGATCAGGGCCCAGCCTGCAAATGCACAGATCAAACCGGATAACATATAAACGGACATCAGCGTTCTGTGCACGTTCACACCGGATAGTTCAGCCGCCTCAGGGTCATCCCCCACTGCATAGACATGCCGGCCCCAGGCCGTGTGTTTGAGCGCGTAAGCCAACACGAAAATCAGTACGAGCATGAATATCACGCCGACCGTAAAGGTCGCGCCACCGATGCTGAATTTGGTGCCAAAAAATTGCAGGAACGGGGCGTTGGCTTCGATATCCTGGCTGCGAATTGTTTCGTTTGCGGAATACAGGAAGTTTGTCGCCAGAACGATCTGCCACATGCCGAGCGTGACAATAAAGGGCGGCAGCTTTACGCGACTGACCAGCCAGCCATTAAGAGCCCCGATCAGCGTTCCCATTGCCAGCCCGCACATCACGGCAATGGGCACGGGGATACCGTAGCGGAAGGTGAACTGACCCATGATGACGGATGAAAACACCATGATCGCACCGACGCTCAAGTCGATGCCGGCGGTCAGAATGACAAGGCTTTGCGCTGCGGCCACGATGCCCACGATCTGAACCTGCTGCAGGATCAGCGTCATCGCAAAGGGTGAGAAGAATTTGGACCCCAGCAGCAGGCCGAAAATTACGATGGCGCCGACCAGAACGATCAACGGCACAAAGGAAGGGTTGACATGGAGAAGATGCTGCAACTTCCCCAGAACACCACGCCGGTGATCTTCAAATTCCGCTACGGTTTCTGACGCGTTGGCGGCGGTTTCGAATTCCTGGGCGTTTTGGTTTGCTTCAGACATCTCTCCCCCTTTTCGTGGCTGGCATCGCGTCCACGAAATCAGTTTACAGGAAGTTTAGGTTTGCTGGTGAAAGGATTGATGAGGCGCTGCGGCGCGCCTCACCTAATAGAGCTGTCTTTAGCCCCAGCAGAGATCCAGGCCTTCTGCGACAGACAGCGACTCGACCCCATCAACCGGCTGGTCAGTGATGAGTGCCACACCCGTGTCATAGAAGTCTTTGCCGGGTGTGTTTTCGGGCTTCACGCCCTCTTCGGCCCATTTTTTCACGGCCTCAACCCCAAGCGAGGCCATCAACAGCGGGTATTGTTGGCTTGTCGCCCCGATTACACCGGCTTCGACGTTTTGAACGCCGGGGCACCCCCCGTCAACCGAAACGATCAGTACGTCGTTTTCACGCCCGATGGATTTCAGCGCCTCATATGCGCCCGCAGCAGCCGGTTCGTTGATCGTGTGAACAACGTTGATGGATGAATCCTTAGCCAGAAGGTTTTCCATCGCGCGGCGCCCGCCTTCTTCATTACCGTCGGTCACGTCACTGCCAACCAGCCGCGCATCGGTTTCGTCTCCGATGACATTTGGGTCCGCCAAGTCCACGCCGAACCCGTCGAGGAAACCCTGATTGCGCAGAACGTCTACTGTCGGCTGACTGACGTTCAGATCCAGCGTCGCGATCTTGGCATCGGCCGCGGCGTCGCCCATTTTGGCCTTAGCCCATTGACCGATCAGCAGACCGGCCTTGTAGTTGTCCGTCGCGAATGTCGCATCCGCCGAGTCAATCGGGCTCAGCGGCGTATCCAGCGCAATGACCAGAACGCCTGCGTCTCGCGCCTGTTTAACCGCAGGAACGATCGAGCTAGTGTCGGATGCCGTCAGCAGAATGCCTTTTGCGCCATCGAGAATACATGTCTCGATAGCCTGAACCTGAGTTTCATGGTCGCCATCGACCTTGCCGGCAAACGCCTTGAGCGTCATGCCCAGCTCTTCTGCCTTGGCGGTCGCACCTTCCTTCATCTTAACGAAAAAGGGGTTGGTGTCGGTCTTGGTAATCAGGCAGACGGTTTCACCAGCCGCTTGCGCGGATGCAGCGGCCAAAGTCAGCGCAGTCGCGGATGCGGCGAGCTTGAGTAGATTTCTCATGTTGTCCTCCCAGAAAATTGTTGTGGCCCCGCGCGGAATAGCGACAAGGCGGGCCTCCATCCTCCAATGAAGGTCCCGTTCAAGAAACCGTGATTCTAGCCTCTGTGTCAATAAATAAATAAAGTTTATTTATTAATTTGCCCACGTATCTTTTCATAAGAAAACAAGGTGTTTATGTTTAAGGTTATGGAAAGAGAGGCGTTGAAAATACTAACCGGCGGGGTAAGCCAAAGCGGTGTTCGTGATCATAACGAACGCCTCATTCTGACGGTTTTACAACGGCATGGACCTGCTGCCGGGGCGGACGTCGCGCGGCTGACGGGCCTGTCACCCCAGACCGTGTCGATCATTCTGCGTAAGCTCGAAAAGGACGAGATTCTCAAACGTGGGACGCCGTTGAAGGGCAAAGTTGGGAAACCTTCGATCCCCATGGAGCTCAATCCCGAAGGCATTCTGTCGGTGGGAATGAAGATCGGTCGCCGCAGCGCCGATCTTCTTTTGATCGACTTCACCGGTAAGCCACGCCAACAGCTCTCGACGACTTATGACTACCCGCTACCCGAAGCAGTGTTCGGGTTTCTGGAGGTAGGATTGGAAGAGCTTCTGGCCAATGAACCCCAGAAACTTCGGGACCGTGTATGCGGGATTGGAATCGGAACACCGTTCGAGCTGTGGAAGTGGCACGACCTTTCTGGGCTTGCGGCTCAGAAATTCAGGTCCTGGAGAAACGTGAACTTCTTTTCCGAGGTGGCCAAGTTCAGCGAACTGCCGGTCTTTGTGGTCAATGATGCTACTGCCGCGTGTCACGCGGAGCACCTCTATGGCCGTGGGGCTGAGTATCGAGACTATTTTTATTTCTTCATAGGCTCAATGATTGGCGGAGGCGTTGCATTGAATGGCACCGTATTTGAGGGCAACCAAGGCAATGCCGGTGCCTTGGGTGCCATGCGAACGACGGGTCCTTTGGGTGAAAGCCAGCAACTGATTGACACTGCATCGCTGTTCCTGCTCGAGGACAGGTTGATAGAAGCGGGTGTTGATCCGGGAATTTTGTGGAAAAAGCCGCAGGACTGGAGCAGCATTTCTCGCTATGTCGAACCATGGATCGGTACCACCGCGCAGGAACTGGCCAAAGCTGCGCTGTCTATTTGCGCAGTCATCGACTTTGAGGCAATTTTTATCGACGGCGCATTCCCATCTGAAATACGGGAGGAGTTGGTCTCACGGGTTCGTCGTTACCTAGTCAACCAAGATAAACGCGGTTTGATTCCTCCGGTTGTAAAAGCTGCGGCTGTCGGAGAAAACGCCCGCGGGATTGGGGCGGCAAGCAGCCCGATTTTCCGCCAGTTTCTATTGAACACTAATGCTGGGCTTTCTGGGATGTAGTCGAAACTCATAGGGGGCAGTCTTAATCAAGTAAGAACCGCTCCTACTCAATTTGGAGGCCTTAGAACGGCCGCTCTGACGCAGCTGCAGGTAGCCATCCAATTGGGTAACTGTGCACTGCTTTAGGCCGCCTCGAAAGCGGCCGACGTCGGCTTTCTGCGCATTGATGTCGTTGGAGCATCGCGCAGCATTGGTCGAAGCGGGCTCAAATAGGCCGTTGGCTACGCTATTAGGGAAGGTCCACACTGAGTCGCCTCCGAATTAGATGAGAGGCCGTGCACTTCACCCACAAAAAAACGTTTTTGCATCTGGACCTCCACTTTACCTGTTGATACACGCCCCTCAGTTCCGGCGTAGCTCAGCGGTAGAGCAGTTGACTGTTAATCAATTGGTCGTAGGTTCGATCCCTACCGCCGGAGCCATTCTTCCAAGACTGGCACTTATCCCATCAGCGCATCACTGAAATCCGAGCGCAACGTGCGCTTCAGGACCTTTCCGGTCGCGTTAAGGGGCAAGGCGTCGACGAACACGACCTTGTCGGGCACCTGCCATTTGGCGATTTTGCCGTCGAAGAATGCCAACAAATCCTGCTCGGTCGGTTCTTCGCCCTCGGCCTTCACTGCTACTAAGAGCGGGCGTTCGTCCCATTTCGGATGCGGCACGCCCACAACGGCAGCCGTCGCTAGCTGAGGGTGTGCGACCGCGATATTCTCCAACTCGACAGAGCTGATCCATTCACCCCCCGATTTGATGATGTCCTTCGACCGGTCGCGGATGGTCATGAACCCATCTGGGTCCAGTGTTGCAACGTCGCCAGTCGCGAACCAGCCTTCTTGCAATAAGTCCTCGTCCTGCATGTGGAAATAACTGTCCAGAACCCAATGGCCGCGCACCATCAGATCGCCCTGCATTTCGCCGTCATGAGGAAGATCGTTGCCATCATCATCAACAATTTTCAGTTCAACCCCAAACGGCGGGCGGCCCTGGCTTTCGCGCAGCTTGTGCTGTGCTTCCATGGGCATGTCCAGATGTTTGGCCATCGGATAATTCGTCGTGCCCAGCGGGCTCATTTCGCTCATGCCCCAGGCGTGGACGGTATCGACGCCATAGGTTTCGCGGAACGTTTCAATCATTGAGGGCGGGCATGCCGCACCACCGATTACAGTACGATTGAGGCTTTTCAACTTGGTCCCGCATGTCGCGGCATGGGCCAGCAGACCTTGCCAAATGGTCGGTACGCCCATCGCCAGCGTGACGCCATATGTGTCGATCAGATTGACCAATGCCTCGCCATGCAATCCCGGCCCCGGCATCACCATTCGCGAACCAGACATAGCGCTGGCATAGGGCGAGCCCCAAGCGTTGACGTGGAACATTGGCACCACCGGCATCACCACATCCATGGCGGAATAGCCGATTACGTCGCGCGTGTTCGACGCGAAGCTGTGCAGAACTGTAGAGCGGTGGGAATAGAGAACGCCTTTGGGGTTCCCAGTGGTACCCGAAGTATAACAGAGGCTGGAGGCAGTGTTTTCATCAAAGCTGGGCCACGCGTAGTCTGTATCACCGGTTTCAATGAGCTCGTCATAAAAAACCAACCCCGGCACCTGAGACAGCGCAGCCTCGTCCCGCGCACCCATCAGCACATAGTACTGCACCTCGGTCAGATGCTCTTGCAGCGCGGCGACCAATGGCAGGAAAGTCGCATCGAAGAACAGGACACGGTCCTGCGCGTGGTTGATGATATAGGTTAGTTGTTCGGGAAACAGACGCGGGTTGATCGTGTGGCAGACAAAGCCCGCGCCGGACACCGCATAGTAGATCTCAAGGTGGCGGCGGTTATTCCAGGCCAGCGTGCCCACGCGATCCTGCGGTTGCAGCCCCAGTTTCTCTAACGCCGAAGCCATCCGTCGGGCGTTCTGCGCGATCCCGGACCAGTTGGTCTCGGTCACGGTTCCGTCGGTCTCGACCGAGATGATCTCGGTCTGCCCGTGATAACGTTCAGCATGTTCAATCAGCGACGAAATCAGCAAAGGCTGCGTCATCATCTGTCCCAGCATGGACATTCCTCCCATCGTCAGCGCTTGGCCGCGCCGTTATGTCTTGGCAACAACCCTGCCAAGAATTCAATTGTCTGACAATAAGAGAGTGCGGCAGGGTGCCGCGTCAACCGCGATGTCGCAAGGCGTATCCAACCAGCGCCGAGGTCGAGCCATCTTTGCCATCGGCGCTAACCTCACCGTCCACGATCGGTCCCAGAGACGTTGCCAGCTCCTTGCCCAGCTCAACGCCCCACTGATCGAACGAGTTGATTCCGAGCAGCACGCCTTCGACAAACACACGGTGTTCATAAAGCGCAATGATTTGACCCAGCACAAACGGGGTAAGCTGCGGATAGATCAGCGTGGTTGACGGGCGGTCGCCCGAAAACACACGATGGCGTGCCTGACGCTCCAACTCGTCGCCTGTCAGGCCCTTTTCGGCCATGCGTGCGCGTGCAACATCCAGCGACCGACCCCGCATTAGCGCTTCGGACTGGGCCAAGCAATTAGCCAATAGAAGGCGATGATGATGGGCCAGTTCCGGCTCATGCCCGTTTGCTGCAACCATGAATTCGCAGGGAATCACATCGGTGCCCTGATGGATCAACTGATAAAATGCATGCTGCCCATTTGTGCCGGGTTCGCCCCAGACAACCGGACCTGAAGGCATGGTCAGCGCGCTGCCATCCATCGCGACAGATTTACCGTTCGATTCCATCTCAAGCTGTTGGAAATAGGCAGGCAGGCGCAGCAGACGCTGATCATATGGCAGAACTGCGCGGCTGGCATGCCCAAGCACCTGACGATGCCAGACCCCCACAAGCGCCAGCATAACTGGCAGGTTTTCTGCCCATTCGGCGGATTGAAAGTGCATATCCATCGCCTGACCGCCCCGTAGAAACGCGTCAAACGCGTTCGAGCCAACGGCGATCATTACCGGCAGTCCGACCGGCCCCCAGACCGAGTACCGCCCGCCGACCCAATCCGCGAAGCCAAACACCCGCGCCTCGGGAATCCCGAAGGCCTGAGTCTTGTCAACAGCGCTGGAGACCGCTGCGAATTGCCGCGCCGGATCACCGCCACCATCGACCATCCAAGCCCGCGCCGTGCGTGCATTGGTCATCGTCTCGATGGTCGTAAAGGTCTTCGAAGCGACAATCACCAGAGTCCGTGTCGGATCAAGCGGGCGCAGCGTATCCGCAATATGCGCGCCATCCACGTTTGAGACATAATGCAGCCTTGGCCCGTCGTGATAAGGTGCCAAGGCATGCGTCGCCATCACCGGCCCTAGGTCCGAGCCGCCGATGCCAATATTGACCACATCCGTAAAGCTGCCCCCTGCCCCTTTGATCGCCCCGCCACGCACTTCTTCGGCAAAGACGCGCATTCGCTGTAAAGTGCCCAGTACGTCCGGCATTACATCCTGACCATCGACCTCGACCGGGCCTCCGTCGAGATTGCGTAGCGCGGTATGCAATACAGCCCGGCCTTCGGTTTCGTTGATCTTTTCACCGGAGAACATCGCGGCCCGACGCTCTGCCAATTCGACTTGATCGCAAAGCTGGATCAGTGCCGCGCGGATATCTTCGTCGATTTGTGTCTTCGAATAGTCAAACAGCAGATCTCCGGTCGAAGCCGAGAAACCCTGCGCCCGGTTTGGATCGGCGTCAAACAGATCGAGTATCCGACGGCCCGTCTGTGTGGCTGCGAGTGAGTTCAATTGATCCAGCTGCATCGTGATTACTCCGCCCAATGTACGGTCATGCCGCTGAGCACGGCCGCGATCGGAGCTTCCTCGGGTGGCAATGACATGGCACGATCCAGGGCATTCCGTTTAGTTTCTCCGAATATGACGAGATGCTTGGACAGAGCGCCGTCCAGAACCGGACCCGTCAGCGTGATACGCGCTTCGGGCTGCACGTCGGTCCGCGCTACCGCCAGTGTCGGGGCGTTGTTGTTCAGAGCAGCAGACAAGCCCTGCATCCCCGGAAAGAGCGAGGCGGTATGCATGTCCTCACCCATACCCAGCACCAGAACCGATAGCGGCAGATGCGGGTTAATCAGGCTTTCGATCTCGGGCAAAACCGCCTCAGGCTCATGTTCCGCAACATAGAGCGGCATGTATTGTGCAATGGATGCGCGACTGGTCAGCAACCGTTCCCGGATCAACCTCTCGTTCGAACGCTCGTGATCACCCGGCACGCATCTTTCATCGGTCGGCAGTATGTGCACACGATCCCATTCCAGATCCGCAGCGCACAATCCATCAAAGATCGGCCCCGGTGTGGTTCCGCCCGGAACGGCCAACGAGACAGTATCATGATGTAGCAATGCGGCCTCAAGGTCTCCGGCCAATGCATTCGCGACATCAATCGCTAGCATGTCGCGATCGGCATATTCTTTGATATTCATGGATTTATTCCTTGCCAGCGGCGGTGGTCTCGTTTCATCAGCAACTCAGCGTCGCCCGGGCCGGTGCTGCCGTTTTCATAGGGTTTGGGAACATCACCGCGCGCCTCCCAGCCCGCGATAATCGGATCGGTCCAGGCCCATGCGGCTTCTACTTCATCGCCGCGCATGAACAGGGTTTGGTTGCCGCGAATGACATCCATCACCAGCCGCTCATAAGCGTCGGGTGGATCCTGGTTTTCAGGCCCAAGCGCTTCGGCAAAGCTCATGTCCAGCGGAACGTCAACCAGACGCATGCCTCCCTGCCCCGGCTCTTTGATTGTCACTTTCAAAGTGATGCCTTCATTGGGCTGCAACCGGATCGACAGGGCATTCGCATGACGCCCGGCCTCTTCGCCAAAAATCGAATGCGGAGCATCCTTGAACATCACATTGATGACCGAGGACCGCGCCACCAGCTCTTTGCCCGTGCGCAGATAGAACGGTGTGCCCGCCCAACGCCAATTGCTGATATGCGCGCGCAATGCGATGTAGCTTTCCGTCGTCGACCTTTGATTGCCGACAACTTCACGATACCCCCGGCCATCGGCACCGCCTGCAAACTGACCTCGTACGATATGGTGCGGCTCAACCGAATCCAACGCACGTATGACCTTGAGTTTCTCATCGCGCACCGCGTCCGGATCAAATTTTGCGGGTGGTTCCATCGCGATCAGACACAAAAGCTGCATCAGATGGTTCTGCATCATGTCGCGCATGGCGCCAGCGCGCTCGTAATACTCTTCACGACCGTCAATGCCGACGGTCTCGGCCACAGTGATCTGAATGTGATCGACATACTGGCTGTTCCAAAGCGGTTCGAACAGCATGTTGCCGAACCGAACGGCCATAAGATTCTGAACGGTTTCCTTACCCAGATAATGATCGATCCGATAGATTTGCCCTTCGTCAAAATGCGCCGCCAGTGTCGCATTCAACGCGCGAGCACTTTCCAGATCGTGCCCAAAAGGCTTTTCGACGACGATACGGGTTTGCGGGGTGGCCAGATTGTGCGCCCTGATCTGTTCGGCCAGCGGGCCAAACAAACGGGGGCCTACCGAGAAATAGAAGGCCCTGACACGATCCGCATTCAGCATTTCGGCCAACTGGGCCCAACCATCTTCGGACAAAGCGTCAAGCGGGACATACTCCACGCGCTGCAGAAAACCGTTCACAGCCTCCTGATCTTTTGCCCGCTTCGGTGCGTGCTGGCGCAACGATTCGGCCACCATCTCGCGAAAGCCATCAACGCTCAGAGCGCCCCGCGCTGCGCCGATGATCCGGGTGGCCTCGGGCCACTGCCCGGCGCAGTAACGCCGAAACAGGGCCGGAACGATCTTGCGCTGTGCCAGATCGCCGGTTCCGCCGAATATGACCAGATCAAATGGGTCAACAGGTATGACACGAGAAACCATGGCTTTTCCTTACCTTGCCGCTTGGGGCATGTCCAATGTTAGCGCAACCAATCAGCAACTTTCTTCCCACATCAAAACTCTGTCAGCGAGGGGTAGATGCTCTTAACTAAACCGGCACGAACGGTTAAGTCGGTTTGGCACAAGCACAGAACCGGATGCCGGAATGAAAGACAACGCCCTACAGGCTGCGAATATCGGGAAGTTTCAGAACAGTTTAGTGACAGCAGACGGGCAAACGCGCGCGTCCGTTGCGCTGACTCATCCCGAAACCCTTTGGTTCAACACCGGAACGCTGTGCAACATCGAGTGCGTAAACTGCTATATCGCCAGCAGCCCAACCAACGATGCTCTGGTTTACATCACCGCCGACGAAGTCCGCGACTATCTGGATCAGATCGAACAGCGCCAATGGCCGATCCGCGAGATAGGCTTTACTGGTGGTGAGCCCTTCATGAACCCCGAGATGATCGAGATGACGCGCGTCGCGCTAGAGCGTGGGTACGAAGTTTTGATCCTGACCAATGCAATGCGGCCGATGATGCGCCGCAAAATGCGCGAGGGTTTGCTGGAATTACAGCGAGACTACGCAGAAAAACTGACGCTGCGTGTCTCCGTCGACCACTACCGCCCCGATCTGCATGACGAAGAACGCGGCAAAGGCAGTTTTGCCAAAACTCTGACGGGGATGGAGTGGTTGCGGGATAACGGCTTTAGGATGGCAATTGCCGGGCGCTCAGTCTGGGGGGATAGCGACGCTGAAAGCCGCGCGGGGTATGCAGCATTCTTTGCCAAGCACGGCTTTGACATTGATGCTCAAAATCCGGGCCAAACAGTTTTGTTTCCCGAGATGGACGAAACAGTTGAAGTTCCTGAAATTACAGCCGCTTGCTGGGGCATCCTGGACAAATCCCCCGATGCGGTGATGTGCGCCAGCTCGCGTATGGTCGTCAAACGCAAAGGCGCCGAGCGCCCGGTAGTGCTGGCCTGTACGCTGCTGCCTTATTCACCGGAGTTTGAATTGGGCGAAACCCTTGAAGAGGCCGAGGCCGACGTGCATCTGAACCACCCGCACTGCGCCAAATTCTGTGTATTGGGCGGCGCGAGTTGTTCGGCCTGAGGGCTAATTTACCCGAAACTCACCCACCATGTTGCGCCATTCCCCCGGCGCGATCATTTTACGGTGCGTGAACCTGACCGAGTGCAGCGGACCTTCAATCTCTTTCTGCCAGAATTCTACGAATTCGAACAGCTTCGGATGGTCCGGAGCAAGGTCGTAATCCTGCCAAATAAACGTGTTCAGTACGTGAATATAGTCGGGCATGTGGTAGAAAAATTCCGCAGTGGTCAGCCCGTACCCCTTAAGCATGAGTTCAGTTTCACTTTGCGCCATGCAGACCTCCAATCTTGTTACAAGGTCTAGTCAGAGTAACACGGAACTGTCCTAATACTTAGATAACAATATGTTACTCAGGTGTTACCGACCTAATTTGGCAGGGGAACGGTTGCTTGCTTGCACCTTATATGCCGGGTCTGATAAAGTGTATCCACAAGATATAGATCAAGAACAAGACACGGGCAGCCTACGTGAGCGATACGCCAGAAATCCCTGAAAACATGGACGAAACCCCGCCCGAGCGCCCCGTTTATGACGGCCCGACGGTATCCATCGAATCCGAAATGCGCACGTCCTATCTGGACTATGCGATGTCGGTCATTGTCAGCCGTGCGATCCCCGATCTGCGCGATGGGCTGAAACCGGTGCATCGGCGTATTCTCTACGCGATGCATGAGACCGGGAACACTCATGACAAGTCCTATCGTAAGTCGGCCCGTCCGGTTGGCGACGTGATGGGTAAGTATCACCCGCATGGTGATAGTGCGATCTATGACGCGCTGGTGCGGATGGCGCAGGATTTCTCGATGTCGCTGCCGCTGCTTGATGGTCAGGGCAACTTTGGCTCAATGGACGGCGATAACCCGGCGGCGATGCGTTACACCGAAGTACGGATGGACAAGCCCGCCGCGTCCCTATTGGCCGATATCGAAAAAGAGACCGTCGATTTTCAGGACAACTATGACGGCAAAGACAAAGAGCCGACCGTCCTACCCGCCCGTTTCCCGAACATGCTGGTCAATGGTGCCGGTGGTATCGCCGTGGGTATGGCAACCAACATCCCACCGCATAACTTAGGCGAAGTGGTCGATGCCACGCTGGCGCTGATCGACGACCCGGATCTGACATCAGAACAACTGATCGAGTATGTGCCCGGCCCCGACTTCCCGACTGGCGGTGTGATGCTGGGCCGCTCAGGTGCGCGCAAAGCCTACCTTGAAGGCCGTGGCAGCGTTATCATCCGCGCCAAGACCCGCGTAGAAGAGCTGCGCAAGGATCGGTATGCCATCGTTGTCGACGAGATCCCCTATCAGGTGAACAAAGCCTCGATGATCGAAAAGATCGCCGAAGCCGTGCGCGAAAAACGCATCGAAGGCGTCAGCCACGTACAGGACGAATCCGACCGCAATGGTGTGCGTGTCGTGGTCGAACTGAAACGCGATGCAACGCCCGAAGTGGTGCTGAACCAGCTCTACCGCTTCTCGCCGATGCAGACCTCATTTGGTTGCAACATGCTGGCGTTGAACGGCGGTCGGCCTGAACAGCTGACCCTGCGCCGCTTCCTGACCTCGTTCATCGACTTCCGCGAAGATGTTGTTGCCCGCCGCACAGCCTATGACTTGCGCAAGGCGCGTGAGCGCAGTCACATCCTGTGTGGTCTGGCCGTGGCCGTTTCGAATGTTGACGAAGTGGTTGCCACGATCCGCTCGTCGGCAGACGCTGCTGAAGCGCGCGAGAAACTGATGACCCGCCGCTGGCCTGCATCCGAGATCGAAGGCTATCTACGCCTGATCGACGATCCGCTGTCCAAGATGAATGACGACGGCACCTATAACCTGACCGAGGTACAGGCCCGCGCCATTCTCGAACTGCGGCTGCAGCGTCTGACCCAACTGGGTGTCAAGGAAGTCACGGACGAACTGGAAGAACTGGCCGACAAGATCAAGGAATACTTGGATATTCTGTCTTCGCGTGAGCGCATCATGGGCATCATCGCCGATGAGCTACGCAGCGTGCGCGAGCAGTTCGCCGTCGACCGCCGCACCGAGATCGTTGACTGGTCCGGTGATATGGAAGACGAAGACCTGATCGAACGCGAAGATATGGTTGTGACTGTCACCTCAGGCGGCTACATCAAACGCACCCCTCTGGCCGATTTCCGGGCGCAAAAGCGTGGCGGCAAAGGCCTGTCGGGTATGCAGACCAAGGAAGAGGATGTTGTCACCAATCTCTTCGTGGCGAACACGCATACGCAACTGCTGTTCTTCACCACCGAAGGCATGGTGTACAAGCTCAAGACCTGGCGTCTGCCGCAATCCAGCCGGACCGGTAAGGGCAAGGCGATCGTCAACATCCTGCCGATCCCGACCGGTGTCTCGATCGCGGCGATCATGCCCGTGGATGTGCCGGATGAAGAGTGGGAGAACCTGCAAATCGTCTTCGCCACCAGCGCGGGTGACGTGCGTCGCAATCGTCTGTCAGATTTCACGAACGTCCGCCGCAATGGCAAGATCGCGATGAAACTGCCCGAGGATGTGGAACTGGTAAACGCTCGCATCTGTTCAGAAGATGAAGACGTGATGCTGGTCACCAATTCGGGCCGTGCGATCCGCTTCCGGACCACTGATGTACGTGTCTTCAACTCACGCGAATCTACCGGTGTGCGCGGCATCAGGCTGAGCAATGGCGACCGTGTCGTCTCGATGTCCGTAGTTCGCCATTTCGAGGCCGACCCGGACGAGCGCGCCGCCTACCTCAAGATGCGCCGCGCAGTCGCGGGCATTGCGGATGACGGCGAAACGGACGAGGACGAAGCCGCGCCTGGCAGTATCACGCAGGAACGCTATGCCGAGATGTCGGCAGCCGAGAACCTGATCTTGACCATCACGTCGGGCGGCGCGGGCAAGCTGAGCTCCAGTCACGACTACCCTGTCCGCGGTCGCGGTGGCATGGGCGTTGCAGCCATGGACAAAGCCATGCGCGGCGGCGAACTGGTTGCCTCCTTCCCCGTAGAAATCGACGATCAGATCATGCTGGCTACCTCGAAGGGCCAATCGATCCGGGTGCCGGTCGAGGGCATCTCGTTCCGCTCCCGCAGCGCGGGTGGTGTGCGTGTATTCAACACCGGTAAAGGCGAAGAAGTCGTCAGTGTGGCCTGGATCGCCGACCAGGGTGACGAAGAAGCCGAGGAATAACAAAGCACTACAGAAGTGTAACAAAACGCCCGTATTGCGGGCGTTTTTGTTACTCAGGGTCACGTTCCTGCCAACGGCACGAGGGTGGGCTTGCCCCAGCAGACCCGGCACGCCTAGCATTTCGATATGTGGTCATTCGCCCATATCCGACCTGCCTACAGCCGTGCTGAGCGAATAAGTGACGGTGTTGTTCATGTGCTGGGTGTTTCTTCGGCGGTGATCGCAGCGCCTATGCTGATCATTATGACAGTCTTCTATCGGTCAGACCCGGCGGCGGTTTTGGGCGCCTCGATCTATGGAATAACTCTGGTTTTGATGCTGACGTTCTCGGCGCTCTACAACATGATCGAGCATGATGAGTGGGCAGAGTTTCTGCGCCGCCTTGATCACTCGGGTATCTACGTGAAGATCGCAGGAACTTATACGCCGTTCCTGCTGCTCTCGGCTTCGCAACCTCCGGGGCTTTTGCTGGGGCTGTGGTCTTCTGCGACGCTGGGCTCTGTTCTGAAGATGATCGACCCGAACCGCTTCCGCTGGTTCGGGCTGGCGCTGTATCTTCTGATGGGATGGGCCGCGGTTTGGGCCGGACAATCCATGTTGGCCGAACTTTCACCCCTTACCCTTACTTTGATGATCGCCGGAGGCCTCATCTATACCGCAGGCGTGGTATTCTACCTTCTGGACTGGCTACCCTACCACAACACCATCTGGCACGTATTTGTATTGGCAGGAAGCAGCCTTTTCTTCGCCGCTGTTGCCTTGCGTATCGAAATGGTACCGTCAGGGCCAGTGTAACGCCGGAGCGCCACGAACACGCCTCAAAGCCCGTACAACGCCCCGAACTTCTGCTCCAGATAAGCCAACAGCGGCTCCGGCCCTGGTTCCACCCCACTGGCGCGCTGAATGATTTCGCGGGGCGCGTACAGTCCTCCATGCTGCTGCACATGCTCTCGAAGCCAACCGGTGGCCCTCGAGGTATCGCCAGCAGCCAACTGCCCCTCAAGTCCGGGAATTGCTGCGCGCAGTGCTTGATACAGGCATCCCGCGTAGACATTGCCCAGCGAATAGGTCGGGAAATAGCCAAACAGACCAACCGACCAATGCACATCCTGCAAGCACCCGTTCGAGGGCTTGTCGACCGCATAACCAAAATCTGCTTTGAAGCGGTTGTTCCAGGCGGCTTCAAGGTCGCCGACCTGCAAGTCACCGGCCATCAGTGCGCGTTCCAAATCAAACCGTAGCATGATGTGCAGATTGTACTGCACCTCATCCGCCTCGGTCCGGATATAGCCGTTGTGGACGCGGTTGACGGTGGCATAGAACGCATCCGCATCGGCGATGCCAAAATCACCGAACGCCTCTTTCATCTGGTCAAACAGCCATCCGGTAAAGGCGCGCGAGCGGCCCAGCTGGTTTTCGTAAATCCGGCTTTGGCTTTCATGCACACCCATCGACACACCACGTCCCAGCGGGGTCAGCAGGTAATCGCGGTCGATGCCCTGCTCATAGGCGGCGTGGCCAACCTCGTGAATGGTCGAGTAAAAGCAGTTGAACGGATCGGTCTCGCTGGTGCGAGTGGTGATCCGAACGTCCAGCCCGCTGCCCGAGCTGAACGGATGCACAGCCTTGTCGACGCGGCCATTGTTCAGGTCATAGCCGAATGTCGTTGCCAGTTTCTGCGTCAGGCGCATCTGGGTCAGTTCGTCAAAGTTGCCGGTCAGCGCGACAGGTTCCGGGCGATCCAGAACGGCGGCGCGAAGAGCCACCAGACGTGGGCGCATTTCGTCAAAGATCGCGGCGATCTGAGCGCCGGTTGTGTAGGGCTCGTAATCCTCAACCATCGCATCATAAACGTCGCCACCCTGTGCCAGCGCTTCACCTTCTTGCCGTTTCAGTGAGACAACTTCTTCCAGCACCGGCAGGAAGGCTGAGACATCTTCGTCCGCTCGCGCCTGGGCCCATGTGCCCTGCGCGGCGGATGTCACGCGTGCAATCGCCGTCGCCAGATCGGCGGGCACCTTCACCGCGCGGTCATAGGCGCGGCGTATCTCACGCAGTTGTGCCTTGCCGACCTCATCTTGCGGTGCGGCCTGCTCCAACCATTCGGCAACGCGAGGGTCAGAGCGGCGAGCATGCAATACAGCCTCGATCGCTGCCATTTCCTCGGCCCGTTGCGGCGCGGCACCGCGCGGCATCACCGTTTCCTGGTCCCAGCCGAGCCTACCGGCAATCTGGCCCAGGGCCGAGGTTTCGCGCTGAAAGGCCATCAGGTCATTGTATGCTGTCATGGGATCATGCTCCGCGCACAGATGTTGCGATAGGGTAAGCTGTCAGGAAGCGGGCGCGCAGGATCAGTGTCCAGACGACCACGGCCATGAACTGGTGGAAAATGGCGATCTGCCAAGGTGCCGCATAGACGACTGTGATGATGCCCACGACCACTTGCAGTGACAAAGCCGCGAACATGGCGTTGAAGGCAAAGCGGGTCTGTGGGTGCGCGCTGCTGCCACCGCGCCGCCAGACTATGATGGCGAAAATAAAGAGCAGATAGCCGACGCAACGGTGGATAAACTGCACCAGACCGGGACTTTCAAAGAAGTTACGCCACATCGGTTCCAGCATGACCGCATCGGGCGGCAGCAACTGACCGCCAATCAGGGGCCAGTCAGTGTAGGACCTCCCCGCGTCGATCCCGGCCACCAGCGCACCGATGAGGATTTGCAGGAAGGTGAAGTGCAGCAGTCCGGTCGATATCGAGAAAAGCTTAGCCTCTTTCGCGCGGCGGGCCTGCATCAGGTCACGTTCGTCACGGCCAAGTTCAAAGATGTACCAGGCAAGAAAGCCGAGGATCACGAAGGCCAAGCCAAGATGCGTTGCCAGACGATAGCTGGCAACGGCGGTCATGCCTTCACCCTGTGTGACGCCCGAGGCGACCATCCACCAGCCTACAGCACCCTGAACACCGCCAAGCAGGCCGGGGATCAGCAGCTTACCAGCCCATCCTGTCGGAATCTTGCGGGTCACAAGGAAACCGATAAATCCAACGGCCCAAACCAATCCTATCACGCGGCCCAACTGGCGATGGCCCCATTCCCACCAATAGATGGTTTTGAAATCATCCAGCTCCATCCATTGGTTCTGAATGCGCCACTGGTCAATCTGCTTGTATTTATCGAATTCGGCTTGCCAGTCGGCAGCGTTCATCGGCGGGATCGCACCCGTAATAGGTCGCCATTCGGTGATCGATAGACCACTGTCGGTCAGCCGCGTGAGCCCGCCCACGGCAATCATGATCACGACCAGCGCGAACAGGATCATCAGCCAAACCCGGATCGCGGCCCGCGCACCGCCACGCCCCCGGTCGATCATACCGGGTTGGACGGCCTGTTGTTTTTCGCTGTCCGAGACCTCTTCGAAGATGCTGCGCTTACCGCTCATGCTGTCCTCATGTCCTGATTTCGTCGCAAGCTATGGTTTGGCGGAAGATAGGTCCAGCCTCAGCTTTTGTCTTTCCAGCGGACCATCTGCCGCATGATCCCGTGAAGCATCTGTACATCGGCCCGTGTCATCCGCATCCGCGACCACAGATTGCGCAGGTTCACCTTCATTCCTTCGGCTTTTTCCGGCGGATAAAAGAACCCGGCCTGTTCCAGACGGTCCTCATAATGCTCGACCAACTTTTCAACCTCGATCCCGGTCGCCCAATCGCCCTTGCCCAGATCAGTTGCCTCATGCACGACATCCCCGGTCTGGCGCATCCATTCATAGGCGGTCAGCAGAACGCACTGCCCGAGGTTCAACGACGCATATTCAGGATTCACCGGCACCGAGATAATCGCATTGGCCTTGGCGATATCCTCATTCTCAAGCCCTGCCCGTTCCGGGCCAAACAGAACAGCGACCTTTTCGCCCGCCGCCACTTTCTGCGATGCAAGCTGCATTGCGCGCTCCGGGCTATAGACAGGCTTGGTCAACCCACGTTGCCGCGCTGTGGTGGCAAAGACAAAGGTGGTGTCCGCCAGCGCGCCCGCCAGATCGTCAAATAACTGCGCCTCATCCAAAAGCCGCCCGGCCCCGCTGGACATCGCCACCGCCTTGGGGTTGGGCCAGCCGTCGCGCGGTGCCACGATCCGCATCCGATCCAGCCCAAAGTTCCACATCGCCCGCGCGGCAGCACCGATGTTCTCACCCATCTGAGGGCGCACCAGAACAAAAGACGGCTGTGATATATCGCTGGGCATGGCTAACTCCGAAAAACTCCGCTTGCTCTAATGGCCGCATGGGTCGAGGGCAAGTCGGCCCGGCGTCTTCTGTTCGCAAAAGGGTACGTAGCCGGCATAAAAGTTTGCTTCCCCCGCGCAATCCGCTAAACCGCGCGAAAGATGACAAACCCGAAGGACGCGCCATGGACACCCCCGAGCAGCCGCAGATTTACCTGATCACGCCTCCGACCATCGCGCTGAGCACATTCCCTGATCAATTGGGTCACGTATTGGACGGGGCTGAAATTGCATGTATCCGCCTCGCCTTGGCTGGAAGCGACGAAGATACCATCGCACGCGCCGCCGATGCTTGCCGCGAAGTTGCGCATGCGCGCGATGTGGCCATCGTGATTTCCAACCATGTATTGCTGGCGCAGCGGTTGGGTCTGGACGGGGTGCATCTGGATGACGGCGCGCGGTCTGTCAGGGCAGCCCGCAAGGAGCTGGGCGCGGATGCGATTGTCGGCAGTTTTTGCGGGTCTTCCAGTCATGACGGGATGACTGCTGGTGAAAGTGGCGCGGATTACGTGGCCTTTGGCCCGGTTGGTTCCGCCACGCTGGGCGATGGTACTCAGGCCGAAAAGGACCTGTTCCTATGGTGGTCCGAAATGATCGAGGTTCCCGTCGTGGCCGAGGGCGGCCTGACGTCCGATCTGATCCGAGACCTCACCCCCTGCACCGATTTCTTCGGCATCGGAGAGGAAATCTGGTCGCAAGATAACCCGTTGGAGGCGCTGAACTCTCTGATTGCCGCAATGCGCTGAGGGATGCGAGCGTTAACCCTTGCACCCGCGTCGGGGCTGCGGCATGACACAAGGCATGAACAAGAACAGCGAAATTTTGTGCATCGGCTCGGTCCTTTGGGACGTGATCGGACGTTCGGCCAGCGCCATGCGACAGGGCTCGGATGTACCCGGCCGCATTACTCGCCTGCCCGGTGGCGTCGCCATGAACATCGCCATGACGCTGGTGCGGTTCGGAATGACCCCGACTTTGCTGACCGCAATTGGCCGCGACGCTGAAGGGGATGAACTGGTCCGGTCCTGCGCGCGTTTGGGGATGGTCACCGATCACATCTATCGCTCGCAAGACCTGCCGACCGACAGATATATGGCGGTTGAAGGAGCCAACGGGCTGATCGCCGCCATTGCCGACGCCCATTCGCTTGAAGCTGCCGGAGCCAAAATCCTGCGTCCCTTGATGCATGGTCCGCTGGGTTATGAAAATACACCATTCGAAGGGCCCATCGCGCTGGACGGTAACCTCACGCTGACCTTGCTTGAAGAGATCGCCCAAAGCCCCGCCTTCGCCAAAGCCGACCTGCGCGTCGCCCCGGCCTCGCCCGGCAAGGCAGAACGGCTGCTGCCCTTCCTCAAACACGCCCGTGCAACGCTCTATGTGAATCTCGAAGAGGCCGGACTGCTTTGCCAGCGCGAGTTCACCGATTCCGAGAGCGCCGCCAAAGGCCTGCTGGACCGTGGCGCGTTGCGGGTTCTTGTGACCGATGGCGGCAACTCGGCCACCGTCGGGGATGCTGACGCCGTCTTGACCCAAACACCCCCTTCCGTTCTGGTCACCCGCGTGACCGGCGCGGGTGACACTTTCATGGCCGCCCATATCGCCGCCGAGGCGAATGGTGCCGACAGCGACGCGGCACTCAGCCGCGCGCTGCGCGCCGCTGCAACTTATGTTTCCGGAGAAACCCCACTGTGATCACCATTCATTATTCTGCAGAGGTCCGCGCCGCCAAGGATGCGGGCCAACCGATCGTGGCATTGGAAAGCACCATCATCACCCATGGCATGCCCTACCCCCAGAACATCGAGGTCGCGGCACAGGTTGAACAAGACATCCGCGATGCGGGCGCCGTTCCAGCAACGATTGCCATTATTGACGGAGTTTTGCACGTCGGCCTCGAAGCCGACCAGCTGAGCGCACTGGGTCAGGCGCAAGGCGTCGCCAAACTGTCACGCGCTGACATGGCCGCCTGCCTCGCCACAGGCGGCACCGGGGCCACCACCGTCGCCGCAACAATGATCGCCGCACATTATGCAGGCATTGAGGTCTTCGCCACCGGAGGCATCGGTGGGGTGCATCAGGGGGCCGAAACCTCCTTCGACATCTCCGCTGACCTGCACGAGCTCGCGCAGACCCCGGTGACTGTGGTCGCGGCCGGGGCCAAAGCCATCCTCGACCTCGCCAAAACACTTGAAGTTCTGGAAACGCTCGGCGTCCCCGTCATCGCCCACGGACAGGACGAGTTCCCGGCCTTCTGGTCCGCAAAATCACCCTTGGCAGCCCCGCTGCGCATGGATGATGCCGCTGACATAGCAAAAGCCCACGCAGCACGGCGTGCGTTGGGGCTGCCGGGTGGTCAGTTGGTCGCTAACCCGATCCCGCAAGCCGACCAGATCCCGTCCGAGGAGCTGGCCCCGATCATCGCGTCCGCACAGGCCGATGCAGAAACTCACCGGATCACAGGTAAAGGCGTCACACCTTATCTGCTACAGCGTATCTATGAACAGACCGAAGGCCGTTCGCTTACCGCCAACATCGCCTTGGTACGCAACAACGCCCGACTGGCAGCGGTCATCGCGCGTGCGCTAACGGAATCAGCCCACTGACCCCAGCTATTGCACCAAGCGCCCGGACTGCTTACCTAATTCCGCAAACCACTCAGGACCGCAATGAACACTCCGTTTGACGAAGAACCCCACCGACGCCCCGGCCTGTTCTCCCGGCTACGCGCGTCCTTTCTGACTGGTATCGTCGTCATTGCTCCGGTGTGGCTGACCATCTGGTTGATCTGGTCTGTGGTTGGCTGGATCGACAGCGCCGTCCTGCCACTGATCCCGCAACGGTTCCAACCCTCGGAATATGTCGGCATCAACCTGCGCGGCGTTGGCGTGGTCATATTCCTGCTGTTCACGATTATCGTCGGCTGGATCGCAAAGGGCATTCTGGGCCGTTCTCTGATCCATTTCGCCGAGAGTGTCGTCGACCGCATGCCCGTGGTCCGTTCGGTTTATTCCGGGATCAAGCAAATCTCGGAAACTGTGTTCGCCCAGACCGAGCGGTCTTTCGAAAAAGCCTGCCTGATCCAGTATCCGCGCCGGGGCATCTGGGCAATCGGCTTCGTCTCGACAACAGCGCGCGGTGAAGTGAGCGATCGCGCCGAAACCGGGGGCGAGTTGCTAAGCGTGTTTGTCCCGACAACCCCAAACCCCACATCGGGGTTCCTGTTGTTTTTCCCCGCAGAGGATGTGATCCTGCTGGATATGTCCATCGAGGATGCAGCCAAGCTGGTGATCTCAGCAGGTCTGGTTTACCCGAATGACAAAGACCCAACCCAGCCGCCTGAATAATCAACCAAACATTGCCGGCAAATCGACCGTGCTCCGCTGACCCAGATCGTCCTTATGCACGCTCAGAAACTGCTCCGCCGCATCGCGGCCGGACTGTTTCAGCCGGTTCAGCACAACCGGGTTTGGCACGATCTTGGTGGCCGCCGAAAGGTCGTTCATCAAGGCGTCATCAGCGATCATATGCACCAGCACCCGGCTCATCTCACCAGCCTTCAGCTTGCCTTCGGCCAGAAGCCGTTGAACGAAATTGATCGCACGCAGCTCGCGAAACAACGATGAGTTAAAGCTGATCTCATTGATCCGGTTCTGAATCTGCTGCGGCGTTTTAGGCACCTCATCGCGTTCCAGCGGGTTGATGTTCACAATCACCACATCATCTGGCAAATCTCCACCGAACAACGGATAAAGCGCCGGGTTTCCGGTATAGCCGCCATCCCAATACGCTTCGGTCCGCTCGGATTTCGGGTCATAGATTTCAACCGCCTGAAACAGGTTCGGCAAGCAGGCCGAGGCCAGAATCGCATCGGTCGAAATCTCCTCGCCTGTGAACACGCGAATCTTGCCGCTGCGCACACAGGTGGCGCAGACAAACAGCGCGGGCCCTTCGTCTGCACAAATCTCATCAAAGTTGAACCGATCCACAACCGGGGTGAGCGGATTGCGATAAAACGGCCCATAAGCGTAAGGCGATACCAGCCGCGACCATGCTTCGGCCATCGAGAACGGAACGGAGTACTCCAACGCTTGTGCAACATGAGCAGGCTCAATGCCCCGCATCCAATGGGCAATTCGCATATCGCCGACGGCACCCATGCGTTTCCAAAGCCCATCCAGACACGCCCGCGCCCCGTCGCGCCCTGCATGCACCATCCCTGATTTGAACGCTGCCCCGTTCAGCGCGCCGGCCGAAGTCCCAGTGATCGCGGCAACCTCGATATCCTCTTCATCCAGCAATCGATCCAGTACACCCCAGGTAAACGCGCCATGCGCCCCACCGCCCTGCAATGCCAGATTGATCCGTTTCATGGTTCCGCCTCTTCATCTGGCCAGAAATACCTCGGGGGTATGGGGGCAGAGCCCCCATGGTCCCTCACAATGCCGTCCATCCCCCATCCACGGATATCGTCGTTCCTGTGATCTGTGCCGCTGCATCCGAGCACAAGAAGATCGTAGTTCCGCCCAGCTGCTCGACCGTGGCAAACTCCTTCGACGGCTGCCGCTCCAGCAGGATGTTCTTCACCACATCCTCACGGCTCATATTGTACTCTTTCATCGTGTTGGGAATTTGCGCCTCAACCAATGGAGTCAGTACGTATCCCGGACAAATAGCATTGCAGGTAATCGGCTCCTGCGCAGTCTCCAGCGCCACGGTCTTGCTCATCCCGACGACACCATGCTTTGCCGCGATGTAAGCCGCCTTGTAGGGCGAGGCCGTCAGACCGTGAGCCGAGGCAATATTCACGATCCGCCCCCAGCCCGCCGCGCGCATCATCGGAAGCGCTGCCGCCATCGTATGAAAGACCGAATTCATGTTGATCGCGATGATCGCATCCCATTTGTCCGACGGAAACTGATCGATCGGGGCCACATGCTGAATGCCGGCGTTGTTCACCAGAATGTCACAAGCACCTGCCTGTTCGATCAGTGCACGGCATTCATCGCCCTTGGACATATCTGCCTTGATATAGCGCGCGTTGGTTCCCGTCTCTTTGCCAATCTCGGTGGCCAGCGCATGATCTTCATCACGGTCGGTGAACGAATTCAGCACCACATCCGCCCCGGCCTTCGCCAGCTCACGCGCGATGCCCAGCCCAATCCCCGAATTCGACCCCGTGACGACGGCTGTTTTGCCCGACAGACTCATGGCACTCTCCTTATGAGTTTTTGTTTCTCAAACACAGTGCCATGCTGCACCTGCAAAGAAAACGGGGAATGATCTGATCCGCGCACCCGCACGAGTTTTGCCAAAAAAAACGCCCGCACGAAGCGGGCGTTAAGTTATTGAGGCAGGTTTCATACAGGCAAGAAACCTATCGAGCAGTAGAACCTTTATAAGCAATTCCACGCCCTCGTCCAAGCTAAAAGTTTGATAATAAGAAAAATCATGGCTACGGTGAATCCCAAACAAAATAAGGCCAGAGCAGGATTGTTTCCAAAATGAGCCCCGATTATCTCCGCCCCCTTCGTCCCGCGATTGTGGGAATCACCTGTATTTTCGCCGCCTCAATGGCGTCAGCAGAATCGGCCCATGGCATAGCTATGTATGGTGACCCGGCCCTACCACCGGATTTTGTGTCGCTACCCTACGCAAATCCTGACGCGCCCAAGGGCGGCAAGGTCGTATTTGGCAATACCGGCGGCTATAACAGTCTGAACCCGTTTGTGCAAAAAGGCACCGCGCCGTGGCAGTTGCGATTTTGGACGCATGAAAGCCTGATGGGCCGCTCCTGGGACGAACCTTTCACTCTTTACGGGTTGTTAGCCGAATCAGTTGAGACGGATTCGGACCGAACTTGGGTCGAATTCACGCTGCGCGAAAATGCTGAATTCTCGGATGGATCGCCGGTCACCGTCGATGACGTGATCTGGTCGTATGAGACACTGGGCACCGAAGGCCACCTGCGATATCGCGGGCTGTGGGGCAAGATTGATAGCATTGAACAGACTGGACCGCGCAGCGTTCGGATCACCTTTAACGAACCGGATCGCGAACTGGCCCTGATCGCCGGAATGCGCCCGATCCTGCAAAAAGCGCAGTGGGAGGGAAAGTCGTTCGCTGACGCTCAACTACACGATATACCCATCGGTTCCGGACCATACGTAATCGATGACTATGAGGCTGGCCGCTATGTGAACCTGCGTCGCAATCCTGACTATTGGGGTGCCGATATCCCCTACCGCAAGGGCACGATGAATCTGGATGACATGCGGATTGAGTTCTACGGAGACGGCACAGTCGCGTTTGAAGCGTTCAAAGCTGGTGAGCTTTCGGCCGTTCGTGAATTCAACGCGGATAAATGGAACACGCAGTACAACTTCCCAGCGGTTCAGCGCGGTGATATTGTGAAGACGGAAATTCCCCATCAAAAGCCGTCAGGCATGACCGGCTTTGTCATGAACACACGCAAGGCGCCATTCGATGACTGGCGCGTACGCGAGGCGCTGACGCTGGCCTTCAACTTCGAGTTCATCAACGACACCATTACAGGCGGCGCGCAGCCCAGGATCACCTCCTATTTCTCGGGTTCGGAATTGGGGATGCAACCCGGACCGGCCACTGGTCGTGTCGAGGAATTGCTTCAACCTTATGCCGCCGAGTTGGCACCGGGCACGCTGGATGGATATGAATTGCCTCAAAGCGATGGATCCGAACGCAACCGTCGAAATATCCGCAAAGCGCTTAAACTGCTGGAAGAGGCCGGATGGACAATTCAGGACGGCCAGCTTCGCAACGCCAGCGGTGAGCCGTTTGTGATTGATCTGGTCATCAGCCAGGGCAGCCTGAATGTGGTGCAGGATGTCGGCGTGATCGCGGAAATCTACGCCCGCGCCCTCGAACGCCTGGGTATCCAGTTGACAGTCGAGAAAGTAGATGACGCGCAATATACTTCACGCATCGATGCGCAAGATTTTGACATGACCCCGTTCCGTCGAGCGCTGTCGCTCTCGCCAGGCAACGAACAACGTCTGTATTGGGGCAGCGAAAACGCAAATGCTCCCGGGACGCGGAATGTTATGGGCCTGACCTCGCCCGCCGTGGACGGGCTGATCGACGCGATGCTGGCCTCGGAAAGCCACGAGGATTTTGTTGCGGCAACGCGCGCGCTGGATCGTGTTCTGACAGCGGGTCGCTATGTCATTCCTATCTGGAGCTTTGATGTCGGCCGTATCGCCCATGTCAAAGAGCTGAAACAACCCGACACTCTGCCAATTTATGGCGATGGGCCAGAATATATGCCACAGGTCTGGTGGTTTCAGGATTGACGAGTCCTTTCTATTTCCATATTTCATGAATTATGGAAATAGAGATTCATGACAGGCTGAACGCACTCGCACACCCCAAGCGGCTGGATCTGTTCCGGCTGTTGATGCGTCGCTATCCAGATTCCGTAGCTGCGGGTCAGATTGCCGAGGCTTTAGCGCTGAAACCCAATACTGCGTCAACCTACCTGAATGCATTGAAATCCGCCGGGCTGATCCAGCAGTCGCGCAGCGGGACATCATTGCAATATGCCGCCAACTTACCAGCGGTGCGCGGGCTGTTTGATGAGTTGCTGGGCGGTTGCTGTCAAAATCGTCCTGATTTATGCATGCAACCCTCGGATGACCCCGTTATGGCGTCCCCTGGCCGCGTTATGAATGCGCTTTTCCTCTGCACCGGAAACTCGGCCCGTTCGATCATGGCGGAAGCCATCCTGAACAATGAAGGTAACGGCTTGTTTCGTGCTTATTCGGCAGGAACGGCACCATCGGACGGACCAAATTCAATCGTTTTGGAACTCTTGAAGCAAAAAGACTACGACACGACCTCACTCCGCTCAAAATCACTGGAAGAATTTGCCGCTGCTGATGCCCCAAAGATGGATTTTGTCTTTACCGTCTGCGACCACGCAGCGAACGAGGCCTGCCCCGCTTGGCCAGGACAACCGATAAGCGCGCATTGGGGTCTGCACGATCCGGTCAAAGTTGAAGGAACCGACGCGCAAAAGCAGCTGGCATTCCAGCAGGCCTACGGATTGCTGCGCAACCGTATCACCGCCTTTGCCAGCCTCCCGTTCGAAACGCTCGACCGCATCTCACTACAACACAAGGTGGATGACATCGGTCGAATGGCCGAGTAGTCCTCGATCAATCCAAGGATACCCCCATGAACATACTGGTTCTATGCACCGGCAACTCGGCTCGATCGATTCTGCTGGAGTCGCTCTTCAATCACACCGGCGAAGGGCGTGTACGCGCCTATTCAGCAGGCTCCAACCCGACCGGCAAGGTGCATCCGCAATCCTTGACGCTGCTTGGTGCCGAAGGCCATGACGTCCGCGATTCCCGCTCTAAAAGCTGGGATGAGTTTGCAGCAGAAAATGCTCCGGAAATGGACATAGTGATCACGGTTTGCGGCTCAGCCGCCGAAGAGACATGTCCCGTCTGGCCCGGCGCCCCTGTACGCGCGCATTGGGGTGTCGAGGACCCGGCTGCCGCGTCTCAGTCAGACTGGGAAACCGCCTTTAGGACCGCATATGACATTCTTGGGCGCCGCGCCGAAGCACTTCTGGAGCTGCCCATTGAAACCATGGACAGCGTTGAACTCTCGGCCCATCTCAAACGTATAGGAGCCCTGCTGTGAGCGCCCGCCAATACTTTGCCGAATTCCTCGGAACCGCCTTCCTGCTGATCGGCGTTGTCGGATCAGGCATCATGGCGCAAACCTTGTCCGACGGGAACATCGCGCTGGCGTTGCTGGCCAATGCAATTGCGACCGGCTGCATCCTTTACGCTATCATCACTACGCTCGGCCCTGTCTCGGGCGCTCACTTCAACCCTGCAGTGACATTGGCCTTTGCGCTGCGCGGTGAACATCCCTGGCGTGCGGTCACCCCTTACATGCTTGTTCAGATTGCCGGAGGTATCGCGGGGGTCTGGGCCAGCCATTACATGTTTGACCTGCCGATTCTGCAAACTTCGGAAACGATGCATCGTACCGGGGCACATCAGTGGTTTTCGGAGATTGTCGCCACTTTGGGTTTGCTCTTTGTGATTTTCGGCGGAATTCGGCACAAGCCGGACACGGTACCAGCCCTTGTGGGCCTCTATATTACCGGCGCCTACTGGTATACGTCTTCCACAAGTTTTGCTAATCCGGCCGTTACCATCGCAAGGGGCTTTACTGATACCTTTGCGGGGATATACCCTGCGCACATTCCGATGTTCATAATTATGCAGTTAATTGCTGTATTTATCGGACACAAAATACTGAACTGGTTATTCGAACAAGCAGAATAACGGACCGGCCGCCACTCACTTTACAGCAGGTCCGTGGGCCCGTTGCGGTATCTCCGCAGCGGGTTTTTTGCATCTTATCTCCCGACTCCGGCTGCGACATTTTGTCATGTCTGCAGCAACGCACGGCGCTCCGTAGGCTGTCTTGGGGGAGAGCAATCCTGAAACACCAACTAAGGAAGGCTCGCAGATGCTAAACTGGGCTGATCTGACGCAAGACTGGGACGCGTCATATGCGCGTGCAAAACGTAGGTTTCCGAACCTGCGCGATAGGGATATGGCGCGCGTTGGCGAAGATCGCAAACAGTTCGAAGCTTACCTGGCCGAGCGTCACCACCTGACCGTAAACGAGGCGCGCGAAGAGCTTGAGGATTTCCTGTTCACCGAAGCATTGAACCGCGAAGCGGCCCAAGCCCTAAGCAAGTGACGTCACCCACAGGATCGTCGCATCCTCATCACTGACCGAAATGACGTTATGCCCCATGCTGCCGTCGTAGTAAGCGCTGTCGCCGCGGCGCATTTCGACCGGCTCATAGAACTCGGTAAACAACCGCACCACTCCGGTCAGAACATACAGAAATTCCTCACCATCGTGACGCACCCAGCCGTCAAATTCTTCCATCGAGCGTGCACGTACACGGGCGCGATAGGGCAGCATCTGCTTTTTGGTCAGCGTTTCTGCCAGCAACTCATGTTCGTAGGTGGTGGTCGCATGGGCCGCCCCCCCGCCCATCTTGGTCACTGCCATTCGACCGATCACCTGATCGCGTTGTGGCGGCGTAAAAAGCTGAGGCACCGAAATCTCCAATCCGGTCGCCAGCTTTTTCAAAGCATCATAGGTCGGAGACATCTGACCATTTTCGATCTTGCTGAGTGTCGACCGGGCCAGACCCGCCTGACTCGCCGCCTGTTCCAGCGTCCAGTTGCGGGCTTTACGCAGTTCGCGCACGCGCGCGCCCAGATCGACCGGCTCCAACTCGGTGTTGACACCATTGTCGCGGGCAATTCTGACGATAGATTTATGATCATTGGTGGCCATGGGTCTTTCTATAGGGCGAGCATGCCCTGCTTGCAACGCGCCTCGCACGGCGATAGCCAGTTCTCATGTTGTCGATCTTTGATCAGGGGCCGCCCGCGCCCTGCCCGCGCCCATTCAATCTTGCCGCGCATGTGCTGCGCCATGCGCAAAGTTCAGCTGAGAAGACCGCGCTTTCAGTGCTGAGATCGGATGGTGCAACAGACTGGACCTATGGCGATCTGCATTCGGCGATAATGGGCACCGGTTCAGGATTGCTGCAGAGCGGCCTTCGCGCCGAAGACATTGTTCTCATGCGATTGGGCAATACCGTCGATTTTCCGATCGCCTATCTGGGCGCAATCGCCGTGGGGCTGGTCCCCGTGCCCACCTCATCACAACTGACCGAGCAAGAGACCGCAAAGATCATCGACGATCTGAAACCAGCCGCCATTTTGCGAGATCCCCAGGTCGCCTGCGCGCCGCACCCGGATCAGATCATGCTGCCTGAACTGGCCCGGATGCGATCACTGCCGCCTGCAAGTTTTGCCATGGGAGATCCCGAGCGGCTGGCCTACGTGGTCTACACTTCGGGCACTTCGGGCAAACCCCGTGCGGTTGCGCATGCACACCGCGCCATCTGGGCTCGGCAGATGATGGTCGACGGCTGGTATGGCCTGAAATCCTCGGACCGGCTGTGCCATGCGGGGGCATTCAATTGGACCTACACGCTGGGCACCGGCTTGATGGACCCTTGGGCCATTGGTGCAACGGCTCTGATCCCTGAACCCGGGACAGACATACGCGATCTGCCTGCCCTGTTGAAACAACATCGTGCCACCATCTTTGCAGCCGCACCGGGGGTCTTTCGGAAGATGATGCAAAGTGACGCGCAGCCCGGCCTTCCCGATCTGCGCCACGGCCTTTGCGCCGGGGAAAAGCTGTCGCGACACCTGCATGAACAATGGGTGCAGTCCACCGGCACCGAGCTTTATGAGGCTTACGGCATGTCCGAATGCTCGACCTTCATCTCATCCAGCCCAAGCCACCCAGCACGCGGCACAGCGTTGGGGCAGCCGCAGCCCGGGCGTCGGATTGCCATCCTCGGGCCGGATGGCCCTGTGCCACAAGGTCAGGAAGGTACAATAGCCGTACATCGCGAAGATCCGGGCCTGATGCTAACCTATCTGAATGCCCCCGACGAGGCCGCTGCTCGGATGCAGGGAGATTGGTTCCTGACCGGTGATCAAGGCGCGATGGCCGTTGATGGGCAAATCACCTATCTGGGTCGAGATGACGACATGATGAATGCGGGCGGATATCGCGTTTCCCCGGTCGAAGTCGAGGCGGCCTTATCCACCCATCCCGAGATCACCCAGGTCGGGGCGGCTACGGTTGAGGTAAAACAGGACAGTTCGATCATCGTTGCCTTCTACACTGGCCCCGAAGAACTGGACGCGGCGGACCTGCACGCCTATGTGTCTGACAAGTTGGCGCGCTACAAACAGCCGCGTGCCTTTGTCCATCTGCCCGCCTTGCCCACCGGAGGCAACGGCAAACTTCTGCGCCGCGCCCTGCCGGCCTATTTCAAGGCGACGTCCGAATGACACACACTGTAAAGCTCGACATCATGTCCGATCCGATTTGCCCCTGGTGCTATATCGGCAAGACCCATCTGGACAAAGCGCTCGCCGAAGTGCCAGACCACCCCTTTGTGATCGAGTGGCACCCCTTTCAGCTGAACCCCGATATGCCCGACGAGGGCATGGATCGGCGCGAATACCTTGAACGGAAGTTCGGCGGCAAGGACGGAGCAGTTCGTGCATACGCGCCCGTTGTTGAACATGCCGAAAACGCAGGTTTGAATATCGATTTCGAAGGCATGAAACGCACGCCCAACACGCTGGATGCCCACCGCCTGATCCACTGGGCGGGGATTGAGGGCAAGCAGGATGCCGTGGTCGATGCACTCTTTAATGCTTACTTCGTCGAGGCGCGTGATATTGGTGATCATGAGGTGTTGGCTGATGTCGCCGACAGCGTAGGCATGGACGCAGCGGTCGTACTGAAACTGCTGCAGTCAGACGCCGACCGAGAAGATATCCGTAACCGCGACAGCCATTCACGCGAAATGGGCGTAAATTCGGTTCCCACATATATCGTTGCAAACCAGCACGCCGTTCCGGGCGCGCAACCTCCTGAATTGTGGGCAAAAGTGATCGCTGAGATCATGTCTCAGATTGAGGCTTCCCCTGCAGAATAGCACATACCCCTGTGCATTTCTGATCTAGTCCAACCCGAAACGCCGTGATAGCGCATTCGGGAAGGAGTTCCCCATGGCCGACCGCATGTCCCGGGGCGAATTCATTGCGTTGATCGCGATGATGTTCGCCACGATAGCCTTTTCGATCGATTCAATGCTGCCAGCTCTGCCCGAGATCGGCGCAGAGCTCAGCCCCTACGATCTGAACAAAGCACAGTTGATCCTGACCTCTTTTGTGCTGGGCATGGGGATCGGCACATTCTTTACTGGGCCAATTTCCGATGCGGTCGGGCGCAAGCCGGTGATTTATGGCGGTGCCGCTCTCTATATACTGGCCTGCGCCGTTGCGTGGTCCAGCTCATCGCTTGAACTGGTGCTGGCTGCGCGCATCGCGCAGGGCCTCGGGGCGGCCGGGCCGCGCGTTGTGGCCATGGCAATCATTCGCGACTTGTTTTCAGGGCGCGAGATGGCGCGCATCATCTCGATCGCGATGATGATCTTTACTCTGGTCCCCGCCGTGGCACCGCTGCTAGGCGCAGGCGTTATTGCACTGGTCGGCTGGCGCGGCATCTTTGTGTCCTTCATCATATTCGCCACGATCATCGTGATCTGGATGGCCACGCGCCTGCCTGAATCTCTGGCGCCCGAAAACCGGCGCCCCTTCCGCCTGCCCCTGATGATTGCGGCAGTGCATGAGATGTTCGCACACCCCACCGTACGCCTCTCGATCCTGGTGCAGACCCTTTGCATGGGGTTGCTGTTCACCATGCTAACGATGGTTCAGCCGGTTTTTGACGTCATCCATGATCGGGCAGACAGCTTTCCCTTCTGGTTCGCCTTCGTGGCGCTGATCTCGGGTTCGGCCAGCCTTTTGAACGCCGCCGTGGTCGTACGCGTCGGGATGCGCCGTATGGTGACCTGGGCCTTGGGCGCGCAGATTCTGATCACAAGCGCCGTCATCATCCTGAACATGACACCACTTTCACCGGGCGCGTCATTTGCTGTTTTTGTGGCGTGGCAGACCTCGATCTTCTTTATGGCCGGTGTAACCATGGGCAACCTGAACGCCATTGCCATGGAACCTATGGGTCATATCGCGGGAATGGCTGCCTCGGTCATTGGATCGATCGCCACAATTCTGGCGGCTGCCATCGCGGCCCCTATTGGGCTGTTATTTGACGGGTCGATCACACCGCTGACGACCGGAGTACTGACGATGTGCATACTTGGCTTCGGCCTGATGCTACATATGGGCCGGATCGAAAACAGACTGCCCGCCTGATCTGTGCAGAGCCGCTGAAACACGCTAACCTTCCCGCAAATCGTGGGGGGGCGCCATGAGCGACTATTATGATCTGGGCACGTATTCCTGTGCCGTCACCACAGCATCACCCGAAGCGCAGCTTTGGTTCGATCGCGGATTGGTCTGGACGTATGGCTACAACCACGACGAAGCGGTCACGTGCTTTCAGAAAGCTGCCGAGATTGACCCGGATTGCGCCATGGCCCATTGGGGCGTCGCCTATGCAGCAGGCCCAAACTATAACCTGCCGTGGGAATTGCGGGACGATCAGGGCCAGGCCAAATCACTGGCCATCGCCTATGATGCAACACAGAAGGCGCTGTCGCTGCTCAACGGGTGCACAGCGGTTGAGCAAGCGTTGATCCGCGCCCTACCCTCCCGATACCCTCAGCGTGACCCCATCGAAAACATGCACCAGTGGGACTATGACTATGCGGATGCGATGCGCGCCGCATTTGCCGAACAGCCTGATGATCTGGACCTGCGCACGATCCATGTTGAGGCGCTGATGAACCTCACCCCGTGGCAGATGTGGGACCTGAAAACGGGTCAACCGGCCGAGGGTGCCGCGACCCTTGAAGCGCAAGACGCTTTGGAGAGCGCTATGGTCAATGACCCGGCGTCGATGTCTCATCCCGGTCTACTTCACCTATATGTGCACCTGATGGAGATGTCGCCGACGCCAGAAAAGGCGCTGCAGGCCGGAGACATCCTGCGTACACTCGTACCCGATGCCGGTCACCTGGTGCATAT
Source organism: Ruegeria sp. D6 (assembly GCF_056534365.1). Taxonomy (NCBI): domain Bacteria; kingdom Pseudomonadati; phylum Pseudomonadota; class Alphaproteobacteria; order Rhodobacterales; family Roseobacteraceae; genus Ruegeria; species Ruegeria sp. D6. The sequence goes on along the minus strand of NZ_JBQFPH010000001.1, from coordinate 845,902 downwards.
GCCGACCCATATCGACGTGCTGTGCGGCCACTATCACAACGTTGCCTACTGGAACGAAAAGGCCACCGAGGCCGATCTGAAATATTATGAACGTGAAGGCGCGTTCAACATTTATACCGGCTATCGTCAGCACAACTATCACTTCACCATCTATGGCGCTCTGTTTCTCGGTCAGATGGAACCAGCCCTGCGTGCCAATCAGGGCCTGTGGGATACCACCCCAGAAGATATGCTTCGGATCGAAAGCCCGCCCATGGCGGATTATTTTGAAAGCTACATGTCCATGGGCCCGCATATCCTGATCCGCTTTGGCCGCTGGGAAGAGGCCAAGGCACTGAAGTTGCCAGACGACCCTGATCTCTATCGCACTCTGACGGCAACAATACATTATGCTCGCGCCATCGCCCATGCAGCCACTGATGAGGTGGCGCAGGCCGAAGCCGAAGAGCAGTTGTTCCTTGCCGCAAAAACCTGCGTGCCCGAGACCCGCCGCCTGCACAACAATCGGGTCATCGATCTTCTGGAGATCGCAGCAGAAATGCTGCGCGGAGAAATCGAGTATCGCAAAGGCAACTACGAGATTGCCTATGCACATCTACGCCGCTCGGTCGAATTGGATGACACGCTGCCCTATGACGAGCCATGGGGTTGGATGCAACCAACACGCCATGCGCTTGGTGCGTTGTTGTTCGAACAAGGGCATGTGAACGAGGCCGAGGCAGTCTATCGTGAAGATCTAGGCTTGGGTGGCACGCTCAGCCGCGCCTCGATCCACCCTGACAATGTCTGGAGTTTGAAGGGTTTGCATGATTGCCTGAAAGCACGCGGCGAGACAGTGGAAATCCGCCAAATCAAGCAACGCCTTGATCTTGCCTTGGCGCGCGCGGACCGCACCGTCGGCGCGTCATGCTTCTGTGCCCAAGCCGCCATGAGGGCTGCGGAATGAAGCTATTCCTTTTGGTGGCAGGCCTGCTGCTTGCCAGTCCAGCGCTGGCACAGCGCCAGACCTTTCCACCTATCGACGAGGCAGGTCAAAATCCATCACTGGTCGCATTCCGAGCTGACTTGCTGGCGAAAATCGAGGCACGCGATACCGATGCAGTTGTCGCCGCCGCTTGTCCCAACATCTATCTCAGTCACGGCACAGCAGGTGGACCGGAAGAGTTTCGCACCAACTTGACTGTGCCTCCAGAAACGCTTGGTGAAGAATTTAAGGACGAGGCTGCAGAGCTACGTGATTTTTACTGGTCGCAATTGCAGCAAACGGTTTCCCAACCTGGATATTTTGACGATCAGGGTGAATTCTGGATGCCGCACTATTGGCGGATCATTCTTCCCGCTACAGTAGACCCTTTCACCGCCTTCTATGTTTCGGGTGAAAGCATCACACTGCGTCAGGCACCGTCTCGTGGCGCGCCCATCCTCGCGCTGATCAGTCATGAAATCGTGATCGTCCCTGACTATCAACCTGATGGGGAATACCAGAAAATCAGACTAACCGATGGGACATCGGGCTACTTACTCAGCGATTTTCTGACATCGATGGTTGGCTACCGCGCTGCGTTTGTTAAATCCGATACGGGCGACTGGCAAATCTGCACTTTTGTGACGGGGGACTAGGCTTTCGCCTTTTTCTTCACAGCCACGACCTTTTCGGCCAGATCACGGGCGATGGCAAACGCACCTTTGATCTTGTCGCTGTCCTTCTTCCAGTCGCGCCGCACAACGATCTTGTTGTCCTTGACCTTGGCCAGCCCGCGTTGGTTCTGAATGAACTCGACCAACCCCTCGGGTGAGGCGAACTTATCATTGTGGAACTGTATCGTTGCGCCCTTTGGCCCGCCGTCCAGCTTGGCGATCCCGGCGCGTTTGCACATCGCCTTGATGCGCACGACAAGCATCAGGGTATTCACCTCTTTCGGCAGGCTGCCGAAGCGATCGATCAGTTCGGCGGCAAAGCCCTCCAGTTCCACTTTCGTCGACAGTGACGACAGGCGGCGGTAGAGGCCCAGACGCACGTCCAGATCGGGCACATAATCCTCGGGGATCAGAACCGGGACACCCAGATTGATCTGCGGCGCCCATTGGTCATCGGCATCCGATAGCCCCTCCATCTCGCCGGCTTTGATCTTGGCAATCGCCTCTTCCAGCATCGATTGGTAGAGTTCGTAGCCCACATCACGCATCTGGCCGGACTGTTCCTCACCCAGCAGGTTGCCCGCACCACGAATGTCGAGGTCTTGCGAAGCCAACGTGAACCCGGCCCCGAGCGTATCCAGCGAGCCCAGAACCCGCAGCCGTTTCTCAGCCGTCGCCGTCAGGCGCTGGCGCGGTTTGGTGGTCAGATAGGCATAGGCGCGGGTTTTTGAGCGCCCCACCCGCCCCCGGATCTGATAGAGCTGCGCTAGGCCAAACATATCCGCCCGATGCACGACCATCGTGTTGGCAGTCGGGATATCCAGCCCGCTTTCGACAATCGTGGTGGCTAGCAGCACATCATACTTGCCGTCATAGAACGCGTTCATGCGGTCATCGAGCTCACCTGCAGCCATCTGCCCGTGGGCGACCACATAAGTGAGTTCTGGCAACTGTTCCTTCAGGAATTCTTCGATCTCGGGCAGGTCCGAGATGCGCGGCACGACGTAAAAGCTCTGCCCGCCACGATAGTGTTCACGCAGCAGCGCCTCGCGGATCGTCACCGCGTCAAACTCGCTCACATAAGTACGGATCGCCAGGCGGTCGATGGGCGGTGTGCCGATAATCGACAGGTCCCTCACCCCGGTCAGAGACAGCTGTAATGTCCTAGGGATCGGCGTGGCGGTCAGGGTCAGGACGTGTACATCAGAACGGAGTTGTTTCAGCCGTTCCTTGTGGACCACACCGAAATGCTGCTCCTCGTCGATGATAAGCAGACCCAGATTATTGAACCGTATCCCTTTCGCCAGCAACGCATGGGTGCCGATCACGATATCTACAGTGCCTCGCGCCAACCCATCGCGGGTTTGCTGCGCCTCTTTGGCCGAGACAAAGCGCGACAGTTGCCGGACTTCAAGTGGGAAACCCCGGAAGCGTTCCTTGAAGGACGCCGCGTGTTGCCGCGCGAGCAACGTGGTCGGTGCCACAATGGCAACCTGTACGCCCGACATCGCGGCGACAAAGGCTGCGCGCATGGCGACCTCGGTCTTGCCAAAGCCTACATCCCCACAGATCAGGCGATCCATCGGCGCGCCGGAATGCATATCCTCCATCACTTCGGAGATGGCGCGCAACTGATCGTCGGTCTCCTGATATGGGAAACGCGCGCTGAACTCTTCCCATGCATGCGGCGGTGGGTCCATGACAGGAGCTTTCCGCAGGGCTCGTTCGGCGGCGATGCGGATCAGCTTGTCCGCCATTTCGCGGATGCGCTCTTTCAGCTTGGCCTTCTTGGCCTGCCAAGCGCCACCGCCCAAACGATCAAGCAGCCCTTCGTCATGGCCATATTTCGAAAGCAGTTCGATGTTTTCGACCGGCAGGTAGAGTTTGGACTGTTCAGCATATTCCAGCAGCAGGCATTCATGCGCGGCCCCCGCAGCCGTAACGACCTCCATCCCCTGATACCGCCCGATCCCGTGGTCAACATGCACCACCAGATCACCGGGCGACAGCGACTGCGTTTCAGTCAGGAAGTTCTCGGCCTTGCGGCGATTTTTGGGTTGGCGGATCAGACGGTCGCCCAGAACGTCCTGTTCCGAGATCACGGTCAGATTGGGCGCTTCAAACCCGTGTTCCAACGCCCAAACCGCAAGATGCAGGCCGCGCTTTCCAACCCGGGTTCCGTCGATCACCGGGATCGCCTCGGCCAGGCCTTCATCTTCGATCAAGCCGGTCAGTCGTTCACGAGCGCCTTCGGAGTAAGAGGCAATGAGGACCGGCCCCTTGTCCATCTTTTCGGTGATATGCGCCGCCAGAGCGCCAAACAGGCTGATGCTTTCCTGCTGACGTTCGGGTGCAAAGTTGCGCCCGATCCGTCCGCCTGCATCGATCACGCCCGGACCACTCGCCTGCGGCAGCGGGCTGAACTGCAAAACGCGACGATCGCCCACTGCATCTTCCCATGCAGCATCGTCCATATAGAGCAGACCGGGAGGCGTCGGTTTATAAACCGTATCCATGCGCGAGCGGTTTTCCAAAGCCAGCTTTCGCGTCTCATACTGATCCGCAATCGTATCCCAGCGCGCCAGCCGAGCAGGCGTGACCTGATCGTCAAGCGAGATTGAGGCCCCTGGAAGATAATCGAACAGCGTTTCCAGCTTTTCATGGAAAAACGGCAGCCAATGCTCAATCCCCTGGTGCTTGCGACCTGCGCTGACAGCTTCGTATAAGGGATCATCCGTACCCGCCGCGCCGAATTCGATGCGATAGTTCTGACGGAATCGGGTGATGGCGGCTTCGTCCAGTATGACCTCGGACACCGGGGCAAGCTCGACCACATCAAGTTTTTCAGTCGTTCGCTGCGAGACAGGATCAAACCGGCGTGCACCATCCAGAACATCCCCGAACAAGTCCAGCCGCACGGGACCGCTCTCACCAGGTGGGAAGATGTCGATGATACCGCCTCGGATAGCGTAGTCTCCGGGCTCCATCACCGTGGGGCTTTGGGTAAAGCCCATGCGCACCAGAAAGTTGCGTAGGGCATCTTCGTCGATGCGCTGATCTACGCGAGCGGTGAATGCGGCCTCTCGCAACACTGCACGCGCGGGTACCCGTTGGGTCGCGGCATTGAGCGTGGTAAGCAGCACGAACCGCTGCGGCATCTGATGCACCAAAGCAGCCAATGTTGCCACGCGGGCAGCAGAAATGTCGGCGTTGGGCGACACCCGATCATAGGGCAAGCAGTCCCATCCGGGGAATACAAACACGGGCATGTCCGGCGCAAAGAATGCCAACGCTGCCCGCATCGCCTCCATCCGTTTGTCATCGCGGGCGATATGACAGACTGGACCGCCCGAGCGCGCGATCTCATTCAGCACAAGCTGTGCATCAAACCCCTCGGGGCCGCCGCCGACTGTTACGTGGTTCGGAGCCGTCATTACCTTGCCTTTCAGGGACTACTAACCCAGGACACCAATCGAAATGTTCTGATACATTCCCCAGAACGCAGTGATCAAGATCGAGAACATACCGATGATCTGAGTAAAGGTCCGACTGCGCGTCAGCGTTTTGGAAACATTTTCTACGGTCGCTTCTTGAGTCTGCAATCGACGCGCTGCCGCAATACTGATCATCATGACAAAACACATCGGGAGCAGAAGCAGGAATACGGCCTGTGCAAATTCCACGTCGTAGAAGAACCCCAACGTCGCAAGGCCAGTCAAAACAAAACAGCAAATTGCCATCAATACCAGACCCGAGGTTTCGACGATGTACAACACTCTGTTCGAGTTGATCCGCGCGACATCCAGAAGGTCTTGTTCTGATTGACCACCTACACGACGGGCGCGCATCACCAGATCATAGGGCACCCCCATCGTCCAGTGGCTGGCAGATGACCAAAGAACGGCCAGACCGATCCAGTACCACAGATTCGAAAAGCTCCGCATGTCGATGAGTTCGAAAATCGAAGAGTATATGTCCAAGCGTCTGCCCTTTGTTCAACGTCCGCAGGGACCGTCATCGCAGCGATGCGTCCATTGTTACCCTTGAGACCACCGGGAATTCATGCCACCCAATGCGCAATTGTTCAAGGAGAGTGCGCCATGAAACCGACCATCGCCCCATATCCCCGGACCCGTTTCCGCCGGGCCCGCCAATCCGAGGCGATCCGGGGTCTGGTACGCGAGAACACCTTGACTGTGAATGACTTTATCTGGCCTGTTTTTGTGCGCGACGGTGAAAATATCGAAGAACCCGTCCCGTCGATGCCCGGTGTCGTGCGACGCTCGGTCGACCTGGTCACCAAAGCCGCGGTTGAAGCGCAAGCCCTTGGTATTCCTGCAATATGTATTTTCCCATACACCGATCCGAGCCTGAAAACCGAGGATTGTGCCGAGGCCTGGAACCCCGACAACCTGTCCAACCGCGCCATTCGTGCGATCAAGACCGCTGCGCCTGAAATCGCGGTGATGACGGATGTGGCCCTGGACCCCTACAACATCAACGGCCATGATGGCTATGTGGTCGATGGCGAGATTGTGAATGACCAGACTGTTGAGGCGCTGGTGAAAATGACGCTGGCGCAGGCCGAAGCCGGAGCTGACATCATCGGCCCGTCCGACATGATGGATGGCCGTATCGGCGCCATGCGCAGTGCACTTGAGTCGGCTGGTCACCACAATGTCATGATCCTGAGTTATGCCGCCAAATATGCCAGCGCTTTCTACGGCCCTTTCCGCGACGCCGTTGGGGCATCAGGCGCGCTGACCGGTGACAAGATGACCTATCAGATGGATCCTGCCAACTCGGACGAGGCCCTGCGTCTGATCGAGCGTGATCTGACCGAGGGTGCAGATATGGTCATGATCAAGCCGGGGATGCCATACTTGGACATCTGCCGACGGGTCAAAGACAGCTTCGGTGCACCGACCTATGCCTATCAGGTGTCTGGCGAATACGCGATGATCCAAGCCGCTGCACAAAACGGTTGGATCGACGGCGAAAAGGTGATGCTGGAAAGCCTGCTGGCCTTTAAGCGCGCAGGGTGTGACGGCATCCTGACCTATTTTGCGCCCGAAGCCGCGCGCATCCTGCAGGGCTAACACCTCAGATTGTCGCAATTTTTCGCCGATTTGCTGCGTGCGCAGCACAGCTTTCCCGTGACAGGCCGGTGCAATCGGCGTATTCTTGCAGATAAGATCGGGAACACCCGACATTTCAGGCACATACACAGAGACAGAGAAACATGAGCAGTTCAAACTCCCCCCGACTTAGCCGTCGCGGTTTTGCTTTTGGCATGGCCGGACTGACGCTGACCGCCGCTTGCGGCAACGGCGTTGGCAACTCCAACGCAGTCACACTCGACGCGCGCGTCGACGCGACGCTGAACGAAATGTACAGCAAGTATCCCAACACCGTTGAGATCGCCAACAAGGCCAACGGAATGTTGGTCATGCCACTGATTACAGATGCCGGATTTATCTTTGGTGGCGCCTATGGTCAGGGTGCACTGCGTATTCAGGGCGCGACGGTCGACTATTATTCCGCCATCTCCGGTACTGCGGGCCTGCAGATCGGCGCACAGCAATATGCGCATGTTCTGTTCTTCATGACCGAAGAGGCATTGAACGATTTCCGCCGCTCCAGCGGTTGGACGGCCGGTGCAGATATCGGATACGTCGTCGACGCGACCGGAGAATCCTTGTCGACCGACACCACTCAGTTGCGCAAACCCGTGCTGGCCGCAGTCTTTGGACAGGCGGGTCTGAAGTTCGGCGCGACGGTCGAAGGCACCAAATATACGCGCATCATCCCCTAAGACCCAAGATACCACCCTCCCCCCTCTGACGAGCCCCGCTACATCTTGTGGCGGGGCTCCGTGTTTTCGCGGTTTTCCACAAATTCCAGTGGCATTCCTCTTTCGGTCGGGCGGAGGTTCCAGTAACCTTGGCGCAAATGACCGCATAGAATTCTCGGGGGACAGATGGGCCTGGTTTTTCGCTGGCTGGTGAGACTTACGACAGGCCTGATCCTGCTGGCGATCGCTGCTGTGGGGTTGGTCTACTTTCTGGCCAGCCAATCCCTGCCTGAATACAATCAAACCCTTGAAGTTGAAGGAATAACTGCCCCTGTCGAGATCGTTCGCGACACTGCAAATGTGCCGCATATACTGGGCCAGTCCGACCCGGACGTGTTCTTTGGTCTGGGCTATGCCCATGCACAAGACAGGCTGTGGCAGATGACCATTCTGCGTCGGACCGCACAGGGCCGCTTGTCCGAAGTGTTCGGCCAGCGCACGGTAGCCATCGACAAATTACTGCGTCGTTTCGATCTTTACGGGCTCGCCCATCGCTCAGTCGAGTTTCAGGACGACTATACCAAGGCCGCGCTTCGCGCTTATTCCGCAGGGATCAACGCCCGGCTTACCGAGATCAACGAACAGGCGCTTGGACGTGGCGCCCCCGAGATGTTCCTGTTCAACGCCCCCGTTCCCCCATGGCAGCCGGGCGACAGCGTAGCGATTATCAAGCTGATGAGCCTGCAGCTTTCCGGCCATCTTGCTGATGAAGTGTTGCGCGCACGCACATCGCTGATGCTGGATAATCCCGCACGGCTGGCCGACATTCTGCCCGACGTCCCCGGCCCCGGTATTGCCGCGCTGCCCGAGTATGCTGATCTGTTTCCAGACCTTCCGCGCTATGCCCAAGGCACCCCGATGCCCGACACGCCGCTGTCGCCTTTCCCGCAGCGCGGGCTGGCAGGTGCGTCAAATGCGTGGACCGCCGCGCCGTCCCGCTCGGCCAGCGGTGGCACGTTGCTGGCAAACGATCCGCATCTGGGCCTCACCGCCCCGGGTATCTGGTATCTGGCGCGGCTGGAACTGGCCAAAGGCGGCGTTATCGGTGCAACCATTCCAGGCGTACCGGCAATCTCAGCCGGACGGAGTGAGCGCTTGGGCTGGGGCCTTACCTCATCCTATCTGGACGATCAGGACGTTCACATCGAACAACTGAACCCCGACAATCCCGAAGAATACCTTACCCCAGACGGCTACAAACGCTTTCAGACCCGCCCTTCGATTATCGAGATCAAAGACGCCGCCCCAATTACCCTGACCCTGCGCTGGACCGAGAATGGCCCGGTTCTGCCGGGCACGCATTATGATCTGGAAACCATCACACCACCGGGCCATGTCGCGTCTCTGTCGTGGAGCGCGCTAAGCCCCCGCGATACATCCATGAGCGCCTCTTTGGCGCTGATGAATGCCGATTCAGTTCGAGACGCCATTGACGCGGCCGAGGACTATATTGCCCCTTCGCAAAACTTGTCACTTGTCGATAAAGACACGATCGGCATGAAACTGGTCGGCGCAATGCCCCGGCGCGATCTGAACAATCAAAGCCGAGGCCGCATTCCCACCCCCGGCTGGCTGGAACGGAACCGTTGGCAGGGCCGCCTGCCCTATTCAGACAATCCTGAATTCGTGGCCCCGGTCGGTGGAGTACTGGGTAACACAAACAACAAGATTATCGACCGGCCCTTCCCGCGCCATGTGTCGTACGAGTGGGGCGACACCCAGCGGGTCAATCGCTGGGAACGCCTGATGCAATCGCGCGAGGTACATACGCGTGACAGTTTTATCGAAGCGCAGTTGGACACGGTTAGCTTTACAGCGCGATCACTGCTTCCTCTGATCGGCGCCGATCTCTGGTTTACCGGTGAGTCGGCACCCGATGGCACGCCCGAACGGCAGCGTCAGATCGCGCTGGATCTGCTGGCCAACTGGAACGGTGAGATGAACGAGCATCTGCCGGAACCCCTGATCTACGCCGCATGGTTGCGCGCGCTGCAAATCCGCCTGATCTCGGACGAACTTGGCCCGCTGGCTGCCGAGTACAAGCATGTCGAGCCGCTGTTTATCGAGCGGGTGTATCGCGATATCGACGGTGCCTCGGTCTGGTGCGACGTGGTTCAGAGCGCTCCCGTTGAAAATTGCACCGACATGGCACGACTGGCCCTGGATGACGCGATCATTTGGATTTCCGAGCGCTATGGCTCCGCACTCGAATCTTTACGCTGGGGCGATGCGCATCAGGCCACGCAGGACCACCCTGCGCTGGGCCAGGTTCCGGTGCTGCGGTTTTTCGTCAACATCCGCCAATCCACCAGCGGTGGCGATAACACACTGCTGCGCGGGCGCACGTCAGGCGAAGGACCGGACCCGTTCCAGAATGTGCATGGCGCAGGTTATCGTGGCGTCTACGATTTTGCGGACCCCGATAGTTCGGTTTTCATCACCGCAACTGGCCAGTCAGGCCATTTCCTATCTCGCTATTATGACGATCAGGCCCAACTATGGCGGCGCGGGGAATACATCCCCATGTCGCTGGATATCGGGCTTGCCCGTGCAGCGGCGGTTGGTGTGACTGTCCTGAACCCGCGCTGATCTGATCGGCAAATCCCCGCCCCTTTTTGAACCTCGCGTGGCGCACCCCTTCGTTATCGCCTAAACTCGTCTGGCCGTCGCATTGCACGAAGGGGGAAAATGCATGGGCAGCTTTCGAGACACCTTAAACAATCTCGCACGCGATTATGCGATCGCCTGGAGCTCGGGCGATCCCGACTTGGTCGCCAGTTTTTTCGCCCCCGAAGGTCAGATCAGCATTAATCGCGGTGAGCCCCTGCGCGGCCATGCCGAAATCGCCGAAATGGCCCGCGGGTTCTATGCAGAATTCCCCGATCTTGAGGTGCGTTGCGATATGATGCGTTGGGCCGGAGGGCATGCCATTTTTGTCTGGACCCTCGAAGGCCATCACGCCGAGACCGGCAACCGTGTCGTTACACGCGGCTGGGAAGAGTGGGAGCTTTCAAAGGACAACAAGGTGCTATCATCGCTTGGGTGGTTCGATGCAGAGGATTACCAGCGCCAGATAGACGGTACCTAGAACGCCGCGAAGCGGGACGCCTGCTTGTCAGTCCAGAGCACCGTGATCTCGAACCCCTCTTCGGTCTGATCTTCAGACCTGACCACATCCTGACGATAGAGCCACGCGCGTTTGTCACCATCGGCAAAGCCCAGTTTCAGGATAGTCTCATGCCGCGCGCCCTGCAGGATCGTGGCGATTTCAGACAGCAGCGGATCAACACCTTCGCCCGTTACGGCCGATATGGCAAAGATCGCCGGATCACGCTCGGCCCGGGCAAGCGCGGCTTCGCGGTCTTCCGGGCTCAGCAGATCGATCTTGTTCCAAACCTCCAACCGGGGGCGACTGTCCTCGACACCCAAAGAGTTCAGGATCGCCTCGACATCCCGTGCCTGTGCTTCGGTTTCTTCGTGGCTGATATCGCGGACATGCACGACCAGATCAGCCCCCAGAACCTCTTCCAGCGTGGCGCGGAAGGCCGCAACCAGTTCCGTGGGCAGGTTCGAGATGAAACCCACGGTATCGGACAGGATCACCTCGGGGCCATCCGGCAGCTCAACCCGTCGCATGGTTGGGTCCAACGTGGCGAACAGCATGTCTTTTGCCATCACCTCGGCCCCGGTTAGGCTGTTGAACAGCGTGGATTTCCCGGCGTTTGTATAGCCAACAAGTGCAACAATCGGGTATGGAACCTTCGCGCGCGCTGCGCGGTGTAAGGTGCGGGTCTTCACCACTTTTTGCAATTGGCGGCGCAGGCGGACCAGTTGTTCATCAATGGCACGCCGGTCGGCCTCGATCTGAGTTTCACCGGGACCACCCACAAACCCAAGGCCACCGCGCTGACGTTCCAGGTGAGTCCAGGCCCGAACCAGTCGCGTCCGCTGATAGCTAAGCGCGGCCATCTCAACTTGCAGCACACCTTCACGGGTACGCGCACGGTCGCTGAATATTTCCAGAATCAAACCGGTCCGGTCGAGGATTTTGACCTTCCACGCTTTTTCCAGATTGCGCTGCTGAACCGGAGTTACTGGCCCGTCGATCAGAACCAGCTCGATCTCATTGTCTTGGAGGCGTTCGGCCAGTTCCTCGATCTTGCCGCTGCCGAACAGAAAACCAGCCTGCGCGCGCGGTAGGCGCACTATTTCGGAACCGACCAAATCCAGATCGGGCAAAGCGGCAGCTAGTGCCACCGCCTCTTCCAGCGCTGGTTCGGGGACACGGCGCTGTTCATCTGATTTGATTTCGGGATGCAGCACCCAAGCCCGGGTGCGCGCCCTCTCATGTTCCATCAAGAGGCGTCTTCGCCCTCATAAAGGTTGATCGGCTGTGACGGCATGATGGTCGAAATCGCATGCTTGTACACCAACTGCGACTGTCCGTCGCGGCGCAGCAGCACGCAGAAGTTATCGAACCAGGTGATTACACCCTGCAATTTCACACCGTTGATCAGGAATATTGTGACCGGGACCTTTGCTTTCCGTACATTGTTCAGGAACGCGTCCTGCAGATTCTGTCTGTCCGAAGCCATATTTTGTTATCTCGCCATTGTTCTTGCTACGCGCTGCGGACCAACGCGCTCCCTCCGGCAGAGTATGGAGTGCCGCGCACAGATATTCCAGATGAAAAATCAGGCAGTAACACCAGGTGCCTGACGCAGGGTCAATCGCGCCACAGCGTTGGCGTAATCAGTGCCACGATCGCCAGAGTTTCCAACCGCCCGATCACCATCGCCGCGCAGACCGTCAACTTGGCCCCGCTGGAAAGATCAATCAGACGTATGGGCACATCCGTTGCCAATTCTATCAACGGCCCCGTGGTGCTGAGAGCGGCAACGCTGAGCAACATGGCCTGTTCAAAACCTACGCCCATGACGGCCAGCAACAAATCGAACAAGGCCAACGTCAGGGCGAACATCATCAGGAAGATCCAGGCGATGAAGGCACCGTCGCTTTGAATGCGGCGGTTGCCGCCACCCTCTCCGCTGACCGAAGAAGGATAGATCAGTCGGTCAATCTCGCGCTTGCCATTCAGATAGAGCGCAAAAACCCGCAACAGCTTTACCCCACCCGCAGTCGTCGCCACGCCTCCTCCGACAAGGGCTAGCCCCATCAGAATCAGGCCCGGTGTGCTCAAGCCCGACAATTGCTGCGCGTCGTTCCAGTTGGCGCTTTCAAATCCGGCCGTGGTCAGAAACGACATCGCCGTAAACATGAACCCCCAAAAAACGCCAAGTGCTTGCCGCACTTCGACGGCAATGTTCAGTTCGGCCGTTCCAGCCAAAAACCGGATGAACAGCAGCACAGCGACCGCCAGCACGATGAAGATGCCAATCCGAAATTCTGGGTCTTTGTCCAGCCGCGAATACCCTGAGGTCGCTGTATCGGTCGAAAAGGTCAGCCGCGACAGGGCAAAGAACAGGAACAGGAACAGGATCGCCTCGCCAGTGATTCCTGCGGTCGATCCTTCCAATCCACCGACGGGTGATATGCCGGAAGTCGCAATCACTGACATCGCGTGGCTCACGGCAGTAAGCCCTTGCTCACCTGCGATCAACAGCAGGATCCAGATCACAGCTGTCAAACCCGCATAGACGGGTGCCAATGTGCGCGACACGCGGATCAGATGGCCGCGTGGATCGGACTTCTCGCTCTGTGCCACGCCCGAGACGGGACGCCCTGGTTGCCCCCGGGCTGTGACTTCGAAACCGCCCAACGACAAGGGTGCCAGAATCGCGGCCGCCGAGATCCACATCAGCAATCCGCCCATCCAACCGACCAACGCGCGCCATAAGTGCAACGGCGCCGAAAGGCGTGCGGGATCGGGGAACAGATCAGCGCCGGTTGTGGTCAGCGCGCTGACCATATCGAAATAGGCGTTCAGGAAGCTGGTTGTCCCCAGCGCATCATGAAACGGAATAGCAAGAAATATCGGCAGTACGGTAAAGGCGGCCAGCAGAACCGCCAATTGACCAAGCGTTCCCCGCCGTGGTCGTCGGTTCGACATGGCCAGAGCTATGATCGACACCGCAAAAACACCCAGCAATCCGGAATAGAAGAATGACCGTGAGGTGGCGTGATCATCCAGCGCCAGCGCATAAACTGCGGGTATCCACATTGCCAGCGACACGATACCCCAGATCATCAGCAGCAGCGGCAATCGCCGCAATACTCCGATCCGTTGCTGTCCGCGTGCCTGCAACATCAGAAGAAATCGATTGAAACCTGCATCAGACGCTCAACCTCGGGCACGTCTTTGGCCATTGCAAAGATCGCCACCACGTCTTTCTCGTCGATGCGCAGGCTGCCGGTCGGGCGCAGAACCTCGTCACCTTTGCGTACTGCGCCGACCAGAACGCCTTCTGGGAAATCGATGTCGCGCAGTTTTTGTCCAGCCATGGGCGAAGTTGATAGCACTTCGGCCTCGATTACCTCGGCCTCGGCATCACCAATGGAATACACTTGACGCACGCGCCCGTGCCGAATGTGACGCAGGATCGAACTGACAGTGGTGGCGCGCGGGTTGATATATGCGTCAATCCCCAGCGGTCCCATCAAAGCGACCATGCTGGGGTCGTTGATCAGGGCGATGGCCAGTGGACAACCCTCTCCCTTGGCGCGTACCGCGGCCAGCATGTTGGTGCGATCGTCATCCGTGACCGCCAACATCGCGTCGGCGCGCTCAATCCCTGCTTCGCTCAGCAAAGATGAATCTAGGCCGTCGCCGTTCAGAACAATCGTCCGCTCCAATGCTTCGGCAGCGATTTCGGCGCATTTGCGGTCACGCTCGATAATCTTGGCACGCACCCGGCTTTCGCGCTCTTCCAGTGTGCGGGCCACTTCCAACCCGACATTACCGCCGCCGACGATCACCACACGATCTTGCTTACGCTGAGCCTTGCCGAACACCTCCATCGTACGTTCAACGTCCTTGACGCTGGTGAAGACGTAGCATTCGTCGCCTACAAACAGCTGATCCTCGGATTCCGGTGCAAACAGCGTCCCTTCGCGGCGCACACCAACCACAATCGAGCTGAGCGTGGAAAACAGGTCGGTCAATTGTCGCAGCGGTGTGTTGACGATTGGGCAGTCTTCCTCGACCCGAATGCCCAGCAGCTGCGCCTTACCGTCCATGAAAATCTCGGTATCGAAAGCAGAGGGTGCCGAAAGACGGCGCATCGCTGCGGCGGCAACCTCGCGCTCGGGGCTAATTACGACATCGATGGGCAGATGATCACGACGGTACAGATCGGAGTGGATCGCCTCAAGATAGGATTTTGACCGCAAACGCGCGATCTTGCGTTGGATCGAAAAAACCGAATGCGCCATCTGGCAGGTGACCATATTCACCTCATCCGAATGTGTCGCGGCGATGATCATATCGGCGTCCCGCGCCCCTGCCCGATCCAGCACATCCGGATAACTGGCGAAACCGGCGATCCCCTGCACGTCCAGCGTCTCGGTCGCGCGACGTACCAGATCGGGATTGTTGTCGACCACCGTCACATCGTTCAGTTCGCCCGAAAGGTGACGCGCAATCTGCCAGCCGACTTGACCGGCACCGCATATGATGACCTTCATGCTCTTGGCCTTTCTGCCTGAAATCTTTGAATGACAGATGCCCCCAAAGCGGTCAATTGAATTGTCATGCCTTCTAAGCTGCGCCAAAGTAAGCATATGAAAACCATTCTGCCTGCCCTGATTTGCCTGCTGACGTTGTCCGCCTGTGGTCCGCTTTCTTTGTATTATCGCGAAGGTGAGAGCGTCTCGCGGATGCAGACCGAGACCACGAACTGCCAGGTGCAGGCCCTCAAGGACGCCCCTGTCGCCAATCAGGTCCGGCAGAGCCCGCCAGTCTATTGGCCCGGGCGCACCTATTGCGATGGCCGAGGACGCTGCTATCGCAACCCGGGATGGTGGGAGCCCGGGCGGGTCTATACCGTTGACGTGAATCAGGGGCTGAGAAACAAGGTCGAGGCGCAGTGCATGGCCCAAAAGGGCTATCGCCCGGTCAGCCTTCCGCCTTGCAAACAGGGTGTCAAATCGCGGGTCACGCCCACGCGCACCACGACGCTCCCGCCGCTGAACAGCGCGTCCTGTTTCGTGAAATTCGACGACGGGTCATTTCAGATCATCACTCCGGGACAAGCCGGCTGATTTGCGACGCCGCGCCATCAGCAGATGCGCTATGATCGCGATGCTATAGAACGCGGCGACGGCTACAAACATGCCAGCCTCATCGACGCCCAGCAATATCGCCAGCAATACCGGGGTTCCAAGCAGGTTTCCGGCATTGCCCATCTGCGCCATCGCACCATAACTCAGGGCTTGGGCTTCGGTGGTATCGTTTAACTCTGGCACAGCGGCGAAGCTGCCGCCCTGTACAAGCCCGAGCACGGCAAACAAGGCGATACATCCGAACGTAAGGGGCGCCCCCAGAAACAATGCGATGATCGTCGCGATCCCCAGCATAAAGCCCAGATTGACGACGCTGACGCAGGACAGGACGGTCAACAGCAAGGGCACCAGCAGCCATGACAGTACAATCCCTGCCAGGGGCATAAGTGCCGCAATCGATGCGCCCTGCCCTTCGGGTAAACGCCCCGGCAGGATCGCTAACAGCGAAACAAATGTCAGCGTGTAGAAGAACCAGCCAATTGCCGGGGCCGAAATAAAGGGTGAGCGGTAGGTCCTGATATGCACATCAAGGAAGGCGGAGAGCCCCCACCCGGTACCCTCCGTCTGGCCCATGTCGGTTTTCAGTTTGCTAAGCGCGATCAGCGCGGCGATCAGCAGCATCAGACCCCCGTGCATGGCAAAGTATGTGGGCAGTCCGAAACGATCGACGATGGGCAGCCCAACCCAAGCGTTTAATGCGAATGCAACGCCAAAGAATGTACTCCACAGCACCATGGAATTATACCGCGCCCGACCGGATGTGATCTGAGCAATCAGCGTCGGTGCCGCTACCACAATCGCTAGATGGGACAGCCCCTCAATCACCCGGCTGAGCAGCATCAGTTGAAAAACCGGCAAGCTTGCTTGCAGCAAAGATAATGCGCCGCCGAGCACCAGCCCTGATAGCAATAGACGATTTGGCCCAATACGCGCTGTGATCGCTCCGGATATCGCGCCCAAGGCAGCCCCCATTAGACTGATAATGGACAGCAACCAGCCGATCACGGCAGCATTGTCCGGGTACAACAGCCCCACATCAGAAAATGGTACGGCAATCTTTGCAAATTGGGTTGCCGCACCGAGGCCAGCAAACCAGATCAGCATGACCTGCAAGAATGTACGAAAAGAGTCACTCATGCAGCCGGTCTATCGCGCCTAACCTGCCAGCGGAACGCATAAATTATGCGGTGACTTCGCGCCGCCCGCTGACCAGACGGACCGGAGTACCATCACCCAGATACAACCGCTCCCACACGATTTGCCCGGCGCTGATCCTGATTTGATCATGCACAGCCTCGGAAGTCAGAAACGCTTTGGGTGAAGGCGAATGCAAATCCCACCAGCCATCTTTCTGCAGTTCTGCTTCGGCTTGCCTGATCTCATCCGTTGCAAATTGCCAAAGCGAAACGCCCAGCAAGGCGCGCTGTGAGGTCTTCCAATCCCGCGCCCGGCTGCCCGAATAAGCAAGGCAGGTATGGCTGGCCTCTTCGACAAGGTGCAAGCACTCTGCCGAATGAACGACCAGACGTTTCAGCGCAGAATCCTGCACCCGAACCGGCCCCAACGCTGCAAAAACGGACTGTTGAATATGCGGCGATGGCGTTTGACCCCCGTTTTCCCACCGGGAAATCGTGGTTTGGTCGACTTCAATCAGATCTGCGAGGGCGGATTGCTTAAGTCCAACCGACCGCCGCAACCGCTTCAACCGTTTACCAAAGGCGGGAAAACCGATGGAAACGGCTGCGGTCTTTTTATTCGGCGCAGCAATCACTCGGCTGGTTCGGGCTCGTCAATTTGAGCCACCCGCGCACCGGATTTGTTCGAGGTCACGACGCCCAGCGACTTGAGCTTGCGGTGCAAGGCGCTGCGCTCCATGCCGACAAAACTGGCCGTGCGGCTTATGTTGCCACCAAACCGATTGATCTGGGTCAGCAAATATTCACGCTCGAACGCTTCGCGCGCCTCACGCAGCGGCAGCGTCGCCAGTGCGCCAGACAGTACCACGCGCCCGGACTCGTCGGATTTCTCTTCTTCGTTGGGCAACTCGCGGGCCTCGATCGGGCCAGTGCTGTCACCAAGGATCAGCACCCGCTCGATCAGGTTCTTCAGCTGACGCACATTGCCCGGCCATGTCATCGTTTGTAGCAAAGCAATAGCCTCATCCGACAGCTCGCGCATCGGCAGACCCTGTGTATCGTTGCACATCTCGATGAAATGTTGCGCCAGAACCGGGATGTCCTCTCGCCGTTCCTCCAGCGAGGGAACCGCAATCGGCACCACATTCAGCCGGTGATACAGTTCTTCGCGGAACCGTTCGGCGGCGATCTCTTCTTCCAGATCGCGGTTGGTCGAGGAGATGACCCGCAGATCAACCCGCACCTTGTCAGAGCCACCAACACGCTGGAATTGCTGATCAACCAACACGCGAAGAATCTTGGACTGCGTCCCCAGCGGCATGTCAGCGACTTCGTCGAAGTAGACAACGCCGCCATGCGCCTCTTCCAGCAGGCCTGACTCGATTCCGCGCTCAGACGATTCTCGTCCGAACAGAACTTCTTCAACCCTCTCAGGTTCAATCCCCGCACAATTGACCGTCACAAATGGGGCATTCGCCCGGTTGGAATGGGCATGGATATAGCGCGCGGCAATTTCCTTGCCCGACCCAGCCGGCCCGCTGAGCATAACCCGGCCATTCGACTTTGTTACCTTGTCCAACTGCCCCTGCATCGCGCGGAACGACGCAGAATTGCCAATCATGTCTGAACAGCTGACTTCCTGCCGCTTCAGCGAGGCATTCTCGCGACGCAGGCGCGAGGTTTCCATCGCACGGCGGATCACCACCATCAACTGGTCAATGTTAAAGGGCTTTTCGATAAAGTCGTACGCCCCCTGCTTGATAGCCGCCACTGCAATCTCGATATTGCCATGTCCGGAAATGATCACCACCGGAACATCCGGGTTGTCCCGTTTTACAGCTTTCAGGATGTCGATCCCGTCCATTCGACTGTCTTTCAGCCAGATATCCAGGATCAACAGCCCCGGAGGTTCGGCATTGATCGACGACATGCACTCATCCGAGTTTGCCGCCAGCCGAGTTGAATAGCCTTCGTCCTCCAGAATGTCGGACACCAATTCGCGAATATCGCGTTCGTCATCTACGATCAGAATGTCGCTCATCTTTGGCCTGCTTTCAGTTTGTTTGTTTTAATCGCCTGTTTTTCCGGCGCATTTGTCGGGCCGCCTGAGGCCCCGGGTAGACGAATGACAGCCATTGCGCCGAAATGGTCCTGTCCGTCGAATGTGGGCGCGTCTTCCAATGTCAGCGCTCCGCCATGTTCTTCGATGATCTTCTTTACGATGGGCAGGCCAAGGCCGGTGCCTTCGTCACGCGTGGTCACATAAGGTTCGAACAGCCGTGCCCTGTCCTCGGGCAGACCGATGCCATTGTCCGCAATGGTGATCTGCGTTCCTGCATCGTCAGTGGAGACTACGACTTTGATCTGAGGTTTCAGATTGTCCGGTGCGCCTTTTTCTTTCAGCGTTTCAATAGCCTCGCCCGCGTTCTTGATCAGGTTCGTCAACGCTTGGCTCAACATGGTCGAATCCACATCCGCCAAAATGGGCTGTTCAGGTAAGTCCGCATCGATCTGAACATCAGGCTGACCCGCCTGCTGCAACAGAACCGCCTCACGCACTAGCGTCACGATATTCTCTTCGCGCCGTTCCGGTTCGGGCATGCGTGCGAATTTCGAGAACTCGTCAACAATCCGCCGCAGATCATTGGTCTGCCGCACGATCACGTCGGTCATCGATTCCAGGCTATCGCAATCGTCCTCATCCAGCTTGCGCGAGAATTTGCGTTTGATCCGCTCGGCGCTCAGTTGGATCGGTGTCAGCGGATTCTTGATCTCATGCGCAATGCGACGGGCCACATCACCCCACGCCGCCATGCGCTGCGCGCTTACCAGATCGGTCACGTCATCAAAGGCTACAACGTAGCCTTCCAGCCTTCCATCCTCGCCACGCCGTGTCGCCATGCGTACCAGTAAGTTCTCCAACCGGCCTTTGCGGGTTACCTTGATCTCCCCCTGGACCGCCTCTTGCCCGCTGTCCTTAAGGGCTTCGAACAAAGGCAAAAATTCGGGAACAGCGATGCCGATAGCCAGGTTCTGCTCTCCACCAGACCATCCCAGAAGACGTTCAGCGGATCGGTTCACGAAGGTCACACAACCCTCTGAATCAACGCCAACGACACCGGATGTCACCGAGCTTAGAACTGAATCAAATAGCCGCCTTCGACGTTCGATATGGCGTGTGTTTTCCAACAGCGTGTCGCGCTGCCCCTTCAACTGACGAGTCATCTGGTTGAAGTAGCGGCCCAGCATCGCGATTTCGTCGTCGCTGGCCTCTTCGATGACCTGAACACTAAGATCACCAGCACCAACGCGTTGCGCCGCCGTTGTCAGCCGTCCGACAGGGCGAGAAAGGCGTTCGGCGAACCACATGCCCAGCGACATCGCGGCCAGAATCAGGATCACAGCAAAGCCGAGATACAGAAGGCCGAATTCGAACAGGACTCTGCCCCGCTCGCTTTCCAGTTGGCTGTAGAACTGTGCTGTCTCTTTGGTTTCATCAAGCAGGGTCAGAAGCTGCCCATCAACCTCGCGACTGACATAAAGATACCGGTCAAGATAGGCATGCAAAGGAACAAGCGCGCGGAATTCGCTGTTCTCCCAATCGGCAATGATGGCCACGCCCTGATCATTGGCCTCGATCATCTCTTCGGGAGTTGGTGCCTCGTAGTCGAACAGGTAGGACCGATCACCGCGCGATCGGATTTCGGCGCTGCCATCGATCACATAGGCCTCGCGCAAACCGCGTTGTATCTGGGCCTGCCCCTGGGCCAGAACCTCTCGCAATTCGGCGTCTGAGACAAAATAATCCAACGATCGCGCGTTATCGAGGAAACGCGCCAGAACAACCGCATCCTGCGTCAGGCCCTCGCGGTGTTCCTGTTCGTAAGCTTCGGCTGCAGTTAGTGACGACCCAACCACCTGCCGCACACGGTCCGAGAACCAACCTTCAAGGCCGATATTCACCGTCAGCCCGGCGAAAATCGCCACCGTGACCGTCGGTACCAGAGCCAACAGCGTGAAAGCGCCGATCAGGCGCAGGTGAAGACGGGAGCCCGCAGATTTTGCGCGACGCGCGGCGATCAGACTGAACAATTGGCCCAACACCAGCGCAGCTACGACCAGCACGTAGACCAGATCAGCCAACAAAATCAGCCGCAGTGTCGGTGCCGCCGCGCCAAGATCAAAAGGGCCAATGACGAGATAGGTTGCAAGCGCCAGAACCGGGCCCAGCATAACCAATCCCAATGTACTGAAATTGCGCATCCTCCGGGACTTGCGCCACCGGTTGATCGATAGGATCGGCCCGTTCTGTGCCCGGGTTGCCACCGTCTGCCCTCATTCTGATGTGCCGCTTGCGCGGCTTACCGCCATATATCGTGGTCGTTCCCGGGGTCGAACCCGAATGCCACTGTTTGTGTGGCGATATTACATCAGTTTGCGACGGCGTGTCACCTGAATATCGAGGTCAGTAATCTTTTTCCGCAGCGTATTCCGGTTAATCCCCAGGAGATCAGCACATTTTGCCTGATTTCCACCAGTCGCATCCAGCGCGATTTCGATCAACGGTGCCTCGACTTCGCGTAGAATACGTTGATAGAGGCCGGGAGGCGGCAGGATGTTTCCGTGCAGATCAAAATACCGGCGCAGGTGACGACCAACAGAAGATGACAGCTTCTCACGCTCGCCATCACCCAGAACTGGTTCGGCCTCGGGCTGGCTACCCAGCACCATCTCAACTTCGGTGCGCGAGATTTCATCAGATCGGCTGGTTAGACCAAGACGCCGGATCGCATTTTCAAGCTGTCGGACATTGCCGGGCCAGGAATACCGGCGCACCAACTCGACCGCTTCGGGGCTGAGGCGACGCTGCGCGCCGCTTTCCCGCTCCTCCCGCGCCAGAAAGTGATCGGTCAGCAAGGTAATATCATCAACCCGTTCGCGCAACGCAGGCACGTGGATCGTCGCACCGCAGAGACGGTAATAGAGATCTTGCCGCACGCGACCGCTTTCCATCGCGTCGGTCAGATCTGATTGACTTGTGGCCATGAAACGCGGCACGTGATCGCCCGGCGTGTCCATCATGCGCACGATACGGGCCTGAATCTCATCATCAATATCGGCAATTTCATCGATCAGCAGCGTACCACCACGTACGCGCGCCATAACCCGTGCCGGGCCTTCCAAATCGCTCAGATCGGCAGCAGTCACGGTGACAAAGGGCAGTGTCCTTCGGTCAGAGAAATCGTGAATAGCGCGTGCTATCAGAGATTTACCCGTCCCACTTTCACCAGAAATCATTACAGACAGATCCGTGTTCATCACCCGAGCGACCAGACGATAAAGCGCCTGCATCACCGGGGTGCGCCCGACAAGCGGCAGTTCATCAGGTCGGTCTTCGCTGGCCATCACCGGCTCAGCCTGTACCCGCTGCTTTTGATCCAGCGCCCTCGCGGTGCGCTTCATCAGATCGGGCAAATCGAAAGGCTTTGGCAGATAATCGTAAGCTTCCGCCTCAGCCGCCTGAATGGCTGTCATGATGGTGTTCTGGGCCGAGATCACGATGACCGGCAAACCGGGACGGTCCTGCGCGATCTTTGGCAGCATCTCCAACCCGTTTCCATCCGGCATTACCACATCCGAGATCACAACGTCGCCCTTGCCTTCGGCTACCCAGCGCATCAGCGTGGTCAGCGAAGATGTCGCGTGAACCTTGCACCCCGCCCGCGTCAGGGCCTGTGTAAGAACCGTGCGGATCGTGCGGTCGTCATCGGCAACCAGAACTGTGCCATCCATCAGATGCTCTCCTTTTCATACGCGTCGTTCGGTGCACGCCGCAGGGACAGTCGAAAACTAGTGCGTCCGGGCACAGATTCAGCCGAAATCCAGCCGTCGTGGTCGGAAACGATCTTGCTGACTAGCGCCAGCCCAAGCCCGGTGCCGTTCTCCTTGCCCGACACGAAGGGGTCGAAAATATCACTGCGAATATTTTCCGGCAGGCCCGGCCCATCATCAATAATCTCGATCTGCAGAGGCAGCGAATGACCCGAACCGTCGCTGCGCCGCAGTCGGAATGAATGCTCAAAATAGGTACGCAGCCGGATTGTACCATTGCCATCAGCAGCTTCCGAAGCGTTTTTGAGCAAGTTCAGAACCACCTGCAGGAACTGATCCGGGTCCCCATAGGCCAAGGGCAGCGAGGGGTCGTAATCCTCGATAATCGTCATATGCGCGCCAAAACCCAACAGCGCTGACCTGCGCGCGCGATCCAGTACATCGTGGATATTGACCGGTTTGAAATCGGGTTGAGACAGGTTGCCGAACTGTTCTACCTGCTCCAACAACTTCACGATGCGGCGGCTTTCCTCAACGATAAGGTCAGTGAGCTCAAGATCTTGCTGCGAAATATTCATGCTGAGCAATTGCGCCGCACCGGTGATCCCTGCCAAAGGGTTCTTGATCTCATGCGCAAGCATCTCTGCCATACCAATCGCAGACTGCGCTGCCGATTTCACAGTGTTGCCACGGGTCATCCGACCGGCCAGTTCGCGCGGCGAGATGATCATGATCATTGAACCGGGATGCCCCATCAGCGGCGCGATTTGCAGCGCACATTGCAGCGGCGCGCGATTGCCCGACCCAACGTCCACATCGTTCACGAACAACGGTGTACCTTGTTGACGCGCGCGCAGAAACGCCTCTTCCAACGGCGCGTCAACCGCGAGTTGATCCCAGACCGGGTGTCCAATCACTGCCTTGCGGGAGGCGTTCAGAAACCCCTCACCCGAGGAGTTGACGTCCGATATCCGATCTTCGGCATCGATAATGAACGCCGGAACCGGAAGCGAGGTCCAGATGCTCTGGTCAGAGGTCATGCTGCTGCCTCCGCCGTGCCACTCAGCGCATCTGCCAAAAGCCGTAACACCTCATCGGTGTCGCGGGATGTCAGGACAGCCCGCCGCAAAGTGGCGGGTGTTCCGGCCTCATCCATGTACCAACCGAGATGTTTGCGTGCGACGCGCAGGCCCAGATCGGTACCGTAGAACTCCAGCATCGCCAGATAATGGCCACGCACCATCTTGATCAGTTCAGTGCCCGTGGGAATGGTTGGAGAAGCAGCGCCATAGAGATCATGGCAAATCTGCGCCAGCAGCCAGGGCTTGCCCTGCGCCCCCCGACCTATCATGACGCCATCGGCCCCGGACTGATTCAGCGCGATTTGCGCGGCCTCGGTATCGACGATGTCACCGTTTGCGATGACAGGGATCGAGACGGCTTCTTTCACCGCTCGGATCGCCCGCCAATCTGCCCGGCCTTTATAGAATTGACAGCGCGTACGCCCATGGATGGTCACCATCCGGATGCCTGCGTCCTGCGCACGCCGCGCCACGTCCGGCGCGTTCAGCAGATTGTCATCCCAGCCTAGCCGCGTTTTCAGCGTAACAGGCACATCAACTGCACCCACAACGGCCTCGATCAGCGTCAGTGCATGGTCCGGAGTTTTCAACAAAGCTGAACCGGAATAGCCATTGGTTACCTTCTTGGCCGGGCAGCCCATATTGATATCGATCACGCGCGCGCCCCGGTCAGCGACTTGCCGGGCGGCCTCGGCCATCCAATGCGCCTCGCGTCCGGCCAGTTGCACCGCGGTGTTTTCCACATCCGCCGACAGCTCGGCCCGTTCACGTACGCCTGGTTTGGCCTGTACCATCTCTTGGCTGGCGACCATTTCGCTGACAACCATGCCCGCGCCGAAGCGCATCACAAGGTCCCTAAAAGGCCGGTCAGTGATTCCGGCCATTGGCGCCAGCAGCACCGGAGGAGTCAGATCCTTTTCAGCAAGACGCAGGGCCAATGTGCTTAATCCTTGAGCAGTTGCGCATTTGATATCGAAATTGCGGCATATGAACAATAAAACGGGAGCATTCAAGCCCGCAAAATCATCATATGCTTATTTTTTAAGCAAATTGACGCGGGTGATTGCCTCTGCATTCACCGCCCCCTAAACAATGCCCCAATCAGGAGACCTTTCAGATGACCACAGCCGCCATCATCGTCGCCGCCGGGCGCGGCCAGCGCGCCGGAGGCGGAGTGCCCAAACAGTGGCGTGCCTTGGCTGGGCGGCGCGTGGCCGATTGGGCGATTGACCGCTTCGAAGGGTTGGTTGATCACGTCGTTTTGGTGCTGGCCGAAGAGGACACAGCCGTTTGGGAAGAATTCAGCGCGACAAACCTGATCCTTGCACCCGGCGGTGCAGACCGCGCCAGATCAGTGCGCAACGGGTTGCAGGCTTTGGAAGCGTACAGCGTTGAAAAGGTTTTGATACATGATGTCGCCCGACCCTGCGTCAGCGCTCGGATAATCGGCGATGTTCTGAAAGCACTCGACACGCATGCGGCAGCTGCTCCAGGCTTGGCCGTCACGGATGCGCTCTGGACAGGCGACGGTTCAGTGGTCACAGGAACGCAGGATCGATCCGGCCTTTACGCTGCGCAGACACCGCAGGGATTTCATTATGTCACAATCACCGCCGCCCATTCAGCCCATCCCGGAGGTGCAGCGGATGATGTAGAAGTCGCGCGCGCTGCGGGAATCGAAGTCGCGATTATTCCGGGCGATGCGGATAACCTGAAAATCACACGGCCCGAGGATTTCGCCCGGGCCGAACGTACAATGGGTATGAATATGGATGTAAGGCTGGGCAACGGCTACGACGTGCACCGCTTTGGTGACGGAGATCACGTGATCCTCTGCGGTGTGAAGGTGCCGCACAATCGTGGGCTCCAAGGTCACTCCGATGCAGATGTGGGGATGCACGCGGTCACCGACGCGATCTATGGCGCACTGGCGCGGGGTGATATCGGACAGCATTTTCCGCCCTCCGATCCGCAGTGGAAAGGTGCAGCGAGTGAAATTTTCCTGCGCCACGCAGTCGAATTGGCTGGGCAGTTGGGCTATGAGATCTCGAATGTCGACTGCACACTGGTCTGCGAATTTCCCAAGATCGGCCCTCATGCCGATACCATGCGTGCCGAAATGGCACGGATCATGGGCTTGCGCACCGATCAGGTCTCGGTCAAGGCCACCACATCCGAACGGCTGGGCTTTACCGGTCGCAGCGAAGGCATTGCCTCGCTCGCAACTGCCTGTCTGGTGAAGTCATGACAGCGGCTCGTCTAATCGGAACCGTCTGCGGCGTCGGTTATCTCCGCCCTGCCCCCGGCACCTGGGGATCGCTGGCTGCTTTGCCGCTGGCGTGGGTTCTGCATACGCTGGGTGGCTTCCCCTTGCTGGTCATCTCAACACTCGCGGTTTTCTTCGGGGGCCTGTGGGCCACGCGAGTGATGACAGCTGTACAAGATGACCACGACCCGTCCGAAATTGTCATTGATGAAGTCGCGGGCCAGTTCATCGCGATATGGGCGATTTCCTACCCGTCTTGGGCGCATGGGATCGACATCACAGAGCTCTGGCCCGGCTGGATCGCGGGTTTTCTCTTGTTCCGCCTCTTCGACATTACCAAACCCGGTCCCATTGGCTGGGCCGACCGGCGCGGAGATCCGATGGGTGTCATGCTGGATGATGTGATCGCAGGGGTCTTTGCAGCCATCGGTGTGGTCGTCCTCGCCGGTATCTCACATGGAGTCATGGGTCTATGACCGTTGTCGACCTGCTGGATCGCGCCAAGGCGCAGGGCATGATGATCGCCACTGCTGAAAGCTGTACCGGCGGTATGGTCGCCGCTGCACTGACTGACATCCCTGGCAGCTCTGCCGTGGTTGAGCGCGGCTTTGTCACCTACACCAACACCGCGAAGCAAGAGATGCTGGGCGTGCGCGCCGATACGCTTGAGACGTATGGCGCAGTTTCAGAAGAAGTCGCCCAAGAAATGGCCAATGGCGCCCTGCAGAATTCGCGGGCGCAGTTGGCGGTCTCGATCACTGGCATCGCGGGCCCCGGCGGGTCCGAGCACAAACCCGAAGGCCGCGTATGCTTTGGCCTTGCAGCACAGGGTCAACCGATCCGAACCGAGACCGTGGAATTCGGAGCGCAGGGACGGGATAACGTACGTCGCGCTGCGCGGGACCACGCTTTGACCCTTTTGAGAGACGCTCTTGCTGATCTGGCTCGGACCTAAGAATACCTGCAGTCTACAGCGCATCATTTCGAATACTGGGCGCTGTATACAGTTACTGCGCGGCAGCCTACGCATTTGTGACGGCAATGGTGGTTGCGCTTCTTACCTCGCCTCGCATACACGTCGATACCGAGATTGAAGGCACGGTCTTGCCGATTGCGGAAAGCGAGCCTGAGAAATGAGCAGTCAAGCCCACCTTGGCTGCTTTGCCCGCAAGGGCATCAAGCGGACCTCTTGGGGGTCCGCTTTTCTTTTGGCGTGACCCCTCGACTCTGGACCGGGGGTCAGGCTATCAGCCTGCGACACCCTTTCAGCCCAGAGGTTTGCGCCATGATCCCCAGTTCCTTCCCCGACAGCACCGAAATCGCCCGCCTGACCGCGCGGATGCTGCTGGAGATCAAAGCCGTACACTTCAATTCCCGCGAACCCTTCACACTGGCCAGCGGCCTGCCCAGCCCGACCTATATCGACTGCCGCAAGCTGATCTCATACCCGCGCATCCGGTCGACCCTTATGGACTTTTTGACCGTCACCGTCATGCGCGACGCCGGGTTCGAGGCGTTTGACAATATCGCCGGTGGCGAAACGGCGGGTATTCCCTTTGCGGCCATGGTTGCCGAGCGCATGGCACTGCCAATGACCTACGTGCGGAAAAAGCCCAAAGGCTACGGCCGGAACGCCCGCATCGAAGGCGCGATGAGCGAGGGTGAGCGTGTGCTGCTGGTCGAGGACCTGACCACCGATGGAGGCTCAAAACTGTCCTTTGTCGACGCGATCCGCGAAACCGGCGCAACCTGCGGGCATACGGCGGTGATCTTCTATTATGGCATCTTCCCCGAAACCGAGAAAACGCTGGGTGATCACGGCGTAAAACTGCATTCGCTCTGCACCTGGTGGGATGTTCTGGCGGAAGCCAAAGCGCAAAAGGCCTTTGACGAAGAGACGCTTGATGGCGTCGAAGCCTTCCTGAACGACCCGCGCGGCTGGCAGGACACACATAAAAGCTGACGTTGCGCAAACTGTTTTCAGAATGGAAACACTGACCGCCGCGCCGATCGCTTCATCCACTATATGTTGACGTAACCCTGCCTCATCCTTCAATATGATGGGGCAGAGAGATATGCACAGCATATCCCCAGAAAACATACAATTTGCGCCGACTCACGGGGCCGCGTTATGGCCTCTGTCCAGGGGACAAAGAGAACAGCAATGAACGAGATCAGCAGTATCGAGCAGGCCGCCGCACAGATTCAGAATCCGGAAACAATGCCGCACTCCATCGAGGCCGAGCAACAGCTTCTGGGTGCGATCCTGACGAACAACGATCTGTATGATCGCGTCGCCTCGATTATTGGGGCCGAGCATTTCTATGATCCGGTTCATGCGCGCATCTACGAAGTCGCATCGACTCGTATCGCAAAAAATGCGCTGGCCTCGCCCGTCACGCTGAAATCATTCATGGCCGAAGATGAGGGCCTGAAAGAACTGGGCGGTCCGGCCTATCTGGTGAAACTGGCCGGTGCCTCGATTAGTGCCTTTGCGGTGCATGACTACGCCCAGATGATCTATGACCTTGCCATCCGGCGCGAACTGATCCGACTGGGCCGGGACATTTCGGACAAGGCGGCGCGGGTTGATGTCAGCAGTGAGCCCAAAGAACAGATCGTCGAGGCCGAGCAGCAGCTTTATCAGTTATCCGAGCAGGGCCAGACCGAACAGGGTTTTCAATCCTTCCTCAAGGCGGTCACAGAAGCCGTCAACGTCACCAACGAAGCGTACCAGCGCGGTGGTGGCATGGCGGGGATTTCCACCGGTTTGGCCGATCTCGACAAGCAATTGGGTGGCTTGCACCCGTCCGACCTGATCATTCTGGCCGGGCGTCCGTCGATGGGTAAGACGTCGCTGGCAACCAACGTCGCGTTCAACGTGGCCAAGGCCTACAAGCGCGGCACCAAGCCGGACGGCTCTGAAGGTGCGATCGACGGCGGCGTGGTCGGGTTCTTTTCACTTGAAATGAGCGCCGAGCAACTTGCAGGCCGTGTTCTGGCCGAGGCTTCCGAGATTTCCAGTCACAAAATCCGCCAAGGCGATATGACCGAGGCCGAGTTCCGCCGCTTCGTGGACGCCGCGAAAGAACTGGAAGCGTGCCCGCTATTCATCGATGACACCCCCGCCCTGCCGATCTCGCAACTCGCCGCCCGCGCGCGGCGATTGAAGCGGACGCATGGGTTGGATTTGCTGGTGATCGACTATTTGCAGCTATGTCGCGGTATGGCCGACAACCGCGTCAACGAGATTGCCGAGATTTCGATGGGTATGAAAGCCATCGCCAAGGAACTCAACATCCCGGTCATCGCACTGTCTCAGCTCAGCCGTCAGGTGGAAAGCCGCGACGACAAGCGCCCGCAATTGTCTGACCTGCGGGAATCGGGCTCGATCGAACAGGACGCCGACGTTGTGATGTTCGTGTTCCGCGAGGAATACTATAAGGAACGCGAAAAACCCGGCGATCACGAGCTGGAAAAGATGGAAGAATGGAAGCAGGCCATGGAGCGCCTGCATGGCAAGGCCGAGGTCATCGTCGGCAAGCAGCGCCACGGCCCCATCGGCACGGTGGAGCTGTCGTTCGAGGCTCAGTTCACCCGCTTCGGCAATCTGGTCAAACCCTGGCAACAGGATAGCCAAATCGAGGGCTATTGATCCCTTGACCAGCCCGGTCCGATGTGTACGGATCGGGCCATGCAAGCTTGTCTCAATCCCCTACCCCGGCGCGTGATTCTGGCGCGTCATTTCGGGCATCGCCGCAAACGCTTTGCGGGATAGACCGGGGGCATTTTTGCCCCTGCAATCTTCCCAATATAAGCGAGAGAGACATGACTGAATTCACAGAGATCCCCGTTATTCGTCTGGGTGCACGCCCTGATGAGGAAATCGCGGCCGAGTTTCGTTCGGCCTACGGCACGACCGGTTTTGGCTATATCGAAGATCACGGGATCGACCCGCAGCTGATGCGCGATGTGTTCGAAGCCTCAAAACGGTTTCACGCACTGCCGCTGGATCAAAAGCTGGCAATCGCAGTCGACCACACGCATCGCGGATACATCGCCATCAACACATCGACAGATGTGAACTCAACACTGGCCGATGTAAAAAAACCCAACCAATCCGCCAGCTTCATGATGATGCGCGAGGATGCTGGTGTTGATCCCGATATCTACCTCTCGGGTCCAAACCGATGGCCTGATCTACCGGATTTTCGCGACACCCTGGAAACCTACGTTAAGGCTATGTCGGCCCTTGGACGCAGATTGATGCATATCGCGCTGATCGCTTGCGAGGCGCAGGATTTCTCGGTCCTTTCCGCGTTTGATGAACCCACTTTCTGGCTGCGTCTGCTGCACTATCCACCGCAAGCAAAGACCAGCCCCGATGATCTGTTCGGCTCGGCCCCGCACACTGATTTCGGATGCCTTACGCTGCTTGCTCAAGATCAGGTGGGCGGCTTGCAGGTCAAAACACCGTCAGGGCATTGGGTTGACGTTCCGTCCCGTCCCGACGCCTTTGTCGTCAATGTCGGGGATATGCTGCACCGGATGTCGAACGGCCGCCTGCTTTCGACGCCGCATCGGGTCATCAACCGTTCGGGCCGTGAACGATATAGCGTTCCGTTCTTCTTTGATCCTCATGTCAGCACAATCATCGAACCCCTACCCGGGACCGGCCAACCTCAGTTTAGCCCCTTATTATTTGCGGATTTCCTGCGTTCCGAGCTGGAAGCGGCCTATGAGGCGCATAAACCCGCCAAGAATTAAGGTGCTCCCCCTTGACCTGGGCCAATCCTATGTGATGAACGGCGTTTATGAGTACCGCACATCTGACGATAAATCTGCACGCGCTCGCCCAGAACTGGCAGGCGCTTGACGCAAAGACCCAGGTTGAGACCGGCGCAGTGGTTAAAGCTGACGCTTACGGGTTAGGTGCCGGTCCAGTAGCCTCTGCGCTGGCTGAGGAAGGCGTTGCAAAATTCTTCGTCGCCGTTGCCGAGGAAGGCGTGGCCGTGCGTGAGGCTGTGGGCCCCGGCCCGCTGGTTGCGGTGTTTTCCGGACATATGGAGGGTGACACGGATCTGCTGCGCCAGCATGATCTGACGCCGTTGATCAACTCGCCCGAACAATTCAAGCGTCATCGTCAGGCCCTGCCCGATCATGGCTTTGGTATCCAGCTCGACAGCGGTATGAATCGCCTTGGGCTTGAGCCTGCGGACTGGGCCGAACTGCGGCACGAAGCCCTTGCCCTGAACCCGTTGGTGATAATGTCGCATTTGGCCTGCGGGGATGAGCCTGAACACCCAATGAACCGCCAACAGTTGAACACGTTCAAACAGATGACCGATGGCGTCGACGCGCCGCGCTCGCTTGCGGCGACGGGTGGTACTCTGATGGGGCCGGAATTCCACTTTGACTTTTGCCGCCCAGGGATTGGCCTGTACGGCGGGATGCCCTTTGCCGGGGCCAAGCCGGTCGTCACCGTCGATATGCCGGTGATTCAAGTGCGCGACGTCGCCGTGGGCGAGACCGTCGGCTACGGCAACAGCTGGAGCGCGCGCCGCCCGTCGAAGATTGCGACCGTTGCGGCCGGTTATGCCGATGGGCTGCATCGCGCCATTGGGGGCGGCATCGATACATTCGCTGGTGATCAGCCCTGCCCAGTGGTAGGACGTATCTCGATGGACCTGATCACCGTGGATGTGACTGACTTGCCGTATAAACCTGATCGCCTGCGTATCCTGAACGGGCACCAAACCGTCGATGATCTGGCCGAAGCCGCTGGCACCATCGGCTATGAAATTCTGACCTCGCTCGGCAGTCGCTTTTCGCGGGGCTACGTGGAATGAATCCCGTTTCATTGCTGGGTGAGCTGGGGCGTTCTATCCTGACCATGCTCGCCGCGTTTGGCCGCGTCGCGCTGTTCGCGCTCGACGCGGTTTCGCACATTTTTCGACCACCGTTTTATCCGCGCGAGTTCGGAATCGCCCTGCTGAACATCGGCTGGTTGTCCCTGCCCGTGGTCGGCCTGACCGCCATCTTCACCGGCGGCGCGTTGGCGTTGCAGATCTACGCAGGCGGCGCGCGTTTCAACGCCGAAGCCGTTGTGCCCCAGATCGTCGCCATAGGCATGGTGCGAGAGCTTGGCCCGGTGCTGGTCGGCCTGATGATCGCCGCCCGCGTGACGTCTTCGATCGCCGCCGAGATTGCGACGATGAAAGTGACCGAGCAGATCGACGCTCTGGTCACATTGTCCACCCATCCGATGAAATACCTCACCGCCCCACGCGTGCTGGCCGCCCTGATCACGGTTCCAGCGCTGGTCGGGGTCGGAGATATCATCGGCATTGCAGGCGGCTACACCGTCGCGACGCAAAATCTGGGCTTCAACCCGGCAGCCTATCTGAAAAACACCGTCGATTTCCTTGAAGCGCGGGATATCGTTTCGTCACTCGTCAAAGGTGCCGCCTTCGGTGTGATCGCCGCCATCATGGGCTGCTATTACGGCATGTCATCGGGCCGCGGCGCGCAGGGCGTGGGCCGCGCCACCAAGGGCTCGGTCGAGGCTGCTGCTGTGCTGATCCTCGCCGCCAATTTCGTTCTTACAGGGGTGTTCTTCTCGCTATGATCCGGATGGAGAACGTACATAAGGCCTTTGACGACAACCACGTCCTGCAAGGCATGAACCTTGAGATCCCCAAGGGCACCTCGATGGTCATCATCGGCGGTTCTGGAACTGGCAAATCCGTGGCGTTGAAATGTATCCTCGGCCTGATCAAACCCGACGGCGGCATGATCTACGTCGACGGCAAAGACGCCGCGAAAGGCGACCGCGATGCGTTTCTGGCCCGCTTTGGAATGCTGTTTCAGGGCGCGGCGCTGTTCGACTCGCTGCCCGTCTGGCAAAACGTCGCCTTCCGCCTGCTGCGCGGCTCGTTGAAACGCCCCGCTGATGAAGCCCGCGAAATCGCCATCGAGAAACTGCGCCGCGTGGGCCTGAAATCCAACGTTGCTGACCGGTTCCCGGCCGAGCTGTCGGGCGGCATGCAAAAACGCGTCGGCCTCGCCCGCGCCATCGCCGCCGAGCCCGAGATCATCTTTTTCGACGAGCCTACCACCGGCCTCGACCCAATCATGTCCGGCGTCATCAACGACCTGATCCGCGAAATTGTGACCGAGATGGGCGCCACCGCGATGACCATCACCCACGACATGAGCTCGGTCCGCGCGATTGCCGACAACGTCGCCATGCTGCACGGAGGCGTGATCCAGTGGACCGGCCCGGTCGGCCAGATGGACGCCTCGGGCGATCCCTATGTGGAGCAGTTCATCAGCGGGAGTGCCGAGGGGCCGATTGAGGCGGTGCGTTAAGCTCTCTCCTCTTCACGTTCCTGCTTTAACTGATCATACGCGCGCTTAGCGTAGTCATAGCGCAATAGATATTGCCCTGCGCTTATCACAAAGTCGGGGGTTTGAATGCGTATTGCATCAAACACTTGGCGAAGATGTGTTCCGGAAACCGGGATGTAGCCGGGATCTTCGCCAGAAAACCTGTTGAATAGACGGCCACCAAACCATACCGCTCTTCTTCGTGCGCGATCCGTTTCGTAAAGTCGGAAATGCAAAACACCAAAGAGCTGCTCTCGGTCAAACGGCAACCTGTCTGCTGCCGCACTCGCAGCTGAAAAGACAGCATTTAAGCCGTCAGTTCCCGCAGCAACGGTTCCTTTATTAAATGCGGATGGGCCATTTACGATCTTTATTATTGGGTCAGGCACTGCAATCTAAAGCTGATTAATTTAGGACTTACTTAAACTTACACTCAACTAAAGCGACCGCAACTCAGAACTTGCCGCAGATACCTCCACTCATTAAGTATTCAACTGCGTTATCAAAATTCTTGTTCATGACCCTCCGCCTCGCCACCCTATCCCTCCTGATCCTCTACCCCATCGCGTGGTTCGCCCCGCTGATGCGCGCCGGTCTCCTCCCGATCTTCGGCCTCAGTGAAATCAGCGTCATCACCGGGCTCCAGTCCTTGTGGAAGTCCGACATCTTCCTCGCGTTGATCGTTACCGTCTTCGCCCTCTTCGCGCCCTACGTCAAAACCATCGGCACCGCGCTGATCCAATGGAACCTGCTGGACCCGCGCGTCCAGCCCGCGCTCAACATCCTCGGCAAGCTGGCGATGGCCGATATCTTCCTCATCGCGCTCTACATCACGCTGGCCAAAGGCATCTCATACGCCACCATCGAAACTGCATGGGGTCTCTACCTGTTCACCGGCTGCATTCTGGCCTCACTTGCACTGGGCCATATTACAGAGATGACATTTGGATCACGAAAACCTCAGACCTAATTGATTGAAAACAGATTTTTGAGTATCATCTTAATATTTCGAGCAGTAAATTTTGTAGTTTTCGGGTCCGTAGCGGATCACTTCGCGTCTGTTTAACCTTCCGCTTCGGCCCGGTTTTTGTACCGGTTGAAGAAGGAGAACGACGATCATGGCCGCCCTCCACACAATAACATTGCAATTTCAGAATACCTTATTAAGGCTCACTTTTTTCCTGATCTGCGCCGCAGCATTGTTCGCGGTGACGACCACCATTTTATCCGCGATTGGCATCCTGCCCTGGCTCTCGTTGCAGGCCGGTCTCAGCAACGGTGCAACAATTGACGCAGGCATCTATATCCAGATCGGATTAACCGCCCTGATCCTGATGCTGGTCTTCTATCTGCCATCGAACGCCCGCATGATGGCGCTTGAAAACACCCATCGTAAGTTCACAATGAATATGCAGGACGTGGCCGGGGCCTATCAGGTCGCCCATGCCGCCGACCGCAGCGGCGCCTTTGCGCTGGCCTCCGAATTCGACGCGGTGAAAGAGCGCATGGCCTTCCTGCGCGATCACCCCGATTTGCAGGGGCTCGAACCGCAGGTGCTGGAACTGGCTGCTCAGATGAGCCAGATCAGCCAGGAACTGGCCGAGACCTATGGGGACACAAAGGTCGAACGCGCCCGTGCCTTCCTGCGGCAACGTCAGGAAGAGGTCGAACAATTCCAGCAGCGCATCGAGGAAGCCCAAATCATCCAGCACGAGCTGCGCCAATGGACCCGAGACATCGAGATCGAGGAATCCATCGCCAAATCGCAACTCGCGCGCCTCAGGGATGAGCTGTTCGATCTGCTTCCGGAACTGTCGGCGCAATTGCAATCCCTCACGGACGATCAAACACCAGGCAGCGTGGTTGCGATGACCCCGCCGCGTGCCGCGGAATAGGCGTGTCTAGCGCCCGCAGCGGACGATGGCGCGCAGGGCCTGAGGACGTGGCGCGCCACCGGCGGTGAGGAAAGCCCGCAAGGGCTTGAAGAACCGCCTTTCCTCGGGCACCAAGGGCGACATGGCAAAGACACACTCCTTCTCCTGCTCGGCCTGCGGAGCCTCTCACACCAGATGGTCGGGCCGCTGCGATGCGTGCGGCGAATGGAACACTATCGTTCAGGAAGCGCCGCTTTCGGCAGGACCAGCCAAGAAGTCACTCGGCGGCAAGCGCGGCCAATCCATCGCGCTCACCGACCTATCGACCGAAGAAACACCGCCGCCCCGCACCCTCTGCGGTGTTGAAGAATTGGACCGTGTCCTCGGCGGCGGCCTTGTCCCTGCATCGGCGCTGCTGGTGGGCGGTGACCCCGGCATTGGCAAATCGACCCTCTTACTGCAAGCTGCAGCACGTTTTGCCCGCAAAGGTGTCAAAACCATCTACGTCTCGGGCGAGGAGGCCAGCGCACAGGTTAGGATGCGCGCGCGCCGGTTAGGTCTGGAAGAGTCGCCGGTGCAATTGGCCGCTGAAACCAACCTTCGGGACATCCTCACGACGCTAGAGGCAGAAAAACCCGGCCTCGCCATCATCGACTCGATCCAGACGATGTGGGCCGATAATGTCGACAGCGCGCCGGGCTCGGTGTCGCAGGTGCGCGCCGCAGCGCATGAGCTGACGACATTTGCAAAACGCCACGGCGTATCGATCATCATGGTTGGCCACGTCACCAAAGAAGGCCAGATCGCTGGCCCCCGTGTAGTCGAACATATGGTCGACACCGTGCTTTACTTCGAAGGCGAACGCGGGCACCAGTTCCGCATCCTGCGCGCCGTTAAGAACCGCTTTGGCCCAGCGGATGAGATTGGCGTCTTCGAAATGACCGGCAAAGGGCTGGCGCAAGTCACCAACCCCTCGGCCCTGTTCCTATCGGAACGCGGTAAGCCCAGCCCTGGTTCCGCCGTGTTCGCAGGTATCGAAGGCACCCGCCCCGTGTTGGTCGAACTGCAGGCACTGGTTGCGCCCTCGCCCCATTCGCAGCCCCGACGCACGGTCGTTGGCTGGGACAGCGGGCGGCTCGCCATGATCCTTGCAGTGCTCGAAGCACGCTGCGGCATCCCCTTTGCCGGGCTCGATGTCTACCTGAACGTCGCCGGAGGGCTGAAAGTCAGCGAACCTGCTGCCGACCTCGCCGTTGCTGCTGCACTGCTCAGCGCTCGTGAAGACACCGCCCTGCCTGCCGATACGGTCGTTTTCGGAGAAATCTCGCTATCCGGGGCACTTAGACCAGCCCCGCAGACCGAAAACAGGTTGAAAGAAGCGCAAAAACTTGGTTTCACAGCGGCAATTGCTCCGGCAGGTGGCAAAACTGGCACTGTGGCAGGTCTGACACTCACCCGACCCTCTGATTTGGTGGGGTTTGTTGGCGAAACCTTCGGAGCAGGGTAAAGTCGCGCCTTGAGGGGCAGAAAACGAACAGGCGAGGGCCATGGAAGGTTTTACAATAATTGACGGGGTTGTGGCCCTGATCATCGTGCTGTCGGGCTTGCTGGCCTATTCGCGCGGTTTCATGCGCGAGGTTTTGGCCATCGCAGGTTGGGTCGCCGCGGCAGTTCTAGCATTCATCTTTGCGCCGCAGGCTGTACCGCTGGTCAAAGAAGTGCCAGTGGTCGGTGAATTCCTGCGCGACAGTTGTGAGCTTTCGGTGATTACCGGCTTTGCCGCCGTCTTCGCCATTGCACTAATCGTAGTCAGCATCTTCACGCCGCTATTCTCTTCACTGGTGCAGCGTTCCGCGCTTGGCGGGCTGGATCAGGCGCTTGGCTTCTTCTTCGGCATCGCCCGCGGCATATTGCTGGTTGCGATTGCGTTCTTCGTCTACGACACCGTGATGACCGGTCAATCCTACACGATGGTCGATGAAAGCCGCTCGGCCAAGGTGTTCGAACAGTTCAGCAGCAAGATCGAGGAACAAAACCCCGAGGCGGCGCTGGGTTGGGTTACCGCCCAGTACGAAGAGCTGGTCGCAAGCTGCACCGCCGACAACGCCTCTGAGGGTTAATCAAATTCCAAAGAAAAGCCCGGTTTCAGCCGGGCTTTTTTGCGTTTGGTTCGGAAAAATCAGATAAACCCTTCGCCACCACAAATATTGCACCGGATGGTCTTCAGGCCAAAGCATCCGTCACATCGGCTTGAGATCGGCTTGCCATACTGGTCTCGGCTCTTGATCACTTCACCGGTTCCCTTGCAGATCTCGCAGGGTGCGCGCCCTGCCCCACGACATCGGTGGCAACGCCGCTTGACAGGTTTGTCCTTCGGTGTGTTTTGCTTGTGTTGCCACATGGCGTCTGCTCCACCAGGTATTGCCGGACTGCATGCAAAAAACCTTCGTAATGATATGACAGCATAGGTCTGTACATTTGTCATCCTAAACCCGCGGCGTGTACAATTCGCACCTGCGTCAAATCGCGAATGTGATCCTTTGATGACACACGCATCGTTTGGCATTATGTGGTGGCCATACCGACATGGAATCGGAGCTGCCGACCTTGCTGTATCTGTTTTCTTATGCGCTAGCCGCTTTCGTGCTTGTGCCTCAGTCCCGTGCAAACGGAGCAAAACACACCATTCAGATACCCGTGCACACCCGATCCGACCTGAACGCCATCCTAAGCAAGTCATAGAAATTGGAGCCCGTGTATGTGTGGGATTTTGGGGATCGCAAGCCGGACACATGATGTCTTTGCGGAAATCTATGACGGCTTGCTGATGCTTCAGCACCGAGGTCAGGACGCCTCGGGGATCGTCACCTATAACGGCGAGTTCTTCCGTGAGAAGAAAGCAAATGGTCTCGTCAAAGACGTGTTCAATGCCAGTGACGCCGAAACCCTGTTGGGAAAGGTCGGCATGGGCCATGTCCGCTATCCAACCGCTGGCTCGCTCAGCGCGGCCGAGGCGCAACCATTTTTCGTGAACGCGCCTTATGGCATCTATCTGGTCCATAACGGCAACATCACCAATACCGAAGAACAGCGCGAAAAGGTTACCGCGAAATACAGCCGTCACCTGCGCACCACCTCGGATTCCGAGGTCCTTCTGAACGTACTGGCCGACAAGGTTGCGGATGCGATCAAGGTCAATGGTAATGCTGATCCGATCCGCAACCTGTTTGCCGGTGTCAAAATGACGATGGAGCGGGTTCAGGGGGCGTATTCGGTGATCTGCCTCGTCGCGGGCGTCGGGATGCTGGCCTTCCGCGATCCTTACGGCATCCGACCTTTGTCTGTTGCCAAGCGTGCTGCAACTGGTGACGGCGATGATTATGCCTTTGCTTCCGAAGATGTGGCATTCGGCATCAACGGTTTTGACAAGCTGCGCGACCTAGGTCCCGGCGAGGCGATCCTTATCGACCTCGACGGCAATATGCACGAGTTCCAGGCCGTTGAAGGTAAACTGACACCCTGCATCTTCGAGTATGTCTATCTGGCCCGACCAGATTCGCTGCTGGATGGGGTATCGGTTTACAAAACCCAGATGCGCATGGGGCAGACGCTGGCCAAGCAAATTCAGGACTCGGGACTTGAGATCGACCGGATCATCCCTGTGCCAGATAGCGCCCGCCCTGTCGCGCTTGAGGCCGCAAAGATCACAGGCATTCCCTATCGCGAGGGGCTTGTTAAGAACCGTTATGTTGGCCGCACCTTCATCATGCCGGGCCAGGAAGAACGGCAGAAATCCGTGCGTCGCAAACTGAACGCGGTGCCTTTGGAGTTTGACGGTCATAACGTACTGCTGATCGACGATTCGATCGTGCGCGGCAATACAATCAAAAAGATCGTCCAGATGTGCCGTGAGGCCGGCGCCAAAAAGGTCTACATCGCCAGCGCCTCGCCACCGGTGAAATACCCCAATGTCTATGGCATCGATATGCCCACACGACACGAGCTTGTCGCGAATGGCAAAGAGATCGAGGAGATTCGCGAAGAACTGGGTGCGGATGCGCTGTTCTACCAACATCTCGACGATCTGATCTGGGCTGCCAAGGAAGGCAACCCCGAGATCGAAGCTTTTGACTGTTCCTGCTTTGACGGCAACTACGTCACCGGCGTCGACGAGGAATATCTGGGCAGTCTGGAAAACAGCAGTCGGGTCAGCAAAAAGCGTGAGGATATGCAGGTGGTCGGCAGTTCGTGGAACGCGGCGAAACTTGCCTCGGGGTGATCGGGCGAATCGCTTTGTCCTGAGGCGTCGGCCAAGAGACTTGCGCTAGCGGCCATAGGTCAGAATCCGCCGACAACCTATTGCTGAACAGGCTGCATTTGCAAAGGGTTCGGTATGCGGCATTCGAACCGCTCCGAACCGAGTGCTGCCGGCCTTTTGGTCCGGCAAAGCCCGTGTTACCCGAATGCCGAAAACCACTCACAAAACGGGGTCCGGGCGCGCAGCTCGGCCACAGAACATGGCAAACGCAACGGTGAAAAGCGCCGCCACACAGGCGGGGGCGCTCAAGAAGAACGCGGTCTCGGTATTGGGCATTTTTGGGCCCAAGGCGGACCTGCAAGCCCTGGTCCGCATGTCGTCGGGGCGCATTAAGAAAGTGAAACCCGGCAGTCGTGTCGGCCCGGGTAAGGTCGTCGCCATTGATGAAAATGGTGTTGTGCTGCGACAAAGCGGCCAGAACCGAAGGATCGACATCCCCGGCAGCTGATCCTGACTTGACGCCCTGCGCGTGCAGGTTCAAACCCCCCTCATGACCGATCAGACCAAAATCGCCCTTATCACCGGGGCTTCTCGCGGGTTGGGCGCGGCGCTGGCCGAAGCGCTGGCCCCCGACTATCACATCGTCGCTGTCGCTCGCACTCAGGGCGGGCTGGAAGAGCTGGATGACCGCATCCAGGCGAAGGGTGGCTCGGCCACTCTGGCCCCCATGGACATCACCGATCCCAATGCGATGGCGACCCTGTGCCGGGGCATTCACGATCGCTGGGGCAAGATCGATTTGTGGTTGCATACTGCAATCCATACCTCAGCCCTGACGCCAGTGCATTTCGTTGATCCGAAGGAATGGAACAAGGCAGTCAGCATCAATGCAAACGCCACCTCGGTTCTGATCCCGTATGTCTCGCCTTTGTTGGGCGAAACTGGCCATGCCGTGTTCTTCGATGACCCGAAGGCAGGCGAGAAGTTCTATGGCATCTACGGCGCCACCAAAGCGGCACAGATGGCGCTGGCTCGCAGTTGGGCGACCGAGACCGCACGGACGGGACCGCGCGTATCGATTGTTGAGCCTGCACCGATGCCGACCGCTGTCCGTGCACGTTTCCATCCCGGTGAGGATCGGGATGTATTAACCAGCACTGCGGATGAGGCGGCGCGGATTATAGCACTGTTGTGAGAATGGCCCTGACGGGCCATGCCTCCGGCGGAGGTATTTCTGGCCAGATGAAGCGCGCGGACTAACCGATATGGACGCCGTTTCGCCCGGCGAGGTCGACGAAGAATTGCCAGGCGACGCGGCCCGAGCGTGCCCCCCGTGTGGCTTGCCACTCGATGGCTTCGGCGCGCAGAGTTTCGGGATCAACCTTGACGCCATGAGCGGCGCAGTAGCGATCGATCATCGCTAGATATTCGTCCTGATCGCAGGGGTGGAACCCCAGCCACAGGCCGAAACGGTCAGAGAGTGAGACCTTCTCCTCGACCGCCTCGGACGGATTAATGGCGCTGGAGCGTTCGTTTTCGATCATGTCGCGCGGCATCAGGTGGCGGCGGTTTGATGTGGCGTAGAACACAACGTTTTCCGGGCGACCTTCGATACCGCCGTCCAGCACGGCCTTGAGCGATTTGTAATGCTGATCATCGTGGCTGAACGACAAATCATCGCAAAACAGGATGAACCTGTGCGGCGCGGCACGCAGGTGGTTCAGCAAACGCGCGACCGAGCCCATATCCTCGCGCTGCAATTCGACCAGTTTCAGGTCAGGATGCTCATCCTGCAACGTACCGTGCACCGCTTTGACGAGGCTGGATTTCCCCATTCCGCGCGCGCCCCACAAGAGCGCGTTATTAGCCTTGTAACCCGCAGCAAAGCGGCGCGTGTTGTCCAGCAACGTATCGCGGGAGCGGTTGATCCCCACCAATAGATCAAGGTCGACCCGATTGACCTGTGTGACGGGTTCCAGCCGGTCAGGCTCGACATGCCAGACGAAAGCCGGGGCCGCATTGAAATCAGGTGTCGCCAGCGGCGCGGGCGCCATGCGTTCCAACGCGTCCGCAATGCGATTCAGGGCTTGGTCGTCCATCGGCTCCTCCGGGATGTTCTGGCGGAGTTCAACCATGTTCCGATCAACACAACAAGAGTAGCAATTGAAAAAGGCGCGCCTACCTTGGGCGCGCCTTTAAAGCTATTGGAATAGGTTACTTGTTCTCTTCGTAATCCTGCATCACGTCTGCGTCGGCTTCGGCCTCTTCATCGTCGTAGTATCCATCGGCGCGCAACTGTTCTTCGCGCTTCTTCTCGACACGGGCGACCAGGAATATTGAAATTTCATAGAGCCCGTAAACTACGACAAAGAGGATGATCTGGGTGATCACGTCCGGCGGTGTGACAATCGCAGCCAACACCAGAATGCCTACCACCGCATATTTACGCACTGCCCCCAGACCTTCGGCACTGACAAGTCCGGCCTTACCCATCAGTGTCAGCAATACGGGCAATTGAAAGCACAGGCCAAAGGCCACGATGAACTTGATGGTCAGGTTGAGATATTCCTGCGCCGAACCCTGAAACACCACGCTCAAAGGTGCGGTTGCGCCTTCTGCTACAGCTTCCCCTTCCGCTCCAAATTGCTGGAAACCGAGGAAGAAGTCATAGGCCAATGGCGTGACCACATAAAAAGCGAAGCTTGCGCCCAGCAGGAACATGAAGGGAGAGGCCAGCATGAACGGCAGAAACGCGTTCTTTTCCGACTTATACAGGCCCGGCGCCACGAACCTCCACATCTGCATCCCGATATAGGGAAAGGCCAGAATGAACCCGCCCAGCAGCGAAACCTTGATCGCTACAAAGAACCCTTCCTGCGGCGAGATGAAGATCAGCCCGCAATCCTGTCCACGCTCGGTCAGCACCTCACATAGCGGTTGCGTGAGGAAGTTGAACAGTGGCGTGGCCACGGTGAAACAGATGATCATACCGATCAGAAACGCCACAACGCAGTGGATCAGCCGCGTACGTAGCTCGGCCAGGTGCTCGATCAGGGGTGCCGAGCTGTCCTCGATCTCGTCGGTCTTGGTCATGTCTTGCTTTCGGTTTTCAGCGCTGCTTCGGCCTCTTCCGCCTTGGCCAGCGCATCCGCGGCTTCCTTGGCCTTGCGTTCAGCGGCAGCGCGCGCCGTTGTGGCTTGGATCTTCTTGGCTTGCTCTGCTCGCTCGGTGGCCAGCTTGCCGGTCTCGCTGTCAGGGTCGAACTTGGTTGGGTCGATGGATTTGGCCACGTCGCGCGCGGCTTCGTTGATCCCGTCCATCGCTGTACTAACCGGGTTGGTCGCCGCGTTCAGGCCC
This sequence comes from Ruegeria sp. D6, assembly GCF_056534365.1. Classification (NCBI taxonomy): domain Bacteria; kingdom Pseudomonadati; phylum Pseudomonadota; class Alphaproteobacteria; order Rhodobacterales; family Roseobacteraceae; genus Ruegeria; species Ruegeria sp. D6. The sequence goes on along the minus strand of NZ_JBQFPH010000001.1, from coordinate 802,975 downwards.
TTCTTGATCTCATTGACGCCTGCTTCGTCCGCAGCCTCGTTCATTGCAGTGCTGAATTCGCGCGCCATGCCGCGCGCCTTTCCGACGAACCGTCCGACATTGCGGAACAGCAAAGGCAGGTCCTTTGGTCCCACCACGATCAACGCGACGATGCCGATGACCAGAAGCTCGGTCCAGCCCAGATCAAACATCTAGGCTCAGACCTTGTCTTTGTCAGTCTCAGGCGTGACGTCCTTGGCCAGCTCGGACGCATCCTGCTCCAGTTCTTCCGAACCTTCCTTGATGCCTTTTTTGAACGAGGTAATGCCTTTACCCACTTCACCCATCAGCGAGCTAATCTTGCCGCGTCCAAACAGGACGAGAACCACAACAGCAATCAGCAGGATACCCGGAAGGCCAATATTGTTGAGCATGACTTGTCTCCTTCTACGTCGGCGCAGCGCGCCGTGAATATGTCTGGCCCCGTGTCTACGCCCGTACGGGCATCAGCAAAAGTGCGACAGATCAAATCCGCGCGCAAAATTGAACGGATCATGCGTTTTTTGCGGACTCGCATTTCTCAACTGACAGGTTTATGTCAGTTGATATCACCTAGAAGGACGATATCGAAACCTGGTCTACGGAGAACCACATGACCCATGTCGCAGAAATCGTCACCTTTACCCTTGCCGACGGCACAAAGCCCGAACAGTTCGTCAGGCTAAGCCAAGCCTCCGAAGCCTTCGTCCGCGCGGCTCCCGGCTTTACCCACCGCCAGCTAAGCCATGGCGAAGATGGCCGCTGGACCGACTATGTCGTCTGGACCGATATGAAATCCGCAAAGGATGCCGCTGCTGCATTCATGCAACAGGATTTTGCACCCGCTCTGATGGCGGCAATCAACCCCGACAGCGCCCAGATGCGTCACGAGACCGTGCTATGGAACATGACCGCCTAAGGGCGGCTCAGACGGCGTGTCATGCGCCGCACTGACCGCCTGTTCGACATCATACAGATCCTGCGCGATGGTAACTTGCACCGCGCGCAGGACATCGCGGACCGACTTGAGGTGTCGGTCCGTACGATCTATCGCGATATGGACACGTTGGTGGCCTCGGGCGTTCCTGTAGAAGGCGAACGCGGCGTAGGTTACATGGTGCGTGAACAGATCACGCTGCCCCCGCTAAACCTGACACCCGCCGAGCTTGAGGCTCTGAACCTCGGCATGGCGATCGTTGCCGAGGCCGCCGATCCCGATCTTAAATCCGCCGCGGACTCTCTGGCCGAGAAAATCGACGCCGTCTTGCCCACGCAGGTCATTGCCGAGGCCGACAGCTGGAAATTCGCGGTCTATCCCTTCGCTGATGTCGTACGCGGAATGGCACATATGGCCCCGATCCGCGCCGCGATCAAATCGCGCCAGAAATTGCAGCTCAGCTACCGTCGCATTGACGGCGCGCTGACCGAACGCACCATCCGACCGCTGCATATGGAATACTGGGGCCGTGTCTGGACACTGACCGCCTGGTGCGAGCTGCGCGACGACTTCCGCGTCTTCCGCATCGACCTGATAGAAAACGTCACGCCTCTACCGGAACTCTTTACCGACGAACCGGGTAAAAGGCTCAGCGACTACGATCCCAATGCGTGATCCGTCCTTCATCTGGCCCCAAATACCTCCGCCGGAGGCATGGCCCGGAACGGGCCATTTCGGTCACTTCAGGTAAGGCTCGGGATCAACCGACTCGAACCCTTTGCGCACTTCGAAGTGCACATATGCATTGTCGCCTCCGCGCAGCGAGGCGATCTTTTGTCCCCGTCGCACCCGATCACCTTTCTTGATGGTGATATTGTCGACATTGGCATAAACAGTCAGCAAGTCATTGTTGTGTTTCACAACGATGATCGGAACCTGATCCGCATCCGCGGTGATCGCGGCGACCGTGCCTGCCTCGGCCGCACTGACCGACGCGCCTGGCGCTGCGGCGATATCTATCCCCTCATTCTTACCCTTCTTGTAGGTCCGAATGATGGTGCCGCTCACCGGGCTTGCCAGCGCCGAGCTTCCCGAATTGGTCGGGGCCTCGGCTGTAATATCCGGCGCAGGCGTTGCCGCGGCAACTTTCTCATCCGGCAATGGCTGCGTCGCGCTCGGCGGCGTAGGAGTTGGTGAGCCTTCGCCCGGTTGGGTTACCGCAGTTGCCGTGGCGGCCGGCGCCGCTGCCCGAGGTGCCGGTTGATTCTTGACCGGGATCAACAGGTACTGGTCTTCGCGCACCATAAAGTCTGGTCCCAAACCGTTCCATTCTGCCAGAGACTCCACAGGCACCTGATAGAGCCGCGAAATTGTATAGGCTGTCTCACCCCGCTTGACCTTGTGCCGGATCGGCTCAGGCCCCGTAGCAACCGGTGCCGGAGCCGCAGCAGGTTGCGCGGGCTCCAATGTCGATGTCTGTACAGATCCTGTGTCCGGTGCCTCGTCAATCGCGGTTCCGGCAATGGTCGCAATATCAACATTGCTCGTCCCACCGACCGAGCGCGGCAAGGCCAGAACTTCACCGTCACGCAGGCTGTCATTTGGCTGCAATCCGTTAAACCGCGCCAATTCGGCCACCGGCATGCCGATCCGGGTGGCGACATCGCCAACTGTATCCCCACGGCGGGCTACCGCGACCTGATAGTTCGGATAGGTGATCACGCCACGCGCATCCGGCGTCGGGCGGTTGGCGGTCGCTGCAAGGGCGGCATCTGCAGTGGAGAACCCGCCGACATTGCCGCGCAGGTCATAGTCATATGGCCCTTCACACCCGGCCAAAATTGCCAGCGCGGCAACACCTGTCGCATAGCGGCGCATTGCTGATTTGGAAACTGCTCTCATTTTACTGTCCTCAACACCTGCCCCTGTTCTCCGGGGTTCTGGCGCCTCTAATATACCTTTACGCTCCGTCTTTTCCCAGCCCCTCAAGCAAGGGCACAAAACGGACCGGCAACAATTCGTCATAGTCCAGACCGGTTTCAGTGCGCGTGACCCGGATTAGGGTCTGCACCGCGTCCGACTGGCCCACGGGTAACACCATGATACCGCCGATTTTCAACTGCGCCAAGAGCGGCCCCGGAGGATCTTCGGCGGCCGCGGTCACAATGATACGGTCGAACGGGGCCTGCTCGGACAGTCCGAATGATCCATCCGACAGCATCGCGGTCACATTCGTCAGCCCCAGCTCACGGAACAGTTCTCCCGTTTCGCGCACCAGCCTCTTGTGCCGCTCAACCGTGTAGACCCGGCGCGCCAGCTTGGACAGGATCGCCGCCTGATAGCCCGAGCCGGTGCCGACCTCTAGAACCGTATCACGCGGACGCACCTGCAGCGCCTGCGTCATCAGCCCCACAACCGAAGGCTGGCTGATGGTCTGTCCACAGGCAATAGGCAGTGGAGTGTCCTCATAGGCCCGGTCCGCGAACAGGCCTTTGACAAACTGCCCCCGGTCAACCTGCTCCATCGCTGCCAGTACACGTGCATCCGTCACCCCGCGCGAGCGCAGGGCAAACAGGAACTGCATTATGGTTTCTGCGCTTGGTTCAGTCATTCGATGACCTTTAGCGCCTCGAGCGTGTCATATGCTGTCAGATCAGCGCGCATCGGAGTGACCGAGATATATCCTTCCAGATTGACCGCCGCATCCGTGCCCGGAGCAGTCGGGTTATGTTGATACCCGCCCTTAATCCAAAGGAACCGGCGACCCGAGGGCGAGCTGTGCGGCTCGACAGAGAAATGTGTATCGCGCCGGTACCCCTGCGGGGCCACGCGCGTACCCAGCACCTCATCTGCGGGAACCGGAGGGAAATTCACATTATAGAACAGACGATAGTCGCCCTGCTGCTCGGGTGTCGCATCAAGAATGCGGCGCACCAGATCGGCCCCAAATTTGGCAGCCGCCTCAAACGAATCGTCCAGCCCCAGATTGCGCGGCCCGAAATACTGAGACAAGGCAATCGCGGGCACACCTTGCAACGCCGCCTCCATCGCGCCGCCGATAGTACCCGAATACAGCGTGTTTTCAGCCGAGTTGTTGCCCCGGTTCACCCCTGACAACACCAGATCGGGCGGGGCGTCCTTCATAACGTCGTGCAAACCGGCCAACACGCAATCCGCCGGAGACCCTTCGGCGGCATAGCGACGCTCGCCCAGTTTGGCGACCATCATTGGGTGGGTATAGCTAATGCAATGGCCCACGCCTGACTGCTCAAAGGCAGGCGCGACGACCCAGACCTCGCCATCGGGACCGGCCAGTTCAACCGCGATCGCTTCAAGCACAATCAGTCCCGGCGCATTGATGCCGTCATCATTGGTCAGAAGAATTCGCATGCCCGGTCCACCCCTCGTTTTGCCCTTGATAGACCCGCCTCAGCGCTGCGACAAGCAATGCACATGCGCAATCTGAGGCTTTCACGCACCACTTGGATGAAAATGCAGGATTTGAGCGTCAGGCCGGGAATACAAAACACCGGTCGCGGCGAATGGTCAGCCACATGACACGGCCCTCTTTGGGCACAAAGACGTTCGGGACCGTCGCCTTCAGGATCGAGCCATCATAGTCCATGCGAAACTCGACAAGGCTTTCATTTCCCAAAAACCGAGCACGCTCAACCACGCCTCGGGCGGCAATGCCGTCTGTCGGCGTCGGCGCAGGCCCTTTGCCATTGCGGTCGAAGTCCAGCTTGACGTGCTGGGGTCGAAACACGATATCAACATCGGTCGCGTCCGGCACACCGGGCGCAAGAAAACGGCCAAACGGAGTATGCGCCAACGCACCATTAACTTGAGCCTTCAACACATTGATATCACTAAAAAACGAAACTGCTGCCTTGTCTGCAGGCCGGGTATAGACATTGTATGGCGCCCCCTGCTGCACAATCTTGCCGCGCCGCATCAGCGCGATTTCATCAGCCATTCGCATCGCCTCGTCCGGCTCATGCGTGACCAACAGAACAGCAGCGTCCTCTTCTTTGAGGACTGCGAGCGTTTCGTCCCGAATGCCGTCGCGCAGACGGTTATCGAGGCCCGAGAACGGCTCATCCATCAGCATGATCCGCGGACGTGGGGCCAAAGCACGGGCCAGAGCAACCCGCTGCTGCTCACCCCCAGATAACTGATGCGGAAATCCATCGATGAACCGCATCAGATCGACCTTGGTCAGCAGTTCCTCGACCCGCGCGCGTTTCTGCTCTTTGCTGCCTTTCAGGCCGAACGCGACGTTATCCGCTACGCTGAGATGTGGAAACAGCGCAAAATCCTGAAACATCAGCCCAATCTCGCGCCGTTCGGGCGGTACGCGGAATACCGTGTCACAGATCAGCTTACCATCGACGTAAATCTCGCCCGAGGTCTGCATTTCGACCCCCGCGATCATCCGCAATGTGGTCGACTTTCCGCAGCCCGAAGGCCCCAGCAGGCAAGTCACCTGCCCCGCGTGTACGGTCAACGATACATCATCCACGACCGTCCGCCCGCCAAAGCGCGCAATCAGATTGCGGATTTCCAATCGAGGAGGAGTTGTCGTCACTGTCACCGATGGACCCCATTGCCTTTCCCGATCAATTCCATCGGGCTTAGGCGGGGATAACAACCCCGCCCATCAGGCGCAAGGGATCAGCAGCACCCGGTCGAGGCAGCTTCGCCCTGTACAACAAACGGGCTATCCCCGCCGCAGCCTTCGAAAATCCCGTAATGGGTCGAGAAATCGCCGATAAACTCGAAATGTCGTGCAAAACGGGTGTCTTGCAGCATCATCCACGTGTTGCCACAGACCGGGAATACTTTGCCGGCCTCGATCGTATGGTGGTCATCCAGAACAAATTCATGCGGCGCATGCGGCACTGTGCCCTTGTAGATCACAGCCTGACCGTAATCCTCGCACGCAGGTTCCAACTCCGGCAGCTTGAACAGACGGTAGGTGGCCGAGATAAAGCTCAGCGGTGCGACCCGTTCTTCAAGAATTGGGTTTTCGATCGTCAAAGGACGATGCGTCACCCGACGGGGATCGCCAAATCCGGCAGCACGCGACATCGACAGAAAATCGTTCCAATAGAGCGCACCCGACAGGCATTCGCCATACAGGATCTCATCCTCGGCCATCGCCTTGGGCACCCGGCGGTCGGCATAGACGTCCGAGAAATACATCTCGCCACCCTCTTTCAGCAGCCGATGCGCACCGCGCAGCACAGCAGCCTTGTCGGTCGCCAGATTGATCACGCAGTTTGAGACGATGATATCGAACGATCCCGGTTCGAGGTCCAGCTCATCCAGCTTTTCGATATAGCCTTGGTGAAACTCGACATTGCTGGCCGAATGACCGAATGCCTGCGCGTGATGGTCCTGATGCGCTCGCGCCACGTCGAGCTGCTCAGGCGTCATGTCAACGCCGACAACACGGCCCTTTTCACTGACCATCGCGGATAAAGCATACACATCGCGCCCCGCACCACAGCCCAGATCCAAGATACGCATTCCCTCCAGATCCAACGGAGCAATCAGCCCGCATCCATAGTAACGTGTCAGCACATCATCATGAATTTGAGACAGAATTTTCTTGAAGTGATCCGGCATATCATCCGGAGTACAGCAGGCATTTGTTTGCAAATCCGCGCTGCCTTGCAACACCTCACCGTAGTAGTTCTGCACAGCCTCGTGCTTCATCGGGGCAATCCTTTTGTCACTGGTCTTTTGCAGCTAGTGCAGCAATCCACACCACGCAATCCACCAGCGCCCGATCTGACGAAACCGTGACAGGGCTCAGGCGAGCAGGTCGAAATCGACGCCTGTGTGCACGCGGCCGTTCACTTGAATCTCCAACCGATGCGGCCCAGGAACCAACTTGAACGTTGTTGCATTGCCCTTCAGCTTGTGCCGCTTTCTAAGTGTCAACTGACCACCTGTAAGCGCGGCCTGTTTCAACTTGTGAACCTTGGGTGAGATCTTTCCGCCAGGTCGTTGGAAATGAACGATATAGTCGACCAAGACTGGCTGATCTTCTGCGCCGCTCAGGCGGGTTTCAAACTCCAGCGCATCACCAATCCGGGCCGGACCGTTTACCTGAATCTCAACCGCAATATCTGCATCGGGATCGTATCCAAGCACCTTCATCGCCTTGGGATGCCCAGATTTCACAAGGCCTCGTAATGCATGAGATGTCATCCAGTTCAGTTCATCCTTGTCCTGCCGCCCTGCCTTGCCCCAATCCCGCAGACGTTCCAGCACCAGATCGGGGTCTTTCTTGGTGATATCATTCAGATGATTGGCGACCGAGCGCGTCACATAGCGCGTCCGATCCCCGTGCAACCGGTCCAATAACGGCAATGGGTCTGACATTGCCAAGCCAACGGCCTGCCCCCACGGTAAACGCGGCCGCGTGCCCTCGCTGACCAGACGACGCACGTGATAGCTGGGATGGGTGCACCAGCCCTGCATCCGCGCCATGACCAGTTCGGAGTGGTGATTGAGGAACGGGCGGATCGCCCATTCCATCGAAAATCTCTGGGTCAACTCTTCGAATACATCCAGCGCCAAAGCGGGATGATCCAGGCCGATTGCACAAACCCAATCACCCAAGGGCGCAAAGATAAAGTCTCCGAAGTCGTCATCACTTTTGGCGGGGTCCAGCGGAGGCGGCAGCGCCCGCAGAATGACCGGTGCCACTGCCGGCAAATCGCCAGGCACCGATTCTTGCAGACACTCTGCAATCCACGCCATACGCTCTTTCAGTTCAAGCTCGGGCAAACGCGACATCACTTTCGCCGCGAATGCTTCTTCCTTGAAATCGGAATCAACCTTGGCGAACAAGCCCGCAAGAAAGCTTACCTTTTCCGCGTTGAACAACTGATCTTTCAGAGAAAAGTTCTGTGCCATACCTACATCGTCAGATTGGTGCCACCACCGTCCAGCAAAATGTTCTGCCCGACAATGAACCCGGCGTGTTGCGAGCATAGAAACGCGCAGGTCGCCCCAAACTCTTCCCTCGTGCCATAGCGTCTCGCTGGGATGGTTGCAGCGCGTTCAGCCCGTGCCTCGGCCATCGAAATACCTTTCTGCTCTGACACCCCGCCATCCAGCGCGTTCGCGCGGTCGGTGGCGTGGATACCTGGCAGCAGATTATTAATCGTCACGCCATGTGGCGCCACCTGGCGCGATGTGCCCGCAACATAGCCGGTTAATCCAGTTCGCGCCGCATTTGACAGGCCCAGCACCGCAATCGGCGCGCGTACCGACTGCGAGGTGATATTCACCACGCGACCCCAGCCCTTATCCATCATGCCCGGCAGCAGAGCCTTCATGAAAGCTATGGGTGTCAGCATATTGGCATCCAGCGCTTTGATGAAATCATCACGCTCCCAGTCTGACCACATGCCGGGCGGAGGGCCACCCGCGTTTGTGACAAGGATATCAGCACCCTGCGCGGCACTTATCACCTCGGCCTGACCCTCTGGTGTGGTAACATCACAAGCCAATGTCTGCACGGCAATGCCATATGATGATCGCAAACGCGTGGCTTCGGCCTCCAACGTTTCGGCTCCGCGCGCGTTCATCACAAGATCGACGCCGGCTTCGGCCAACGCCTCGGCACAGCCCAATCCCAAGCCTTTGCTGCTGGCACAAACCAGCGCGCGTTTTCCGCGAATTCCCAAGTCCATTCTGACCCTCCCTATCTTCGGCACACATCTAACATCGGCCCGGCAAAGAAGGCCAGAATGGGATCTTGCGGATTAATAAAAGAACTCTTCACGCACGATCTTGCCATCGGCGACGTGATAAACACCGACCTCACGCATATCAAAGCTTTCACCGGTTTCTTTCACCTTGCCCTGCACTTCAAAGATCACGGCAAAGCGGTCGTCACCATGCGGGTACGGGCCACTGACGGACGCGCCCGATACTTCATGAGCGCCTTCCCACCATTCGTGCTTGCCACGAATAGCTTCCAATCCGTGCGTCTCGCGCCCCATGCCCGCAAAATCCTGTCCCTCAACAGAAACAGCATCCGAGGCATAAAGCTTCTCGAGGTTCTCCTTGGCCCGGTTCTCGCGGCATCCAGCAACCAGTTCGTCTGCGATTTCTTTCAAATTCATTGGTCCACTCCATATTTTGTTCACTATATGTTCTTATTGCCACAGCCACATGATTCGAACCACCCCCTTTGTCTTGCCTCAGTTGGATTCCCCGCCTATACGCGCGCTTATGCTTGATACTTCGAACCAACCCACCCTGCCGCCCGAGATCGCTCGTCGCCGGACATTCGCTATCATCTCGCACCCGGATGCGGGCAAGACGACGCTGACGGAAAAGTTTCTGCTGTACGGCGGCGCGATCCAGATGGCTGGACAGGTACGCGCCAAGGGTGAGGCACGGCGGACGCGGTCGGACTTTATGCAGATGGAGAAAGATCGCGGTATCTCGGTCTCAGCCTCGGCCATGTCGTTCGACTATGGGAACTTCCGATTCAATCTTGTGGACACACCCGGCCACTCGGATTTCTCCGAAGACACCTATCGCACCCTGACAGCCGTAGACGCCGCCGTCATGGTCATTGACGGTGCGAAAGGTGTGGAAAGCCAGACGCAGAAACTGTTCGAGGTCTGCCGCCTGCGCGATCTGCCGATCCTGACCTTCTGTAACAAGATGGACCGCGAAAGCCGGGATACGTTCGAGATCATCGACGAAATTCAGGAAATGCTGGCGATCGACGTCACGCCAGCCGCGTGGCCTATCGGTGTGGGTCGCGATTTCATCGGCTGCTACGACATGCTGCGCGACCGGCTTGAGCTGATGGACCGCGCCGACCGCAACAAGGTTGCCGAAAGCATCCAAATCAATGGTCTGGATGACCCTAAGCTGGCCGAGCATGTGCCCGCTGAATTGCTCGACAAGCTGCTGGAAGAGGTTGAGATGGCGCGCGAATTGCTGCCCAAGCTCGACCCTCAGGCGGTGCTTGAGGGGCACATGACGCCGATCTGGTTTGGTTCGGCCATCAACTCGTTTGGCGTCAAGGAACTGATGGAGGGTATCGGCGCCTATGGTCCGCAGCCGCAGGTTCAGTCGGCTGAGCCCCGTCAGATCGCGCCCGATGAAAAGAAGGTCGCCGGTTTCGTGTTCAAGGTGCAGGCCAATATGGACCCCAAACACCGCGACCGGGTGGCCTTTGTCCGCATGGCCTCGGGCCATTTCAAACGTGGCATGAAGCTAACGCATGTGCGATCGAAGAAACCGATGGCAATATCGAACCCCGTGCTGTTCCTCGCCTCTGACCGGGAACTGGCCGAGGAAGCCTGGGCCGGAGACATCATCGGCATTCCCAACCACGGTCAGTTGCGCATCGGCGACACGCTGACCGAAGGTGAGGCGATCCGGGTAACCGGCATCCCCTCCTTCGCACCGGAATTGCTGCAAACGGTGCGCGCGGGTGACCCATTGAAGGCCAAGCATCTGGAAAAGGCGCTGATGCAGTTCGCCGAGGAAGGTGCCGCGAAGGTATTCAAACCTTCGATTGGGTCGGGCTTCATCGTCGGCGTCGTCGGTGCGCTGCAATTCGAGGTGCTCGCCAGCCGGATTGAGATGGAATACGGCCTGCCTGTGCGGTTTGAGGCGTCTCAGTTCACCTCGGCCCGTTGGGTCAGTGGCGACAAGGTTGAGATCGACAAATTCGTCAACGCCAACAAGCAGCATATTGCCCATGATCACGATGGAGATATCGTCTATCTAACGCGGCTGCAGTGGGACATCGACCGGGTCGTCCGCGATTATCCCGAGCTGAGCCTGACCGCGACGAAGGAAATGATGACCTGACGGACTCTGCGGGCAATCCAGAAGTGACCACATGGGGGATTGTGTCCACGATCCGCGCCCCGCGTGAGGATATTTTGCGCTTTGCCGCCCACCACCTCGATATCGGCGCGGACCGGATTCACATCTTTCTAGACGAGCCGGTCCAGGGGGACATCTCAGCCCTGCGCGAGCATCCCCGGATCCGGGTGCGTACCTGCGATGCGGCGTTCTGGAAGCGTCGCAGGCGTGAGAGGCCGGACAAACATCAGGTTCGACAATCCTCGAACGCGAATTTGATCTACAACAGGACTGATCTGGACTGGGTCGCACATATCGATGTCGATGAGTTCCTGTGGCCGATGTCCCCGATCCCAGACCTGCTGCGCGACATTCCCGATGACATCCCCGCCGTCCGCGTCCGCCCGATTGAGGCGCTGGCGGGTGGCCAGGACCTCTACAAAGCGTTCATTCCCGAAGGTCAGAATCGACAAGCGCTGGTCGAAGCGCTCTATCCCAATTTCGGCACTTACGTTCTGGCCGGTTTCATGAGCCACATTCAGGGCAAACTGTTCGTACGCGGCGGTTTGAAAAAACTGAGCGACCGTATCCACAACCTCTATCAGCACGGTGAGTTTCTGCCAGTCAGAACCGAGCTTCCTCAGATCGATCTGTGTCATCGCCACGCCCCGGATTGGGAGCATTGGCTGGCGCATTATCGTTTCCGCCTCGAACGCGGCTCGTACCAGGCCAGCCCGGATCGGCCGCGAAAGATCGGTGCGCTAGACAGGTACGAATTGATCACCCTTCTGGAAACCGAATACGGGCTCGATGGCCTGCGGGAATTTTACGATGAAATCAGCGCTGCTGACCCGGAAGTGCTGGAACGGCTTGAGGATAACGAATTGATCCGTCACCGGCCGCTTGATCTGGACCAAAAAGTCGCGAAACACTTTCCCGGAACCATCTGAATTGTTGCAGAAATCCTTGTTACCGGCAGATTTGCCACGGATTAAACCGACTTCATTTGACCCTGCCCCACGTTTTTGTTATGCCCGCGCCACAGCCGAAACGCGCATGGGGCGCATGGCCATCCGGGCCCGGCATTTTCAGACGCGCGGGCCAGGTCTAGTGTCCGCTTGAACCGGACATACATGACAAAGTTTAACGAACTGAACCTGAACCCGAAGGTCCTCAAAGCAATTGAGGAAGCCGGATACGAAACTCCGACCCCGATCCAGGAAGGCGCAATTCCAGCCGCGCTGGAAGGGCGCGATGTTCTGGGGATCGCCCAAACCGGCACCGGCAAAACCGCCAGCTTCACCCTGCCGATGATCACATTGCTGGCCCGTGGGCGCGCCCGCGCACGTATGCCACGCTCGCTGGTCTTGTGCCCGACGCGGGAACTGGCAGCGCAGGTGGCCGAGAATTTCGACACCTACGCCAAGCACCTCAAGCTGACCAAAGCACTGTTGATCGGTGGCGTTTCCTTCAAGGAACAGGATGCTCTGATTGACCGCGGTGTTGACGTGCTGATTGCCACTCCGGGCCGTCTGCTGGATCATTTCGAACGTGGGAAGCTGCTTCTGACAGGCGTTCAGATCATGGTGGTGGACGAAGCTGACCGGATGCTCGACATGGGCTTCATTCCTGATATCGAGCGCATCTTCTCGCTGACGCCATTCACCCGCCAGACGCTGTTCTTCTCGGCCACCATGGCGCCCGAGATCGAACGGATCACCGATACTTTCCTGTCGGCCCCCACCCGGGTCGAAGTTGCGCGTCAGGCCACCGCTTCGGAAACCATCGAACAAGGCGTGGTGATGTTCAAAGGTGGTCGCCGGGATCGTGAGGCCAGCCAGAAACGCAAGACCCTGCGCGCATTGATCGATGCCGAGGGTGACAAATGCACCAACGCCATCATCTTCTGCAATCGCAAGACCGATGTAGATATCTGCGCCAAGTCGCTGAAGAAATACGGCTATAACGCCGCCGCGATCCATGGCGATCTGGATCAGTCGCAGCGGATGAAAACACTGGACGGATTCCGCGATGGATCACTGCGGCTGCTGGTGGCTTCGGACGTTGCTGCACGGGGTCTGGATATCCCCTCGGTCAGCCACGTGTTCAACTTCGATGTTCCCGGCCATGCCGAAGATTATGTCCACCGCATCGGCCGCACGGGCCGTGCCGGGCGCGAAGGCAAGGCAATCACGATCTGCTCGGGCCGCGATGAAAAGGCGCTGGCCGCGATCGAGAGCCTGATCCAAAAGGACATTCCGCGCATCGACAATCCGGTCAAGGCCGATGAGCCCAAGCCCGAGGCGCCAAAGCCAGAGAAGAAGGCCAAAGCGTCGGACAACAAAAAGAGCGAGAGCCGCAAAGAGCGAGAGCCCAAAACCCGTGGTCGTGGGCGTCGCGACGATGGCGGGCCAGCAGTTGTAGGCATGGGGGATCACCTCCCCAGCTTTATCGCTCTCAGCTTTGATGAGCGTCGCGCAGGCTAGATTGTCAGCACAAGCGCCAGTATCGACAAGCCAAGCAACGTCATCCCGGCGATCTCGCGCCGGGTGATGGTTTCACGGAAAAACAGCAGCGATGCGAACAGGCTGAGGATCAGTTCGATCTGACCCAAGGCCTTTACATAGGCAGCGTTCTGCAACGTGAAGGCGAAGAACCAGCAAAACGAACCACAGAGGCTGGTCAGGCCGACAAAAACACCGGTCCGGCGAGTCTCCCACACCGCGCGCAGCTCGGCCCTGTCTCGCCAAAGCAGCCACAGCCACATGCTGAGAAACTGAAACGTTACCACGACGGCCAGTGTCACAAGTGCCCGGAACCACGCATCGATGTCGCCCAATTGCAAAGAGGCGCCGCGATAGCTGACCGAGGAGAATGCGAATAACACGCCTGACCCCAGTCCAAGACGCGAGGCTTTGTTTGTCAGATGTTGCCACCAAGCGCCGCTGCCTCCGGGCGTTTTTGACAATAACAGGACGGCCAGCAACCCAAGCAGAATTGCCCCCAGCGCCCCGGTAGAGACCTGATCGCCGAGGACAAGGAACCCCACAATAGCGGTTTGAATCACCTCAGTTTTCTTGAACGTAATCCCTACCGCAAAGTTGCGCTGCTTGAACAATGCCACAACGCAGATCGTGGCCAATATCTGTGTGGTCCCGCCGATGACAGCAAATATCCAGAACTTCGCCGACAGCGCTGGCAGTTCGTACCCCGTCGCGGCCAAAGCAATGAAAAGCCCCAGCAAGGCCAATGGCATGGAATAGGCGAATCGTGCAAATGTCGCCCCGGCAGCCGAAAGCTTCACGCTGCTCAGGGATTTCTGCAGCATGAACCGCACCGTCTGGAACGATGCGGCCGCGATGGTGACGGGAATCCATAAACTCATGGCTTCCCTTCTGTCGTTAAATCAAGGCTTTGGCCAGAGCGGATGCGCCACCGGATCCTTGGCGCGCCAGAAATACTCTCGGAATATCTGCCCGTACGAACGGTAGACATAAGCCTCGTTACAGGCCAAGTATCTTTCCTTGCCCGTGCGGTAGAGTGCCGGCAATCGGTACCAAGGTGCTGATGGGTTCATATGATGAACGACGTGCAAGTTATTGTTCAAAAACAGAAATGCAAGGATGCCACGGTCTTCTACGATCACTGTGCGCGCGCGCGATTTCTCATGCGCGCGGTGTTCCAGGAATGTGCGGATCTTGACCAGTCCCAGCCCGATATATGCTGAAAGGGCGAAGGCCCAGATCGGCATTTGCGAAAGCGCGACGATCCAAAGAGTCGCGACAACGCCTGGCATATGCAGCGCCCATGCCAACAAAATCGCCCGATCTCCGCGAAGTGCACCACGCAGTTCATCCCGCAAGAACGCAACCTGCCCGATCGCAGGCCCCAGAACCATCCGCCCCAGCAGAGTGTTGTTCACTTGATACATCCGCCTCTGCCAACCGGACAGAGACGCCCAGACCTGTGGGTCAAGATAGTTGGTCTCAGGGTCATCGTAGGGATCGGTTAGGTTCGCGTCACAGTGATGCGCCAGATGCAGGTCCCGAAACCGATTGTAGGGAATGAACAAAGTCAGCGGCATCGCCATCAGCGCCTCATTCAGCCACTTCTGGCGAAAGGGATGCCCGTGCAAAGCCTCATGGGTCAGCGAGGAATGCAGCGCAGCCACCAGCCCCATGAACGGGATCGCAACCCAAAGCGATATGCCTGCCAACCAGAAAATCGCACCAAGCCAAGCGGAATAACACGCGATAATCAGGGCAAATGTCGCCCATTCGGGAGATTTGGGTGTGACCGGCTCAGCCATTGCGGCCCCACGAAATTCCGGCCCAGATACGCTCGTAAATCACATACATGGTCAAACCAATGGCCGTATTGACCAGTGCAACCATCCCTCCAAGTGCTGCTGAACCCGTGGCGATCAAACCAACCAGCGTCATCATCGCCAGCCCCATCGCATTCCAAACCAGCGCCTTCACGACCGACCTGCGTCGCGTTTCCATTCCAGACCCCATTCTTATTTTTGTAACACCAGCGTTACAGACAGAGCCAAGGGTCGTGAATTCTGGATATGATTAACAATTCTCACCAAATGTGATATTAATCACCACATGATTGATAAAATCGACAAACGGGATCGTGCCCTGCATTTTCGCCAGCGCCTGGCCCGAGCGATGCAAGAGCGCAATGTCAGCCAAAGCGCCCTGGCACGCGGCATCGGGGTTGACCGATCTACCGTTTCGCAATTGCTGACCGGGGTGGGGGCGCGCCTTCCGAATGCTCATGTCGTCGGCAGCTGCGCCTCGGCGCTTGGGGTTTCCGCCGATTGGCTGCTTGGGCTTTCTAACCGACCCGAAAGCGCGGCAGAATTATTGGCCAGTTCCCTCACCCTGACCGAAGCTGCCCGGGCATTGGTGGATGAGCGCATTTTTGAATGGCATCAAGAGGCCGCCGGCTACAAGATACGCTACGTTCCGGCCACGCTGCCCGACATGCTCAAGACCCGCGCCGTGCTTGAATGGGAATACGCTCCGCATCTGGGCCGTACTGCGGATCAAGCCATTGGCGCCTCGGCAGACCGGCTGGCATGGATGCGCAGCGCCCAGTCCGACTATGAGATTGCCATGCCGTTGTACGAGCTTCACAGCTTTGCCTATGCCACCGGTTACTACGAGGGACTACCGCTTCAGGTCCGGTTGGATCAGATCGATCACCTGCTGTCGGTGTGCGAGCAGCTTTATCCACGTCTGCGCATCTATCTATTTGATGCAAAACGTCTTTACTCTGCCCCCGTTACGATATTCGGCCCACTTCTATGCGTGTTCTATGCCGGAAGCCACTACATGGCTTTCCGAGACCGCGACCGGATTGAGGTCTTTACGCTCCATTTCGACCGGCTGGTTCGAGAGGCGGATATGACCGCGCGTGATTTCCCGGACCATCTGCAGCAATTGCGGGCAGAAATCTCTCAGACATGACCTGGGCTGAAAGCTGTAGTATAGTCACTTGGCGCGAAACTACAGACATTCCGATCTGAGATGGAGGATGACGGGAATGGACGCACTCAAAACCGCTGAATACGCACGTGCCCTTTATACGGCCCATGGCGATCGGGCCGAAGCCGAAGCTGCGCAGAAAATGCGCGAATGCGAAGCCGCCGGAAATCAGCAGGAGGCGCAGGACTGGCAAGCCGTCCGCAGCGCCATCCGCCAGATTCGGGGGCCAAATCAGGGCTGACTCACAGTTTCGGGTCAGGATTGACCGTATGGCCATCCACCGCGATTACCTGACCCGACACCAGCCTCGCTGCATCTGAAGCCAGGAATACAGCCATGTTCGCAATGTCCTGCGCCTCTACAAAGCGGCCCATGGACGTGCCCGAGGCATAGCCGTCGTAAACCTGATCCCGGGTCATGCCCTTGGCATCGGCCTCGCGCTGCAGCACGCCCTCCATGCGTGGTCCTTCAACCGAACCCGGGCAGATCACATTGCAGCGGATACCGTGCGGCCCAAGCTCCATCGCCAGCGTTTTGCCTAATCCCACCATGCCCCACTTGGCCGCCGCATACGGCGCGCGGTTGGGGTATCCGTACTGGCCTGCAGTCGATGAAGTGATCAAGATCGCGCCGCTGCGTTGCTGTTTCATCAGAGGTGCGGCGTATTTAGAGCACAAAAATGACCCCTCTAGATTGATGGAAAGGCATGACCTCCAATCCGTCAGGGAAACGTCCTCAACCGCTGCGGTGGGACCCGCTATCCCTGCATTCGCACAGAGCACATCAAGCCCGTCCCATTCGGTCTCAAGGTCAGTAAACGCAGCCGCGACAGCATCCTCATCCGACACATCAAGCTGGCTTTGCTTCCAATGCGCCGGGCAATCCGCCAACGCATCCACATCAACATCCGCAACCCAGACCTGAGCCCCGGCAGCATCAAACGCTTCAGCCATGGCCCTGCCGACGCCAGAGGCACCTGCGGTAATCAAGACCCGGCTGCTCATGCGGGCTTGCGGATCGCCGCGCCCGCGCCTTCGGGATAAGGCAACCCGGCCTGCGCCTCGGCAACCCGTGCCATCGCGGCCTCGATCTCGGGTGAAGGTGGGCTGGGGCGTCGGGTCTCAAGGCTGACATGCAGAAGAAAGCTTTCGCCTGTGGCCAGCAGCGTTTCACCCTCGTACATGCTGTGGAAGACATGCAGCTTCTTGCCCTGCCCCAACAGCATCTGCGTACGGCATTCGATCCGCGACCCCGCATGGGTCTCCTGCATGTAACGGATGTGATTTTCGGCAGTGAAATAGCTGCCGCCTGTCGCGATATACTCCATATCGCAGCCAATGATTTCCATGAAACGATCCGTGGCCGCTGCAAAGGCCTCCAGATATTTAGCTTCATTCATGTGGCCATTGTAGTCGGTCCAATCCAGCGGAACGGCGCGCGACAGCGTGAGGATCGGCTGGCTCAGATCCGCCTCGTCCAGCGTCGGCAGCGCTCCGGGCTTCAAGGCCGCATCATGCTGGTTCAATACCGCCCCTGCACCATAGTTCTGGGCCTTCAGCGCCCGCATCATACCAACGAGGTTATTGTCCCGGATACGCTCCAACTCGCGGATCGAGTACTTGCCAGACTGCGCATCCGACTGATCCGCAATCATGTCGACCAACTCATCGGTGAACTCAGGCACATCCATCAGTTTGGTCCAGGGCCATTTCAGCGCTGGGCCGAACTGAGCCATGAAATGCCGCATCCCGGCCTCTCCACCGGCCACGCGATAGGTTTCGAACAGTCCCATCTGGGCCCAACGGATACCAAAACCCATGCGGATGGATTCATCGATCTCTTCGGTCGTTGCGATGCCGTCTTTCACCAGCCAAAGCGCCTCGCGCCACACCGCCTCGAGGAACCGGTCAGCAATATGCGCGTCGATTTCCTTCTTGATGTGCAGCGGGAAGAACCCCACCGAGGTCAAAAGATCTTTGGCCCGCGCGATCAAGTCAGGTGAATTCTTGTCGGTCGGAACCAGTTCGATCAGTGGTAACAGGTAGACCGGGTTGAACGGGTGGGTCACCACGATCTGCTCGGGTCGCAACGCGCCTTCCTGCAACTCCGAGGGCTTGAACCCGCTGGTCGAGGACCCGATGATTGCATCTGGATCACAAGCCCCCTGCAAGCTCTTGTAAACCTTCAGCTTCAGATCGAGCCTTTCCGGTACGCTCTCCTGAATCCAGATCGCACCCTGAACCGCCTCACCGAGATCGTCATGAAAGCTCAGCGTCCCTTCGGGCGGCAGAGGTACATCGCTCAACCCCGGCAAAGAACGACGCGCGTTATCTAACACCTCACCGATCTTCCTCTCGGCTTCAGGGTCGGGATCGTATACCCGAACATCCCATCCGTTCAGCAGGAACCGGGCAGCCCACCCGCCACCAATCACTCCGCCTCCGATGATTGCTGCTGTTTTTGCTTGCTGTTCTTTGCCCACGATCCGCCTCTTCATCTGGCCAAAAATATCTCGGGGGTTTGGGGGCTGGCCCCCAATCCGCGACTACTTCGCAACCGGAGCCCGCTTGGTAAGCCCCAGCTTCTCACGTACTTCCTGCGGCCCGATCACCCGCGCGCCCATGTTTTCGATGATGCTGCCTGCACGCTCGACCAACTGCCAGTTTTCGGCCAGAACACCCTTTTCCAGCCACAGGTTGTCCTCCAGCCCGACGCGCACATTGCCGCCCGCCAGAACCGAGGCCGCGACATACGCCATCTCATTGCGCCCCAGCGAAAACGCGCTGAACGTCCAGTCCTCCGGCACATTGTTCACCATCGCCATAAAGGTGTTGAGATCATCCGGAGCCCCCCACGGCACCCCCATACATAGCTGGACCAGAGCGTTCGGTTCCAGAACACCCTCTTTCACCAGCTGCTTGGCGAACCACAGATGGCCGGTGTCGAAGGCCTCGATCTCGGGCTTCACACCCAGATCGGTCATCATCTGCCCCATCGCCCGCAAGGCGCCGGGCGTATTGGTCATCACATAGTCGGCCTCGGCAAAGTTCATCGTGCCACAATCCAGAGTACAGATTTCAGGCAAGCACTCCGCTACATGTGCAATACGTTCAGTCGCGCCGACCAAATCTGTTCCGGCCTCTGCCAAAGGCAGCGGATTTTCGATCCCGCCGAACACCATGTCTCCGCCCATGCCCGCCGTCAGGTTCAGAACCGCGTCTACTTCGGCATCGCGAATGCGGTCCGTGACTTCACGGTACAGCGCCAGATCGCGTGAAGGCGCACCGGTCTCGGGGTCGCGCACATGGCAGTGCACCACGGCCGCACCGGCTTTCGCTGCAGCAATTGCACTATCGGCAATCTGCTTCGGCGAACGCGGCACATGTGGGCTGCGATCCTGTGTCCCGCCCGAGCCGGTGACGGCACAGGTGATAAAGACTTCGCGGTTCATTTCCAAAGGCATGGCGTTATCCCCAGCTTATACCCGGTTTTACCGTGGGTTTTCCCCAGGCTTCTCCCCGGATTCCGATTTGCGTCAACGCCAACTCTGACGCAGCCTTGAGGGAACCACTTAGCAAAATGCGAATCAGACTTGATGAAATCCGCAAAAAACATACTGCAGCCCGAACATCGCTCCCTGAAAACGGCGGTGCTGGTGCTGGACGAATGCAACACACTCAGCTTCGCGGCCGCCGTCGATCCGATGCGTGCTGCCAACCGACTAGCGGATCGGCCCGCTTTTGATTGGGACTACGTCACGGCAACCGCAGAACCCGCGTTGCTGACCAGCGCTCTGAATGTGCAGGGCATTCCCCTGGCCCGGTTGCAGGGCTGCGATCTGTTGATTGTAGTTGCCGGATTCCAATTGGCCCGTCATGCGACGCCCAGCCTGCTCGCCGGGCTCCGCAGGATCGCGGCCACCGGTGCAACAATCGCCGGGATAGATGGCGGCCCCTGGTTACTGGCTGAGGCTGGATTGCTCGACGGTCACGCGGCGACGACCCATTGGGAGGATTTGGAGAACTTCGCTGCGCGCTTTCCCAATGTCGATGTGCGCCCTGACCGATTTACCGTCTCCGATACACGCCTAACCTCTGGCGGCGCCGTCCCGGCGATCGATATGATGCTCCATATTATTGCTGCACGTCATGGCGCGGGCTTTGCCGCCCGCGTGTCCGGGCTATTCCTCTATGAAGGTGCGTCTCAGCCCTCAAAACCACAAAGCCGCACCGGTGCGCCGCACCGTCACACCGCGCTCACAGCCAAAGCCAACTCATTGATGGAATCCTCACTGGACGACCCGCTGTCCCTTGCGCACATCGCCGATAGACTCGGCACTAGTACACGCACCCTGCAGCAGCAGTTCCGCCTGCGCCTGAATACAACTCCACAGGATCATTACCTGCAACTCAGACTGGCCGAGGCCCGCCGTCTGGTTACCGATACCGACCTGCCGCTGATGGACGTGGCTCTAGCCACCGGCTTCGCCTCGCAATCCAGCTTCGCCCGCGCGTTCCGAACCGCCCACGGCCTCACGGCTCGCGACCTCAGGCAAGACCGTACGCAACCCACCCATCACTGACACGATCCAGCTTCATCTGGCCTAAAATACCTCGGGGGAGTCGCCAAAGGCGACGGGGGCAGAGCCCCCATCCCTTCAATATGGCATCGGAAACGCCCGATGCGCCGCACTGATCTCGGCCATCACTTCGGACGACAGCTTCAAATCCTTACCCGCCAGAATATGTTCTAGCTGCGCCACAGTCGTCGCGCCGAAAATGGTCGATCCCATAAACGGCCGGCTGCAACACCACGCCAAGGACATTTGCACGGGGTCCAACCCGTGTCGCTGCGCGATTTCTAGATAAGCAGCCACGGCATCATACACGCGATCCGTTTTGCGTCCGCCCATATTCGGCACTAGCGCCATGCGCGACCCTTCTGGAATAGCCCCGCCTTGATACTTCCCGGTCAGGAAACCCGCAGCCAAAGGCGAAAAGGACAGCAACCCGACATCTTCCAGAAGACACAATTCAGCCAGGTCGGTATCGAATAACCGGCAGAGCAAAGAATACTCGTTCTGGATCGACGCGACCCGAGGTCCACTAACCTCATCCGACGCCCGCAACCACTGAGCGGTACCCCAAGCGCTTTCATTCGACAGACCAAAGGCACGGATATTGCCCTTGTCCACCTGCGCCTGCAGAGCGATCAGGCTTTCGCGCATCTCGTCCATAATCTCGTCACGGTTGTGACCCAAGGGCGCATAGTCCCAGTTCTGTCGGAACATGTAGCTGCCACGATTTGGCCAGTGGAACTGATAGAGATCTATGCAATCAGTCTGTAGACGACGCAGTGAACCCTCTATCGCCTCAGGTATGGTCTCTTTCGAGATTGGGGCGCCATTGCGCGCATGCACGAACCCTTCACCGGAGTGTTTCGTGGCCAGCACATAGTCCCCTCGACGCGAACGATTGGCGGCATTCCAATTGCCAATTATTTCCTCGGTCCGCCCGACCGTCTCTGCCGAGATCGGGTTCACCGGATACATCTCAGCCGCGTCGACAAAGTTGATCCCACCCGCAAGCGCCATGTCCATCTGGCGGTGCGCCTCAGTTTCCGAGGTCTGAGTACCAAAGGTCATTGTCCCAAGACATAAATCCGACACCATGATCCCGGTGCGGCCCAAAGGCTTCATATCCATTTGAAATCTCCTAAAATATATTTGTGGCCGATCAAGCCTCGGCCTTTTTCTCCCATCGTCCGGATTCCTCGGACCAATACTGTGCCGAACACCCCGCCCCGGTCAGAGCCTTCCACTGCCCGCGCGCATGTTGAACCGCCTCCGGATCATTCCCGTCGAACAGAATGCAGACACGCTCCATGGTCGAAACTTCCTCCGCCTCAACCGTTGCCCCATCGACAGCCATTACACAGGTCGCGCCATTTGCTGCCCCTTGGCCGGTCGTCAGCAGAACGGGCTGTGCCGCGTCGTGCGGGCCACCTTCGCGGCCATGCGGCAGGAACCCGTCCTCAGGTCCCAGCCACAATTTCTCATCCAGCCAGTCCATCCGCGCAGGGTCGACACCCCGCACGGCAATCCGCCATCCGGCCTGCCGTGCCTTGTCGAGCAGCACAGGCAATGTGTGCTCCAACGGCTGACGGGTCAGGTGGTAGAAATAGACGGCACCCATGCGCTTACTCGAAATTGTCCTGCACGAACCGGCTTAGCGCGCGGACGCCCCAGCCCGTGGCCCCTTTCGGCGCATAAGAGGTCTCGGAAGAGACAGAGGCCACACCTGCGATATCCAAGTGAATCCACGGCGTCTCTTCCTTGACGAAACGCTGCAGGAACTGCGCTGCGGTGATCGAACCTGCGGGCCGCCCGCCCACGTTCTTCATATCTGCAATGCGCGATTTAAGTTGTTTGTCGTAGCCTTCCCCCAAGGGCAGCCGCCATGCGCCCTCGTCCTCGGCCTTTGCCGACTTCAGGAAGGCGTCGCAGAAGGTGTCATTGTTTGAAAACACACCGGCATTCTCATGCCCAAGACCAATGATGACCGCGCCCGTCAGAGTGGCCAGATCGATCATGCCCACCGGCTGGAACCGATCCTGCGCGTACCACATGACGTCACACAGAACCAAACGACCCTCGGCATCGGTGTTGATGATCTCGACAGTGTCGCCTTTCATCGAGGTGACGACATCGCCCGGACGGGTCGCATTGCCCGACGGCATGTTCTCGACCAACCCGACCAGCCCCACGACATTGGCTTTGGCGTTGCGCTTGGCCAACGCTCGCATGCTTCCGGCAACAACACCCGCGCCGCCCATGTCCATGGTCATGTCTTCCATGCCTCCGGCCGGCTTAAGCGAGATACCGCCGGTATCGAACACGACGCCCTTGCCGACCAAGGCCAGCGGCGCGTCATCCTTGTCGCCGCCGTCCCATTGCATCACCACAACTTTCGAGGGGCTGACCGAGCCCTGCCCGACGCTCAGCAGCGTACGCATGCCCAGTTCGGCCAGCTTGTCCTCTTCCAGAACCTCGACCTTCAGGCCCAGCGATTCCATCTCGACCAACCTGTCCGCGAACTCAGTTGTCGTCAGCACATTCGCGGGTTCATTTGTCAGATCTCGTGTCATGCGCACACCGTCTGCGACGGCATAGAGCGGCGCAAAGTCAGCTTCGGCCTCCTCCGGCTTGGAGTGACCGATGGTGATCTCACCCGCCGGGTCTGAGTCCTTGGATTTGTGGACATCGAAATCGTAGGCCCGCAGTACCATGCCCAAGGCTACCTCTTCGATACGCGCGTGATTGGCGGCCATGACCAGCACGGGTTTGCCCGCTGCAGCTTTCGCCAGATTGGCCCCGGCCTTGCGTGCCTCGTCAGAGTCGGGGCGACGCGGCAACACCAGAATATCCAGCGCCTCAGCCACCATTCCGGCAGGCCAGGCCAGCGAAATAACATTACCCGATTTGACCTTGCTGAACCGCTCGCTTTCGACCAGCCGCGCAACCGCGCCTTTGGTCAGGCGATTGGCTCGACGCGCGGCGGGGCTCATCTTGCCATCGGCGGGAATGAGAATGGCCACACGCCCTTCGGTTTGCGCTATCGCATCAAGGTCAAAGGGGGTGAATCGGACGGGCACAAGACTGCTCATATCAT
Source organism: Ruegeria sp. D6 (assembly GCF_056534365.1). Classification (NCBI taxonomy): domain Bacteria; kingdom Pseudomonadati; phylum Pseudomonadota; class Alphaproteobacteria; order Rhodobacterales; family Roseobacteraceae; genus Ruegeria; species Ruegeria sp. D6. The sequence goes on along the minus strand of NZ_JBQFPH010000001.1, from coordinate 778,994 downwards.
TCTCCTAAAAAATGCGTTGCCCAAGACCTAGCCCGCGCAGCCACCGTTGACCAGATAGCAGTTTTCCCCGCCGGGCAATTGCATTATGGTCGCGCGAAAATAACGGCAGGCTCGGGGGAGAGAACGTGACACCAATCGGCAGTTACAGGCCGTCGCGCATGATTCCATGCCCGATTGTGATTCTTGGATGCCGGGGTTTGACGGGGATGCCCAAGTGATCCTCGACCGCTATTTTGCCCGCCGCTTTATTCAAAGCTTTCTTGTAATCGGCGGTATTTTTCTGACCTTGATGATCCTGATCGATCTGATCGAACAGGTGCGGCGGTTCGATGGTGTTGACCTATCCTTTGGCCAGTTGCTGCAACTGACGTTGCTGAACACACCGGCCGCGATCAGCGAGATGTTGCCCCTGCTGATGATCCTGGCCACGATCGCGCTGTTTGTCGGCCTCGCCCGCAGCTCCGAACTGGTGGTGACCCGCGCTATCGGGCGATCCGGTATCCGAGCCCTGCTAGCGCCCGTGTTGCTTGCGCTGACCATCGGCGCACTTGCTGTGACTTTGCTGAATCCCATCGCGGCCGCGACGTCGGAAGAGTTCCAACGTTTGTCCGATGGCTATCGCAACCAGGGTGGTTCAGCCCTGTCCATCAGCCGCGAGGGGTTGTGGTTGCGCCAGAGCTCAGCCAACGGTCAGTCGGTGATTCACGCAACCGGCACTGTCAATGGCGACCGGTTCGCCCTGCGGAACGTGACCATCACAACGTTCTCATCCGACGGCAAGCCGAACCAGCAAATCTCGGCCCAGAAAGCTGATCTGGAGGATGGATTCTGGACCTTGCATCAGGCCAAAATCTGGCCCATTCAGGACGATCTCAATCCCGAAGCAAATGCCACCAGCCATGAGATCCTGAACCTACCCACAACGCTGACCAGAGACCGGATTCTGGACACTCTCGGGCAAAAGGATTCAGTTTCGGTCTATGATCTGCCCCAGTTGATTCGTGATCTGGGCGAGGCGGGATTTTCAACCAAGCAATATGAGGTCTGGCTGCAAGTACAACTTGCGCGACCCCTGTTTCTGGTTTCGATGGTTCTGATCGGGGCCGCCTTCACAATGCGCCATGTCCGGTTCGGCGGCACCGGAGTTGCCGTGCTGACCGCTGTATTGCTGGGGTTCGGTATCTACTTCATCCGGAATTTCGCCCAAATTCTTGGCGAAAACGGGCAATTACCTATTCTGGTCTCGGCCTGGGCCCCACCCTTTGCGGGCATTCTACTGTCTCTGGGCCTGTTGCTCCATGCGGAGGATGGCTGATGCGCTCCGTCCTGTCTTTGTTGCTGTCGAGCGCACTGATCCTCTCGCTGCCAGCAGCAGTTGCCGCACAGTCCGAACCAGAAGGTGCCGCCAGCGAGGCTGACGCAACTGAACAGAATCAACCCGCCCTACTGGTGGCCGATGAGATATTCATTACCCCGGATCGCAAACTGGTCGCAGAGGGGAATGTCGAGGCCTTCCAAGGCGACGTCAAACTGACAGCACAAAGCGTCACCTATGATCGCGAAACCGGCGAGCTGACCCTGACCGGCCCAATCCGGATCGATCAAGGCGGGAACAGCACATTGCTGGCCGATTCCGCGCAGTTGGACAGCGGGATACAGAATGGACTTCTGGTGGGCGCGCGCATGGTCTTTGACCAGCAAGTGCAGATCGCCTCAGTTCAGGCCACCCGTGCGGCAGGTCGCTACACGCAATTCAGCAAGGTCGCTGCAACGTCATGTCATGTCTGCGCGAATGGCAGACCCCCGATCTGGCAAATTCGCGCCCGGAAAGTGACCCATGACCAGCTTGAACGGCAGCTCTATTTCGAAGGCGCACAGTTCCGAATACTCGATGTCCCGGTCTTCTACTTTCCCACGCTGCGCCTACCCGACCCGACACTTGAGCGGGCGACCGGCTTTCTCGTGCCGTCGATCCGCACCACTTCGCAACTAGGCACTGGCGTTCAGGTGCCGTATTTCTTCAAGATCGGAGATCACAAGGACCTGACTCTGACGCCCTATCTGTCGTCCAAGACCCGCACACTTGGGTTTCGTTACCGGCAGGCATTCAAACGCGGGCGCATTCGGCTGCGGGGCTCTTATACACGCGACGACCTGCAGCCCGGTCAGGATCGGGGGTATTTCTTCGCCGATGGCCGGTTCGGTCTTGGAAATGACTACCGGCTGACATTCGATATCAAAACAACTTCGGATGACTCGTATCTGGCAGATTACGGCTTGCCCGATTTCGACCGCCTGCGTAGCGAAATTGCACTTGAGCGGATCAAGCGTGATACGGCGTTCAGAACCAGCTTCATCCACTACAAGTCCCTTCGGGATAGCGAAAATCAGGATGAAATCCCATCGCGTGTCTTCGACATCAACTATCGAAAGCGATTCTTCCCCAGCACCTTAGGGGGTGAAGTTGAACTAAGCCTCGATGGTCACACCCACACGCGAACCAGTGACGAAGATATTATTGGTCGCGACGTCGCCAGGGCAACATTCGATGCGGAATGGCTGCGCAACTGGACCTTTGCGACCGGATTACGTGCAGAGGCATTGGTGGGCGCGTCAGTGGATACGTTCAATATCCGCAATGACAGCGAGTTTCCGAACAATGTAACCCGCTCGACCCCGCGCGCAGCTTTTACCCTGCGCTATCCCATGCTGCGCCGCGAGCAGTCCGGTGCAACACAAATCCTTGAGCCAATCGCGCAAATTGGTTGGACGCATGTTTCGAACAATGACGTTCCCAACGATGAAAGTACCTTTCAGGAACTCGATCAGGGCAATCTTTTGTCCCTTTCGCGCTTTCCGGCCCCCGACCGCCGCGAAGACGGTGCAACCGCCGTTGTGGGCCTGAACTGGTCTCGGTACAACGCTGACGGCTGGCGGGCGCTGGCGACAATCGGACAGGTCTTCCGGTCCGATGCGGATCCGGATTTCACGCTCACATCGGGGCTGCAGGGTACCAAGTCCGACATTCTGCTTGCCGGGCAATTGAATAACGGCAAGGGGCTGACATTGGCCGCGCGTGGGCTTTTAAACAGCGATTTCAGTTTTACCAAAGCTGAAATTCGTGCAGGCTGGTCTAATGGAGATACGGCAATCTCCGGCGGGTACATCTGGCTCGAACCTGATCCTGCTGAAGCAAATAATGATGAAATCTCGGAACTACGGGTCGGTGGCCGCTACCGCGTAGACCAAAATTGGCTAACCCTTGCCAGCGCACGCTATGATTTCAGCGAATCCGAACCACTCCGCCTTGGGTTCGGCGTGACCTACGAAAATGAGTGTGTGCAGGTAAATGTGAACGTCAACAGACGCTTTACCTCCACATCAAGTATTGAGCCTTCGACAGAATTCGGCTTTACCGTTGCCCTGACAGGGTATTCCGTCGAAGGCGATGGACAGAAGTTTAAGAGAAGATGCAGTTGATCTCAGGTTTCACAAAATCTCTCCGCTCTGGCTGCCGTAGATCGGTGCTGCCGGTGCTGGCTGCCGCGCTTGTTGCAATGGCCACACCACAGGTTCAGGCTCAAAGCCTGTTCTCGCCTGCAATCCGGGTCAATCAGGACATTATCACCTGGTATGAACTTCAACAACGTCAGCAGTTTCTCGAATTGCTCGGCGTTCCGGGCAGTTCCGAGCGCGAAGTCCGCGAAGCCCTGATCGAGGATCGTCTGCGCAAACAGGCGATGCGCGATGCCGGCATCGAAGCCGCGCCCGAAGATATCCAGACCGGGATTGATGAATTCGCCTCGCGCGGCAACCTCAGCAGCGAAGAGTTTCTGCAGCTGCTCAACGATGCGGGCGTATCAAAGGAAACCGTCCGGGATTTTGTCGCCGATCAACTGTCCTGGCGCGACTTTGTCAGTACCCGCTTTCTGTCGCAGGCTCGTCCCTCGGAAGATGAGATCAACCGTGCTTTGGGTCAGGGTGGCGGCGGCGGCCTGCAGGTTCTGTTGTCCGAAATTATCATTCCGGTAACACCGCAGACCCTGGCGCAGGCTGAAGCCCTGGCCGATGAAATCTCACAACTTCCCGATCAAAACAGCTTTTCTTCGGCTGCTACGCAATACTCTGCCGCTGCCACACGCGAGAATGGCGGGCGACTGGATTGGCTGTCGCTCAACAACCTGCCTCCGGCCCTGCAACCCGTCATTCTGGGCTTGAAAAACGGTGAGATCACCGACCCACTGTCGCTCCCGAACGCCGTGGCTCTGTTCCAGATGCGCGGCATCCGCGAAGTTGCCGCGGGTGCCCCAACCTATTCCGAGATCGACTACGCGATCTACTACCTTCCCGGTGGCCGCAGCACCGAAACGCTTGCGAAAGCCGAAAAGCTCAAGGAAGAGATCGACACTTGCGATGACCTCTACGGCATCGCCAAAGATCAATCGCCCGACGTGCTGGAACGCCTTACCCAAAGCCCCTCGGCGATTCCACGCGACGTAGCGCTTGAGCTGGCCAAGCTTGATCCAAATGAGGCATCGGCCACGCTGACGCGCAACAACGGGCAGACGCTGATGTTCCTGATGCTGTGCAATCGCACCCGCAACCTGGGCGAAGACACCACCCGTGTGGACGTGGCAAACGCACTGACCCAGCAGCGGTTGCAGGCCCTTGCAAACAGCCTGCTGGAACAGCTGAGGGCCGACGCTGTCATCATCGAACAATGATCGCCCCAATCGCGCTAAGCTGTGGTGAGCCCGCCGGGATCGGACCCGAAATCGCAGCCAAAGCTTGGGCAGCCCTGCGCGATACCTGTCCGTTCTTCTACATCGGCGACGCATCACATTTGCCCGATGGAACACCCATTACCCGGATCGCCGACCCGTCTGAGGCGGCACCGGCCAGCGCCTCGGCTCTGCCGGTGCTGCATTTCGACTTTCCTGCCCCGAACACGCCCGGCCACCCCGATCCAGCAAACGCACTTTCGGTCATCGATTCTATTGAAAAGGGTGTTGAGCTGGTGAGTTCCGGCGCAGCCTCTGCACTTTGTACCGCCCCGATCCACAAAAAGGCGCTGATCGACGGTGCGGGTTTTGCCTTCCCCGGCCATACCGAATTTCTTGCGGCGTTGGCAGGCCGGTCGCGCGTGGTAATGATGCTGGCCAGCGAACAGCTCCGCGTGGTTCCTGCCACCATCCACATCCCGCTCTCCCAGGTCCCAAGCGCACTCACCCCAGAAGTGCTGCAAGAAACCATCGAGATCACCGCCCAAGGCCTGCGCACCCAATTCGGTATCCACCATCCTCGCATCGCCATCGCGGGGCTGAACCCCCACGCTGGCGAAGGCGGGAAAATGGGTACGGAAGAGCTTGACTGGATCGCGCCACTGATCGCAGACCTCGATCCAATCGACTACGCAGTGACGGGCCCGCACCCCGCCGATACCATGTTCCACGCCGCTGCGCGCTCCCGCTATGATGCCGCGATTGCAATGTATCACGACCAGGCCCTGATCCCGATCAAGACACTGGATTTCGACCGCGGTGTGAACGTAACCTTGGGCCTGCCCTTCGTCCGGACCTCGCCGGATCACGGCACCGCTCTGGATATCGCGGGCCAAAGCAGCGCGAACCCCAACAGCCTGATCGAGGCCCTGAAGCTCGCCCAGCGAATGGCGCAGTCCCGCTAATGCTTCATCTGGCCCCAAATACCTCCGCCGGAGGCAAAAAAATCTCTGGCGCTCTCCCCGCAACCCGCGCGACGGTAAAGTCATGAGCGCCATCGACTCCCTCCCCCCGCTGCGCGAGGTTATCGCAACTCACCAGCTTTCGGCCCGCAAGTCGCTGGGCCAGAACTTCCTGCTCGACCTCAACTTGACCGCCAAGATCGCGCGGCAGGCGGGTGATCTGACTCAATGCGATGTCCTTGAAATCGGCCCAGGCCCCGGAGGTCTGACTCGCGGGCTTCTGTCCGAAGGCGCGCGCAAGGTCGTGGCCGTGGAAAAGGACACCCGCTGCATCGCCGCCCTGAACGACATCGCCATCGCCTATCCGGGCCAGCTGGAAGTGATCAACGGCGACGCGCTGGAAATCGAGCCGCTGGCCCATCTGACGCCTCCGATCCGGGTGGCCGCCAACCTGCCCTACAATGTCGGGACCGAGCTTCTGGTCCGCTGGCTCACCCCGCCCGAATGGCCGCCCTTCTGGCAGAGCCTGACCCTTATGTTTCAACGTGAAGTGGCCGAGCGGATCGTCGCCCAACCCGGCAGCAAGGCCTATGGCCGCCTCGCCATACTTGCCCAATGGCGGGCCGAAGCGCGCATTGCAATGTCCCTGCCACCCGGAGCCTTCACTCCACCGCCCAAGGTCTCAAGCGCCGTGGTTCACCTGACTGCCCTGCCCGAACCCCGCTATCCCGCTGACGCCGCAACCCTGTCGCGCGTGGTTGCCACAGCCTTCAATCAGCGCCGCAAAATGCTGCGGGCCTCACTGAAAGGGGCAGCGCCAGATATCGAGGACCGCCTGATCGCAGCCGGAATCAAACCCACCGACCGGGCCGAGCAGATCCCGCTCGAAGCCTTCTGCGCGCTCGCGCGCGAAATTCGCAAACCCTGAACGAAAAAACCCCAGGCCTTTGCCCGGGGTTTTCATTAAATTCATGATCGAAAAGCGCTTATTCAGCTGCCTCGGGTGCGTCGCCCTTGTCAGCGGGTGCATCCTCAGCCGCAGGGGTGGCAGCCTTTGGCTTCCGGGTGCGCGGGCGGCGCGGCTTTTCCTTACGCTCGGTCGCTTCGGGTTGCTCGGCATCCTTGCTTTCCGGCGTCTCGACCAGCCCTGTATCGGGCGCAGCCGCCTCATTCCCGAAATCCACAACGTCCGGCTGCGGAGCCTCGGCCGGATCGGCCTGACGGGCTGCTTCGCGTTCCTGACGCTCCGCGCGTTCACGATCACGCTCGGCCTGTCGTTCGCGGTTCTGACGCTCTTGCTCTTCGCGGCGCGCTTCGATCTCGCGCTGCGCTTCGCTTAGCATGCGCAGATAGTGCTCGGCGTGTTGCTGAAAGTTCTCAGCTGCCACGCGGTCATTCGACAGCTGAGCGTCGCGCGCCAATTGGTTGTATTTGTCAATGATCTGCTGCGGTGTGCCACGCACCTTGCCTTCGGGGCCCGAGCTGTCAAAAACCCGGTTTACGACGTTTCCGCCAGAAGGACGATTGCGGTTGTTCTTGGCCCGCGAGCGGGATTTGGAAGATCTCATCTTACTTTACGTCAGCCTTATCAATTCACTGTCGATCAACCCGTATCTAACGCTGCTCAGTGGCTTGTGCCGTTACGCGCTATCGACTTTTTGGGCTTGGCGTCAGGGGTGCGCTGAAACAGCGTCAACCTCGCCGACTAATCCTGAGTAAACATGTCCTGAGCGTTCAGACAAGGGGATTCTCGAAAATGTCGCAGCTTTTTTACATCAATCGGCATTTTTCGGCCTCAGTTTCGCTTAGAAGGCGGCATTCTGGCCCCCACAACACGATCACGCCCGTCCAAATCTGGGATCACCTTTACGCCGGTCAAACCAGCGGCATCAAAAAGGGCAGAAACATAAGCGCCCTGTGTCGGGCCAATTTCAACCAGGATACGTCCGCCAGGCATCAGATAATCCGGGGCCGACGCCGCAATACGGCGATAGGCATCCAGACCGTCGCCCTCATCCGTCAGCGCCATGCGCGGCTCATGTTCGCGCACTTCAGGGGAAAGCGCATGCATCTCGTCCGCTGAAATATAGGGCGGATTCGAAACAATCAGATCGAACTGACCTTCAATGTTTTCGAACCAGTCAGATTGCCGAATCTCGACGCGCGCCTGCACCTGATGCTGTACTGCATTGGCGCTGGCCTGCAGACAGGCAGCTTCGCTGAGGTCGGCGCCGACGCCCGAGGCACTCGCCCGCTCGGCCAGCAAGGTGATCAGGATACAGCCCGAGCCCACACCCAAATCGAGTACATGATCAAACGGCTCGCTCAGCGCCGCCTCGATCAATGCCTCGGTCTCCGGGCGCGGGTCCAGCACATCGCGACTGACCCGAAACCGCCGACCATAGAATTCACGCTCGCCCAGCAGATGCGATACCGGCACTCGGATGGCCCTTAGCGAGATCAATTGATCGTAGCGTTCCGCGATATCCTCCGGCAGTTCCTCGGGCGCGATCAGCGTCACCCGGCTGGCCTCGATCCGCGCCGCATGCGCCAGCAGCACCCGCGCATCCCGCGCTGGATCAGGCACACCGGCTGCGCGCAAACGTGCGGTTGCAGCGACCATGGCCTGCGCGGCTGTCAGCGCAGCAATCATTGCGCCATTTCGGCCAGAAGCCGAGCCTGATCATCTGCGGTCAGCGCGTCGATCACCTCATCCAGATCGCCCTGCATCACCTGATCCAGCTTATAAAGCGTCAGGTTAATGCGGTGATCCGTCATGCGGCCTTGCGGGAAGTTATACGTCCTAATCCGTTCCGACCGGTCACCTGAACCGACCTGACTGGCGCGATCCGCCGAGCGTTCGCTGTCGATCCGCTGCCGTTCAAGATCATAAAGGCGCGTTTTCAGCACCTGCATCGCTATCTCACGGTTTCGGTGCTGGGATTTCTCGGAACTGGTCACCACGATTCCGCTGGGCAAGTGAGTAATCCGCACAGCCGAATCCGTCGTGTTCACGTGCTGCCCCCCCGCGCCCGAGCTGCGCATCGTGTCAATTCGGATGTCATTGGCATCGATCTGAATGTCCACATCCTCGGCCTCTGGCAAAACCGCCACCGTCGCCGCCGAGGTATGAATGCGCCCACCGCTTTCGGTTTCGGGCACGCGCTGCACGCGATGCACGCCGGATTCGTACTTCATCCGCGCAAAGACATTGTCGCCCTTGATATGTGCCACCACCTCTTTGATCCCACCAAGATCAGACGCTTGTTCCTCGATGATCTCGAACTGCCAGCCCCGCGCTTCGGCATAGCGTTGATACATGCGCAGCAAGTCTCCGGCAAACAGCGCGGCCTCATCCCCGCCGGTGCCGGGGCGTATTTCCAGCATTGCCGGGCGCGCATCAGCCGCGTCTTTGGGCAACAGCGCCAGCTGCAAGGCATGCTCCGCCTCGGGGATACGCGCCTGCAGTTCTGGAATTTCCTCTTCGGCCAGCTCTTTCATGTCCGGGTCGGACAGCATTGCCTCGGCCTCGGCCAGATCTGAAACCAGCTGACGCCACGCCATGATCTGATCGACCACCGGCTTGAGGTCGGAATATTCCTTTGCCAAAGCTGCAATATCCCCGCCCGAGGCACCATCCGCCATGGCCGCTTCGAGGTATTGGAATCGCTGAGTTATCTGTTCAAGGCGTTCTTCGGGGATCATCCGCGCGGTGTCTATCATCCAGAGGCTTTGGTCAAGGCCCTGCCTTGTGCTAGGCTTGGGCCATGAAGCGACTGATCTTAGCCCTGACACTCATTGCGACGCCCGGAATGGCCGATGTTGTTGGCCCCGGAGGCAAAGTGCAAGACTGCTATTGCACCGACAAATCCGGCACCCGCATCGAGTTGGGAGAGATGATATGCCTGCAGGTCGACGGCCGCATGTTCATGGCCCAATGCCAGATGTCGCTGAACGTGCCCATGTGGCGCGAGGTGCAAGAGGGCTGTTTGTCGTCAGGGTTGCAGCAAAGCAAGCCATTGGGTGACCCGGTCCCGATTGACGCCGAAATCTTTCCGGCCAAATCTTAATCTTGCATAGATACGCAGCGTATCACCGTCTAGCTGCACGGTGGTGTAATCGGGAAAACCGAACACCTTGGTACGGGTGATATAGGTGATCATGCCCTCTTCCAGCGATCCGGCCAGCACACTGGTGCGTGGTGTTGCGCGCGCAATTTTATCGAGACGCGCCAGCCCATCAGGACCGGTTTCGACGACCCGAACGACACCACCCTTCAGGTCTCGTTCCGTGTCTTCAGGGGCCACATGCCAGCGCACAGGATCTGAAGGCGCAAGTCTGATATAGGCACCCATTGCAAGGCCCACCGCAATCAACAGCCACAGCAACATTTTTATCTGCCCATTCATTCCCGCTATGCCCTGCTTACTCGGTCAGAGGATGGCGTCGCACCCCTATCGTGACGTCACTCCGGGCAGAATGCACAGCATCTCGAACAGTAGATTGGCTGCGGTCAGTGCCGTATTGCCCGACGGATCATAGGGTGGAGATACTTCGACCAGATCGCAGCCCACCACATTCATGCCTGCCAGTGCATGGATCAACTGCAGCGCCTGCGGAGTGGTCAGACCTGCGATCTCGGGCGTGCCTGTTCCGGGTGCATAGGCCGGATCGAGGCTGTCGATATCGTAGGTGATATAGACCGGGTGATCGTCAACAGTTTTACGGATCAAAGAGCCGATTTCGGTCAGGTTCTGTTGCCACAGCTCCCACGCCGGGTACTGACGGAACCCCCAACCCTGTGCCTCGGTAAAGTCGCTGGCGGCGTAACCCGAGCCTCGAATGCCGATCTGAAAGGTCTTGTCAGGGACAATCAGCCCTTCCTCATAGGCGCGGCGGAAGACAGTGCCGTGGGTTTCCTTTTCACCGAACATCTCATCATTCACGTCAGCATGGGCGTCCACGTGCACCAGAGCCACAGGCCCGTGCTTGGCCGCCATCGCCCGCAGGATCGGCAAAGTGATCGAGTGATCCCCACCCATCGCCACTGGGACAACACCTTGCGCCAAAATGCCGTCATAGCTTTCCTTGATGATCTTAAGACTGTCGGCGAGCGAGAAAGTGTTGATCGCCAGATCGCCGATATCTGCGATCTGCAAATGGTCGAACGGTGCCGCGCCATTGGACATGTTATAGGGCCGGATCATCGCACTTTCACTGCGAATCTGCTTGGGTCCGAACCGTGTGCCCGACCGCCACGAAGTGCCGATATCCATCGGAACCCCCAGGATCGCCACATCCAGCCCGTCCAGCGACGACGCCTGTGGCAACCGCATAAACGTGTTCGGCCCCGAAAACCGTGCCAGATCATTGCCGCCAATCGGTTGGTTGTATTGGGTCATGTGATGTCTCCGATCCGGTGCCTTAACCAAGCAGATACCGGGATTATGCCTAACCAAAGGTTAAGGTTTCACCAGCTTGTTCCACCCAAGCAAGCAAATGATCTGCGTCGCCACATGAGCCCCCGCAATCGCCGTCGCACCAGAGGTATCGTATGGCGGAGATACCTCAACCACATCGCCGCCCTTGATGTTGATCCCGGCGATGTCGCGCAGAATGATCTGCGCCTGAATCGAAGTTAGACCGCCCCAGACCGGTGTGCCCGTCCCCGGCGCAAAGGCCGGATCGAGGCCATCGATGTCAAAGCTCAGATAGACCGGACTGTCGCCCAGAATACCCCTGATCTTCTGCGCCACGGCGGCGGGTCCGGATTCGTAAACCTCGCGCGCGTCGATGATGTTGACGCCCAACGTGTCTTCGTTTGTAGTGCGAATGCCCACCTGAACCGAGCGTTTCGGATCAACCAACCCCGATTTCACTGCCTTGTAGAACATCGTCCCGTGATCCACGCGGGACATGTCGTCATCGGCCCAGGTGTCCGTATGCGCATCGAATTGCAGCAGTGACATTGGCCCATATTTCTCGGCATAGGCCTTAAGGATCGGGAAGCTGATATAGTGATCCCCTCCCAGCGTGACCGAAGCCACATCCGCCGCCAAAATGGTACGGATATGATCGGTCAGCGTGTCGGGAAAGGCCGGGATATTGGCATAGTCATAGGCCATATCTCCATAATCCACGATCGCCAACTCGCTGAGCGCGTCAAAGGGCCAGCCATAGGGTGCATCCGGGGATTGCAACGCGCTCGCCTCACGGATCGCGCGCGGCCCCAGACGGGTTCCGGGGCGATTTGTCACCGCCTGATCGAAAGGCACGCCGGTTACAGCAATATCCGCACCCGTCAGGTCTTTGGTATAAAGCCGCCGCAGGAATGAGGTCGCGCCGCCAAAGGTGTTTTCATAGGACAGCCCCTTAAGATCGGGGTTGGTGAATGCCTCATCCACCTGGTTCTTTGCATCTTCCAGTGCCATGTCTTTTCCCTGTCAGCCCAACGGCTGTGCCTTTTCGACGATCCGTGCGAAGAAGGACGCTCCGATCGGCGCGACGTCGTCATTGAAGTTGTATTTCGGATGGTGCAGCCCCGCGCCATCTCCTTGCCCCATGAACAAGTAAGCACCAGGTCGGGCCTGCAGCATGTAGGAAAAATCCTCTGCCCCCATCTCACGCCCAGCATCATCTTTCACGCGTTCCGCGCCGGATACATCCCGCGCCACTTCAGCCGCGAATGCCGCCTTGTCGGCGTCATTGATGGTGGCAGGATAACCCTCCTGATAGTCCAGTTTGGCCTCGACACCGTACGAGGCCGCCTGCCCCGCCACGATCTGCGCCATTCTCTCTTTGACCATCCTTTGCACGGCCGGATCAAAGGTGCGAACGGTGCCGTTCAGATAAGCGGTATCAGGGATCACGTTATTCACTGTTCCGGTGTGTATCTGCGTCACCGACACCACCAGATCGTCCAGCGCATAGTGGTTGCGGCTGACGATGGTTTGGATCGCCTGCGCCATCCCGCAAGCTGCCATCACCGGGTCGCGCGTCTCATGCGGCATTGCCCCGTGGCCGCCCACGCCCTGAATATGGATCTCAAACGTATCTACTGCGGCCATCAGCGGCCCCGGCGTGGTTTCGAACAGCCCCTCGGGCCGACCCGGAGTGTTATGGATACCGTAAACCTGAGAGATATCGAACCGATCCATGATGCCTTCTTCAACCATCACGCCCGCGCCGCCGCCCTCTTCCTCGGCAGGCTGAAAGATCAGCGCAACCCGGCCCGCAAAATTCCGCGTTTCGGCCAGATAGCGCGCAGCACCCAGCAGCATGGTTGTGTGCCCGTCATGACCGCAGGCATGCATCTTACCGGGGTTCTTCGAGGCGTAGTCCACGCCCGTTTCCTCGGTAATCGGCAGAGCATCCATGTCAGCGCGCAGACCAATAGTCGGTCCCTCGCCCTGCCCGTTGATGATCGCGACCATGCCGGTTTTGGCGATTCCCTCATGCAGTTCATCTACCCCAAACTCGCGCAGACGCTCGGCCACATAGGCGGCGGTCTCATAGCATTCGAATTCCAATTCGGGGATGGTGTGAAGGTGCTGGCGCCACTTGGCCATATCAGCGGCGTAATCGGCAATTCGGTTGACGACGGGCATCTGGGGTGGACTCCTGATCCTGACTGCGGGATGGATGCATCTGACACCGGAACGAAAGGGTTCGCAATGGCCGAAAATCCTCTGATCCACGACACGGACGCAGGTATCGAGCGTTTGCTGGAAATCATGCGCCGCTTACGCGACCCTCAATCCGGCTGCCCGTGGGATATCGAACAGGATTTTTCGACCATCGCGCCCTATACGATCGAAGAAGCCTATGAAGTCGCCGATGCCATCGAACGCGAGGCTTATGACGAATTGAAGGGAGAGCTGGGCGACCTGCTGTTCCAATCCGTCTTCCACGCGCAAATGGCTGAAGAGGCTGGGCATTTTACCTTTCAGGACGTGGTGCGCACCATGTCGAACAAGATGGTTACCCGTCACCCACACGTCTTCGGTGATGAGTCCCGAGACAAGTCGGCGGATCAACAGACAAAGGACTGGGAAACCATCAAAGCCGCCGAACGTGCGGGCAAAGAACAAAAAGGTGCACTAGACGGTGTCGCCGCCAACCTGCCCGCCCTGCTACGCGCACATAAGCTGCAGAAACGTGCCGCGCGCGTAGGGTTCGACTGGCCCGACGCCAGCCATGTGCTGGCCAAAATCACCGAAGAGGCCGCCGAACTGGAAGAGGCGCGCGACAGCATGGATGCCGACGCGCTTGAGGATGAATTCGGCGATCTGCTGTTTGTGATGGTCAACCTTGGCCGCCATCTGGGCATCGAACCCGAGGCTGCCCTGCGCCGCACAAACGCCAAGTTTACTCGTCGTTTTGAGAAGGTCGAAGCCCGGCTGGCCGAACGCGGAAAAACGCCCACCCAAAGTGATCTGGCCGAAATGGACGCGCTGTGGGATGAGGTGAAAATCGAGGAACACCGCGCCAACGGCAAACTCCCGCCGGTGGATGCCGCACGCGAGGCCTGAAACCGCTGGACAAGCCCCGCGACACTTGCGAGTGTCCGCCCTTCACGGCCCCGGAGACCACAATGCCCCGCAAGATCATAATCGACACCGATCCCGGACAGGACGACGCCGTCGCCATTCTTCTGGCGCTTGCCAGCCCCGAAGAGATCGAGGTTCTGGGTATCACCGCCGTCGCTGGAAACGTGCCTTTGGAGCTGACCGCCAAAAACGCTCGCATCGTGTGCGAGTTGGCGGGGCACACCGAAATCCCCGTCTACGCCGGATGCGATCGCCCCTTGAAACGCCCGCTCGTCACCGCCGAGCATGTGCATGGTAAAACAGGGCTCGACGGCCCTGTTTTGCCAGATCCCGAAATGCCTCTGGCCGAGGGTCACGCGGTCGATTTTATCATCGATACCCTACGCGCACATGAGCCCGGCACGGTGACGCTCTGCCCTCTGGGGCCGCTGACGAACATCGCCACTGCCTTCCAAAAAGCGCCCGACATCATCGACCGGGTGCAGGAAATCGTCCTGATGGGTGGTGCGTATTTTGAGGTTGGAAACATCACACCAGCAGCCGAATTCAACATTTATGTCGACCCGGAAGCTGCTGATATTGTGTTTAAATCCGGCATTCATGTCGTCGTAATGCCATTGGATGTCACACATGATGCGCTGGTCACACCCCATCGCAATGATGCATTCCGGGCATTGGACAGCAAGGTTGGTCATGCAGTGGCAGAGATGACCGATTTCTTCGAACGTTTCGACAAAGAAAAATACGGATCGGAGGGCGCACCGCTGCACGACCCCTGCGTCACCGCCTATCTGATCCGACCCGAGTTGTTCTCGGGCCGCCACATCAATGTTGAGATCGAAACCCAATCAGAATTGACGTTGGGCATGACAGTGGCCGACTGGTGGCGGGTCACTGATCGCGCACCAAACGCCATGTTCATGGGTGACGTGGATGCCCAAGGTTTCTTCGACCTGCTCACAGAAAGACTTGCCCGCCTATGACCGCCGCACTCCGCCTTGCCCGCCCCGACGATCTGGACCGACTGATGGCGCTGGTCGCGGCGTTTCACTCGGAATCCGGCATCGCGCAGGATGACGAGAAACGTCGCAACGCGCTGGCCCCTCTGCTGGATGGAATACCCCATGGGTGCATATATCTGATCGGTCCGGGCCGCGCACCGCTGGGCTATGTCATCCTCACCTTCGGCTGGTCGGTCGAGTTTGGTGGCATGGATGCCTTTGTAGATGAGATTTACATCCGCCCCGCCGTTCGCGGACGCGGTATCGCCACCGAAGTGCTGCATGATCTCCCCAAGGCGCTGGCCGAGGCCGGTCTGACCGCCCTGCATCTTGAGGTCGACCGAACCAACGAAACCGCGCAGAAACTATATCTGCGGTCAGGTTTTAAACCGCGCGATCGCTACATGCTGATGAGCAAATCGCTTTAGCGCGATTCCCCCCGGAAGATTACCGCCGGATTTGCCATTTCCTGCACCGGATCATCCTGCGAAACCTGCATCCCTGTGATCGGATAGGTCCCAGGCTCTGAACATGCGGCCAGCATCCCCGCGCAAAGCATTGAAATTACGAGAAAGACCTTTGAAGCAGACATATCGTCCCCCTTTCTGCAATGCTTGCAGACTATCGGGAGTCACAGCGCCGCAATAGGAACAAGTTCACACATAACGACATTTATGTTTGTTTAGCTTAACGATCAGCGGCAGTTCTTATTGAACGTCTGCTCCATGGTCTTGAACTGCCGGGGCACGCGTTTGGGTTTGGGCAGCGCATTCAACTGTTCAGTTATGTTCTCACCTGTGTACCAGGACTCGAACAATAATTCTTTGATGTCATCGTCCAAAACCGTGTTGGCGACGTTATAGGTGCACAGGCATTCCTCCATCGTGACCTGCCCGCTGGGATCGCCTTCCACCATTTTCTGGCACACTGCCTGAGGCGGACGATCAGCCCCTGCAAGCTGAGGCAGGATCAATAGCGCCCCAGCGCCAACGATGCGTTTGAATGTTGTCATAAATCGCCCTCTCCCATGTTGGCCTTCGATGCCCAGCTTAGACGGATCGGTAATGACGCAAAGAAAAAAATGGCCCCGGCGTTCTACCGGGGCCTGATCTGGTTTTACCAAGTACGCCAAACTCAGCGCTTTAGGATCGACGCGCCGGCGTATTCTGCGACCTCACCCAGCGATTCCTCGATGCGGATCAGCTGGTTGTATTTGGCCAACCGGTCCGACCGCGCCAACGAGCCGGTTTTGATCTGCCCGCAGTTGGTCGCCACAGCCAAATCGGCAATGGTGGCATCTTCGGTCTCGCCCGAGCGATGCGACATCACGTTGGTATACCGTGCACGGTGGGCCATATCGACGGCGCGCAGGGTTTCAGTTAGTGATCCAATCTGGTTCACCTTAACCAGCATCGAGTTGGCACAGCCACGATCGATTCCCTCGGCCAGACGCTCTGGGTTGGTTACGAACAGGTCGTCGCCGACCAGTTGTACTTCGTTGCCGATGGCATCAGTCAGCGCTTTCCAGCCATCCCAATCGTCCTCGGACATGCCGTCTTCGATCGAGATAATTGGGTAATCTTTGACCAATGTCGCCAGATACTCTGCGTTTTCCTCTGAGGTCAGCGAGATGTTTTCACCCGACAGAACATATTTTCCGTCGCGGTAGTATTCGGTGGCGGCGCAGTCCAGCGCCAGATGGATCTCTTCTCCGGGTTTGTAGCCCGCTTTTTCGACCGCCTGCAGGATGAAATCCAGTGCCTCACGGGTCGAAGCGATGTTAGGGGCAAAACCACCTTCGTCCCCCACTCCGGTGGCCAGTCCGGCAGCCGACAGTTCGCGCTTGAGCGTATGGAACACCTCCGACCCCATGCGCACGGCTTCGCGGATATTCGCGGCCGAGGTCGGCATGATCATGAATTCCTGAATGTCGATCGGATTATCGGCGTGCTCACCCCCGTTGATGATGTTCATCATCGGAACCGGAAGAACGCGCGCCGAAGTACCGCCAACATAGCGATACAGAGGCTGCGTGGTGAAATCCGCCGCCGCCTTGGCCGTCGCCAGCGAGACACCCAGGATAGCGTTCGCGCCCAGACGGCCCTTGTTCTCGGTCCCGTCGAGTTCAATCATCGCCTGATCGATGGCCACCTGCTCGGTCGCGTCAAAGCCCACCAGTTCTTCGGCGATCTCACCGTTAACGGCAGCAACCGCTTCCAGCACGCCCTTGCCCATGTAACGAGATTTGTCACCATCGCGCTTTTCCACCGCCTCGTAGGCGCCGGTCGACGCACCTGAAGGCACTGCGGCGCGGCCCATGGTGCCGTCTTCCAGAATCACGTCCACTTCGACCGTCGGGTTGCCCCGGCTGTCCAGTATTTCGCGTGCGTGGATGTCGATGATCGTGCTCATGATACGGGTCCCAATGATGCCAACGGTTGCATGCCTCATACCAGCACGCGGCGAAAAGTAAACCGTTTCCGTTATCGCTAACACTTATATTTTTCAGCCTTTAGGGCTAACAGTTTGCTGTTTGCGCCAACAGGTCGCGGGCGCTTAGGCCACTGCCAATGCCCGCGCCAGCTGGCGTTCTCGAATGAAAGTATACAGACCTGATCCGATAATCAGACCAGCACCGGCCAACGTCATGCTGTCGGGGCGTTCGCCAAACATCAGCATCCCGGCCGTGATCGAGAACACCAACCGAGTATACCGAAATGGCGTCAGCGCTGAAGCTTCGCCAATCCGCATCGCGGTTACGATGCCGTAATAGCCCAAAACGCCGAACCCGATGGCACCCAGATAAGGCCCGATCTGCGCAGCTTGCAGCGGCACAACGGGCTGTGCTGTGAACACCATAAGGGCCGCACCAGCCAGCGCCACTCCGATATAGGCCTGCAATGCGACGACCGACGAGGCCACACGAACATCCAACCTGCGTGTGATCAGATCACGTGCCGCGATCGCAACGACCGAGACCAAAACAAACAATGATTCCGGCTGGAATCCCTCGAACCCGGGGCGGATGATCATCAAGACGCCGACAAAGCCGATCCCGATGGCGCTCCAACGGCGCCAACCGACCTGCTCACCCAGAAACAGTGCTGCCCCCATCGTGACGAATAGTGGCATCGCCTGAAAAACCGCCGCCACAGTCGACAGATCAACAAGTGACAGCGCGGTCACGAAGCTGAGTGCACCAAAGGCTTCGGTCCCGGCACGGATCAGCGGCAAAGGTTGCCACGCGACCGGGTCGAAGATGCGTTTGCGTGTTGCCATAGACATAAGCGTGAACACAGCCCCGCAGATCAGACCCAATGCGATCATGATCTGCCCGGTCGACACACTGACCGAGAGATGCTTGATGAACATGTCCTCAAGCGCGAAGGCCGCCATCGAGCCGATGATCAGCAAAATGCCGTTTACGTTGTTCATGCGCGTTTCCATTGGAACAGGCCGCTGTCAGGCGGACCTTTCCGGCAGCAAAACCGCAACCTTTGCGACGTCGCAAGCAGTATTACGACATGTTTGATGAAATCGCGTTCACCGACCGATCGATTTTCGTGATGTGTCAGTCTTTTTCCAACGGTACGCCGTACAATTCAAGGCGATGGCCTTTCAGCCTGTAGCCAAGCTTGGCTGCAATCTTTTCTTGCAGAGCTTCTATCTCAGGGTCGACAAACTCGATCACCTCGCCTGACTGCATGTCGATCAGGTGGTCGTGGTGATCGCGCTCTGCATCTTCGTATCGCGCGCGCCCGTCGCCGAACTCCAGCCGCTCAAGTATCCCGGCCTCTTCGAACAACTTCACGGTACGATAGACTGTCGCGATCGAAATTCCCGCATCTTCGGCTGAAGCACGGGCATAAAGCTCTTCTACATCCGGGTGATCTTCGCTTTGCTGCAAGACCTGTGCAATGGTCCGCCGCTGGCCGGTCATGCGCAGGCCCTTGGCTTCGCAACGGGCGATAATCGTGTCGGACATGGTGACCCCCGGGACTGTTCGGTGTTCTGTCTTAATATGTCTACGCGCCCTGCGCCACAGACGATTTTGCGGTCAGGCGATGCGCCGCAGATCGGCCCAGACCGGCAAATGATCCGAGGCGATATGCGCGGGCCGCGCATCATGCACCCCGTGCAGTGCAGCCTCAAGCCCCTGCCCCACCGCGATTCTGTCCAGTGCCCCCAATGGCTGCGCGGCCGGGAAGCTTGGAACCGGAGGAAGAAACCGCATGTCCGGGGCCAAATGATCTAGAACAGGCTGGCGTGACCATTCGTTGAAATCCCCGGCCCAGACGGTGGGCATGTGTTCCAGATCAGAATCACATCGACGGATATGACTGATCTGTTGGCGTCGCGACGCCGGCAAAAGCCCAAGATGCATGCCCATCACCCGCAAAGGCCCGATCTGCGTATCAAACTCGACCCGCACGGCGCCGCGGGGCTCCAGACCCGGCAAATCATGATGACCTGCCTGACGCACCTGAATGGCGTCCCCACGCCAGATCACCGCGTTGCCATGCCAACCAAGACTACCGGCACCGCCCAAGTCCACGATCTGCCACCCGGCCTCATCCAGCATGAAATGTGGCAAAGCGGCAGGACGGGGCGGCAATCGTTTGTCCGCCTCCTGCAGAACAACGATATCGGCCTGCATGCTTTCGATGACCTGCAATATCCGCTGCGGCTGCCGCCGGAAATCGAGTCCCACGCATTTCTGAATGTTGTAACTGGCAAGGCGCAGGGTCGAGCGGTAGGTCATCGGCACACTTAAACTGATTTAACCCAAGATCGCCAACTGGTCGGACAAGTGCAAGCCGAACCCAGCGCTGAATGGCAACGCGCCGCTTGCTCCGCTAACATTTGTGCAAAACGGCCTTGAGCCCGCGCAGCCCCTCGGCCACCTTCACGATCATGTTCATAAGGTTTGTCCATCCGATCAAGATAGAAGATATGGACGCGCGTCAGGGGTTCTTCTGCGCGGCCTACGACCTGCGCGACACTGCCGCGCTGGATAAATACACATTCGATCGAATTGAGGCGCTGCTGGTTTGGTTCCGGGAAAACCTTGAAATCCCCTATCGGTTCAACAGGACAAAATCTAAAGGCGCCTTTCAGCGCAACACCAAAGGCCTCAGCTGGTTCAAACCCGAAGCCAATGAGGTTTTGGGCAAGTCGTATGAGATGGTCGCACTGCTCAAAGAAAACGGATACCAGATCGATACTCTGCGATCAGACCGGATCGGCTACATTGTCTATGAAGATGCGTGTCAGGTGATCGCCGAGCCCTTTGCAGACACGCCCCGATAGCCTCAAAAGCTGAAACTTCAAAAGTTTCAGGCTCGGTTTCTTCATAAGAAACCGTCTCTTTGTTACGTACCGCAGAATGTCGCGTGTACGACCTCGTTCTTCGCCGGAGGGCGCATCAGGTCAGCTGAATCTGGTTGATCCTCATACGGCCGTGACAGCACTTCATTCAGCCGATTGAACGGTGCGTAATCGCCTTGCACCGCAGCCTGAATCATCTGCTCCACCCGATGATTGCGTGGAATGAAGGCCGGATTGGCCGCATCCATCACGTCCAAAGGCGCATCCTCACGCGCCAAGCGTTCCTGCCATCCCTTTGCCCATTCGTCAAAAGCCGCCGGGTCGGCAAACTGGTCTCGCGCGCGGTCGCTGCCCAGCGCGCGGAACGTGTTTGTGAAGTCCGCCTGATTCTGCGCCATCCGCGTCAACAGATCCGAGATCATTTCAAGATCCCCCTCCTCTGCCCGAACCAATCCGATCTTGGCCCTGAAACGTTCCAGCCAATGTGCCTGCATCAACGCAGGCATGGCATGGACAATTTCGGTGGCCTCTTCGACAGCTGCGTCCTTGTCCTCAAACTGCTGAATTAGGGCCGTTGCCAGCTGCGCCAGATTCCAAACCGCAATCTCAGGCTGGTTCGAGTAGGCATACCGCCCCATCCGGTCGATCGAGCTATAGACTGTATTCGGGTGATAGCTGTCCATGAACGCACATGGGCCATAGTCGATCGTCTCACCGGCGATCGAGCTGTTGTCAGTATTCATGACCCCGTGAATGAAACCCACGCTCATCCATCGGGCGATCAACCCGGCCTGCGCATCCCGAACCGCGCGCAACAAACCCATAGCCCCGTCCGCCTCAGGATAGTGGCGCTGAATGGCATATTCAGTTAGCCGTTGCAGGCTCTCTAACTGCCCTCGCGCTGCAAACACCTGAAACGTGCCTACCCGCAAATGGCTTTGCGCTACACGTGTCAATACCGCCCCGGGCATCGGACCCTCGCGCAGCACGATCTCTCCGGTTTCAACCGCTGCCAAGGCGCGCGTGGTGGGAACGCCCAGCGCATGCATCGCCTCGGAAACCACATATTCGCGCAAAACCGGCCCCAGCCAGGCACGTCCATCTCCCTGGCGCGAGAAAGGTGTCTGCCCTGAGCCCTTCAATTGAATATCCCGCCGAATCCCGTCGACTCCGACCGTCTCACCTAACAAAACCGCGCGCCCATCTCCTAGCTGAGGGTTATAGGTGCCAAACTGATGCCCGGAATATAACTGCGCCAGCGGCTCGGCCCCCTCGGGCACAGTATTGCCCGCAAAAGCCTGCGCCATCTCTTCAACGTCGCCCGGCGCAATCCGCAACAGTCGCGCCAGATCACTGTTGAAGGCAACAAGCTTTGGTGCACGCACAGGCACGGGCCCCTGCCGCGCAAAGAAGGTGTCCGGCAGGCGAACATAGCTGTTGTCAAACGGGATCATCAAAGTCATGCGGCAAACATATGCTCTGCATACACAATTGCCATAGCAGATCGTGCGCGTGCGTGCATAATCCCACAAACAGACCCGAGGCTCCCATGACCGCGCAAGACATCATCCAACACCTGAACCTGCAGCAGCACCCCGAAGGCGGCTGGTTCAAAGAGACCTGGCGCGCCGACAATCCCGGCCGTGCCACCGGCACTTGCATCTACTTCCTGCTGGCAGAGGGTGAGCGCAGCCACTGGCACAAGGTAGATGCGACCGAGATCTGGCTCTACCATTCCGGCGCTCCGCTGATCCTCTCGCTCAGCGCCTCCGATACAGGCCCTGCCAAAGACCACACCCTCACACCTGATCTGACCCAAGGCGCACCGCAGCTTATTGTACCCAAGGGCCATTGGCAGGCGGCGCGCAGCAGTGGAGACTACACGCTAGTCAGTTGCACTGTTTCACCGGGATTTGAATTTGATGGGTTTGAACTCGCGCCACCCGGCTTTGATATTCCTGGAGTGTAATTCCATGGACCACCGCGCCCTGATCGCCGCGATCCCGCCCGAGACCAAGGACAGGCTGCAACAGCGGTCGGACATGCCAAGTCTCAGACATCTAGCGATCTATTTCGGCGCTTTGACAGCAACCAGCACCGGTATCATCCTACAGGTTCCCCTCTGGCCACTACTGCTCCTGCCGCAAGGCCTATTGCTGGTTTTCCTCTTTACGCTCAGCCACGAATGCACCCACAAGACGCCGTTCAAAACCCCTTGGATCAACGAAGCGGTTGGGCACCTTGTCTCAATTCCTATCTGCCTGCCGTTCACATGGTTTCGCTACTTTCACCTTGCCCATCACAAATGGACAAACCACCCAACCAAAGACCCGGAACTTGGCGGCAAACCCCGCCCCGAAAACTGGCGCAGCCTTGCGATCTATCTCAGCGGCTGGCCATATTGGACGGGTATGGCCCGTGTGTTGACCGACAACGCGCGCGGCAGGATTGACGCCGCTTACCTGCCAACCCGCCAGCACCACGCCATACGAACCGAAGCCCGAATATTGTCCACACTATATGCCCTGGGCGCACTCAGCCTGTTCTTCAGCCCCTTGTTGTTCTGGCTCTGGCTTCTGCCCGCCCTTATCGGCCAGCCTTTCCTGCGCCTATACCTGCTCGCCGAACACGGCCTCTGCCCGCCGGTGGCAAATATGCTCGAAAACTCCCGTACCACCTTTACCAATCGAATGATCCGATTTCTGGCCTGGAACATGCCCTACCACGCGGAACACCACGCCTTTCCAAACGTGCCTTTCCACCACCTTCCAGCCTTCCACCGCTGGACCCAGGCACACCTGCAATCCACCTCGGACGGCTACACCGAATTCACCCTGGATTACGCGCGTGCCCTAAATCGCTAGATCCGTCCCTTCATCTGGCCAAAAATACCTCGGGGGAGTCGCGCAGCGACGGGGGCAGAGCCCCCTACCCGCTCACCACGACACCCCTCGCCGGAGACGACACGACACCGCCCCCGACCAGCGCACTTACCCCGGTGGTACCCGGGCATGAGGTCGGCAATCCCCGCGCCACACGCACGGCGAGATAGGCAAAGGCCTGCGCCTCCAGCATATCGCCATCCAGCCCAACCGCCTCAACCGGCTCCACCGGACAATCCAGCGACACACGCAGCATTTCCATCAGCACCGGATTGTGCCGTCCACCCCCGGTCACCAACATACGGGCGGGTGGCTTGGGACAATGCTCCATCCCCTGCAGCACACCCGCAGCGCTCATCCCGGTCAACGTGGCCACCGCATCCGCATCGCTCAGCTCGGTCACAAGACCGATCATTTCCGAGAAATCATTCCGGTCCAGCGATTTGGGCGGCATTCGGTTGAAATAGGGCTCGGCCAGAAACAGCTCCAGTGCGCCGGTCTCGACCGTACCCTCTCGGGCCAGCGCGCCGTCCCGATCCATCGGCATCCCCAACCGCGCCTGCATCAGATCGTCAACCGGCGCGTTGGCAGGTCCGGTGTCGAAAGCCAGCAACGCCCCTGGCGCTTCAGGCCCGTCAAAAGACGGGTCAACATAGGTCAGGTTCCCAACACCGCCCAGATTGAGGAAACACAGCGGCTCTTCCGCCCCGATCCATTTGGCGCAGGCGAAATGAAAGAACGGGGCCAGAGGCGCACCCTCTCCGCCCAGCGCCACATCATCGCTGCGAAAATCCCAGACCACCGGCAGCCCCAAAGCCTGCGACAGACCCAGCCCGTCACCCACCTGCAACGTGCCACGCCCACGCGGCTCATGTGCCAATGTCTGACCGTGGAAGCCGATCAGGTCGACCTCTTCGAACTCTGAAAGAACCTCGGCATGTGCCTGGGTCACCAATTCAGCCGAAATATCAACCTTTGGTCCATGCCAAAGCCCCAGCGCCGCGCGCAGTGTGGCACGCTCTTCTTCGGAATAAGCGCGATACCCGCTGGGACCAAAGCCGAATATCTGCTGCCCATCGGTTTCAACGACCGCAGCGTCCACACCGTCCAGCGATGTGCCCGACATGGCCCCCAACGCTCTGATCGCCCCCGATTTGCTGATGACCCTGCCCACGCCGACCTCGTATTGCGTCTCTCCACCCGTTTCGCCGGGTTCTGAGCACAACCTGCACGGTAATGCAAAGCCAAGGCAAGACACATCATGCGCGAGCTTCATTTTTCTTGGAAAAGGTGCCTTTTCCTTGCCTCTGCCCCCGCCTGTACCGTGCGCCGCTACAGAATTCCGAAAGGTACGAGACCGCGAATGAAGGCGACAAGGCGTTCCCAAACGCAGCGCAGTTCCGAGTGCTCATGAAAGAGCTGTACAAAGTCCATTACCACATGTTCGCAGATCGCTACAGCAGGTGCCAAGCTCTCCCAAGAATGCCCGTTGCCGGTTTCAGTGTTCCACTTGATCTGAAGCACCTACGATCATTCCATATAGCTCAGCTTCGTCAGATTTTCATTGAAACAAAGCGACTGAATAATGGCAGGTATTTTGGGATGTTGAGTGCAATAAAAGCGCAGGCTCAAAACCCCGGATATTCGCAAATGTTGCGCCAATGCTTATAGATGAGATATTAATATGCAGCAAAGCACAGACAACAAATTGAGGACGGGTGAGTAGGTTCATACAGCTTAGTAAAAAGCGGTAGTGAATTGGCCTGAACAGGGTTTATGCCAAACATATACGGTGCATTTCGGACGGACACGACTCTGACCACGAACCAGGCCCAATTCGGCGGCGTTGGAACGACATTTCAGATCTCCGCATATAATACGATCGAAATTACTGATGGTGTTGACCCCAACACCATCGAAGGAGACGGTGTAAACAACGAATTCCCAGACGACCCCACGCAAACCTATCTGGGGAATGCAATTGCCTGGGACTACAATTACATAGTCACGGATGGCACCAATACCTACACGATTGGCGTTTTCGACTATGATTCCAGCGGCAACGGCGCGTTTGGCGGCGGAGCCGAGCAAGGGTTTTTCATCGGCTTTTTGGGGGATGTCCCCCCGCTCAACACAACACTGACGATCACGGCGCTGGGTGACGGTGCCTTCGCCAGTCCAGTCGTAAATCTGCCCGTTGACGACTTTGTTCCCTGTTTCACCAGTGGCACGAATATTCGGGTAAGGGGTGGCCATAAGGCGGTCGAGGATCTGAAAGCCAGCGATGAGATCGAAGTGTTTGATCCCACAGGTGATGGGCCCGGATTTGCCACCCTGCTGCGGGTGTTTCGCCGTACGATATCTGCCCCGGAACTGGCCGCAAACCCCAAACTGCGCCCGGTTCGTATCAGCGCCGGAGCGTTAGGTCTGGGCTTGCCTCAGCGTGATCTTGTGGTGTCCCGGCAGCACCGGATGCTGGTGTCTTCAAAGATTGTCGAGCGTATGTTCAGGACTTCCGAAGTTCTGGTACCCGCCGTCAATCTGACTTCGCTGCCCGGTATTTTCATCGACCAGGATGCTCAGAGCGTCGAGTATTTTCACCTTCTTTTTGGACAGCACGAGGTAGTCTATGCCGAAGGCGCACCATCGGAAAGCCTGTTCACCGGACCGGAAGTGCTCAAGGCCATCAGTGCAGAAGCACGAATAGAAATCCTGAGCATATTCCCCGAGATAGCAGAACTGGAATTTGCCCCCAAGCCCGCCTGCCCGATCCCATCCGGGAAGCTGCAAAAGCAACTGATTGAACGCCACATCAAGAATGAAAAGCCGCTTCTGTCCAGACACACTGCACGCTAGAACCAGAGGTTATCCGGCAGGACTTGGTACGCTTCAAAGACTGACGCGATATTCTGGGTTTCGCTATGCGTTATTTCTTCGCGTTTCCCTCAGAAAGCTTATCCGCAAGATTCTTTCAGTACGGACTGCACTTGCTCGCCAATGACTGGACATTCCGCGAGACTTAGGGAATTAGAAGGCCAGTCGCATGAATGTACTTTCCGTCGTGCGACCAAGCGGGTCTGGTTTTGAAATTACTGACCTATGACTTACACCAGCCCTTGCAGAGAGGGCCAGAACACAAGGCCTGTTGAGCGTCATGACCTACCACCCCAAATCGGATTTCATCGCCACGATGATCGAGCGCGGCTTTCTCGCCGACTGCACCGATTATCAAGGCCTTGACGACGCTCTGATTTCTGGGGTGCAGACGGCTTATATCGGCTATGACGCCACCGCACAGTCGCTGCATGTAGGTCACCTGATGAACATTATGGTGCTGCGCTGGTTGCAGAAAACCGGCCACAAGCCAATTACCCTGATGGGCGGCGGCACCACCAAGGTGGGCGATCCCTCGTTCCGCTCGGATGAACGCCCCCTGCTGGGCCCTGAACAGATCGACGCCAATATCGCAGGCATGAAGCAGGTGTTCTCGAAATACCTGTCTTACGATGACAGCGAGACCGGCGCGTTGATGCTGAACAATGCCGAATGGCTGGATAGCCTGAACTACCTCGATTTCCTGCGCGATATTGGGCGGCATTTCTCGGTCAACCGGATGCTCAGCTTTGAATCGGTGAAATCGCGGTTGGATCGTGAACAGTCGCTGAGTTTTCTCGAATTCAACTACATGATCCTGCAGGCTTATGACTTCCTCGAACTGAACCGCCGATATAACTGCGTTCTGCAGATGGGCGGCTCGGATCAATGGGGCAACATCGTCAACGGCATCGACCTAACCCGCCGGGTGCTGGATCACGAGATCTATGGCCTCACGACCCCCCTGCTGACCACCAGCGATGGCCGCAAAATGGGCAAATCGCAGGGCGGCGCAGTCTGGCTGAACGGAGATATGCTCAGCTCGTACGAGTTCTGGCAGTTCTGGCGCAACACGACTGACGCCGATGTGGGCCGTTTCTTGAAAATCTTCACCGAGCTTCCGGTAGACGAATGCGACCGCATGGCCGCGCTGCAAGGGTCCGAAATCAACGAGGCCAAAATCCGCCTCGCCAACGAAGTCACAACTCTGCTGCACGGTGCAGAAGCCGCTGCAACCGCCGAGGCGACCGCGCGCGAGGTGTTCGAAAAGGGCGGCGTTGGCGGAGACCTCCCGACCCTGACCCTCAGCGCATCAGAGCTGGGTGACGGCATGTCCATCGTCCAGCTGATCGTCAAATCCGGCCTCGCCAAATCCGGCAAAGAGGCCAAGCGCCTGATCGCCGAAAACGGCGCCAAACTGGACGATGCCCCGCTGACAGATGCGGGCTTGATGATCGACGCAGGCGCGTTGTCATCGCCGATCAAGCTGAGCGCGGGCAAGAAGCGTCACGCTCTGGTTCAATTGGGCTGAGCCAAATTGGGCGGTCGCCGCCGGGTGGCCGTCCATTGAGGTAGAAGTGGCAGATTAATTAGGTCGAGACGTAGTGGTCAGCTTTTGGTTTTAGAACCGATCAAGAACCACGTTTTCACAGAACCCAATCCCTTTATCTCCACCATGCCTCGGGGTTCGAAGTCGTAGTCCGCTTCAAGCTCCTCTTTTGCGGCACCCGTTACCTGGATCCTCCCCGGTTCACCGTGGCTCTCCATCCGGCTGGCGGTGTTCACCGTTTCCCCCCAAACATCATAGAACAACTTCTGGTTTCCAATGACACCGGCGACAGCAGGCCCTGCGTGAAGTCCGATTCTTACTTGAAGCCCATCCGGAAAATCAGGTGACATTTCCGCAACCGACCGCTGCACGTCCAGAGCCATCTCGGCGACACGATGCACCGGGTCGCCGACCGGAGACGGCATACCTGCCGCGACCATATAGGCATCACCAATTGTCTTGATCTTTTCCAATCCGTGTTTGTCGGCCAATTCATCAAATAGACGAAAGATCTTGTTCAGAAACCCGACTACATCTTCCGGTGGCAGTTTCGATGCCCGTGGCGTGAAATCCACGATATCAGCGAATAGTATTGCAACCTTGGGCAAACTGTCAGCGATAGTCTGGTCTGGCTCAAACTTCAATCTTACCGCAATGTCTTCTGGCAGCAGATTGTAAAGCAACTTTTCCGACCGGTCGTATTCGGCTTCCAGTTCGGCTCGCTGGGTCTCTACCTGTTCATAAAGATCACCCAGCCGCGCACTTGTTGCATTCACGTCGTTTGCCAATTTGCCAAGCTCGTCGCGATTGGGGACATCAACACGCGCCGCGAAATCTCCTTCGGCGACAACGCTAAGTGTTTGGCCAATTCGGCGCATTGGCCAGATCAGTGACGAAGAGATTGCGTAGCCAAGAAAAAGGGCTGCCCCCATTGCAATTGTTGCCGCCGCCACGACCATTTTGCGCGTCGATTGGTAAACTTCGGCATTCCTATTTGCCCGGTCACGCATCTCTGCTTCGGCACCCTGCACAAGATTATACGCATCGCTTTGCAGTGAACGAACTTGGCGAAAAATCTGATCCAATCCCAATTCGGCGAGATTCTGCATGTCTCCGTCTCTTCGAAACCGCACCATGGCGGCGGCCTTGGTTTTGATGTCGCCCAAATCTGCGCGGATTTCATCATTGGTTTGGAACTCTTTGCTGCCCGCCTGCAGGAATCGACGTATCCCTTGCGCAATGTGATGTTGCAGGTTCTCGATCTGACCGATGAAATTGCCGGTTGAAAATGCAAAAATTTCGTCCGAGTCGTCCCCGGGCGTCTGATCGATGACCAAGGACAAGTTCATCAGGTTCAACTCGCTCAGCGCCAAATGGATTTCGTTGAAATATGCAATCCTCTCCTGATCATGGATCATCGCATCGACACGCCTGTTCGATTGCTGCAAGGCCGACACAGCAAAAAGCGCCAATCCCAAAAGCAACAAGGTGATACCCAAAAACGCCGTCAGCAGTTTCACCCGCACAGACAGGGCAGCTTTTGCCACGCTCCTTACGATCAGATTTGGTTGCTGAGAGTTCCTAATGCCCCGCTCCCACATGGATTAAGCCCGTCTCGAATGGTGCCGATACATTAATCAGAATACAGTCTGCGGGTGGACTAGTCACTTTTGGCCGCAATTCTTTGGCCCGATCGTCTGCCTCGCTGCCATTGTGTGATGCCAACACACCCCCCCCACAAAGATGCGTTTGAGATGCTTTAGTGAACCTCCTTCGAGTTGCCGTTTATTTGACGAAACCCCAACGTCGCATTTCGCAACAGTCTTTCGCATTCCTGCATGTGCACCCCACCCTTTCCGTTCCACTCTGAACCGGAAGGAGGCACCATATGACCAGAACTGCCACAGCCACACGTACCGGAGGGCGCTCAGCCCGGCGCGCCATGCGCACCGCTCCAAACTTCGAGATGTTGCCGGGCCTGACCCGCGGCATTCCGTTATGCGAGGTTATGGACGGCGCACAGGTAGAACGCATCGATGCGGCCTCGATGGAAATTCTGGAAAACGTAGGCGTTCAGTTCCGTGACCCCATCGCGCTGGAAGACTGGAAGAAGGCTGGTGCCAAGGTCGAAGGTGAGCTCGTCTATCTGGATCGCGGTCTGGTGCGTGAGCTGATCGCGACCATTCCGTCAGATTTCACCTACCACGCGCGCGATCCGAAAAAGAACGTGCGGCTGGGCGGTAGACACTCGATCTTCGTGCCGATGACCGGAGCGCCCTTCCTGCGCGATCTGGAAGATGTGCGCCGCAACCCGACGCTGGACGATCTGGCGATGTTCCACAAGCTCAGCCATATGTTGCCCGCGCTGCATTCCTCGGCCCATCACATCGTGGAGCCCTATGATCACCCGATCAGTCAGCGGCATCTGCGGATTACCTATTCGTCAATGAAGCACTCTGACAAAACCTTCATGGGCATGACCACCAGCCCCAAGAATGCCGAAGATGTCATGGAGATGTGTGCCATCCTGTTCGGCGAGGATTTCCTTGAAGATCACCCGGTCACCACTGGCAATTGCAACGGCAATTCGCCGCTGGTCTGGGATGAAACCATGTTGGGCGCGATGCGCGCCTTCTGTCGCCGAAAGCAGCCGGTGTTGTGCTCGCCCTTCGTTCTGGGCGGGGCCAATACGCCTGCCAGCGTTCCGGCGACCGTGGCGCAACTGAATGCCGAGGCGCTCAGCGCGCTGGCCTATACGCAGGTGATCCGCAAGGGCGCGCCCGCGATCTACGGGCACTACCTGTCGACCGTCTCGATGAAATCCGGCGCGCCGATGGCAGGCACGCCCGAGATCAGTCTGATGAACTTCATGATTGGACAGATGGCCCGGTATTACGAAGTGCCTTGGCGTACCTCAAACACTCTGGGCGGAGCCAAGACGTTCGACGCGCAGGCAGGCTATGAATCCGCAACCACTCTGCAGGCCGTGATCCATTCCGGCGCCAACTACATCTGGCATTCGGCGGGCTGGAACGAGGCCGGGATGCACTGCTCGACCGCCAAGTTCATCGTTGACGCGGAACAATGCGCCATGGCCTATCGCATGGCCGAGGGCCCGAAATGGGGCGATTTCGATCAGGCCGTTTCGGCAGTCGGTGATATCGGTCCGGGCGGGCACTACCTTGGGCATCCGCATACGCAGGACAATTTCCAGAGCGCATTCTTCATGCCGGATATGTTCGACAACAACTCGATCGAACAATGGCAGGCTGAGGGTTGTGTTGAAATCACCGAACGCGCGCTCAAACACGCCCGCAAGCTGCTGGCCGAGTATCAGGAACCAACGCTCGATATCGCCAAGAACGAAGAGCTGCTGGATTACATCGCCCGGCGCGAGCGTGAAATACCGGCTGCGGATGAGCTGAACCAGTCCTACTAAATCCCGGGGAGGTACACGAATGAGGTTCGCTGAAAAAACCGCACTCGTCACAGGGGCGTCGGGCGGGATCGGGGCCGCCATCGTCAGCCAGCTGCGGGCCGAAGGCGCGCGTGTGGCTGTTGCTGACCGCGATGTGGGCAGCCTTGAAGCCGAGGCGCATCTGCCCGGCGATCTGCGCGATCCCGACTATTGCGACGGGCTGGCCTTGGCCGCGCATCAGGCGCTGGATGGTCTTGATATCGTGATCAACAATGCAGGCGTGATCACCCGCGGCCCGGTGACTGAAACATCCGATGAGGATTGGGCCCTGTCCGTCGGAGTGAATGTCGAGGCCCCTTTCCGTATCTGCCGCGCTGCGATTCCAATCATGGCGGCGGCGGGTGGCGGTGCTATTGTGAACACTGCCTCGTGCTGGGGCCTTCGACCTGGCCCGGATCATGCGGTGTACTGCATGACCAAAGCGGCCATTGCCAGCCTCACCCAATGCATGGGGCACGATCACGCCCATCAGGGCATCCGCATTAACGCCGTTTGCCCGAACGAGGTGAACACACCGATGCTGCGTTCGGGCTTTGCCAAACGTGGGTTCGATCCTGATACGGCGATTGCCGAGCTTGGGAAGTCGGTGCCTTTAGGGCGTATCGCCGAACCCGAAGATATAGCCGAAGTGATCCTTTTTCTCGCCTCGGATTCGGCGCGCTACATGTGTGGTGCTCTGGTCGAAGTGAATGGGGGCAAGCCGGTACAATGAAAAGATTTGCAGGAAAAACAGCGCTCGTGACCGGTGGCCGCAGTGGCATCGGACAAGCCATCGCCCGGCGGCTGCGCGAAGAAGGGGCTAATGTCTACACTGCGCAGCGCGGTAAGGATGATGAGTTCCCCTCTATCCCGGCGGATTTTGCAAACCCGGAAAGCCCGGTGCAGATCATCAAGCAGGTTGTGGACAGCGCGGGCCAGCTGGACGTACTGATCAACAATGCAGGCATGATGCAGGAGGCCTCCGTCAACGACATGCCGCTTGAAGATTGGCAACGCAACCTCATGGTCAACCTGACCGCCCCGTTCCTGCTGATCCAGGCTGCACTGCCACATCTGCGCAAAACCAAGGGCAGCATCGTCAATATCGGCTCAGTCGAGGGGTTGGGCAGCAACCCCGGCCACGCCGCCTACTGCGCCTCTAAGGCCGGGCTGCATGGGCTGACCCGCGCGGTTGCCGTGGACCACGGAGCAGAAGGCATTCGCTGCAATGCAGTGGCACCAGGCTGGATCGACACAGACCTCAACATCGATTTCATCGAGAGCATGAACGACCCTGGCGCATTCCGCCGGGATATCGCCCGCATTCATCCCGTTGGCCGCACCGGCGACCCGAAAGAAGTCGCCGCACTGGTCGCGTTCTTGGCAGCCGAGGAAGCGGGTTTTGTCACCGGTCAAATTTACACGATCGATGGCGGACGGATGGCAAAGCTCAGCCTGCCCTGACCAGCCTGCATGCTATTCCGCCCCTGATCGCCACTCTTTCCAGCGCAGATACGTATTGGCCCCAACCGATGCGAAGGGCTCGGGTGGCAAACGCGGTGGTATCGGTTGCGCCAGAAAATGATCTGCAATCTGGGAGTCTTTTCCCAGTACAAGCTCTGCCACGCCCATTCCCTGCAGTGTTCCTCGCGCTATACCCAATCCGTTTTGACAGCAGGCGGCATATACACCCTGCTCGATCTCACCAAACGCGGCCGAGCCATTGCGGCTAAGACACAGCATCCCAGCCCAACGGTGCTGCATCTGTACATTCGGCAAGTTGGGAAATCGCTCCTGAAACTTACGATCGTGCACCGCGCCTGCCCGTTTCAAATGGCTGTCGCCGCTGTGGATTTCAGGATGAAAGCTTGAACAGGTCCGGATCAGAATGCGATCCCCATAACTGCCCGAAACCCGCCGGACCGAAGTGCCCATCGGATCCGCTGGCGTTACCGACCAGCGTGGCTGTCCGCCCAGCGTGGCGATCTGATCTGGCGTCAGTGGTTCCGTTATCGACGCGTAGAGGCAGATGTGCATCAGACGCCGCTGGTAAAACCCAAAGCTTTCCAGATGACCATTTGTTGCCATCACGATCCGCCCCGTCGAAACCCGCGCCTGTTCGGTCTCGACCTCCCAGCCACCGCCTTGTTTGCGAAACCCGGTCGCGGCAGAGTTTTCATAAACACTAATCCGCCCAGCCAGATGCGTTGAGAGAGCCCGCACATAGGCTGCGGGCTGGATCATCACCGTCCCGGGCGCAAACAGACCAGATGTGTAATGCGGGCTGCCTGTCAGCGCCTGCATCTGCTGTGCATCATAAAGCTCGTGGGGCTCTCCCAATCGTGCCAAATGCACTGCGTAGTCTGCGTTGTGCCGATCACCCGCTGCGGTCGCTGCAGCGTTGATCTTGCCGCACGGGTCGAACATCTCCGGCGACAGGTCGCACTCAGCGGCTACCCGGGTCGCAAAGGAAATCGCCTGACGATTCAGCGCGATTGTGGCCTGATCTGCCTCCAGCCCATCGCTGGCGTAATTGTCCGAGGCCAAGTCATGCGGCAGATCGATCATGAACCCCGAGTTGCGCCCGGCAGAGCCTTCCGCAAAGCGCCCAGCCTCAAGCACCACAACCTTCAGCGCCGGATCAAGCTGATGCAGCCTCAGCGCTGCGGACAGCCCGGCAAAACCACCGCCGACGATGGTCACATCTGCGGTCTGGTCTTGCTCAAGCCGAGGCAGGTCTTGCTGCAGAGGCAGGATGGCATTCCATCCTGCCACGCCGGTTTGCCGGGGCAAACGTTTGGCGGTGTAGATCGTCAATCTACCGCCTCATCTTCGTCATCGGCCAGATCAAACCAGATGGTTTTCAGCTGGGTATACTGATCATGGGCGTGAACCGAGTTGTCCCGGCCACCAAACCCGGACTGCTTGTAGCCACCAAAGGGTGTGGTGATATCCCCTTCACCAAAGCTGTTGATCGTGACGGTACCCGCCCGGATCGCCCGCGCGCCACGGATCGCGCGTTTGGCGTTGGCTGTGAATATCGAGGCGCACAGCCCGTACTCGGTGTCATTGGCAATGCTGATCGCCTCGTCAAAGCCAGAGACTTCGATCACCGACAGAACCGGGCCAAAGATTTCCTCGCGCGCCAGCGTGGCATCGTTTCCGGGCACTTCGACCACCGTGGCTTCAACAAAACCCTTGTCGGCCTTGCCGCCTATCAGCACGTTTTCGGCCTGTTCCAGATAGCCGCACACCTTGGAATAATGCCCCTCGCTGACAAGCGCGCCCATGCGGGTCTCTGGGTCCAACGGGTCGCCGACATTCCAGTGCTTGGCATGATGCGCGATCCGTTCCAGCAGTTCTGCCTTCACGTCCTTATGCACGATCAACCGCGACGAGGCCGAGCAATTCTCGCCCATGTTCCAGAACGCACCATTGACGACATGCGCTGCCACCCGGTCCAGATTTTCCGCATCGTCCAAGACGATGGCCGGGTTCTTACCACCCATCTCAAGCACCACCTCCTTGGCATTGCTTTCAGCGGAATAGCTCAGGAACTTCTTTCCCGTCACGGTCGAGCCCGTGAAGGACACCATGTCGATATCCAAATGCCGCCCGATGGGTTCGCCCACCTCGGCGCCACCGCCGGGCACCACATTCAGCACACCGCGCGGCAACCCGGCCTCAGACGCCAGCTCCGCCACCTTTAAAGCGGTCAGAGAAGTCTCGGCCGCCGGCTTCAGCACCACTGAACACCCCGCCGCCAGCGCCGGCCCGATCTTCCACGCCAGCATCAGCAAGGGGAAGTTCCACGGCAGGACCAGCCCAACCACACCGATGGGTTCGCGCACCACCATGGCAATGTGGTCGTCGCTGGCGGGTGAGACCTGATCATAGATCTTGTCAATCGCCTCGGCGTGCCATTTCAGGCAGTGGATCGTCTCGGGAACATCAACGGTTTCGCAATCAAAGATCGTCTTGCCGCTATCGATGCTCTCCATCACCGCCAGTTCCCGCGCGTTGCGGGTAAGCAGCTTGCACAGGCGGATCAGAATGTCCTTGCGATCCGAGGGGTGCATCTTTGACCAACGCCCGTCGTCAAAGGCTTCTCGCGCCTTTTCGACCGCAAAATCCACATCCTCCGATCCGCAGGCAGCAATGCTGGTCAGCACAGCCCCGGTGGCTGGATTGATAGTGTCGAACACCTGTCCCGAGATCGAGGGGCGATAACCGCCGTCGATGAAAGCGCCCGTCGGCAGATCCAGATGCGCAGCGATGGATTCGTATTCGTCTTTCGTCAGCAAGCCCATGCCTTAACCCTCCGCCACGATATCTGCGATTTTGCGTTTCAGAACGCGCGTCACCTGCTCCAGCGCGCGTTTGTCATCCTTGTTCAGCCCTTTGAGCGGAGGTCTCACCATCCCAGCATCGATCCCGTTCATGGTCACCCCATACTTGATCGTCTGGATGAATTTGCCGCCCTGCTCCAGCACCCGCATCAGCGGCATCAGCGCGCTCATGATGCGGCGGCCTTTGGCAAAGTTACCCTCGATCACACAAGCCTGATACAGCGCCACGTGTTCGACGGGCAGAAAGTTCGACCCGCCGCAGACCCAGAACGGCGCACCCCAGGCGAAGAACTCCAGCGCCTGATCATCCATGCCGCAGCCCAGTTGGATATGCGGATAATCGCGCGCCAGCAGATGCACCCGGTTGATATCGCCCGAGCTTTCCTTGATGCCACAGAAATTCCGGCTGCGGCCTACGCGGTCCAGGAACTCTTCCCCCATCATCGTGCCGGTCCGGTGCGGATAGTTGTACAGCATCACCGGCAGGTCAGCCGCCTTGTCGATTGCCAGCGCATTCAGCGCATTCTCGCGGTCGGTGGGCACCGAATACGGCGGGCTGGCCAACAAGATCGCATCTGCGCCTAGTTCTCGCGCACCTGAGGCTAAAGCGACGGAATCCCCGGTCAGCATCGCCCCCGTTCCCACAACCAGAGGCACACGCCCCTTTAGTTGTTCATGCGTAAAGCGCGCCAGTTCCAGCCGCTCATCGACGGTCTGCGCATAGTTTTCGCCGGTGGACCCGCCCGAGATCAGCCCGTGCACACCATTCTCGATCAGGTACTCGATCACCTCGGCCAACGCGTCCCAGTTCACGCCACCATCCGCCGCGTAGGGTGTCACCACCGGCGTATAAATACCCTCAAATCTGAAGATCGGAGTCATGTGTCCCTCATGCAGAAGTCTTACCGGGGACCTGCCCCAGCGGAAAATCCAACCCCTCGGGCATCACGAACAGCTCGATCTGATCGCGTGACAGGGTCCAGTGGTCGTCGGCCAGCTGCGCAGCAGCCGCCTCATCGCCCGTCTCGATGGCGGCGATGATGGCGTCATGCTGGTCGCTCGCCTCTGAAAGGTTCTCAGCCATTCGTGCGGTCTGCGGGCGATAAAATGTCATCCCGATCCGCGCGTGATCGATCAGCAACCGGTTGAACGATGGGGATAAATAGACATTCCCCGCCATCTCTCCGGTCACCTCGTGAAACCGGGTATTGGCCAGCGTCCGCTCCTCAGCCGAGCCTGTACGCAAGGCTTGCCGAAACGTCTCTTGCGCCTCTTTCAACTGATCGATCTGATCGTGCGTCGCATTCGCCGCGGCCAGACGCAGCACGGCGCCATAGACCATCGGCGCAACCAGAAAGAAATCGCGTAGCGTAGTATGAGACATCTCTGACACCCGCGCCCCGCGATGGGTGCGCAGGTCCAGATACCCCTCACCGGCCAACTGCCGGAACACTTCGCGCAAAGGCGTGCGCGACAAGCCAAAGGCCTGCGACAGCTGCGCCTCGTCCAAATCTTCTCCGGGACGCAAACGCAGGGTCAGAACCGACATCTTCAGATGCTCAGCCAACGCCTTTTTTGGTGATTTCCCTTCGTCCCTCATCCGATCCCCTTCATCACGATCCCGCGAATCGATAGCTTGCCCTCTGGTATCGTATAAAAATACATGTTGTATACAGTTAGTTTTCGTGCAGCATGCAGAAAACTGTCAGAACGCCCTGATTCCGGTCCTATCGATGAGCCAAACACAGCACTACGCCTTCATACTGGTCGAGGAATTCTCGCATCTCGCCTTCTCCTGCGCGGTCGAGCCATTGCGGATCGCAAATTTGCTGGCCGAGGAAGATCTTTATCGATGGTCCTTCCTGTCCGAACACGCAGAGCATGCGGTCTGTTCAAACGGATCGGTCACTTTGGTGCATGGCGGATTGGGATCTATCCCAAAATGTGACCAACTGTTTGTTCTGTCAGGAATAAACATGCGCAATCACGTCTCGCGTCCGCTGCTCGCAACCCTGCGCCGAGAGCGGGCACGGGGCACCAATATCAGCGCCTTGTGTTCCGGTGCATGGCTGCTGGCCGAGGCCGGATTTTTGGATGGGATGCAGGCAGCGATCCATTGGGAATACCATGATGCTTTCATGGAGGCCTTCCCCGAGATAAACCTTGTTCGCAGCGTCTTTGTCGCCGACGAAAAACACATGACCGCCTCGGGCGGCACCGCGACCGCCGATCTGATGCTGCACCTGATCGAACGCGACCACGGCCACGACCTGTCGGTCGCAGTGGCCGATCAGATGGTCTATAACGCCGTGCGCAACGCCACTGCCGATCAGCGCGTCTCGCTGCAATCGCGCAACGGGATGCGGAACGCGCATCTGGCCAAGGCAATCCACATCATGACCGACAATATCCAAAGCCCGTTGTCCCCCTCGGTCATTGCCAGCGATATCGGCATCTCAACCCGGCAACTGGAGCGCCTGTTTGGGAAATTCCTGAACACCTCGCCTAAGAAATACTTCATGGAATTGCGGCTGGACCGCGCCCGCAATCTGCTGTTGCAGACCGAATCTTCGGTGACCGAGGTCGCCTTTGCCTGCGGTTTCGAAAGCGCCGGTCACTTCTCGCGCGTATACCGGGCCGCCTTTGGTGTCACGCCAATGCAGCAGCGCAGCAGGCTTGATTGATCAAAGCTGTGACTGGACAGAGGGCCATGGTTGGGATTATCTGAACAAGTGTTCAGATCAGGAAGGAACCCGCCATGCAACTCTCAACCACAGCTGCGGTGATCACCGGCGGAGCCTCCGGCCTGGGTGAAGCCACAGCCCGTCACTTTGCCGAGAACGGCGCGCAGGTCACAATCCTTGACCGCGACGCCGAGCGTGGCCCGCAAGTCGCGGCTGAAATCGGCGGACATTTCGCACAAACCGATGTGACGGATGAGGCCTCGGTCGCTTCAGCGATTGCACATGCGATGGACAAGATGGGTCGCATCACCGCCGCAGTGAACTGCGCCGGAATCGCGATTGGAGCTAAGACTGTGGGCAAAGACGGCCCCCACCCTCTGGAGGCGTTCCAGCGTACCATCGACATCAATCTGGTCGGTTCCTTCAACGTCTCGCGTCTTGCTGCCGCAGAGATGGCAAAGAATGACCCCGAACCGGATGGCGCGCGCGGCGTGATTATCAACACCGCCTCCATCGCCGCCTTTGACGGGCAAAAGGGTCAGGCGGCCTATGCAGCCTCGAAAGGCGGCGTGGTCGGCATGACCCTACCCATGGCACGCGATCTGGCCTCGACTGGTATCCGTGTGATGGCCATCGCACCGGGCATCTTCATGACCCCGATGCTGGCCGGCCTGCCTGAAGAGATGCAGCAACAGCTTGCGGCGGACGTCCCCAACCCTGCTCGCCTCGGCGACCCGCGCGAATACGGTCGTCTGGCCGGGTTCATCGTCGAGATGGGCTACCTGAACGGAGAGGTCATCCGCATCGACGGTGCCCTGCGGATGCGCTAAGACGGGTTTCATGACCGAGCGGCAGAAAATGGCGGCAGGCGAGTGGTATTGCTGCCTCGACCCCGAACTGGAAGTGCTTCGTATGAAAGCACGCCGCGCGGTCCATGCCCACAACACCTGCCCGCCCGATGACCGAGGGGCTATAGCTCCCGAATTGGCGGCGCTCTTTGCGGGGATCGGGCAAGATTGCTATTTTGAGGCTCCGTTCCACTGCGCTTATGGAATGAACCTGTCGCTGGGCGACCGGGTGTATCTGAATGCGGGCTGTGTCATTCTCGACACCGCGCCTGTTCGCATCGGCAGTGACTCGATGCTCGGCCCCACGGCACAGATCTATTGCGCCCAACACGCCAAAGACCCAGCCCTGCGCGCACAGGGTCTGGAAATCGACCACCCGGTGACAATCGGCG
The DNA here is from genome assembly GCF_056534365.1 of Ruegeria sp. D6. Taxonomy (NCBI): domain Bacteria; kingdom Pseudomonadati; phylum Pseudomonadota; class Alphaproteobacteria; order Rhodobacterales; family Roseobacteraceae; genus Ruegeria; species Ruegeria sp. D6. The sequence goes on along the minus strand of NZ_JBQFPH010000001.1, from coordinate 739,398 downwards.
AAAACGTCTGGATCGGCGGTGGCGCGATCATCATGCCCGGCGTTACTATCGGAGACCGCGCCATCGTCGGCGCGGGCAGTGTCGTCACGAAGGACGTCCCCGCCGGAGCAACTGTTGTCGGTAACCCCGCCCGCCCCATTTGAGCACGCGCAAACCGGTGCATAGGTTTGTACAACTCAGACAATCTAGTCGATTGAGGTTGTACAACTCGGGCTCAACCGGCTTCGGCCTTCTCTTCAAGCATCAGCCACTCTTCCTCAGCCGCTGACAGTTTTTCCTGCCGTTCGACCAGGGCATCGGTTGCCTTCTGGAACTTGATCGGTTCGCGTGTGAACAGCTCAGGATCAGACATCAGTTCTTCGAGCTTGGCGATCTCGGCTTCAAGGCGCGCGATCTCTGCTGGTAGCTTCTCAAGTCGGTGTTTCTCCGAGAACGACAGCCCTGCTTTTGCCTTCGCTTCTTGCTTCACTTTCGGTTTTAAAGGCCTTGCTTTTTCTTCCTTTTTCGCAACTACATCACCTCGCTGAGCGATGTAATCGGACCAACCACCAGCATAGACGGTCGCGCGCCCGTTGCCCTCCATGGCGATGGTTGTGGTTGCAACCCGATCCAAAAAATCCCGATCGTGGCTAACGAGCAGCACCGTGCCATCATAGTCGTCCAGCAATTCCTGCAGCAGATCCAGCGTTTCAACATCCAGATCGTTGGTCGGTTCGTCCAGCACCAGCAGGTTAGAGGTTTTTGCCATCAGTTTCGCCAACAGCAACCGGGCTTTTTCCCCTCCGGACAATGACTTAACAGCCGCTCTTGCCTGCGCATCATCAAACAGAAACTCTTTGAGATAGCCCACCACATGCTTGGGCTGCCCGCCGACCATCACCTGATCGGCCTTGCCCGAGACCCGCATCTCGGGATCGCCGGTCAAGCTGTCCCACAGGCTCATTTCCGGGTCCAGCTGTGCCCTCGCCTGATCGAACACGGCGATCTCAAGGTTAGTACCCAGCACCACCGAACCCTCGTCCGGTTCGACCTGACCCAGCAGCATTTTCAGCAACGTCGTTTTGCCCACACCGTTCGGCCCAACAAAGGCCACGCGGTCGCCGCGCTGAACCAGAAGATCGAAATTGCGCACGATCTGCTGAGAGTCAAATGACTTTGAAACGCCAGTGGCCTCGATGACCTTGCGGCCTGATTTCGGACCGGATTCCAACGTCATGGCAGCCGATCCCTGACGTTTGATCTGCGCTGCACGCTCGGCGCGCAAGGCTTGTAGCGCCCGAACACGACCCTGATTGCGCTTGCGGCGGGCGCTGATACCCTCGACGGCCCATCGCGCCTCGGACTTGATCAAGCGGTTCAGCTTGTGGCGCTGCTGATCCTCCTCTTCCCAGACCTTATCCCTCCAGCTTTCAAAGGCCGCAAAGCCCTGTTCCTGCCGCCGCACAACTCCGCGATCGATCCACAGCGTCGCACGGGTCAACGCACGCAGGAATGCGCGATCATGCGAGATCAGAACATAGGCTGCACGGGTCGAGCCCAACTCACGCTCCAACCACGCTATCGCCTCGATATCCAGGTGGTTCGTCGGTTCGTCCAGCAACATCAGGTCCGGCGCTTCGGCCATCAGCTTGGCCAAGGCGGCGCGTCGCCTTTCCCCACCCGAAGCGGTTTCGACCGCACGCTCAGGGTCGAATTTCAGCCCTTCGCCCGCGCGTTCGACCTTATACAGCTCACCCGGTTCCAACCCGCTTGAGGCATAGTCTCCAAGCGTCGCGAATCCCTGCATTCCGGGATCCTGCTCCATGTAACCCACTGATTTACCAGGAGGGATGACAATTTCACCCTGATCGGCCTCGACCAGCCCGGCCATCACTTTCATCAAGGTGGATTTGCCTGACCCGTTCCGCCCGACCAGCGCCACGCGATCACCGGGTTGAACCACAAGGTCCAGATCGGAAAACACCGGATCACCCCCGAACGTCAGAGAGATACCGGACATCTGCAATAAAGGAATTCTCGCCATACCCGCCAGCTAAACCGGCCAAAGCAAGGCGTCAACGCCCCAACTTCACCTTTTCCCAGATACTCAAATCACCCAGCCACCGCGCGCAGCAACCGTTTACGAGCTGGGGGAATTGCTCCGATTTCAAGGCCGGTGAACACATGCAGGGTGTTCATGTGCCTGTCCACCACCGCATGATCGCTGACCCACCCCCCCATCATCAGATAGGTGCGCAACAAGGGCGGCATCCTAAGCATCGCCTGTTTTACATCAGGGCGTCTGCGCAAGCGCGCCGCAAAGCGAAACACATCCGGCGCCTTGACTCGCGGCAACCATCGCCTTGGTGCCAGATGTCGGTGTTTGAGCATCGCAAAAGCGTCAAGATATTCGGCAGTTTCTGTTCCAGCGAATGACGAACAACCAAACAGCATTTCGATCCCCTTCTGATCGACATACGCCGTCATTGCGCCCCACGCGACACGCAAGATATCCGGATCATTGTAGTCCGGGTGGATACAGAACCGACCCATCTCGACCATCGGTCCGGTAAAATCGCGTAGCGCCGACAGGTCATAGAACTGTGCCGAGTAGCTGAGTCCGATTTCAAAGCCGCCCTGCATTGTCAGCATACGGAAACAGCACACCAACGCCCCACCGGCCTGCAGATCTTCGACCAGAACATGGGCGCAGCGTTCGTCAAAAGCATCACAATCCTGACCATCAGTAGCAAAGGTCAGCATCCTCAGCGTCTGCGCCGCCGCCACGTCTTGCTCGGTTTGCGCCAAGCGGGCGCGATATCGGCCCTTGTCCAACAAAACCGCCATGGTCGCATCCTCCTGCGGTTGCTGACCGGTCACATCTGTCTGGTCCTTACTACAGAATGTGTGACTGTCCTGTGACCACTGCAAGAGAATTGGTCGCTTTAGTTGTTTGCGCCAGGAATATTTGCCGGGTTGAAGTTACCGATGTTACCCAGAAGCTGACGCAGGAAGCCTTTGTCTTCCACGTTGGAATCGGTCACGCGACGATCCAGCACGATGACATAGCCGTCTTCCAGGCCGAACCGCTCGATATTGCGAACGACACCACGCTGATCAAAGCTGATCGCGACCAGTTCACGTGAAACGACCTCGGGTCGTTTGGGCCCATAATGACGGACGCGCGAGGCGACATAGTAATAGCCCGAATCCCGCACCACGCCCGCCGAGCTGGGCGCGCCGATGGTTTCTTCAACACTATCGCGGGTATCGACGCCGACCTTGATTTTGGCCAGATCCTCTGGCGGAGGCACGTAGCCGTGATTCTTGAAGATTGGTGAACATGCGCCCACGACCGCCAGACAGGCCGCAAAGACAAGCGTTTTCGACGCTGGTTTCAACCTGTTCAAACCCTTCAACATGCACATCCTCTTGCCATGGCCCCTTGCGGACCCTATCCGATTACAGAAACCAAGGCTCCGGTTCAACACAGGAAAACCTCACGAATGAGCAACCAGACATCTTTACGCGTCGCAGACCTGCCGCAAAACGCTCCGACCCCGTTTGAGTTGCGCCCGACCGGCGAGGCGCTGGAGGCCATAAAACAAGAGCTCGGCCTGCTTGGCCTCCGCAAGCTCAGCTTTGTCGGCGAATTGCGCGCGCAGGGCAAACGGGATTGGACGCTTTCAGGCAAGCTGGGCGCAACGGTGATCCAACCTTGTGTCGTGACGCTGGAACCTGTGACCACACGCATCGACACCCCGGTGAGTCGCGTCTTTGTGGCTGATTGGAGCGATCCGGAGGAGCCCGAGTTCGAAATCCCCGAGGATGACGAAACCGAACCGCTTGGCCCCGAGATCGATCCTGCGCTGATCATGGTTGAAGCGCTGTCGCTGGCCCTGCCCCAATACCCACGGAAGGATGGAGTCGAGCTGGGCCAGATAGACTATACCGAACCGGGCAAACAGGCACTCACGGATGAGGATGTAAAACCCTTCGCTGGTTTGGCCGGGCTGCGGGATGCGATGAAAAAAGACGAGTGACAGGCGAGGGATTTCCTGTCATAGCAGGCCGTCAGAAAAACCGCTTGAACATGACGAGAATCGCAGTATTTTCGCGCGCTCATTGGAATTTGGGTTGGACATTGCGGGGCAAGCCCCTTAAACGCGCGTCAAACCACGAGAAAACAAAGTACGTAACCCGGCTGAGAGCGAATCTGTCAGCCCATATCAGACAAAGGTTGAGACCATGGCCGTCCAACAGAACAAAGTTTCCAAGTCGCGTCGCAACAACCGCCGCGCACACGACGCTCTGGTTGCTGCAAACCCGAACGAATGCCCGAACTGCGGCGAGCTGAAGCGCCCACACCACGTTTGCGCATCTTGCGGCCACTATGACGATCGTGAAGTCGTCGCTCAGGCCGACGAAATCGACCTGGACGAAGACGCGGCCTAAGCCTGATTGGACGCAGGCCAAGGCATGACGGATCAGCCCACGCAGACCGGACGGATCATCATCTCGGTTGACGCTATGGGCGGAGATTCGGGCCCTGCCGTCGTTGTGGCGGGCATTGCAAAATCTGCGGACAAGAACCCGAAGATCGGGTTCATCCTGCACGGTCAGGAACAGGAACTACGCAAGCTGGTTGCCAAACGGCGTGTCCTTGATGGGCGCGTCGTTTTTCGTGATTGCCCGGACGTGGTCACGATGGAAGACAAACCAAGCCAGGTTGTCCGCAGCGGCAAGAGCACGTCGATGTGGTCCGCTCTGGAAGCGGTGCGTGCAGGTGAAGCGCACGGCGCGGTGTCCTGCGGCAATACGGGCGCGCTGATGGCCATGTCCATGTTGCGGCTGCGCAAGCTGCCCGGCGTGAACCGCCCTGCCATCGCGATCCTGTGGCCCTCGCGCAATCCGCATGGGTTCAACGTGATGCTGGACGTCGGCGCAGATGTGCGCGCTGATGCCAAGGACCTTTTGCAATACGCGCTGATGGGGGCTTCATACGCGCGCAACGGTATGGCGCTCAGCCGCCCTCGGATCGGGTTGCTGAATGTCGGTACCGAAGAACACAAGGGCCGCGCCGAACTGAAAGAAGCCCATGCGATGATTTCGGACTTTGCCGATCAGGCGAATTTCGAATTCGTGGGCTTTGTCGAAGGCAGCGATATCCCCGGCGACAAAGCTGACGTGATCGTGACCGACGGCTTCACTGGAAATGTCGCCATTAAAACCGGCGAAGGCACCGCGAACCTTATCGGTGATTTGCTTCGTGAAGCGTTCAAATACTCGCCCCTATCCCGGCTGGCCTCGATCCTGGCAATCACCTCGTTGAATCGTCTGAAAAAGCGGATAGACCCGCGCCGCGTCAATGGAGGCGTGTTCCTCGGGCTTAATGGAACCGTGGTGAAATCCCATGGCGGAGCGGACGCAACCGGCGTTTCCGCAGCGGTCAAACTGGCTTTCACATTGGCTGAATCCGGTTTCTCCGAAAAATTGGCGGCACGGGTTGCATCAACAGCCGCACTTGCACAAGATGCGGCCCATTCCGTGTCTCAATCGGAATAATAACAAAAAAGGCAGTACCCCAGCATGGCAGGCCGCTCAGTTGTTGTAGGTGTCGGGCATTATTTGCCAGAGCGCGTTGTACCGAACTCTGAGTTCGAGAAAACGCTGGATACGACGGACGAATGGATTCGCACCCGGTCCGGGATCGAGCGGCGACACTTCGCGGCCGAGGACGAAACCACATCCGATCTGGCCACCAAAGCGGCCGAAGCCGCACTGGCTGATGCCGGACTGACGGCGGATGATATCGACGCGATTGTGCTGGCAACCTCCACAGCTGATTTGACCTTTCCTTCGGCGGCAACCATGGTACAGGCCCGGTTGGGCATGACCAAAGGTTTTGCCTTCGATGTACAGGCGGTCTGCGCAGGGTTTGTCTTTGCGCTCAGCAACGCCAACGCCCTGATCCTGTCCGGTCAGGCCAAGCGCGTACTGGTGATCGGCGCCGAGACCTTTTCACGAATCATGGACTGGACCGACCGGTCGACCTGCGTGCTGTTTGGCGATGGCGCGGGCGCACTGGTTCTGGAAGAGCAAGAGGGTCAGGGCACTTCGGATGATCGCGGTATTCTTGCGACCGACTTGAATTCGGACGGACGCTACAAAGACCTTCTCTATGTTGATGGCGGGGTTTCGACCCAATCCACCGGCCACTTGCGGATGCAGGGCAATCAGGTCTTCCGTCATGCGGTCGAGAAACTGGCCCGAACTGCCGAAGTCGCGCTGGAACGAGCCGGTTTGTCCAGCGATGATGTCGACTGGATCGTGCCGCATCAGGCCAATATCCGCATTATTCAGGGCACCGCCAAGAAGATGGGCCTGCCGATGGATAACGTCGTCGTCACCGTTCAGGACCATGGCAACACATCGGCAGCCTCCATCCCTCTGGCCCTGTCGGTGGGCAAGCAAAACGGCCAGATCAAAACCGGCGATCTGATCGTTACAGAGGCGATTGGTGGCGGTCTGGCCTGGGGGGCGGTCGCACTGCGTTGGTAACCGGCACAATCCGGCTTACAGAGCCTCCCGCAATTCATTGATATTGACAGCGAATTTTGCATAGCCATATGCTCAGACATCAACAGGGGAAAAAGCATGGGCGACAAAACACTGACCCGAATGGATCTGAGCGAGGCCGTCTTTCGTGAGGTTGGCTTGTCACGCAATGAAAGCGCACAGCTGGTCGAAAGCGTTCTGAACCACATGTCTGACGCGCTGGTGCGTGGCGAACAGGTTAAGATTTCGTCATTCGGCACCTTCAGCGTTCGGGACAAAACCGCCCGTATCGGTCGCAACCCTAAAACCGGTGAAGAGGTTCCGATCCAGCCCCGTCGTGTACTGACATTCCGTCCGTCGCACCTGATGAAGGATCGCGTCGCCGCAGGGAACCGCAAGTAAGTTCAGGACATCCAGGTTATGAGTAAGTCCCCCGATGCCTTTCGCACCATAAGTGAAGTTGCGGACTGGCTCGGAGTTCAGGCTCATGTGCTGCGTTTCTGGGAAAGCCGGTTTACCCAAGTCAAACCCGTCAAACGCGCCGGTGGGCGGCGATATTATCGCCCCAATGATATGCGTCTGCTGGGCGGTATCAAGAAACTGCTGCACGAGGACGGGATTACCATCAAAGGTGTTCAGCGTATCCTTCGGGAACAGGGCGTTGCGCATGTTGCATCGCTTTCGCCCAATTTGGATGAAAACGCGCCCGCACCCAGCATCGACGATACTGTGGTTCCGTTCGCTTCAGCGCCGGAACCATCCGCAAACCAGATCGACATGGATTTGGGCGAACCCGCCCATTCCCCTGCCCCAGAGGCTCCGAAACCCGTCGCAACCCCCGAACCCAAACCGATACCGGCTGAGCTGGATGCAGCGCCGCTGATGGGTGGTATTGCCTCGCTGGCATGGAATCGTGACGAGTATGACGATGAGCTGTTGCACCAGATTGCACCCATCGCCAAGGACCTGCGCAGGTGGCTGAATCGCGTCGAACACCACACGGCGGGATAGCAAAAAAGGCGATGATTTCCTCTTGCCCCCGCCGGGAAAGTCTTTATGAACACCTCAACGTCGGGCTATGGCGCAGCCTGGTAGCGCGTCCGTCTGGGGGACGGAAGGTCGCAGGTTCGAGTCCTGCTAGCCCGACCAAATCACACCGACGTTTATGGCACATAGGCCAGATCCCGCTCTGGCAGCAGAGGGGATCGAGATGACAGGTGTTTGCCCAAATCAACAGCTTGAGGCAATGATTGCACGCGGTGAGATCGCCGCAAGCCCAGACATCATCCCTGCACAGGTGCAGCCGGCAAGCCTTGATCTACGTTTGGGAACAGTGGCTTACCGGGTGCGCGCGTCGTTTCTGGCGGGCGAAGGGCGTTCTGTCGCAGACCGGTTGGCCGAGTTTGAGATGCACCGCATCGACATCACTGAAGGCGCTGTTCTGGAAAAGGGCTGTGTCTATCTGGTGCCGCTAATGGAATCGCTCGCCCTGCCCGATGACATCAGTGCGGTGGCCAATGCCAAAAGCTCGACCGGGCGGCTCGACTTGCTCACGCGCACGATCACCGATGGCGGAACCGAGTTTGATCGGGTTCCCGCAGGCTACACAGGTCCGCTTTATGCCGAGATCTGCCCGCGATCGTTCTCGGTTCTGGTGCGCCCCGGAATGCGTCTGAATCAGATCCGTTTCCGCAAAGGTCAGGCGGTACTCAGCGACGCCGAGCTGACCGCGTTGCATGGTCAAACGCCGTTGGTTGATGGGCCAGCCGTCATTCAGGACGGGTTGGGGTTTTCGGTCGATCTGCAACTGCCCGATACCGATCTGGTCGGCTATCGCGCCAAGCCCCATACCGGGGTGATCGATCTGGATCGGATCGGCGAATACGACCCGCAGGAATACTGGGAAGAGGTGCATACCAAGGATGGTCGCATCATCCTCGACCCCGGCGCGTTTTACATTCTCGTCAGCCGCGAAGCGGTGCATATCCCGCCAATGTATGCTGCTGAAATGGCCCCATATCTCGCTATGGTCGGCGAGTTCCGGGTACATTACGCCGGATTCTTTGACCCGGGCTTTGGACATGCCGAAGCAGGCGGCGCTGGATCACGCGGGGTGCTGGAAGTGCGCTGCCACGAAGCGCCATTTGTGTTGGAACACGGACAAGTCGTCGGGCGCCTGGTTTATGAGAAGATGGCCGAAATGCCGACACAGCTATATGGTGCTGGGATTGCCTCGAACTATCAGGGTCAAGGCCTGAAACTGTCCAAGCATTTCAAAGCTGTGGGCTGAGTTTCAGAACTTCATGAACCGACGCATCTGACGCGACACCTGCCGCATCTGCTTTGCGCTTTGATTTTGGCGCTTGGTCGCATCGCGCATCTGGCGATCCGCCTCGGGGCCATTCTCAACATCAGACTGACCCGGTTTACGGCCCACCTTGCTGGCCATATCAATACCCTTGTCCACACCGTGGTTCACCAGGCGACGCATCACCCGGCGCACGATCATATCGATGATCCGATTGGCATTCATTGGCTCAACTCCGTTATGTGCACCCTAGGATAGGTGCGATCTGCGGCAATAAAAGGGCCGTCCGATCACTCTTCTTCGAACAGCTCGGTTTGATCTTCGTCCTCGTCATCACCCTTTCCTTCGCCCAGCGGCACAGCACCAGGGGGTGGGCGATTCTCCAACAGTCCGGCTGCGCGCAACTCCTTCAGGCCCGGCAGGTCACGGGCGTTTTCCAGCCCGAAATGATCCAGAAACTCAGGCGTTACGACGAATGTCACCGGACGGCCTGGTGTCATGCGACGGCGGCCCAGTCGGATCCACTCCATCTCAAGCAGTTGATCAATGGTGCCGCGCGAAACGGACACGCCCCGGATTTCCTCGATCTCCGCACGCGTGCAGGGCTGGTGATAAGCCACGATCGCCAGCGTTTCGATGGCCGCCCGGCTGAGTTTGCGGGTCTCGACAGTTTCCTTCTGCATCAGGAAGCCAAGATCGGGGGCTGTGCGGATCGCCCAAGCCTCACCAACGCGCACCACACGCACCCCGCGCCCTTCGTACCGCTTCTGAAGCGATTCAACGGCTTGCGCGGCATTGCTGCCATGGGGCATCCGCGCTTCAAGATCACCAATCGTCACTGGCTCGGCGCTGGCAAACAGCACGGCCTCGACCATACGTTCCTGTTCCGCCAAGGGCGGCGCTTCGAACAGTGTGCCTGTCTCTTCGTTGGCGTCAGTCACGTGTCTCAGTCCTCTTACGCAGATGGATCGGCGCAAAGGTCTCGCTTTGCTTGATCTCCATATGTCCTTCTTTCACCAGCTCAAGCGAGGCTGCGAAGGTTGCAGCCGTGGCAGAGCGTCGCCGAACCGGATCAGCATCCCAGCCTTCGGGCAGGTAGGTCTCCATATCCGTCCACGCACCGGCAAAGCCTATTAGGGGTCGCATCCGCTCAAGCGCTTGTTCCATGGTGAAAACGGCGTCGCGGTCCATGACAAAGGGGCGGAACTCGTCGCGCGTGCGGATACGCGCATAGCCCTGCATCAGGTCCAGCAGTGTGGCGGAATAGGTCACGGTGCGGATACGCGTAACATCCTCACCCTGCCCGCGTTTGAAAAAATCGCGGCCCAATTGATCACGCGCCATCAGGCGCGCAGCGGCATCGCGCATGGCCTGCAGACGCTCCAATTGGAATGCGAGGTGCGCGGCGAGTTCCTCGCCCGAGGGGCCTTCATCATCCGGGTCCGGGGGCAGCAGCAAGCGGGATTTGAGGAAAGCTAGCCAAGCGGCCATCACCAGATAGTCGGCGGCCAGTTCGATCCTCAACTGACGCGCTTTTTCGACAAATGTCAGATACTGTTGAGCCAGCGCAAGAACCGAGATTTTGCGCAAGTCCACTTTTTGCGTACGCGAAAGTGTCAAAAGCACATCGAGCGGACCCTCAAATCCATCGACGTCCACAATCAAAGCCTCGGCGGCCAGCCGATCGGCAACCGAGACCGGGTCTTCGCTGAAAAGGTTATCCTGCATATACCTGCCCGCCCATTAGGGCAGATAGTTCCGCCTCGGCGGCTTGGATGTCAAGTTCCTGTGGCGGTTGTCTCCGGGCCAGCGCCCAATCTGCGCGGGCTTGTGCCGCATCCGACATCTCACCAGCGGCTTCGAGCACCTGCGCGCGTTCTTCAAAGGCCCCGTTGCAGTGCAAAGCAACATCGCATCCAGCGTCCAGTGCCTGTCGGGCCAAGTCGGCGGGCGCGCCGTTCAGGGCTTTCATCGTGATATCGTCGGTCATAATCAGACCGTCGAAACCGATGCGCTCCCTAATCAAAGTCATCATTCCAGCAGAAATCGTTGCGGGCCGTGGATCGATCTGGTCATAAACCAAATGCGCCGTCATCCCCATCGGCAAGTCGTTCAGCGCGCGGAATGGTGCAAAATCTGCCGCTTCCAGTGCACTTAGAGAAAGATCCACATGCGGCAACTCGTGATGACTGTCGAGCGTCGACAGACCGTGGCCGGGCATATGCTTTACTACCGGCAACACTCCGCCATCAAAGTGTCCGTTGGCAACGGCTCGACCAATCGCGGAAACCTTTTCGGGATCAGACCCATAGCAGCGGTTCTTCAGGAACGCATGAGTACCCTCGCGGGCCAGATCGACCATCGGCGCACAATTGCTGTCGATGCCCAATCCCAGCAGTTCATGCGCGATCAGACGATAGCGCAGATACATCGCGCGCTCGGCCTGATCTCCGGCATGCGCGACATGATCCAAAGGGGGCAACCATTCACGGGCTAAAGGTGCGCGCAGACGTTGTACGCGGCCCCCCTCCTGATCGACTGTGATTAGGCAATTTCGGCCAACCGCCTCGCGGAAGTCCTCGCACAAGGCGCGGGTCTGGTCAGCGGATTCGATGTTGCGGGCAAACAGAATGAACCCGAACGGGTTCATCTCTTTGAACAAAGCTTTTTCATCCGGCGTCAGGCGCAGCCCTTCGGCATCGGTGATAACCGCGCCAAATCTCACCGGACGGCGACCGGGATACAGTCTGCACCCTGCGCGACTAGGGCCGCGCAAAACTGGCGCGAGTCGCTCAGATCATCAAACCCCATGACACGCAGGCGATAGAAGGTTCGCCCTCCGCTTGAGGTCTTCTGAATAACACGCTGTTTTCCATCCATATATTCTCCAAATCGGCCATTCAAACGTGCCCATTCGGCCTGCGCCACATCGGCGCTTTCGTATGCCCCAAGCTGAGCAAGTCGCGTGCCTTTGGTCAATGTATCGGGATCAACATCCAGACCAACAGCAGCCTTTACTGCAGCATTGATCGCAGCTTCCGTAGCGCTGTTGGACGAAATAGAACTTGGCGTAGCGCGGGCTGGACGCACATGCGGACGCAGCGACCGGCGCACACCAGGCAGTGCAGCAATCTTAGGGTCGGGCTGTTGCGCGGCGTAATCAGCCGGATCAATCGCGGGCTCGTCTTCGGGCGTGACCAGGGAAGCCAATTGCACGCCCTGCTCAGGCGTCTGTTCAGGCAGAGGTTCGGCGGCGAGCCCTTCGGCCAGAGCGTTCACGATCGCCTGATCAGTGGCGGGTTCCTCAATCACTTGCACTGCATTTGTGGCCTCAAGCGCGGTCATGGGCGTGTCTTCATCAGTCAGAGACACGGGGCGCGGTGCGAGGATCAGACGATCTGCCGGCGGTGCAGCAGTCCCGACAGCGGCAACTGCATTCACCGCTAGGCCCTGATGATCAGCAGGCGTCCCGCCGGGATTTTCGGGCTGCACGCGCATGGGTCCTTCGGCGGCACGCACGACCGGTACCCCGCTGACGTCGCGCATGATCAGTTGGTAGCCCCAAACGCCGACTCCGGCGACCAGCGCCAAAGACGCAACCGCCCCAAGCACGTTGACAATGCGGCCCAGCCCAGCGCCTGCGCGCGGGGCGTCATCATAGCTATAGCTTTCATCAGGATAATCATACGCATCTTCAGGATGCGATTGATTCGAGTAATGCATCTGCTCGGGGCTATGCTGCCCCGAGTAATCGTAACGTGCCATTTCCGCCTCACCGCCCGATTGCGCCGTAAAAAGTGGCGCGCGGGTCATTTCTTGTCTGCCTCAGACCGGCGGTTCGGGCGATATTTGTTATCGCATCTCCTGCGCCGGGGTAACGCCAAGAATACCCAAGCCCGCTGAAATCACAACAGAAACAGCCCGGGCCAGTGCGATTTTCGATTGGCTTGTGGCAACATCGCCATCCTGAATGAAACGCAACTGGGTTTCGTCATTGCCCTTGTTCCACAGCGCGTGAAAATCTCCTGCCAATTCATAGAGATAGAAGGCAACCCGGTGCGGTTCATTTGTGCGAGCGGCGATTTCAACCAGACGTGGCCATTCTGCCAGCTTCTTGGCAACGGTCAGCTCAGAGGCGTGGTCGATCTTTCCCAGATCTGCCCCAGATAGCGTAGCATCATCGGCAGAAATCCCGGCCTCAGCGGCGCGGCGCAGCACACTCATGACGCGGGCATGGGCGTATTGGACGTAGAACACCGGGTTTTCGCGGCTTTGTTCCAACACCTTGTCGAAATCGAAATCCAGCGGTGCGTCGTTCTTGCGGGTCAGCATCACGAAACGGGTTACATCAGGCCCGACCTGATCGACTACATCGCGCAACGTGACAAAGTTCCCTGCCCGCTTGGACATCTTGAATGGCTCGCCATTCTTCCACAGCTTCACCAATTGGGTAAGCTTGATATCCAGCGGCACCTTACCATCGGAAAGGGCCGAAACGGCCGCCTTCATCCGTTTGACATAGCCGCCATGGTCCGCACCGAATACGTCGATTAGCGCGTCAAACCCACGGCTCACCTTGTCATAATGATAAGCGATATCCGGGGCAAAATAGGTCCAGCTGCCGTCCGATTTCTTGACCGGGCGGTCGACGTCATCCCCGTGTTCGGTCGACTTGAACAAGGTCTGCTCGCGCGGTTCCCAATCCTCGGGTTTCTTACCCTTGGGCGGCTCAAGAACGCCTTCGTAGATCAGGCCCTTGTCGGTTAGCGACTGAAGCGCAGCCTCGATCCGCCCTGTGCCGTAGAGCGACTTCTCGGAGAAGAACACATCCATCTCAACACCCAGCGCCTTCAGGTCGGCGCGGATCAGGTCCATCATAGCGTCGGTCGAGAACTCGCGCAGCTCTTCCAGCCATACGCTTTCAGGCTTGTCGATCAGGCTGTCGCCGTATTTCTCTTTCAGCGCCTGACCGATCGGGATCAGGTAATCGCCGGGATAGAGACCTTCTGCGATCTCGGGGCTCAGCCCGTTAGCCTCGCGATACCGTTCATATGCCGACCGCGCCAGCACATCCACCTGCGCGCCGCCATCGTTGATGTAGTATTCGCGGGTCACCTCATGGCCCGAATAGGCCAGCAAGCTTGCCAGCGCATCACCGAACACAGCCCCCCGCGTGTGGCCCACATGCAGCGGGCCGGTCGGGTTGGCCGAGACATACTCCACGTTCACCTTCTGACCATGTCCCATGGTCGAACGGCCATAATCGGTGCCCTTTTCCAGCACCGCAGCCAACACTCCCTGCCAAACCGAAGACGCAAGCCGCAGGTTTAGAAAACCCGGGCCCGCCACCTCGGCGCTGGTGATCCGGTTGTCTGCAGACAGCTTGCCCGCAAGCACATCCGCAATGTCCCGCGGCTTCATCTTCGCCGGTTTCGCCAGTACCATCGCCGCATTGGTCGCCATATCGCCATGCGCCGCATCGCGCGGAGGCTCAACTGCCACGTTGTCAAAGCTCAGCCCCTCAGGCAGCGCGCCTTCGGACTGCATCTGCGCCAGCGCGTCCAGTACCAGGCCGCGGATCTCGGAAAACAGGTTCATTTCGGATGTCCTTTTGCTTGCCGCGGGGTTTACCACGCAAAGCGCCAAGGTCAATGGACGCCTAAATTTTGCGCTTGGATTAACCGCTATCAGGGCTAAGGTCGGGGAAAACCGTGACCGGAGCCCCTGAATGCGCCTTACCCTGCACTTCGCCCTGTTGCTGACCACCGCCCTGCCCACATGGGCCGAGATGCCCTCACCTCAAGGCCACGTACTGCTGACGCTCGGTGGCGCCATCACCGAAACCAATCTGCCCGCGCGCGCCGAGAACGACGGTGGGCTGTTGGGTTTTCTCGAAGTCACACATGACGGTGCAGCAGGCTTTGACGCTGCCATGCTGGACGGGTTGGATCAGGTCGAGATCACCATCCCCTACGGCCCGCCAGAGAACCAGCGCGACTATACCTTTTCCGGCCCACTGTTGTCCGACGTGATGACGATGGCAGGTGCGAGGGGCAAATCTGCTCTGCCCATGGCTATGGATGGCTATCAGGCTGAAATCCCATGGGAAAGCATCGAGACACATCAACCCATCGTGGCCACCCACGCGGATGGCGTGCCGATGGGCATTGGTAGTTACGGCCCCACGATGATCGTTTTCCCGCCCACGGATGATGCTGAATTGGCTCAAACACAAGCCAGCCAACAGGTCTGGGCCATCGCCTATATTGCGATCGAGTGATCTCCGGTCAGCCGGGCATGGTCTTGCAGCGCAAACCTGTCGGTCATGCCCGCGATATAATCCGAGACGATGCGGGCCAGCGCGGTTTCATCCGTTGCCGCCTCGATATCGCTGTGCCAATGGCGCGGCATCTGTTTGGGATCGGTCAGGTAAATCGGAAACAGTTCCTCAACCACCTTGCTGACACTGGCGCGCACTTCCATCACGCTCGGTGCGCGATACATGCGCGAAAACAGGAAGGCGCGGATCTGTTTGAGCTTCGCCCAAAGATCATCCGAGAATTGAATGACCGGATAACCCAGATGGCGGATATCCTCGACCGACTGCGCCCCCGAGGCCGCTATCAACGCGCGTGAGGTGTCGATCACATCCGAAACCATGACGCCAAATACCCGTCTGAGCGCCTCGTGCCGACGGCGATAAGGGTCAAGACCCGGATACTTGGCATCCACTTCGGCGAAACAGGCATCAATTATGGGAAGCTGCTGAATGTCTTCATCTCTGAACAATCCCGCCCGCAATCCGTCAAATAGATCGTGGTTGTTGTAGGCAATGTCGTCCGATAACGCCGCGACCTGCGCCTCAGCGCTCGCATGAGTATGGAGTTCGAGGTCAAAGCCCTGGTTGCATTCGGCCAATGCCCAAGGCAATGCACCAGTAACCGGTCCGTTGTGCTTGGCTATCCCTTCCAGACATTCCCAGGTCAGGTTGCACCCATCGAACTCGGCGTAGTGACGCTCGAGTTTGGTTACGATCCGAATGGCCTGTGCGTTGTGGTCAAAGCCACCATATGGCTCCATCAACGCATGCAGAGCATCCTCGCCCGTGTGGCCAAACGGCGTATGCCCGAGGTCGTGCGCCAACGCGACCGCTTCGGTCAATTCGCCGTTCAAGCCTAAGGCCCCGGCAATCGTTCGAGCCACCTGAGCCACTTCTATGGAATGCGTCAGGCGGGTTCGATAACTGTCGCCCTCATGCTCAACAAACACCTGAGTTTTGTGTTTGAGGCGCCTAAACGCGCTGGCATGAATAATCCTGTCACGGTCGCGCTGAAAGCATGACCGAAAACTGCTTTCCTCCTCAGGTACAAGCCGCCCCCTTGCGCGGCCTGGGTCCGAGGCAAAACCCGCTCTGTCCAAAGGTCTTGTCCTTGTCGCCTGTCGTCAGGTTCCATATATTGTACGATGCTAAGGAAATAAACCTTTGGAGACCGGCATGAATCTGCCCCCAACAGTCACAGAACGCGCCTTTGAACGCCTGGCCGAAATCGGTGCCGCAGATCAGGGCCAGGCCCTGCGTGTCGCTGTGGAGGGTGGCGGATGTTCCGGATTTCAATATGAGATCGCCCTGGATGTGCCGAAAGAGGACGATTTGGTGCTAGAGGGCAAAGGCCAAAAGGTCATCGTCGACTCGATCTCTCTGCCGTTTCTGGAGAACGCGGTAATTGATTTCACACAGGAACTCATCGGCGCGCGCTTCGTGATTGAGAACCCCAACGCCACCGCGTCCTGCGGCTGCGGCACATCGTTCTCGATGTAGCTCCGGTGGGGGCTTTGCCCCCACACCCCCAAGGTATTTTTAGCCAGATGAAGAGGGATCCGCTCTCTGACAGTCAAAGTCAGAGAGCTTCACCTGGCGCGGTCATCGGCGCCTCCGCCTGTACCGCATACTCAGTTTTGACGAATATGGTTAAGAATCCGTTTCTTCATCTGGCCCAAAATACCTCGGAGCGCGAGGCAGAGCCTCGCTAACTTGTACGGCAACTTGCCGTTGCGTGTATTCTGCGCGATAGGTTGCCAATGGCACCGGAGGATCACGCATGAAAATCGCCACATTCAACATCAACGGTATCAAGGCACGCGCCGAGGCGTTACCTCGCTGGTTGGATGAGGCGCAGCCCGATGTCGTGTTGCTGCAGGAAATCAAATCAATCGATGAGAATTTCCCCCGCGAGATTTTCGAGGAGCGCGGATATAACGTTGAAACCCACGGGCAAAAGAGCTTCAACGGCGTTGCAATCCTTTCGAAATTACCGCTTGAGGATGTCTCCCGTGGGTTGCCCGGTGATGAAAGTGATGAGCAGGCGCGCTGGATCGAAGCTACTGTCATAGGAAAGAGAGCACTGCGCATCTGCGGATTGTATCTGCCAAATGGCAATCCGGTGCCGGGGCCGAAGTATGACTACAAGCTTGAGTGGATGGAACGCCTCTATGATCGTGCCCGCGATTTGATGGCATCAGAGGAACCCGCGTTGATGGCCGGGGATTACAATATTATCCCGCAGGCCGAAGATGCCAAGCGCCCCGACGCCTGGCGCGAGGATGCGCTTTTTCGACCCGAAAGTCGCGCTGCATTCCGCAAGGTATTGAATCTGGGCTTCACCGAAGCATTTCGCGCTCGAACGCAAGGCCCCGGTCATTACTCATTCTGGGATTATCAAGCTGGCGCGTGGAACAGAAACGACGGGATTCGCATCGATCACTTTCTTCTGACGCCGCAAGCTGCGGATTTGATGCGTGATTGCAGGATCGATGCCGAAGTGAGGGGGCACGAAAAACCTTCGGACCATGTGCCGGTCTGGGTTGATCTCGACCTGTGAACGCTTACGCGGTCGCGTCGTAGCTATAGATCCACTCGTAGCGCCGTGCCAAGCGTGGACCAACCGCCATTAAGGCGGCCTGTGCGGCCAGCCTCATTGGCCCACGAAGGTGGAAATTACGCGCATTTGCGCCTGCGGCGCCAACCACTTGCCTGGCACGCGGTCGTCGAGTGGCTTCATAGGTAGCCAATGCACGGGCGACGCCTGAGTTGTCCTGGAACGCGCGTGTCAGGACCCAGGCATCTTCCAGTGCTAGGCAAGCTCCTTGGGCCATAAAAGGCAACGTCGGGTGCGCCGCATCCCCAAGCAAGGCCAATCGCCCATTCTGCCAGATTTGCGCCACGGGGCGCAGAAACAGCGCCCAAAGGTGAACCTCGTCAATCTTTGACAATATGTCACCAACCGGTCCGCCAAAATCGGCGAACCGGGTTCGCAGGTCGTCGGGATCACCCTGACGTCGCCAGCCTTCCTCTTGCCAGTCGGAACGCTCTTCTATGGCCACGAAGTTCACGAGGCGTTGATCGCGCAGCGGGTAGGTTACAACGTGCCGACCTGGCCCCATCGTCAAGGACGCGCATGGCAATTCTTCTCGCTGGGTCCAGGGGATCGTTGCTCGCCAGGCAACCTGATGGGTGAACACCGGGACCTCGGGACCATTCAAGATCGGGCGGATAGCGCTGCGCCCACCGTCTGCGGCGATCGCGCATTCCGCACGCAGCCTTTCGCCGCTTTCCAGAACGATCTCGGCTTCGCTTGGGTGTTTATGAACCGTGGCGACAGGTGCATCCAGCCGAATATCCACCCCAGAGCGCAAGGCGGCTTTGTGTAACAGGTCCAGCAGATCTGCCCGGTGATAATAGTAAGTCGACCCAGCGGCAGGGACCGGGACCCGACTGATCACGCGCCCATTACGGTAATCGCGCAGAACGGTCCCACCCGAGATTTGTCCAGCTTCCGGGACCTTACCAGCAACGCCTAGCGCACGCAGTACCGCCATCCCGTTCGCACTGATTTGCAATCCAGCACCAACTTCGGTCAGTTCTGGGGCCCGCTCCAGAACCGTCACCTGAGCACCCTGACTTCGCAGTGCGAGTGCCGCGGCCATGCCCCCAATGCCGCCGCCAATGACGCAGAAATTCAGACCATTGATATTCATGGGCCTGCCATAACGCAAAAACGCCGGGGCGACAGGCCCCGGCGCTGTTGTTTTATTGCAATTTCCCAGCGATCAATCGTCGCGGTGGACCTTTTCGCGGCGCTCGTGACGCTCTTGCGCCTCAAGCGTCATAGTCGCGATAGGACGCGCATCCAGGCGCTTAAGCGAGATCGGATCACCGGTCTTTTCGCAATATCCATACTCCCCTTCTTCGATCCGGCGCAGGGCCGAGTCGATTTTGGCCACCAGCTTGCGCTGACGATCCCGGGTGCGCAGTTCCAGCGCACGGTCGGTCTCTTCGCTTGCGCGGTCAGCGACATCGGGAATGTTTCGGGTGTTGTCCTGCAGACCTTCGATCGTATCACGGCTGCCTGCGAGTAGTTCTGTCTTCCAATCCATCAGCTTGCGGCGAAAATACTCAAGCTGGCGATCATTCATGAAAGGTTCATCTTCAGCCGGACGGTAATCTTCCGGCAGAAAAACTTCCTGCTTCATATTTGCTCCCTCGGTATGGCCTGAAACGTCGGTTGCGATTGTATTACCTGACATTCGGCACCCCCTTCTGCGGAGCGTTTATCCGACGGGGCAGAGATTGTCACTACACAAACGTATGCCTCGCCGCCGCGTCACTCCGACTGCTCTAATATTGAGACTTGTAACAACAAAACCTTGTTTTTCTGTGGTTCTCGCAAGGCGTTTTTCAGGCAGCTTCAACCCCTGCGATACCCCGCCCCGAACGAATCGCCCAATACAGATTGGACTTACAGCACATTCCATCCTTTCGCGACGCTGCGGCCCGGCTTGTAAATAACCTTACCTCTCTGTAACCCGAGCAGAGCAAACCCAGCCCGCATTCCGCGGAAACCACATGAGGGGTCCCATGACCGCACGTTTTCAAGGCACCGCAGAATATGTTGCCACCGACGATCTGAACATTGCCGTGAACGCCGCCGTCACGCTGGAACGCCCGCTGCTTGTCAAGGGCGAACCCGGAACCGGCAAAACCGAGCTGGCGAAACAGGTCGCAGGCGCGCTGGGGCTGACGATGATTGAGTGGAACGTGAAATCCACAACGCGCGCGCAGCAGGGACTGTATGAATACGATGCGGTCAGCCGTCTACGTGACAGTCAGCTAGGTGATGAGCGCGTGCATGATGTCTCGAACTATATTCGCAAGGGGAAGCTATGGCAGGCATTCGATGCGGATGAAAAGGTTGTGCTACTGATCGACGAGATCGACAAGGCTGATATCGAGTTTCCGAACGACCTGCTGCAAGAACTAGATAAGATGGAGTTCCACGTCTACGAGACTGGCGAGACGATCCGTGCCAAGAACCGTCCTATCGTCATAATCACGTCGAACAACGAAAAGGAACTACCTGACGCATTCCTGCGCCGCTGCTTCTTTCACTACATCCGCTTTCCAGACGAAGCCACGATGCGCCGTATCGTCGAAGTCCATCACCCCGGCATCAAAGATGCGCTGCTAACCACCGCGCTGACCCAGTTCTACGAAATCCGCGAAACGCAGGGTTTGAAGAAAAAGCCCTCGACCTCGGAAGTGCTGGACTGGCTGAAACTGCTCTTAGCTGAGGACTTGAGCGCTGAGGACCTTAAACGCGACGGTGTGAATGCACTGCCCAAGCTACATGGTGCGCTTCTAAAAAATGAGCAGGACGTACACCTGTTTGAACGGCTGGCCTTTATGGCACGTAGCAAGCGGTGATCACAGCTTGTCATCGGTACGGTCGGGTGTCAGCATTACATCAACGAAAGACCCCGCGCCAATCGGGCCTCCAGAGCAGGAAATAATAAAATGACTAACGCCCTCACAATTCGCCCCTTGCGACCAGAAGACCGGGATCAATGGGCCGAAATGTGGCGTGACTACCTGGCATTTTATGAAACCGAAGTGCCGGATTCGACTTTCCAAAACACCTTTGCACGGCTCTTAGGTGATGATCCGAATGACTTTTCCTGTTTTGTCGCGGATTTGGATGGGCAACTGCTTGGACTGACCCACTACCTGTTTCATCGCCACGCCTGGAAGGAAGAAAGTGTCTGCTATCTGCAGGATCTCTATGCCCGCCCAGAAGCGAGAGGCACCGGAGTTGGACGCGCCCTGATTGAGGCCGTCTATGAAGAAGCGGACAGGCAGAAAGCCCCCTCAGTCTATTGGCTGACGCAGGAAAACAACCATACCGCACGCAAACTCTATGACCGCATCGGCAAGTTGTCGCCGTTTCTGAAGTATCAGCGACCATGAGGCTTTTGGGCGCAACTCTCCTTCTGGCGGCGCTGTCTGCCTGCACCACGGTCGACCGGATCGAGACGCCGACCCGTACCCAGGTGATTGAAGCTTCGCTGCCGCCGTCTAAATCCTTCGGCGCTGCTCGTCCAAGCCCGCCTGCCCGTTCAAACAAGAACATCGCCGCAGATTTCCTATCGCTGCATTTCGCACTTGAGAGCGGCGCAGAGTTGCCCGTTTTCACCCGGTTTGATGGACCCATCACGGTGCGTCTGACTGGGACACCGCCACCAACGATGCAGACCGACCTGAGCCGGCTACTGACCCGGTTGCAACGTGAGGCGAAGATCGACATCCGGCAGATTCCAGAGGGTCAGGCGAACATCACGATCGAGGCTGTAAGCCAGAAACAGATCCGCCGCATCCTGCCGCAGGCCGCCTGTTTCGTCGTGCCCAACTCTTCAAGTCTGGAAGAATACCGCCGTGACAGGCGCAAAAGCAAAAGCAACTGGACCGAACTGCGAAAACGTGAACGGATCGGGATATTCATCCCCTACGATGCCAGCCCACAGGAAATTCGGGACTGCCTGCATGAAGAATTGGCTCAGGCACTTGGACCTCTGAACGACCTCTATCGCCTAACCGATTCAGTATTCAACGACGACAATTTCCACACGGTTCTGACCGGATTCGACATGTTGATCCTGCGCGCAGCCTATGCGCCTGAGTTGCAAAATGGCATGACACGCGAACAGGCGGCGGCGGTTCTGCCCGGCGTACTCAGCCGGCTGAACCCCAGAGGGGATCGGGTTGCGCCACAACAGGTTACTGAGACGCCTCGGGCGTGGATTAACGCAGTTCAACGCGCTTTGGGGGCTGGCGCTGGTACGGCCAAACGCGTCAACGCTGCGAACGAGGCAGCGCGAATTGGTCAACAGCAAGGCTGGACCGACCACCGCCGCGCCTATCCGCATTATCTGCTGGGGCGCATGGGGCAATTCGACGACCCCGAGGCGGCGCAGCAGCAATATGAAATTGCCCTGAAATACCTGAACGCCACCCCGGGAACGGAAATTCAGCGCGCTCATATCACGGCACAAACCGCAGCATTTGCTTTGGCACAGGGTCAGGGCACCGAGGCCCTGCCCGAATTGAACAAAGCAATCAATGTCATGACCAAGGCCGAGAACGCCGCCCTTCTGGCCACCCTGCTGCTGCTCAAATCCGAGGCACTGCGGCAGTCCGGTCAACTAGATCAGGCACGTCGTGTTCGGCTGGACAGTATCGGATGGGCACGTTACGGCTTCGGCTCGGATTTGGTGGTGCGCTCGGTCACACAAGACATCGCGCAGTCAGCCGCCACAAGCACGGGTGGATAACGTCACATGATAGTGGTTCTGGGCATGGCTATTCTGGGCGCGATTCTGGGCGCGTTGACAGCACGCAAACGTAACGGAAGCGGTGCTGATATGGTTCAATACGCCGCAGGTTACGGCATTGCCTTTGCGTTGGTCGGGCTGGTGATTTCACTGGTCATTGTCCGCCTGGTATAGAACGATGTTCCTGCCCTTCTTCGAAAACCTCCGAAACGCTGGCATTCCCGTATCTCTGCGCGAGTACCTGACGTTTCTGGAAGGGATGAAAAAGGGCTTGGCGACATACGATGTCGAGGCGTTTTACTATCTCGCCCGCGTTTCGATGGTGAAAGACGAGCGCAACATCGACAAGTTCGACCGTGCCTTTGCCGCCAGTTTCGAAGGGTTGGGTGAAATCAGTTTCGATCAAGTACTCGAGGCGGTCGATATTCCTGCCGAGTGGCTTGCAAAGATGGCCGAAAAGCACCTGTCGGATGAAGAAAAAGCCGAGATCGAGGCGCTTGGTGGCTTTGATAAACTGATGGAGACGCTACGCGAGCGCCTCAAGGACCAACAGGGTCGCCATCAGGGCGGTAACAAGTGGATCGGCACCGCGGGCACCTCACCTTTCGGCGCCTATGGCTACAACCCCGAAGGCGTGCGCATCGGCCAGAAAGAAAGCCGCCATCAGCGTGCCGTAAAGGTCTGGGACAAGCGCGAATTCAAGAACTTAGATGACACTGTTGAACTAGGCACCCGGAACATCAAGGTTGCCTTGAAACGCCTGCGCCGCTGGGCGCGTGAAGGTGCAGCGGAAGAGCTTGATCTGGATGGAACGATCAGGGCTACGGCTGAACACGGATATCTGGATGTCAAAACCCGACCCGAACGTCACAACGCCGTCAAAGTGCTTCTGTTTCTGGACGTGGGCGGATCGATGGACCCGCATATCAAGGTTGTGGAAGAACTGTTCTCGGCGGCCCGGACCGAGTTCAAACATCTGGAATACTACTACTTCCACAATTGCCTCTATGAAGGCGTCTGGCGCGACAATCGCCGCCGCTGGGATCAGCAAACTCCGACGCACGAGGTCTTGCGTACATACGGGCCGGACTACAAATGCATCTTTGTCGGCGATGCCTCGATGAGTCCCTACGAGATCGCTTATCCCGGCGGTGCAAATGAGCATTGGAATCAGGAATCTGGCCAAGTCTGGCTGGGCCGTGCACGCGAACAGTGGACATCGAACCTGTGGATCAATCCAGTGCCAGAGAAGTATTGGGAATATACCCATTCGATCGGCATGATCCGTGAGATATTCGAAGATCGCATGGTACCCATGACGCTGGCGGGTTTGGAACAAGGTATGCGGGAACTGACGCGATAGTCACCGTCGGAGTCCTTGTTTTTTCAGAAACCGGAAACAATAGGCCCATTTTTCAGAGATATTCGCGTCAAAAGAACCACCAAAGAAACAATCTCGGCAAAATTCCCTGCCTCTCTCGAATTCGTGATATACGACAAAGGGATTGAAGCTGGGGGGCTGTGATGACCATTTCAAAACTACGAAATATCCTGACATCTGTTTTGACCATTACAGCGTTCGCAATTGCATCGGGTGCGACCGCGACATTGGTACTTTCCCCTGACGCCGCTTATGCCAAGAATGATAATGGCAATGGAAAGGGCCGCGGCGGCGGCAAAGGTAATTCTGGAAAAAGCAACGATGGCAACAAAGGCAAGGGTAAGTCCGGAAAAGGCAACGACGGCAACAAAAGTGGCGAAAAGGGAAAATCCGGCAAAGCTAAGGGTTCCAAAAGCGCGGGTAAAGATGCCGGCAAGGCCAACTCCAAAACGCACCGCGTGGAAAAGGCTTTCGGGTTTAACAAGAAGCAAAAGGCAAAACACCACCGGTCAGCCAAAACCTCTGCTAAAGCTAAGGGACGGAACGGCAAGGTACAAAAGACCACACTGGCGGGCTTTGGAAGAGAGTTTAAACGCGATGTCGAGCAACTATTTGGCAAGCGTTCGCCGGTAAAAACCAAGTCAAGCGCGAACCGGGTAAAGAAATCGTACCGCAAGGCGTCGGTGGCTCCGGTTGAGTATTCCCCGCGACCTGTTGCTCGCACAGATTATAAATCCAAGCACTATGACAATAAGAAGCCCAGAAAGCGTCGCTATCGCGACCCGCTTGTTGCAGCGATCACCGATCCCGATGGCTCGGACAAGCTGCGTAACCTGAATGCGTCTAAGGCAGCAGCCCCGGCGTTCCGCAATGCTTCACCCAACAGCAATGTCGGCAAAATCGCGACCTATCAGGCGGCGGCGGAAACCTATTACGACCTGCGCGGTGACCTCTATGAGACCCGTCGCGAACTGCGTGATCTGAACGAAGACTACGATGGCCGCAGCAGCGAAGACATCGCCGATGATATCGCCGCACTTGATCCTGCGGACCCGGACTACGATGACAAGCTGAGTGCGCTTGAGGATGAACTGCGCGATGCTGAAACCTATGAGGAGGCGCGCGACGATCTGCGCGCTGATCTGAGGGATCTGAAATACGAAACCCGCGACGCGTTGCAAGATGCGGAGGCTGCCTTTTATGACGCTTCGAAAGGGCGTACATTGATCAAGGCGACGCTGGGCGAGTTCCACGGCAATCTCGATCTGCCACAGCCAAACCACCGGCACAAGGACTGGGCAACGGTCCAGCCGGTGCCTTACGATCCTGACGGCTACCGCTATTCGGATGATAAGAAGTTCTATGATGAAACCGACTATCGACTGCGCTACGACAAGCCATATTCCGATCGCAATAAGAACCGCTACCGCTATTATCGCGACCCGCTTGTTGCAGCGATCACCGATCCCTATGGCTCGGACAAGCTGCGTAACCTGAATGCGTCTAAGGCAGCGGCCCCAGCGTTCCGCAACGCTTCACCCAACAGCAATGTCGGCAAAATCGCGACCTACCAGGCGGCGGCGGAAACCTATTACGACTTACGCGGTGACCTCTATGAGGCGCGCCGTGAACTGCGTGATCTGAACGAAGACTACGATGGCCGCAGCAGCGAAGACATCGCCGATGATATCGCCGCACTTGATCCTGCGGACCCGGACTATGATGACAAGCTGAGTGCGCTTGAGGATGAGCTGCGCGATGCTGAAACCTACGAGGAGGCGCGCGACGCTCTGCGCGCAGATGTGAGGGACCTGAGAGTTGATGCTCTGGTCGCAGAAAAGGAAGCTGAACGCGCATTTTTTGAGGCTTCGAAGGGCGAGGTCTTAACCAAGCAGTCCCTTGCCGAGTTTCATTCGAACCTGCACCTGCCCTCGCCAGGCAGGTAAGGCTGGATTGAGCCGCATAACTGATCGGGCGTGAAGGGCGAGTTACCGCTTGCCTCCTCGGGGCGGGCCGCCCATATCTAACTCATGCTTCGCTTAACACCCATCCTGCTTGCCATAGCTTATGCCGTTGTGATGTACCGGATATCCGTCTGGCGCACGCATCGTGAGTTGGATGCGAAGTCCACCGAACTGGCCGATCCTGCGCTAAAACGCATGACGGACCGGCTGGCTGCAGCCTTGGAGATTGATCGGGTCCCAGTCTACATCTACGAGATCGATCCGGTGAACGGGCTGGCCGCGCCGGATGGGCGTATTTTCATCACTCGCGGTTTTTATCGCAAATTTGGCAACGGCGAAGTATCAGCGGAAGAAATGGCAAGCGTAATCGCGCATGAATTGGGCCATGTCGCCCTTGGCCACGCCCGGCGGCGGATGATTGATTTCTCGGGTCAAAACGCCCTGCGTGCTGCGCTGATGATGCTATTGAACCGCTTCATCCCCTTCATTGGAGCCTGGATTGCAAATATGCTGACTCATTTGCTGGCCTCCCGCCTGTCGCGGAGTGATGAATATGAGGCGGATGAATATGCGGCAGCGCTTTTGACAAAAGCCGGGATCGGGATTGGTCCACAGAAGTCTTTGTTCCACAAGCTTGAGGATCTGACACAGCAGCGCGCGGGCGTTGTGCCCGCTTGGTTAATGAGTCATCCAAAGACGGATGAGCGGATCGCAGCTCTGGAAGTACTTGAACAAAAGTGGGGCGTGGGAGTTTAGGATAGGAGCGAGGGGCCAGCCCCTCGCGCTCCCCGAGATATTTTTGACCAGATGAATGGGATCCCGAATTAAGTACTCAGGGCTTTGCCAAGGCGCGGCAGGCGGGCTTTTTTCATTAAGCTGCGCAAGGTCCATTGAGCACCGGATAGCCGGTTGGCTTCAGCAAGGACCGCTCTGGAAACCTGCGTTATACCTTCGGGGTTGGACAGCCAGAGTTCATGCAGCAGCCCGTCCGGATCGCGCCGCTCAAGCCCTTCGTCGGCCAAAATATTCTTGGGAAAGTCCTTGGCATTGACGGTGACAATGACATCTGCCGAGCTTGTGACCGCCGTTGCGAGAACGTGGATGTCAGCGGCATCCGGCAACCATAGGCGCTGTTCAACACCGAGGTTGGCGGGTTGCTCGGCATTTGGCCAATGGGCCTGAACCAGCGCGATTTCGGCGCGCGCCTGCGCCTCGCCCTCGGGGCCAAGCTTGCGGGCGGCGCGGGCCCATTCTTCGAGGATACGTGCAGACCAGACGGGCGTGAAATAACCAAGCCTCGCAGCGCCCAACAGCATCTCTCGCATCACCGTGGGATAGATGACGCAGGTATCAAGAACCGCCTTCACAGACGGTAAAACACGGCTTTGAGGTAGCCGCTTTCTGCCAGCTGCGGCAGTTGTGGATGGTCCGGCCCGGCAAAGCCAGTTCGGATCAGTTGGGCCTGTCGTCCTGCCCGTCCGATCCCACGGGATGAGGCATCGCGGAAGCGGCCCAGATCAGCGGCATGAGAACAGGAGCAGAGGCCAAGATACCCGCCCGGTTTGACCAGCAGAGCCGCCAGACGTGCGGTACGCTCATAGGCGCGCAAACCTGCATCCAACGCCTGTTTCGAAGGTGCAAAAGCCGGGGGATCACAGATGACGACGTCGAACAACGCGCCCTCTTCGCCGAGTTTGGTCAGTATATCAAAGGCGTCGCCTTGTCGGGTCTGGAAACGGGCAGAAAATCCTGAGACTTCTGCGCCCTTCGCCGCCAGTTCGAGCGCCGCTGCCGAGCCGTCAACGGACAATGCCTGTGCTGCGCCGCCCGCCAACATGGCCAGACCAAAGCCTCCGACGTGGCTGAATACATCCAGCACCTGCGCCTCGGGGTGAACCAACTTGGCGGCAAACGCGTGATTGGGGCGTTGGTCATAGAACAGGCCGGTTTTCTGTCCACCAGTCAGGTCAGCCATGTAGGTTGCGCCATTCATTGGCACCGGCAGAGGCTTATCGGGCGCGATGCCGCGCAAGGTCAGATTGGTGTCGTCCAACCCCTCGAGCACACGCGTGCGCCCCGAGGCGTTCTTCAGCACTGTGTCGACCCCGGTCACCTTGACTAGCGCGTCGGTCAGAGATGCAAGATGTGCCTCAGCCCAGACTGCGTTGGGTTGGATCACGCAGGCGTCGCCGAACCGGTCGATGATCACCCCGGGAAACCCATCCGCCTCGGCATGGATCAGGCGGTAGTACGGCGCATCGAACAGTCGCTCGCGCATCTCAAGCGCGCGGCGCAGACGGGTTTCAAACCAGTCCGCATCCAACTGCGCGCCGATATCGCGATCAAGTACCCGGCACATGATCTTCGAGACCGGATTCACCGCGACCAGAGCGATTGGCGCACGCTTCTCGTCTTCCAGCACAGCCAAGGACCCCGGCCCGATTTTGCGGGTCCGGCGGTCGGTGACGATGTCGTTGGCGTAGACCCAGGGAAACCCGTGGCGCAGGCCACGCGCATTGGCCTTGGGTTTCAAACGGATACGGGGGCGGTCAGCTACGGGTGTCATGGCGCCCTCATAATCGTGAATGCACGGGGGTGAAAGCCCCGTTAACGGTTGCGCTTGCGCCAGCCGCCACGACGCTTGGGGGCTTGGGCCGCCTGCAAACCCTCGGTCAGGACCTGCGTCATCGGATGATCAGCAGCCTGTTCCGAATAGACTGCGTGCAGGTTGGTCAAGGCCTGATTTTGATCAAGCTCTCCGGGCAGGCTCAGCGCCCAATCCAGAAAGATGCTGCGACACTCGGGCAAGGTGATGCCTTCAATGCGATACGCCTCGCGGATCAGGCCTTTGTGGTCATTCGGATCATCACTGCGTGCCATCTTCAACCCCTCCGACCACTGCGCCAATCAACGAGGCCGCAGTGCTGTAATTGTCTTGCAACGCGGATTGCAGCTGTTCGACCTGATCGAACCCGGTCGCCCGGCACAGAAAGGCCGTACCGCCTTCACCGATCTTGTCGGCCTCGATCACCTTTCCCGACAGCAGACGCGCCGCACATTGCACCGACCAGCATAAATCGTAACAACCCTTCAGGGTTTGCGCCTGCGCGACATCCAGCAGCCCGACAGCGACCGCCCCGTCCAGACCCCAGTGTACATCGCGCTGGGGCAATCCGGCCAGCAATGCGCCCGTCTCTGCCATCAGCTCGATATCCATCATGCGGCCCGGCCCATTCTTTGCGTCCCAAACGCCCGCTGGTGCTTTGGCTGCGGCCAGTCTTTCGCGCATCTCGGCGACTTCTTTCAGCACCTTCTGGCGGTCGCGCGTTTGCGACAGGAAATCGGCGCGGAAGCTTTCGATATCCTCGGCCAGACCGGCGTCGCCTGCGACCACATGGGCGCGGGTCAAAGCAAGGTGTTCCCACACCCAGGCCTCATTCTGCTGATAGTTGGTGAAGCTGACCCAGCTTGTAGCCACCGGCCCCTGATTGCCTGACGGGCGCAGACGCATGTCGACCTCATAAAGCCGACCCTGCGACATTGGCGCGCTGAGCGCCGTGATCAGAGCCTGGGTGAAACGAGCGTAGTATGTCCGCGTTGCCAGCGGGCGAGGGCCATCGGACATGTCCTGATCCTGAGGATCGTAGATGACAATCATGTCCAGATCGGATTGCGAGTTGATGCGCCCTGCCCCAAGTGACCCCATACCCAAAACCGCAGCGCCGCGCCCCGGCACCGGTCCATGCTTTTTGGAGAACTGGTCGACAACGCAGGGCAGAACCGCCGCAATCACGGCCTGCGCCAGTTCGGCATATTGCTGCCCGGCCTGCGCCCCATCGATCAGTCCGCGCAGATGATGCACACCGATGCGAAAGTGCCACTCCTTGCACCAGCGACGTGCGAAATCGAGCTGTGTTTCATAGTCGCTTTCATCCGACAACGCCTGTGTAAGATCAGCTTGCAAGGCCGACTGTCCGGGCCAGTCGCTGAAAAAGCTGCCACCAATCACCGCATCAAAAACCGAGGCGTTGCGCGACAGATGGGTGGCAAGGGCGTGCGATGTCCCAACGATATCGACCAGCAGATCGATCAGATGCGGGTTCGCTTCGAACAGGGAAAACAGCTGCACTCCAGCGGGTAATCCTGCCAAAAACCCATCCAGTGCCAGCAATGCTTCGTCGGGTTTCGCAGTTTTAGCCAATCGCGCTAAAAGTTCCGGTCTGAGCCGCTCGAATATCCGTGCACCACGCTGCGATCGAAGCGCCGGGTAAGTCGGCCAGCGGGCCAGCACACCCTTGTCAAACTCAACCTCCTGAAGCGGCACGGGTGCCGCGCCTGGTCCAGGGGCGAAGAACCCTTCGGTCAGTTCGTGCACTTCGGTCAGGCGGCGGGTCAGTTCGGCGGTCAGTTCGGCGCTGCTGATCCCCATCAGGCACGCGACCCGTTCGAAACCGTCCTCTGAATTTGGCATCTTATGGGTCTGTGCGTCGTGCACCATCTGGATGCGATGCTCGACCTCGCGGTGGGCGCGGTAGTGGTCAGTCAGCTTCTCGGCGACATCTTCGGGCACCCAGCCTTTTGAGGCCAGCGCCGCCAGACCGGGAACGGTGCCCCGTACACGAAGGTCTGGATCACGTCCGCCCGCGATCAATTGGCGGGTCTGGGTGAAGAACTCGATTTCTCGAATACCGCCCTGCCCCAGCTTCATGTCGTGACCGGGAATCGAGAGGCTTCCGCCCGTTCCCTTGTTCTCGCGTATACGCAGTCGCATGTCATGAGCGTCTTGAATGGCGGCAAAATCCAGATGCCGCCGCCAGACGAACGGGCGCAATGCATCGAGGAATCTCAGACCTGCCGCGATGTCCCCGGCGCAGGGGCGTGCCTTGATATAGGCCGCGCGTTCCCACGTGCGCCCAAGGCTTTCATAGTAGCGCTCAGCCGCTTCCATCGCCAGACACACAGGCGTCACCGCCGGGTCGGGGCGCAATCGCAGATCGGTGCGGAACACATAGCCATCCGCCGTCTTGTCGCTGAGCGTGGCACAGAAATTCCGCGTGGCGCGCACCATGCCCTGTCGCGCTTCGTAGAAATCATCGGGATCAAAGCGGGTTTCGTCGAACAGCACGATCAGATCGATATCTGAGCTATAATTCAGCTCATACGCGCCCATTTTGCCCATCGCCAGAATGACCATACCAGCTGCGGTTTCGACATCATCTTCGGTCATACCCGGCAGCTTGCCGCGCCGGATCAGCGCAGCAATTTCGGCCTTCGCTGCCACATCTGCGGCCAAAGCGCCAAAGTCGGTCAGCGCGGCAGTTACCTTTTCCAACGGCCACGCACCTGCCAGATCGGCCAGCGCCGTCAGCAAGGCCATGCGCCTCTTCGCTTGCCGCAAACCGGGTTTCAACTGATCCGGCGGCAGCGCGCGCGCTGCGCCCATCACATCCGCCAATGCCTGGTCCGGTTGCTGCAACGCGTGCGGCAACCAGTCCCTTTCTTGGTCAATCAAACCTTTCAGGTAGGGGCTAGAGCCCGCAGTTCCCGCGATCAACTCCCCCTGCTCGGCAGTCAAATCGGGCAGCGCCGCGCGTGTTTCGTCACCCAGATCGGTATGAAAAGCGCGCGGCAAGCGGTTGATAACAAGAGGCTGGCTCATGACCGTTCCAGTGGCGTGTCCTGGCTGAAACTGTTGATCCAGACGTCGTGACGCCGCTCCCACAGGGATGAGATCAGCATCGCCTCCCATTCCTGTGCTTCTGGACGCAGATAATCTGCCCTGTATGAGAGCAAAACCACATCCGCCGATAAGACGCGCAACCTGGTATCGCTGAGTTCATATTGCGCCATCGTAGGCGCATCGGCGAACTGGCCAACATGATCGTCGCGATTGGCAAAACCCGTTGGATACACGCCCAGAAAATCGGGGCTCAACAGTGCCCGGTCCGCCTGTGCATTGCCTTCAACCAGCGCAGTCCATACCTGTTTTTCCAGCGAGAGGATCTGATCGAGTGACGGTGGGCTGGTGTTTTCAATATCTTCCATTTGCCTATGACTTGTGACGGCCGAAAATCAGATGCGGCCAGCGCACATGATCGGACAGAGTTGGCTTAGCCCTGTCCGATTGAACAGCAGAAAGGGCCGAATGTCCAAATCGTTATAGCCACTGATCCACTGGCGGCAAATCGAAAGTGAACGGATTTTCAATCCCCTGCCCGGCCAAATCCCACTCATCATAGTGCTCGTCTTCACGAAGCTGCAAAAACACCGCCTCAAGCTGATCGTTCAAACTCACCAACTCGTCCCAGGCGTCACCCATATGAGCCTGGAACATCGCCAGTTGTTGGAACAAGCCATCTGGCAAAGGGCCAAATTCCACACTCCCCAGATCGCGAGCTGGGAAATACATATCCTCTTCAAACTCAAAAAAGCGCGACATTCCGTCGTTAAAGTCAATTTGGCCATCGAACGAGACCGCAGCAAATACTTCATAAAGACCGGTCTCATTCATTTCGAGCTCGAACGACACCTCGAAACTAAGCGCAAAATCAGAAATTCCGTTTTGATGAAGCTTGCCTGCGATCTCGACGACTTCGTAATAGCCGCATGACGCCAGAACCAGATCGCCATTTGCATCGAACCCATGCACATCGAACATCTCCCCCTGTTCGCTGGCTATAGACAGATGCTGAAACTGTGCTGCCTGACCAATGTGAACGCCCTCAAATCCAAAGGCGGACCGGGCCTCGTAAGAAACAGGTATGTCCGTTCCATGCATGCTTATGGTTTCAAGCGCGACTTGCTGTGTATGGTACAGCTCGGAAATGAGCGTGGCGCTTCCGCGTGTCGCGATCTCGTGGTTCACCATCGAAAGATTGAACTCAACCTCGTGAGACCCAGCACCTTGATACGCGCTGACCGTGCTGTCGATCACCCCGTCCCAAAACCCGCGCAGTTCGATATCCGGCAGATCTTCTTTCCCTTCGAGATCATGGGGATCGAGGTTCAAAAAAGGCAAATCGACTTGATCAATCGAACTAGATACGCCGCCTTGCGAAGCTAGGCCTGGTTCGGTCGACAAGATGAAACTCTCCTCTGACCCGAACGGCCAATGAGTTGTGTTCACAACATTCATTTCAGCGACCTCCCTTGATTGCTCCTCGGAAAACTATGTATGCAGCCATTGCGCAAACCCTATGGAAGGGTTTGATTATTAAGCGTTCTTAATGAAACGTTTAACCGATGGGCTGCGTCGCTCGGCCTGAATTACTGAGACGTAAATCCGCTGTAGTTGAATACTCGATACTGCAGTAGATCAGAGGAAGCGGGATAATTGCGAATGGACCTGAATTGGCGTGTAAAATATGGGCTCAAATGCATTTCCTTAGTTTGAAAATCTCATGAGCCCAATGGTTTTCAAGAAGGCCTTGAACAGCTATTTACGCGGTCTGCTGTTTTCTGGGACATAAAAGTGGCAAATGCCCAATGCCTCATGAAGCCAATCAAATAAATAGTTTTGGGCGCTGGTAAGAATGGCTTAGCCAAGCCATGAGTTGTTTTCATTAAATATCTGGCCAGGGTGAGCGCCCTCCTGTAGGCCAATCAGAACGTGCATATAGCCATCCTCCAAGCCAATACGAGAAGCGCAGCGATAGATCTCCAGTTTCAAAAATAGAACTGGCATTGCCTATGCCTAGACAATGCCAGCGCAGGCAGCTGGGAGGAAAGATTGAACTGCCTAATATTTCTGACCTTCGTCGTGAAACCCGCTTCTTACAGATGCACGAAGAGATCACTGCCCTCTACTGATACATCGAAGCGTCTCGTTTTAATGGACGAATCCACAAGAAACTCACCGCTGCGAATGTCGAATTCCCAACCGTGCCAGGCGCAACGGACGATTTCACCGGCGCGATCATAGACAAATTCGGTTGAGTCCGTTTGGCGGGTCGTACCGCAGACCGGGCCTTCGCAGAGGGCCGCACCTTTGTGAGGACAGATGTTGAGCAAAGCGTGATAACCGTCGTCGAGTTTGAAAACGCCGATGGGTATGTTCGAAACTGTGACGATCTTTGCCGCGTCGCTGGGGACTTCATCAGTTTTGCAGGCGAAATACTTGTTTGCCATGGTCGATGTCTCCTTCTTTATTCGGCGGCATGCGCCATCGGGCGTGGCAGACGGGTATATACGTCCAACGCATTGAGTCCGAAGATCTTCTCGCGCCATGCGGGCGGGACATGCAGCTTGTTGACGTCGTCGTAGTCCCAATGCGGATAGTCCGACGCGAACATCAGGGTGTTCTCTCCATCCATCGCCTCAAGCGTGGCCCACAGGTGCTGGATATTCGCGGGCTGCTCCAACGGCTGGGTCGACATGCGGATGTTCGACTTGAAGTACTCGGACGGCAGACGCTTGAGCCACGGCGTTTCCTTTCGCAGCGCCTTGTAGTTCGCATCTAGACGCCAAAGAACCGAGGGCACCCAGGCGACGCCACATTCGACTATTACCACTTTCAAGCCCGGCCATTTCTCAAACACGCCGTGGGCGATCAGGCTGGCCATGTGGGTCATGGCCGTCTGCGGCAGGAT
This sequence comes from Ruegeria sp. D6, assembly GCF_056534365.1. Taxonomy (NCBI): domain Bacteria; kingdom Pseudomonadati; phylum Pseudomonadota; class Alphaproteobacteria; order Rhodobacterales; family Roseobacteraceae; genus Ruegeria; species Ruegeria sp. D6. The sequence goes on along the minus strand of NZ_JBQFPH010000001.1, from coordinate 704,958 downwards.
CGCGTGGGTTTCCCAGAAAAAGGTCGAAGGCCCGGCCCCGATCGGGGTCGAGTTGATGCCGCCCTGTCCGCCGAGATGCATAGCGAATGGCAAGCCCATTTCGGCGCAAGCCTCATAGATCGGGTGATAGAACGGGTCGCCATAAGGGCGTGCGGCACCGTGGCTCACCAAAACTTGAACGACACGGGGGTGGCCGCCAACTCGGCGGATTTCAGCGGCGGCCAGATACGGGTCCTGCGGTGCCACCACGATCGAGCCCCAGAACCGCTCGTCCTTGGGCAGCCAGTAGTCGATCATGTAGTCGTTATAGGCTTTGCACAGCGCATTGGCGTAATAAGGGTTGGCCAGCGTTGAGGCTTCGATCGGTTCGTCGCCGGTCAGGATCGCAACATCGATATTGTATTTATCGAGGTGCTTCTCCTTCATTATCAAGTAGTTGTCGTCTTCCTTAACTGGATTCACGTCATGGCGGGCAAATCCTTCGGGGTGGAACCAGGGACGATGGCCATGTGGGAATGCACCACGTGGGCCGGTGCGTTCACCCCGGACGAACATGTCCTTGAAAAGACCTTCCATGTAGGGTTCCAGAACCGTGGCGCTGCACCAATAGTTGTGGCAGTCGCAATCGACGATGAACATGAACTTCTCCTGTTGCTGGCGCCAAAAGGGCGGGCTTACATCTTGTTCAACGATGCTTGATATCTGCGAAACTTTGGCAAATAAATACAATTGAAACGCACCTATCGATCGGGATTACCGATTAAATGAATCGCCAGCTTTTAGTGACCTACATGGATGTTCTGGAAACGCGGAACTTCAACCGCACCGCCGAACGTCTGAATGTGACCCAATCCACGGTCAGCGCTCGCATCCGTCAGTTGGAGCAGGAGCTGGACACGCGTCTGTTCGAACGGGGGCGCGGCGGGGCTGAACCCACGGCCGCCGGGCGCCGCTTTGAGACCCATTGCCGGTCACTTCTGGCTGCTTGGAGTCTGGCACGACGCGATGTTGAGGCGGGTGGCAGCGGCAACAGGCAACGCTTGCGTATATCAGTTCAGTTCAGTTTGGCCCGATCCGTGCTGATAGACTGGACTAAGGCAGTCAGGGAAAGAAACCCGTATCTTGACCTGTATCTCGAGGCGAATTTCTCACAACAGATACAGCGGGATGTTCTGACCGGCGAGACCGATATCGGTATTGTTTTTGTCCCGCAGCGGGCGCCTGACATGTTTGTCAGCGAATTGGGCAGCGAAAGCTATGTAATGCTGTCCACCGATTGTGACCGTATCGAGGACGTTCCATGGACGCGCTACATTCAGGTAACCTACACATCATATTTTGACCGCCAGCATGACGAGGCGTTTTTGGATCAGCCGCAAAGCTCGACCCTGGTGGGCAGCAATGATCTGGCTTTGGATTTCCTAAAAGCCAGCGGCGGAACGGCATATTTCCCCGGATTTGCCGCACCGGGTCTGTGTGCCGAGTATCCAACATTGCAACAGGTTACTGACGCACCGGTGATCCCACAGCCCATCTATTCCATCGTGCACGTTCGAAAACGCCATGATCCGCTGGTGGCGCAAGCTGTCACCCTGTTCAAAGAACTAATCCAACACAGATCAATCGCTTTAACCGATTGATACCGCAATTCTGCACCGTTTTTCAGTCCCCTCGCACCATTATCCTCGCGCGAACCCTATTCTGGAGGTTTCCGCAAGATGCTCGTTGCGACGGACAGTCCGTTTTCCCTGAGTTCAGCCAACAACCAACCCTGCTACGCAGGTGGGCCTGCCACTTTGACCTGCAAAGCGGTGATCGATGAAACGCATGACAGCAAGACCTTCGTCTTTGAAGACACGCAAAACCGCAGCTTCGACTTCAAACCAGGCCAATACGTGACCTTCTGTTTCGAGATCGAGGGCAAGCAGCATGTACGCGCCTATTCGATCTCGTCCACGCCGACCCGGCCCCACAACATTCAGGTCACCGTCAAGCGCGTGCCCGGTGGGGTTGTGTCCAACTATCTGAACGATCAGATGGTCCCCGGAACAGAGATCGAGATTGCAGATATCACCGGTGGCTTCAACTGGGTGGATATCCCCAGCGATAAGCCATTGTTCCTGTCCGGTGGCTCGGGTGTCACCCCGGTCATGTCGATGCTGCAATACGTCACCGACGTGACCTTGCCGAAAGACATCGTTTTCGTGCATTTCGCTCGCTCGCCGAGGGACATCATTTTCCACGACCAGCTTGAGTTTTTGAACCGACGCTTCGCCAACGTGACCATCCATACCATTGTGGATGAAGCGAATGATGGGTTTGAGGGTGAAATCGGTCAGATATCGGCAGATTTGCTGCAGCGACTTGTGCCTGATCACGCCGAGCGCAGCATTTTCATGTGCGGTCCCGAAGGGTTCATGAAAGCAGCCCGTGATGTGGCTTCTGTCATTCCGTTTGCCGCTGTCCACGAAGAAAGCTTTGGCGAAAAGATCACTATCGAAGAAAGCAGCGGCACGGGGGGTGAGGTCTATTTCTCACTCAGCGGTCTGCACGGTCATGCCGCCGAGGGCGAGACCTTGCTAGAGGCTGCGCTGAACGCAGGCGTCTGGATCGACTCGGCCTGCCAGCAGGGCGTTTGCGGCAACTGCAAAGTGCGCCTCACTCAGGGCGATGTTGAGATGCAGGACATGGGCGGCCTGCAACCCGGTGATACCGAGCAAGGGTATGTGCTGGCCTGTTGCAGTTGGCCGAAAGGCCCGGTCGCGCTCGACGTGTGAAGCGGAGATTCAAAGGGAGGAATACAAATGTCAATGAAACCACCACTATCGGAACTTCCGATAAAAACCGCTGACAACGGTTTTTACCGGGGGTTCAGCGTCAACGTGACGGTGATCAGCAAGATCGTCATCAGCCTGCTGGTTGTTTGGTGCATAGTCTGGCCAACACAGGCGGGTAGAATTCTTGGCGATTGGAATGCCGCCATTCTTTCGCAGTTTGCTGCCTGGTATATCTGGGTTGTTACCGGATTTGTCATCGTCTGTATTGGGCTGGCCATCTGGCCAACTGCTGGACGTATGAAACTTGGCGTAGAGGGCGAGAAACCCGAGTTCTCTAACTTTTCCTGGTTCTCGATGATGTTTGGCGCGGGCATCGGTGTCGGAATGTTAACTTGGGCGGTCGCCGAACCTGTCGCGCATTTCAAGAACAATCCATCCGTTATTCAGGGGGTGACGACTGCACTGGATGCAGACAATGTCCGAACGGCGTATGTTTGGTCATACCTACATTGGGGTTTCGGGGCGTGGGCATGCTATGCGATAGCTGGCTTGGCGCTTGCTTTCTTCAGCTATCGTCGCGGACTGCCGCTAACGATCCGCTCCTCATTGACCCCACTGTTTGGTAAATCACTGTCGGGCAACCTCGGTCATCTGATCGACATCGTCGCCGTTGTCGCCACTATTCTTGGGGTAGCCCAGACGCTCGGCTTCGGTGTTGAACAGTTCGTTGCAGGTCTCTCACGCATCGGCATCGGTGGGCTCGCACAGCCCGATGGTTCTGCGACAAACTTGGGTATCGTCGTCGCTCTGCTTGTCATCATGGGCGCGTCGACCTTGTCGGCCCTGTCCGGTGTTGGCAAGGGCATCAAATGGCTTTCGAACATCAATATGGGCCTGTCGATCTTCCTTCTGGGGTTCTTCATCCTGTTCGGAGCGACCTTCTTTGGCGCCAAAGCGTTTTTTGTAGGCATATGGGACTATGTGGTCGCGCTGCCATGGCTGAGCTTAAACGTATACACATCTGATGGTGTTGAAGGGTCGGAAGCGTTCCTTCTTGCGCAGTGGCAAGGCTGGTGGCCGGTCTTCTATTGGGCGTGGTGGATCGCGTTCGCGCCTTTCGTCGGTTTGTTCCTGGCGCGGATTTCCAGAGGCCGGACAATCCGTGAGTTCGTGTTGGGCGCGATGATTGTTCCCGCACTAATGTGCTTTGTCTGGTTCGCCTGGGCCGGAGGCACGGCAATCGACCTGGAACTGAACGGAGACGCAAACGGCGTCATCCTGGATGCGGCGAACGGCGACAAAATCTTCGCGATGACAGAACACATGCTTGCTCCGATTGCAGAAGCATTGGCGTGGGCAATGGCCGCGGTGATCGTTGTCCTGCTGATGACCTTCCTTGTCACGTCTGCAGACTCGGCCGTGCTGATCGTGAATACGATCAACGCAGCTGGCGACGAAGGTCCCAAGGCAAGGCCTCACATCATGTTCTGGGGCGCAGCTCTGGCACTTGTTGTCGGGGGCTTGCTTGTCTCAGGTGGTACCGGAGCAATTCAGACTGCAATGGTGATAGGTGCATTGCCCTTCTCTATTGTAATGGCGTTGATGTGCATCGCACTGATCAAAGCAATCTGGAATGATGGGCGGCGCGAAGCAGCGGGCATCGCGACAACAATCTCAGCTGACGCAACGACTATGCCGGCCGAGTAGAGGTTGAGCTAATATCTTTGATTGGCCTCCGGTATTTCGGAGGCCATTTTCTGTCTGGCCCTCAATGCCAACCCATCAAAGGTGTGAGCAAACTGAAACTGATTCAAATCTGTATTCCAGTTTGAAGTTGTTTGCGACAATGTCGGCCAATGTGGACGCTTTACTACAAGTATCGCCCCGCACTTTTTTGCCGACAATCGAGGTCGCGCACATGATCCGTAAAGGTCAGCTAACGCTTGGAGTCTGTTCCTTTCAAAAGCTCAAAGAACTGACCACTTTATACCGCAGGTCAGATGCATTTATTAGAACTTCAGGAGGCTTCGCTGTAGAACCCTTATGCATTCATGCGGCACCATCGGCCTTCGTCTTGACCGATGCCAGTACGCTTGAGATTAACGCCATACCCAACAAACCGTCACAAAGACCGGGCAGTAAGTGGTCCGCCTTATCCTCACATCGGATCAGTTCGGCGGCCTCGGCGTAGAAGGTTGCAAAGCCTTCCAAATATCCTTCAGGGTGGCCCGGAGGGATACGAGTTGCTCGTTGGGCGGCTTGCGGCAGCACCGATCCTGATCCACGTGTCAGGAGCTGCATAGGTTGGCCAAAGCGGGTGAATTGTAGGTGGTTAGGGTGTTCCTGTGACCACTCCAGACCACCACGTTCGCCATAAACCCGCAAACGCAGGCCGTTTTCGTTTCCCACGGCCACGTGACTGGCCCATAGCATTCCACGCGCGCCACTAGCATAGCGCATCAAGACGTGGGCGTTGTCGTCCACCTGGCGGCCCGGAACCAAGCTTGAAAGGTCGGCGGCAAGGTGCGATGGCACTTCGCCCGTTACAAAATGTGCCAGATTGAACGCGTGAGTACCGATATCACCAATTACACCAGCACCGGACCGAATTGGGTCGGTGCGCCGGTCGGACTGGTTGATGTCCGATGCGGTGGGTACGGCCAGCCAGTCTTGCGCATATTCCACTTGCACCAACCGCAGCTTGCCCAACTCGCCCGCATGCACCATGCCACGTGCCTGACGAACCATTGGATAACCCGTGTAGTTGTTAGACAGTATAAAATGAGCTGATGACGCTTGTCGGAAGCGCAGAATGGCGTACTCGGCATCACGTTCGGTCACAAGATCGCCCTTCTTTGCGAACCAGGCTCTTATGTGCCCGAATAGTTCGGTATCCGGATCGTAAACCTGTTCGAGATCTTACGAGTCGATGACGGGTTCATACAGTTTTCGAACCTGACATGGTGCCCTGTTCAAACCACTATGCTGCAGATTCAGTTTTTGACCGAGGCTTAGGTCATCTGGCTTAATACCTATCATGCGACACTGATTGAACGTCTTGGCCCCCTGCTGTCGTCGTCAAAATTGACATGGTTCAAAACCGCGTTTGCGCCGTTGCCACTTTATAGAAGCTGGTTCTGTCGTAACGGGACCCGTTGCAGTCTTTTGGCCATTGACCTTGGTGGATCTAGCGCCTGTTTGGCGAAAGGTATTATCCAGTTGACGGTCTGCTATTGGTCTCCTTCAAAAGGCGGTTCAGTGCAGCGTGGTCCAAGACTACGCTCAGCTCCGACATGGTTTCTTCTGGGCCCCGGCAAGAAACACGCTAACGCAGGTAGTGGAAAACCGCGTGGAAGATCACTTCATCAGGAAAATTTGCTCCCTTGAGTAAGATCAGTACATACCGCTCCTGTCTGTTTTGCGAACGCCGCCAAAAGAACTACCTTGCAAGCGACAGTTGGGATCGTAGATTGCGACAGAACCTATCTGGTTTGGTCCGAAGAACATCGTTTTCAGGCAAGGCTGTGAGTGTTCAGGGTATTGTGTTGCAGACTTCAGCCATATCGATTGAATGACCACCGAAGTCTGCAGATGTTGCCTGCCCCGGACCTGCCGAGGCAAGCGTGCGCACCCCTACTTCAGTGCCCAATGCGGGCTAAAATCACGCTGCCGCGATCTGGCGAGCCTTTTCGACCATCACTTCGGCCTGGCGGATCGAGGCATAGTCGATCAGACGACCATCCAGAGACACCGCACCTTTGCCTGCGGTCTCGGCCTCGGCCATAGCAACAAGGATACGCTGCGCCTTGGTGACTTCGGCAGCGCTGGGTGACATGACCTCGTTCGCCAACGCGATCTGGCTGGGGTGGATGGCCCATTTGCCTTCGCAGCCCAACACCGCCGCCCTTTTGGCAGCTGCCTTATAGCCTTCAGGATCCTGAAAATCACCGAACGGACCATCAATCGGACGCAGACCGTTGGCACGGGCGGCGACAACCATACGGGCGAGCGCGTAGTGCCACATATCGCCCCAATGGGTCGCGCGCGAAGCATCGACATCCGGGTCGGTCAGAACCGAATAGTCGGGGTTCACACCACCGATGATCGTGGTCCGCGCGCGGGTCGAGGCTGCATAGTCCGCCACACCGAAGTGCAGGCTCTCATTGCGGCTCGAGGCCGCCGCGATTTCGCTGACATTCTGCATGCCCAGAGCGGTCTCGATGATATGCTCGAACCCGATGCGTTTCTTGTAACCCATCGCGTCTTCGATCTGCGTCACCATCATATCGACGGCATAGACATCTGCTGCTGTGCCGACCTTGGGGATCATGATCAGGTCCAGCCGCGCACCGGCTTGTTCGACTACATCCACAACGTCGCGATACATGTAATGCGTATCCAGCCCGTTGATGCGCACCGACATTGTCTTGCTGCCCCAGTCGATATCGTTCAGGGCTTGAATGATGTTCTTGCGGGCCTGCTCTTTCTCATCCGGGGCTACCGCGTCTTCGAGATCTAGGAAGATCACGTCCACCTCCGAGTTCGCGGCTTTTTCGAACATGCCGGGCTGGCTGCCCGGCACGGCGAGTTCGCTGCGGTTCAGGCGCGCGGGGGCCTGTTCGATGGCATAAAAGCTCATGGTTTTTGCTCCTTTGAAGAAGGGTGCGTCAGATCACGCGGTCACGGGGTGGGCGACCAGCGAAGAAGTCGCCCAGATTGTCCAGCACGCGAAAGCCCATGGCTTCGCGCGATTCTTTTGTTGCGCTGCCCAGATGCGGCAGCATCACCAAGTTGTCGCATTGCAACAGGTCAGGGTTGATGCGCGGCTCGCCGTCGAAAACATCCAGCGCGGCGCCGCCGATCGTGTCGAACATCAGCGACTGTACCAAAGCGCGCTCGTCCACCACCTCACCGCGCGCGGTGTTGATCAGGAAGGCGTCGGGCTTCATCAGGTCCAGCCTGCGTCCGTTGATCAGGTGCCGGTTCGCAGCCCCGCCGGGGCAATGCAGCGAGACAAAGTCGCAATGCGGCAGCAGATCATCCACCGTTTCGACTTGGGTCGCATCGAACTGCTTCAGCACGTCGGGCGACACGGCGCTGCGGTTCTGGACAAGAATTTTCATGCCAAACCCGTGATGGGCGCGACGGGCCATTTCCTGACCGATGCGGCCAAAGCCGATGATGCCCAGCGTCTTGCCGCTGACCTTGGTGCCGACCAAATGGGTCGGACGCCAGCCGGTCCAGCCGCCTGCGCGCAGCTCGCGCTCGCCCTCACCGGCGCGACGGGCGACCATCAGAAGCAGGGTCATGGCCAGATCGGCGGTGCATTCAGACAGAACATCGGGCGTGTTGGTGACCGTCATACCCAGATCACGGGCCGCCGGTTCACAGATATGACTGTACCCGACGCCGTAATTGGCCAAAATCTTGGTCTGAGCTGCGGCCACGTCCAGCGCCTCGGCGCTAAGCGTGTCGGTGACGGTGGGCAGAACCGCGTCGTATGTCTTCAACGCGTCGCGGAGTTCCGCCGGAGACATCGGAATGTCCCCGGTATTCAGCACGGCGTTGTAGTTTTCGGCCAGTTGCGCCTCGACGGCGGCAGGCCAGCGACGGGTGACAAGGACCGAAGGTTTGACCATCACGCGGCCTTTCCCATGACACGGGCGATAGTCTCGCCGATCACCGCGGGGTTTTCAGCAACCGTTACACCAGCCGCTGACAGGATTTCCACCTTCTCGCTGGCGCTTTCGCCAAAGGCCGAGATGATCGCCCCAGCATGGCCCATGGTCCGGCCCTTGGGCGCGGTCAGACCCGCGACATAGGCCACAACAGGCTTGGTGACGTGGTCACGGATGTATTCTGCAGCCTCGGCTTCCTGAGGGCCGCCGATCTCGCCGATCATGGCTATGACCTCGGTGTCTTCGTCCTGTTCGAACCGCTCAAGGATATCGCGGAAGGACGAGCCGTTGATCGGATCACCGCCGATGCCGACGCTGGTCGAGACACCGATGCCGCGCTCTTTCAACTGCGCTGCGGCCTCGTAACCCAGCGTGCCCGAGCGTCCGATGATCCCCACAGTGCCCGGCAGATAGATATGGCCCGGCATGATGCCCAGCAGCGCCTTACCGGGGCTGATGGTACCGGCACAGTTCGGACCGGTCAGCACCATGCGCTTGTCCTTAGGATAGCGGTACATGTAGCGTTTTACGCGGATCATGTCCTGCGCGGGGATACCGTCGGTGATGCAGACGCAATAGCGAATACCGGCATCTGCGGCCTCCATGATCGAATCCGCCGCGAACGGAGGGGGCACGAAGACAAGGCTAGCCTCGGCGCCAGTGGCCTCAACCGCCTGTTTGACGGTGTCGAATACGGGTACGCCTTCGACGGTCTCTCCGCCTTTGCCGGGAACAACGCCGCCAACGACGTTGGTGCCATATTGCACCATATCCTTGGTATGCAGGCGCGCCATGCGTCCGGTGATGCCCTGAACGATGACGCGGGTGTCGCGGTCCAGAAGAATGCTCATTACACAGCCCTCATCTTGGTGTTTTGGGACAGATCGTTGCGCCATGCACCCACAGCGCGTTCAGCGGCTTCCATAAGGGTTGTCGCTCGGATGATTGGCAGGCCCGATTTGGCCAGGATTTTCTGACCTTCCTCGACATTGGTACCCGCCAGACGCACGATGACCGGCAGGTCGATTTCCAACTCGCGCAGCGCCTGTACTACGCCCTCGGCCACCCAGTCACAGCGGTTGATGCCTGCGAAGATATTGACCAGCACCGCCTGAACGTTGTCATCGGACAGTACCAGTCGGAACGCCTTGGCCACCCGCTCGGGCGAGGCACCGCCACCGATGTCCAGAAAGTTCGCAGGTTCACCCCCAGCCAGCTTGATGGTGTCCATCGTGGCCATGGCTAAACCGGCACCGTTCACGATACAGCCGATATTGCCGTCCAGTCCGACATAAGACAGTCCGCGATCCGCCGCGCGGCTTTCGCGCGGGTCTTCCTGACTTTTGTCGCGCAATTCAGCAACCTGCGGATGGCGAAACAGAGCATTGTCGTCAAAGCTCATCTTCGCGTCCAATGCCAGCACACGGTCGTCACCAGTGATGACCAGCGGGTTGATCTCGACCATAGTCGCGTCCAGCTCGCTGAACGCAGCATAGCAACCCTGCAGGGTACGGACCATGTGCTGAATTAGGCGAGGTTCCAGCCCCAGATTAAACGCTATTTCGCGGGCCTGAAACTCCTGCAATCCAACGGCAGGTTCAACGATTGAGCGGACGATACTGTCGGGGCGCTCAGATGAGATTTCTTCGATCTCCATCCCACCTTCCGAAGAGGCCACGATCATCACCCGCTGACTGGACCGATCCAGCACAAAGCCCAGATAAATCTCGCGATCAATCGGTACGGCGGCCTCCACATAGACGCGGTAAATGCCTTTGCCCTCGGGGCCGGTCTGGTGCGTCACCAGCTTGCGGCCAAACATCTCGTCACAAGCCTCGTATATTTCGCTTTCCGAGTTGCACAGCTTTACACCACCGGCCTTTCCACGCCCGCCGGCATGGACTTGCGCCTTAATGACCCACTTGTCACCACCCAACTCACGCGCGCGATATGCCGCTTGCTCGGGGCTGTAGGCCAAAGCCCCCGAAGGGACCTCGACGCCGAAATTCGAAAGAAGTTCTTTCGCCTGATATTCATGGATATCCATCTGCATTCCCTCCCGTTATGCAGCGATAGATGTGCCGTAGCGACTTTCCAAAAGTGCTTCGATGGCTTCGAAATCAACCGAGCCGCCCATCTCGCGGATGGCCTGGGCGAACAGCCTGACGATGCGACTGACCGATTGGTGGGTTAGCTGGTTCAGGATGCCGATACGGACTTGAACCGGGGCGCTGAGCGTCGGCCAGATGCCAAAGCCACGGGCGCGGCAGTTCTGTACCAACTCCATCTCACGACCCGCCAGCTCTGCGGGCAGGTTCAGCACCACAAGGCTGGGCATGTCCGATGTGACCTGGCAACCCATCGCGGTGACGGCGTCGCGCAGGACGGCCTCATGCGTACGATAGGAATGCGCACGTTTGGCCAATCCCTCCTGCAGAGTCAGGCGTAGCGATTCATGGAAGGCGGCGACCGCATAGCCCGAGTGGGTACGGTGATAGGTGCCCTTTTCCACGTCTTGCCCGTCAACGATGCCCCAGTGGCGTGCTTCGAAAATCGGGTTGTGGACGTATGTATAGGCGCCGGAGGTCTTCAGCGCGTCGATATAGGCGTCGGTGAAGCTGACCGGCGCATAGGTCAGCGGTAGGCAGCACAGCCCTTTTTGCGGGCACGAGGCCCATCCCGCGACACCCGGATAGTCATCGATGCGGAAATCCGCGATACCCAACGACGATACGGCATCGATCAAACCCATCACATCGTGGCGTTCACAGGCATCCGAGAAGCCACGCAGGTCGTTGACCCGACCCGACCCGGTTTCCCAATGCGCCATGAAGGCCCACTTCGGTTTGTGCGTGGCCAACACCTCTTCGACCATCTCGCCTGTGACGGGCTGGCCATGAGGAACCTCAATAACGGCGACACTCGCAGCTTGTGGGTCCAGAGGGTTGGTCGCGTGCTCTTCCGGTGTTGCAGCCTTGATCCGCAGAGTCATCGCATCGATGCCCGAGAAGGTGCCATTGGTGAAGGCCACAACCTTGTCACCCGGCATCACCGCCGAGAACATGGTGTCCAGCCCACTCCATCCGGTGCCAGCAACCGCGAAGGTATGGGTGTTGGCGGTGCCCCAGATCAGACGCAGCATGTGCTTGCATTCGATCATGCCACGCAGCACGTCGCTCTGCATGTGGTCGGCAACGCCGGCGCTGGCAAACGCCTGCAAAACACGTGCGTCGGTGTTTCCCGGTCCTGGGCCAGCGGCCAGCGTCTCGGGGATGTCGAGCGTTGGATAAATCTGAAACGTCATGTGCTCCTCCTGTGCGTCGGGTGTGTTCGATACCGCCGATCGCCTTGACCCAGAGGAAAACTGAAACTTGCGCCGGGGCACAACGTAACTTACTACAGCTTTAGCATATCTTATTAGGTGGGTATTAACCTACCCATTTTGGTAAATATGCCAATGTATACTGAAAGCATCCCCACCAAAATGGGTAGGTTTAGATAAAATCAGACGGGAAAACAATGTCCGACACATCTCAACGCCCCATTGATGTCATGCTAGCCAACAACAACCCTTTGGTGCTGTCGGCCATGTCCGAGATCTTCGAGCGCGACCCGCGATTCTCTCTGGTGGCCACTTCAGCGACCGCCGAGGGATTTCTGGGCACAGTCATGCGGGTGCCGGTTCAGGTGGGGATCGTGTCCTGGGAACTTCCTGCTTTGGGCGCGGCAAAACTGATTGAGGTTCTGCGCGAGCAGACCAACGCGCCACGCTTTGTGGTCTATGGGGACGAGGCTGGGGACGTACCGCGTCAGGCTATGCAGGCCGGGGCCGCAGGGTTCGCGCCGCGTTCGGGCGAGGTCGAAGGCTTGCTGGAAACCTGTGTCGATGTCGCTAAGGGCAAAATGGTATTTCCCTATATCGACGTGCGCAAAATGCATCAAAACCCGTTGCAGACTTTGTCGCGCAAAGAACTCGCTATCCTTGAGGCGCTGGCGCAGGGCATGTCTAACAAGGAATTGTCGAAAGAGCTGCAGATTTCGACCAACACGGTAAAGTTCCATCTGTCGAACATATACGACAAGCTGTCGATCAAGAACCGCGCGCAGGCGATTGCCTTCTATTACGCTTCAAAACTGGACAACGGAAACTCGTGAACTGCGAAACCTCGTGGCGTCCGTTACTAAGGTTTAGATTGTTAAGCGGCTGGTTCAGCGAATTGATGAAACGGACAGATTCCGGGTATGATTTGACCTTTGCGGATCAAATGCGTCACTTACCTTTTCGTCGAGCGTTACCCCCGCTGATTTGAGCGCGCTGCTCCAGCCAATCAGAAGTTGAGCGTATGAATGACATCTGGGCGATGGACATCGCGTCGGACCGGCTGGCGTAGATCAGGGGCAAACCAGCGGGCTATGCCTACTTTGAGGCGTTGTTGCTGTGCCTGAATTTCTGGACGCAGATATACGCAGATGCTCTAGCCTAGATTTTGTGCCCGTAATTCTCGGATATACACGGGACACCAAATCGCTATTGGGCCGCCCAAGGGCAGCGATTCAGTTGGGGGACCCGAACCCGATCGCAACCCTCGTTGCCTTCGTTCTGTAGTAAGCTCGGTTCGAACACGGCTTCGAACTCAGAGCCTTTCACCCTGACTTGACTGGTCGAAAAAGAGCTTTGCCATTTTCTTTGCGACCCGACCACCGTGAGCGGATACATCAACGGGCAGTAATAATCGCCTTCGGTTGTTTTTCGAGCATTCTTTCCCGAGGTTGCGCTGAATATTTCAATCATGCGCCCTGCGCATTGCCTGCCATCCGCCGCGGCAAATGATCTTGTGCATCAACTAGTTTCAACGATTGAACGCATCAATTAACAATTTTGATAAGCAACATGCCATTGCTACCACTCGACCTCTGACGCAACTAGTAAAAAAACCGGCTAGGAATAAGAACAAAGCTTTGACGTCGTCAATCTGGATTTGACAAGGGCTTCGGCAAAAGTGACGGCACATGCAACGCCATCTACCACCGGCAGGCCGAACTCTTCGGACAGTTGTGACATCAGATCTGTCATGCCAGCGCAGCCCAGAACAATCGCTTCCGCTCGGTCTTCTTCGATTGCGGCGCGTATCTCTGCCCGTATTATATCGATGGTCTTGGGGTCGTTTTCCTCCAGCTTCAAAACCGGCACATCCGAAGCCCGAACCCTGACACATCTGCGATCTAAGCCGTATCGCAACAAGTTTGCCTCTAGCCCTGCTAGAGATCGGGACAAAGTGGTGATGACGCTAAATTTTGGACTGATCATGGACGCCGCGTGGTAGGCCGCCTCCCCAACGCCGATGACTGGCGCCGAAGTGACGCAGCGCACGGCGTCGACTCCGGTATCATCGAAACAAGCAACAACAATTGCGTCCGCATCAGCATGCGCCTTCACGACCTCCAGAAGACCGGGTACACAGGTAGAGACATCCAGATAGCCCTGAATGCTGGCGGGGCCTTCTTGCGAATTGGCGGCAATGATCGTGGTTTCGGAATGCGCAGCGGCCCGTGCAGCTTCATCGATCTTTCGCGTCATGGAGGCGGTGGTGTTGAGATTTACAACAAGCAGTTTCACAGCGTCCTCACACTTCTCCGCCCAGATAGGCGGCTTTGATCCGGGGACCAGTGAGCGAAGAAACCAGAAAACGACTTGCTGCAATTATCCATGTCGAAATTTGAATAAAACCATGGCGCGCTTCACCCCGCTGATTGACCCGCCCGGTCAGACGCTGGATTCCGAAAAATGTAAATCTTTTTCACATACCCCCTTGCAACCACCTATCCCCCCTCCCATCTTGGTAATGTGAAAAGCATTTACATCCTAACTGGAGAGAGCACATGACCGCATTGTCCGACCACGCCGTTCCCCAAAATCCGGGATGGCTGCACCGAAGCGAAGCCTGGCTTGATAGCAAGGGAAAAGGCGCCTGGATCGCCGCAATGGTCCTTGGCTTTATCTTCTTCTGGCCCATCGGCCTGGCCTTTCTTGCCTATATGATCTGGAGCAAACGCATGTTCAGCAAATCCTGCAGCCGCCGTTCGTCGTGGAAAGGCCACATGAGCGCCATGAAACCTTCGGGCAACAGCGCGTTTGACGCCTACAAGGCCGACACCCTGGCGCGTTTGGAGCGCGAACAGAAAGACTTTGAGGCGTTCCTGCACCGCCTGCGTGAAGCCAAGGACAAGGCCGAGTTCGACGAGTTCATGGATGAACGCGCCCGCGATAATCGTGATGACGAAAACGGCGAACAACCTGCCTAATCGTGGCTTGCCCTGTCCCGCCCATCGGGACAGGGTGTTTCTGCACAATACCCGGATTACAGTCTATGCCTCATCTGCCTGACCCCGACAGCCAACCCGAATTCTACCAATCCGTAGCGACCAAGCGCTTTTTCGCGTGGCTGTTCGACATCGCCTTTATCTCATTGCTCTGTACAGTTGCGATTCTGCTGACCTTTGGCATGGGCTTCTTCATATTGGCGCTGATCTACGCAGTCATCAGCTTTGTCTATCGCGTTGTTACCATCGCCAACGGCTCGGCCACGCTGGGGATGCGCTTCATGGGGATAGAATTGCGTGACGCCTTTGGCGCCCGAATGGATACGGGGAAAGCCATTGCACATACGGCAGGTTACTTTGTCAGCATGGCGATCCCGGTACTACAGATCATTTCGGTCATCATGATGATGACCAGCGCCCGCTGTCAGGGCCTGACCGATGCCTTCCTCGGCACCGTGATGATCAACCAGCGCGCCTAAAAACACCTGAGTGAAACACTTGGCTGCGCCAAAAACCGTTGCTATCATCGGTTCCGAGGAAATGCGGGACCTTCATGCGACACACGCTGCCAATTGCGCCACAATTCTATGTGACGGCACCCCAGCCCTGCCCTTACCTTGAGGGCAGGATGGAGCGCAAACTGTTCACCGCCCTACAGGGGGAAGGTGCGGATCAATTGAACAATTGCCTTTCGCAACAAGGATTTCGCCGCTCGCAGAACGTTCTGTATCGCCCGTCCTGCACCGACTGCGCCGCCTGTCTGTCTGCCCGTATCGATGTGTCAGCCTTTCAGCCAAGCAAAAGCCAAAAACGGGCCCACAAGCGCAATTCCTACTTGATCCGACGTGCAACATCGCCCTGGGCAACGGATGAACAGTTCGACCTGTTCCGTCGGTATCTGGACGCGCGCCATGCGGATGGCGGCATGGCCGATATGGATGTCTTCGAATTCGCCGCGATGATCGAGGAAACCCCGATCCGCAGCCGAGTCGTAGAATATGCCGATCCCGAAACCGGCGAGCTGATCGCCGTCAGTTTGACCGATGTACTGGATGACGGGCTGAGCATGGTTTACTCATTCTACGATCCAGAGTTCCAGCAAAGCTCGCTGGGCACTTACATGATTCTCGACCATATCGAGATCGCGCGCGAGGCTGGGTTGCCCTATATTTATCTGGGCTATTGGGTGCCCGGCAGCCCCAAGATGGGATACAAGGCCAAATTCGCGGGCTTGCAGGTCTATATGCAGGGTGAATGGCAGCGAATTAAAAATCCCGAGCAGTGTGACCATACGGCCCACCACCCCCTTTCGTCGGCCCCGATTGCCGAGCAGGTGGCCAACATCCAACTGCCTGACCGCCACCCCACCAAAGGTTAATCTATCATGCGTCAGAGCCTTCATGCGGTGACGCTGGTCGTCCCGGATTATGACGCAGCGATCGCGTTCTACACCAAAGTGCTGTGCTTTACTCTGACGCAGGATATTGATCTGGGCGATGGTAAACGCTGGGTGCGGATCACGCCTCCGGGCTCGGATGGTGCTTCGTTGTTGCTGGCCCAGGCTGTGGGCGCGGAACAGATCGCATCGGTTGGCAATCAAACCGGTGGGCGCGTTGGCTTTTTCCTCGAAACAGATGATTTCTACCGCGATCACGCGGCGATGCTGGAAGCAGGCGTAGGATTTGAAGAGCGCCCGCGCCATGAACCCTATGGAATTGTCGCAGTCTGGCGGGATCCTTTCGGAAATCGTTGGGATTTGATCGAATTTTCAGCACCTGTATCGACAAAATAAATACATTTTTTTCATCACGTTAAACTACCTTCCGCCATGCTGCGCCCAATTGTTAAACAATCTTAATCGACCTTCCCCAGCCCGTGCGATTGAAAGTTGACGCAAGGTCACCAAATTAGCCGCACTTCTAAACGTCCAGCCCAAACCTGAAACCCGCAGCTCAATCAGACGCTGACCGGGCTGGCTTTATTGTCGCTACGGCAGGCCTCCCACCCTGTCGCAGAGGTTCTGAAGGAGGGGGAAAATGACATATGCCGCACGCCGACTGGTTTCGGCCACGCTGACGACCCAGATTCTGGTCGCGCTCGCCTTGGGCTCGATCTTTGGTCTGGTCTTGAACTATCTCGATATCGCTGCGCTCGACGCAACACTTGTGCAGGGTGTGCTGTCCATGTTTGGGCAAATGTTCCTTAATGCACTTCAGATGCTTGTTGTGCCGCTGGTTGTGTTCTCACTGCTGTGCGGCGTTGTCGGCATTGGCGATGTCAAATTGCTGGGCCGTGTCGGAGGGCTGACCTTCGTTACCTATCTGGCCACCACCGCCTTGGCCGTGACAACTGCCTTGATTTTTGCGGGCCTCATTGGGCCGGGCACCGGATTCACGAGCCTGCATCTGGCCGGTGATAGCGTAAGCGTCGCCGACCCACAGACCACTTGGGAAATACTGGCGAACATCATCCCAAAGAACCCGATCAACGCTCTGGCCAATGGTGAGATGCTGCAGATCATCTTCTACGTGATGGTCGTTGGTATTGCAGTGCTAATGATGGGCAGCCGCGCCAAGGCCTTTGTGGAAGGCTGCGAGTTCATGAATGAACTGGCGATGAAGATCGTCAATATCGTCATGGCCTTCGCCCCCATCGGCGTCTTCAGCCTGATTGCCAAAACCTTTGCGATGGAGGGCTTTGGCTTATTCGGACCGGTGATCGGCTATCTGACCACGATCAGCCTGACGCTGGTATTCCATCTGTGTGTCACGTTGATGGCGCTGCTGTATTTTACGACCGGGCTGAGCCCTCGGGTATTCCTGCGCAAGATGCGCTCGGCGCAGGTGTTTGCGTTCTCGACCTCAAGCTCGAACGCAACAATTCCGGCCAGCCTGCAATGCGTGACGCAGCGCGTCGGCGTTGACCGTTCCGTGGCCTCGTTCGGTATTCCCCTAGGGGCGACGATCAACATGGACGGCACCGCAATCATGCATGGTGTGGCGACGGTATTTCTGGCCAACGCCTATGGCATCGATCTGGGGTTGAGCGGTTATCTGACCGTGATTTCAATCTCAGTTCTGGCCTCAATCGGCACGGCAGGTGTGCCCGGTGTGGGGATAGTGATGCTGGCGATGGTTCTGAACCAGTTGGGTATGCCGCTGGAAGGCATCGGCATCATTCTGGCCGTCGACCGGATCCTCGATATGATGCGGACGGTTGTGAATGTCACTGGCGATGCGGTGGTGACCACCATTGTCGGGCAAAAGGTCGGCAAGCTGGACAAGGCCACGTTCGACAATCCCAATGCCGGACTTGTCGAGACCACAGACCTTGCAATCGATCATGCCACTGAAGCGGAGTTTGAAAGGCTGACACACCCACAGCCGAATTCCTGAAAAACAAACGGAGGCCCTAATGGGCCTCCGTATTCGTCAGTCTATGCGACAGATCAGTTCGGGATCAGGTCAGGAACGATGGTTACAATCGACGGGAAGAACCACAGGATTGCGATGCCCACAACCTGAATGATCACGAACGGTATGATGCCGCGATAGATGTGGCCAGTGGTGACCTCTTTCGGCGCAACACCCCTGAGATAGAACAGCGCAAATCCGAACGGAGGCGTCAGGAACGAGGTCTGCAGGTTCACCGCCACCATGATGGTCACCCATTTCGGATCAAACGATCCGCCATAGATCACGGGGCCCACGATCGGGATCACAATGTAGATGATCTCAAGGAAATCCAGCACAAAGCCAAGAATGAACAGCACCAGCATCACGATCAGGAAGACCGTGAATTCATTATCAAAGCTGCGCAGGAACTGCTGTATATAGTGCTCTCCACCAAAGGAAATCACCACCAGGTTCAGCAGTTGCGATCCGATCAGGATGGTGAAGACCATTGACGTCACCTTCGCTGTCTCACGCACCACCGGTGTCAGAACCCCACTTGAGAACAGCACCCAGCAACCGTAGATCAAGCCGAACAGCGCATAGAGGTAGGCCGAATAGGCGATGATGAACGCGATCCAGCTTTCAACTGAAACATTGCCCTGATTGATGCGCAGATCAAAGTTCACTCCCATCACCAGTGCGATGATCACTGCGAAGGTTGACCAGATGATCACTTTGCCCGACCGGTTCTGATCCTGAAGTTTCCGATAGGCCGCTAGCATGATCGCTCCACCCGCCCCCAGTGCCGCAGCCGGCGTAGGGTTGGTGACACCGCCAAGGATCGAACCCAACACCGCGATGATCAGCACCAGCGGTGGGAAGACCACACGGATCAGATCATTGGTCGCGCAACGGGCGGCAGCTTCTTTGCACCCATGCATTGCGAGCGCAAAAGGTATGGCGAGTATCAGGAACGTAGCCCCGGACGAAGTCGTTGGCGCGATCAGCAACACGTCGACCAACAGCATCAGCAACAGGCCAATCGCTCCGACGATCAGAGGCTGCGGCGCTTGCGACGGTGCAATCCCGCGACCCAGCACCAGTGTCAGACCCAGCAGTACCACAATAACGGCGACGCCGTTGCCGATTGGCGCTGCAGCGGCAATCTTGGCCTCTTGCGCAGCAGCCAGTTCCTCTTCGCTCAGACGCTGGGCTTCGGACGAACCACCTGCTTCGTCAATCGCTTCCTGCTCGGCCACGGCCTGATCCCAGGCTGATTGCCCATGCAGTTCGATCATCGAAGCCTTACACTCTTCGGACACGTTCGTGCGCAGCGAGGCGCCCTGCCCGATATCCGTAAATGCCGAGACCGAGATGTTCTGGCTGCCAATCACTCCCGCGCTTCCCAAAAGCACCGCGCCAACAATCAGAGCAACCGGAGCACCCAGCAGCCAGGTCAGCCCTTCCGAGCGCGTGATGGTTTCACCCGAGCCTCCCGACAGTTCAACTGCCGGGGCCTTTTCCGGGTTCAACAGCGCATAGCCAAAGGCATAGAGCGCATAGAGCAGCGCCAACATGATCCCAGGCAGCAACGCCGCCTGGAACAATGTACCCACCGAAACAACCGCTGGTTCGCCCAGATAGGTCAGCGCATCGGTGCACCCGGCTTCAACCGCGCGCGTTTCCTGCGCGGTCGAATAGAGGTCACCAGCCAGTGTACCCAGCAGAACGATCACGATGGAGGGTGGAATGATCTGCCCCAACGTACCCGAGGCCGCGATCACACCTGTCGCCAATTCCGGCGAATAGTTGTTCCGCAGCATGGTCGGC
Source organism: Ruegeria sp. D6 (assembly GCF_056534365.1). Lineage (NCBI taxonomy): Bacteria > Pseudomonadati > Pseudomonadota > Alphaproteobacteria > Rhodobacterales > Roseobacteraceae > Ruegeria > Ruegeria sp. D6. Next base: position 684,957 of record NZ_JBQFPH010000001.1, on the reverse strand, counting down.
AGGGCCAACAGTCCCATGGTAACAACGGTCGCGCCGACGATTCCGGTCGAGGCAGCAAGGAACGCGCCCACGACCACAATCGAGACCGCAAGGCCACCGGGCAGCGGGCCAAAGACGCGCGCCATCGTGGTCAGCAGGTCGTTTGCAATTTTTGAACGCTCCAGCGTGATGCCCATCAGAACGAACATCAGCACCGCCAGCAGCGTCTCGATCGACTGCCCGGCCAGAACACGTTCGTTCATGCGGTTCACGATGAAGGAAACATTCCGGTCCAGCGCGGTTTCCCAGCCTTGTACAAAGACCGGCTCGGCGATCCTTGGCAAATCCGGGTATCGGAACACGGATATCACGTCAGGTTTGACGCCAGAATTCACCACGTCGCGGTAGGCTTGCGAGCCGGTGTCGATCGCCTGGTGGATCAACAGTCCGGCACTATCCAATGCAGCGATAATCCCGAACGAAATCACCCCGGCCCCACCAATGGCAAAGGCCACGGGGAAACCCGAAAGAATGCCTCCGAAGAGGCAGAAAAATACGATAATGAGGCCTATCTCGACGCCATCAAGTCCGAATAGCATTGTCTGGTTCTCCGTCCCTAATGCGCGCCTTCGTAGGCTTCTTCACCCTCGCCAAGGCTGTCCTTGTCGAGGTATTTTCCTTCACTTTCCGGCCCTTCCACGTATTCCAGATACGAGCGATACAGGAACGCAATCGCGTGCAGGAACACCATGGCGGCAAAGGCCACCAGCAGGATTTTGAACAGGAAGTAGGCGTTGAACCCGTTAGGACTAAACCCGATGGTTTCCACGTTCCAACGCAGCGCTCGGGACTTGGCCACAAGCCTATCCAGCGTGTCACTGGCCGAGGGTTTCGGCACGATCAGGTGCCGCCACATGAAGTACCATCCATACATCCAGGTCAGAACGGCCATGGGCATCATGAACAGAACCGCCCCGCACATATCAACGACGCGTTTGGCCTTGTGACTGATGCCCGCATAAATCAGGTCAACGCGCACATGGCCGCCCTGCACGAATGTGTAGGTGCAGCAAAGGCACACAACCATGGCGTTGTAGAGTTTAAGTTCTTCGGCGAACCAACTGATATCCATTTGAAAAGGGATACCCAGCCCAAAGGACATATCCGGCCGTGTGAACACCCGCTGCATGAAGACGATAACGATCTGCTGAATTACCATCAGCAATCCCGCCCACGCAAAGAAGCGGCCAGTGGTATTGGCGAAGCCCTCGAGCCCGCGCACCATTCCCCACATGAAGTTCCGATAGTAAAGACCAATGGCCGTCAGCACCAGAAACAGCGCGAAGATCACGAAGAAGAACTCGACAGACCCGCCATAATAAACAAAGCGCATGATTGCTTCTTTGTTCGACCAGTCCAGCCAGAGCTGCGGATGCGTTATGGCGTATCCGAAATTATAGAAGGCTTCGGCAATGTTCTGAATGAACCAGACCAGTCCATTCCACAGGGCGCCGAAGAACGAGATACCGTTTTCGTCCTGCATGTTGTCCCCAGGTCGCATCGGTTGCACGTTTGGTTATGACGGCATGTCCGGGCCGCTTATGTGCAACAGGAAAGGCTCCCCCGCTGACGGGGGAACCGATTGCATTGAGCGGATTGCTTAGCCGCGTACGCGGTCACGCTGCGAGGTGTAGACACCCGACGACAGGTTGTTCCATGCCGACGATGCTGCCATCGACTCCATAGCGCTGTCGTGAATGCGCTTGAACAGCTCATCACCCATGTTTTCGTCCAGAACTTCTTGGCTGGCTGCGCCAAACGCGTCCCAAACGCTGTCCGGGAATTCCATGACCTTGACACCACCGGCCTGCAGACGCTGCAGCGCTGCACCGTTGTTGGCCAGGAATTGTGCCAGGTTCCACTGGTGGCACTCGGCAGCTGCGATCTCGATGATCTTCTGCTGCGCGGCGGACAGGCTGTCATAAACCTCGCGGTTGGTGGCCAGCGACAGACCCGCACCCGGCTCGTGGAAGCCCGCGGTGTAGTAGGTTTTGGTGATTTCCTGGAAGCCCGCTTTTTCGTCAGCCCAGGGACCGATCCACTCGGTTCCGTCAATCGCACCGGACGACAACGCCTGATACACTTCCGAACCCGGAATGTTCTGAACGGATGCGCCCAGTTTGCCCAGCGCCTTGCCACCCAGACCCGGCATGCGGAATTTCAGGCCGTTAAAGTCTTCGGGGCTGTTGATCTCTTTCGAGTACCAGCCACCTGCCTGCGCGCCAGTGTTACCGGCCAGGAAGGATTTCAGGCCGAAGATTTCGCCCAGCTCATCATGCAGCTCCATGCCGCCGGCATGGTAGTACCAATTCACCAGTTCCTGCGCGGTCATGCCAAATGGAACAGCGGTGAAGAACGCATAGCCCGGGTGCTGACCCACAAAGTAGTAGTCTGCCGCGTGGTACATATCGGCCTGACCGGACGATACCGCGTCAAACACCTCAAAGGCACCAACCAGTTCACCAGCGGCTTTGATTTCAACGTTCAGGTCGCCATCCGACATTGTGGTAATGCTGTCGGCGCAACGCTGCGCGCTGTCGAACACACCTGCGAGGCCACGGCCCCACGAGGTGACCATAGTCAGCGTGCGCTTGCCTTGCGCATAGGCGGGCGCTGCCAGCGTGGTGGCTGCAGCGGCGGAGCCGCCCAGTGCTGATGTTTTCAGAAACTTACGACGATCCATATGAGTGATCCTCCCCTTCATATTCATTCCCCGGGTGATGCCGGGTCGATCGTTTCTAGTGCGCGTTAGCCTAGTTCCACACACATGAATGTGAATACCTACTACTACGTAGCCAGTCGGGTTTTTCCACATTCAAAAGCACAAATCCGGTTGATTTTACCCGCTCGCGCCCAAATCACTGTGGCCGAGCACTGTGTTCTTCCAAATTTTTTGCAATTTCCCGGCAGCTTGCGTATCGATTCGAACATGGGAGGAATCCGGAACCTAATCTCGCTAACCTATGCGCAAAAACTGTCGCTGGTTGCCGCAATCCCGCTGATCGCAGCGGTTGCGGCCATTGCAATGGTGGTCGCTTATGAATCGCGCGCGACCGCCGAGAGTGAGATACAGGCGCTCGAGCGCCGCCTGATCGAAGCCAAAAAAGAAGAGCTGCGTAATTACGTGACCCAGGCGCGGAACGGGTTTGCCTATATTTACGGTCGCGCCTCCCCGGATGACGAAATCGCAAAAAACCTCGTGACCCAGATTCTGTCGGCGATGATTTACGGCAAGGACGGGTTCTTCTTTGTCTATGACTATGACGGCAACAACCTCGTCAGCCCGCGCCAGACTGAATTCATCAATCGCAACTGGGCCGATCTGACCGACAGCGATGGCACCCCGATTGTGGATGAGTTCATCACGCTCGCCCGACAGGGCGCGGGCTGGCACAGCTTTATGTGGCAAAAACCATCGACCGGTGAAGAGGCTCAGATGATCGCCTATGTTGTTGGCCTGCAGGACTGGCGCTGGGTGGTGGGCACGGGTGTGTTCATCGATGACATCGTCGCCACCGTCGCCAATGCCCGTGCTGAGGTTGAGGCGCGCGTGCAGCGCACCTTCCTTTATATCGGAGGCATTGTTCTGGCCGCTGTTCTGATCGTCTTTGCCTCGGGCATGTTGCTGAACTTCCGCGAACGCCGGCTGGCTGATGCCAAGCTTAAGGAACTGACACAGCGGGTATTGGACGCTCAGGAAGAAGAGCGCGGGCGCGTCGCCCGCGAATTGCATGACGGCATCAGCCAGATTCTTGTTGGCGTACGCTATGCACTGGACAACGCCCGACGACGTCTGATCCGCGGGGATGACGAGTCGGCGCAGGAACCATTGCAAACAGGTATCGACAATCTGGCAACCGCCATCACCGAGGTTCGCCGCATCAGCCGCGACCTGCGTCCGGGTGTTCTGGATGATCTGGGGCTTGGGCCAGCGCTCAAGGCTTTGACCGACGATTTCAGTGAACGCACGGGTATTGAAACCGATTTCTCAACCGTGGTGTTCCGAAACCGATTGGATCAAGACAGCAAGATTGCCCTCTACCGTATTGCGCAGGAAGCCCTGACCAATATCGAGCGCCACTCGGGAGCAACCCGTGTTACCATTGACCTGCGAGGTCATAAGAAAGGCGCCACGATGCGGATTACGGACAATGGTCGCGGGTTGCGGAACGAGCCAGGCCATGTCAGCACCGGAATCGGGCTACGCAACATGCAGGAACGGATCGAACAGCTTGACGGCACTCTACGCATCCTCTCATCGCGCGGCGGGCGCAGCGGCACCGTGATTGAGGTCAGCTTGCCGCTCAGTCATATGCTGCCACCGCAGGAAGACCCAACGCCAAAACGAAAGGCCGGTATCTGATGTCCGACTCAATCATCCGGGTCCTTATTGTCGACGATCACCCCATGGTCGCCGAAGGCATTCAGTCTCTGCTGGAAAGCTATGATGAGATCGAAGTTGTCGGCACACTTTCCAACGGACAAGAAGCTGTCGATCGAGCAACCCACCTGCAGCCGGACGTGATCCTGATGGATCTCAACATGCCCGGCCTGAGCGGGTTGAACGCCACCGAGATCATTTTAGAGCGCCTGCCCAAAACCCGCGTTCTGATCCTGTCGATGCATGACAGTCCCGAATACATCTCAACCGCGCTCAGCCACGGCGCCAAAGGCTATATCCTCAAGGACGTCCCCACCGAAGAGATCAAGCAAGCCATCGATGCCGTGATGCGGGGCGAGCGGTATCTTTGTACCGGGGCCAGCGGCTCGCTGGAGCCCAAGGACGGCAACACGCGCGAGGCGCTGACCGGCCGGGAACAGACAATCCTGCTGGAATTGGCGCAAGGTAAATCCAACAAAGAGGTGGCACTGGCGCTGGACATTTCGGTGCGCACGGTTGAGACGCATCGCAAGAACATCAAGCGCAAACTTGGCATCTCCTCCACCGCCGGCTTGACCCGCTATGCCCTGGAGCATGGCGTCCTGCAGGGCACCAGCCCTGGGCTATGACCGCAGCGCGAAACGCGCTGCCCGGCCCAACCGAAGGAGATGTGCCAACGGCACATTGAAGTCGGGCGGGAGCACTACCCGCTGCCGCGTTCACTGATATCTTCACCAAAGAACACCAAAGTCCCATCTTCATCGAGGACATGAAATTCGCGCTGCTGATAGGGCTGATCGAATGGCGGGCGCACCCGCCCTTCAGGCAGCTCCTCCAACCCGGGGCGCAGGCTTTCGAACAGGCTGTCGATTCCTTTGACGTCAACATAAAACGACTGCTCATCCCCCAATGCGCGCCCATCCTGACGCGGTGGACATTCCAATAATCGGATCGCCACAGGATCACGGCGCAAGAAGGCATAATTGTCCTGCCTGAATGTGCAGGAAAACCCAAGCCGCTGAGTGTAGAACTCAATCTGCGCGTCCAAAGAAGAACAAAGGACAAATGGTGTAAGTTGTAATATCTGCATCAAAACAGCCCTCTTCCAACTTCGGGCCCGAGACTAGCACATATCAGTCAAGCAGTTGATCACCCCGCAACCCTTCACGCTCATAATGATGCGGCAGCACACGGCCATAGAGTTGACGGGTCCGCTCCACCCCACCACACATGCCTTCGGTTTCGACAAACGAAAAGATACCAACATAGCGTTTCCGTTGTCCTTCAACCGGCGCAACCCGGTGCAAGGCATAGCGCCCCTTGAATATCTGCAGGTCGCCCGGTTGCAGTTCCAGTTGGTGTACGCCCCTCCTGCTGCCATCCAAAATCGCAGCGACGCCCTTGAAATTCTCGTCTTCACTGGTCCGCAGATTGGGTGCGTATTCGAATGCACCGCCCTCCTCGCCATTCTGGATTGCCAGCGTCACGGTGTAATTATTGGTGTCAAAATGCCACGGAAAGCCGCCTCCCTTCTCGACCACATTGATGATCACATCCGCCAAAGGGTCATCATATCGGAAGAACCGATCCTCCGGCTCGTTCAAAGCCGTGCGGATGAAAGGCATGAAACCTTCATACTCATAAATACGCCGCAGCGGGCTTGTGACAGGGAAGTTGTCAGCCGGAACAAAGGCGTTGGATCGGTCATAAAACCGTCGGATTGGATGACCGATCCCGTAACTGGGATCATCCTGCGTAAAATAGGCATTCGTGCGATTGAACGATCGATGGGCTTTGGGAGCGACGTGATCGGCCTCAGCGATCAGTTTCCCAAGGCCATCTTCGTGCACAAAGCCGGGGAGGACCGCGCATCCATCAACTTCCAGATCCCGCCTCAGGTCCGCGATCAGCTGCATGTACCCGTATGAATCAGGCCGATCGATCGGATAGCGCCCCAGATCCACAAGATCGTGCAGCATGTCTGACCTCCCGATTTAGCGCTGTTTTCACCAGCCTGCCTCAGCATCGGGCGCTGCTCTGGTCTGTTTCAGACATGGGCCTGACGCAATCAGACCACTGTTGATCACCCGATCGCCCACCAATTTACGGCGAATTTTCGCGGATATTTCTCGACCTGCGTCATTTTGCGCAACAAAATATCAAATCCCACAAGCCCAGACTTACAATATTTTTGTATTTGCCTGTTGACGCCCCTTCCCCTCAACCATAATGTCCCTGCACGCAAAGAAGGAGCCTCTGGCGATGAAAGCGCTAGTCGTAATCGTAGGAAACACGCGCATGGGCCGGTAACGGTAAACCATAATCGAACCCATGCGCCTCCGAAAATCTCGGGGGCTTTTTTTTGGCAACACGCAAGACACATGTCGCGAACGGAGCAAAGCAGATGACACGTGAGATGACCGGCGCAAAGATGGTGGTTCAGGCCCTCAAGGATCAGGGCGTGGACACGGTATTCGGATACCCAGGTGGCGCCGTCCTACCGATCTATGACGAGATCTTTCTGCAAAATGACATCCGTCACATTCTGGTACGGCATGAGCAAGGTGCGGTACATGCTGCCGAAGGCTATGCCCGCTCGACCGGCAAGCCGGGCGTTGCTTTGGTCACATCCGGTCCTGGCGCGACCAATGCCGTGACCGGCTTGACCGATGCGTTGTTGGATTCAATTCCGATCGTTGTTCTGACCGGTCAGGTTCCGACCTTCATGATTGGCTCTGACGCCTTTCAGGAAGCCGACACTGTGGGCATCACGCGCCCCTGCACCAAGCACAACTGGTTGGTGAAGGATACGGACTCGCTGGCGGCAACTATGCACGAAGCCTTCCATGTGGCCACTTCCGGTCGCCCCGGCCCCGTGCTCGTTGACATTCCGAAAGACGTTCAGTTCGCCTCGGGTGAATACACGACGCCAAAACCGTCGACCTCTCACTATCAGCCAGTATTGAAGGGCGATCTGGAAGAAATCACGGAGCTTGTTGCAGCAATCGAGACCGCAAAGAAGCCAGTCTTCTATACCGGTGGTGGCGTTATCAATTCTGGTCCAGCTGCCAGCCAGCTGCTGCGCGAACTGGTGGATGCAACCGGCTTTCCGATCACTTCGACTCTGATGGGGCTTGGGGCCTATCCGGCCTCTGGCGAAAACTGGATCGGTATGCTTGGGATGCATGGGCTCTACGAGGCCAACATGGCGATGCATGATTGCGATCTGATGATTAACATCGGCGCGCGATTTGATGACCGTATCACCGGCCGGATCGATGCGTTCTCGCCGAACTCAATCAAAGCCCATGTAGATATCGACCCTTCGTCGATCAACAAAGTTATCCGTGTCGACATCCCAATAGTTGGCGATGTTGCCCACGTGCTTGAGGATATTCTGAAAGTCTGGAAAGCACGCGGTCGCAAAACAGACGCTGCCAATATCAAGCAGTGGCAAGACCAGATTAACGAATGGCGCAACGTCAACTGCCTTGCCTTCACAAACAGCGAGAAGACCATCAAGCCGCAATACGCGCTGCAACGGCTTGAAGAGCTGACGAAGAAATACGACCGCTATGTCACGACCGAGGTTGGACAACACCAGATGTGGGCGGCGCAATACCTGGGCTTTGAAGACCCCAACCGCTGGATGACTTCGGGCGGGCTGGGCACCATGGGCTATGGTTTCCCCGCCTCGATCGGTGTGCAAATGGCACATCCCGATGCACTGGTCATCAACGTGGCTGGTGAGGCCTCGTGGCTGATGAACATGCAGGAAATGGGCACGGCCGCGCAATACCGCCTGCCCGTGAAACAGTTCATTCTGAATAACGAGCGGCTTGGAATGGTACGACAATGGCAAGAACTGCTGCACGGCGAACGCTATTCGCATTCGTGGTCCGAGGCCCTGCCTGATTTCGTCAAGCTCGCTGAAGCCTTTGGTGCCAAGGGTATCCTGTGTTCCGACCCGACCGATCTGGACGACGCGATCATGGAGATGATCAATTACGACGGTCCGGTCATCTTCGACTGCGTGGTCGAAAAGCACGAGAATTGCTTCCCGATGATCCCATCGGGCAAGGCCCACAATGAGATGCTGCTGGGCGAAGCCGAAACGCAAGGTGTTATTCAAGCTGGTGGAGCTGTGCTCGTTTGAGCACCGCTTTGCCACATCTAGGTCAAATGCCGGAGCTAAGGTCGCCGCACGTGACATGAAAAAGGGTTAGATCATGCGTGATCTCAGCAGTCAGTTCTCAGCCAGAGCTTCGAGCCCGGAAGAGAATTTGTCGATATTCACCGGCCGTCGCGGTTGGCAAGTGGGGCTCATGGTTCCACTCTTCGTTCTAGCGTTGATATTGTTCTGGGTCGGCACAGGCTGGTATGCCGTTGTTGATCAAGGAAAAATGGCGTTATCCGTTGATTTCAAGGTGTTCTGGGCTGCAGGTCACCTCGCGCATTTAGGCGAACCGCTTGCGGCATTTGATATCGACAGATTGTCGGAAATACACGAAGCGTCCAAGGAAGACGATTGGATGCCTTGGTCTTATCCTCCCTCATTCCTTGTCGCACTCCAACCACTCGGGGCATTGTCGTTTTCTCCGGCTTGGGCGATTTTCACAGCGATTTCAATTGTCGCGATGTTTCTTGCTGTGCGGCCATTTTCCTGCGGAATCGTACCGGTTTGGTTTGCTTTTGCACTCTCCCCCGCCATGTTGCCAAACTTGTATATGGGGCAGACCACAACCCTTTGGGCAGCAGGCCTTCTGGCCGCACTAGCGGCGCTAAAGAACGACCGCTTCGTACTAGCAGGGTTCTTTATTGGATTGCTGACGCTTAAACCCCAACTCGGCCTGCTCATACCGCTTGCGCTTTTGGCAAGCGGTGCGTGGAAGACGATCATATCAGCAACGGTCACGACGGTGGTCTTGTCCGTTCTGGCCACTCTGGTCGTTGGCGTCGAATATTGGACCGAAATGCGCAACATGATGGGCGTTCACTTTGAAGAGATACGAAGCTCAATCCACCTGAATACGGTCATGCTTAGCCCTTATTCCTTGTTGGCCAGCATCGGTGTGCCAGAAACGCTCGCGCTTGCGATGCAATGGACTTTGACAGTGTTGTCTGGAATTGCAGTCTTCGTTGCATGGCGCAGCCCAAGAGTAGGTTTTGACTTGCGGGTAGCGGTACTCTTTCTAGGTATTTCCATGTCTACACCGTACTTCTGGTTCTATGAATCTGGGCTGCTTGCAATCGTTGCACTGTTCCTGCTTCGAGCTGGCGTCCTGACAACTTCTCCATGGCGTCTGGTACTGGCCGCCGCAATGTGGATCGGTATAGGACCAGCAACACATATGGTGCTTTTCAAGATGACCGAGATATTGTCTTTGCGCCTCGTGTTTGCCCCGATCCTAATACTGGCTTGCGTAGTTTGCCTCCAAGCGCTGATCTCTGCGCTACGAAAGCCCGAAGAAACTTATGTCCAAGATGAGGTCTATCAATGACTCCGCTAAACATCGTCAAAGGCTCCACCCGCCATTCTGCATATAACCTACGCCCGACATTCTCGGACGTGCAGGAACAACACACGATCGCGGTGCTGGTTGAAAACGAACCGGGGGTTCTGGCCCGCGTAATTGGTCTGTTCTCGGGTCGTGGCTATAATATTGAAAGTCTAACGGTTGCCGAGGTTGACCATACCGGGCATCTCAGCCGAATTACCATCGTCACCACCGGCACCCCGCAAGTGATTGAGCAGATCAAGGCGCAGCTTGGACGCATCGTGTCGGTCCGTGACGTGCATGATCTGACCGTCGAAGGTGCTTCGGTCGAGCGCGAGCTGGCGATCATAAAGGTTGTCGGTGAAGGCGACAAACGGGTCGAAGCCCTGCGACTGGCCGACATTTTCCGGGCCAATGTCGTCGATAGTACGCTGAATTCGTTCATCTTCGAGATCACCGGTGCACCGGACAAGATCGATGCCTTTGCCGATCTGATGCGCCCTCTTGGCTTGATTGAAATCGCCCGTACCGGAGTTGCAGCCCTATTGCGCGGTGACTAAGCTCCATTTCCGCCCTGGGACTGAATTCAATTTTGGGGCGGCGGCCTGCTTGGCCATGGTGCCCTGCTAACGTCAAAAAGGCTTAATGCGTTCATCATATATGAGCAACAGCATGAAAAAGATCATGCAAATAGGCTAAAAGCCAATTGATTTTGCTTATCATCAGACTAGCCTGTGACGCGTAGCGAGGCGCTTTGCAGCACCCGTTGGGGTCAACTTTACGATTTCTGAGTACTGCGCGGTCGCTGTGCCGCCGTAAACCTGTTTTTGCTGAAGATACAAACGGAAATCTGGGACAGAAGTGACCGACATCAATCGCAGCCCCGCAGAATTGCGCAGCATGTTCGGAGCCAACCTCAGGCAGCTCGCAAACAGTTATCGGTCGGTTTCAGAGCTTTGCCGCCAATTGGGCATCAATCGAACGCAGTTTAATCGCTATCTGTCAGGTGAAAGTTTTCCCAGGCCGGATGTGCTGGACCGGATGTGTCGATTCTTCGATATCGACGCGCGTATCCTGCTGAAACCTTTGGATGAAATAGAACCGGTCGCCGCTCATCCCGCATCAGAAATCATCGATCGATTTCTCGTCACCGGGTCAGAAAAAACTATGGCGACCGGATTTTATCACGCCGCTGAGGCCCCGCCAAACCGACGCGAACCAACACTGCACCGGCTGCTGTTTATCCGCCGCATTAGGCATTGCACCTTGCTGCGCAGCTATGAGCCCTTGTCCCATATGCCGAAATGCTCCGCGCCCATGCGTGAGGTTCAGGGCATCGTTTCTCACATCGGCGGACAAGTCTGCGCATTGATGTCCCGGCCCGGCGCACAGGATTGCAGAATGATGGTTCTGAACCTTCCGCCTGAATGGGCACCTCAGGAATGGTCGGGTTATGTGTATCGGTTGGCCGGTGGCAGTGGATCCGATGTAAGACGGCTTACGCTGCATCACCTTGGGCATGATTTGTCCGCAGCACTGCAATCGGCCCGAAAGGCGCACAATTCATCAGGGCCTGACTTAAACGGACAGATTTAAGAGGGTGTCGGCTGAGCAGCCCCGGACGGATCGTTGTCCAAGATCAAGCGATAAAGATGCCAGCTGGCATGCCCCAGCAAAGGCAGGACGATAAACAGGCCCAGGAACCAAGGGATCATCGCCAAAAAAGTGATGATCGCGATGAAGGCCCCCCACGCCAGCATCACACCCATGTTCGCTTTGACATAGGCAAAGCTGGTGATCATCGCGGTCACAAAATCCAGCTCACGATCCAGCAGCATAGGAATCGACAGCACGGTGATCATGTACAGAATGATTGCAAATACGGCCCCGACCAGTGTGCCCAGTACCAACATGCTCAGCCCATTCGGGGTCAGGAACACCTCAAATGATGTTGAAATATTGGTCATCGTCGACAGCCCCATGAACAGGGCAAAGATCATGTGGCCCAGAAAGAACCAGAACAGAAAGATCACCACGATAATGGCGCAGATCGACGGCAGTTGCCTTCGGCTTTGCTGTATGACCACGCCGAAGATCGCACCGGGATTCAACGGCTCACCCTGTTCCAGCCGGTGCGAGACCTCATATAATCCCACGGCAGCAAACGGCCCGATCAGGGGAAAGCCGATCGCAGCCAAAACCAGCCAGAACGACGTTCCCGTCTGCAGCGTGACCCACGCCATCAGCCACCCGGCCAGCACGTAGAAGCCTGCGAACAGAAGTCCGAAAAGCGGCGCGCGGCGATAATCCTGCCAAGCTCGGCGTAACGCTTCTTTCAGCATCGCGGTATCAACGGGTTTCAGCGTCGGCACACCAAAGGGTTTGTCCATTCTTGTTTTCTCCTCCCGGGCGGTTGTTCTACATGGCGGGTCGTTTCTGAGGCCAAAGCGTTGCAGAATGATATGCCGCCCCAATCGACAAGATCCGCGCATCTGCACCACGCGGACCGAACAGCTGCATTCCCATCGGCAGCCCTTGTGCTCCAAAACCGACAGGCGCACCCAGACAGGGCAACCCCAAAAGGCTGACGGGTGTCACGACCTGCATCCAGCGATGGTAGGTATCCATCCCCTGCCCCTTGATTTCGGTTGGGTACAGCGTTTCAAGTTCGAACGGCCAGACCTGCGCTGCGGGCAACACCAAGGCGTCATAGTCTTCGAAAAGCTCCACCGCCCGCTTGTGCCAGTCAGACCGGTTCACACTGGCCCGGTGCACATCCATCGCGCTGAGCGCCAGGCCGCGCTCCAACTCCCATTGCGCGGTATCTTTGAGTGATGATTTCTTCTTGGCCAAAGGCTCTAACCCTGCGGCCACTGACCAGGAGCGCAGAGTAATCCAACTGTCCCAGATCAGGTCCGCGTCAAACGGTGGTGCAAGCGCCTCAACGCGCGCACCGCGTTCTTCGAAAACGTGCAACGCATCGCGGCATAGCGCGAGGATACCCTCTTCGCACGGAAACGCCCCGCCCCAGTCGCCCAACCAGCCTATGCGCATCCCTGTCAGATCAGCCGCTTGAACGGGCGACACGCGCTCGACCTCTGTGCTTAATGGCATCCTTGGATCGGGGCCGGATATGACGTCAAGCAATAGCCCGATGTCTTCAGGGCTGCGCGCCATAGGCCCCAGAGTTGAAAGCTGATGCAGATAACCGTCCCCCACTGGCTCAGACGGAACGCGCCCCCAACTTGGCCTGAACCCGTATACGTTGTTCCATGCGGCCGGGTTGCGCAGGCTGCCCATCATGTCCGAGCCGTCCGCCAGCGCCAGCATTCCCGTCGCCAACGCCACTGCTGCACCGCCCGACGAACCTCCACAGGTTTTCGTGGGATCATAAGGGTTGCGTGTTGCACCATAGACAGGATTGAACGTGTGCGAACCCAGTCCGAATTCCGGCGTGTTGGTCTTACCGATCAGAATTGCCCCAGCAGCCCTTAGCCGGGCGGCCAGCAGATCGTCAGTTTGCGGCACATGATCCTTGAACAATGGCGAACCCTGCGTCGAAGTGATCCCTGCCACATTTACCAGATCTTTCACCGCTATCGGCAACCCGTGCAGCGCGCCGCGAGGTGACGCGGCATCCGCCGCCCGCGCCTCGGCCATCAAAGCGTCTTCATCCCGCAGCGCGACAATCGCGTTTACCTCACCGTTCACCTGGGCGATCCGATCCAGCGTCGCGCGCATCAGTTCTGCAGCTGAAAGCTGTCGGCGGGACAAGGCGTCAAGAATGTCCGTCGCGGATGCTCTGGTCAAATCCATGCGGGTTGGTCCTTTGGCTGCTCGTCATCAGCCTAGCGACGTGCTCGGACCATTTAAAGCCACTGTTTAAATGTATCTTTTTAGAATTTCGCGAAGAAGAGCGGCGCAAGAGCGCGCATCATCTGATCCTGAGGTCGATCCGCACATTGCTATTGCGGCCCAGCACATTCTTCAGACCAAAGACGATCATCACCAGACTAAGCACCAGCCACAACCCGCCCCACATCATGGTGGTTCCGCCGAATTCTTCAGCCAGCATATATGCATCTGATCGCAATCCCGCGCGTAGGATCGTGTCATCGAAAATGTCAAACGGAACGTAGATCATGCTGGTCAGCCCGATGACCCGTAGAATCAGATCACACAGGTTGCGGTTCAGGAACCACGCGGTGGCCAGCATCACCGCTCCACAGCCCGCGCTGAACGCCATGGCAAACGGTTCCCGGATATACAGGAGCGCAATAATCAGCATGACTCCCCCAAAGAGACCAAGCGCAGCCCGATCGGCATTGGTGCGCAGGGCGATCATCAGCAGGCCCATCCCAAGCATCAAGGACCCAAGATATCCCGCTGAGAGACTGACAAACCGATTGCCTCCTCGGCCAATAACCAGACCACCTTGTTGTGGAGAGACCGAGAAACTTTCAACCGAACCACCGGTCAGTATAATGGCACCGGCATGCGAAAGCTCATGCAGGAACACAACCAGGATTTTCAACGGAAGCACCAGCATCGTGTTCCAGAACACAAACACCAACGCGACAATTGCGATCAATTGCCAGTGGCCCTTGATCAGGTTCACAGCCGAGGTCAAGGACTGCCGCAATTAGCCTTCGCCCTGCGCCTCGGACCGGCTTTTGCCCGAGACATTCAGGGCCAGTGTCGCCGCCATGAAACCATCCAGATCGCCATCCAGCACACCTTTGGTGTCGGATGTTTCATGATTGGTCCGCAAGTCTTTGACCATCTGATAGGGCTGCAGCACGTAAGACCGGATCTGGTTGCCCCAGCCCGCATCACCCTTGGCTTCGTGGGCGGCGTTGATCTCGGCGTTTCTGCGATCCAGCTCTTGCTGGTACAGCCGTGATTTCAGCGCTTTCATGGCAATATCGCGGTTCTGGTGCTGCGATTTCTCGGAACTGGTGACTACGATTCCGGTCGGAATATGCGTAATCCGAACCGCCGAGTCCGTCGTGTTCACGTGCTGACCACCCGCGCCCGAGGACCGGTAGGTATCAACGCGGATATCCGATGGGTTCACCTCGATCTCGATATTGTCGTCCACCACAGGATAAACCCAGACCGAACTGAACGAGGTATGCCGCTTGGCCGCCGAGTCGAACGGAGAGATACGCACCAAACGGTGCACGCCACTTTCCGATTTAAGCCAGCCATAGGCGTTGTGGCCAGTGATCTTGTAGGCGGCGGACTTGATCCCCGCCTCTTCCCCCGCTGTCTCGGATTGCAGTTCGACCGTATAGCCTTTTTTCTCGGCCCAGCGGACATACATCCGCGCCAGCATCGAGGCCCAGTCGCAGCTTTCCGTACCGCCTGCGCCCGAGTTGATCTCAAGGAAGGTATCATTGCCGTCCGCTTCGCCATCAAGCAGCGCCTCAAGCTCTTTCTTTGCGGCCTTGGTCTGCAGCTTTTTGATCGCTTCTTCGGCGTCGGTTACGACCTCTTCGTCCTCTTCCATCTCGCCCAGTTCGATCAGCTCGATATTGTCGCTGAGATCGGTCTTGATGGATTCGTAGGTCTCGATGGCATCGACCAGCAACTGCCGTTCGCGCATCAATTTCTGCGCGTTCTCGGGATTGTCCCACAGGTTCGGATCTTCAACACGCGCGTTGAATTCCTCCAACCGGTGCGGCGCTGTTTCATAGTCCATGCGCTGCGCCAGCAGCTCCAGCGACTTTTCGATTTCCGCCACAATATTCTGGGTTTCGGCGCGCATGGTCAGGTCCCAACTTGCTCAATCAGGTGTGCGTGATAGCAAGTGGTGCGAGGTACCACAAGACGACTGAGCCGGGAAACTTGGGCGGATCAGTAAAGCCCGCCGCCCTGCAGATCGCCCTGGCTGGCATTGGGGCCAACGGTGATCGTATCCCCGGTTGAGGTGGTCACCTGACGGCCCGAACTTGCCTCTTCAAACAACGGCAGGTCAGATCCCATCGCGAAGCCACCGTCATAGACGCGATCGATAAAACCATCCACGCCATCACGGAAATACTCGGCGACCACATATTCTCCACTCGCGTCTTCTGGCAGGCGCGCGCCGCTGAAACGGTCAATCTTGATGAAATGGCCACCCGGAGGCACCTCGAACGGGCCACCGCCGTATTTCTCGACTGCTTTTTCCATAAAGCTTTGGAACACAGGACCGCACAAGGTGCCGCCGTAGGCTCCTCGGCCCATAGGGCGCGGGCGGTCATAACCGATGTAGCAACCGGCCACGATATTTGAGGTGAAACCGATGAACCACGCATCCTTGGATTCGTTCGTGGTGCCGGTCTTGCCCGCTGTGGGCACGGGCAGGTTCACAACACGTGATGCAGTGCCGCGATCAACCACGCCCTTCATCATCGACGTCAACTGGTAGGCGGTGATGGCATCCATGACCTGGCTGCGATCGGTGAGGATCGTGGGCGACTCATCAGGCTCAAGCCAGCTAGAGTTACAATCGACGCACTGGCGATCGTCATGGCGATAGATGGTCTTGCCGAACCGGTCCTGAATACGGTCAACCAGTGTGGGTTCAACCCGCTCGCCACCATTGGCGAACATCGCATAGGCAGCGACCATTTTGTACAGCGTAGTCTCTTCAGACCCTAGCGAGTTCGCAAGGAACGCACCCATCCGGTCATAAACGCCAAACCGCTCGGCATAACCTGCGACCACGGGCATTGTGACTTCTTGCGCCAGACGGATGGTCATCAGGTTCCGCGACTGTTCGATCCCGGTACGCAAGGGCGTTGGACCGTAAAACTTGTTCGTCGAGTTTTTGGGACGCCACAGGCCCTGCGGTGTATTCACCTCGATCGGCGCATCCACAACGATCGTCGCGGGGCTGTATCCGCTATCCAAAGCAGCGGCATAAACGAATGGCTTGAAGCTGGACCCGGGCTGGCGCTGCGCCTGAGTGGCGCGGTTGAACACGGTGTCCTGATACGAGAACCCACCCTGCATCGCCAGAACACGGCCCGAATTTACGTCCATCGCGACAAAGCCGCCCTGCACTTCTGGCACCTGACGGGCAGACCACTGCCCCTCTTCGCCAGCCATTACCAGAATGACATCGCCGCGTTTGAAATTGTCCTGGAAATTGCCCTGCATCCACTTGATGTCTTCGCGCGGGATTGTGCCATCTGCTGGGCCATCTTCGATCCCGACGGTCAGGGATTGGTCGGCCACGTTCAGAACAACGGCAGGATACCACTGCGTCGGCAGCACCACGTCGCGGGGGATTTCCATGATCGCCAGCGCCTCGCGCCACTGTGCTTCATCCGCCAGCTTCTCCTCGGCGATGACCTCGCCTGTGCCGCGCCACCGCCCACGAGAGCGGTCGTATTTCTGCAGCGCCGTGCGTAGGGCTTTCGCCGCTTCGACCTGCATTTCCTCATCCACCGAGGCGCGTACGGTGAAACCGCCAGTGAAGAACTCACCCTCGCCAAAATCCTCGCTCAACTGGCGTCGGATTTCGTCGGTGAAATAGTCACGCGGCGGCAGTGCAGTGCGGAAGCTTTCAAAATCCCCGTTCTGAACCGAACGCAAAGGCATCTCGACTTCGGTCTCATAGGTGGCCTGATCGATATAGCCGTTCTGCTGCATCTCGCGCAGCACATAGTTGCGGCGGTTCAGCAAACGTTCTTTCTGCCGCACAGGATGGTAGTCCGATGGTGCCTTGGGCATCGCCGCCAGCATCGCGGCTTCATGCGGGGCCAGTTCCTGCAGAGTTTTGTTGAAATAGGTCTGCGCAGCAGCGGTCACACCATAAGAGTTCTGGCCCAGAAAGATCTCGTTCATATACAGCTCGAGGATCTGTTCCTTGTCCAAGGTATCCTCAAGCCGGGTGGCGAGGATAATTTCCTTGATCTTGCGCTCGGCCCGGCGATCACCGGACAAAAGGAAGTTCTTCATCACCTGCTGCGTGATGGTTGACGCACCACGAACGGTTTCGCCTTTAGTGCGCACGGCCTCGACCCCGGCAGCAATGATACCGCGCGGGTCATAGCCCTGATGGGTATAGAAATTCTTGTCTTCCGCTGAGATAAACGCCTGTTTTACCAGATCGGGAATTTCCTCGGACGGCGTGAACAGGCGGCGCTCCTGTGCAAATTCGTCGATCAGCTGGCCCTCACCCGAGTAAATCCGGCTGATCGTCGGTGGTTTGTATTGCGCCAATGACTCGTGGCTGGGCAGGTCTCGGCCATACATCCAGAACACCGCGCCAACGACCAGCGCGGCCATAAAAATACCTAAGGTCACGAGACTGAAAATTGCCCCGAAGAACGAAAGAATGAACCGGATCACGTTACTGCCTTTTACTCGCGATGACGCCTATATAGTGTCGCCCCCGCGCAGGGTCAAAACACGAAAGGCTACAATGGCTGTTTTGCGCCGCTGCGTCATTGTCCGATCAGAGATCGCTTCACCAGATCGTCCCGACGCCAGTTCTCAAGCCCCTGCACAAGCCCATGCGCCATGGATGCGCGCCAGTTTGGATCAGAGATGTTCTTGAAATCGCGCGGGCTAGACAAAAAACCCAGCTCAACCAGAACCGACGGGATATCTGCGGCCTTCAACACCGAAAACGACGAAGAACGTAGCGGACGACGATTCATCGGGCCTCCCTGCTGCGTCATTCCATCCACCAGCGAGCGCGCCAGTGCGCTACTGCGTGGCACAGTCTCTTGCCGAGCCAGATCCAGCAACACATCAGCGACCTGATCGTCCGCACCGCTGAGATCAATACCTGCGATCAAATCACTCCGGTCATGCCGTTCGGCCAGCTTTTGACTGGCAACGTCTGAAGCTTCCTCTGAAAGAGTGTAGACGACCGACCCATGCGCCAGCCCTTCGGAAAGCGAATCCGCGTGCAGTGAGATAAACACGTCGGCCCCGGCCTGATGTGCCAGCGAGATACGGCGTTCGAGCGAGACGAATTGATCGTCAACACGCGTCATCACCACTTCGAAACCGCCGGTACGCAGCAGCGCCTCTCGCAGCTCTCGCGCGAACGTTAGCATCAGTGTTTTCTCATTGGTATCAGCGAATTCTGCCCCGGGATCAATGCCGCCATGCCCGGGATCCAGCATGACCCGTACCGCCCGCACGCCGTCGCGCCGCGGCAGTGCCGGTGTCACTGCGGGTTCCGGCAAATCCCAGCCGGGCTGACGGGGGGCACCTGCGCTGGCTGCAAAACTGTCAAAATCAGTGCCTTTCAGGTGCAGCGATAGTTGAGCAGTGCCCGTCGCCTGATCAACCCGTAGATCAGCTGTTTCCACCGCCAGCGGAGCGCCCAGCTCCAACACCAGACGCGACCAACCGGGCACGTATGCGCCGAATTGAACACCGCTGATCCGGCTGGTTTGCAGAAAGGTCTCGCGGTTCAGGCCAGACCAGTCGACCTCTTGGAAATCCAGCACCACGCGGTATGGATCGCGCAGTGTGAACACGCGGTATGGCACGCCTTGAGTCAACCCAAGTTCGACCCTTACGCCGGTATTGCCATCATCGACGATTCCGCTCTGGTCCGGAAGGACGCGTGAAAGCGCGCTAAAGTCCTGCGCGACAGCAGCACCAGTCAGCGCCCATATCAGGGCGATTGCGTAGAAAATCCTGCTCATGGCCTCAAGTTATCCCGAGATCGTTTGAGGCAGAGCCTATCGCATGACGCCGCCTTTGTGAACGCTTTAGGCCGATTGCGGGATCGCACCCCGCTTGGCCATAAAACGTTGCAGCCGATCCAGCCCATCCTGAATGTCTTCCGTCGATCGCGCATAGGAAAATCGCAGCGTCGTGTGCCCGCGCACTGGGTCGAAATCCAGCCCCGGCGTCACGGCAACCCCGGCTTTGTCGAGAATCTCGGCTGCAAATGCCCGGCTGTCATCGGTCAAGTCTGAGACATCCGCGTAAACATAAAACGCCCCATCCGGCGGTGCGATATTGGTAAAACCGGCCTTGGGCAACCCGTCCAGCATCAACAGACGATTGCGGCGGTATACATCCAGATTTGCCTGCAATTCGTCGTTACAATCCATAGCTGCCAATGCGGCCACCTGACTGGCGTGAGGCGCGCAGATGAACATGTTCTGGGCAATCCGCTCAACCACCCGTACCTGATCCTCGGGCACAACCATCCAGCCAACGCGCCAGCCGGTCATCGAAAAATATTTGGAGAATGAGTTTATCACATAGCACTCATCCGTCAGCTCGAGCGCAGTGACGGCTTTGGCCTCGTATTCCAGCCCGTGATAAATCTCGTCACTGATGAACGATGCACCCTGCGCGTGCGCCGCATCGATCAGCGCCTGCATCGCCGCATGATCCAGCATTGTCCCAGTCGGGTTGGCAGGCGAGGCAACCATCAATCCCTGCAAATCAAGCCCCGTGAAATCGGCGGGCACCGGCTGCAGCCGGTTTTCCGGTGCTGTCGGCAAGTCTACCGGCACCAAACCCAATGCTTTCAGGATTTGCCTATATGAGGGATATCCCGGGGCACCAATCCCCACCCGATCACCGCTGTCGAACAGAGCGGTAAAGGCGAGCAAAAACCCGCCCGATGATCCCGGTGTGATGACCACCCGTTCTGGATTGAGATCAACGCCATACCATTCACCATACATCTGCGCGATCCGCTGACGAAGAGCGGGCAAACCCAAAGCCACCGTATACCCAAGCGGCCCTTGTTCCATGGCCTTCGCCAATGCTTCGGTTGCCCCTTTGGGTGCGCCGGTCCCCGGTTGACCTACTTCCATGTGAACGACATGCCGCCCGGCTTCTTCCGCCTTGCGCGCGGCCTCCATCACGTCCATCACGATGAAGGGATCGACCCCGGAACGGGTTGAGTTTCTCATGGCCATCTCCCATGTTGCAGCCATGGCTTTTGAACGCTTATCCCGGCTGGCGTCAATCCCGGCCGTGTTGCTGCTGGCAGTGACATGGTCGATCAGCGCCATGCAGGCCAGCGCGCAAAGCCTTATCCGCGATCCCGACATTGAACACGGGCTGCAAGAGCTCGCCTTTCCGATCCTGCGGGCCGCTGGCCTGAACACCAACCGGGTGCGCGTACTGATCGTCAATGATGGTACGTTCAATGCCTTCGTGATCGATTACAACACGATCTATATCAACTATGGCTTGATCCTGAGCGTCGATACGCCCGAGATGCTGCAAGCGGTGATCGCACACGAGGCCGCGCACATCGCCAACGGCCACCTGGCCAGACGCTCAGAGAACCTGCGAGCGGCACAACGTAACGCGCAGCTTGGGACGCTTTTAGCGCTTGCAGCCGCAGCCGCAGGTGGCGGAGAAGCTGCAGCAGGAATTGCAGCGGGCACACAAGCCTCGGCGCTGCGCAGCTTTCTGGGCCATACGCGGGCCGAAGAAGCCTCGGCGGATCGAAGTGCTGCCAGCTATTTGCGTTGGGCGGGAGTATCTCCGCGCGGGATGGTCAACCTGCACCGTAAGTTCGCGGGGCAAGAGCTGTTGAACCCCGTCAATCAAGACCCCTACATGCGCTCACACCCTACCAGCCGCGAACGTTTGCGCGCCGCCGAGGCCTTTCTGAACGAATTCGGCGACAAGGCAGAGCAAAACGCAAATGCCGATTACTGGTTCGCGCGGATCAAAGGTAAGTTGTCAGCCTTTCTTCGATCCCCGACCTGGACCATGCGTCGCGCGGGCGAAGAAAAAGATCGTGACATACGCCTGATGCGCGAGGCATCGGCCCATCATCAAAATCGCGATCTCGCCCGTGCCCGCGCAGCAATCGATGGTGCGCTGGAGATTCGCCCTGACGATCCGTTTTTTTATGAATTGAAGGGCCAGATTCTATTGGAGAACCGGCGCGTGCCCGAAGCTGTGGATGCCTACGGTGCAGCCGTTGATATGGCGCCCAACAATGCCCTGATCCTCGCCGGTTACGGACGTGCTTTGCTGGCGGATGGCAAGACGAAGAAAGCCCTGCAAGTGCTTGAAAAGGCGCGCGCACGCGACTATCGCAATGCCCGGCTGATGCGGGATCTGGGTTCTGCCTATTCGCAGGTGGGCAACAACGGAATGGCGTCTGCGGTGACTGCAGAACGCTATGCGCTGCAGGGACGACTTGATGATGCGGGCATACATGCTAAACGGGCTGTTGCACAGCTCCCCGAAGGCTCTCCGGGTTGGCAAAGGGCACAGGATGTGTTGATTGCCTCGGAGCGCGCAAAGAAGAAGAAAAAGAGGAAACGGAAATGATCCTGAGACATGCTGCACCGGCCCTATTGGGTCTTTCCCTGATCACTGGTCCTGCGCAGGCGCTGGAACTGAACGCGATGAGCGACGCCGAGAAGGCCGAGTTTGGCGCACAAGTGCGCGAATACCTTCTGGAAAACCCCGAAGTGATCCTCGAGGCGATCAACATCCTTGAGGAACGCAATGCCGTTGCCGAGGCTCAGGCTGACAAGGAGCTTGTCGCGGCCAACGCTGACGAGCTTTTTAATGACGGTTACAGCTGGGTCGGTGGCAATCCGGACGGCGATATTACTCTGGTCGAGTTCATGGACTACCGTTGCGGTTACTGCCGGCGCGCCGTGCCCGAAGTGGCCACCCTGCTGGCCGAGGACGGCAATATCCGTCTTGTGATTAAGGAATTGCCGATCCTGGGCGATGCCTCTGTCGCGTCATCCCGCTTTGCCATCGCAACAAAACAGGTGGCGGGAGACGATGCCTATAAGCAGGTCCATGACGCTCTGCTGGAATTCAGCGGCGAGCCCTCCGAGGTGACCCTGCGCCGGATTTCAGATGGGCTGGGTCTGGACAGCGACGCGATCATCGCGGCAATGAACAGCGATGAGGTCACCGAAGAAATCGCAAAAACCCGCGATCTGGCGCAAAAGCTGCGGATTTCAGGCACACCGTCCTTTGTTCTGGGCACCGAAATGATGCGCGGGTACCTGCCCGCAGACCAAATGCTCCAGATCGCAAATGGTGTTCGGGCAGAACAGGGTTAAGTCATCACTGTGGGTTTCCAGCATGGATCGACGGAACCTCTTACTCACTGGAGGTGCGCTGAGTTTTATGGGCCTGTCTAAGCAAGCCCTCGCTCAGCGCACCTCAAACTTCTTTGTACCGGCGGAAGAAGCGCCCCACGAACGCACATTTATGCAATGGCCGGTCAGCCGCAAAGTTTACCGTGACCAGATCTTTCTGGATATGGTGCAACAAACCATCGCGGAAATCGCGAACGCCATTTCCGCCTTTGAACCCGTGACAATGCTTGCGGCGGCAAAGCACCATGCGGATGCGCGTCAAAAACTATCCTCATCAGTCGAGCTCTGGGATGTTCCAACCGAAGATTTGTGGTGCCGCGACGCGGGTCCAATCTTCGTGATCGACAATCGAGGCGGGATTGCGGTCACTCATATCCAGTTCAACGGCTGGGGTCGGAAACAGGTGCACAAACACGATGCGCGGATCGCTGCCAAGGTTGCCGACCATCTCGGTCTGCCCCTGCTTCCGACCGGCTTGAAAGGCGAGGCCGGCGGTGTAGAACAAGACGGTCATGGGTTGATCATGGCCCATGAAAGCTCGTGGGTGAATGAGAACCGCAATCCAGACCTGTCACGCAATGAAATTGAATCTCGATTACTGGCTGCATATGGGGCCGACCGCATGGTCTGGTCTGATGGGGTCTGGGGCGAGGATATCACCGATTACCACATCGACAGTCTGGCGCGCTTCACCGGCCCTGGGCGCGTTTTGATCAACCTGCCAGACGAGCCGGATATGGATGATCCGTTTCATGTCGCGGCCCTTGATACTCATGACCGTCTCGTCGCCGAAGGATTGCAGGTTGAGGTGATCCCTGAACCCAATAGGCGCCGAGTTAACGATCCCGAATTCGTGGCGTCTTATGCGAATTACTATGTTTGTAATGGCGGCATCGTGATGGCCCAGTTCGGAGACCGCGAAACCGATGAGATTGCACAGAAGGCATTAGCTCGTCACTACGCCGGGCGCGAGATCATTGCATTAAATGTCGACGTATTGGGCGAGCTGGGCGGCGGCATTCACTGCGCAACACAGCAAATGCCTGTTGCTTAGGCCTTGTTACTCAGCAGCTTCAGCTGCCGCATCCAGCTCTGCTGCCTTCTTTTCGACCTCTTCAACGATGTGATCAATCATCTGGTCGTTTGACATCTTGTGGCTGGCTTTGCCTGCCAGATAGACCATGCCCGAGCCTGCCCCGCCACCGGTGAAACCGACATCTGTCATCAGCGCCTCACCCGGACCGTTCACGACACAGCCGATGATCGACAGGCTCATGGGTGTCTTGATGTGTTCCAAGCGATGTTCCAACGCCTCAACCGTTTTGATTACGTCAAAACCCTGTCGCGCGCAGGAGGGGCATGAGATGATGTTCACGCCGCGATGGCGCAGGCCCAGAGATTTCAGGATCTCATAGCCGACCTTGACCTCTTCCACCGGATCGGCAGACAGGCTGACGCGGATCGTGT
Organism: Ruegeria sp. D6; assembly: GCF_056534365.1. Lineage (NCBI taxonomy): Bacteria > Pseudomonadati > Pseudomonadota > Alphaproteobacteria > Rhodobacterales > Roseobacteraceae > Ruegeria > Ruegeria sp. D6. Next base: position 660,502 of record NZ_JBQFPH010000001.1, on the reverse strand, counting down.
CGCCAATGCCCATCCACAGCAGATTGCCCAGACCGATGGCCGATTTGATGGTGCCGCTGACCAGCCCTCCGGCCTCGGTGATACCCAGATGGATGGGCGCATCCGTCGCCTCGGCAATGCCCTGATAAGCCGCGGCTGACAGGAATACGTCGCTGGCCTTCACACTGATCTTGAAATTGTGAAAGTCGTTGTCTTCGAGAATACGGATATGCTCCAACCCGCTTTCAACCATCGCCTCTGGGCAAGGCTCGCCATATTTCTCAAGCAGGTGCTTTTCCAGGCTCCCTGCGTTCACCCCGATCCGGATCGAGCAATTGTGGTCTCGCGCGGCTTTGATAACCTCTTTCACCCGTTTTTCATCGCCGATATTGCCCGGATTGATCCGCAGACAGGCCGCACCGGCCTCGGCGGATTCGATTCCGCGACGGTAGTGGAAATGAATATCAGCCACGATAGGAACAGGGCTTTCGCGCACGATCTCTTTCAGCGCTTTTGACGAGGCCTCATCCGGGACCGAGACCCGCACGATATCCGCCCCCGCCTCTGCTGCCGCCTGCACCTGTGCCACGGTCGCAGCCACGTCGGTGGTCAGCGTGTTGGTCATGGTCTGCACGGCAATCGGTGCGTCACCTCCGACGGGCACATTGCCAACCATGATCTGGCGGGATTTGCGGCGATAGATATTGCGCCAGGGGCGCACGTGATTGAGCGACATGAGGATCGATCCGGATCAGCCTGAATTGACCATTAGATAGTTCGCCATCCCTTGGGGAGCAATGCCAAGATCACTCGGCGGGCGCTTCTGCCGCCTCGGTCTGCAACTCGGCCACCAGTTGCTTGAGCGCGCTGTTCTGATCAGCCTCAAGATCGGCAACTGCGAAGGTTTCTGCAACGGCATCTTTTGACAGAACAACACCTTTGGCCACCGTACCCGGCGCGCCCACAGGACCAAAATGTTCGCCATTCATCGAGAAATAGACCGACCCCGCAGCTCCTGCTCGCAGTTGCGGGGGTTCCTCGGTGAGCGGCACTTCAAACGTGCTGCCCTGCTCAACGGTGCCCAGAGTTCCTTCGAAAATCACGCTGCCATCGGCTGCCGTGACACGCATCCAAGCAGGGTTCACGGCCACGATCTTCAGCGTCGTATCCAGCTTTTCAACCACTTGAGGCAAGGCCGGGCGTTCAACCGTATGAACTTCGGTCACTTTGATTTGCGGAGGTTCAGGCGCGCGGAACGTTCCGACACTGCGCGGATCAAGGGTGGAAATCGGTGCATCCCGCGCCACCAGCACCGGCACATCAAGTGCCTGCGGACGATACAGACGATCCAGCGCTTCAGAGCTTGGCACCTCGGCGCTGGCCAGCTCGGTTCCCTCGGGCCGGGCCTGTGCGGCATCCAGCGGGTCAAGGTCTGTAAGCACGACGGGGGCCTGCTCAACCGGGCTGACCTGCACCTGCTGAATGCGGTTCAGAACCGACCAGCCCCCATAACCGATGCCGCCAATGACGGCCAACAGCACCAGCGTCGATCCAATAGCACGCGGTTCAATCTGGCTGACTACGGATTCGCGGCCCGGAATATAAGGCGTACTGGGCGAGACAAACGGATCACGCCCCATCGGCCCGCGTGAAGGCAAACCACCTTGCGCTTTTTTGACCACCGACGCCTCGGCCGACATGCCATGCGCAACCTCGAAACCGCTTTCCTGACAGAAGGTCGCAAAAGTCTCATCGGGGTTCATGCCCAGATAACGGGCATATGAACGCACATACCCGGCGATGAAGCCGGGTGTGTCAAAGGCATCGGGATCTGCATTTTCGATGGCGGCGATGTAGTTGGCTTTGATTCGCAGTTCACGCTGCACATCCAGAAGCGACTTGCCCATCGTTGCACGTTCGCCGCGCATGACATCGCCAAGCCGTACCTCATAGTCATCAAAACCCTTGGGTCTGACGTCCATGTCTTCTTCGGAATCGCGCTGTGATCTGCGCCCAATCATTCCTGCTGCCCCATCTTTGCCTGTCGCGTGTTACGCGCAAACGTCGAATCGCCCCTATAACGATTCGTCCGCTTCTTTTGTTAGCGTAAGCTTAACACGCAGCAAACTCGTTGCACACTTTAGCGTGAGGTTATCCAGCAAGTTCGGCGCGATTTAGCGCACAATGTGACCAAAGTTCGTCCATCGCCTGCACCAGACGGTTCATTTCGTCGGGTCCATGCACCGGAGATGGCGTAAACCGCAGACGTTCGGTGCCGCGCGGAACGGTCGGGAAATTGATTGGCTGCACATAGATACCATAGTCATCCAGCAGCATATCGCTCAACTTCTTGGTGTGGACGGGGTTGCCAACGATCACCGGCACAATGTGGCTGCCGTGATCAATCAGAGGCATGCCAAGTCCTTTCAGCCTCAGCTTAAGAATGCTGGCCTGGGTCTGGTGCTGCTCGCGCAGTTCAGGCGCGCGCTTGAGATAGGCCACCGAGGCTGCCGCCCCTGCCGCAACCGCAGGTGGCAGCGAGGTAGTGAAGATAAAGCCCGGCGCATAGGACCGGATGGCGTCACACATCTTGGCACTCGCCGCGATGTAACCGCCCATGACACCATAGGCTTTGGCAAGCGTTCCGTTGATGATGTCAATGCGATGCGCCAACCGATCACGCTCGGTTACGCCCCCGCCGCGGGGGCCGTACATGCCAACCGCGTGAACCTCATCAATATAGGTCAAAGCACCGAATTCATCGGCCAGATCGCAAATCTCTTCAATGGGTCCGAAATCGCCATCCATCGAATAGACCGACTCAAACGCGATCAGCTTGGGGGCTGCAGGGTCATCAGCCTCAAGCAACTCACGCAGATGTGCCACGTCATTGTGGCGGAAGATGCGTTTGGCACCCCCGTTGCGGCGCACGCCTTCGATCATCGACGCATGGTTCAGTGCATCGGAATATATAATCAGGCCGGGGAACAATTTTGGCAGAGTGCTGAGTGTCGCGTCATTGGCGATATAGGCACTGGTGAATAGCAGTGCGGCTTCTTTGCCGTGCAAGTCCGCCAATTCAGCTTCCAGCCGTTTGTGATAGACTGTCGTGCCTGAAATGTTGCGCGTCCCGCCCGAGCCTGCGCCTGCGGCCTCCACCGCCTCGTGCATGGCCTCCAAAACAACAGGATTCTGACCCATGCCCAAATAATCATTGCCACACCACACGGTGATGTTCTGCTGCGAACCATCGGGACAAGTCCGTACCGCATGCGGAAAATGACCGTTCCGACGTTCAATATCGATAAAGGTCCGATAACGTCCTTCGTCATGCAGCCTGGCAATCGCTGTATCGAGCTGAGCAGTATAGTCCAACGGACCCTCCTTGGATGCCCGGTTATTATAGCCCCGGGCGACTTTTTTCGCCACTTCACAAGCCGGGCTGGAAGTATGGCGTCGCGTTCATCTGTCCAACTGGCCTACAGCCGAACAGCCAAACCCAACTTTGATTTGCATCAAATAACGCCAAACGCCTAAACCGACAAGCAAAGTTACGACCACAAGACGCGAGGAAACGCCGCAGGCCTTTCCCCCAGATCCAGCACAGAAACCTGCTGGACGGTACCGCCCATGCTGATAGGCTCTGTCCAATTTCAAGACCTTCCCAGGAGACCCCTATGTCGCTTGACGCTGTACTGAGCCGGATCGATACCGATCTGACCACCTCCATCGACCGCCTGATGGAGTTTCTGCGCATTCCCTCCATCTCGACTGACCCGGCCTTCAAGGACCAAGTCGACCAGGCTGCCGATTGGCTGGCGGCGGATCTGAAAAGTATCGGTATTGCAGCCGAAAAGCGCGAAACTCCGGGACATCCCATGGTCGTTGGCCATGTCGGTGAGGACAGCGGTGGGCCGCATGTTCTGTTCTATGGACACTATGATGTGCAACCTGTCGATCCGCTGGAGCTGTGGACACGCGATCCTTTCGATCCGGCTTTGGAAGACACTCCACACGGACAGGTGATACGCGGGCGCGGCGCTTCTGACGACAAAGGCCAACTGATGACCTTCGTCGAGGCCTGCCGCGCCTGGAAAGCAGTGCATGGCACCCTGCCCTGCCGCATCACGTTTTTCTTCGAAGGTGAGGAAGAATCCGGGTCGCCCTCACTCGTGCCATTTCTCAAAGCAAACAAATCCGAGCTTCAGGCGGATCTCGCGCTGGTCTGTGATACTTCGATGGTGTCGCGGGGGGTGCCTTCGATAGCGTCGCAATTGCGCGGCATGCTCAAGGATGAATTCACAATCATCGGTCCCCGCATCGACCTGCATTCGGGCCACTATGGCGGGCCGGGTCTGAACCCGCTGCGGGAACTGTCGCGCATCGTCGCATCCTTCTATGATGAAGAAACCGGCCGCGTCGCGGTCGAAGGTTTTTACGAAGGCGTACACGAAGTCCCGGCCGAGCAGTTGCGCCAATGGGAGAATTGCGGGTTTGATGAAGCGGAATACCTGAATTCGGTTGGCTATACCGAGCCGCACGGTGAAACAGGCTATTCCACGCTGGAACAACAATGGGCGCGACCCACGCTCGAAGTGAATGGCCTTTGGGGAGGTTACAACGGCGCGGGCTCCAAAACCGTTATCCCGTCCGAGGCACATTGCAAGATCACCTGCCGCCTGGTCGGCGACATGGACCCGGACGCGCTCCGCAAAAGGATCCGCAAACATGTCGAAGAGCGCCTGTCTACGGATGCAAAAGTGGTCTGGGACAGTGATCTCGAAGGCTCTCCTGCTTCGGTGATGAACCTTAGCCGCCCAGAATTCGAAGCGGCCCGCAGAGCACTTTCGGACGAGTGGAATCGCGAGGCCGTTTTCACCGGGATGGGCGGATCAATCCCGGTGGTTGGATATTTCAATACAGTGTTGGGGCTGGATTCGATGCTGGTTGGGTATGCCAATGACGATGATGCCATCCACTCGCCGAACGAGAAATACGACGTCAAAAGCTTCCACAAAGGCATCCGCTCGTGGGCCCGTATATTGGAAGCAATAAATAAATGAGGATCCTTTGCGAGGCTCTGCCTCGCGCTCCGAGGTATTTTCGGCCAGATGAAGTACGGATCCCCTGCTTCATCTGGCTATAAATATCTCGGGGGAGTCGCGGCTTGCCGCGGCGGGGGCAGAGCCCCCTGTCCCTACATGTGGATCACGCGTCCATAGGCATCCAGCACGCTTTCATGCATCATTTCAGACAGCGTCGGATGCGGGAAGACGGTGTTCATCAGGTCTTCTTCAGTGGTTTCCAACTGGCGACCGACCACATAGCCTTGAATAAGCTCTGTGACTTCGGCACCGATCATGTGTGCACCTAGCAGTTCCCCAGTCTTGGCATCGAAGACGGTCTTGATCAGTCCCTCGGGCTCACCAAGCGCGATGGCCTTGCCGTTGCCGATGAACGGGAAGCGTCCGACCTTGATGTCATAGCCCAGCTCTTTGGCCTTGGCTTCGCTATACCCAACCGAAGCGACCTGAGGCTGGCAATAAGTGCAGCCCGCGATGCTTTCAGGCTTCACCGGATGTGCGTGTTTGCCCGCGATCAGCTCAGCTACCATCACGCCTTCGTGGCTGGCTTTGTGTGCCAGCCAGGGCGCCCCGGCGATATCACCTATAGCGTAAAGCCCGTCTACCCCAGTGCGGCAGTATTCATCGGTGACCACGTGCGTGCGGTCGATCTTCACACCCAAGGCTTCAAGCCCGAGGTTTTCCACATTACCGACGATGCCCACGGCCGAGATCACCGTGTCAAAATCGTGTTTCTCAACCTTGCCTTTCACCTCGATATGCGCAGTCACCTTGCCCTTGGCGCGGTCCAATTGTTTAACCATCGCCTTTTCCATGATGGTCATGCCCTGCTTGGTGAAAGCTTTCTTGGCAAATGCACTGATCTCGGCATCTTCTACAGGCAGCACTCGATCCATCACCTCGACCACGGTCGTGTCCGCGCCCAACGTGTTATAGAAGCTGGCGAATTCGATCCCGATCGCACCCGAGCCGATGACCAGCAGTTTCTTGGGCATCCGCGGCGGTTGCAGCGCGTGTTTGTACGTCCAGACCAGATCGCCATCCGCTTCAAGGCCCGGCAGTTCGCGCGCCCGGGCACCGGTGGCCAGAACGATATTCTTCGCGGTTAGGTCTTCCGTGCCTTTGTCTGTTTTGACGCTGACCTTGCCCTTGGCGGGGATCGATGCCTCGCCCATGACAACAGCGACTTTGTTCTTTTTCAGCAGATGACCTATACCGCCAGACAACTGCGCGGCAACACCGCGCGAGCGCTTCACAACCGCATCCAGATCGTAGCCGACCTTGTCTGCTTTCAAGCCAAAATCCTTGGCACGCTCCATCAGGTGAAACACTTCCGATGACCGCAGTAGTGCCTTTGTCGGGATACAACCCCAGTTCAGGCAGATACCACCCAGATGCTCGCGCTCGACAACAGCGGTCTTCAGGCCCAGTTGCGCCGCGCGAATAGCGGCTACATAGCCACCGGGGCCAGCCCCGATTACGATCAGATCATAAGATTGTGCAGCCATGTTTCCCTCTCGGCACAGGTCAGTTCAAAAACTAGTTTACCGTTAAACTATTTTTTACAACGCATCAACATCAGAGCCCGCGACATATGTGACGCGGGGTCAAATCAGGTATTTGGAGCTGAATTCAGCCTATACCCACGTTACCGCAAAGGCTAGAACTGACGAATATGCACTACCAGTTTTTGACCTTCCCGATTTTCGAAAGGCGTATCATGGCTAAAACGCTCAAAGATTTACTGCTCGCTCTTTTGAACGCGACATTGATATTGTTGGCTTTATGCCTGTTTTTGGGGTGGAAACTTGCGCAGTCTGTCGATCAGATCCGGGTCGGGTTTGCTGAGAACCTGCAGGTCGTGGCGCCGCTACGAGATCAGGCGCAGGGAATTCGTGGGGAACTGGCCGCGTTGCGCAGCGATCTTGCAACCCTTAGCAGTCAGGGCACGCAACTCGATGCGGTCACGCGCCAACAGCTGAATGCGGCATTGCGACGTTTGGGTGATCTGGAGGGGAAGCTGGAAGACACTCAGGCCCGATTGGCGGGCCTGGTCGAAAAACCAGAAGACTTGATCGACTATGCCATCACGACATCCGCCGACACTGTCACCGACCGCCTTCTGATCCTAAAAGGCTGTGAGCCCGCGACCTAGGTCGCGGCCTGCAACTCGCGCACAGTCGAACCATATCCGCCATTACTGACATATGCGGCTTCGTGTTCAGTGGTCGCGCGTTCCAGCGCATCGTTTCGATACGGGAAACGACCGAACTTGCGGATCACCTCACGATGAGCGCGCGCATGAAGCAGATTGCTCTCGCCGCCTTCCGGCATCCGTTCGATCATAAGGCGCACACAGCGCTCCTGATCGCACAGATTTTCGGAATGCATCATCGGCAAATAAAAAAACTGCCGCGCCGGTTCGTCGATCTTAAGATCCCAGCCTTTGTCGACCGCGCATTTCGCTGCAGCCAGTGCCGCGCGATCCGATGCAAAGGCCTGTTTGCTTCCTCGGAACATGTTGCGAGGCAACTGATCCATAAGAATAATATAGGCCAGCGAACCGCTGGGATAGGTCAGCCAAAGCGAGAATTTACCCTCACACGCGGCTTCCCATGTTGAAAGAAATTTATCCCGGATCCGCGCATCCAGCGCTTCATCCTGCAGGTACCACCCCTCGGGGCCAACCTCATCTAACCAAAAACTCAATACTTCTTCAGGACCTACCATTGCCCTAGACTCCGTAATTGCCCTCCCCAGGACGTAACGTCATTAAAATCACTTTTACAGATTTGTGACAGTAACATATTGCAACACAAAAGTCACATTTCCGGCGCTCAGGCGGGTTCTTGCGTATCCTGCTCGTCCTGGGCTGCCTCAATGGCGACCTCTTGCGCAACTTCCAGGGCAACGGGCGAAGATGTCGGGTAGATCGGGGCAATCGATCCGGTTTCATCCACGGGTTTGTAGACGCGCTGGGTCATACGATAGGCCGCGTAGGCGGCCATGATGAACATCAGCGCCGCGATGAACAGGAAAAAGCCTTGTGGGCCGAGCACGCCAGCCCCCATTAGCCAACCGGTGATAATTGGACCTGCGATTGCGCCCAAGCCGTTAATAAAAACCAGACCGCCCGAAGCCGCCGACATATCGTCATACTCCAAGTAGTCATTGGTATACGCGATCAACAGAGAATAGAGCGGGCTTGTCATGCCGCCGATGATAAAGGCAGCTACGAGAAGCATGGTGAAAGTGACGCCAAGTATCATGCCTATCACGGCGCCTACCCCACCAACAGCGGCCACCAGCATGATCAGCAGACGGCGGTCCATTCTGTCGGACATCCAGCCCAACGGATATTGCAGGACTACGGCGCCGATATAAAACACCGCTACGAAGGTCGAAATCTCGACCAGACTCAATCCAACCTGAGCGCCATAAACGGCGCTCATCCCGAATTGCGCTGAAAATATCCCGCCAAGCAAGAACATGCCGACGCAGCCCAGCGGCGATGTTTCCATCAGCTGGCGCAATGTCATCGGTTTGGTGGTATCGAACGCCGGGGTCGGAGAAATGGACAGCAGAATAGGCGCAAATGAGATCGAAACCAGTATAGAAGCGATGACAAAGGTCTCATATCCTGCCGGGTCACCGACCAGCAACAAGGCCTGGGCACTCACCACACCTGTCATCTGCACCATCATATAAAGCGACAGCGCCTGCCCTCGGTTCTCGTTGTTTGCGGCATTGTTCAGCCAGCTTTCCGCGGTCACATACACGCCCGAAAAACAGAACCCGATAATCACGCGGCCAATCGACCATGCAATTGGATCGGTCAGCATCGGATACATGATCATGACCGCCGAGATGAACGAGGCCAGCGCCGCAAACACGCGCACGTGCCCCACGCGGCGGATCATTTCCGGTGCCAGACGCGAGCCGCCAAGGAACCCAAGAAAATAGGCCGACATCACAAAGGACATCTCTAGGGTCGAGAATCCCTCAATTTCTCCACGCACCCCCAGCAACGTGCCCTGCAGGCCATTGCCGACCATCAGCAACCCCATTCCCAGAAGAAGCGCCCAAGCGCTGGAAAGAACCTGAAGCATTCTGCCTATCCAAAATTGCTGGTGTGTTTTGTCCGCTTTGCCGTCAATGACGAAGCACGTCGCGCTTGTCTACGACATTGTAAGGGCGCAGATGGCCAAGATACGACTATGGTATCAGCAGAGACGCGTCGCCGTATGAGAAAAAGCGATATTCTTCTGCGATAGCGTGGTCATAGACCGACTTGACCCGATCCTGCCCAATCAACGCCGAAACCAGCATCAGCAATGTGGATTTCGGCAGGTGGAAGTTGGTCATCAGCGCATCAGTGACGTGAAATTCAAAACCTGGGTATATGAAGATATCGGTCTCGCCTTCCCACGGCGCGATCCGGCCGCGTCGTGCTGCGCTTTCGATCAGTCGAAGGGCGGTTGTGCCCACCGGGATAACGCGCCCGCCCGCTTCTTTGGTCGCTGCAATCTCAGCAGCGGCCTGCGCGCTGACCCGTCCCCATTCGGCGTGCATCTTGTGGGTGGTCACGTCTTCCACTTTGACCGGCAGAAATGTGCCTGCCCCCACATGCAGCGTGACATGCGTGAACTCGATACCGCGCTCCGATAGCGCCTGCAAAAGCGCATCATCAAAATGCAAGGACGCGGTTGGGGCCGCTACGGCTCCGGAGTTTCGCGCCCACACAGTTTGGTAGTCGGTCTTGTCCTGTTCATCCGCTGCACGTTTCGCTGCGATGTAGGGAGGCAACGGCATCGCGCCCGCCTGCTCTAGCGCTTGATCGAAATCCTCTCCGGTCAGGTTGAAGCGCAGATAGGCTTGGCCATCGGCAACTCGATCCAGGGTTGCGCTCAGATCGTCTGAGAATACGATCTCTTCGCCCGGTTTGATCTTCTTAAGCGGCTTGATCAGCGCGGCCCAACAACCATCAGATTGCGGGTCCAGCAACGTCGCCTCAATCGCGGCAGATACCGGCCCTTGCGCGCTGTCACGGTGGCGGCGACCGCTGAGGCGAGCGGGAATGACGCGGGTGTCGTTCAACACCAAGCGGTCCCCGGGCTGCAAAATCTCGGGCAGATCGAACACGTGCCGATCCTTAATGGCCTCGCCCTGCGCATGCAGCAGACGCGCGGATGAACGCGGGCTCGCAGGCCGCGTGGCAATCAAATGATCTGGCAGGTGGAAATCAAAATCGCTGAGTTTCATGGCCGCGCCATACATCGGCCCGACAGATTCGGCCACCACTCAGATCAGCGATCCTCGCCCCGTGTCTGAAAGGCGGGATTGGGTTGGCCGGATCGGTCCGGCGTGGCATTCGGACCATCCGAGACCGTTGGCGCAGGTTCGCGCAGCAGATTGCGCAGGAACAGAGGTGCGAGACCAGACAGAGGATTGACCGAAACTTGCGGGTCGGACAGCGGTCCGGACAGAGTGTAGTTGAAGGCAAAGATACCTTCCCCCTTTTTGGTCAGAACGCTGCCAATAGCATTGACCAGATAGATCGGTGAAATCGCGCCGCGCAGGTTCAGCATCCCGGATACAGTGTCAACCGTACCATCAAAGGACAGCCCCATTGATGGACCTACGGCACTACCGCTCAGCACCTTCACCTCCGTCGGAGTGATACGCATTTTGCTGTCGATGGCTGCGAAGAAAATACCTTGCCCCGCCATTTCATCCAGCAACCCCACCAGACTGATCGCGTTCAATATCGCTGCCATGGCCGGGGCGTCCGTGATCCGCGTATTTTTGATTTTCAAGTCGACGTCATAGTTTCCAGGCTCCGCGATCGGATCCAGCTGCAATTGCATTGTTCCACCGCGTGCCTGCGTCAGAACCCCCGCTGATCGCAGAACTGCCCCCGCATCGTCCGAGGTTAGACCAACCGCAGATCGGGACGCGCGCGGGGTGACCTGACCGCGGATCGCTGCACCGCCATTGACTTGCGACGCAAAGCTGCCGGTCAGTCCGCCAGTGGTTTGAAACGAGCCAGTCAACCCGGTCAACGCAACGGATTCAGTGACTTGTAGTCGGTCCAGCTTCACATCCAGCTTTGGCCCGGGCCCGGCAGCACCACCGCTGCTACCTCCCTCACCGATGGTGGATTTTCCCAGATCAAGCACGCCGCCCAACACACGGATATCTGGCAGCGCGGCACCACGCCCAATCAATTCCGCCGGAACTGCAAGCCAGTCGCCCAGTTCGAACGTGCTGAACCGTACCCTTTCGAACCCGCCATCCCGGAACGAGATCGCTGCAGTTGTCCGTAGACCAGCAGCGTTGATCCGAAGGGAATCGACACTTAGCTGAGCGCCCAGCATGGCCTCGGCAGTCAGAGAGCCGCCAGTGCTGGCTGATTTGCGCCATCCAAGCTCAGGGATCGCCAACGCGACGCCAACCAAATCGGACTGTGCCGATAAGCGCGGGGGCTCACCCGCACCAAGACTCAGGCTGAAATCGGCGATCCCCTCTCCGGTCAACATGCCGCGCGGCAGTCCGGCATTGATTTGTTCCATCAGACGCGGGGAGAGTTCGATTTGACCTGTCAGTTCGCTTTGCTGCGGGGTTTCGCCTCCGATCGGCTGCCGCCAAAGCGCTTCAACCGGTACGACACCAAACAGCCCCTCGCCCTGGATGGCCACTTGCGTCTGGTCGCCGCTCAGGTCCAATCGGTCTGCGCTGACTTCAAATCCGGGTACCAGCTTGCTGCTGTCCAAATTCGACAACTCGCCAACGAAATGGAACCTGGTATCTTCCAGCTTCAGGCCCTTGATCAGCGGCAAGGAAAGCGTTCCACTCAGACTGACCTGACCGTCGGCCAGATCCACCGGCAGATTGGCCTTGGTCAACAGTTGCAGCGGCGGCCGGTCCAGCAATGACATGGCTGCGGTTACACTGCCGCTGGCCTTAATCCGCGCAATGGCCGGGGTGGTTTTTTTGATGCCGGTATCGGGGATGATGAACGAGGTGCCCGAGGCATCAACGGTACCTCCTTCATCCGCGATCACAATCCCCTTTTGCGCCGAGACGGTAAAGCGCCGGTTGAGCAGGCTGGCCTGCCCCTGCGCGTCTTGGATAGTTGGCAACGTCTTGGCGAACCGAATCTCGGTCTTGTCGAATTCGAAATCCGCATAGATGTCCGGCTTTTCTCCGGGCCGTAGACGCAGGGCGAAATCCAGATCGGACATTTCTCCGTGATAGAGGTTATCGGTGACCCAAAGGCGCGGTTTCGGGGCAAGTCGTTCGGGCCAGTAGTTCAACAGCTGATCAGAGCTCATCCGATCAATCTGTGCATCAATGGCTGCGACCCAGCCGTCGGTCAAACCAGCCAGAGACCCGCTGAGCCGTGCGCGATGTGCACCGTCTTCAACCGTCATTTGCCCCAGCTGTATACGGAACGGCGCAAGTTTCATCTGGAAATCAACATCGGCCCGCGTCAGATTCAGTGCTTCGGGGAACAGATTGGCCGGGTTGATCTCAATCCCGCTGAGGCGGAACTGCCCCGACATACTGTCCAACCCGCCAGCTTTGACCCCATGTAGAAAGGCCTTGCCATCTGCCTGCACCGTACCCCAGGCAGACTGGATCGAGACTTCGTTGAAATCCAGCGCCTGTTGTTTCGGGTCGTAGGTAAAATACGTCCGCGCCGCGTCGAATTTGATCGGTGTTGTTTCAGGCGTGGGCTGCACGGCGCCTGCACCCAGATTCAACGTGGCAAAGACCGGCCCCAGCGCGCCCTCAGTATCAATGCCACCCCTCAAAGCACCTGAGATCGGTGTGCGAAGTACCTGCATCCATGCCAGCGCCGGGCTGTGGCCTGCGATATCCTCGGCGGGAAGATCGGTGATCGAGATGCCGAACTGCGCAGCCGGACTACCCAGCAAACTGGTGTAGTTGGCTTCGATCGTGCTGACATAATCGCGACCGGCCAGCACCGAGAAATTGGTGGCCAGACGAACCTCACCCGCGTTGCGGTTGGCCTGAATGCGCCCGCCGTCCAGCACCCAGGACCGGCCCAACCGCAGGTCCTGATAGTCCAGCGTAATTGCATCCAGTTCGACCGAGGTCAGGGCTGACAAAATAGGTGCCTGGAACACCTCGTCCGATGATTCAATCAGCTGCGCCAGGTTCCGGGCCTGACCGACCGGCGCACTTCCGGCACCGACCGTCAGCGACAGCGCTCCATCGACACCCCGTGTCAGTGCAATCTGCGCGCCTTGCAATATGATCCGCTTCGGGCGCACATGCCCGCGCAACAGCGGGCGCATCGACAGGCTGGCCCGCAGGTCGGACACTTCGGCAATCTGCCGTCCGTCCGCATCGCTGATACGAACATCGGTCAGTCGCAATCGCGGACGCCAGCCTTCATGAATGATGAAACTGACATCGCCGAACCGAACTTTGACGCCACCCAATGTCTGATCAAGGCGCGCCTCGACCCGGTCGCGCAACCAATCCGGCGCGTGCATGCGCTGGCCGACAACCATAAAGCCGGTGACCAGTGCCAGAAATCCAAGGATGAAGACACCGCGCAATGTCCACAGCCCTGCGGTCCGACGCCGCGACCGACGGCGGGGTTTCTTATCCGCCTTCGTGTCATCCTGCTGTTCTTGCTGGACCAATTTGCGTCTCACGCCTTTCAACCTGTCAACGGAGCCCTATGATAAGCGGCAACCGTTAATTTCTCAGCCGGAGTTTGAATATGCCCGAAGTCTCAGACATCGCACCCGACTTTAAACTGCCTCGCGACGGCGGCGGCGAGGTGACCCTGTCGGAACAGCGTGGCCGCGCGGTCGTTCTGTTTTTCTATCCCCGCGATAATACGCCGGGCTGCACCAAGGAATCCATCGGTTTCTCGGAACAACTACAAGCCTTTGCGGATGCGGGTGCTAACGTTTTCGGCATCTCGCGCGATACCGTGGCAAAGCATGACAAATTTGTCGCCAAGCACGGCCTGACGACGCCGCTTTTGTCCGATGAGGGTCAGAGCGTGTGCGAAGATTATGGCGTCTGGGTCGAAAAGAACATGTACGGACGCAAATCCATGGGGATCGAACGCTCGACCTTTCTGATTGATGCGGATGGAAAAATCGCCCGTGTCTGGCGCAAGGTGAAAGTGCCGGGTCATGTGGACGAAGTGTTGGAGGCCGCACGCGCGCTCTAGCCCTCTCGACCCGCGCGGGCATCAAGGGTATGACCCGCGCGAAGTGCAGCGTAAGGGGGCAAGCGTGTCAAAAACACTGACCGAAATGGCGACCGAGATTCTGACCACATCGGTCGGGCGCGAGAAGACTGCTCTGTCCAAACGCTATGCCGCCGAATGGTTTGCCGCCCGAAAAGGCGAAGCACCCGAGATCGCAGTGGGCACTGCCGAGCCTCCGCTTTACCCTGCGCGTCCCGACAAACCCGAGCTGTTATCGCCCCGCGATGTACCCCGCCGCAGGCCGGGGTCAGAAGCAGGTCGTATCGCGCTGTTGCACGCCGTTGCCCATATCGAATTGAACGCGGTGGACCTGCACTGGGACATCATCGCCCGGTTCGGGGATGTGCCCATGCCCATCGGGTTCTACGATGATTGGGTGAAATGCGCCGAAGAAGAATCGCGCCATTTTGAGATGGTCTGCGACTGCCTCGAACAGATGGGCAGCCACTATGGCGCCCTGCCCGCCCATGCAGGCATGTGGCGCGCCGCCGAGGACACCGCACAGGATCTTATGGGTCGTCTTGCCGTCGTCCCAATGGTGCTTGAGGCACGTGGGTTGGACGTGACCCCCGGAATGATCGACATTTTCCGCAAGGCCAAGGCTGACGACGCAGTCGCTGCACTGGAAGTGATTTATGCCGAGGAAGTTGGTCACGTCGCCTATGGCTCGAAATGGTTCCACTTCTTGTGCGGGCGCGAGAATGCCGACCCCAAGGATGTATTCCACGCCCTCGTCCGCCTCTATTTCCACGGCGCGCTGAAACCACCATTTAACGAAGAGAAACGGGCCGAGGCCGGACTGCCGCCAGATTTCTATTGGCCCCTGACCGAAGACCTGCCACCACCCGGAGTTGTGTCGGACTGACAGCAAATGCTCGCTATCGGCAAGTTCTCGCCGATCACGTGCGGTAAATCTCCGTTCATAGCTCTTGATTGGTTAACAAACTTGCCCGAATGCCTCGACCGCTTTATGCAATCGCGTCAAGGAGCGGCTACTCACTCACGACCGGCTCCGAGATATGGGGACAATTGAGGTAGGACGCGTGCGGACACGTCTGGCAATTAAACTACACTCACTGCTCGAGCGGCACTTTCCAGAGCGCCGTGTTTTTCTGAAATCTGACAACGACACACGGTTCATCCGACTGAGTTCTGAAACTCAGATCGCTGCAGTCGCCGGTGTGTCGGTGATGGTCGCCTGGACCGCGATTGCCACGTCAGTTCTGTTGATGGACAGCATCGGATCGGGCAATTTCCGGGAACAGGCCAAGCGCGATCAGGCTACGTATCAAGAACGTCTGAACATCCTTTCGGAAGAGCGCGATGCGCGTGCGGCCGAAGCGCTGGCTGCACATGACAGGTTTAACGCAGCTCTGGAACAGATTTCGGTCATGCAGTCCGAATTGCTGGAAACCGAGAACCGCCGGCGCGAGCTGGAAACCGGCATCGAGGTGATCCAAACCACGCTGCGTGCCACTATGAAGCAACGCGAAGACGCGCGGACCAAACTGGCCGAACTGCAACCCAGCACTGATGCGGACGCGGCTTATGCGATGGCATCGGCAAACCCGGAACAGATGGCGTTCATGACCGATGCCCTGGCCCGAACCGCGGCGCAGCGCGACCAGATCGCTGCCGATGCGCAAGGCGCGTTGGACCAGCGTGACGAGCTCGAGCTTGAAATCCGCCTGATGCAGGAGCGCAGCGACGAGATTTTCCGCCAGTTGGAAGAGGCGATGCTGATCTCGGTCGAACCTCTCGACAAGATGTTCCGCAGTGCGGGCATGCCAACAGATCGTATCCTCGACGAAGTTCGGCGCGGATATAGCGGTATGGGCGGTCCGCTGACCCCTTTATCCTTCAGCACCCGCGGTGAGGAACTGAGCCCCGACCAGATCCGCGCCAATATCCTGCTGGAACAGATGGACCAGCTGAACCTCTATCGCATCGCTGCGGAAAAGGCCCCCTTCGCCAGCCCGGTGCGCGCCGCTGTCCGTTATACCAGTGGCTACGGAACCCGCCGCGACCCCAAAACCGGCGGCCGGCGCATGCATAACGGGTCGGATTTCGCCGGTCCTCGCGGGACCGATATCTTTGCGACCGCCGATGGCGTTGTCACCCATGCGGGCTGGCAATCCGGTTTCGGAAAGCTGGTGAAAATCAAACACGCCTTCGGGATTGAGACACTTTACGCTCATAACAGCAATCTTCGCGTTAAGGTTGGCCAAAGGGTCTCGCGCGGGGACCATATTGCTGATATGGGTACCACCGGACGATCGACCGGCACGCATCTGCACTATGAGGTGCGCGTGAACGGAAAACCCATGAACCCAATGACTTACATCAAGGCTGCGAGAAATGTTTTCTAAGAGCAAAATCAACGAACCCGGGTCGAAAGAGACTGAGGCAGCAAAACCGGCCGCTCCGGCCACTCCGGCAACACCTGCACCGGCTGAAACAAAGGCCAGCACCCCTCCCAAGCCCAAGCCACCAGCATCGGTGCTGTCCTCGGATCTGCACATCACCGGTAACATCAAGACCTCGGGCGATATCCAGGTCGAGGGCACCGTCGAAGGCGACATCCGCGCCCATCTGCTGACCATCGGCGAGACTGCCACCATCAAGGGCGAAGTCACTGCAGATGACGTAGTGGTCAACGGCCGTATCGTGGGCCGCGTCCGCGGGCTGAAGGTCCGCCTGACCTCGACCGCCCGCGTCGAAGGCGACATCATTCACAAGACCATCGCCATTGAAAGCGGCGCGCATTTTGAAGGTTCGGTGCAGCGTCAGGACGACCCGCTGAACCCGGGCCGCAGCGGCAAATCGGGTGCCAACCCGGCGGCGGAAGTGAAGCAGTAAACACTTATCGGCAAGACCAATCAGAAACGCCGCAGGATACCCTGCGGCGTTTTTTTGTTTTGGGGTGTTCGTCTAAATCTGACAATGACCTCAATGCGGGACGAAGCGGCCTTACACCGCGCAAGTGCCGCAATGCGCTTGGTTGATCAGGAGGGCTTGGTCTGCGCTGCCCCCGCTACTCGTACTGCACGATCATCGAAAGAAAATCATCATCGCTTGTTACAACTGTGTGGTGGCCTTTGCCGTGTTTGTCTTCCATATGCCAGACGTCACCCGGACCAATGTCTCTGAATTCCCCGTCGCTCGCGGTCACGCGCACTGAGCCAGAAAGACAAATGAGCTTTTGAGCGACAGGTGTGGGATGAATTGGCTCATCCCAACCCTTCTTGAGTCTCAAGAACATGGTTTGCTTGACAGCTTCTGGCTTTGAAATCTCGATTGCTTTCGCAGGTGGTGCAAAGCTTTGCTCTTCAAGTTCGACTTCGATGTCTTTCCAATGGCTTTCGCCTTGAGCATCCGAATACAGTTTTTTGAACTTCACTTTGATACCCCCACCACATCGCGAGCCCACAACCGATACCGGACATTGGGGCGCAAAGGAGAAAAACGCAAGTTGGGCCGAGTGTGTCGTTCTCAATCGCCAGCTCACCGGAATAAGCATATTCCCTAACAGTCCCCCTATCTGACGTGTCTTGAAGGAAAATTCCCCGCATTCTCACAGTTTCACAAAAAGCGTTTTTTGAATTAACCTTAAAGTCATTGATTTCTGGAGGGCTTTTCATGTCATCAAAACTCATGGCCGAATTCTTCGGTACATTCTGGCTGGTTCTGGGCGGCTGTGGCAGCGCGGTGCTGGCTGCAGGTGTTGCTGATGTCGGCATCGGCTGGCTGGGCGTTTCTTTTGCTTTCGGCCTGACGGTGCTGACCATGGCTTATGCGGTCGGTCATATATCGGGCGGGCACTTTAACCCGGCGGTCAGTCTTGGGCTGATGATCGGAGGGCGGTTCGATGCCAAAGATCTGATCCCCTACTGGATCGCGCAGGTGATCGGAGCGATCGCCGCAGCAGCCGTGCTCTATCTGGTCGTCAGCGGAGCACCGGGCTTTGAAGGCGTCGGGGGGTTTGCCTCAAACGGGTATGGCGAGGCATCACCCGAAGGCTATTCGATGATGTCGGCCTTAGTGATCGAAATCGTCATGACGGCGTTCTTCATCGTGATCATTCTCGGTGCGACCTCCAGCGGCGCGCCTGCCGGGTTCGCCCCGATCGCGATTGGTTTGGGATTGACGCTGATCCACCTGATTTCGATCCCGGTGACCAACACCTCCGTAAATCCTGCCCGGTCAACCGGCGTGGCGTTGTTTGCTGATGGTCCGGCACTGGCGCAGCTGTGGCTCTTCTGGGTGGCACCTTTGATCGGCGGTGCGATTGGTGCACTGATCTGGCGGGCGATGTCGGACGACGATTGACCCAGCCGCACCAAGATCCCCCGGCCCGCAGAAGCGCGCCGGGGTTTTCTTTTATTCGGTCACCGTGACCTTTTTCATCGCATCCGGTTGTCCGATCACTGCGCCATTAGGGCCATCGCCCCGCTTGATCGCATCGACCACGTCCATCCCTTCTGTCACCTGACCGACAACCGTGTACTGACCATTCAGGAACGGTCCGGGCTCGAACATAATGAAGAATTGCGAGTTCGCGCTGTCTGGGTCCTGCGCCCGCGCCATACCCACGACGCCCCGGTCATAGTTGAAATCCGAGAACTCGGCAGGCAAATCAGGGCGATCCGATCCACCCGTACCCGCACGACGCATGTCGCCACCGACACGGCCAAACTCAACATCGCCGGTCTGCGCCATAAAGCCGTCGATCACACGGTGGAACACAACCCCATCGTACTGACCAGCAGCGGCCAGAGCGGTGATCTGCTCCACATGCTTGGGCGCAATATCTTCGAACAGGTCGACGGTGACGGTGCCATTGGCGCCCTCGCCCTCGATCTCAATCTCAAGCCCGGTTGCCAGCGCAGGGCTGGCCAGCAAGGTAAAAACTGCGGCCAGCTTATGCATCAGCAGCCACCTTAACGCTGATCATGCGGTCGGGGCTCGCTGGCGGCTCACCACGCACAATCGCGTCTACATGCTCCATCCCGTCGATGACGCGGCCATACACGGTGTACTGGCCGTTCAGGAAATGGTTGTCCTTGAAGTTGATGAAGAACTGAGAGTTGGCCGAATCCGGGTTGGCCGAGCGTGCCGCACCCAAAGTTCCGCGATCATGGGGCAGTTTCGAAAACTCTGCCGGAACGTTCGGCAGCGACGATCCACCGGTGCCCGCCATACGAATGTTGAACCCGTCTTCCATGTCGCCATGCTGCACATCGCCGGTTTGCGCCATGAACCCGTCGATCACACGGTGGAAGGCGACGTTGTCATATTCACCACCACGCGCCAGCTCTTTCATGCGGGCCGAGTGCTGAGGGGCCACGTCGGGCAGCAGTTCGATAACGACATTGCCGTCTTTCAGCTCAATGATGATCGTGTTTTCGGGGTCTTTGATCTCGGCCATCTGGCCCTCCTGTCTTTGAAACTTGCGCAAATACCTATGACGCGGGCGCGCGAATGCCAAGTGACGCATTGACCTGAACGCAAAATGCAGGAAAAGAACCGCTGAAACTGGATGCAATGGGCAAGGATGAGCGCGATGGGCTGGAAATCTCTGGACGATATGGATCTTGGCGGTAAGCGGGTTCTGGTGCGCGTGGATATCAACGTACCGGTCGCGGATGGCGTGGTGACCGACGACACCCGCATTCAACGGATCGTGCCAACCGTGCGCGATATCCTCGCCGCAGGCGGTAAACCCATCCTGCTGGCCCATTTCGGACGCCCCGGTGGTCAGCATGTACCCGAGCTGTCATTGAAGCAGCTTGTGCCAGCACTTGAATCCGCTTTTGGGGCTCCCGTGCGCTTTGCCGATGATTGCGTGGGCTATGAGGCTGAAACCGCCGCCTCCGCCCTGACGGAAGGTGAGGTTCTGCTGCTGGAAAACACCCGCTTCCATGCCGAGGAGACCAAGAACAGCGTCCCACTTGCCCAAGGCATGGCAAAGCTGGGCGACATCTATTGCAACGATGCCTTCTCGGCCGCGCACCGCGCCCACAGCTCGACCGAGGCGCTGGCCCGTCTGCTGCCCGCCTGTGCCGGACGCCTGATGCAGCAGGAACTGAGCGCACTTGAGGCCGCCCTGGGCGCGCCCAAGCGGCCTGTCACAGCGGTTGTCGGGGGCGCCAAGGTGTCGACCAAGCTGGACCTGCTGGGCAACCTGATCGAGAAGGTTGACTATCTGGTCATCGGTGGCGGGATGGCGAATACATTCCTACTGGCCCAGGGGATCGATGTCGGCAAATCGCTGGCCGAGCACGCCATGACCGATACCGCCGCCGAAATCCTCGGCAAGGCCGAATCCGCAGGCTGCACGATTGTCTTGCCGCGCGACATCGTCGTGGCCGAAGTGTTCGAGGCCAACGCGCCGCATCAGGTGCTGCCCGCTGATCAGTGCCCTTCTGACTCGATGATCCTAGACGCCGGTCCCGAAAGCGTCGCAGCCGTGTCCGAAGTGCTGGAAAAAAGCCAGACCCTGATTTGGAACGGCCCACTGGGGGCGTTTGAGCTGACCCCGTTCGATGCCGCAACCAATGCGGCGGCGCTGAAGGCCGCAGCACTAACCCGCGATGGCAAGCTGACCTCGGTCGCGGGCGGGGGCGACACGGTGGCCGCACTGAACGCCTCGGGCGCGGCAACGGATTTCTCATATATCTCTACTGCTGGTGGTGCCTTCCTTGAATGGATGGAAGGCAAGACCTTGCCGGGTGTGGCTGCGCTGGAACTATAAGCGCTCAAACCTCAGGTCTCAGCTTTTTCTACTCAGGGGATTCACAACCCGAATCACCTGTGACATAGTGCGTCGAGACATCCAAAAAGGGTGCGTTTCTGAGGCAGTATTTCACACGGCGGTTAACACAGTGTCCCGTTCCAATCGGCCCGGTTTAGGGGCTTTCATTTTCTTCTCAATCGCCTTCATGCTGGGGGTGTATTTCACCTTTGCCGCCGTTCAAGGGGATTACGGTCTGTTTCGCCGGGTCGAGATTGCCGCCGAACGCGATGTTTTGTCTCGCGATCTGGCGCAGCTGAACGCCGAAATCGAGCAGATGGAGAACCTGACCCGCCGACTGTCAGACACCTATCTGGATCTCGATCTGCTGGATCAACAGGCCCGCTCAGTGCTCGGCATGATCCGCGCGGATGAGATCGTCATCCGCTGACGAAATTTTTTACTAAGAATCTCTGTACCTTAACGCCCGGAAGATAAGCTGTGGCAGGCCGCAACTCGCGTATCCTGCCCTCACGTAACATTAGTACTCGCCAGAACGTGTGAAATGCTCTATGAGATAGTTTAACGCTAAACTATCTTGCCGAAAGGGGGAGATCGCCACTATGGCTGCGCGAAAAACCACAAAGAAACCAAATGTTTCTGCGGAAGAACTGACCACATATTACCGCGAGATGCTGCTGATCCGCCGATTCGAGGAAAAGGCAGGTCAACTCTACGGCATGGGTCTGATCGGGGGTTTCTGCCACCTCTACATCGGTCAGGAAGCGGTTGTTGTCGGCCTTGAGGCCGCGGCCAAAGAAGGCGACAAGCGCATCACGTCCTATCGCGATCACGGCCACATGCTGGCCTGTGGAATGGACCCGGGCGGCGTAATGGCCGAATTGACCGGTCGCGAAGGCGGGCTGTCCAAAGGCAAAGGCGGCTCGATGCACATGTTCTCGAAAGAGAAGAATTTCTATGGCGGCCACGGCATTGTCGGCGCACAGGTTCCGCTGGGTGCGGGTTTGGCCTTTGCTGACAAATACAAAGAGAACGGCGGCGTCACCTTCACCTATTTCGGTGACGGCGCGGCCAACCAGGGTCAGGTCTATGAGACCTTCAATATGGCTGCTCTTTGGGAACTGCCGGTGGTATTCGTGATCGAGAACAACCAGTATGCCATGGGCACCGCGCAAGCACGCTCGACCTCTTCGGCCGACATCTACCACCGCGGTCAAGCCTTCGGAATACCGGGTGAAATGGTGAACGGCATGGATGTGCTGGCCGTCAAAGCCGCAGGTGAAAAAGCGGTCGCCCACTGCCGTGCGGGCAAAGGTCCCTACATCCTCGAGGTGAAAACCTACCGCTATCGCGGCCACTCGATGTCTGACCCGGCCAAGTACCGTACACGCGAAGAGGTTCAGAAGGTCCGCGAACAAAGCGACCCGATCGAGCACGTGCGCGAGCTGCTGCTGACCGGCAAACACGCGACCGAGGATGACCTGAAGGCGATCGACAAAGAGATCAAAGAGGTCGTCAATCAGGCCGCCGAATTCTCGAAAGAAAGCCCCGAGCCGTCGCTGGACGAGCTCTGGACTGATATCTACGCCTGAGAGGACGAATAAGACATGGCAACCGAAATTCTCATGCCCGCCCTTTCGCCCACGATGGAAGAGGGCACATTGGCCAAGTGGCTGGTCAAGGAAGGCGACACCGTATCCTCGGGCGACATCATGGCCGAGATCGAAACCGACAAGGCGACGATGGAGTTCGAAGCCGTCGATGAAGGCATCGTCGGTAAGATTCTGATCAGCGAGGGCACCGAAGGGGTCAAAGTAAACACCCCTATCGCGATCCTGGTCGAAGATGGTGAAGACGCCTCCGCCCTGCCCGTGGCTTCGCCCGCAGCCGCAGCGGGGGCCGAAGCCGCCCCTGCGGCGGTTGAGGCCCCCGCTCCTGCCGCAGCAGCCCCCACTGCTCCGGTTGTGGACCTGTCGCCCGATTGGCCTGCCGACGCCGAGATGGCGCAGCAAACCGTCCGCGAAGCCTTGCGCGACGCGATGGCCGAAGAAATGCGCGGCGACGAAGATGTCTATCTGATGGGCGAAGAAGTCGCTGAATATCAGGGCGCCTATAAAATCTCTCAAGGCCTGCTCGATGAATTCGGTGCCAAACGTGTCATCGACACCCCGATCACTGAACATGGCTTCACAGGCATCGCCGTCGGCTCGGCCTTTGGCGGGCTGAAACCGATTGTCGAGTTCATGACCTTCAACTTCGCCATGCAGGCGATTGATCAGATCATCAACTCTGCCGCCAAAACGCTTTATATGTCTGGCGGTCAGATGGGCTGTCCGATCGTATTCCGTGGCCCTAACGGTGCCGCTGCCCGCGTGGCCGCGCAACACTCGCAGGACTACGCCGCATGGTACATGCAGGTGCCAGGTCTCAAAGTGGTGATGCCCTATTCCGCAGCCGATGCCAAAGGTTTGCTGAAATCGGCCATCCGCGACCCGAACCCCGTGGTCTTCCTGGAAAACGAAATCCTCTACGGCCGCTCCTTCGACGTGCCGCAAGTGGATGACCTGACCATCCCGCTGGGCAAGGCCCGCATCTGGCGCGAAGGCTCGGATGTGACCATCGTCAGCTTTGGCATCGGCATGCAATATGCGCTGGAAGCCGCAGACAAACTGGCCGAAGACGGCATCAGCGCCGAAGTGATCGACCTGCGCACCATCCGCCCGATGGACACCGGTGCGATCATCAACTCGGTGATGAAAACCAACCGTCTTGTGACCGTCGAAGAAGGCTGGCCGCAAGGTTCCGTTGGTAGCTACATCAGCTCGGTGGTCATGCAGGAAGCGTTCGATTATCTCGACGCCCCGGTCATCACCCTCACCGGCAAAGATGTTCCGATGCCATATGCGGCGAACCTCGAGAAGCTGGCGCTGATCACCACTGATGAGGTGATCGCTGCGGTGAAACAGGTGACCTACCGGTAATGGAGATCAGGGGCCGCGATCCAGCAACCGAATGCTACCGTGTCGAGATTGACATCGACAACCGCATCGTGCGGGCGCTTGTACCCGAGCGATTGGCGGCGGATATGCGGTTGATCGGCGCGCGCCCCTCACACCAGACCGCCTATGTCTGGATGGCGGAGAACAAAGACAAAATCGAGGCTGCGATTGCGACGCTCGCACGCGGCACCGGGCGCCCCAAGGCGCCCTTTGACCAAATTACTCTGATTGAGGAGCGCTGAAATGCCCACCGAAATCCTGATGCCTGCCTTGTCCCCGACGATGGAGGAAGGCACACTTGCAAAATGGCTCGTCAAGGAAGGCGACACCGTCTCCTCGGGCGATCTGCTGGCCGAAATTGAAACCGACAAGGCAACAATGGAGTTCGAGGCCGTTGACGAAGGCACCGTCGGCAAGATCCTTATTCCTGAGGGAACCGAAGGCGTTAAAGTCAACACCGCCATCGCAGTCCTGCTGGAAGATGGAGAAAGCGCTGATGATATCGGTGCAACGCCAACCGCTGCTCCCGCGGCTGCGCCAGCTGCCGCCGCGGGCAACGAGGCTGCCGCACCAGCGGCACCCGAGGCGCCCGCCCCTGCCCCAGCGGCACCGGCCAAAGCGGATGGCGGTCGTATTTTTGCCTCCCCCCTTGCTCGTCGGATTGCCGCGCAAAAGGGTCTGGATCTGGCTCAAATCTCAGGTTCTGGCCCGCATGGCCGTATCGTCAAAGCCGATGTGGAAAGCGCCACAGCCGCACCTGCAGCGGCACCTGCGCCTGCTGCTGCAGCCGCCCAAACCGCCGCCGCTCCCGCAGGTCCATCGGCGGACGCCGTGGCCAAGATGTACGAAGGCCGCGAATACGAAGAGATCAAACTCGATGGCATGCGCAAGACCATCGCCGCGCGTCTGTCTGAGGCCAAACAGACCATCCCGCATTTCTACCTGCGTCGCGACATTAAGCTGGATGCGCTACTCAAGTTCCGCAGCCAGTTGAACAAGCAACTCGAAGGCCGGGGTGTGAAGCTCAGCGTCAACGACTTTATCATCAAAGCCGTCGCCAACGCACTACAGCAGGTTCCCGAATGCAACGCCGTCTGGGCGGGCGACCGGGTTCTGCAACTGAAACCTTCGGATGTGGCTGTTGCCGTCGCCATCGAGGGCGGTCTGTTCACTCCGGTCCTGCAAGATGCCGACACCAAATCGCTGTCGGCGCTGTCGACTGAGATGAAAGACCTCGCCGGACGCGCCCGCGAGCGCAAGCTGGCCCCGCACGAGTACCAAGGCGGTACTTTCGCAGTCTCGAACCTCGGCATGTTCGGCATCGACAATTTCGATGCCATCGTGAACCCGCCGCATGCAGGTATCCTCGCAGTTGGTACCGGCCTCAAGAAACCCATAGTGGGCGATGACGGAGAACTGACGGTCGCAACCGTCATGTCCGTCACCATGTCGGTCGATCACCGGGTCATCGACGGCGCGCTTGGCGCTCAGCTGCTGCAAGCCATCGTCGACAACCTGGAAAATCCGATGGTCATGTTGGCCTAAGCCCAGAAGATCATGCACAAAAAAGGCCGCCTCGAACCCCGAGGCGGCCTTTTTCGTCTATTCACTCCGAATTACTGGTCTTTCCCCAGCATATGATCCATCGAGATTGACGGCTGATCGCACCCGGCCTCGCCCACGATCTTGGCGGGAATGCCAGCGACCGTCGTGCACGGTGGCACTTCCTGCAGCACCACTGATCCAGCGGCGATACGGCTGCAATGGCCAACCTCGATATTGCCCAGAACCTTAGCACCCGCGCCGATCAGAACGCCGTCACCAATGGTTGGATGGCGCTGTTCTTCTTCCTTGCCGGTCCCGCCCAGCGTCACCGAATGCAGCATCGAAACATTGTCCCCAACCACAGCGGTTTCACCGATCACGATAGAATGGGCATGGTCGATCATGATGCCTTTACCGATGCGGGCAGCTGGATGGATATCAATGCCGAATATCTCGGAAGATCGCATCTGGAAGAAATAGGCCAGATCATGGCGCCCCTTGTTCCAAAGCCAGTGGGCCACGCGATAAGCCTGCATCGCCTGATACCCTTTGAAATAAAGGATCGGTTGCAGCAGGCGGTGGCAGGCCGGATCGCGTTCATAAACAGCCATCAGGTCCGCGCGCGCGGCTTCAATCAACGCTTTGTCGTCAGCATAGGCCTCATCCACGATCTCACGCAGTACCATCATCGACATCTCATTCGAGCATAGCTTGGCCGAGATGCGATAGGACAATGCCCTCTCAAGACTGCGGTGATGCAAGATACAGGCGTGTACCAACCCGCCCATCAGCGGCTCTTTCTCGACGGCTGCATGGGCTTCCGAGGTGATGCGGTCCCAAACCGGGTCCACAGGTGTCACTTGGCTGCGCGTTTCGAACATGGCTTTTCATCCTTTGCTGCGCTTAGAATAGCCATCTAGTCGTAAAATTACCAAACGCAAACCCTTGATATGCACTACAACAAAAAATGAACTCAGCCGATCTGGACCATTTTCGGAAGCTTATTCACCAGCGCCTTCGCGATCTGGCCGCGCAATCCGCCGCCGGTCAGGATGCGCAATCAGTTGTGGAGCTGGATCAACAGGCAGTGGGTCGGCTCAGCCGGATGGATGCGTTGCAAAATCAAGCAATGGCCAAGGCGCAACAGACCCGGCGCGACACCGAAACGCATCGGCTTCGGGCCGCGCTGAACCGGATGGACGAAGACGAATTCGGCTATTGCGAAGATTGCGGCGAGGAAATAGCGCACGGAAGGCTAGAGCTGGACCTTGCCGCCTCAAAATGTGTCAGCTGCGCATCTGGCTGATTTGGAACCGGATCAGTTTGCGCAGAACCATCTCGAAACATTGGCAATATTGCAGATCGTCGAAATTTGGCTCGTCTGCCAAGGGCCGGCAGCGCGCGGCTGCCATCAACGAGCCATTTCCATAAACAGGATGCAACCGCCCTGTTCTGGCGACATGTCGATCCGCCAGTTCGGCCTCAGCAATCAGGAGGGTGCTTATCCTATCGCGGTCGGTTCGCGGCGCGGCCAGCAAAGCCCGCGCCGCCGCGCTGAGATCTCCGTGCAGGACTGGCCGCACGGCTAGCAGACCGAAAGGCGCGCAAACGCCCCGGGTCCGTAGGTAGCCGAAACCTGCGCGACTGCGATATCGTAGGGTCCGGCCAGCCCGTCATCGGCTTTCATCGCGGCAGAATACTGCCAAACCGGATCACTGGTGACAGTTTCGCGCAACAAAGCACCCTCGGTGAAGACGCGGATCAGATAGGATTCGCTTTCTTCGCCCAGGGGCACATCCAATGCGCTCCAGTCATCGCCATCAATCCGGGTGCGGCGCACCCATGAGATCTCGTCCCCTGCAGCCGACGCAGAAGCCTGCAAATGCACTGGCGCATAAGGCCTCAGCCCATTGCCATCGAACGCTTCAACCAGATGCACATATGCCGGGTCCTCGTAGCCGCGCGTTGCAGGGCCGATACGGTAATGCTTGGCCACGCGGCGTTCAGTGCGCAGCAATCCGGTCTGATAAACACGTTCATCCAGCAGCACAAAGGTGGACCCTTCCGGCCAGACATCCGGCATCAGGGCATCCGTACCCAACTGCCCTCGCAACCGGTCCGACAAATTGTAAACGCCAGTCTCCTGCAGGGCTGCCTCCGAGAACTGGAACACTTCCCAATTGCCGGGTGTCCCGTCACCGATCGCCGCCAGATTGGCCCCACTCAACAATGACGAGCGGGGGCGAGACTCCAACACGCCATCGATCAGATTGACCCGCAGTGCGGCCCCTTCATCCCAGAGCCCAGCGCCAGCGCGCCGCAGCGGCGTCTCGGTGAACCCAATCACCGCCTGGCCCGCGATCACCTGATGCAGCGTGTAATCCTCGTCCTGAGCAGCCGAATAGACGGCAACGTTGCCGGGCCAGGGCTCAGCCGAGATCGCCAGATAAGGTGCGTGGGGCGCTTCTGACCCGGTGATCAACGGCAGGTCCAAGAACACAGGCAGGACCGGCACCGGAGCGATGAACGGTTTAGCCGCCGCGACATCGTCCAGCACGTCAGACGGCGTATAGACGCCGGGTTCGATCCGCACCGCATCCGCCAATTGCATCTCGGCCTGTTCCAACCGGTCGATCCGGAACAGGGTCCCATCCCCTGCATCCGGCAGACGCACCACATCCCCGGCTCCGACATTCAGCAACGAGGGCGGCAGAGCAAATCGCACAGTCTCGCGCGAGATGCGGGATTCGCTTAGCCAGCGCTCGACCGTCTGACGCCCTTCGGCGCGAGTCATCGACAAGGGCATTTCGTTGACGGCGACCGAATGGGTTCTGTCATCAGGCAAGACGGCCTCTTCCGCGACAACATCATGGTCCGCATCCGACTGGACGAATCTTAGCCGCACGCGCCCGGTCATCTCGGCCTCAGCCTCGCGGCGATGTTCCACTGGCCCGTCTATATCCGCGCTGATAGCGATCTGCTCGGGGTCGATGTCAACGGCCCGACGCCCGTCGCGGGTTCTGAACTTCAGCACCCCGTCCCGCTCGATCGCGTCGAACCCATAGCGCAGCATCAGCGGCTGCAAGGCCTGCCGAGCATTCATTACGTCCTCAACCGCGTAACCGCGTACCACGCCGTAGAGCTCGGACACATCAATCGCCGTCACCCCTGCCTCATGGCAGATTTCTGTCACGACCGAGGCCAGAGTCCGCGACCCGGATCGCCCGTTCAGCCAATGCCCACGTGCATAGTTATCGCCGTCCGACCACTGCGACCGCAGGTTCGGGAAAGTCGGGAACGGACGCGCATCCCAAGCCCAGACAAAGGCGTTCGACAGGTCCACCATCGGGCCGTCATAGATATCTGAAACCGGGTTGATCTCAGCATCACCCCAATAGCCAAGGACGGCCCGAAGGTACTGAACCATGATAAAATCATCCCGTACCCCGTTGGAATACCGCGGCAAATTTGATTCAGACGACTTTGGGTCCAAGAATTTGTTCGGCTGGTTCGTGCCCTTGTCGATGGCCGCGCAGCCCAGTTCGGTGAACCAGATTGGCTTGGACCCCGGAACCCAACCCGTGGGTGTTTGCTGCCGCACGCCCCCGATCCGCTCATGATGTCGGTTCGCCCACCAGTTGCGCAGGTCCTTGTACCGCCAGACCCACGGCTCGCCATGATCGTCATCAGTGATCGGGCTTCGGATCTGCGCTTCAGCTTCCTCCGGTGAGGCATAGTACCAATCATACCCCTCGCCGCCTTCGATATTGCCGCGCAGATAGTCCAGATCGTAGATCGACCCATTCGACACCTCAGCGTCCAGATGCGAGGCCCTATCCCGCCAGTCGGACAGCGGCATATAGTTGTCGATGCCGACAAAATCTATGTTCTCATCGGCCCAAAGCGGGTCGAGGTGGAAATACCGGTCTCCGGTGCCGTCTTGCGGCTGATACCCGAAATACTCGGTCCAGTCTGCGGCATAGCCGACCTTAGTTTCCGGCCCCAATATCGCGCGCACTTCCGCGGCCAGAGACCGCAGCCCCGCAACTGCAGCGAAGCCAGACGCGCCGCGGATTTGCGTTAGCCCGCGCATCTCGGACCCGATGCAGAAGGACTCCACGCCGCCCGCCGCCTTGCACAGGGCCGCATAGTGCAGAATGAACCGCCGTAATCCCCATTCGCTAGGGCCGCGATAGGTCACTTTGCTGCCGCTGGTCGAGAAATGTGACGCGCGCGCCGTACCAAAGAACGCCGCCACCTGCGCATCCGCATCGGCAGTTTGATCCGGCGAGCCTGGCCGCCCCGGAGCAACATCCAAAGTGATCCGCCCACGCCAGGGTAAATGAGGTTGATCCGGCGCATCGGACCACGGATCAGGCAGGCAGTTGCCCTCTGATTGCTCCATCAAAATAAACGGATAAAACATAACCCGTTTGCCCGAGTTCTTCAGGTGCCGGATCGCCTGCACTACGGCCGCATCAGCCGGTGTGCCGCCATAAACCGGACGCCCATCCTGCCATTTCACCTGCCCCGCCGCAGTTCGGGACAGACCTGAAACACTCCAGGGCATGTTTGCGCCCTCGATATTCTTGCGTTCAACCTTGGGGCGGATCTGGCATTCTCCGCAGCGCAAATCATCGCCGAACCACGACACGATCAACGAGGCCGCCTCGCAGCCCGGCAATTCCTGGCTGAGCGCCCGCGTCGAGGTCACCAGATCGGACTTGCCCGATGGTGAATTGACATTCGCCGCCCAACTGCGCCCCCGGCCCTTGGTGTAATTAACCTGAGATGAAGCCAGCGCGTATTCACCCGTACCCGGCATCAAGGCCACCCCCTTGATGATCCGAGACAGCGCGTCCTCGGCATCCGGCATCTCGTCTTGTTCCTGCCGCACCACCTCGAACGAGAATTGCGGTACGCGGTTGCCAAAGGGGCCCAGCGCCAGATCTTCGATCACCACATAAGCCGTGCCGCGATAAGCGGGCACCGTGCCTGCCCCTTCGACCGCTTCAATGAGCGGGTCGGGCAATTGCTCATGATCGCCGCGATATATCCGCATGTTCAGCGTTCTACGCTCAACCTCTTCGCCATCGGCCCAAACGCGTGTGACATCTGCAACCTCGCCTGCGCCCACAGCAATCGCCAGAGACACAGAATAGCTGTAGCTATGGGTCGTCGTGGTCGTCGTCACTTCGACGGGCTTCGGCTTGCCTTTGCCGCCACCGCCACCGCCTGATGTTTGCGTCGTCGTCGAGGTCGATCGGGTTTCCAGAAAGTCCGAGGCCCAGATGACCTGTCCTCCAACTCGCATCCGGCCGTAGACCGTCGCGACGGTCGCACCCTCACCGGTTTCGGTGAGACGGAAACGATCCAGACGCCCGGTCTCGACCACCTCGCTGCCGCCGCCCATTACGGATTGGCTGGCCATCAACCGGTTGTCGATCACCCGCCCCAGCGTCGCCCCAACCGCGCGGCCAATCACCGCCGTTGACAGGCCCGCAACCGAGCCCCCGATCGAACCACCTATTGCCGCACCTGCAGCAGACAGAACTATTGTGGCCATCAGAAATCCTCCAGCGGGAATTCGAAACAAGCGACCACGCGGCGACGCCAAGGCTCGCTCAGCGTGTTTTCAACAACACCATGCCCGGTATAGGCGTGGATGAATCGCATCGGGTCTTGGGCGCTGACGATGCCCAGATGCTTTGCCACGGCCGCATCCCGCATCCGAAACAGCAATACATCCCCCGGGGCCAAATCATCGGGCGATTTCTCGACTAGATGGCGACGGGCTGCGGCCCACATGCGTTCCTCACCTTGCGGCTCGGACCAATCCATGCTGTAGACCGGCACCGCCTCAGGCTCATGCCCCATCACCGCGCGCCAAACGCCCCGCAATAGGCCGAGACAATCGGCGCCTGCACCCCGAACAGAGGCCTGATGAACATAAGGTGTGCCCAGCCATCCGCGCGCTTCGTCCACGATATCTTGTTTTGTCCGCATCACCGCCTGCTTCCCCCTTTGTGTTGACTACTGCGCTTGGGTACGGCCATGACCCAATCCTCGTGTGGCAGGTCAGGGAAGCCCTGAAAATTCAGCATGTTGTTGAACTTCAGTCGGCAAGTGGTCATGCGCTTGTCACACCCGGCGATCAGCTGGACCCGGTCCCCAATCGCCAGCCCGCCGCCAATCGCCGACCACAGCGTGACATCGCGGCCATCTCTGACCTGTTCATCCAGCTTGATCGAGGCCCACAGGCCCTGCGCAGCCCCGTCCAGCACATCCAGCCTGCCGCGTTCAAACCAACCCGCATCAGAACTCTCCGCGCCCTGCAAACGCAAAGCCGCGCCGTCCAGCGCGACAATTTCAGCCTCAGCGCGATAACCCGGCGTCTCCAGGGCAAAGCGGCACGCCTTATCCCCCAACACAGCCGTACAGGGCTTCTGATAAATCCGCCCTAAAGGCCGGTTCAGCAGATCGGTCAACCCGCGCAATTCCGCATGAAACGCCCCGCCAGCGCGACGCAACTCGCCAATCGAACCACGAAACTGCAGCATCCGCTGCTCAGGATCGGCCCAATTGACCAGCCAAGCCCGCACCTCGGCCCCATCAAAGCGCCCCGCCTCGATATCCTCTTCCCGGACCGAGGCATCAGACAGCGCGCCCATCGCCTCGGTATTATCGATCGACAGGCCGGTTGCCTGCTCGATCGCCGCAGCGGTCAGACCGGTGCTGGCTTTGAACACCAGCCCGTCAAAGCGCAACTCCATATCGTGATCCGTGAAACCATAGACCTGTGCGTCGCTGCGCGTGATCGCCCAGCAACGACAGGTGGTGGTCAGCCCGCTTTGCAAATGCGCCTGCAGCGCCTGTTTGTCCCCGCTCATCAGACCCGCACCTCGACCACCGGTACGTTCGGGACGTCACCGGCCTGAAAGCTGGCGACGCTGGTCTGGATCTTGTCGGTGTCGAACCGTACCGGAACGTCGAACTCAAACCCGGCTGTAATCTCGACCTGCTCAGGCGGCGGGGCCGAGAACATCACGCGTCCGGTCGCCAGATCGACCTCAAAGTCCACGCCTTCGCGCAGCGCGTCCTGATCCAGCCCCAGTGTCACAGTGCCCAGTACCGGCTTCAGGATTGGCCGCACATAGCTGAACCCGCCCGAGCTGTAGGTCTTGACCAGCTGAAACGAGACCGTCTCGCCATCTCCGCGCGCAATCACCTGATCGCCCTTGTCGACCTCAGCCGTCGCCGCGCCCGACTTGAAATCCGACCAATCCTTCCAGCGGAACCCGAACATCTGGCCCTGTCGCGCCTCGAAGAAGGAAATCAGCGTTTCGATATCGTCCAGCGACCGCATCCCCAGACCCGCATCATAGCGCCTGCGCGAATGCGCCCAGGGCGTGTTGCGTTCTTCGAACCCGTTGGCCAGCGTCACGATATCCGTGCGCCGTTCCGGCCCACCGACCGAGCCAAAGCTCAGGCTGGCGGGAAATCTCACCTCGTGGAAATTCATCGCCTGCTCCCCTTATCTGTTGCGATTGCCACGGCCCAATGCGCGGGTCATCTGCGCCGCGATCTGGCCTTGAGAGCGGCGGAACCCCTGCACATCCGGTGTTGAGATATTCATCACCACGTTGACCGCTCGCCCGCCGCCCTGCGTCCGCACACCCAGCTTGCCATCGGCCCCGCGCGCTAGCGGCATGATCGCCTCGGGACCCGCCTCACCCATCAACCCGGTGCCGCCTCGCATCGGGAACATGGTCGGGCTGCTAACGACCCCACCATTGGCAAACGGCATCACACGGCCCTGAGAAAAACTGCCGCCATCGGCAAAGGGCAGTATCCCCTGCACCAAGCCACCCACCCCATTGGCAAGCATCCCGCCGAAATGATCCGTCACCGGTTTGATCGCCGCCGAATACGCCGTGCGGATCATCGAGTTCTTCAGCACTTCCAGCGCCCCCGACAGGTTCATCCCATCCAGCACCACGCCATCAAAAGCCTTGCGCAACCCGCCCGACATGCCACGCTCCAGCGTAGCCACATCCTTTCCGGTCTCTTCAAACGCGGCCTTGATCCGTCGCATCTGGCCATCAAATGCCGAGGCCATGGTCGCCGCATCGCCCAGCGCGTCACCCAGCGCATCTCCCCGCTCCTGCAGGTCGTCAAAACCATCACGATCCGTCATTACGCTCTCCTTGTGTCTTGTCCGGATAGGCCGCGAGCAGCGCATCCAGCCCTGCCCGGTTCATCGCCGGCATCCCCGCGCCCTGCCCCAGCATCAGCCGCAGCTCGGCCGGGGTCAGACGCCAGAACTGATCCGGCGTCAGGCGAAGGCCGAGGAACCCGGCCCGCATCAGTACGGGCCAGTCGAACCCGCTCACTCGGGCACCATGAAGGCCCGCGCCAGCAACTCGGCTGCCGCCTTGGCCCCCGCCATCGGCCCACCCGCAATCTCGGCATGCAGCAGATCATCGCGCGTGACCTGCGCTCCGCCGCCCCGCAACCCGGCAACCAGCAGCGCCAGCACATCACCGCTGGAGTAAGCCCCGCCTTCAAACCGCTGCACCAGTTCGACCAGAGACCCGGCCTGCAGCTCCTGTTCCAGTTCCGCCAAAGCACCCAATGTCAGCTTGAGCACCCGCTGCTCCCCATCGATGGCCAGCGCCACCTCGCCCGTCCACGGATTGGCCATCAGAGCGCCGTAAAGCTCAGCGCACCGGCGCTTGCCATGCTCATCTCATAGGTCGCCTCACCGTTATGCGAGCCCGCATATTCGATGCTGCTGACCTGAAACGGGCCTTCGACTATGCCAAAATCAGGGATGATCACCTGAAACCCAGGCGTCTCGCCATCAAAGAACAGCTGACGCGCCCGCTCATCAGTACCTTCATCCTTGAACACGCCCGAGCCCGAGATCGAGGCCGATTTGACCCCCGCCCCCGACAGCAGCTCACGCCACCCGCCCTGGCTTTCCAGGCTGGTGACATCCACGCTTTCCGCATTGAAACTGATCCGCGTGGCGCGCAGGCCCGCGATGGTTTCAAACAGGCCGGTGCCGTTCATATCCACTTTGACCAACAGGTCTTTTCCGTTCTGGGCAGCCATATGCTCTCTCCGTTATTTGCTTAGTCGTCTTCCACGCGGGCGCGGAATCTCAGATCGATCTGGCGGATCGCGCCGCCGGTTCCCGTGCGTCGGGCGCTAGCGCGTTCGAACCACAGCCCCACCAGATGGCCCCGGTCCAAGCTCAGCGCCGCACCTTCCAGCGCGTCACACACCGCGCCCGCCAATGTCTTGGCCGCACTGAAGCCCGCCGCCTCGGACACCACCGACACCGTGAAGCGATGCACCGCACCCGCGCCCGACCGGTCCGAGGCGTCCCGCACCTCCTCCGGCCCGAGCGTCACATAGGTCTGAGGCAGCACTCCCGATGGCACCGCGTCATAGATCGCACCGCCTGACAGGGCGCTTACCTGCACATCCCCCAATAGCTGTTGAAACACCGCCGCCTGCAACGCGGCTGCAACGCCATAGCTCATGCCGCCACCTCTTCATCTGCGAAACAGGTCAGGTACTGGCCGCGCCCATCACGCTCGGCCACCGCGCGGATGACAAACCGGCGCGTCCCTTCTGCAAACCGCTGATCCGGCGCAGGCCGCATGGATGATCCCTCAGGTGCGCCCCGGACTACGATCCGATAGCCAACCCGCGACACCGAGGCGCCACCGACCGCGCGTTCCGCCCCGCTACGTGCCGTCACCTCGGCCCAAAGCGCGCCCAGCGCAGCCCATGTCTCGGTATAGCCGCCCGCACCATCGGCACTACGGATCGGAGCCTCCAGCACCAGCTTGCGGTTCAATCGCGGCGCGCTCATTGCGTCACCCCTGCCCCGAAGCGCACAGTTCGATAACGCTGGATCAGACTGGTGACACCAAATGGCATGCACCCCGCGCCCAGCGCCGTCTCATCGCGATATTCGTAGTAATGCGCCGCCAGCAGCAGCACCGCCTGCCCAAGGTCAGCGGGCAGCCCGCCCCAATCCGTGGCCATCCCGACAGTGAAGGCAATCTTCACCGAGCCGCCGGTCTGCACCCTTGGCAAGCAAGTGCCAACCGGACGCAACCGAGGGCGCTGCATGTCGCGCTCCAAACGGTAAGCTTCGGCATCCACAACCATGTCGGTCCCCGCCGCATCCGTCAGCGTGATCGCAGCAACCGAGACCACCGGGGCCACCGGCAGCAATTCACCTGCTGGATCGCGCCAACCGTTCAGGCTCCACGAGAAATCCCGTTCGATCAGCACCTTACCGGTGCGCGCCTCAATCGCCGCAATGGCCGCACGCAGAAAGCCATTCAACACCTCGTCCTGCACATTGCCCTCGGCAAACCCCGTGCCCAGCCGCAGATGCGCCTTGAACTGATCCACCGGCAGCGCCGCATCCGCGATGGCGGTTTCTTCGATCAACATCATCCATTCACTCCGCAATCTCGGACCCCTCCGGGGCCGTATCCTTGGAAAATGACGGGCACGCGCCGCCCCACGTTGCTCGGACGGAGGGGAGCAGCTAGACAACGCGGGGGATCTCACCCCGGCCCGCGCCCGCCGCCCGAGGGGCCCCAAGGCCCCCCGGATTCAGCCCGCTTTAGGCGGTGCCGAATTTCACCAACTTGATTGCAGCAAAATCGCTTACGTCGCCGCCCACGCGCTTGGTCGCGTAGAACAGGACATGCGGCTTGGCGCTGAACGGATCGCGCAGCACGCGCAGATCGGGACGTTCGGCTATGGTGTAGCCCGACTGGAAGTCACCGAAGGCAATCGAATAGCTGTCGGTCGCCGCATCCGGCATGTCCTCGGCGATCAGTACCGGATAGCCCATCAGACGCGCAGGCTCACCAGCGGCCAAGCCATCCGACCAAAGGAAGCGGCCATCGCTGTCCTTCAGCTTGCGGATCAGACCAGCGGTTTTCGAGTTCATCACGAAAGTGCCGTTCACCCGGTACTGCGCGCCCAGTGCGTAGACCACGTCCACAATCGCATCCGCATCGACGCCACCATCAATACCCGACGCGACATAACCCAGGCTATCCCAGCCCCAGCTGCCGTTTTCCATCGTACGGTGGGTCAGGATACCCTTGGGCTTGTCCACACCGTCGCCATTGATAAACGCCGCTGCCTCGGCCCGGGCAAACTTGTCGGCGATACGACCGGCCAGCCAACCTTCGACATCAAACGCACTGTCATCCAACAGACGCTGCGACGCCTTGGGCAGCGCGCTCAGCTCGTGCAGCGGGATCGAAATCCGATCAATCGATGGGGTCGAGGTCTCAGCCGTGGCCGAGTTTTCATCCGCCCAACCCGCGCCCACATCGGTGTGGTCGATCAGCACGTCGAACGAGTTCGCCTCGACATTCACAACTGACGCAATCGAACGGATCGAAGCGGTTGAATTCAACACCGACTTGATCATCTCAGCCGTCTGCGGATCGACCAGATAGCCACCGTCGCTGTTCACCGCCGTCGAAAGCGACTTGGCCTCAATCTCCAGCCCGCGCAGCCCGTCATCCTCGCCCGAACGCACATAGGCGTCAAAAGCCTTCTGATGCGGGGCACCGTCCTCGATAGAAGCCGCAAGATGCGGACGCGCCGCGATGGTTGATTTACGATCCAGCATGGTCAGTCGCTCTTCTGTCTGTTGCATTTTGGTTTTAACTTCAGCCTTCAGGCCCTTGAATTCATTCACGAAGCCAGCCATCGCCTGCTTCACCTCCTGAACCAGGGGCGCACCCTCTCCGGTCAAGGCCGGGGTCTCGGTCTTGCTCATCAGCACTTCCTTTTTGGGTGGGTATTGAGGCGCGCTAGGTCCGCGCCAGCTCCTGCCGGGCGTCGTTGAACACCTCGGCAATACTGCGCCAGGTGTTTTCAACGTCAGGCTCAACGCCCTTCGCCGCCACCCGCGCACTGGGCAGCATCGGGAAAGTCACCAGCGACACCTCCCATAGCTCCAGTTCGGTCAGGACCCGCTGGCCCTTGTCATTCTTCACGGCCCGTTTGGTGCGATAACCAATCGACAGGCCATCCATAGCGCCCGCCCGGATCAACTCGGCCGCCTCACGGCCCTTTTGCGTGGCCTCCAGCAGACGCCCTTTGACCCACAGGCCCTTGTCGTCTTCGCGCACCTCATCCCAGACGCCGATTGGCTGCGCCGGATCGTGCTGCCACAGCATCTTGACCCGCTGACCCGCCTTTGCCAGCCCCTCCAGCGAGCCCGTATACGCCCCGCGCTGCACCACATCGCTGCCCTGATCGACCTGCTCAAACAGGCTGGCATACCCTTCGATCACCGCATCCTCGGACACCGACAACCCGTCGCCAAACCGAGCGAGTTTATGTTCTAAATCCATGAACTTCTCCATGTAACCCACTGACATTACGGCGCTACCACCAGTAACGACTGAAACGCCTGCGCCAAAATCACCGCCGCCACGCCGTAAACCGTCAGCCACAACCGCTTCTCCAGCCGCTCCATCATCTCTTCGATCTGATCCAGCCGCCGACACAGGTGGGCGTGCTGGATCTCGGCCACCCGCTCATGTGCGGCCAGACGCAGGCCCGGCGCGCAGTCGAACGGAGGATAACCGTCACCCATCGCCACGCTCCGGCAGCCCCAGCAACGCGCGCTTTTCCGCATCCGTCAGGAAATCCGCCCCGTTGACCCGCGCCCATTGCGCATCCCGTTCCGCCGACAGCGCCGGCACCTGATCCAGATCAGGCTTCAGCATCAGATCCTCACCGATAAAGCCCGCCAGCCATTCTGACACCGCCGCCGCCACCCGCGTCACCAGGGGCAGCACGGTCAGGCGATAAAACGCCCGGTTGGCCTCCTGATAGTTCGAATAGGTCGCATCGCCCTGGATCCCCAGCAGCATCGGCGGGACCCCAAAGGCCAGCGCGATCTCGCGGGCGGCGGCTTCCTTGGTCTTTTGAAACTCCATGTCGGACGGAGAGAACCCCATCGGCTTCCAATCCAAGCCCCCTTCCAGAACCATCGGACGCCCAGCATTGCGCGCCCCGCGATAGTTCTGCTCGATCTCATCCGACAAACGCCGGAACTGATCCTCGGCCATCACCCCATGGCCGTCACCCTTCCACACCAGCGCCCCCGAAGGCCGCGCCGCATTGTCCAGCAGTGATTTCGACCACCGAGACGCGCTGTTATGCACATCAATCGCCATCGCCGCCGCCTGCATCGGTGAAAATCCGTAATGATCATCCTGAGGATGGAACGATTTGATATGACAGATATTTTCCGCCGCAAACCGGTGCTTCTTGCCGCCCACGGCATAGTCATACGCCTTGGGCCAGCCATCCGCCCCCGGCACCACGCTCATCCGGTCGGATCGCAAGACATGCAGCTCAACCGGCAGCCCCCCATCGGCCTGAACCGCCTCGATATAGGCATTGCCCGACAGCAACAACTGCCCAAACAGAGCTTCCATCAACTCCGCCCGCCCCTGCGCCGCATTGGGACGACGCATCAGCGAAAGGATCGGATGCACATCATAGCGCTGCGCCTGATCCTGCAGCACCAGAGGCAAGGCCGCCGCCGCCTCGGCGATCAGCTTGACCGATCGAAACCCCACCGGATTCCCCGAAAACCCCGTCCGCGTCAGCGACACCGCATCCCGAGGGCTCCACGCCACGCGCCCACCCGTCTGCCACGCCACCACCGGCCCCGCCGCGCTCGCCTTCGCCTCAGGCGCTGCCTCAGCCGATCCACGACGCAAGAAATCGAATACCATCTGTGCTCCTTTCTGCCGCCGCTCTACCCGGCTTGTTGAAAGGAGTTATGACGGAAAGAAGTTTAGGGCTTGAGAATGGAGCGTACGGGGGGTGGGCAACGGACTAAAAGCTGACACGAACCAAGTGAGTCGCAGCGCGTGCTTCAACATAATCTCGACAAAATAAGAGTGCTTATCGTCACCAAGAGCAATCAAAGCACTGAATCTGGGATTTTCTTGTGTCCACAATCTCTAAACTAATTTTCAATTTCAAACGGAAACGGCTGCTTCGCAAACTAAACAGGGCGAACACGTTCAAACAGCTACAACTTCAACACAGCACTCCAGAAGAATTTCTTGAAGCAGAGCAAAACGCCGAACGCAGAGTAGCTACACGGCATCTCCGTCCAGACTGGGAAGCCGCCGCACAAGTAATCAACATGCACGAAACTCCTCCAGACAGTCATGAGGGGCGGGCTTTTCTGAATACCTTGGATACACATGACATTCACTATCTGGCTGAGCGGATTTCCTATGACGCAATGTACGATGAGGCTTGGGTTTTAGCTTTCATAGAGCATCCCGCATGCGATCTCGGCACCGGATGGCTATTGTTTCTTGGCTCCGGCTCACCGACGGGTATTGAAAAGTATCTAAGAGAAAATGCCGACGAAGATAGACCGTTTGGGTTCTATAAAGACGATGTCGAAAGAAACGACGCCATACTGGTTCGTATGAACGCGCGGGATTTCAAGACGCGAAACTTTGCTCCGAAAAACCCCAAGCGCATTCGTGAATACAAATTAGAAATACAGGGTGCTTTGGACGAAGGTTATTCACTAAGGTGGCAAATCCCCGACGATGCTTTCGCTGGATTGAGAGGATTTGACGCCAAGTCCAAATACGAAAAATCCGGTGATGATGTGTTTATTGACTTCGAGCTTTGGCTCGCGAGCCGTCAGAACTAATTTCGGCTCTTTGCCTGTCAGCCGTCTCACAAACTCCGCACCCTCGGCCGCCGATACACCCCCAAAGGCCCCACAACCAACTCATGCAGCGCCCACACCAGCGCGTCGACCCGGTCTGGTGAGCCCCATCCAGCATGGCCAATTGTAAGATTTAGCGGCTCGTTGGAC
The DNA here is from genome assembly GCF_056534365.1 of Ruegeria sp. D6. Taxonomy (NCBI): domain Bacteria; kingdom Pseudomonadati; phylum Pseudomonadota; class Alphaproteobacteria; order Rhodobacterales; family Roseobacteraceae; genus Ruegeria; species Ruegeria sp. D6. Next base: position 619,956 of record NZ_JBQFPH010000001.1, on the reverse strand, counting down.
ATTTAACCCAAATCCTTTGCCATCGCCGACAAGTTCTTGTGATTTCTTGCCACGGCTGTTGCCTGCGTTTCACATGCCCCCACGTGTGCTTCAAATTGAAGAGGCCACCCGATGACTGAAAACGAACCTGCACCGTCCGGACACTCCGATACGAACAATAACTGGACCAAGGAACCTACTGCTGCCGACAAACACGTCTACGAGGTGTTTGCCTCCAACGTAGTCGTTCTTGTGCAGCTGCTTGATGACTACAAAACCATGATGTCGCCGGATGTCCACGCAAGGCTGTTTTCTTCGCTGCTGACGTTGTCCCGGTTGCTCGGCGAATACGAGGACAGTTGGAATCAAGAATACCCAACGCCCTGAACCTGAATGCGCCCAGCGAAAGATCAGCCCTTTAGGAGAAATATGATTGTTTGTAGAGCACCCCTCAGAGTGCTCACAAACTCCGCACCCTCGGCCTTCTAAACGCCCCCGCAGGCCCCACAACTAACTCATGCAGCGCCCAGACCAGCGCGTCGACCCGGTCGGGTGAGCCCTGCCCTTCGAACCCGCGCGCGGTCATCTGGCACATCTGCTCCTCCAGCGAGTCCAACCCGGCCAAATGGGCCACACGCCCCTGATCGTATAGCGCCGCTACAGGCTCGGCCCGCGCGACCTTTCCGCGTGACGCCCGCACCGCGCGATAAGGCACCAGAGGGTCCACCTGCCGCACGACCTCTTCCACCAGTTGCCCGCCCTGATTGACCTCGGCCACCAGCCGTTCGGCCCCGAACTCATCCATCGCGTCAATCGCCGCCTGCGCCCAGCCAGCCGGGCCAACGCCCTGCACCGTCCGGTCAGCCAGTACATAGGCCCGCCAGTCCTCGGGTGGCCCCTGTAGCTGAGCACCAACGACCACGATCCCGCAGGCATCCGCATCCGACCCCGCCGTCACCGCCGGGTCCAGCGCCACGACAACCCGGTCCAATGCGGGCACCTGCGCACAGCGCGCCGCCTCCAGCATCGAACCCGTCCACAACGCGCCCTCAGCATCCGACAGCAACACCCCGTCTAATTCCTGCCGCCCCAGCCGCGTGCCGGCATAGCGCGCGCGTACCTCTTCCAAAAAGGAACCCGCCAGATTGGCCCGGTTCGCCTCGGTCGGCGCGTGGGTCTGTACCGTGGACGGAGACGCCAGCAACTCCTTCAAAACCTTCACATTGCGCGGCGTCGTGGTCACACAGACCCGCGGCCGTTCCCCCAGCCGCAGCGCAAATTGCAACATATCCCAGGTCTCGCCCGCCTTCTTCCACTTGGCCAGCTCATCCACCCAGGCCGCATCAAACTGCGGCCCCCGCAGCCCCTCGGGATCATGCGCCGAAAACGCCTGCGCCTCGGACCCGTTAGGCCAAACCAGCTTGCGTTCAGACGCCTTCCAAACAGGCCGCCGATCCGGCGGTGAACACTGCAATATCCCGCTATCCCCAAAGATCATCACATCGCGCACCTGATCAAATGTCTCACCGACCAGAGCCACACGACACGCCTGCCCCCGATCCAGAGGCAATGACCCCTCGACCACCGACCGCACCCACTCGGCCCCCGCCCGCGTCTTACCGGCCCCGCGCCCGCCCATGATCACCCACGACCGCCAGTCGCCCTCGGGCGGCAACTGATGCGGCAGCGCCCAGAACTCGAACAGGAAAGGGAGGGCACACAGCCCCCCCTCCCCGATCTCACTCAGAAATCTGTCCTGCACCGCAGCAGGCGCGGAGGCGAGCCAGCCTGCACCCGATCTCAGATCGTGCCCGATCAAGGTCGAGCGCATAGCCCCCTTGGGCAATTCCGGCTTGTCTGTGATGTTGTTCGACAAAGCTTGTCTCCACTTTCTGGCAACTGCGGATCAGCCCCTCTAGCTGACCCAGTTGCTTGCCTGTTCCGGCAAGGTCTGCATCCTCCCCGGCACCGATCTGTTTTCGCAGTTCTTCCGCCGCTTGGCGCAGATCGCGAATGGATCGCTCAAGCGACTGCAATAAATCAGCCGTCTGAGAAATCCGCTCTTCCGGGGTAATCAAAGTCATGTTTGCCTGTGACCTCATGCGTGAGTTTTTCCGCACGAGAGAAACGAAAAACGACCGCCGGGTCGCCCCGGGGCCGTTGCCCACCTCTTCTAGCATGACATAATTCGTACCAAGAAAAGTACGCAAAGTCAATGTGTTACGCAACGAAGATGCAACACCCGGCGTCCGATCCGTTAACGATCAGCCCCGCATGACCTCAAGAAACGCAGCGCTTACGATCAAAGCCGCACCCAATACTTCTCTCATCCCAAACGGCTCGCCCGAGAAGACCGCCGCCGAGATCAGGCCCACCACAACTTCGCTCATCAGCAGTAGACCAACGCGTGCCGGGGTCAGCTTGGTTGCGGGCCAAATCGTCAGAAAAAACATCGGCAAGGTGTACAGGACCGACAGCAACGCGACCGGGCCGATTCGTATAACCATCTCGCCGACTGCCTCTGATGACGCCAAACCGCCGCCGAATGGAAGGCTCAGCAGAGACAACACCAAAGCGCCTGAAACAAAGGCAAAAACCTGCCCCGGAACAGAGATACCGGACGTCCGATAAAGCCCCAGAGATCCCATCGCCCAAGTGATCCCCGAGATCAGGGCCAGCCAGTCTCCAGTATTGCGCGGCCAGGGAAACCCCTGTTCTCCGCCAAGCACGATGAACATGCCACCCAGACCGCAGAGTAAGCCCAGCACACGCGCCGGGCCAAGACGTTCACCCAGAAACACCATTCCAAGGATCGTTCCCCAGACCGGTGTCAGATAGAACAGCAGGATTGACCGGACGACATCTGTGTAAACCAGACTGATGGTAAACAAGCTGAACGCAGCACCGGTGAACATCCCGCTCAAGATCAGCCCGCGCCAGTCTTTCAAAAGCGCTTGCCGTTCGCGCATCAGGAAAGGCGTCAGTACGATCAACGCCGAGGTGTACATCACAATACCGGGCCATGGACCATCCAGTCCTTGGTCGACAAAGTAGCGAACCGGAATCCAGTACAGCCCCCACATCATCCCGCCGATGACAAGGGCGACGCTGGCGGTCCTCAAATCCGCTCCGTGTAAAGCTCTGAATGTCATGACCCGACTCATAAAACCTTCCGAACCGTATCTGGCAAACGCGCAACCCGCGCAAGCTTATGGCCGACACGGCGCTTGACAATCGCGACCGCAAGGCGCATGTGCCCCTCAAACAGCGCTACCGCGTGAGCACGTTGGCGACACCGCCCCCAACAGCGCCCGATTCACCCATAGTTCCCCATCACGCAGGGTTCTTGACGCGACAACCAGATGCTGCAGGGAACGCCTGCACGTCCTGAGGTTTCGCACAACCCCTGCCGGTCGCGGATGCGGCCCATCACGACTTGCCCGTGGGCCATTGCCTCGGGCTGTAAAGGATAGATATTTGTTCGACTTCGATATGCTGGGCCTTGCGCCCGCTCTAAATGATGCGCTCAAACGCGCCAACTTCACTCAACCGACCCCGATCCAGAACCAGGCGATCCCGCTGGCCCTGAATGGTCACGATATCCTTGGCCTCGCCCAGACCGGTACAGGTAAGACATTGGCCTTTGGCCTGCCGCTGATCGACCATCTGCTGGCCCAGCCCGGCAAGCCCGATCCCAAAACCGCCAAGGCGCTGATCCTTGCGCCCACCCGCGAGTTGGTCAACCAGATCGCCGACAGCCTTCGCAACTTGACCAAGAAAACCAAGATCCGCGTCGCGACCGTGGTTGGCGGTCAGTCGATCAACAAGCAGATCATGTTTCTGGCGCGCGGCACCGACATTCTTGTCGCCACCCCCGGTCGCCTGATCGACCTGATGGATCGCGGTGCGGTTAATCTGGGTTCAGTCAAGCACCTTGTGCTGGACGAGGCTGACCAGATGCTCGATATGGGCTTCATCCATGCCCTGCGTCGGATCGCGCCGGAACTGGGCACACCGCGCCAAACCATGCTGTTCTCAGCCACCATGCCGAAGCAAATGGAAGAGCTCAGCCGTGCCTATTTGACCAACCCGCAACGGGTGCAGGTCTCGCCCCCCGGCAAAGCAGCCGACAAGATCACGCAGTCGATCCACTTTGTTGAAAAGCCTGCAAAACCCGCCAAACTGCGCGAGATCCTCTCGGCTGACATGGACGCGCTGACGTTGGTCTTCTCCCGCACCAAACACGGGGCCGAAAAGCTGATGAAGGGGCTTGTCGCCGATGGCTACAATGCAGCCTCGATCCACGGCAACAAAAGTCAGGGCCAACGCGACCGCGCCATCAAGGCGTTCCGCGCCGGTGAGGTCAATGTTCTGGTCGCTACCGACGTCGCCGCGCGCGGCATCGATATTCCGGGCGTGGCCTATGTGATCAACTACGACCTGCCCGAGGTACCGGACAACTATGTCCACCGCATCGGCCGCACCGCTCGTGCAGGCCGCGAGGGCGAGGCCATTGCCTTCTGCTCGGCGGAAGAGGTCGACCTGCTGCGTCAGATTCAGAAACTGATGAAGATCGAAATCCCGGTCGCCAGCGGTGAGATGCCTGAAGCAATCTCACCAAAGAAAACCCCGCGCCGCCCAAGCAACCGCCGTCGCGGCCCGAAACCTCAGCACTCTGGTGCGCCCAAACCGGGCGGTCAGAAACGCCGCCGACCGCGTCGCGCGAAAGCGGCCTGAATAAGAAACGGGCCGGTCGATTGACCGGGCCGTTGCTTTATCGGGGTCAGAGGTTCGTGTTGTACAAGTCGGACAAAGAGCCGTTTCAAACCTGTACAACACGGACGATTGAATCAGTTCCCGGAATTCCGCTCAGCCTCGATCTCACGCCACTTTGCGACGTTGCGATTGTGCTCTTGCAGGGTCTCGGCAAAGGCATGACCACCGGTTCCGTCCGCAACAAAGAAGATGAAATCCGTGTTGTCAGGTGCCACCGCAGCCTCAAGGCTCGCGAGACCCGGATTGGCAATCGGGGTGGGTGGCAGCCCTTCGATGACATAGGTGTTCCAAGGCGTTGCACGGCGCAGCTCACTCCGCCGCAAACCACGGCCCAACGTACCCTGTCCTTTGGTCACGCCATAGATCACGGTCGGGTCTGTCTGCAGCCTCATCCCCTGGTTCAGGCGGTTCACAAAGACGCTGGCCACCTGGCCACGCTCATCCGGCACACCGGTTTCTTTTTCGATGATCGACGCCAGGATCAGCATCTCTTCGGGGCTGCCCAAGGGTAGTCCGTCCTGACGCCCTTCCCATGCGGCATTGATCCTAAGCTGCTGTTTTTCCTGCATATCCGCAAGGATTTCATTCCGATCCTCACCGGGTCTGACCTCATAACTATCAGGGGCCAGCATCCCTTCGGCGGGCAGCTCGGCCACCTCACCGGTCAGCAAATCCATCGCCTTCAGCGACTCAACAACCTGCCAACTGGTGACACCCTCCGCCAGAGAAACCCGATAGCGTGTATCCGCCTCACCACGCTTCTCTGCGTAGACTTCGGGCGCGTCCTGTTCGCCGATCACAAAGGATGCAACCTCATCAAAATCCAAGGTCGCTGGATTCAGCTCACGCACGCGGGTCTGCATACGCGTCACACCGATGCGGTATTCGATCTCGGTCCCGCAAGTGCTGGCGCCACTATGGGTGATATCATCGATGATCTGCTCCATCGACGACCCCTCACGCACCAGAAAGCTGCCCGCTTTCAATTGCTGAGATTTCTCTGTGTAATCAGAGGCTAAACGGAAGATCAGTCCACTGCTGATCGCCCCCTGATCCTCGAGGTCACGGCTGACCCGTGTCATGTTGGAGCCCGGCTTTACCTGCAGGCAGATCGCGGTTTCCAGCGGTCCTTCGGACTTGTATTGCGACTGCCCCCACAGGACGACACCGCCCATCAGGAACAGCCCAACGATCAGTATTGTCAACGCATTCGAAGCGAGCGCTCGCCACATTTAGCTGACCTTTCCGAAGATCACACTTGCATTGGTGCCGCCGAAGCCGAACGAATTTGACAAGGCCACGTTGATCTCACGCTCGCGCTTGGCATTCGGGGCCAAATCGATCGGAGTTTCAACTGCTGGATTGTCCAGATTGATCGTCGGTGGTGCAACCTGATCGCGGATCGCAAGGATCGAAAAGATCGCCTCAATCGCGCCAGCGGCGCCCAGCAGGTGACCAGTGGCCGATTTGGTCGAAGTCATCGTCGCGTTGCTGGCGTGATCCCCCAGCAGGCGTTCTACCGCGCCCAGCTCAATCGTATCCGCCATGGTCGAGGTCCCATGCGCGTTAATATAATCCAGATCCTTCGGCTCAAGCCCCGCACTACGCAGCGCTGCTTTCATCGAGCGTTCGGCCCCATCGCCATCCTCGGACGGCGCGGTGATGTGATAAGCGTCACCCGACATGCCATAGCCCAGAACCTCGGCGTAAATCTTGGCACCGCGCGCTTTGGCGTGTTCGTAATCCTCAAGAACTACAATGCCTGCACCTTCGCCCATGACGAAACCGTCGCGGTCGATGTCATAGGGGCGGCTCGCTTTCTTCGGATCATCGGCGTATTTGGTCGACAGCGCCTTGCAGGCGTTGAAGCCGGCGATACCGATTTCGCAAATACAGCCCTCGCCGCCGCCTGCGATCATCACGTCTGCATCCCCGGCGCGGATGATGCGGCTGGCATCACCGATCGCATGGGCACCGGTCGAGCAAGCAGTCACGACCGAGTGGTTCGGCCCCTTGAACCCATGACGGATCGAAACCTGCCCCGAGGCCAGATTGATTAGCGCGCCCGGGATAAAGAACGGAGAAACCCTGCGCGGACCTTTGTCGCGGATCAGGTTGGCCGTGTTGGCAATTGATCCCAGCCCACCGATACCGGACCCAATCAGAACGCCAGTGCGCAGGCGGTCTTCTTCGTCTTCGGGCAGCCAATTGGCATCCTTGCAAGCCATCTCGGCTGCAGCGATGGAATATAGGATGAAATCCTCGATCTTGCGCTGTTCTTTCGGCGGCATCCAGTCGTCGGGGTTGAATGTCCCATTGGTGCCATCTCCGCGCGGCACTTCGCAGGCATAGGTCGTGGTGACCCCGCTTGCCTCGGCATCAAACTGCGTGATTGGTCCTGCGCCGGATTCTCCATCCAGCAGCCGTGACCATGTTTCCTCAACCCCACTGGCCAAAGGAGTGACCAATCCAAGACCGGTTACAACGACTCTGCGCATGAAGTGCCTCTTGCCTGCTTCCTGTTATGAGAACCGCTCATACCCCGGCCCGGGGTGCGGGGGCAAGAGCAACGGCATATTCTGAACCGGCATCCTTGTGCCGTAACCTGTTCAAATCCTCTGTCAATTGAGTTGAACGATGCCTGAAAAGCAAAAACCCGCCCTTCCTTCAACGGGAAAGGCGGGTCGTCTGGTACTGAAGTTCACTGGAACTCGGCGACTGGCTCGTGTGCCGATTGGGCGACCTCCAATGCTTCGGACAGATCGACGGACTTGCGGAACAGTGCCCGGCCAACGATCGCACCCGAAATATTCGAGATATAGGCGAGACGAGAGATATCGTCGCTGGTACGCACGACACCGCTGGCTATGATCGGTGTACGCGATTTTTCGGCCAGTCCTGAAATCAGACCCAGCTGCGCCTCGACGTCTTCCATATCGCTATCGATATCGGTCACCAGAATGGCAGCAAGAGGCGTATCCGCGAAAGCTTCGATGAAGGCTTCCGGGGTAAACGCACTTTGGCTGCGCCAACCTTCGGTCATCACTTGCCCTTGCCAAACATCAACCGCCAACACGATCTGGTCGGGATAAAGCTTGGCCAGTTCCTTAACCAACTGCGGGTCCCAGGCCGCAAGTGTGCCAATCACGATTCGACCGGCCCCTTTGTTGATCCAATGTTCAACATGCTCGCGGGTCCGCATCCCCCCTGCCAGCTGCACTGACATTTCAGAGGAGCGAATGATTTCTTCGATCAGTTCGGAATTGGTATCCCGGCCTTCGATCGCGTCAAAATCCGTAAGCTGCATCCATTCCGCTCCAGCCGCAGACCAGCCGCGCGCGGTCTCGACTGGATCTACATGCCAGATCATCGCTTCATCCAGACGCCCCTTGTCCAGCGTAACGCACCGACCGTTCTGCAACTCCATCGTGGGGTAAATCATCATGATTCATATCCTCCGCTGAATCATTCCGTAATTCCACGATAGCATAGAGTCTCAGTTTGCCGCTTTGTTTCACAAGATCGGCAAAGCTCGTCCATTTTGCGGCATCGCACTGCCTAATGCGTTTCACACCCGTGTAGGAGGTCCGTCACGGCGAAACAGATGAACGGGGGTGCCGCGGTATTCAGCTTCGCGCAACAGCTTGTAGCCCAGCTTTTCAGCCAATCGCTGTGAGGCTGCATGGTCCGCGTCGATCAGCGCAACCAACGGGCCCGGAATGATCCGGTCGAACCAGTCGTGCGCCGCCTGCGCGGCCTCACACCCGTATCCTTGCCCCTGCATGTCAGGGGCCAGAACCCAGCCGGCTTCGGGAAAACCATCGAAATCATCGCCCAGAGACCGGTTGCCATAGAAGAACCCGGCTTGCCCGATCAGAGTACGATTCGACTGCAGCATCACACCCCATTGACCGAACCCGGTCATCTGCCAATGTCCAGCGTTGCGCAGGAAAGAATCCCACGCCTCGCCGCGCGTTTTCGGGGTGCCTCCGATATGGCGTACAACTTCGGGGTCGCGCCAGATTTCGGCGAACCGGTTGAAATCCTCGGGGCGCATTGCACACAAGGTCAGACGCGCCGTATTGATCATCGGGGTGGATCTTATCATGCCCTTGCCCGCTCAGAAACTTGCCTCAGGTGTCAGAGTGCGGAGCCTCAACGCCTCAAAGCAAGCGCGAAATGTGGCAGAGCATAAAAAAACGGCGCTTCCGTTGCCCGGAAGCGCCGTTTTTGTCTCAGTCAGGTCAGCTTAGGAAGCTTCGCTGATGAATTTGACCGCGTCGCCAAAGGTCTGGATGGTCTCGGCTGCGTCGTCCGGAATCTCGATGCCGAACTCTTCTTCGAACGCCATTACCAGCTCAACGGTGTCCAGGCTGTCTGCGCCCAGATCGTCGATGAACGAGGCGTTTTCGGCAACCTTGTCCTCTTCAACACCCAGGTGCTCAACAACGATCTTCTTTACGCGATCTGCGACGTCGCTCATGTCTATTCCTCATTTCAATTTCAGGGCTGTCCGCCCGGTTCTGCCCTTGCCCGTTCGGGGTGGACTTGTTTTGCCCTTTCCGGGCGGTTTGGGTCCCGGGTCCCCGGGAAATCAGAGAACCGGCCCTTGGACCGGTTCCTGCGCATATGCGCCGCCTATAGCACAGACAACGCACAAGGCAAACGCTTTCGCATCCGCCCCGAATTGCGATTACAACATGGCCATACCGCCATTCACATGCAAGGTGCTTCCGGTAACATAACCTGCTTCAGGGCTTGCCAGATACAGCACAGCGGCTGCGATTTCCTGCGGATCACCCATACGACCGGCCGGAACCTTGAGCAGCAGACCCTTCTTTTGCTCATCCGTCAGCTTCTCGGTCATCGCGGTGGTGATAAAGCCCGGCGCAACAGCATTAACGGTAATGCCACGGGTCGCAACCTCATGCGCCAGCGCCTTGGAAAAGCCGATCATGCCGGCCTTGGAGGCAGCATAGTTCGCCTGCCCTGGGTTTCCGATCGCGGCCACAACGGACGAGACATTGACGATCCGACCCCAGCGCGCCTTCATCATGCCCCTGATCACGCCTTTGCACAGCTTCATCGTTGCGGTCATGTTCACGTCGATCACGCTCTGCCATTCTTCATCCGACATGCGCATGAACAGGTTGTCGCGTGTGATGCCTGCGTTGTTCACCAGAATATCAACCGAGCCCATCGCCTCAGCCGCTTGTTTCGGCAGGGCCTCGACGGCTTCGGGAGCGCTCAGGTTACACGGCAAGACATGCGCACGATCGCCAAGGCTGTCGGCCAGAGCTTGCAGAGGCTCCACGCGCGTTCCGGAAAGGCCAACAGTTGCACCAGCGTCGTAAAGCGCGCGGGCGATATCGCCGCCAATACCACCCGAAGCACCGGTGATTAGCGCATTCTTACCTGTCAAATCAAACATCTATGTTTCCTCTCTGGCCGCCGAATCCGGCGGCTGTCCCTTGTTCATGCGCCGGGGTTAACGGCTTTTTGTACATCTTCAGGCGTCCCGACCGCTGTGCACGCCAATGCTCGATCGATCTTGCGGATCATTCCCGACAGAGCTTTGCCCGCGCCGATCTCCCACGCTTCGGTCACACCCTGCGCGACCATGTACTGTACGCTCTCACGCCACCGAACCGAGCCGGTGACCTGTTCCACCAGCAACTGACGGATCATATCTGGATCAGCCACAGCTTCGGCGCGAACATTCGCAACCAAAGGCACGGCAGGCGCTTTGATTTCAACCGAAGCCAATGCCTCTGCCATTACATCTGCCGCAGGCTGCATCAGCGCACAGTGAAATGGAGCACTTACCGGCAACATAATTGCACGCTTGGCACCTTTTTCCTTGGCGATCTCGGCTGCGCGCTCAACAGCGGCCTTTGAACCAGACACTACAACCTGGGTCGGGTCGTTGTCATTGGCTGCCTGACAGACCTCATCTTGCGCGGCCTCTTCCGCAACGGCGCGCACCGCTTCAAGATCGAGCCCCAGAATGGCGGCCATTGCGCCCTCGCCCACCGGCACGGCACTTTGCATCGCCTGCCCGCGCGTCCGCAGCAGGCGGGCAGTATCGGCAACCGTCAAGGCTCCGGCCGCAGCCAGCGCCGAGTATTCACCCAGCGAGTGACCCGCCACATAAGATGCCATTGAAATCAAAACGCCTTCGGCCTCAAGTGCGCGCATTGCGGCCATCGAGGTTGCCATCAGCGCGGGCTGTGCATTCTGAGTCAGGGTCAGCTCTGCGATATCGCCGTCCCAGATTAGATCGCTCAGTTTTTCGCCCAAGGCCTCATCGACCTCATCGAAAACGGCGCGGGCGGCTGGATATGCCTCAGCCAAGGACTTGCCCATTTCGATGGTCTGGGCGCCCTGCCCGGGGAAAACAAACGCGCGTGTCATTGGTGCCTCTTGCGTGACGTCAGATTTCGGCGGGGTTTAAACTGACAATCGGCGCGGCACAAGCATTGCCTGCGTTCTGCATCAGGACACCTTTACTGTGCATTTCTCTGTCTTGTGTCCACACGGCATCCATTTAACTTACCCTCAATTCAGAAACTCGGAGAGCCAATCGATGCCCCTTACCAACACCCGGTCCAGCTATGGTGGTGTAACCAAAGCATTTCACTGGCTGACCGCGCTATTGATCCTGACGGCTCTGCCGCTGGGCTGGTTCGCGAACCAATTGGCCCATGCGATTTACGATCCGAGCATTCCCACGACCGAGGATGACATCGCTCGCGCCGCCCAGCTGTTTTCACTGCACAAAACCATTGGTGTTACCGTGTTCTTCGTCGCACTGGCCCGAATCCTTTGGGCTGTTACCCAGACGAAGCCGGGCTTGCTGAACGCTGAAAACAAACCCGAGGCCTTCGCCGCCGAAACTGTGCACTGGCTGCTGTACGGCTCGCTTGTACTGGCTCCGCTCAGCGGCTGGATCCACCACGCCGCCACCGACGGCTTCGCGCCGATCCTATGGCCCCTTGGTCAGAACCTACCGCTTGTTCCGAAGTCAGCTTTCCTTGCAGACATCAGCGCCAGCCTGCATTGGCTTTTCGTCTGGGCCCTGGGTGTGGCGCTCGTGCTGCACATAGCGGGCGCGCTGAAACACCATGTCGTGGACAAAGACAGTACCCTGCGCCGTATGCTGCCCGGCCAATCGGACGCGCCGGAACCCCCGGCACAGCACCATTCCATTGTTCCCGCCTTCGCCGCCTTGGCAATCTGGGGCGCGGTGCTGGTCGGAGGTTGGTCCACCGGTGTCTTTGACGACCAGTCCAAAGCAACCGAAGACACGGCCGAACTTGCGCAAGTTCAATCGGAATGGGAGGTCGAAGACGGATCCCTGTCGATTACTATCTCGCAATTGGGCAGTCCCGTAAGCGGCGAGTTTGCTGACTGGACTGCAGCGATAGCGTTTGAGGAGCCCGCCGAGCCGGGATTGGCCGGTTCCGTCGATGTAACGATTGCCATTGGCTCACTCAGCCTCGGCACAGTCACCGACCAAGCGATGGGTGCGGATTTCTTTGACAGTGCGCAGTTTCCTACGGCTCAATTTAAGGCCGACCTGTTCAAAACGGATGCGGGTTATGAGGCGCGAGGGCCTCTGACAATCCGGGACAAATCTATCGATGTCGTCCTGCCATTTACGCTGGAACTGGCCGACGATGCAGCGACGATGTCGGGGAATCTGGAACTCAACCGAATGGATTTCGACGTTGGAAAATCGCAACCCACCGAAGATTCGTTGGGGTTCACGGTTATCGTCGCAGTTGAATTGACGGCAGAACGCGACGACAAATGAAAAACCGCCGGGGCGCATAACCCCGGCGGTTCCTTTTTTGGGATCATGAAGGGATTAGTCGGCCTTCTGCGCCTCGATCGAAATCTTGACCTCGACCTCGTCACCCACGAACGGAGCGAATTGGCCCAGATCAAAATCGCTGCGCACCAGCGTTGTGGTGGCGTCAAATCCGGCCCATGGCTTGCCCGCCATCGGGTGCTCACCCACTTGGTTCAGCTTGGCATCCAGAACCACGGATTTGGTGACACCATTCATGGTCAGATCACCGGTGATGTTGGCTGTGTTCTCGCCAGTGACCTCAATACCAGTTGAAGTGAAGGTCACCAGATCACCTTCGGCTGCGCCAAAGAAATCTTCGGTCATGAAGTGGTCTTCGCGCGGCTTCCAACCGGTGATCATCTCAACGACCGGCATCGAAACAGTCACGCTTGATGCTGCCGGGTCTTCCTGATCAAACATGATTTCGCCCTCAAAGCCCGAAAACATGCCCGTGGTGGTCGAAAAGCCAAGGTGGTTCCAACTGAAGATGACCTGGCTATGGCTGGAGTCCAAAACGTATTTTTCAGCACTGGCGAATGCTGTGGTCGCCGATACGGCCAAAGCAGCAGCAATAAGGGTGGATTTCATAACAATCTCCGCAATGGTGTTGTTGCAAACCGGGTGGGTTGCTCACCTACGAAAATGTGCCGCCCAAGGGCGGCACACAAGTTTTTTTGATTCACAACTTCTGTTCCTTTTTGAACAGAATAAAAATCAGGCGAAAATTGTTACGTTTTGGCTGAGTTGACCTTTGAGCGCTGAGCCAACATCCGCCGATTCCAGTGGCAGCTTCATCAGCAGGCTTCCGTCTACATCGTACAGTTCGACCTGGTCGTCAGCGAAACGCGCGCCACCCAGCGAGTCGTAGCTGCGGCGCAATACCGTTTGCGGCCGACCGTTTTCGTTTTTCTGAAGAATGCGAACCTCGCGGCGGATTGGGTCAAAATAGGCGTCTGGGCGCGCATCCATCACCTCGATGGTCAGCAGGCTGACGCCAACAATCAGGAACATCAGCGAAGCGACCAACTTGATAGGCCAAACCTCGGCCCCCATAACCGAACCCGGCATCAACCACATCGAAAAGGCCGACACGATCAGAAAGACACCAACGGCACGCAGAAGAAACATCCGAGCCCGCCAATTCGGCGCAAACGTAATCAGAACGGGTACGGATTTATCAAATACCGCAGCAGGCGTCGATTGTTCAAAAGTGTTTGTGTTCATGACGGCCATTGTCTTGCCCTGTCTATGTTTTCCAATCTACCGGGTTCTCCCGGCTTCATGAACAACCTCGGGGCGAAAAGCGTCAGGAATTGGGCGCACCAGTGGAAATAGGGCGACTTCACAAAGGCATATGTGGCAGGGCTTGCCCCGCCCGCTCAAACGTGTATACGGGGCCATCCTTCGCAGGAGTTATGAATCGCGCAGCCTCTCGTGGCAGGGTCGCGAAGGACCATATGGCCCCGCCTTTGAAATGCGCCTTGATATAAACAGGAGTGCACATGCCACTGTATGAGCATGTAATGATCGCGCGTCAGGATTTGTCCAACGCGCAGGCAGAAAGCCTTGTCGAACATTTCGGCACCGTTCTGGCTGACAACGGCGGCAACGTCGTCGAAAGCGAGTACTGGGGCGTCAAGACGATGGCTTACAAGATCAACAAGAACCGCAAAGGCCACTATGCCTTCCTGAAAACCGATGCCCCTTCGGGTGCGGTTCAGGAAATGGAACGCCTGATGCGCCTGCATGATGACGTGATGCGCGTTCTGACCATCAAGGTCGACGAGCATGCCGAGGGCCCTTCGGTCCAGATGCAGAAGCGCGATGAGCGCGAAGGCCGCCGCGAGCGCCGCTGATCAACGCCTGACGAAAGGACATAAACCATGGCCGCAAAACCATTTTTCCGCCGCCGCAAGGTCTGCCCGTTCTCGGGTGAGAACGCGCCGAAAATCGACTATAAAGACACCCGTCTGCTGCAGCGCTACATCTCTGAGCGTGGCAAGATCGTACCTTCGCGCATCACCGCCGTTTCGGCGAAAAAGCAGCGTGAACTGGCCCGTGCTATCAAGCGCGCCCGCTTCCTCGCCCTGCTGCCCTACGCCGTGAAGTAAGGAGAGACTGACATGCAAGTTATCCTTCTGGAACGCGTTGCGAAACTGGGTCAGATGGGCGACGTCGTTGACGTCAAGCCCGGCTACGCCCGCAACTTCCTGCTGCCCCAAGGCAAAGCGCTGAGCGCATCGAACGCCAACATCGCGTCGTTCGAAGCCCAGAAAGCCCAGCTTGAGGCACGCAACCTGGAAACCAAGAAAGAAGCTGAAGCGCTGGCTGAAAAGCTGGACGGTCAGCAGTTCATCGTGATTCGTTCGGCATCGGATGCCGGTGCTCTGTACGGTTCGGTCACCCCGCGTGATGCCGCAGACGCCGCAACCGAAGCTGGTTTCACCGTCGACAAGAAACAGATTGCCCTGATCGCTCCGATCAAGGAACTGGGTCTGCACTCGGTCGCAGTCAACCTGCACCCCGAGGTAGAAGTCGAGATCAAGATGAACGTCGCACGTTCGGAAGAAGAAGCCGAACTGCAGGCATCGGGCAAATCGATCCAGGAACTGGCTGCTGAAGAAGAAGCCGCTGCCGAATTCGAGATCGCCGAGCTGTTCGACGACATAGGCTCTGCCGCTTCGGAAGACGAAGATCTGGTTGCCGAAGAAGCTCCGGTCGAAGAAGACGAAGCAAAAGCCTGATCTGACTGCATATCCAATATCAAAGGGCCGCGCTTTTACGCGGCCCTTTTTCTTTTTGTTACATCGCAAGCAAAATTCGGCCCGATTGTTCGCCTGGCCTTGCAGACCGGCGAGGGTTTCATATCATCGCCATTCGCAATCAGGAGTATTTTGATGACCCCCCTCCTTCGTCGCCGCGTCTTAACCTTGTTGCTTATGGCACCGCTTGCAGCTTGTGGCAGTCCTGGCAGCTCGGGTTCCGGCGATACGTTCGATCCCCCCCTCTACCCCAATGAAACACCCGAGCTTCGCGCCTCGATCAATAAATGGGCTGACCACTACGAGCTCCCGCGGGAGTTGGTGCACAAGCTGGCGATCCGTGAAAGCACACATCGGCCGTGGGCGGTGAACCGCCCCTATTATGGGCTTCTGCAAATCCTCCCGGCCACTGCGCGATCAATGGGTTATACTGGAAATGCCAAAGGCCTGCTGGACGCCGATACCAATCTGGAGTTTGCCGGAAAATACCTGCGAGGCGCCTGGCTTTTGTCTGATGGAGATCAACAACGTGCCATCTTTCTTTATGCCAAAGGATATTGGCCCGAAGCAAAGGCCAGGGGCATGCTCGTCGAGACGGGTCTGGTTTCTGCCACAGAATAGGCATGTTTAATTCGCATTTCGATTGTAATGCACATACATAACCTTCGAAATGCCACGGCGAATCCCATGACCTACTGCACAACTCTGACGTTAAATCTTTTAAAGGTGCGTAATTGTGTGCCCGAAAGGCACATTTACCTATAAAAGGCAGACATTTCCCACATCTTCTTGTCTTGACAAGCGAAATGTGGTGTCCTGCTTGACGTCAGGGAAGACAGTATCATTTTCCTGGCCAAGGGGATCCGCCCGCTCACTCGGGTCTAACTGGTCGTTACCGTATGGATATTGTTGATCTCAGCACTCTTCCCGAACAGGATACTCGGTATGACGAGTTCCTGCGTCAGGTCTGTGACAAATATGAAATGGACCACGCAGCCTATGCGGGTATGAATCCTGCTGCAGGTACAATTCACGGCCATGTGACTTATGGGGACGACTGGAAAACCCACTATCAAGAGCAAGGCCTGCACCTGATCGATCCGACGCTGCACATGAGCCAGCGCAGTATCGCTCCGGTCGACTGGAGCCGTCTGGAACGCGGTAAAGATTTCCAGCGCGTTTTTCGCGATGCACATGATTTTGGCATTCCAGATCAAGGCATTACGATTCCGGTTCGCGGGCCGTACGGAGATATCGGCTTGCTTAGCGCAGTGCGCGAGTGCAGCCGGGATGAGTGGAAGAAACTGGTGCCCAACGTGATAAGTGACCTGCAATCATTGGCCGTACACATCCATGACAATGTCATGACATCGGATACGATCAGCCGGATGCTGTACCACCCGACCCTCTCCAGCCGAGAATTGGAGATTTTGCAATGGGCCGCAGCGGGTAAATCGCAACAAGATATCGGCGATATCCTGTCGATTTCGCACCGCACGGTTGAGGTGCACTTGCGCTCTTCTCGCGAAAAGCTTAATGCACTGACGACTCCGCAGGCTGTCGGTCGGGCCATCGGAATCGGCTTAATCTACCCAGGATAAAGCCAAATTTTGCCGAAATTGGGCTAAAAAAAGCCAATATTACGGGAAACCCCCAATAGATTCGCTGTGGAAACCGGGTAACGTCTTATCCACAGACAGATCACTCGAAGGGGGTTAACATGATTTTGGTAGTTGATGGGCTGAACAGACATCTGTTCACCGAAGTTCTTGACGATATGTTCGAACTGCGCGCTCGGGTTTTTGGTGGACGACTTGGATGGGATGTCCACATCGAAGACGGCAAAGAAATCGATCAGTTCGATCACCTGGATCCTGCATACGTAATTGGTCTCGACGATGAGGGGAACGTCGTAGCCGCAGTACGTGCACTCCAGACAACCGGCCCGCACATGCTTTCAGATGTGTTCTCGGATATCTTATGCGGCGAAGCGCCAATGCGCAGCGCGACCATGTGGGAATCCACCCGCTTCTGCGTCGACACGCAGCGACTGACCCGAGGAAAAGAGAAGAACTCGGTTTCTTACGCGACCTGTGAGCTGATGATCGGATCTCTGGAATACTGCCGTAGTGCGGGTATCCAGGACATCATCACCGTGATTGACCCGGTTATGAACCGCGTTCTCAAACGCTCGAACTGTGCGCCTTACGACTATGTGGGCGAAACCGTTCCGATGGGCAAGGTACCGGCCATGGCGGCGTTGCTGGATTGCACAGAAGAGAGGATTTCGGGTCTTCGCGAATTCGCAGACATTCACCACGATGTCTTTATCGAAGAAGAAAAGGCGTTGGAGTTCTTCGAGGCCAAAAAGGCCGCCAAACTCAGCCCGGCAAATCGCGACCACAAGCCGCTCACCGATCTTGAGAAGTACTTTGTCGAACAGATGAGTGCGGCCAAGACGGAAGAAGAAAGGCAGGCAGTGCTGAAACTGATCGAAGCGCTGTCCGACACATTCACCCCAGAGCAGAAGACCGCTCTGTTACAGACCCCCCGTGCTTTTGCTCATGAGGCCTGACCCCCTCACCTCATAGTACAAAGCCACCCATGCGGAGCCGTCTAATTCGAGACGGCTCCGCTTTTTTTTGACCCCTAAAGGGGGAAGGAAGAGGATTATTCCTCTTCCAGTGCCTCAACGGCTTTTTGCAGATCGTCCTTGCTGACTTCTTTGTCCGCAACCTGAGCCAGTTCGAAGACGTAGTCGACAACCTTGTCTTCAAAAATAGGCGCACGCAGCTGCTGCTGCATTTGGGCGTTCTGCTGCACAAATTCAAAGAACTGGCGCTCCTGGCCCGGGTACTGACGCGCCTGGTTCATGATCGCCTGTGTCATTTCCGAGTCGGTCACTTCAACCTCGGCCTTCTGGCCCAGTTCGGCAAGCAGCAGGCCCAGACGCACGCGGCGTTCGGCAAGCTTGTTATGCTCGTCGGTTGGTTCGATCGGATCGTGATCGTGACCTTCAACGTCAGGATTTTCCTCGTGCCACAGCTGATGCGCGATCTGCTTGGCTTCTGCTTCTACCAGTGACGGCGGCAGGTCGAACGAGACTTTCTCGTCCAGCACGTCCAACAAAGCGCGCTTCATAACTGCACGGGACGCTCCAGCATATTCGGCTTCCAGACGCTCGGCGATCTGTGCCTTCAACCCAGCCAGATCCTCAGCACCAAACTTCTTGGCCAACTCGTCGTCGACCTCAGCTGCGACCGGCTCTTTCACCTCTTTGATGGTGCAGGTGAAAACGGCGTCTTTGCCGGCCAGATGCTCAGCACCGTATTCTTCGGGGAAGGTGACGTTGACGTCTTTTTCTTCCTCGGCCTTCACACCGACCAACTGCTCTTCAAAGCCGGGGATGAAGCTGTTCGAGCCCAGAACCAGCGGGTAATCTTCAGCCGAACCGCCTTCGAACTCTTCGCCGTCAACCTTACCAACAAAGTCGAACACGATCTGGTCACCGTCTTTGGCTTTCGAACCTTTGCGACGCGCTTTGAAGTTCTGCGCGGTCTCAGCCAGGTTGTTCAGCGCTTCTTCCACGGCTGCGTCGTCCGCTTTGACAACCAGCTTCTCCAGTTCGACCGATTTCAGGTCAACTTCCGGAATCTCGGGCAGCGCTTCGTAGGACATCGCAACTTCTACGTCGTCGCCTTCTTTCCAGTCCTCGTTGGTCATCTTGACCTCGGGCTGCAATGCAGGACGTTCGCCGCTGTCCTCAAAGTGCTTGTTCATCGCACCGTCGATGGTTTCTTGCATCGCTTCGCCAAGCAGGCGTTGGCCGAACTGCTTTTTCAGCAGAGCCATCGGCACCTTGCCTTTGCGGAAACCCTTCATTTCAACCTCGGGCTGCGCTTCGGTCAGTTTCTCGTTGACCTTGTCGTCCAGCTCGGCTGCGGTCACAACGATGTTGTAGCCGCGCTTCAGACCTTCGTTCAGCGTCTCGGTAACCTGCATTTTGGTAGTCCCCATAGGATTCGGGGCGCGCAAAACGGGCGCGCCGGGCAAATTTGACGCCTTCTATTTGCACAGCCGCCTGCGTGCAAGAGGCAAAGGCCCTTTCAGGCCGGTTTTACCCCTATTACAGACGAAAAAACGCCCCGGCACAGGCCGGAGCGTTCGATCATCGAAAGCTGAGAAATCAGAACCTCCAGCGGGCCCCCAGCACCCACGCCTCGTTGTTGTCGAACGATGCACCATCTTCGAAATCGTGATTGCGGTATTTCAGATATGCATCTGTATTGATGCTGTCGATACGCTGAACAACAGCGATGCCCCAAGCATCGGTGCTGGAACCGTCATTTACGAAGTCCGAGCCCGAGTAATAGTCGATCCCGATACCGGTTTTACCCCAGGATACCCACTGATCCTCATAGGCAATCTTGCCGTAGAAGTAGTTCGGGTCAGACGCACCATCCGCGTCATTGTCCCGCGTACCGGCGGCTACGGTGAAGCTCAGGCCGTTTTGCAGCATAACCGAGGCCGACCCGATCGTATCCTTGCGGTCCCCCGATCCATCGTCAGCCGAACGCACCGAGTATGCAACCGCCGCTGCAAATTCAACCCCGCCGCCGAAGGTGTTGTTATAGCGAATGCCGATATCGTAATAGTCATCGTCATCGCTGCTGGACAGAATGTTCTGACCATAGGCGATGCCGGCCTTAAAACCGCTGAACTCCGGCGTGTCATACCGAACGCGGCCACGGCGCGCACCGTCAAAGTTGCTGCTGGAATCGCCAACGGTGATGTCGCTCAGCAAACCGTCAGTGCCGCGATAGAAGAACCCGCCATTTTCATCGTTGGTAAAGGAATACAGCGCAGTTCCAACGTAAGACAGATCCACTTCGGCAGCGCCATCGGCCACCATGCTGCCCTGACCGGCCGAGAATTTACCCCAGTCACCGGCAAGTGCGAAATCCACGTGACGGATATCTTCACGCGTCCAGCCGCTGAAATCTGTGCCCAGCTGGTTCCACTCGCTCGAGCTCGGCAGACCAAGCCCGGTTTCAAAACGGAAGGTGAAATCGTTGTTGCCGAAGGGCTGCAACAGTTCCAAACCGACGCGGCTGTTTGACAGGTCATTGTCCAGAACGCGCGTTTCGGTCTCTTCACCGTCGTCAACCGAGATTAAGGCCGGGTGCAACTGACCATAAAGCAGGACATAACCGCCCGTGTTGTTTTCGTATTTCAGTTCGGCGGCGGCGGGGATTGCCGTTGTTGCGACAAGCGCCGCTGCTATCGAAGTCAGCTTAAAATTCACTGTCATGTCATTCACCATAGATGGGTCAGTTTTTTGATATTGCCGATATGCGCACCTGGATTAACGGTTCCAATGATTGCTAAAGCTTATTAGCCCGGCATTGCATTTCTGCCACAGGCGGAGGCGGGGACCTTCAGGGAAAGCGTTTTATAATCAATATTTTGACCTAGTTCGAAAGCAGCACCCAGCTAACCTGCAAGACAATTCTTGCGCTGCGTGTTGCAGCTTGCAAACACCCGATATGCGCACAGGTAAATCATAAGGCGAAACATTGCCGCTTTGACCCGCGATCGGCCAATATTTGCCTATGACCCATTGATTTCAAGCCGTGCGAATACCGCTGGCACTTGTTCCGGCAGATCTTCAGCAATCAACCCCGGCCCAAAATGCCTGGCGCATTCCACATGTAACCAAGCTGCGGCCTTGGCTGCAGCCATCGGGTTGAAGCTCCGCGCCAATAGCCCCGTTATGAACCCGGCAAGCACATCGCCCGACCCTGCTGTCGCCAGCCAGGGCGCCGCCCGGTCAAACAGCGCCGCATTGATCGCACATTGCCCATCCGGTGCAGCAATCACCGTGTCAGGGCCCTTGTATAGTACCACACAGCCAGCCTGCTTGGCCGCCTCACGCACGGCATCCACTTTGGAATAAGCCGGCCCTTTGCCCGGCTTGATCGAGAGCTTTTCGGAGATCTCCGGGAACAATCGCGCAAACTCGCCCCCGTGCGGTGTCAGAACACATCTGTCATGGAGCATGTCCAACAGCACCTCTGGCGCATCAGCAAACGCCGTCAAAGCATCCGCGTCCAGCACTGCGGGACGCCCCGAGGCCAGCGCGACAGGAACCAGCTCCTGCGCACGCGCCAGCCCCAAACCAGGACCGAGGCATAGTGCATTCAACCGCGCATCCATCAGGACTTCCATCAGATCATCGCCGCTCTGGACCCGCTGCAGCATCAGCGCAGTGATGTGACTGGCAACCTCCATCTGAGCCGAGGGTGGAACACCCAGCGTCACCAATCCGGCCCCGATGCGTAATGCACCACGTGCCGCCAGCCTTGCTGCGCCGGTTGCCCCCGCACCTCCGCTAATAATCAAGGCATGCCCATGCGCATATTTGTGTAAGGCAGTTGCCTTCGAAAAATCAGCATCCGGGGTGGTCACCAGTTTGACCGCGCCCTGAACTCCCTCCTCCAAACCAATGTCCTTGACGACCAATCGGCCACTTCTGACCGGCCCCAGCCCCAGATAATGCCCCAGCTTTGCAGTATGAAACGATACCG
Source organism: Ruegeria sp. D6 (assembly GCF_056534365.1). NCBI lineage: Bacteria > Pseudomonadati > Pseudomonadota > Alphaproteobacteria > Rhodobacterales > Roseobacteraceae > Ruegeria > Ruegeria sp. D6. The sequence goes on along the minus strand of NZ_JBQFPH010000001.1, from coordinate 597,997 downwards.
TGAGCCTGGCCTGAACCGTCGCGGTCCCCGGGGCCAGCTCACGCCCACTATCGGAACACAGGCCAGACGGCATATCAACGGATACTGTCTTTTCGGCGATGGCTGGATCCGAGGCAGTCATTTCTGCCCATTTTAGAACATCACCCTCAAGCGGTCGCTGTAAGCCCGTCCCGAATAACGCATCGACATAAAGGTCAGCCCCTTGATGCGCGGCAAACACTTCGGAAAATGGGTGAACCTCCCCCAATTCGCCCCACCTGTCATGATTCACACGCGCATCTGGTGGCAGCTTCGCCGGATCACCAAGAAGAAATGCCGCCACCTCCCAGCCGCGCTCCCGCAGCAAGCGTGCAACAACAAATCCATCCCCCCCGTTATTTCCTGGCCCGCAAAGAACTACCGCACGCAGCGGATCCTCTTCATCTGGCCCCAAATACCTCGGGGGTGCGGGGGCTGGCCCCCGCTGCAGCTCTGGCCATTCTTCAAATACGGCTTGAAGAACACCGCGCCCCGCCCGCTCCATCAGCTCCAGTCCGCTCACGTCACCGGACTCAATCGCGGACTTTTCGATCGTCCGCATCTGTGCCGCTGTCAGCAACTCTGCCATATTGCGCCCTCACGCGATTCAATTCTGATTACATTTTGTGCACATCGATCAAAATTTAACCCGTTGCACGATTTTGCAGCACCACAAGGCGACCAAATTCGCAGTTCCATTGCCGCCCGATCTTAGACGTGATCATTGCCATCGAGACAACCATACAAGGTGAGCCGGAATGAAAAAGATCGAAGCGATCATCAAGCCGTTCAAACTGGACGAAGTGAAAGAGGCGCTGCAAGACGTGGGAGTCCAGGGCCTCAGCGTGGTCGAGGTGAAAGGCTTTGGTCGCCAGAAAGGTCACACCGAACTTTATCGCGGCGCAGAATATGTTGTCGACTTTCTACCCAAGGTAAAGGTCGAGGTCGTCCTGGATGATGATCAGGTTGACGCAGCGATCGAAGCCATCGTTAGCGCCGCAAAGACCGACAAGATCGGGGACGGAAAAATCTTTGTCTCACCTATCGAACAAGCCATTCGTATCCGCACCGGCGAAACCGGTTCGGAAGCCCTGTAACACAGCAATCTTCAAATCAGAGGAACAAATAGTATGAGCAAGGACGCAGTTCTTCAGCTGATCCGTGATGAAGACGCCGAATACGTCGACATCCGCTTTACCGACCCGCGCGGCAAACTTCAGCACGTCACCATCATGTCCGACCAGGTCGATGAGGACTTCTTGGAAGAGGGCTTTATGTTCGACGGTTCGTCCATCGCGGGCTGGAAGTCGATTGAAGCTTCCGACATGAAATTGATGCCCGACACCGACAGCGCCTATGTCGATCCGTTCTATGCGGAAAAGACCATCTGCCTGCACTGCTCGGTTGTGGAGCCTGACACTGGTGAAGCCTATGAACGTGACCCGCGAGGCACCGCTCAGAAAGCTGAAGCGTACCTGAAGGCTTCCGGTATTGGTGATGTGGCCTACATGGGTCCTGAGGCCGAATTTTTCCTATTTGATGACGTTCGTTTCTCGAACAGTATCAACAAGGTATCCTACGAAGTTGATGCGACTGATGCATCGTGGAACACCGACACCGAATACGAGATGGGCAACATGGGCCATCGTCCGGGCGTCAAAGGTGGTTACTTCCCCGTAAACCCCGTTGACGAAGCGCAGGACCTGCGCTCGGAAATGCTGTCGACCATGAAGCGTCTGGGCATGAAGGTCGACAAGCACCACCATGAGGTTGCATCGTGTCAGCACGAACTGGGCCTGATCTTCGACAGCCTGACCAAGCAGGCCGACGAGCTTCAGAAATACAAGTACGTGATCCACAACGTTGCACATGCCTATGGCAAATCGGCGACCTTTATGCCGAAGCCAATCGCAGGTGACAACGGCACCGGCATGCACGTGAACATGTCGATCTGGAAAGACGGCAAGCCGCTGTTCGCGGGCGACAAATACGCCGACCTGTCTGATGAGGCGCTGTACTTCATCGGCGGCATCCTGAAGCACGCCAAAACGCTGAACGCCTTCACCAACCCGGCGACCAACAGCTACAAGCGTCTGATCCCAGGTTTCGAAGCCCCCGTCTTGCGCGCCTATTCGGCCCGCAACCGTTCAGGCTGCGTGCGTATTCCGTGGACCGAAAGCCCGAAAGCCAAGCGCGTCGAGGCCCGCTTCCCCGATCCGGCCGCAAACCCCTATCTGGCGTTCGCCGCGCTGCTGATGGCCGGTCTGGACGGCATCAAGAACAAGATCGATCCGGGCGAAGCCATGGACAAGAACCTGTACGATCTTCCTGCCGAAGAACTGGCCGACATCCCGACCGTCTGCGGCAGCCTGCGCGAAGCTCTGGAAGCACTGGCATCTGATCACGACTTCCTGCTGCAAGGCGACGTGTTCACCAAAGACCAGATCGACGGCTACATCGCGCTGAAGATGGAAGAGGTAGAAACCTACGAGCACACACCTCACCCGGTTGAGTACGGCATGTACTACAGCTGCTGATTAAGAATTTTCGACGAAAATTCTCAGGGGGCGCCCATCGGGCGCCCCTTTTTCTGTATCTCCGCGAGATTTGACGGATCGATGATGATCTTTCAAAATTTGAGCTCAACATCAGGCGGAGAGAGCACATGCCCGCAAGCGACAATCCCTTTTCTGAGTATTCAGGACTTGTAACCTCGGAAAAAGATCTGGAACGCATTTGCGGGCAACCCTTGCCGCAGATCATTGCAAAGGAATTGCCTGCACTTGATGAGATGTGTCGAGACTTCATCGGCATGTCCTCGTTCTGCCTGATCGCTTCGGCCAATCCCGATGGGCATCTCGATATTTCGCCTCGTGGCGATCCTGCGGGGTTTGTGCAGGTGCTCTCGAACTCGATGATTGCGATCCCGGACCGGCCCGGGAACAAGCGCGTGGATACGTTTCATAATTTGCTGAAAGATCAGCGCGTCAGCGTGATATTCTTTGTCCCCGGAAAATTGGAAACTCTGCGCCTGCGGGGATCCGCGAGAATTAGCGCAGATCCCGAACTTCTTTCAAACATGGCCGTTGGCGGACGCGTGCCCAAGCTGGCCCTGTTGATCCATGTCGAAACCGTCTTTGCGCACTGTCCCAAATGCATCATTCGATCAAACCTGTGGCAACCCGATGAATGGCCGGACTCATCCAGTCTGCCAAATATGAACGCGATGATGGTCAAACATGCCAAGATCGACAAAACCCCGGATGAATGGTTCGAATCTCTGAAAGGCACAGACGAGCTTGATCTCTATTAAACCACTTTGCGGTAGGTCGAACTCGGCTTAGGCTGAGCGTAGTTTTTTGCACTCGGATTTCCTCTATGCCTCGTCTTCGCCTTTACGCTGCACTCGCGTTCCTTCTGCCCTCGGTGGCACTGTCCGCCCCTTGTGGGAATACCAGCAGCGGGTTTGAGGCCTGGAAAGCCGACTTTGCCAAAACCGCCAAACGAGCGGGTGTGAAAAAGAAGGGTCTGCAGGCGCTCGCACAAACGCAATATGCAACACGTACGATTGCCGCGGATCGCAATCAGAAGAGCTTTAAATACTCATTGGACAAATTCATGCAGGTGCGCGGGGCAAACACCATCGTTGCGCAAGGGCGCAAGCGCAAAGCTCGCAATCCGCAGTTTTACGCCGCGCTCGAGCGTCAATATGGCGTACCGGCGGGTGTGCTAATTGCCATTCACGGCATGGAAACCGGCTTTGGAGGTTTCATGGGCGATAGTCAGGTTGTTTCCGCAATCACGACATTAGCCTATGATTGTCGCCGGTCCGAATTCTTCATCCCGCACGCTATCGGCGCCTTAAAACTGGTTGACCAAGGTACCCTTACGATGGCGACAAAAGGGGCAAAACATGGCGAGCTGGGGCATACACAGTTCCTGCCCGGCAACGCCCTGACCTATGGTGTGGACGCCACCGGTGACGGTCGGGTCGATTTTTATAACATGACCGACGCGCTCGCCTCGACCGCGAATTTTCTGCGTAAGAAAGGGTGGAAGCCCGGTCGCGGCTATCAACCCGGAGAGCCGAATTTTGCGGTCATACAGCAATGGAATGCGGCCTCGGTCTACCAGCAATCCATTGCAATCATGGCGGCGCGAATCGACAACTAGGGCAGTCATAGGCTTGACGTCAGAGCACCTGAATTCGGCCACATTGTTGCCACATAGATTTAAGGAAACCCCGATTTTCTTGGTTTCCAAAGCGTAATCAATCTTGGAATATTTCGACTTTTTTCCATTTTGGTCAAAATTTGCGCCATTTCGCCTGTTAATTTGTTGTGAAGATTATGACAGCAAAGGAACATGCTGTGACTGCAAAGCATAGTTACCACGGTGGCCTCCAGTTTGACGGGTCGGCAGATGGCGCGCTTGAGCGTCTGTGCGAGGTCGTCTCGACGACGCTGGGTGACTATGGCCATCTGGTCGAGCGCAAGACGCTTCTTAGCGCATCGGAGGCCAGTATTGTCAGCAGCCAATATCTCGTGCGTCTGACATTGGACTCGGAACCAACCCAAGTAGATCACAACCACCATGAGCGGATGGATCGAACCGCTGGTCTCAAAACTATGCCGCGTGCTGCGGTTACGCTGCCGGGAAACCGGCTGACGATCTCGATTTGTCCGGTGTCAAAACTGCTCGATGACAGTGAAATATCCGAGTTGATGCTTGTGGTGATCCTGTACCGAATGGTCGACATCTGCACGACCCGTCGTGTCGAATGGTTGTCGCCCAAAACGGTTCTCACCATCGAACAATTCATGAGTGCCTTTGATTCAATTGCGCCGCGCAACGCCCGGAACCGAAAGCAGATATTCGAAGCAGTCAGCGGCCCATTTGCGGGGCTCGATCTGCCTGATCCTGATGCGGAAGATGCACAGACCAAACACGCCAAGCCGCGTCCGATCAAGCTAAGTGACGACCAACTGCTCAGTATCGCCTTCCGGACCGAGGCTGATGCTCCCCTGCCCGCCGGCAACATTCACCAGTCCGAGGACGAAACGGAACGCCCAAGCGATATTCTGCGACTGACCAGCTGGGGCATGACTGGTGCTGTGGCAAGCATATCGACACCGATTGCCATATCCCTGGCAGCAGTCAATCTGATCCGGGGTGAGGATTTCCGCCTCAACACTCAGGTTCTGGCTTTTACCACAGCGATTTTTGGCCTGAACGCTACGAATGCTTTTGCCGAGGTCGCCAGCGCGATTGGCATGTAATCAAATTACCCAAGACCCTCCTTGGAGGCCCCGCCGTCAGGCGGGGTTTTCCATTTTAAGGACCTGATCAGCGGCCATTACATAAGTGTGGATCGCGAACACCACTGCGTTTGTCTCAGGTAAACGCAAGAGAGTCTGACGTTCACTACGCAGATATCGGGCCGAATTTTCGTCCTGCGGCGTGCGTCGCTGCATGAGACTACGCGGTTGGAACAATTCGGCATCATTGTACCAAAGCGCATTGAACCGCCAAAGTGGCCGGTTGGGCTGAATGCCGTCAAACAAACGTTGAACTCTGCGGGCAATATTGGCGTCGTAGGCATCAACCGGTTCATGGATCCCAATCAAAGGGCGCATGAACTTTTCTGACAGCATCCAGCTTGCGGGAAAGCACAGGATCGCGCCAGTCAAAACATGCTCGTCATCGTGTTTCTGCAGAATGCAGAAATCCTCTTGCACCAAATGGCATAGCGTTTCCAACGGGCGTTCCCGGTCAACCTCAACCCGTACACCGTCGGGCCGCACAACGTTATCGGAGACATTCGGATAAACTTGCTGAATGACCAGTTCCAGCAACTCCTGCGCGGGTGCCAACGCCTCGGGGCTTTGCGCCAAGACGTCCGGTTTTTGCTGCGCCAACAGCGCGGCGCGTCGTTGCATCTGGGCAGAAAACGCATCGTCGCGATGCAACCAGGCCCTGGGGTCCGCAGGCTTAATGCCAGGCAGCGGGTTTTGGGCGAGTGGATCATAGGGAATGGCTTGCTGTAATATCACGGTCATAGTCGAGGCATAGCACCCTGCTCTGGTGCTGTCGGTCAAAAAGCGACCAGAAGACGGTCGCAAACCTAGAAGACGCAGCGCATCTGGATTTGCAGGTTGGGCAGGCAAGCAGAAAGGTCCAACCGTGAACACACCATATCGTGACACCCGTAAGATTGACCCGACCCGGGGCGCCACCCTCGGGGACGGGACACCGAACGACAATGACAGGATCGAGATCGGACCGACACAGCTTGCCTTCGACGAATGGGCCGCTGCCGGGCTTAGCCTGCCCAATCTAGAACAGATGCGTAAATACCGCTGGAAACGCCTCACTCAGGCCATCGTGCAGCGCGATTGGGGCGGGATCCTGCTGTTTGACCCCCTGAATATCCGCTATGCGACTGACAGCACCAACATGCAGCTCTGGAATACCCATAACCCGTTCCGGGCCGTTCTAGTTTGCGCTGACGGATATATGGTGATCTGGGACTACAAGAACTCTCCGTTCTTGTCGAAATTCAACCCGCTGGTGCGCGAGCAGCGCTCGGGCGCCGATCTGTTCTATTTCGACCGGGGCGACAAGATTGACGTTGCCGCAGATGTGTTTTCAAACGAGGTGCGCGCCCTGATCGAAGAACACGGTGGCGGCAACATGCGGCTGGGTGTCGACAAGATCATGCTGCACGGCCTGCGCGCGCTTGAGGCTCAGGGGTTCGAGGTGATGGAGGGCGAAGAGCTTACCGAGAAAACCCGTGCTATCAAAGGCCCAGACGAAATCCTCGCCATGCGCTGCGCCAGCCACGCCTGCGAGACCGCTGTGGCCGAAATGGAGCGCTTCGCACGTGTCAATGTCGGAGACGGGAAGACATCCGAGGATGACATTTGGGCAGTGCTACATGCTGAAAACATCCGGCGCGGTGGTGAATGGATCGAGACCCGCTTGCTTGCCTCGGGCCAGCGCACCAATCCCTGGTTTCAGGAATGCGGCCCGCGCATCACGCGGCAAAATGAAATCATCGCGTTTGATACCGACCTGATTGGTTCTTACGGCATTTGCGTCGACATCTCACGAACCTGGTGGATCGGCGATCAAAAGCCACGTGCGGATATGATTTATGCCATGCAGCACGCGCATGAGCACATCATGACCAACATGGAAATGCTGAAACCAGGCGTCATGATCCCGGAACTAACCGCGAATGCCCATCGGCTGGATGACAAGTTTCAGGCACAGAAATACGGCTGCCTGATGCATGGAGTTGGATTGTGCGATGAATGGCCCTTGGTAGCCTATCCCGACAAGGCGGTCGAGGGATCGTATGATTATCCACTTGAACCCGGAATGGTGTTGTGCGTCGAAGCGGCAGTTGGCGAGGTAGGCGGCGATTTCTCGATCAAGCTGGAAGATCAGGTACTGATCACCGAAGACGGCTATGAAAACCTCACGAAGTATCCGTTCGACGCACAATTGATGGGGTCTAGCTAAGCGCTATGGCCTAGTTCGACCATTGGGACCGTCTGACATTGCCGTGCCAATCCTCAGGCGCGGTGAGAGTTGGCGTGTCCTCAGACGTATTGGTCAGCGGCCAGCTTTGTCCCAGTGCAAAACCAATTGCGCCAGTCACGAGAATTGCCAACAGAACTCCGGCGTGGAGTGTCGGGCTTAGCGGTGCAGATGTTGTATGTGCCATTTTGACCTCTGCTTTGGATAAGAAGGATGATTGCAAGTTGGGGTCCAAGAAGAAATAAGTAAAATGAATGTTTATACGACCCAACATCACATTTTTTGATTATTCAAAAACCAACCCCAACAAAGCATTGATGCGACGCGCCAAGGGCTACGTGGTCTCTCCCCCTCACCTTCCCGTTACGCCACTGACACAAGGGTTGAGAGAACCGCACACAGCACACAGTATTGTCGAAACCCGGACCACCAAGGATTCATCATGCCCACCGAACGCATTACTTTCGCCGGTCACGACGGCAGCCAATTGGCCGCGCGCCTTGATCTGCCGGACGGGCCGGTATTGGCAACGGCTTTGTTTGCGCATTGCTTTACCTGCTCTAAGGACATACCTGCCGCACGGCGCATTTCGGCGCGTTTGGCGGCGATGGGCATCGCCGTGCTCAGGTTTGATTTTACAGGCCTTGGCCACTCGGATGGAGAGTTTGCGAATACGACATTCACCTCAAATGTCGAAGATCTGATCGCTGCAGCGCACTACCTGTCCGGCCGCAACATGGCCCCCGCCCTGCTTATTGGCCATTCACTTGGCGGCGCTGCGGTATTGCGCGCACGCGCTGGCATACCGTCGGTCAAGGCGGTCGTCACATTGGGTGCGCCTGCTGACCCGGGCCACGTATCACACCATTTCGAGGCCGCCCTGCCCGAGATTCAGGCGCAAGGCAGCGCAGAGGTTTCGCTTGGCGGTCGCCCGTTCCGCATTGGCAAAGCTTTTGTCGATGACATTTCAGAGGCCGCGCTTAGCCCTGCCGTTTCAGATTTGAAAGCAGCGCTTCTGATCCTGCACGCACCGCGCGATGACACGGTCAGCATTGACAACGCCAGCACCATCTTTCTGGCTGCGAAGCATCCAAAAAGTTTTGTCACGCTGGACGATGCCGACCATCTGATCACACGCGCCGCTGATGCGGATTACGCGGCGGATGTCATTGCGGCTTGGGTGTCGCGATACGTCAAACTGTGCCCGCCCGCCCCACCACCCGGCGCCCCGGAAGGTGTTGTTCGCGTAACCGAGGCAGACCCGGCAGGGTTCCTGCAAGACATCCAGTCCGGCCCGCGCCACCATGCGGTCGCTGACGAGCCCGCCTCGTACGGAGGAACGGACCGAGGCATGTCCCCTTATGGATTTGTGTCCTCGGGATTGGGCGCCTGTACCTCGATGACCATTCGCATGTATGCGCGGCGCAAGAAATGGCCGCTGACAGGTATCACCGTCGATGTCTGCCACGACAAGGTACACGCCCAGGACGCTGGACTGGCCAGCGATGGTAAGGTCGATCAGTTCCGCCGCAAGATACGGCTACAAGGGCCGCTGGATGCCGCGCAACGTGCTAAGCTATTGGAGATCGCAGATAAATGTCCCGTGCACCGAACCCTTGAAGGCTCGGCCCATATCACGACTGAGCTGCTGGACTGAAAACCACCTTTGTCAGCTTATGATAATGATTGAAGGGGGCTTTTGCCCCCTTTTTCTAACGGCGCCTCGGTGAGGGTCGGTGAATTGGTGGCCGTGCCGTCGGAGGACGCGCCACCGGGGGATGCGGGCGCGACGGCGGTTTGGCGATCGGTGGCTTTGGCCGCGGTGGAGGGTTCGGACGAACCGGTCGATCGGGGCGGTCGGGCCGGTCTGGGCGGTTTATGTCAACATCTACATTCACGTTACGGTCGTGGTAGTAATCATTCCACAGCATCGAGTCGTAGAACGGGTCATACCCAACGCCATACCCTACCCCGACGGACACGCCATCGCAGGCGGACAGTGTAAACGTTGCAGTACCCAACCCCAGCGCCAGAACAGACCGTTTTAACAGTTTGCGAGTCATCCGAGCCTCCTTACTGCAAAGACCGGAACGACGCGAAAACGGCGTTCAAGGCATCAACATAAGACGGGTCGGCCCCGTCACGCAGGATCGCAACCCCTATCGCAACACGGTCACGCGGCAGGTCAATCACGGTGGCGGTAAAGTTTACGCCTCGCCCATCCCGATTGCCGGTGCCTCGAATAACGTGGGCTGGCCGCCCACCAATCCTTGTATTGCTGGTGCTGGTCACGGTCGGGTCTTTGACGAGGAATTTGTCGATATCCTCAAGATAGCTCAGCCCGCCCTGAATGCTGGAAACCCGTGATGGTGAGACGAAGCCCATCCAGACATTATCGTCGGTCACCGGTCTGATCCCCATGACGCGCGAAACCGCACGGGCATCGCCCAGATTGGTATCCTCGATTTCACGCGGGCCACCGGTACGCAATGCCCAAAAGTCGGGAACCTCAAAGCGGAACAGGGCGCGCCCTTCATCGGTGTAGGTCACCGGTGTGTCAGCTTGCACAGGCGTTACAGCCAACCAAGTCACGGCACTTGCAGCAAGCGCCAAGCTTAACAAAATACGCATATCTCAATAACCTGATCAGTTTTCTGATGTCAGGTTGCCCATGCAGTTTGACTTTGTCCAGTATCCTGTTCTGCAGACAATAAAAAACCCGCGTCCGGAAAGCTCCGAACGCGGGTGTGTCTTGCGCAAGAGCGCGCTATCAGGTGCGTGCGTCGCCCAGCAGCTTCCACAGGCCAGGGATCAGCAGAGCGGCCAGCGCCAGCTTGATTGCGTCACCCAGCAGGAACGGTGTCAGACCCCATTCCAGGATCGGCTTGTCCCAGCCATACAGCTGACCCAGCCACAGCAGGCCCGGCACATAGATCAGGACATTGGCCAGCACCAGCGCCAGCGCCAGCTTGCCGACCGAACGATCCCAGCCGCGCGCGGCCAGTGCGCCCAGCAGAATGGTCGCCATCAGGTAACCGACCAGATAGCCGCCGGTGCCACCCATCATGTAGGTCAGGCCGTATTTTTCGGCCGAGGAACCTGCAAACACGTCAAAGCCCAGAGCACCAACCAGCAGGTAACCCAGCATCGTGATCAGGCCAAGGCGCGCGCCATAAGCGGTGCCGATGGTCAGAACGGCGAATGTGCCCATGGTGATCGGAACCGGCCACATCGGCACTTTGATTTTGGCTGCAACAGCCAGAGCAACGATACCCAGGGCAACCAGAGCCACCTGCTTGACGCGCAGCGCCGTCCCCTCACGCGGGCCAAAAGCATTGGCCAGTACGTTTGCGTTCATCTCATTTCTCCACATTCGGACTTATTTGCACCTGCAGCAATGCCCGTTCCGGGCCGTTGCTGCAAGATGATTACGCTATCGCAGCGCGTATTTGGTCTCCATTTCATAGGATTTTCGCGGTCCGGACACTTTCCAACGGACAGTCCAGCGCGGCCATCCCGAGAAATCATATAATGCATCATAGCTGTCTGGCGGGCAATCGTGGTGGTCCTCGGCGCGTGTCTGGCCCAGCTTGAGCGCGTGAAAAAACCGGTCGTCGTCGAAGTGAATGGCGATCTGATCCCCAGCATCACGCCAAAGGTATCGACGCGTTCCCGTCATTGCAGGCTGCCCCGGAATGTGCAGCGTGACCGTCTCATCATAGATCAGCCCGTCCCCATCGTGTTGCAGCTCTGCCAGACCATCCGCATGAATGATCTGGCCCGCGCGCTCATCCCGGATGAGGCGCGTCAGGCTCCAAACCCCTTGGAAATCCTCGATATTCCTGGGTAGGTTCACTTCACAAAGGTTCCGTCAGTCGCATTGCCTGAAACATCTACAAACCGGATCGTATCTCCGCTTTGCTCGACATCGTAGCAAGCCCAGATATCCGATGGCGGCCAGACCGAACAATACCGATCCTCACGCACAGCCCAGCGCCCCGCGCTTGGGCGACCTGAAAAGTACTGCGTGTGCATGCTGTCATCGAAGGTCTGGCTGATACCCTCGCCGTAGTCGAGTTTCTTGCCCATAAGCGCCATCAGGATTTCATCCCCTGTCAGCCGCCGAAACTCCTCGGCGGATAAAATTCCCGGCCAAAGCAATAAAATCAGGGCAAACCGTCCCATCCCAGCACTCGCGCCTTGTTCCTTGGTGAATGCGCGGCTAAACCCCGCGCCAACGCCTCATCCCAATCACAAAAAGGTGCTGCCGCCAATGATTCCCCGCTATTCCCGCCCCGAGATGGTCGCCATCTGGTCGCCCGAGAGCAAGTTCCGCATCTGGTACGAGATCGAGGCCCATGCCTGCGACGCCATGGCCGATCTGGGCGTGATCCCGCGTGAAAACGCCGACGCGGTGTGGAAAGCCAAGGACGTCGAATTCGACGTCGCCCGCATCGACGAGATCGAGGCCGTTACCAAACACGACGTCATCGCCTTCCTGACCCATCTGGCCGAACATGTGGGCAGCGAAGAAGCCCGTTTCGTGCATCAGGGCATGACCTCTTCGGATGTGCTGGACACCTGCCTTAACGTGCAACTGACCCGTGCCGCCGACATTCTGATCGCTGACCTCGAAGGCCTGCTGGCCGCCCTCAAGCGCCGTGCTATCGAGCACAAGAACACCATCCGCATCGGCCGCAGCCACGGCATCCACGCCGAGCCCACCACCATGGGCCTGACCTTCGCGCGTTTCTATGCCGAGATGGACCGCAACCTGTCCCGCATGCGCGACGCCCGAGCGGAAATCGCCACCGGCGCGATCAGCGGCGCGGTTGGGACCTTCGCCAACATTGACCCGCAGGTCGAAGAGCATGTCTGCGACAAACTGGGTCTGGTGCCCGAGCCGATCAGCACGCAGGTCATCCCACGCGACCGTCACGCGGCCTTCTTTGCCACTCTGGGCGTCATCGCCAGTAGCATCGAAAACATCGCCATCGAAATCCGCCACATGCAGCGTACCGAAGTGCTGGAGGGGGCCGAGTTCTTCTCGATGGGTCAGAAAGGCTCATCCGCGATGCCGCACAAGAAGAACCCGGTGCTGACCGAGAACCTGACCGGTCTTGCGCGCATGGTGCGTGCGGCCGTGATCCCGGCGATGGAGAACGTGGCGCTGTGGCACGAGCGCGATATCTCGCATTCCTCGGTCGAACGCATGATCGGGCCGGATGCCACTATCACGCTGGACTTTGCACTCGCGCGATTGACCGGTGTAATCGACAAGATGCTGATCTTCCCCGAGAACATGATCGAGAACATGAACAAGTTCCCCGGTCTTGTCATGAGCCAACGAGTGCTGTTGGCGTTGACCCAAGCCGGTGTAAGCCGCGAGGATGCCTATGCCATGGTTCAGCGCAACGCGCTGAAAGTTTGGGAGCATCGCACCGACTTCAAAGAGGAACTGTTGGCCGACGCCGATGTCACCGCCGCGCTGAGCCCGAAAGAAATCGAAGAGAAATTCGATCTCGGCTACCATACCAAACATGTAGATACGATTTTCGCCCGCGTATTCGGCGAATAATTCAAACTCAAACAGTGCTAAAAACTTGGCCCGGCTTGCTCAATGCAGCCGGGCCTTGTGTCTTTGCCAGATTGGCAAAAATCGGATAATCTGTTGGCACAGTTTCCGCGAAAGGAAAACTCGATGCTACGAACTGCTCTATGCGCAATTGCTCTTATCTGTGCGGGCACCGCCGGATTTGCCTGTAACGGTAACACCAAGCAAACCCAGTCCTGTGCTGAAGGCACAATTTGGGACAGCGAAAGCCAAAGCTGCATGAAAATCGTCAATAGCTGACATTTTTATTTCCTGCTTGTGAATAAAAGCGATCAGTCAATCGTTAGCTTTTTTGAAGATCAAGCTATGATTGTAACAAGTCTCTTTGACAACGGAGTAGGAAAATGCGTCTTGTACTAGCCTCGGCCATCGCTCTTCAGGCCTTTACCTTCGCGCCCATGGCCATTGCTGCGGGTGGTGGGGACAGCAGCCCGCCCAAGCCCACCAACACCACCAAGAAATGCCTGTTTGGCCGCGTCTATGACGAGGCAGCCGGGCGCTGCGTCAAACCCAACAAGACGAATTTCACCGAAGACCAACTGTATGATGCCGTGCGCGAGTTGGCTTACGACGGGCAGTACGAAAATGCTCAGGGCATTCTGCGTATTATGGATCAAGATGATGATCGGGTGCAGACCTATTGGGGGTTCACCTATCGCAAGATGGGTGAGCTGAAACTGGCTGACGCATTTTACCAGAAAGCAATTGAATCCAACCCCGACAACATCCTCGCCCGCAGCTACATGGGTCAGGGATTTGTTACCCAGGGCAAGACCGAGTTGGCCATCGCACAATGGCGCGAGATCAAGGCGCGTGGTGGCGAAGGCACATGGGCTGAGACATCGCTGCGCGAAGCGATCAGAACAGGGCTGACATATAGCTACTGAGTTTCAGGGTTTCTTTACCCGACTCTCTATATTCTGCCTGCAACGCGAATGAGGCATTGCAGGCAGATGCAGGACACGAACCTAATGGTGCAGATGACGCCGGGCACGAAACCTCCGGTCGTTGAACAAGACGATGATGCGCCACGTGTTGTGCCGCGCGCCCTCAGCAACCGAGAGAAAGCCGCAATTGTGGTTCGGCTGCTGCTGAACGAGGGGGCGGATATCCCGCTGGAAGAGCTTCCTGATTCACTGCAGGAACAACTTACCCACCAACTTGGACAGATGGGGTTGGTTGACCGGATAACGCTAGCCGCCGTCGCGCAGGAATTTGCCGATGCGCTGGATGGCGTAGGGCTTGCATTTCCCCATGGGCTTGCCAGTGCTCTGGACGCGGTGAACGGCAAGATCGCCCCAGCCACCGCCGCCCGGCTGCGCAAGGTAGCTGGCGTGAGGCAGATCGGTGACCCATGGCAGCGTTTGCGCGAAGTACCCTCAGAAGATCTGGCCGAGATGGCCAGAGCTGAAAGCACCGAAGTCGCCGCCGTTATGCTGTCGAAACTCGAAACCGCCAAGGCTGCCCAGTTGTTGGGCCACCTGCCCGGCCCCACAGCGCGACGGATAACCTATGCTGTATCGAAAACGGCCAACGTGACGCCCGAGGCGGTTGAGCGGATCGGATGGTCCTTGGCCGCTCAGCTGGATCAACGCCCCGAGCCCGCCTTTCGGGATGGGCCGGGTGAGCGTGTGGGCGCGATCCTCAACCAGTCGGCCGCGGCGACGCGTGATGGTTTGCTGACCGCGCTGGACGAAGAAGACTCCGATTTTGCCGATACCGTCCGGCAATCGATATTCATCTTTTCGCATGTGCCCTCGCGCATCCAACCCCGCGATGTTCCAGCGATTCTGCGCGGTGTGGATCAACCCGTTCTCATCACGGCGTTGGCCGGAGCCAACAGCGACGAAGACCTCGCCACGGTCGAGTTCTTCCTAGCCAACATGTCCTCTCGCATGGCGGAAAACTTACGGGAAGAAATGGCCGAACGTGGCAAGGTCAAACAATCCGACAGTGAAGAAGCGATGTCGCAGATCGTTGCAGCCATCCGCGCGCTTTTGGACGAGGGCGCGATCGCACTGGTCGAGGCGGAGGAGACTGCAGAATAGTCCGGCAAGGCGCGACCACTTGTGATCGCACGATGGGGCCTGTATGTCTCGTCGCGCAGTTCACAACGCTCAGGTGTCTCTCCCCATGCCCGTCGAAAAGTCGGAACTAAGCCGATTTGAGCTTGGAAAATACTACGTCGCCAACCTGTTTCTGACCGGCGTAATCCGCGGCATGCGCCTGCTGCCATATGAGCGCCGCATCGGAGCGATGGGCGCGATTGTGCGCTGGCTTGCCCCTATTGTCGGGTTTCGAACCCGCGTGCGCCGCAACCTGAAACTCACCTGCCCAGACCTGCCCGAGGCCGAGGTCAAACGCATCTGCCGCGCCGTGCCTGACAATGCCGGGCGCGCGATCATGGAGCATTTTTCAGCCGACGGTTTCATCGAGCGACAAAGCAAGGCCAAAGTATCGGGCTCGGGTGTCGAAGCATTTGATGCCGCCGTGGCGGAAGGGCGTCCAGTGATGATGATCACTGCGCATTTCGGGCACTATCTGGCCGCGCGGGTCGCGCTGCAGGCGCGTAGCGGTAAACCCATCGGCAGCCTCTATCGCCGCATGGCAAATCCATATTTCAACGACATGTATGTCGAGGCATTCTATCAGACCGGGTCGCCCATGTTCGAACAGGGCCGCCGAGGTATGGTCGAAATGGTCCGTTCACTGAAAAGCGGAGGCATCATTGCCATTGTATCCGACCTGCATGCGCATGGTGGTGAGGAGCTGACCTTTTTCGGCAAACCCGCCGTCACCTCGGTGCTGAACGCGGAACTTGCGATCAAATACAAGGCTGTGCTGATCCCCTGCTATGCAGTGCGCCAACCCAACGGGATCGATTTTGAGATCGTCCTACACGACCCGGTCCCGCATACTGATGCCAAAACCATGACCCAGTTCACCAATGACGACCTGGAAGCGATGGTGCGTCAGCACATGGGACAATGGTTCTGGATTCATCGGCGCTGGAAGTCCTGGAGGGGACTGGGGGTCCAGCCAAAGGATATGCCCTGATCACTTAACCCGCGCTGCGGCCACGATCGGACCATGGCCACTGCGCTGGATCAGAACAACGGCAGGCAATTCCGATGACAATGTTGCGGTGAAACTCTGCGGTGTTTGGCCATCCCAGCGGCCGGCAATCTGCCAATTCTCGACCACGTTTGCATAATCCAGATCATGTCCGGCCAATTCGCCACGCCGGATCGAGGTGCGACGCATCGGCGAATACTGCACAATCCGAACATCATAGGTTTCGTCGTCTGGTAACTCGATCGGAACGACATTCATGGATACTTCGTTCGCGGTACGCGTGGCACTGACCTCGGCCTCCGGCGGCGCAGTCAGGTGTGCATCGATTAGCCGGTTCAGTTCAATTGACTTGGCCCCAACCACATCCTGCTGCCCATTCACAACCATCTGCGGCGTGTAGATCATCGTCCGCCCGCCTTCACGTGCATAGGCGCGCTGACGATCGGTGTGGTCGGGATTGGCGTATTCATCTTTCCAGCCAATGTAGTCCCAGTAATCCACATGCAACGCCAGACCGATTACATCATCCCGCTTGGCCAATTCATGCATGATCCGGTCCGCTGGCGGGCAGGACGAGCACCCCTGCGAGGTGAACAGTTCGACCACCACCGGATCATCCTGCGCCTGAGCCGGGGCAGCAAGAAAGAGTGAAACAAACGCGGTCGCAGCGACTGATCTGAGCATGTTTTCTCTCGATAGAGGATGATTGCCTGAAAGGTTTAAGTCGGAACCGAATAAACTGCCAATCAAGGTTTCTTGAGACCTCAGACACAAGCTTTCGACAAAATGTGTGCAATGGTATACAAAAAACCACCCAAACTGCCCGTTGCACCTTGAAACAACTGGTGTGGTAATGCAGATAACCCTTAGCGAAGCCCGTATTCCAAGTCATTTGAGAGGGAGGCCACAGATGCCCATCAAGGTCGGACAGGACACCGCCAAGACACGCCGCAGCCTGAACGTGAATGGCAAATCCATTTCCTATTATTCGATTCCAGCCGCGCAAGAAGCAGGCTTAGGCGATTTTTCGAATCTGCCTGCCGCGCTGAAAGTGGTTCTGGAAAACATGCTGCGGTTCGAAGATGACGGGTTCTCGGTTTCCGTCGATGACATCAAAGCCTTTGCCGAATGGGGTGCCAACGGTGGCAAGAACCCACGTGAGATTGCCTATCGCCCTGCCCGGGTACTGATGCAAGACTTTACCGGAGTTCCGGCCGTGGTGGATCTGGCAGCGATGCGCGACGGCATCAAGGGCCTTGGTGGGGACGCGCAAAAGATTAACCCGCTGAACCCGGTCGATCTGGTCATCGACCACTCGGTCATGATTGATGAGTTCGGCAACCCACGCGCGTTTCAGATGAACGTGGACCGCGAATATGAGCGCAACATGGAACGCTATCAGTTCCTGAAATGGGGTCAGAACGCGTTCAACAATTTCCGCGTCGTGCCTCCCGGCACCGGAATCTGCCACCAAGTAAACCTGGAATACCTGGCGCAGACCGTCTGGACAGACACCGATCAGAGCGGCACCGAAGTCGCTTATCCCGATACACTTGTTGGTACTGATAGCCACACCACCATGGTCAACGGCATGGCCGTTCTGGGTTGGGGCGTTGGCGGGATCGAGGCCGAGGCAGCGATGCTGGGTCAACCGATCTCGATGCTGATCCCCGAGGTTGTGGGTTTTGAACTGACCGGTTCGATGGTCGAAGGCACAACGGGAACTGACCTTGTCCTGAAAGTCGTCGAGATGCTGCGCGAGAAAGGCGTGGTTGGTAAATTCGTTGAGTTCTTCGGCGAAGGTCTGGACCGCTTACCCTTGGCCGATCGCGCAACCATTGCCAACATGGCCCCCGAATACGGCGCGACCTGTGGTTTCTTCCCGATTGACGGCGAGACCTTGCGCTATATGCGCAATACTGGACGCGACGAAGACCGCATCGCATTGGTCGAGGCCTACGCCAAGGAAAACGGCTTCTGGCGCGATGCCGATTACGCGCCGATCTACACCGACACTCTGTCGCTGGATATGGGCACAATTGTTCCTGCGATCTCGGGCCCGAAACGGCCGCAGGATTATGTCGCACTAACCGACGCCAAGGCCGCATTCACCAAGGAAATGGCCGAGACCTTCAAACGCCCGATGGGCAAACAAATAGAGGTCAAAGGCGAAAACTACGGCATGGAATCGGGCAAAGTCGTGATCGCTTCGATCACCTCCTGCACCAACACGTCGAACCCGTATGTGATGATCGGCGCGGGCCTCGTTGCACGTAAAGCCGCCGCGCTGGGATTGGATCGCAAACCGTGGGTAAAGACCTCATTGGCGCCCGGCTCGCAGGTTGTGTCCGCCTACTTGGAGGCTGCGGGTCTGCAGGAAGATCTGGACAAGATCGGCTTCAACCTAGTTGGCTATGGCTGCACCACCTGTATTGGCAACTCGGGTCCGATCCAAAGGGAAATCAGCGAAGCGATTGCCGAAGGCGATCTTGTTGCCACTTCGGTGCTGTCAGGCAACCGCAACTTTGAAGGCCGCATCTCGCCCGACGTGCGCGCCAACTATCTGGCCTCGCCTCCACTGGTCGTGGTCTACGCGCTGGCCGGTACGCTGGACATCGACCTGACTTCGGAACCAATTGGACAGGATCAGGCCGGCAACGATGTCTACATGAAAGACATCTGGCCGACCCAAAGCGAAATCGCCGAATTGGTTGAGGCAACTGTGACCCGCGAGGCGTTCCAGTCGAAATATGCCGATGTCTTCAAAGGCGACGAGAAATGGCAGGAGGTCGAGGTTCCGCAACAGGAAACCTATGATTGGCCACCGACGTCAACGTACATTCAAAACCCTCCCTATTTCCAAGGCATGGGGCCTGAGCCGGGCACGATCTCGAATATCGATGGTGCAAAGGTTCTGCTGATCCTGGGCGACATGATCACCACCGACCATATCTCGCCCGCCGGTTCGTTTGCGACAACGACACCTGCCGGGAAGTATCTGACCGATCGTCAGGTTCAGCCGCGCGAATTCAACTCGTATGGCTCACGCCGTGGCAACCACGAGATCATGATGCGCGGCACCTTCGCCAATATCCGCGTCAAGAACGAGATGCTGGATGGCGTCGAAGGCGGTTATACAAAAGGCCCGGATGGTGAACAAACCTCGGTCTACGAAGCATCGATGGCCTATCAGGAGCAAGGCACCCCGCTGGTCGTCTTTGGCGGCGAACAGTACGGTGCAGGTTCGTCACGCGACTGGGCGGCCAAGGGCACAGCTCTGCTTGGCGTCAAGGCAGTGATCGCCGAGAGCTTTGAGCGCATCCACCGTTCAAACCTGGTAGGCATGGGCGTCATACCGTTCGAATTCACCGATGGTGATACCCGCAAGACACTGGGTCTGAAAGGTGATGAGACCGTATCGATCCACGGGTTGGATTCAGTTGAGCCCTTGCAGGAAGTGCCCTGCACCATCATTTACGTAGATGGTACCGAAAAGACGATCACCCTGAAGTGCCGCATCGATACCGCGCCCGAGATCGAATACATCGAAAACGGCGGTGTGCTGCAATACGTGCTGCGCAATCTCGCAAAAGCGTCATAAATCAGCAGGTTGATATCCAACCTCAGCCCCCGGCCCTGCGCCGGGGGTTTTGTTTTCTGGCCATTTATTCAAAAATCTGAAACTGTTGAGCAAGACAGTCTTCGGAATTTCATCACCATGAAAAAGCCCAACGCCCTATTGGTTTGCTCGCTTAGCGTCATCGCCGTGATCGGGATCTGGGGCGTCGTCGATATCGAAAGCTTGGTGACTTGGGCCAATAGCATCGTGCAACAAACCTTCCACAGTCGCGGTTGGTTCGTGATGCTCGCGGCCTCAGGCATGTTGATCGGGTGTTTGGTTCTGGCCTTTTCGCCATATGGCAAAATCCGTCTGGGCCGGGATGATGAAGAGCCCGAGTTTTCGACCGCCACCTGGATCTCAATGCTGTTCTCCGCAGGAATGGGCGTTGGACTGCTGTTCTGGGCGGTCGCCGAGCCCCTGACCCATTTCAACTTCATCTCGGGCATGGCACCCGATTATGTCGCCGCGCAGCAGGCCATGCTGGCAACAAACTTCCATTGGGGCCTGCACGCATGGGCGATTTACGGTTCGACCGCGCTGACCATTGCTTATTTCAGCTTTCGGCGCGGGACAGGCATGATGGTCAGTGCACCGATCAAAAGCCTGTTCCCAGGAGAACGCTGGGCCGAGCGGGTCGGGTGGCTGTCGGATTTCATGGCCATTGTTGCAATCTCTATCGGTGTTGGCGGTTCAATGGCCATGGGCGTGTTCCAGGTTGCGGACGGGATTGCGGTTCTGGGTGGCCGGGAAACGGTTGGTGCCCTTTTGATCAGCGTTGTTTTCCTGGCGATGGTCGCAGCCTACATCCCTGCTCTGTTGATCGACCTTGGCCAAGGCATGGCGCGCTTGTCAAATGCGGCAATGCTGATCGCGATCTGCCTTGTGGCCTATACAGTGGTCCTCGGCCCCACCGAGTATCTATTGAATACCGTGGTTCAAGGGTTCGGCGATTACGTCACCAATGTCATCCCTCGGGGCTTTCAGACCTTCACCTTCTTCGGCGATGACGTCACCAAATGGTTCAGCGACTGGACCCTCACCTATATGGTCTGGTGGATCGCCTGGGGACCTTTTGTTGGTGTGTTCGTCGCGCGTATCTCTCGCGGTCGCACGATCCGGGAATTCGTGATCGGAGTACTCTTTGCGCCAACGCTGTTCTCGATCCTTTGGTTCGGTGCCTTCGGCGGCATCGGTCTGTTCGAGGCGCTCAACGGTGCCGGAGAACTGCTGGCCTATACGCAAACAAACATCGAGCGTGTGACCTTCGCCCTGCTCGACCGATTGCCCTTATCGCAGATCACAATACTTGCAACCGTAGCAGCGGCGTTTCTGTTCATCGTAACCAGCGTTGTAAGCGCGGCCTTTGTGCTGGGTACATTCTCGTCCCAGGGGGATGAAAACCCGCCCCCGCGCGTGCGGCTGATCTGGGGTGCATTGCTGGGCTTGTTGAGTGTCGCGATGATCCTGTCGGGCTCGGTGGAATCGGTCAAAGTCCTGATCTCACTCGGGGCGCTGCCCTTTGTGTTCATCTCGGTTCTGCTGATGGTCTGCCTGTTCCGAGGGCTACGAGAAGAGGGGCTGAGCCATGCTGATCGGTGATCTGACGGATACGCTTATGAATCTGACCACTTTTGCATTCATCGGCGCGATGATCTGGATTTTGGTCCGTAAGTAACGGCTTGAATCCCAGCCATTTTACCGATTTCCTACGATTATGGACAAAGTTGCATTGATAACCGGCGGTGCACGCGGAATTGGGCGTGCAATCGTCGAAGACCTCAGCCGTGATCACCGCGTCGCGTTTACTTGGTTGTCGAGCAAACCCACGCCCGAGCTACTGGGTGGGGATGTTCTGGCCATACGCTCCGATCTATCTGCGCCCGACCAGCCGGCTAGCGTGATTTCGCAGGTGATCGAGAGGTTTGGAAGGCTGGATGTGATCGTCAACAATGCCGGCCTTGTGAAATCTACCCCCAAAGAGGAATTTCGGGCCGAGGACCACCGCGCCATTCTGGATTTGAACCTGCTGGTCCCTGCCGCATTGTTGGCTGCTGCGCTACCACATTTGAAACGCGACGCCTCAATCGTCAGTATCTCATCTATGAACGCGGTCTTGCCGCCTCGGGATGCGGTGACCTATGGGGCCAGCAAAGCCGCCCTGAATCTATGGACCCACGCCATGGCAAAGGAGCTTGGGCCAAAGGGGATACGCGTTAATGCAGTCGCGCCGGGTGCGATCAACATCCCCGAAGCGCCCCGGTCCGAGGAGTTGACCGCGCTGTTTGTCAAAGAAACCGCTTTAGGTCGCGCGGGAAAGCCCGAGGATATCGCCAAAGTCGTCAGGTTTCTGGCGTCCGATGCCGCATCCTTCATCACTGGTGAGGTTCTGGGCGTCACCGGTGGCTATCGCTTATGAGCCACCTGTGGCTTTCTCAAGTGCTGGGCGGATCGTGCTTTCGATCACCCGCTGAGTGACCGGACCAGCCCAGCGCAGGATGATCGTGCCCTCACCGTCGATCACATAGGTTTCGGGCACACCGTAGACGCCCCAGTCCAGCCCCATGCGGCCCTGTTCATCCCGACCGATACCGGCATAGGGATCGCCCAGTTCGGCAAGAAATCCTTCGGCGTTGTCCAGTTGATCTTTGTAGTTGATACCATAGACCGGGATACCCTCGTCAGACAGAGCCTGCAGATTGGGGTGTTCGACGCGGCATGGTGCACACCAACTGGCCCAGTAGTTGACCAGCTTGACCTCGCCATCACGCAGTGTGGCATCATCGAAGCCCGGTTTGCCCGCGAACTCGGTCAGTACAACCGGCGGCGCTGGCTGACCCTCGCGCGCCGAGGGCAAGGCGTTAGGATCGTCGCGGAACATGCCGATGCCCGCGAGTACAGCGAAGGCGCCGAAAATCAGCGGAGGCGCGATCATCAGGGGCGAAATCTTAGCCATTGCGTGACATCCTTTGTTCAACCTTCTCCATCTCGGCCCGTACTTTACGGCCCCGGATCACGCTGAAACCCACCAATGCGATCAGAAGTCCGATTGACACGACATAGGACCACAAGACGGTATCGGCATATTTTCCAAGATCAGGCATCACCCGCTCACCCTTTCACGCGCCATAAGCGCCTTGGTCCGGCGGGCGCGAATTTCTGTGCCCGTACGATAGAAGACCAGCGCAATGAACAGCAGTACAAAGCCGATGATGCAAAGCAGCAGTGGATAGAAGTAGATATTGCTTACCTTCTCTTCAGTATCCGTGCCTGTGATCGCCCCGGCGCGCATCACCGAAGCCCCCTGATGCAGCCCCTGATTCCAGAAATTCACGGCATACCGGCTGAGGAACGCAAAGACCGAGCCCACGAGGCAAAGGACCGAGGTCAGGTCCGCCGCTGTATCCGGATCTTCGATCGCTTCCCAAAGCGCGACATAACCTAGATAGAACAGGAACAGGATCAGGAACGATGTCAGGCGCGGGTCCCAGGCCCACCATGTCCCCCACATAGGCTGCCCCCAGATCGCTCCGGTGGCCAATGCGATCAGCGTCATCACGATGCCGATGGGCGCAGCGGCGCGGGCAGCCAGCGCACTGACATGGTGGCGACGCACCAACCAGACCAGCGAAGTTGCCAGCATCATCAGCCAGCAATTGATCGCCATCAACGCGGCAGGTACATGCAGGTAGATGATCTTTACGGTCGAGCCTTGCTTGTAGTCATCCGGGGTGAAGAAAAAGCCCCAGATCAATCCGACGACCAGACAAAGACCTGAGCTGATCCAGAAGAACGGAAGGACCCGTTCGCTGGTCGCGAGGAACTTACGCGGGTTGGCGTATTCCCAAAGGGCATTGGCTTTGGCTGCGATTGTCATGGGCTCTATCTAGTCCGAGTCGGCGTGGTTCTCAATTGACCTCAGTCAAGCTTTGTGGCCATCACCTAAGATTGATGCGCAGTACCGCTGCGCTGGCAAAGGGTAAAAGTGCGACCGTTGCGGCGGTAATCCCTGCCAGCATTAGCAGGGGCGTTTGCGTCTCCATGCCTGTCGCACCGCGTCGGGCGACCTCGGCTCCGAAAATCAAAGTCGGCACGTAGAGCGGCAAAACCAGAAGCGACAGTAGCAGACCGCCCCGTTTTAGACCAACAGTAAGGGCCGCGCCAAAGGTGCCGATAACGCTCATCGCCGGAGTACCGAGGAGCAGTGAGATCACTAGCCACGAAAACCCGGGTACAGGCAGGTTTAGCAACACGCCTAGGAACGGCGCGGCCAGAACCAGCGGCAATCCGGTGGTTAGCCAATGGGCTAGCGCTTTGACGGTAACAACTGATTCCAACGGAAGCGGCGCGGTCGCGAGCAGATCAAGCGAGCCGTCTTCCCAATCCAGCGCCAGAAGGCGATCAAGTGACAGCAGACACGCCAAAAGCGCGCCCAGCCAAAGAACACCCGGTGCGATGGTCGAAAGCAGCGAAGATTGCGGGCCAACCGAGAATGGCACCAGAACGGTGACGATCAGGAAGAAAGCAAGACCGAGACCAAAGCCACCCCCCGCACGGAAGGACAATTTTAGATCACGCAGCAATAAGGCGATCACAAGAAACCTCCGTCGAAATCGTCGATGGGCTTGGGCTTGGCCTTGTTGGGGCCAACGTCCAGAACCTCTCCGTCCAATCCAAGATCAATATGGGTCGCAATCAGGGCCGAACCACCCTGCCCCAGATGCGCGCGCACGGCATCCGCAAACATCTGCACGGCGTGACGATCCAGCGAGACCGTCGGCTCGTCCAGCATCCAGATCGGGCGGCCAGTAACCAACATACGCGCCAATCCCAGACGCCGTTTCTGCCCCGCCGAAAGGTTGCCCGCATGGCGGTCAGCCAACTCGTTCAGTTCAAACGCATCAAGGGCGTGCTGGATATCACGGGTGCCAAAGACCGACGCCCAGAAGTTGAGGTTTTCGACAACGGTCAGGGTCGGTTTTAACCCGTCGGAATGGGACGCGTATGCGATCTGGTCTTCTGCCCCGTCGATTTGCCCTGTCAGTGGTGGTTGCAGGCCCGCAAGCGTACGCAGTAATGTTGTCTTTCCGATTCCATTCGGCCCCCGCAGGATCAGTGCCCTTCCTGCCTCAAGCGAGAAGCTCAGCCCTTCGAGCACGGGAACTCCGCCGCGTGCGATGGCCAGATCGGTTACCTTTAAAGTCATGAAGCCCGCTTAGCGGATTGTGCGTGTGGGCAAAAGGTCGGAATTGCCGCAGAGCGGCCGGTTGGATCGCAGTGAGGGGCCAGCCCCTCACACTCCCCGGGATATTTTTAGCCAGAGCAAGAACAGATCCTCAGACCGGGATCAGCGCAAGCGCAATGCGGCGGCCTTCGGAAAGCAGCACGTTGTAGGTGCGGCAGGCCGCCGGAGAGTTCATGATTTCGACACCCAGACCTGCCTCTTCCAATGTGGTGCGCAAGTCGGCTGGGATGTGGGTCAGTTCTTTGCCCGTACCGATGAACAGAACATCGACGTGTTCGGACAAGGCCAGCAGGGTCTGGGCGTCGGAGTAAC
The DNA here is from genome assembly GCF_056534365.1 of Ruegeria sp. D6. Classification (NCBI taxonomy): domain Bacteria; kingdom Pseudomonadati; phylum Pseudomonadota; class Alphaproteobacteria; order Rhodobacterales; family Roseobacteraceae; genus Ruegeria; species Ruegeria sp. D6. The sequence continues at coordinate 572,569 of NZ_JBQFPH010000001.1, read as the reverse complement.
CCGCCCAAGCCGATGTACCGGTGGGGCCGGTCAGGACTGCCCCATCATGAACTTCCCCGCCTATCCGAAAGAACCCGGGGCCATAGCCATCAACCGGCTGAGCGTTTGTATATGTGATCTCGTTCAGGCGCATGTGCAGGGTTCTAGCCCCAAAACGGCAGGCCGGACAAGGCCGCTGTTGCAATCACCAGATAGGCTGCGGCGCGGTAGATGTTCTCGTACTCGGGTCGGAACATCCAGCCCCCCAGCCAGTTGCCCGCGATGTTGGGAACCGCAAGCGCAAGGCCCAATCCGATGCTCGCGATCGAAAGACGCCCCATCCCGCCAAGATATCCGAGGATCAGCAAATCGAAAGCAAACAGGAACAGCAGGATCGTCGCGCGGATGATCTCAACCGGTAAGGGCCGTGACATATAAAACAGGATGACGGCAGGCCCCGGTATCCCGGCTACCCCGCCAAGTAGCCCTGCAGCCCCGCCGATCGCAGCAACCATGCCACGCGATACCGCTCCCCGGTAGCGCAGACCAAAAATCAGAACGGCCAGCATCGACAATGAAATCAGGCTGACGATATAGCGAAACACTTCGGGATCGGTCCGGGTCAGCAGCCATAAGCCAACCGGTAGAAGTAGCGCGCACCCGACCAAAAGGCGCATCAGATCTGCCTTGTCAACAACCGTCCATGCGCGGCGCAGGTTCGGGATCGGGCCAAATATGTCCATGACCGTCAGCGCGATGATGGCACCGAAGGGGCCAAGATACGGGCTGGCGATGGGCAGGAAGATCAGGGCCGTCCCAAAGCCGGAGAACCCGCGCACGATGCCCCCAACAAAGGCGGCGAAAATAATAACGGCCAGACCGGTTGGGGTCTGGCCGAAATACTCAGGCATCAATGTTGGCAAACTGGTTGCCCGCCGTATTCGACGGCTTCGACCAGTCGCGCTTGACCCCCAGCCACAGCAGGATGGTCGAGGCCACGAAGACCGACGAATAGGTCCCGACGATCACGCCCCAGATCATCGCGAAGACAAAGCCTCGGATCACGTCTCCGCCCAGTACATAGAGCGAGATCAGCGCCAGCAGCGTGGTCACAGAGGTCATCACCGTCCGGCTGAGCGTTTCGTTGATCGAGATGTTCAGCACCTCTTTGAGGTCTTTCTTCTTATACTTCCGCAGGTTTTCGCGAACCCGGTCGAAGACGACCACGGTGTCGTTCAGCGAATAGCCGACGATAGTCAGTAGAGCGGCGATGATCGCCAGGTCAAAACGGATTTGTAGTTCCGAGAAGATGCCGATTGTCAGGATCACGTCATGCACCAACGCGGCGACCGCCCCGAGTGCGAACTGCCATTCGAACCTAAGCCAGATATAGACAAGCACTGCGCCAATCGCCAAGGCGACCGCAATGACCGCGGTCTGGATCAACTCACCCGAAACCTTGGGGCCAACCGATTCTACCGAGACGAACTGGATATCCGGCGCGGCAACGGTCAGCGCTTCTTCGACGGCTGTGACGGTTGCGGCCGCCACAGCTTCGGCCCCGTCCTGTGCCTGAATGCGGATCATCGCGACGTTTTCATCGTCGCCAAAGGTGGGATCAAAAATCTCGGTGATAGTCACATCGCCAAGCTCTAGCGGCGCGATGGCGTCGCGATAGGCGCCGACGTCGATCTCTTGCGCGCTTTGGGTCCGAATCGTGGTGCCGCCGCGAAAGTCGATGCCGAAGTTCAGCCCTTGCAGCAGGAATGACGTGAATGCGATCACCATCATCAAACCCGAGATGCCCAGCCAGACCTTCCAACGGCTAAAGAAATCGAACGAGGTGTTTTGGGGTACGAGTTTCAGTCTCATGTCAAACCTCGATCGTTTTCGGACGGCGGCGTTCGAACCACATCACGATCATCAGACGCGTCACAAAGATCGCGGTGAAGACCGAGGTCAGAATACCCAGACCAAGCGTAATGGAGAAGCCGCGCACGGGACCACTGCCCATGGCAAACAGGATGGTTGCGGTAATGAACGTGGTCACGTTTGCGTCCAGAATGGCCGAAAGCGCTTTTTCGTATCCCAGCTCGATGGCACGCGCCGGACCTTTGGCAGATTTCAGCTCTTCGCGGATACGCTCGAAGATCAGCACGTTGGCGTCAACTGCCATGCCGACGGTCAGCACGATACCCGCGATCCCGGGCAAGGTCAGCGTGGCGCCGATCAGTGAGAGCAGGCCAAACAAAAGCCCCACGTTCAGGATCAGCGCAATATTGGCGAAGATGCCGAACAGGCCGTAGCTGAGAGCCATGAATACCAACACGGCGACAAAGGCCACGATTGTCGCGACTTTACCTGCGTCGATACTGTCCTGACCCAGCTCAGGGCCGATGGTGCGCTCTTCCAGGAAATCCAGACCTGCAGGCAAGGCACCTGCGCGCAGCAGAACGGCCAAATTGGTGCTTTCTTCAACTGTGAAGTTGCCAGTGATGATGCCCGAACCACCTGGGATATGGCTTTGGATTACAGGGGCCGAGATCACCTCGTCATCCAGGACGATAGCAAAGGGTGCGCCAATGTTTTCCAGCGTGTAATCGCCGAATTTGCGCGCGCCAGAGGTGTTGAACCGGAAGCTGACCGCAGGGCGGCCGTTCTGGTCGAAGGATGGCTGCGCGTCGACCAATTCTTCACCGGTCACGACGGGTGCGGCGTCCAGAGTGTAATACACACCATCTTCATCGATCGATGGCACAAGCTTCTCGCCAACTCCCGGAACGGCATCCGGGTCAGTCCCGCGTCCAACGACAGGATTGAACGTCAACTGTGCCGTCGTGCCGATAATCTCTTTGAGCTCCCCAGCGCTGCCGATGCCGGGCACCTGAATCAGGATACGATCAGCGCCCTGACGCTGGATCGTTGGTTCGCGTGTGCCAACCTCGTCGATCCGACGGCGGATGATCTCAAGGGACTGGCGCACAGTACGATCATCCGAAGCAAGCTTTTCGGCCTCGGACAGTTGGACAACGATAGTGTCCCCCTCAGCGCGGGCCTCTATATCTGTTGCCCCTGCCCCGGTCAGCGTCTGCACCTGTCGGGCCAGACCGCGCACAACCTCTAATGCGCGGGACATGCCCTCGGGTTGGCTGATGCGCACGCGAATCTCGTCAGGCGCCGAATCCTGACGACGGATCGTGCCGACCGTCGCGCGTTCATCACGCAGCGCGTCGCGGATTTCGGGCCACATCGCCTCCATCCGGGATTCGTAGACATCATCAACCTTGACCTCGGCAAGCAAATGCGCGCCGCCGCGCAAGTCGAGCCCGAGATTGACCAGAGACGACGGCAGCCAGTTCGGCCATTGCGCGGCCTCGGCCTGCATTTCAGGTGTATCAATGCCCAGCTCAATCGCAGCCTTGGCATCGTTAGATTGTTCTACGCGCGTATAAAACGCATTCGGCAGGGCAAGGAACAGACCGATCACACAGACCGACCAGATCAGAACCCGCTTCCAGGAATCAATTTGCAGCATTACCCTGCCTTTTCAAGGAATTGTCGCGCGAAGTTACTTCGCAGGTTCGGTCTTGTTCAGAACCTGAGCGATGGTCGATTTGACCACGCGAACCTTAACGCCCTCGGCGATCTCGACTTCGATCTCGTTATCGCCTTCCTTGACCTTCGACACCTTGCCGATCAGCCCGCCTTGGGTGACAACCTGATCGCCCCGGCGCACGGCTTCGACCATGGCCTGATGTTCCTTCATCTTTTTCTGCTGCGGACGGATCAGCAGAAAATACATAATCGCGAAGATCAGGATCAGCGGGAGAAACTGGGCGATTGCGCCACCTTCCATGGGATATTCCTTTGTTCTGATGATGCAGAGAGCTCTCTGCAAAGTTTGCGGGAACCTATGCTTTGAAACATGGGTTTGCAAGCAAACCTGGCCCCATTTCGACCATCGGGTTCAAAGGTTTGCTGCCGGACGTTGCAGATATGTTCTAGGCAGACCCTTCCAGTCAGATATAGTCCTGTGGCAGGAGGCCTAATGATTCAATCAATCCAGACCCTTGGCGCATTTGTTCGCCTGATGCTCGTGACAACCTGTATAGGTCTTTTGGCGTCGCCCGTATGGGCACAGAACGCCACTAGCGAAGAGCCTGCTATAGAAGACACTGAATCAGAGATTTTTCAGGCTCCGGTTATCGTTGACGGCGACACCTTGTTTCACCTGCGCGGCTCCAGCGCGCTGCCCGCTCCGGAACGGGCCGCGAGTGTACAGAACAAGATCATCGAAATCGCCGAGGCCTCAGACGCCGAGCAGGTCTCTATAACCTTCGAGGACTCAGAGTTCGGCATTCGAATCTTTGCCGATGGTGTTCAAGTTTCGATCGTGACCGATGCCGATTCCGAGCTTGAGCAGATGGACTTGAACGTTCTCAGTTTGTTGCACGGCGACGCTATTAAACAATCCATTGAAAGCTATCGCGCAAACCGCACCGAACAGGCGCGTGTTTCGGGTGCCATCGAAGCCTTAGCATGGACAGCTGGATTCGCGCTTTTTGTCGTCGTTATCCTGTGGCTGCACCGGCGCATTCGCCGCCGTACGCTGAAACTGGTCAAGCGTTACCTCAAGGATGTCGAAACCGCGACCGCAAAAAGCGTTCAGGCCGAGGCCATCGCCGCGTTGATCCGGTATGCTCTGAATTTTGTCCTGCTGGTGATCTTTTTCCTCGGCTTCTACTACTACCTTTCCTTCGTTCTGCTTGCCTTTGCCGAGACGCGCTATTTCGCGCAACTCCTGCTGACCTACTTGACCGAACCGGTCCTGCTAATCTTCAAAGGCATCCTCAGCTACATCCCAAACCTGATCATGTTGATACTGATCGCATGGATAACGCTGTATATTATCCGGGGCATGCGTGTGTTCTTTGACGCCGTCGAGGCGGGAACCTTTGACATGGGCGATTTTGAAAGCCACTGGGTGAACCCGACCTTCAACATCGCCCGCGTCGTCGTTATCCTGATCGCTCTGGTCTTTGCTGTCCCTTACATCCCCGGGTCAGACTCGGCGGCGTTTCAGGGGCTGACGATTCTGGTTGGTGCCATGCTGTCGCTGGGCGCAAACTCGGTCGTGTCGAACATGCTGGCGGGGCTCTTCGTGATCTATCGCCGCTCAACTTCGATCGGGGATCGGATCCAGATCGGGGAACATATTGGCGATGTGGTGCAGATCAAGCTGATGGAGACGCACCTTAAGTCCATCAAGAACGAACTGATCTCGATCCCGAACGCCCAGTTGATGAATTCGGACGTGGTGAATTTCTCGAAGAGAACCGACGGTAGCGGGTTGCTGCTGCACACGACCGTAGGCATCGGGTACGAAGAGCCACCCGAGAAAGTTGAGGCAATGCTGATAGAAGCCGCCCATCGCACCAAGGGGATCAAGGCAAAACCCGAACCCTTTGTTTTATGGACCGCATTGGCCGATTACGCGATAAACTATCAGATCAACGGTTATACCACGCGGGGCAGTATCATCCCGAAAATCCGCTCGGACCTGCATCGCAACATTGTGGCCGTGTTCAATGAGAATAACGTGCAGATCATGACACCTTCGTACATGGCCGACCCGCCCGAGCCGAAAATCCCAACCGAAGAGTGGGATGGCCATTTGGCGCATGAATCCCACGAGGAATCGGATAAGTCGTAACCGGTGCTACACCCTGCCATTCAGATGGTGCATAAGCGGATTCAGTGATTCACGCAGTTAAGGATCTGAACCATGCACGACATCCGCGCCATACGCGAAAACCCAGCCGCCTTCGACGCCGCCCTTGCGCGCCGCGGGGACGCGCCGGTGTCGTCAGACCTGCTGAGGCTGGACGAAAGCCGCCGCGCCAAGATTCTGGCTGCTGAGACAGCTCAGGCCGAGCAGAACAAGGCCTCCAAAGAGGTTGGCGCTGCCAAAGGGCGCGGGGATGAAGCTGAATTCGAACGCCTGCGCGCTCTGGTCGCCGAGAAAAAGGCCGAAGTGGCCCGGATGCAGACCGAAGCCAAGGATCTGGATGCTCTGCTGACCGACCAGCTGATCCGCATCGCCAACCTGCCTGCCGAGGATGTGCCCGAAGGCGCGGATGAGAACGACAATGTCGAGATCAACCGCTGGGGCACACCACGCGAATTGGATTTCGCGCCGAAAGAGCATTTTGAAATCGATGCCGTTCAGAATGGCATGGATTTTGAGACGGCTGCCAAACTCTCCGGCTCGCGCTTTGTGCTGCTTTCGGGCGGCGTCGCGCGCATCCACCGCGCTTTGGCGCAGTTCATGCTGGACACCCATATCAATGAGAACGAGCTGACCGAGGTCAACGGCCCGGTTCTGGTTCTCTCGGAAATGATGCAGGGCACCGGCCAGTTGCCGAAGTTTGGAGAAGACAGCTATCAGACCCGCGAAGGCTGGTGGCTGATCCCGACTTCCGAGGTTTCACTGACCAACATCGTCAACGACACGATGATCGAGGAAAGCTATCTTCCCCGCCGCTATACCGCCCATTCCCTGTGCTTCCGGTCCGAGGCTGGATCGGCGGGCAAGGACACACGCGGGATGCTGCGGCAGCACCAGTTCGAAAAGGTCGAGATGGTCTCGGTCACCCATCCGGACAAGTCGGATGATGAACAGAAACGTATGCTGCGCTGCGCCGAAGGCATTCTTGAAAAGCTGGGCATTCCCTATCGCACCGTGATCTTGTGCACCGGCGACATGGGCTTTGGTGCACGACGCACTTACGACATCGAGGCGTGGCTGCCGGGCCAAAATACTTATCGCGAGATCAGCTCGGTCTCGACATGCGGGGATTTTCAGGCGCGCCGCATGAATGCGCGCTTCCGGCCAGAGGCCGGGGGCAAGCCAGAATATGTCCATACCCTGAATGGTTCGGGCCTGGCCGTGGGGCGCTGCCTGATAGCTGTGTTGGAAAATGGTCAGAATGCGGATGGGACGGTCACCCTGCCCGAGGTTCTGGCACCCTATCTGGGCGGCAAGCTAACCCTTCAGACCAACGGCACGCTGACATAAAAAAACCGGCGCATTTAGGCGCCGGTTTCCGATCAGACAAGGCGGAGAAGTATCACTTCTTCGCCTTTTTCTTATCTTTCTTCTTTCCGGGCTTCTTGTCGGACTTCTTCTTGTCAGACTTCTTATCGTCCTTCTTTTTGGCGTCCTTTTTCTTAACGTCTTTTTTGGGCTTCTTGTTTTTCTTACCCTTCTTGGACTTTTCTTTGACCTTTTCCTTAGCTTTGGAAAACACCGCCTCCATTTCAGACTTCTTCTTGGCCGCCTTTTCAGCCTTCGCCTTGGCTTTCGCCTTTTTCTTTGCCTTGGCCTCGGCAGCGGCCTGTTCTGCCGCCGCGCGCTCCTTTGCCGCCTTACGCTCGGCCTCGGCCTTGTTCGCAGCCGCATTGCTTTTGGCTGTCGCGCGCTGCACAGCCGATTTCCGCTCGGCAGGCTTGCGGATGGCAGCGCGGGGCGCGGGCTTGGGCTTGGCATCAACGACTTCTTTCGCAGCCGCGATCAGCTTAGCTGCGCGGGTGGAACCGACGCGCGGGGTGCCGGACAGATCTTCCGGTTTGGCCTTGGCAATGGCTTCTGCTGTTTTGTAGCCCTTTGCATTAAAGGCCTTTGCCAGCGCTGGCCCTACGCCACGCACCTCGGTAACTGCGGTCATTTCGTTTCCTTTCGTTAACTCCCCCAGATTGTAAACGCACAGCACATACGTTCCTGAGAGAGCGCCAATTCAAGAATTAGATAGGAGGTTACCCGCTTTCGGCCAGGCGATGGCCTGCAGTTCGGCTGGGAAATGGGACAAGTCTTTTGGCGTCTTCATCCCATAGTTTCAGATTCAGCGCCGCCACTGCCTCGGGAAACTTGATCCGTCGCGGTGTGTATTCTGGCGGCAGGTTATAGTGGCACGCGCGCAGCCGGTAAGATGGGATGCGCGCATTGAAATGGTGGATGTCATGCAATGTGATGCAGGCCACCGCATTATCGAACCACCAGCCGAAATCCAGCGCCGAGGACCCCTCCAACGCAGCCAGCTTCGGATCCAGTTCGGGGCGGCGATCCCAGTAGGTGTCTTCGAAATTGTGCTGCAAATACACCAGGAACACCCCAAGCATCCCGCCCAGCAGCGAAAACACCAGCCAGACCAGAATGCCGGTGGCACCGGCGATCAAATACAGCAGCCCCAAAAACACAACAATCGAGAGGTTGTGCAGCACCACGCCCATCACGCCGAACCGCACAGTGTTCTTGGGCCAGCGATAGCGGATGAAGTATGTGAATAGCGCGCCAACCGGCACCAGAATGAAGGGATTCCGATACAGTCGGTAAAACAAACGCTTTTTCCAATCCGCCTCGTTCCATTCACGCAGCGTCATGGTGTGGATTTCACCGGTCTCGCGATGCTCGAGGTTGCCGATTCCGGCGTGATGCAGATTGTGGTTCTGCTTCATCACCTCGAACGGGGCAAATGTGAAGGGCGATAACCCATGGCCAGCCCATTCGTTCTGCTCGCGCGTTTCAAACAACGAATGGTGCCCGCAATCATGCTGCAGGACATAGAGACGCACGGCAGAGAAGGCAAAAACGATCCCGGCCGGGATCATGATGTACCAGCGGTCGACATAGGTGATCGCCAGTGTAAGCGATGCGAAATACACCGCGAATGTTCCGAAATAACTGAGCGCGGCAAGCTTGTTGTCCTGCACCGCGTATTGTCTTGTATATTCTCTCAGATCCATCACGCCCGCTCCCCACGGAGGTCCGACCAATCACAAATTCAAAATTAAGTGCGGAGATCCCGCAAACAAGCAGCACGTGCAAAACAAATGCACGTGCTTGAATGCTAACGCGCAGAAACGGGGCTGTCACGCCCCCTCTCTGAAAATGCTGGAAATTAGCGCAGTTACGCCCGTCCCTTGAGATGCTTGGCCAGTGCGCCTGCGTTTTTCTTGCGCCGCCCTTTGTAGGGGTTCTTATCGCCTTGTCCGCGCAACGTCAGGCGGATAGGGGTGCCCGGCATATCAAAATCCTCGCGCAGGCCGTTGACCAGATAACGCGAATAGCTGTCAGGCATCTTGTCCGGATGCGAACACATGACCACAAACCCGGGCGGGCGGGTCTTGGCCTGCGTCATATACCGCAGCTTGATCCGGCGCCCCTGCGGGGCTGGCGGCGGGTGCTGTTCCAGCATGGCGGTCAACCAACGGTTCAGCGCAGCGGTCGGCACGCGGCGGTTCCACACGTCATGGGCACGCAATATCGCGGCGCGCAAACGTTCCAAACCGCGGCCTGTTTTAGCCGAGACTGTGATCAGCGGCGCTCCACGCAACTGCGGCAGCAAGCGTTCGAAGGATTCTTTCAGATCGCGCAGCTTTTCCTGTTTGTCTTCTTCGATGTCCCATTTGTTGACGGCGACGACCACAGCACGACCCTCACGTTCGGCCAGATCGGCAATGCGCAGGTCCTGTTGCTCGAATGGGATAGCCGCATCCAGCAACACGACGACGACCTCGGCAAACTTGACTGCGCGGAGCCCGTCGGAAACCGAGAGTTTCTCAAGCTTCTCCTGCACCTTGGCCTTCTTCCGCATCCCGGCGGTATCAAAAATCCGCATCGGGGTGCTGTCCCCGTCAGGGTCGGCCCAGTCGATCCGCAAGCTGATCGCGTCGCGCGTGATCCCGGCCTCGGGGCCGGTCAGCAATCGATCCTCGCCGATGATCTTGTTGATCAGGGTGGATTTACCGGCATTCGGACGGCCAACTACAGCTACTTGCAGGGGTTTGTCAGCGGTGATCAGCGGGGATTCGCCTTCCCCGTCTTCGTCCAGCTCGATATCGGTTTGCGGTGTCTCTTCTACGCGCGCCTCTTCAGCCGCGTCAGCCAGTGGCATCAACTGCGCATAGAGGTCCGTCATCCCCTCGCCATGTTCGCCCGACAGACGCACCGGCTCGCCAAGGCCTAGGTTGTATGCTTCAAGCACGCCCGCATCTGCCGCGTTCCCTTCGGCCTTGTTGGCTGCCAGGATCACGTGTTTTGAGCGCTTACGCAGAATCTCGGCGAACATTTCGTCCGTGGGCGTCAAGCCCACCCGCGCGTCAATCATGAACAGGCAGACATCGGCCATGTCCACTGCACGCTCGGTCAGGCGGCGCATCCGACCTTGCAAGCTGTCATCGGTTGCGTCCTCAAGACCCGCCGTGTCGATCACGGTAAAACGCAAGTCGCCCAGCCGCCCTTCACCTTCGCGCAGGTCACGCGTTACGCCGGGCTGGTCGTCGACCAATGCCAGGCGTTTGCCCACAAGGCGATTGAACAGAGTGGATTTGCCCACATTCGGGCGCCCCACGATGGCGAGGGTCAGCGACATGATACTCAACTTTCAAGACTCAAGATGCGCCCTTTAACGCATCTTGTCGTCAACGGAAAGCGTGCAGTTCGCCCTTGGTCGACACAACATACAGCGTCTGACCCGCCACAACCGGTGCCGTGGTCGCGCCACCCGGCACTTCGACCTGATGCACCAGCGCTCCGTCGACGGGATTGAAGAAGCGCAGATAGCCGTCGTTCGAAGCCACGACAAGGCGTCCACCGGCCATGATCGGGCCGTAATGGGCAAAGATCGGACCCCGGCGGCCCGGCTTGTTCTTGACGAAGCCCGGCAGATCGATTGCCCAGACAGTCGAGCCATCGGCTGCATCCAACCGTACCAATTGACTGCGATCACTGATCAGAAAAACACTGTTCCCCGCCGGCCAGACTGTATCAACGGCCCCCTCCGGTGCAGTCCAGTTCCGCTCACCCGAATTCCCGTCGAAGGAAACCGTGCGCCCCGAGTGGTTGCCGATTATGACCGAACTACCCGACACCATGGGCCCGGCAGTCACATCCACGATCTGAGCTGCCGCTCGGCCCCGACGCCCGCCTGCAACGGACGCGTTCCAGCGTAAAATACCGCCCCGGCGGAATGTTGCCGCGACATCACCCGATCCAAAGGCAAAGACTGACAGGTCCGAGGCAATCACGGGAGCAGGTGCACCCAGAACGTTGCCGACGCTCGGCGTGCCTTCGATTTGCCAGATGATCCGCCCATCCTTGGTATTCACCGCCCAACCGGTTTCGTCCCCGGCCACCAGATAGAGTATACCGCCGCTAACCAAAGGAGCACCGCTGCCAGTTGCATTCAGACGTTTCTGCCACCTTTGCGCCCCGGATTTCGCATCGAGCGCGGTCAACCTACCGAAACCCGACGAGACATAAAGCACACCGTCGGCATAGGCGAGCCCTCCGCCTGTGGCATCCCCGTCCTTTTCATTCGGCGGGATCAGGTTTGTGCTCCAGGCGACCTGCCCTTGGGGCGTAACAGCCGAGACATTTGCCCCGGAATCGAGCGTATATATCAGGCCACCAGCAACAACAGGGTCTGCGGTGATCCGCTGTTTTCGGCTATCGCCGGACCCAATATTAGCAGACCAAATACGTTGCGGTGTGGCACTCAGCGCTGCGTTGGTAGTGCGGAAGGCGGGTGTACCCGCGCTTTGCGACCAGTTGGCGTTGCGGCTTTGAGCCGGTATACTGATCGGTTTGGTGCCACGGGTTTCAACGGTTTCGTTGTCGATGGAGGCACGAATATCCTCACGCTCACCCGGCAGAATGACTTCGGGTTCCTGACAGGCGCTGAGAACGGTGAGCGCGGCTGCCGCAACCGGCAATCCGAAGCCTGAGAAATAACGTGATAGCATAATCTACAAACTCGCCTGTGATGTTCCGTTTCGCTGCCGGTTAACCCTGCTGGTTCGCCACGGGCTCGGGTTCGCCCCCAAGCGCGACGATCAGTTGAGCCGCGCGCTGTTGCAGATCGACGCTGGCCTCGGCGTCCTGGCGCAACGCCTGCAAACGGTCCAAAGCGGCTTGCGTATTGCCCTCGGCCACATCGATCAGGGCCAATTGTTCTTCGGCGAGCAGACGCAAAGGAGCACCAGGTATGGCCAGCGCTTCGAACTGTTGACGACGATCCGCCACTGGCATCGTGTCAGTTTGCAGTAGCAATGCCTTGAAACTTGCAATCGCGCGATAGATTTCGGGCAAATCCCCCTGCGTGGCGATCGCGTTCAGACTGTTCACCGCATCTTGCGCCGATCCGGCCTCGGCCTGAGAGGCGGACAGCAACATGTTCAAAACCGCGTCACCGCCGACAGATGCAGCATCGATCGCCTGCAGGCTTTGTGCCCGCTCGGCCGATCCGTTTTCAGCCAGCGCCGACAGAATCGCATCACCCAGAGCCTCGGCCTGGTTGGTATCACGTGCTTTTCGGTATTCGTTGAACGCAGCGCCCCCGACAATGGCCACGACAGCCAGCACACCAACCCAGCCCCAACGGCGCAAAAGAAGGTACATGCGATCGCGGCGCACCTCTTCGGTGACCTCTTCAATAAAACTGTCGGCGTCGCTCATCCCTGCCCCTAGGCTTAAGTGTCCGGTTTTCTAGCGCCATGTCATACCCCGGCGATCAGGCCAAGCCAAGTGCCCGAATTCATACATTTGCCACCATGTGGGTGACCCTTGCGTAAAAAACTAAACCGAACTATTCAGTTCAGTATGGAAAAGACATGGCCACAGCCCCATTTTAAGGGATAGCGGCTAAAGCCGACCGCGCGAACAGATCTGGAGATTCTACCGCATGCGATTGATTTCATTCGTTAACGCCATTTTGGTTATTGTTGCGTTGTATTTTCTTGTTTTCGAGCGCGACGCGCTGTTTGCGTTTGCAGGTCGCGGAGACGAGCCATCCGAGACCGCGACCGAGGCCTCGGAATCGGTGCAATCACCGGACTCGATCGGCGTTGTTGTGCTGCGCTCGACCGCGCGCGAGATCGGCAGCGCCGTTCAATTACGGGGTCAGACCAAGGCAAACCGCCAGGTCGAGGTCCTTGCCGAAACCATTTCGACAGTCCTGTCCGAGCCCAAGCGCAAAGGAGCATTTGTCGAAGCAGGAGATCTGCTGTGCGAGCTTGATCCCGGAACCCGGCCCGCGAGCCTGGCCGAAGCCATGGCAGCCAAGCTTGAGGCCGAAAGCCGCGTTCCCGAGGCCGAAGCGCGCCTGGAAGAAGCTCACGCCCGTTTGGCTGAAGCCGAAATCAATCTGAAAGCAGCCCGCAAGCTGTCGGAAACCGGGTTTGGATCAGAAACGCGCCGTATCTCAAGCGAAGCCGAAATGAGCACTGCCGAGGCCGGAATCAAATCCGCCGAGGCCGGTCTGGAAGCTACGCAAGCTGGGATTGAAGCCGCCACCGCAGCAGTTGCAGCCGCCCAGCGCGAGATTGATCGCCTGACCATCAACGCCCCGTTCAAGGGTCTGCTTGAAAGTGATACTGCGGAATTGGGCAGCCTGATGCAGCCCGGCTCGCTCTGCGCAACCGTCATCCAGCTCGATCCGATCAAGCTGGTGGGTTTTGTGCCTGAATCAGAAGTGAATCGGATCATTGTCGGATCGATGGCAACTGCGCAGTTGGTTACGGGTCTGCAGGTCGAGGGGCGCGTGACCTTCCTCAGCCGTTCGGCCGATGAAACCACGCGGACATTCGAGGTCGAGATCACAGTGCCAAACCCGGAACTGCTGATCCGTGACGGCCAAACCGCCAACATTCAGATCGCGGCCGAAGGGGTCAAGGCACATCTGCTGCCCCAATCCGCACTGACCTTGAACAATGAAGGTGAGCTTGGTGTTCGCACCGTGGTAGCCGACAATGTCGTTGATTTTGTTCCGATCCGCCTTCTGCGTGACACCGCTGATGGTGTATGGGTTGGTGGCCTGCCGGAAACTGCTGATATCATCGTGATCGGGCAGGAATTCGTCACACGTGGTGTGACGGTCGCGCCGACATACAGGGAAGTATCGCAATGACGGGTATCGTCAGTTGGGCCGCAAGCCGTGCCAGAATGGTGCTGGCTTTCATCGCGATTTCGCTGGTTATCGGCGGGTATGCTTATGTCGGGCTCCCAAAAGAGGGTGAACCCGACATCGATATCCCGATGCTCTTTGTGTCGGTGCAGTTTCCAGGGATTTCAGCCGAGGACAGCGAAAGCCTGCTGATCAGGCCGATGGAAACCGAGATGGCCGATCTCGACGGGTTGGACACGATGACCGCCACCGCCGCCGAGGGCTACGCAGGCATTCTGCTGGAGTTCGAGTTCGGTTGGGACAAATCCGCCACCATCGCGGATGTTCGCGATGCCATGAACACCGCGCAAGCTGATTTCCCTGATGGGGCTGAGCAATACACGATTACCGAGGTCAACTTCTCCGAGTTTCCCATCGTCATCGTCAACCTGACCGGCCCGGTACCAGAGCGTACAATGGCGCGCGTTGCCAAAGATCTGCAGGACGAACTTGAGGCGTTGGACGCAGTGCTGGAAGCTGGCATTGCCGGAAACCGCGATGAAATGCTTGAGGTCGTGATCGACCCGCTGCGGCTTGAGGCCTACAACGTCACGGCCGCCGAACTGATCAACGTTGTGCAAAACAACAACCAACTGATCGCTGCAGGTGAGGTCGAGACCGAACAGGGCACGTTCTCGGTCAAGATCCCGTCGTCATTTAAGACTGCTCAGGACGTCTATGGCCTGCCCGTAAAGGTCAACGGAGACCGCGTGGTCACCTTAGGCGAACTGGCCGAAATCAACTATACGTTTGAAGACCGCGCGGGCACGGCCCGGTTCAACGGCGAACCCACCGTCGCGCTGCAGGTGGTCAAGCGCAAGGGCTTCAATCTGATCGACACCGTTGCGCTGATCAAAGCCACTGTCGCCGAAGAACAGATCAAGTGGCCAGCCGAGCTGCAGGCCGCTGTTGATGTGGGCACCTCGAACGACCAAAGCCGCATCGTCGATTCAATGGTGCGCCAGCTTGAAGGATCGGTTCTGACCGCCGTCGCGCTCGTGATGATCGTGGTGCTGGCTTCGTTGGGAACACGCGCCGCGTTGTTGGTGGGTTTTGCCATTCCTACCTCGTTTCTGTTGTGCTTCGCCTTCCTCGCGATGATCGGGGTCACCATCTCGAATATGGTGATGTTTGGCCTGATCCTTGCCGTGGGCATGCTGGTCGATGGCGCCATCGTTGTTGTGGAATATGCCGACAAGCGCATTAAAGAAGGCGTTGGTCCGATGCACGCCTATGTCGAGGCGGCGCAACGGATGTTCTGGCCGATTGTTTCGTCGACGGCCACTACACTGTGTGCATTTCTTCCGATGTTGTTCTGGCCCGGTATTCCCGGCGAGTTCATGAAGATGCTGCCCATCACGCTGATCTTCGTTCTGTCGGCCTCGCTGATTGTGGCACTGATCTACCTGCCGGTCGTGGGCGGTGTCTCGGGCCGTATGAGCCGCAGTTTCGAGCGCAGCTCGAACTGGCTGCGAGCCCGCACGCCTTGGTGGCTGCGAGTGCTTCTGGTGCCGCCTTCATTATATATGATCTTCCTCGGCGCGATGCAGGTTTTGAACCCCAACTATCTGCTGCCCGGCGGTTCACTTGCTGGCGTGCTGCTGTTTCTGTTCGGCGCCTTCGCTGGGTCGGTCACGCTGAGTGCTGCCAAGATCGAACGCGCCCCGGATGAACATGTTCATACCGCTAAAGAGCACACGCCCTTCGGTTATTTGATCAAGTTCCTGGTCGGCAATCCGGTCATGCCGGTGGTGTCCATCGCAGTCGTCTTTGCGGCGGTGTTCTGGGTCGCATTCATCATATTCCCGCAAAACTCTCGCGGTGTTGAATTCTTCGTGGAAAGCGAACCGGAACAGGCCACGGCCTATGTCCGGGCACGCGGCAACCTGTCTCTGGCTGAAAAGGACGAAATGGTTCTTGAGGCCGAGCGCGTAATCAGCGAACACCCGGCGGTGATCAACGTATTTGCCTTTGCGGGCGAAGGTGGGCTCAATCAGAACAATGGCGGTGCAGAAGCCCCCGCCGACACAATTGGTCGCGTCCAGTTCGAGCTCATTCCTTGGGAAGATCGCCCAATCAGCTCTGAACAGATTACCGGTTGGTTCTGGGGACCGATTGCAGGTCTACTTGGCTTTGCAAAGGAAGAAGTCGCGGCGGAATATGACGGCAATTTTGTTCTGGACGAACTGACCGCAGAGCTGGCAACCCTTCCTGGCTTTATCGTTGATCTTCAGGCGCTGGAACAAGGTCCCGCTTCCGCCAAGCCCGTTCATCTGCGCATCAAAGGCGATAGCTGGGAGGATCTGACGGCCGCGACCGTCACAGCACGAGAAGCCTTTGACACCACACCCGGCCTGATCAAGATCGAGGACACCCTGCCCCTGCCCGGCATCGACTGGCAGATCGACGTGGACGTGGCCAAGGCGGGTCGATTCGGCGCGGACGTCGCAACCGTTGGCGCGATGGTACAGCTTGTGACGCGTGGCATCTTGCTGGGTGAAATGCGACCGGATTCAACCGATGAAGAGGTAGAAATCCGCGTCCGCCTACCTGATCAGGATCGCGTCCTGTCAACGCTGGATACGCTGAAAGTTCGCACACCGGACGGGTTGGTCCCCCTGTCGAACTTCGTCACCCGCAAACCCGTGGCCAAGCTCGCCGAGATCAATCGCGCGGATCAACAGCGCTACTATGACGTTAAAGCGGATGTCGAGCCTGGGCTGAGCAAGATCGTGACCACCGGTCCTGACGGTGCAGAGCTGCGTTTGGCAACCGTGCGCGCGATTGGTGAAGGTGCCACACCAACTGGCAGCACGATTACCAGCGCGGACGGGGCAGAGTTCGAACTCGTTCAACTAACGGGTGCCGAGAACGTGGGTGAAGTGCGGTCCGCCATCGAAAGTGGTGACGCTCGGTTTGCCCTGATAAATCCGAACGAACGGATTGCCGTGCTGACCGAGTGGCTGGAAACCGATCCATTTGGTCGCACCATCACTTGGGAATGGACCGGCGATCAGGAGGATCAGGCTGAAAGCCAGGCGTTCCTGTCCAGCGCATTCCTGGCAGCACTGGGTCTGATGTTCGTGATCCTGCTGGCGCAGTTCAACTCGTTCTACAACTCGGTGCTGGTGCTGCTGGCCGTGGTTCTGTCTACGACCGGCGTGTTGCTGGGCATGATGGTAATGCAACAACCGTTCTCGATCATCATGACCGGGACCGGGATCGTGGCGTTGGCCGGTATCGTGGTGAACAACAACATTGTTCTGATCGACACCTATCAGGAATATAGCGGCTACATGTCTCGCATTGATGCCATCGTCCGCACGGCTGAGGCGCGCATCCGCCCGGTTCTGCTGACTACGCTGACAACAATGGCGGGTCTGACCCCGATGATGTTCGGCCTGTCGCTGGATTTCATCGGCGGAGGGTATTCGATCGACAGCCCCACGGCACTGTGGTGGAAACAGCTGGCCACGGCGGTGGTCTTTGGCTTGGGTACGGCCACGGTGTTGACACTGATCGTCACGCCTTCATTCCTGGCGCTGCGAGTGTGGGTCACAACCTACGCGGTATGGCTGGGTAAGGCGCTGGCACGCGCCACGGCGGGTCGATCCAGCCAAATCGCGCAGGACATGGCAATCGGCCAAAGCGCGAGAGATGTGCAAGCAGCCGAAATGATCTGGACCGATGAACAGGACAAAGCTGCCCCTGATCAGAGCGCTCAGGACGACCGCCCTGATCATCCTCCAACAACACCGTTGAAGGCGGCGGAATAAAAAAAGGCGAGCCTTCGGGCTCGCCTTTTCAATTCTGGCAGACGCGTTACTCGACGAACGCGTATTCGCCCAGATCACACAGGTTCAGACCATAGTCTTCAATTGAGTCCCCGTCGCTGAAAACACCGCGGATGTCATAGACACAGGTGGTCAGCCCGTCCGCAATAAGGACGTCTACTTCGTAATCCGCGCCCAGATAACCACCCTCAAGCAGGTTGCCTTCCCAGCTGCCGGACGAGGCCGGAGACACGTTGAACTCAACCAGGTCATAGCTGGTTTCGTTGATAATCAAGAATTCCAGATCCTCGGCTGCCGCCGAAGTGGCCATCAACAGTGTTGCAGTCAACGCTGCTGCTGCTCGCATTTTCATGAAGTTTTTCCTTGTCTGTGTTTCGGTCTGCAAAGTGTCGCGGCGGCGGATCCGCGTCAAACGGAAACCGTACCACAGCAGCCGATTTTCTTTTCGAACCGATCCGCACAATCATAGGCAATCAAGGCTGTCGGGCCTAGGCCGCTTCGCTGTCGGCCTGTTGACGGTTCCATAGCTGGGCATATCGCCCTTCGCGGCTGAGCAGCTCATCATGCGTTCCCTGCTCAATGATCTCACCACGTTCCAGAACGACGATCCGATCGGCCTCGGCAATGGTGCTAAGGCGGTGTGCGATGGTGATCACCGTCCGCCCCTCACCCGCTCGGGCCAAAGCATCTTTGATGTCCTGCTCGGTATCCGTATCCAAGGCTGACGTCGCTTCGTCCAACAACAGGATCGGCGGGTTTTTTAGCAAGGTTCGGGCGATGCCGACGCGTTGCTTTTCACCGCCTGATAGTTTCAGGCCGCGTTCGCCGACCTTGGTATCGTATCCTTCTGGCAGGCTGACGATGAAATCATGAATCTGCGCGGATTTGGCGGCGGTCTCTACATCCTGCTGGGTCGCGCCTTCGCGCCCATAAGCGATATTGTATCGAATCGTGTCATTGAACAGGACCGTATCCTGCGGAACGACACCGATCGAGGCATGCAGGCTTGACTGGCTAACATCGCGCACATCCTGCCCGTCGATTTTCAGCGACCCGCCGGTGACATCGTAGAACCGAAACAGGAGCCGCCCGATTGTGGATTTCCCAGACCCGGTGGCGCCGACAATCGCAACGGTCTGACCGGCTGGTACGGCCAAGGAAACGCCCTTGAGGATTTCGCGATCAGGCTCGTATCCAAAGCGGACATCTTCAAGCGTGACCTCCCCACCATTTACCTTCAGGTTCGGGGCGCAGGGTTTGTCCATCACTTCTGCTGGCTGTTCCAACAGATCAAACATCTGCCCCATATCCACCAGTGACTGACGAATTTCGCGGTACACCGTGCCAAGAAAATTCAGCGGTACGGTTATCTGGATCATATAAGCATTAACCATCACGAAATCGCCGACGGTCAGCGCCCCCTTCTGCACGCCCATTGCAGCCAGAACCATCACGCCAATCAGGCCACATGTGATCAGGAACGACTGACCAAAATTCAGGAATGCCAGCGAATAGGCCGTCTTCAGCGCGGCCTTCGCGTAACCTTTCATCGAAACATCATACCGTTCGGCTTCGCGGGTTTCGGCATTGAAATACTTGACTGTTTCGAAGTTCAGCAGGCTGTCGATGGCGCGCTGGTTGGCCTCGGTATCCTGATCGTTCATCTCGCGCCGCAGCTTCACGCGCCACTCGGTCACCGCAAAGGTGAACCATATGTAAAGCGCAATCGTCACCGCAACGACGACCAGATACCAGACGTCGAATAACCATAGCAGGATGATCGACACCAGAAGCAATTCCAGGATCAGGGGCCCGATTGAAAACAGCAGAAACCGCAACAGAAACTCTACGCCTTTCACGCCCCGCTCGATTATCCGGCTGAGACCACCCGTGCGCCGGGTCACGTGATAGCGCATCGAGAGCTGGTGAATGTGCTGGAACGTCTCAAGCGCCAGCGCGCGCAGCGCGCGTTGCCCAACCGGCGCAAAGAACGCATCCCGCAATTGCTGGAAGCCAACAGTCATCATGCGGGCCACACCATAGGCAACGGTCAATCCGATTGCACCCAACGCAAGCGGCGGTACACCTTCGCCCGCCAAACCATCCACGGCACCTTTGTACAGGATGGGAGTATACACAGCGATCAACTTGGCCAGCACCAGCATCGCCATCGCCAAAATGACACGCCGTTTCACCCATGGCTCGTCCTCGGGCCAAAGATAGGGCGAAACCTTGCGGATGGTTCGCCAGCCCGAACGATGCTCGTCCGTGTCGGTTTTGATCGCGGATGGTTGTCTCATCACGTACCTTAACTGCGGTCAGAGAAAAGCCCTGGCCCGGGTTGGGCCAGTGGTCATGTTTATTCAGGAATGGTGAAAATCTGCCCTGGATAGATCAGGTCAGGATCACGGATCGAATCTTTGTTAGCCTCGAAAAGTTTGACATACAGCACACCGTCACCAAACCGGTCGCGCGAGATCGCCCAAAGCGTATCGCCTTTTTGAACCGTGACCGAGCGGATGGCCGGGGCATCGGTTGAATTCTCACCCGGTTCCGTGGCTTCGGTCGCGCGCAGGACCTCAACAGGTTCGCGTTTGAACGGTGTCTCAAGCCTGCTGACCACAGTGCCATCAGGGGCAACCTCATCCACCCTCAGAGTGTACACTCCGGGGTCAATGCCCTCGACCTCGCCGCGCCATTGCCCGTCAGTCGCTGGCGCAATGTCGGCCACAAGCTGGTTGTCCAGATACAAGCGTACGGCCGATCCATCCTGTGCCCGCCCGGTCAATTCCACATCACCCGCGTCCGAATAGCCAATCGTGTCCAGGGCAATCTGCTCTGGCGGCGTATCCTGAACAGTGGGTGCTTGCAAAAGTTCAACCCCTTCTTCGCCCGAGCGCAGGATCGCAACCTGCTGGTCAGGCGCGTCGCCTGATTCCGGCTGAGTTTCAGTCGCGGGCGCGGTCTCATTTACAGGTGGCGTAGCGGCACCTGCAACTTCTGGTTCATTCTCTTCGGTTTCAGCTTGGTTGGCTGCTTGCTGATCGCTTGATTCAGATTCGGTCGTCTGTGCCTCGGCAACCTCTTCGACCGGCTCATCGGCAGCGGGCTCTGACACGGTCGGCAGGACCGGTTCAGGCAGCGCCGCGATCAGATAATCATCTGAACGGCTGGTGTCTTCGCCTTTCCGGGTCTCAAGAACAAGCCCGCGAGCGTCGTCTGCAAACGGGATCGATACAAATTCGGCGAACTGGCCGCTGTCATCGACGGTAAAGCTGTGAACGGTCTCACCGTCCAGCAGAACACTGACCTCGGACCCCGGTTCGGCATTGCCGGACAGTACCGCGTTTCCATCGGACTCAACGAATATCTGATCCAGAACCGGCGCGGCCACAACCGGAACATCCGCTTCTTCGCTATCCGGAGTTTGATCGGAAATCTCGGGCGGTGTGTCTTCAGCAACAGATTCGCCGGCTTCCGCCGCCTGGCTTTCGGGCTGCGCCTCCGCTGGCTGGGTTTCCGGCTCGGCGACCTCCGCAATCGGCTCGGATATTTCGGTCGCTTCCTGCTCAGCCTGCTGTTCCGGCCCGCCGAACAGACCGGACAGGTACAACCCGCCCGCAACGAGCACCACAACGATCCCGGCAACCAGCCCCCATATGAAGGTACCAGAACCTCCGCTTCCCGATTTGGCGTTCATTCTTTTCCTTTCACTCCGCTCAGGAAATGCCCAGTTTGGCGCGCATTTCATGGAGCGGTTGAGCCAACCTATCAATCCCGCTATCAGGGGTCAAAACCCCTAACACAAGAGCAGAAAGCCCTACCTATGTCCCAGAAATCCGTCTGTGTGTATTGCGGGTCACGCAATGGTATGAATCCTGCCTACTCCGCCGCTGCCCACAGCTTTGGAACTTTGTTGGCCAACGAAGGCTGGCGGCTGGTCTACGGGGCCGGAGATGTGGGTCTTATGGGCGAGGTCGCGCGTGCAGCGCAATCGTCCGGCGGCGATACATTTGGTGTGATCCCGGTGCACTTGCTTCAGCGCGAGGTCGGCAAGACCGACCTTACCCGGTTCATCGTGACCGAGACGATGCACGAGCGTAAAAAAGTGATGATCATGAACGCGGATGCCGTAGTTGTCCTGCCCGGCGGCCCCGGATCATTGGACGAACTTTTCGAAGCACTGACATGGCGGCAACTGGGGCTTCATGACAAACCCATTCTGGTGATGAATGTTGACGGGTACTGGGACACGCTGCACACGCTGCTGGATCAACTGATCGGTCAGGGGTTTGCAGATGGTTCTCTGGCAGAATTCATCACCTGGGTCGACACACCGGATGCGACCATGTCCGCGCTTCGCAAATTACTGAACTAAAAAACTGGCAATCGGGCGGCGCAAGCCGCCCGATTGTCGGCATTCGTTTAGGCAGGTTTTGCCAATCGGGTCTTCAGTATCCGTTCGACCTTGTGCAAAGGGTGGTTTGTGAGTGTTTTGTCAACCTCGGCCACCACCTTTGCCAACACTTCACTGTGCAGCCGACGGCGCAACAGGCCCAGAACATGCGGACTGGCAACCAACACCAATCGTTTATAGGCCCCTTTCAGCCCCTTGCGATTCAGAAGGTTCGCCACATCCTGAACGAACAGAGATTTTGCGTGGGACTTCCATGTCTCCTCTTCAACTGCAGATTTCTGGTTCGGTCCCGTATCGGGTCGCCGCCCTGCCCTGTCACTTGGCTTTGTCGGTGCTGCGTCCTGTTCTTCGACCGACACGACGACCAAGTTGGGGTCCTGTGCGTCCGTGATATTCTCCATCACCAGCGCTTTTTCCCCATCGGCGATGATAACCCATGTTCCCTGTTCAAGTGCAGCCATTCGTGATCTCCTGTATCGCTTAGGTTGGCCTTCGCCTGTCCCTTAGACACACCTGTTTAACGATGCGGCGTTGGTGTTTCGCTCGCATTTTGATAGGTTTTTGGTTGATTGGCGGTACTCTCCCTCCGCCTACTTTACGTAGGTGCTGAAAGGCCGTGCACAATAGGTGGGATAATGAAAGTTGACGTACCGGCAGGTTTTTACCGGCCACCCATCAATTCATAACAAAAAGCCCGCCAGCATCACTGCCAGCGGGCCATTCATTAAGTTCTACCAAGTGGAAATCACATCCGCGAGGCAACGTTTTCCCAGTTCACCAGGTTGTCGAGGAAGTTCGACAGGTAGGCCGGACGCTTGTTGCGGAAATCGATGTAATACGAGTGCTCCCACACATCACAACCAAGCAGTGCGGTTTGACCGAAGCACAGCGGGTTCACGCCGTTTTCAGTTTTCGTCACTGCCAACGAACCGTCGGCATTCTTGACCAGCCACGCCCAGCCGGAACCAAACTGACCGGCACCGGCAGCGCTGAACTGCGACTTGAATTCGTCAACCGAACCAAAGCTCTCGGTCAGAGCCTTCTCCAGCTCACCGGGCATCGCGTTGCCACCGGGGCCCATCATCTCCCAGAACTGGTTGTGGTTCCACAGCTGGCTGATGTTGTTGAAGATACCGTTCTGCGCGACAGCATTTGCGTCGTATGTGCCAACGATGATCTCTTCCAGTGACTTGCCGTCCCACTCGGTGCCGGCGATCAGCTTGTTGCCGTTGTCGACATAGGCCTTGTGGTGCAGGTCATGGTGATATTCCAGCGTTTCCGCGGACATACCCTTGGCTGCCAGCGCGTCATGTGCATAAGGAAGATCAGGAAGTTCAAAAGCCATCTCGGCCCCCTGTTGAAAATGAATGTTGCGGTTCCAAAGGTTAAATGCTTTGACAGCCGCCGCAGGTCAAGGGCCGCAACACAAAAACCCGGAGGTCCGCGATGCTGACACAGGCGCGCAAAATGTTCTATCGCGCCCGCGGATACTATGCGGGCAACTTGAACGGTGAACCCTTTCGCCTGGACCCCTACCACTCGAAATTCTGGCGCAAGGTATCAGCCGGGGAGTGGGAACCCGAGACATTTTCGGTGCTGGACCAATATCTGTCGCCCGAACAGGACTATCTTGATATCGGTGCATGGATCGGCCCCACGGTCCTCTATGCCGCGCGCCGCGCTCGCCATGTGTGGTGTTTTGAGCCTGACCCAGTGGCTTACCGCCATCTGGTCTGGAACCTAGAGCTGAACGACATCCGAAACGTATCAGCCTTCAGCATCGCCTTGTCAGATGGGTTTGGAGTGACACGAATGGCTTCAGCGCACGGAGAGGCAGGCGATTCAACGTCATCATTGCTCCACGAAGGAAGCCATGGCACCGACGCACTTACCATCGGTTGGGATCAATTTTCTGAATCCGTCGACCTGACTGATGTTTCTTTGGTCAAAATGGATATCGAAGGCGCTGAATTTTCGGTCCTGCCTTCTATGCTGCCTTGGTTAGAAAAAGATAACCCTGCGCTGTTTCTCTCAACGCACGCACCTTATCTGAGCGCAGACAACCGCAGCGCGGCCATGAAAAAACTATCAGAAGACCTGGCTTTCTATCGCCAATGCCACGACCCACACACAGGCGAAACCGGTGAGTCTGCCCTCACGGGCCAGCGTGCACTCACTCAGTTCCCGACATTCCTGTTCAGCACGACCCCCTGAGACCCGAACCAGAGATCCGACCTTCATCTAAACATAATTACCCTGGGAGTGAGGCCGCAGGCCGAGGGGGCAAAGCCCCCTCACCCGCATATCATCAAGCGATCAGGGCTTAATAAACCCCGACCTCGCTGCCGGGCTGCGCCGCAACCTTCAGCAATTTGAACGCATAGTCCGCCGCAGAGCGGAAGCAGACGATGCGGAAAGTCTCAGCGTCGTCCATCCAGAAGGCACCTGCCACCTGCGCCAAACGCGAACGGCGGATCTGGCCGGGTTGGAATGCCTCGGCCGACAGCTCAACCGGAGCCAGCTTGCCCAATACCTCGCGCGCGTTCGCGCCCGAAACGCGGAATACGGCCCGCGCGTCGGAGACGTTGACCGCCAGCGCGTGCGTACCGCTTAGCGCGTTGGTCATCGCGGCCAGTTTGGCCTCGACCTCGGCATAAGGCACAAGCACCAGCAATTCGTCGGTGGACATCCAGCAAACACCGGTGTCGCCATTCACAAACGCTTCACGCTGACCGGGCACTTTCTGCCCGGTGGCGTCTTTGACAGCCTTAGCCAGTACCTTATCCGACAGATCACCGCGCAGTGTGATCATGCCCTGCAGGCCACATTCCTCGATCTTGGCGATGCCATCATATGAGGCGTGGTTCAGTGCGCTGATGGGTTCAGACATTCTGCTTCTCCCCGTCCTTGTCATAGAAGATCGGGTCCACGATCTTGGCCTTGTAGGTTTTGCCGTCAGTGCCCGGGAACTCGACCACTTCGCCCATCCGGTCGGGGCCGTGTTTGATCAGACCCATGGCGATGCCTTTGCCCAGATTGGCCGAATAGTATGTCGAGGTCACGCGCCCGATCATGTTGCGCTGACCGTTGGCATTGACGCCTTCGCCCACCGCATAGGCACCGTCCGGCAGAACCGAACCATCCACAGTCTCAAGACCGACCAGTTTCCAGCGGTCCGGATCAGCCATATGAGTCCGCGAATGGGCGCGTTTTCCAAGGTAGTCCTCTTTCTTTTTGGACAACGCCCAGTGCAGCCCCAAATCCTGTGGGATCACGGTGCCGTCGGTCTCATCGCCGATCATGATAAAGCCCTTCTCGGCACGCAGAATGTGCAGACATTCGGTGCCGTAAGGCATCACCCCGAACTCCTGCCCTGCCTCGATCAGAGCGTCCCAGAACGCCTGACCTTGGCTTGCAGGGACCGCGATCTCATAGGACAGCTCACCCGAGAACGAGATACGGTAGGCCCGCGCGTCGAACGCGCCGATCTTGCCATCGCGCCATTCCATGAAGGGCAGCGCCTCTTTCGACAGATCCAT
The DNA here is from genome assembly GCF_056534365.1 of Ruegeria sp. D6. Lineage (NCBI taxonomy): Bacteria > Pseudomonadati > Pseudomonadota > Alphaproteobacteria > Rhodobacterales > Roseobacteraceae > Ruegeria > Ruegeria sp. D6. The sequence goes on along the minus strand of NZ_JBQFPH010000001.1, from coordinate 546,840 downwards.
GCCGCCCAGCTTCTCAAGTACCTTGCGGGCGTTCGGACCTACCACGGCGACCTGCGCATATTGCTCGGTGACGTTCGCGACGTAGACTTTCCAGTCCCACCACTCGGTCTGCAGCCATTCTTCCATGTGGCCATGGATACGCTCGGCCCCGCCGGTGGTGGTGTGGCACAGCCACGTGTCCTCATCGATGCGAGCAACAACGCCGTCGTCGATCAGGAAGCCATTCTCGGAACACATCAGGCCATAGCGGCATTTGCCGACCTTCAGCGTGGACATCATGTTGGTGTACATCATGTCCAGGAACTTGCCTGCGTCGGGGCCTTTGACGATCAGCTTGCCTAGCGTCGAAGCGTCCAACAGCCCGAGGTTATCGCGGGTGTTTTTAACCTCGCGATTCACCGCATCATGCACGGATTCACCGGGTCGGACATAGGCATAGGTTCGGCGCCAATGGCCGACCGGCTCCCAATCGGCTCCGTTCTTATCGTGCCAGTTGTGCATCGGCGTTTGACGGATCGGCTGGAACACCTCACCACGCGCTTCACCACCAATCGAAGCCATCGAGATTGGAGTATATGGCGGGCGGAAGGTGGTGGTGCCGACCTTCGGGATCTCTGAATCCAGCGCATCAGCAAGGATCGCCAAGCCGTTGATGTTGCTCAACTTACCCTGATCGGTCGCCATACCCAGCGTGGTGTAGCGCTTGGTATGTTCAACGCTTTCATAACCTTCGCGCGCGGCCAGCTGAACGTCCGAGACCTTCACGTCGTTCTGGAAGTCCAGCCACGACTTCATGCGCAACTGAATGTCGGCATTCGCAGGCATTAGCCAGACTGCGGCCATCGGAGCCTCGGCCGTGGTTTCGCCCGAAGGAGCCTTGGTGCGTTTTGCCTTGTAACCGGCCGCCTTCGCCGCTGCTTTGCCTGCGGCATCCGCGTCGGTCAGAACTTCACCGAGAGCCAGAGGACCGTTGGACGAACCCGCGGCGATCACGAAGCCCTCGCCATCTGCACCCAGCGGAGGACGCTCGGGGTCGGGGCGGAAATGGGCGTTTGCTTCATCCCAGATCAGCTTGCCACCGCAATGCGACCACATGTGAACAACCGGAGACCAGCCGCCCGACATGGCGACTGCATCGCATTCGACCTCTTCCCGCGCACCACCGATGCCTTCCTGGTTGCACAGCGCAACTTTTTTGACGCGCTTGCCGCCCTTGACCTTGGCGATGGCCTTGCCGGGATCGACACGGATGCCTAGCTGACGCGCCTCTTCCGCCAGAGGTCCGGCGCTTGCGCGCGCATCGACCACGCGCAGAACATCCACACCGGCTTTCTTGAGTGCAATCGCGGTGCGATATGCGTCGTCGTTGTTGGTCGCAACGATCACGCGGTCGCCCGGGGTCACGCCCCAGTTCACCACATAATCCCGCATGGCCGAGGCCAGCATCACACCCGGAACATCGTTGCCCGCGAAAGACAGCGGACGCTCAATCGCGCCGGTTGCTGTCACGACCTGTTTGGCACGGATGCGCCACAGGCGGTGACGAGGGCCTTGCACGCCCGGAGTGTGGTCCGTCAGGCGCTCGTAACCCAGTACGTAACCGTGGTCATAGACCCCTGCCCCCATGCAGCGATTGCGCTGGGTGACGTTGTCCATTGTTTCGAGTTCGGAAACCAATTGTTCCACGAACTTATCCACAGGCTCACCGTCAATCGTGCCGCCATCAACCGGAGCACGACCACCCCAATGCGCAGTCTGCTCAATCAGCATGACCTTGGCACCGGACTGAGCCGCCGCTTTGGCCGCCTGCAGACCGGCAACACCGCCACCGATCACCAGAACATCGGTGAAGTGGTAGAAATGCTCATAGGTGTCTGCGTCACGGTTGTCCTTGTCGGGCGCTTTGCCCAGACCGGCGGACTGACGGATGAACGGCTCGTAGACGTGTTTCCAGAACGGCTTCGGATGGATGAACATCTTGTAATAGAAGCCAGCAGGCAGGAAACGCGACAGATGGGTGTTGATCGACCCGATATCAAACTCGAGGTTCGGCCAGTGGTTCTGCGACACCGAGGTCAAACCGTTAAACAGCTCGGTCGTGGTGGCGCGCTGGTTCGGTTCAAACCGGTTGCCTTCGCCCAAACCGACCAGAGCGTTCGGCTCTTCCGCGCCACTGGCAACGACGCCACGCGGACGGTGATACTTGAACGACCGGCCCATCATCATCTGGTCGTTGGCCAACAGGGCGGATGCAAGGGTATCGCCTTCGTAGCCCTGCATCGAGGTGCCGTTGAAGGTAAAAGTAACCTGTTTCGACCGGTCAATCAGCCGGCCTTGATTTGCGAGACGGGTGCTCATGTTGCGGACCTTTCGCAGGCGGAATTAAGGATGGCTGGGCGGATCATTTAAACTCTCTCCACGTCCAGCCGGGACGCTTGGCGGTGATGGCGTCCTTGATTTCTTGCGGTGGCTCGGTGGTCTGGGCCGGATATGTGCCGAACACCTCAAGCGTGTTGGTGCAGCGCGCCGCGTGAAACCACTTGCCACAACCGTTTGCGTGGCGCCAACGTTCGAAATGAACGCCTTTTGGGTTCTCACGCATGAACAGGTAGTCGTGGAACTCATCATCTGACGAGCCCGGGCCATAACGCTTCAAATGCGCCTCGCCACCTGCAGCCAGTTCAGTTTCTTCGGCTTCGACGCCGCAATAGGGGCATTTCAAGATCAGCATGTGATCATCCTCTTGGCAGCAGGCGAGACGTATCTGCCTGCAAATTCTGCGTGACGGGCGTGCGAGATTTTTCGACGAAAAATCTTCATCAGTGCGCCACCCCGGCCGCGACGCTTTCGTCGATGAAGCGGCCCTCTTTGAAACGATCCAGTGAAAAGGCTTCGGTCAGCGGTGAATGCCCCGTGGCCATCAGCTGTGCCATGCCCCAGCCCGATCCCGGAATGGCCTTGAAGCCGCCGGTGCCCCAGCCCGCGTTGATAAAGCAGCCATTAAGCGGTGTTTTCGACAGGATCGGCGAGCGGTCGCCGGTCATATCCACAATACCGCCCCACTGGCGCAGCATTTTCAGGCGCGAGATCATCGGGAAAGTTTCGACCAATGCGCGTACCGTTTCCTCGATATGATGGAAGCTGCCGCGCTGGGTATAGTTGTTGAACCCGTCCGTGCCACCACCAATCACCATCTCGCCCTTGTCGGACTGAGACATGTAGCCGTGTACGGTGTTCGCCATCACAACGACATCCATGCAGGGTTTGATCGGCTCGGATACCAGCGCCTGCAGCGCGACGGCTTCCAGTGGCAGTCGGAAACCCGCCATCTCAGCCAACTGGCCGGAATGCCCCGCAACCACGATCCCCAGCTTGTCACAATCGATGGCCCCTTTTGTGGTATCGACCCCGACAACACGACCGTTTTCAGACCGGACGCCGGTAACTTCGCATCTCTGGATAATGTCCATACCCATGGCCGAACATGCGCGGGCATAGCCCCATGCCACCGCATCATGGCGCGCGGTCCCACCACGTTCCTGCCAAAGCCCGCCCAGAACCGGATAGCGCGGACCTTCCAGATTAATGATCGGCACCAGTTCTTTCACACGCTCGGGCCCAATCCATTCGGTCTGAACACCCTGCAGCGCATTCGCATGCGCAGTACGCTGATAGCCGCGAATCTCGTGCTGGGTCTGCGCCAGCATGATTACGCCACGCGGGCTGAACATGATGTTATAGTTCAGTTCCTGGCTCAGATCTTCGTAGAGACCGCGCGCCTTTTCGTAAATCGCCGCTGACGGATCCTGCAGATAGTTCGATCGGATGATGGTCGTGTTCCGACCGGTGTTGCCACCGCCCAACCAGCCTTTTTCTATTACGGCAACGTTCTGGATGCCGTAGTTCTTGCCAAGATAGTAGGCTGTTGCCAGGCCGTGACCGCCGGCCCCGACGATAATGACGTCATAGCGCTTCTTAGGCTCCGGCGAACGCCATGCGCGCTCCCATCCGGTGTGATAGCGCAGCGCTTCGCGCGCTACAGCAAAGGCTGAGTAGTGTTTCATGTGCGAATCCGTCCGGTCTTCGATGATTGGGCGCAGGTATGCCGTGCCCGTACATTTTAACCCTGCCGCGCAACGCCGCAATAATGCACTATTGCGACATGAGCGCCCTTCGCGGCTATTTGTCCCTTTTTTCCATGCGCCGACAGGTCTAAGTCAGGGCAACCATTTTGGAGGGACCATGCCGTTCTGGGTTCTCATCTTCTTGATCGCGCTGCTGATCGCGGTTTTCCTGGGTTACACGATGCTGCGCGGTCGTCGCGGCTCCGGCCCGACAGCTGCTTATGATCTGCGAGTCTATCGTGAACAGCTAGCAGGCGTTGACAAAGACTTGGCGCGCGGAGTGATCGCGAAAGCTGATGCTGAGCGTGTACGCACGGAAATCTCGCGCCGTATCCTGGCCGCAGACGCGCAGATGCGCAATGAAGACAAAGGCACCGGGCCATCACGCTTGGTTACCATAATTGCGTTCCTCGCCATGGCCGCCGTTCTGGTTGGTGGCGGGTTGGCGATGTATCGCCAGTTGGGTGCTGCCGGTTTCCCTGACATGCCCCTTTCAGTTCGTCTGGAAATGGCAGAAGACCTGCGCGAAAATCGACCCAGCCAGGCTGAGGCCGAGGGCATTGCCACACCGGTCCAGACGCCTCAACTGGACGAAAGCTATGCAACTTTGCTGAACCGGCTGCGCGAAACAGTGGCCGAACGCCCCGATGATCTGCAAGGCCATACTCTGCTGGCACAGCATGAAACCAATGCGGGGAACTTCAAAGCAGGGTATGAGGCACAAACCCGTGTGATCGAACTGTCAGGTGACAACGCGTCGGCTCAGGCCTATTCGGATCAGGCAGAGATGATGATTTTGGCCGCTGGCGGCTACGTCTCACCGGAAGCGGAAGCCGCCTTGCGACAGGCGCTTGAGCGCAATCAGCGCTTGGGTCCTGCCCGGTATTATTGGGGGCAGATGCTGGCACAGACCGGGCGGCCTGATATGGCCTATCGCGTTTGGGTCGAAACCCTTAACGACGCCCCGGCTGGCGCCCCATGGGCGAATGCCATCCGGTCACAGATCGATGAATTGGCATTCCGCGCAGGCGTGTTTAACACACCCGACTTTTCTGCTGCATCCGGCCCTAGCCAGGACGATGTAAATGCTGCCGCCGAGATGTCGCCAGAGGAACGACAAGAAATGATCCGCGGCATGGTCGATGGCCTTTCGGACCGCCTTGCGACCGAGGGCGGGACACCCGAGGAGTGGGCTCGCCTGATTGCCGCCTTGGGTGTGCTGGGCGAAGGCCAACGCGCCATCAAAATCAGGAACGAAGCCAAGGAAGTATTTGCGGGTAACGCCGAAGCGTTGGAGATGATCGACGCTGCCGCGCTGCAGGCCGGAATCGCTCAATGATCCACGACGCGTTCGAAGACTTCGCAGCATCCCTGCCCCCAATGTCAGCCCTGATGGGGCTGGATCTGGGAGAAAAGACCATCGGCGTTTCCGTCTCGGACCGGATGCGCGGCGTGGCCACCCCGCTTGAGACGGTACGACGCAAGAAATTCACACTGGATTCCGCGCGTTTGATCGAGATTGTGACCGAGCGTGAGATCGGCGGCATTATCCTCGGACTGCCGCGCAACATGGATGGCAGCGAAGGGCCGCGCTGCCAGTCAACCCGCGCCTTCGCACGAAACATGACCCGTTTGACCGATCTGCCCATCGGTTTCTGGGACGAACGACTAAGCACCGTTGCGGCAGAAAAAGCACTGCTTGAGGCGGATACGACACGAAAACGTCGCGGACAGGTTATTGATCACGTCGCAGCAGGTTATATTCTGCAAGGCGCGCTGGACAGACTGCGCTTTCTTTGACGGATCGGAAAACGCCCATGACGAATATGGTTTGGAAACGGGACGAGCTCGAAAGCCCTTGCATCCAAATCTGCGTCGTTCATCCGACCGAACGTATCTGCACCGGCTGCTACCGCACCATTGACGAGATCACGCGCTGGTCAAAGATGGACAGCACCGAACGGGCCGAAATCATGCAGGATCTGCCGGAACGCAAACCCCGTCTGGCAAAGCGCCGTGGTGGCCGTGCCGCCCGGCTGCAAGGGTCCTGATCCGCAAGCCTAGTATTTTGGCGACCGCGTAGGCTTAAGATCACTCAGAGATTCGTGATCCCGCAACTCAGAACCGAACAGTTCAACCAGCTCGTTCTGGGTTGTCGTCTTTGCAGGTCGCGGGCGCAACTCAACTTCCAACTCGTGGCTTTCAGCCTGTTCGGGAGTGTCCTTCGAAAGAATGCGCTTTAGTACTGAGCGAAAAATCATTGCTCTTCCAATATGTAATAAACGACGCGCCACTGCGGGACCGTTCCGAACACCGAGGGGGAAGAGTCCGGAAGCTGTGTTTGAGTGAGTGGTGGCCCACAGCGACGCGAAACAGCTTGTTGCCTCTCCCTCTAAATCCGGGACAGGTAAGGACTTTTTAAGTTATTTGACCAACCAGTCAATAATAGCGCTAACTTAAAGTTGCATTCCGTAACGTCAACGCAAAAAAGAACAATGCCTATGATTACAAGGCATTGTTTCTGAACTATTTTTAGAGCATTTAGCCAGTCGCAAGCCAGGTTTTTGCATTCTCGTATTCCTCAGCCGGGAAATACTGGGTCCGCGTTCCCAGAACATGGCTGGCCATGCGTTGCGCCATTTTTTGCCATGTCTTGTCACCGACAATCGCTGCACGATCCAGCATCCCAATATGACCAGCCGCCAGTCTGAAATGGGCTGCCATTGCAGTCAGACCCTGCCAACCATCGAACTCGCGCAGATCGATCAACAGGCGAAACCCGTCACGTTCGCGCAACAGCGCATCAAGATCGGTTTGAGCCTGACCGTATTCCTGTGAATCCAGTTTGCCCATCAGGCTGATCTGCACGCAAGGTCCGCCCAGATCCGTCACGTGGATCGCCCCGAGAGATTCGCGCATCCAGCGACGCGCTTCCTCCACCTCATCCATTCCAAAAACGTGCACCGGGCAAGGCAGGATCGGGGCAGCCAGGCGGACGCTTGTTTGCACCCATCCCTGGTCCGCCACAACGCCAATCCGGTCGAATCCGCGCCAATGGCTGAGCCCCAACTTGGTATCAGACCATGCGGCACCCAGATCATATCCCTTGAACTCGGACCCAACGATCGCCAGCAGACGTATGGCGTCGTGCTCTTCCAATGCGGCCTCAATAGCGGGAACAAGCGTGCTCGCGTAATCTGCGCTAGTGACCTCGCCCGAAAGCTCGACCTCAATGAGGGCACCATCTGCATTCGTGTGAACCGTAATCATCGAACCAACTCTCCAAAGCCAAACAATGGCAGGAGGTTACGGGGATTCGAGCCATTGCGCTACACCACCAGGCAACTGAGGGCGGAAATAGGCGATCATCCGTCCATCCGGTCCAGCGCTGGCATTCGGACCCCAGGGTGCAACACCATGCAGACAGTGGCGGTGCAACAGATAGGCTTCGCCCGGACGTGCTGGTAGTTCGAGACGCGGACAGGTCTCGAATACTTCGCGGCGCGCAGCCTGATAGACATCTGTGATATCGGCCTCGCCCAATTCATGCCGCGGCACCTTCTTCATCGCGGACCGAAAAGCATCGCCGAGGATTTTGTGGCTTCCCTCCCACAGCACCATTGGTGCTGCGTCCACACTGGCCTCGGTAAGTGGGATACCCAATATCCAGGCATGAGGTTCATCCACCCGCCGTCGTCGATCAGGGCCAGCTGGCTTGAGCCCGTCCACATGCGCCGCATCTCGCCGCGCACGATACCGCGCCGCAGCCTCGCTTTCGCCACGCCGGGGTTGAGGGTAGCCCGGATATATTACCGACACCTGCCCTTTGTGCAGATCAATCGATCCAAACTGCTGGTGTGCCAGTTCGATGGCCGCGCCCGCCAGTGCAGGCGAACCCGCGACCCTGCCCTGCGCATCATTATCCAGTGCATCAACGCCAATGAACCACGTGCCATCGCAATCGTGCCAAGCTGCATGAGCCGGATCGCTGACGGACGCACGCGCAGTGGGAAGAGTGTGCGCCACCCAATCCGCCAACGCTCCATCATAAGGAAACTTTACCCAACCTAGCTCGTAAAACGACGCTACCACCCCAACGCCTTTCTCAGCATATTCAGAGCAACCAGGGTAAGGAATACCGCGAAGACCCGCCTGAGCGGCTTCGGATCCATCGCATGCGCCAGCTTAACGCCCCACGGGGCGGTGATCATAGTCATCGCAACGACGATACCGAAAGCCACCAGATTGACCGCGCCAATGGTCAGCGGCGGGCGATGCTCCGGAGCGATGTTGAGAAATAAAAAACCCAGCACCGACGGGACAGCGATGATCACGCCAAAGCCCGCTGCGGTCGCAACCGCCCGGTGGATCGGAGTGTTATAAAGGCTCATCAATGGAACGCCGAAACTGCCCCCGCCAATTCCCATCAGTACCGACAGAAACCCTACCGAAGGGGAAAGCGCGGCGCGGCGCAATCCTTTGGGCATCGCATCCCCCAACCGCCACTCGGATTTACCCAATCCAAGATAGATGCCGATAACCATGCCAAGCATGCCGAACAGCGCCTGCAAAAACTCTGTCCTCAGAGCTGAAGCCACCAGAACACCGATCACCGCACCCACCGCTATGCCTGGCCCCCAGCCGCGCAGGATGCCCCAATCCACCGCGCCTTTCTTGTTATGGCTAAGAACCGATCGGATCGACGTTACAATGATCGTGGCCAGCGAAGTTGCGAGGCATAGCTGCATCAGCTGAGGCCCGCCATATCCAAGTGTCTGAAACGCATAGAAAAACGCGGGCACCAGAACGATTCCACCGCCAACGCCCAAAAGCCCAGCCAACACCCCGGCCAAAGCGCCGATCACAAGCAAAAGGCCCAGCATCTGGGCCAGCAACATCGTCTCGGGCATCATTCCCCCATAGCGGCTCGAAGCCGTCTTAGCCTACCTGTTCCACCTGCGATAGCGCTGCGACAGAGTCCAGAGCCTGCAGGATCACTTCTGGGCCGGCATTCTCGCGCACAGCACCTTCGGAGAGCATCCGCCGCCATCCCCGCGCACCGGGACGCCCCGCGAACAGGCCCAGCATATGCCGCGTGATCTGGTGCAATCGACCACCGTCGACAAGATGCGCCTCGACATAGGGCAGCATATTCTGCACCACTTCAATGGGATCCGCGACGCTGCCCGTTCCAAAGATCAACGGGTCCGCAGCCGCCAGAATATCTGTCGGTTGGTGATAGGCGGCACGACCGATCATGACACCATCAAGCCCAGCCTCCAGATGCTGTTGCGCCTGAGCAAGCGACGTAATGCCACCATTGATCGAGATATGCATGTCCGAAAAATCAGCCTTCATCCGATGCACCAGATCATAATCCAGTGGCGGAATATCTCTGTTTTCCTTGGGACTTAACCCCTGCAACCAAGCTTTGCGCGCATGGATCGTCACCCGCCGACAACCGGCCTTGCGAATCTGGTCGAGGAATGCAGGTAGCACTTCTGAAGGTTCCTGTTCGTCAACACCGATACGGCATTTCACCGTGACTTCGACCTTCACTGCCTCGCGCATCGCCGCAACGCATTCCGCGACCTTTTCGGGTGCGCGCATCAATACCGCACCGAATGTCCCTGATTGCACCCGGTCAGACGGACACCCACAGTTCAAGTTGATCTCGTCATATCCGGCTTCCGCGCCCAGCTTGGCCGCCTGCGCCAATTCCTGCGGGTCCGAACCTCCTAGCTGCAACGCAACCGGGTGCTCCTGAGGATTAAAGTCCAGCAGATGCAGCGCGCCGCCGCGCACCAAAGCAGGCGCTGTGACCATTTCAGTATAAAGCAAGGTCTCAGAACTCAGCAAACGATGCAGAAACCGGCAATTCTTGTCGGTCCAATCCATCATCGGTGCAACAGACAGTCTCGCACTTCTACGGATGTCTACAGGTTTCTTATCCGGCATATCTTGCTCATGTCATCGGAACGCAGCTTTCGCCAAGTACCGGGTATACAGAAAGACCTGCAACCGGCAAACCGTTCTTGGGTTTTGGGAGATGGTACCGCCTCCCTGGCTTGAACAGGGGACCTCTGGATCCACAATCCAGCGCTCTAACCAACTGAGCTAAGGCGGCACTTGTGAGGGGCGATTTAGCGAAGGCGTACGGGGATTGCAAGGGGATTAAAGCTGAATTCGCCAGCTTTGTTCGACCAGATCGACACCGAAGGAATGCACCGGCTTGCTGTCGACAAGCTCCCACCCAAACGCACGATACAGCCCGCAAGCGGCGGCGTGACTCTCATGGGTCCACAGCACCATCTGGCGATATCCTGCGTCGCGGGCGAAACCCATGCAGGCAGTCAGTAGCCGCTTGCCCAGCCCCTGTCCACGAGCCTCGGGCAGCAGCAGAAACAACCGCAGCTTGGCGGTTTGATCATCCAGCCTGACACAGAAAATACTACCCAAACGATCCCCGTCGCACTCGGCGATCCAGCCTTGTTCGCAAGTTGGATCATGATCCGCGATGAATTCCGTCAGAATGCGGGCAACCAGCGGGCCGAAACTGTCATCAAACCCCTCGTCGCGGGAATAGAGCAGGTCATGCTGTTCTACCAGCCACGGCGCATCCTCGGCGCGGAAAGGTCTGAGCGTTGCCGTCACCATGCCCTATCTGACCCCATAGTCGGCTTGATTCTCAACCCATCGCGCGTTAGCACCAAAGCGCATTTCCCGGAGGCGAACATGAGCATCAATACCGAACGCGATATCGAAGCGAACCTGCAGATCGGCCCCACCGATCATGGTATGGTGCGGCTGTTCATTGAAGGTGCCGGAATTGAGATTCCAATGGATTTCGACCCCGAAGAGGCCGAAGAAATCGCCGAGGAAATCCGCGCCGCAGCCCAAGCCGCGCGCGCCATCAAAAGCTAAACCCTGGGGTCACGCAAGGCCTGCAACCGACGTGCAGAATCCATCGCGAATTTCTGAACCATCTTTTTGCGCCGCGCCGGGGCCAGCTTGCTTTCTGGCCCCATACGGATGATTTCGGCATCATAGGCATCAGCGATGATCAAGCCTGTTTCCGCAGGCAGAAGCTCGGTCGGGAAATCCGTATCAACCGCCCAAAAGAATCGGTCACACCAGTCAAGATAGCCCTGCCATTTGGAATCCGACTGATAATCGGCGCGGCTGGATTTACACTCGACCACCCATATCTCACCCTTAGGGCCCAGCCCCATCACATCGACACGCAACCCTCGGGTGGGGACAAATTCTTCAATCGAAACATAGCCGTGGGTCAACAAGTGACGCGAAACACCACGGGCCAGCTTTTGTCCGGGCTGCATAATTAGTGTCATTCCGAGAATGTGAACAATTCATGAACAAAAATCAAGCAACTTGACATGGTACCATTTGGTATCGCAATAATATGAAACCAAATGGTATCCAATAAGAGGTGCCCGATGAAGACACAGACCCAAAACGCATTTCGCGCTCTGGCGGACCCGACCCGCCGCGACATCGTTCAGATGCTGGCAGCGCAGGATATGACGATCGCTCAACTAACCGAGCGTTTCGACATGACTCGCGCGGCCGTCAAAAAGCATCTGACCGTTTTGTCCGACGGAGGATTGATCACCGTCGAAGCTCGTGGACGCGAACGCATCAATCGCCTTGAACCCAAAGGAATGGCTCCGGTTCTGGACTGGCTCAGCTACTTCGACCGGTTCTGGGATGATCGCCTCGCAAATCTGAAGAAAGCTATCGAAGGGAATAAGAAATGACAGACGCAGTTTTGCAGAAAACAATCTTTCTCCGCGCTACGCCAGAAATCGTTTGGGACTATTTGACTGATCCCGACCGGTTGGCCGAGTGGTTTCACAAACCCGAACGTCCCCTGGCCGCTGGACAAAAGCTTGAGATGTTCGGGACGACCAGCGGCGACCTTCTGATTTGGGGTGAAGTGCGTGAAGCGAGACGTCCAGAGTATCTTGAATATACATTCACCATTAAACCGATGGGCGGCGCCGAAAGTGTGGTCAAGTGGACGCTGGAACCCGTCGCCGGCGGCACACGCCTTGGACTGCTGCACGAGGGCCTACCTCAAGGGGCTGACGCCTTTGGCCTGATCCTTTCGCTGGATGACGGATGGGATGAACATTTCGGCAAGATGCGCACCGCATTGCACGAAACTGTTGATGCTTAACCCCTTGTGCGAACCTGCTTCAGGCCCTACTTAGGCCCGTGGCGGGTTCTGCCCTTCTTGTGACAGGTAGCATTCTGGTGGCCTTAAGCAATTCCGAGGGGGCTGGCTCTGTTCAGGTCCTGGCCTGATTAACTGGCGCCCACCTGTACATACAGGTCCTCGGGAATCAAACCGCACGGTTGACTGGTGGTCCCGCCACATATTTACCTAATAAATCAGCGCCCTGCGCGCACTTCCTGTTTGATCGGCGCAGGCTTCAAACCATGAGCAATCGGTGTTCCACCACGTGGTTTGTTCGGCTTCTCAGCCATGCTCATAATCGCATAGGCGAACTGCACACCCGCAAAGACGATCCCGTTCATGAACCAGATCATGGCCAACGCGATCAGACCAATTTCCGAACTGGTGATCAGATGCCGTAGATTGGCCACGTTGAGCGCCAGCAGCACCCCGACAAAGACGGCCGAGATCACAAAGCCCCAGATGACTTGCGTAATGTAGAGACGGACCAGTTTGGGCATGGCGAACCTCCTTGCGCTGTGATGGTGAGTCTAGCGCATGCAGGGTCGCGGTAAAGGCGTCAGAACGCCTCGGGCTGGGCTTCGCGCGCCATGTGATCCAACACAGCGTTCACGAATTTGGGCTCTTTGCCTTCCGGGAAGAACGCACGTGCGACATCGACGAATTCGGTGATCACGACCTTTGGCGGCGTGTCGCTCTGGGTCAACTCAGCCCCGGCCGCGCGAAACACAGCGCGCAGGGTCGGATCGATGCGCGCAATGGGCCATTTGGCGACCAATGCACGATCGGTCATCTGGTCGATGGTGGCCTGATAGTTCACGGCGTCATCCACCAACTTACGGAAGACACTGATATCGCCATCCAGCATCTCATCCCCCTCGTAGACCGCGCCAAACCGATGATCCAGAAACTCATTCACAACCTGTTCAGTCGTCTGGCCCGACTGCTCCATCTGGAACAGCGCCTGCACGGCATAAAGCCGGGCGGCGGATTTCATCAGGCGTTTCTGGTTGGCCGGTTTCGGCGCGTCTGTCTGGGTCATGCTGTCGTGGGTCCGTTGCTGTCGCCCGCCACAAGGATGGACTCGGACGGTGGCTTGAAGCCCACGCCCTTTTTGGAAGAGCCCCACTTACGGCTGAGCGCGATCAGATGCAAGGCCGCAGCCGCCGCTCCACCGCCTTTATTCATCTTTTCGGGGTTTGCACGTACCTCGGCCTGTTCGTCGTTTTCGACAGTCAGGATGCCATTGCCGATCAGCAGGCCCTGCAGGCCCATCAACTGGATTGCACGGCTAGAGTCGTTGCAGACGGTTTCATAATGCGTCGTCTCGCCCCGAATGACACAGCCCAACGCGACATAGCCGTCGTAGTTGCACTGACGGTCGGCCATGGCGATTGTGGTCGGGATTTCCAGCGCACCGGGCACTTCGACCACGTCGCAGGTTCCGCCTGCGGCCTCGATCTCAGCCTTGGCACCAGCGACCATGTTGTCAGCGATGGCACGGTAGAACGGAGCCACCACCAGCAGCAGTTTCACCGGCTTGTCGAAGCTGGGAGTCGGCAGAATGCCATGTTTGTCTTTTTCAGCCATTATCAGTCTTCCTTGAGGATCGAGCGGGTGCCGACGATTGACAGTCCAAACGCGTCGAGCCCCAGATACACGGTTTCAGGCGAGTCTGTCAGCAACACCAGTTCCTGAATACCCATCTTGGACAGGATCTGCGCACCCAGACCGGTTTGCTTGATCGTGCGCGGGCCTTCGTCGTCTGCGGCATACAGCGAATTTCGCGGCTGACGGAAAAGGCAAACGACGCCGCGCCCCTCGTCGGCGATCTTTTCCATCGCGCGGGGCAGCTCTCGTGACGATTTCGGGCCAAGACCCAGAATATCGGGCGCTTCATGCAGGGCGTGGGTCCGCGTCAGGACCGGCTCGGGTGTAGTGATGTCGCCCTTGATCATGACAACGTGTTCGATACCGTGGGTCTGGTCGGTGAAAATCCGCATCTCCCATTCGCCACCGTATTCGGAATTCACTGTCTCGCGCGAAGTTTCAACCACCAGATTGTCGTTACGCGAGCGATAGGTGATCAGATCACTGATCGTGCCGATCTTCATTTCATGCTCTTCGGCGAAGGCGACCAGATCAGGCAGGCGCGCCATTGTGCCATCGGGCTTCATGATCTCGCAGATCACGCCCGAGGGGTTCAGCCCGGCAAGACGCGAGATATCAACGGCGGCCTCGGTATGCCCCGCCCGCACCAATACCCCGCCCCTTTTGGCGCGCAAGGGGAAGACATGGCCTGGGGTCGCTATGTGAGCCATAGTGTTTTGCTCGTTGATCGCGGTCGCCACCGTTAGTGCGCGATCAGCGGCCGATATTCCCGTCGAAACTCCCTCGCGGGCTTCTATCGACACGGTGAAGGCTGTCTCATGACGCGACGAGTTGTTCACCGCCATCATCGGCAGGCCCAGACTGTCGATCCGTTCCGCCGTCATCGGCAGGCAGATCAACCCGCGCCCATGGGTCGCCATGAAATTGATCGCCTCCGCGTCAGCGAACTCGGCCGCGATCACCAGATCACCCTCATTCTCGCGGTCCTCATGATCCACAAGAATGTACATCCGGCCCTTTCGGGCCTCGTCTATGATTTCCTCGATCGGACTGATCGCCTCGCGCAATTGGGCCTCTACCGGTCCGGGGGTTTCAAAACTCATAGGGCAGCCTTTCGCACAACGGGTTTGAATGGCGGGATAGACCAGAGTGGACGCAAAGACCAGCCTGTAAGCACTGTGAGATAGATTGATATGCCCAGCGCTATAGGGCCAGCGATGAAATCTGGTGCCAACTCAGTTTACCAATCCTATGCGCCAGTTTTGACTTAGGCCTTTTCTGAGCATTGTTGCCAATAGCTGAACCTTTAGGCCGGTTGCGTGAACTTTGTCCACAAATTGCCCCAATTGGGCCCTTGGATCGCCTGATATCCTGGGCACCAGTCATTGTATAATGTCCTAGCTAGACGAGAATTTGAGCCCAGTGTCTAAGACCGCTGATCTGCCCGCTGCAAATTTCGTGCGTGTAAGCGCCCTTCGGCGAAACAGGCTGCTGCTATCACTCATTGCACTGCAGATGGTCTATGCCATTGCCGTTAGCATCTATGTAGGACGGTCATATTGGGATTTTTCGACCTCTTCCCTGATTGTCATCTCAGTTCGTCTGCTTGGTTTCATGTTCGCAAATTTCGTACTTTGGCGACTTGGCGTTGCCATGTTCGTCGTGCGACCCAAAAAGCCAATTCAATGGATGTTGCAAGATCTGCGATCCAAAGTGGCAGATGTTGAAAAAGCGACCGATGCGGTTATCTGCTTTCTCAGCATCGTCGCTCTTATCCTGACCTATACCTTCCTGAAGAACGAAATACATGCTGTGAATCCGACACTCTGGGATGAGCAATTTGTACAATGGGACCGGTTTCTGCACGGCGGCGTCGATCCGTGGACCTTGCTATGGCCCATTTTGGGATCCCCGATCGTAACCACTGCGATAAATGGCGCCTATCACATCTGGTTTCCCATGATTTACATCGCGGTTTGCGTCGCCTGTCTGGACCGCAGTGACCCGAACCGCAGCACCGTTTTTCTGGTAGCGTTTGCACTGTGCTGGTTTGTAGGCGGCAATGTGATTGCAACCATCTTTGCCTCGGTTGGTCCCGTTTACTACGAACCCTTCAATCTTGGCTCTGACTTCGTTCCGCAGATGGAGTTGTTACGCAAATCACACGAAATCAGCCCGGTCTGGGCGCTGAATGTGCATGAAATGCTGTTGGATGGTTATCGGAATAATGGGCTAGCAGGCGGAATCTCGGCGATGCCCAGCATGCATGTTGCCTCTACTGTGCTGCTGGCGTTCTACGGCTTCACCTATTCGCGTTGGCTCGGCTGGGCGCTGTCGGTGTTTGCCTTCATCATCTTACTAGGCTCGGTTCACCTCGCCTGGCACTACGCCATCGACGGGTATGTCTCAATCCTGCTGGCTTCATGCTTCTGGTGGCTGTCCAAGAGGCTGACGGCCAAATTTGGACCTTCCACCTGAAGGTCAGGACATCTCGGCCAGTCGCGCGACGTATCGGGCCAGAGTATCGATCTCAAGGTTCACGCGATCACCGACCGAGACGTCACCCCATGTGGTGACCTCTTTGGTGTGAGGGATGAAGTTGATACCAAAGTCACACCCGTCCACATCATTAACCGTCAGCGATGTGCCGTTCAGCGCGACGGACCCTTTCGGAGCGATAAACCGTGCCAGATTGGCAGGCGCCCGCAATGTCACCCGCGTGCTATCACCCTCGTCTATCACAGAGACCACCTCAGCCACGCCATCCACGTGGCCCGAGACGATGTGCCCTCCCAATTCATCCCCGACCTTCAAGGCACGTTCCAGATTGACGCGCTTGCCCACCTGCCAACTGTCCAGATTGGTTTTCGAAACCGTCTCAGCGCTGATCTGCACATCATACCAATCATCGCCCAACGCGATGACGGTTAGGCAGACGCCATCACTTGCGATTGAAGCGCCAATATCAATGCCCGCCGTTTCATAGCTTGTCTTGATCCGTGCCCGCAGGTCGCCCTGCTGGTCCAGTTCGGTAACGGTGCCAATATCGGTGACGATCCCTGTGAACATATCATTAACCCTCTGAACCTAGCTTCAATAGCCGAGGTAAAGGCACGCAGCTCTACCGGCAAGCCCTGCCTTGCCGTGAAAACGACAAAGAGGCATAATTTTATACAAACGCACCACAAGGCCACTAGACGAGCAGATTGCATGGCACCCTTGACCGCTTGCCCCGACCAGCGTGTGTTCCTGTTTCTACAGGGACCGCATGGTCCGTTCTTTAACGCGCTTGGTCGGATGCTGCGGGCTGCGGGTGCCCAGGTCTGGCGGTTTGGCTTCAACGCGGGTGATCAGGCCTTCTGGGGCGACAAATCCAGCTATATTCCGTATCGCGGTGCGCCCGACGACTGGCCAGAAACCTTCAGCGATTTGCTCGCCCACCACGGTGTGACCGATATCGTGTTATATGGAGACACCCGGCCCGTGCACGCACGAGCCATCGAAATTGCCAATGCGCGCAGGATCACGGTTCATGTGTTTGAAGAAGGCTACCTTCGCCCCTGGTGGGTGACTTACGAACGAAGTGGCTCGAACGGAAATTCGCGTCTAATGAAACTGGACGTGGCACAGATGCAAACGGCGCTTGCACAATCCGAAGGTCACGCGCCTCCACCTCCGTCTCACTGGGGGGATATGCGCCAGCACATCTTTTACGGTGCGCTCTATCACTGGTTTGTGCTGTTTCTGAACCGCAGATATCAGAAATTCCGACCACATCGAGAGCTGCCGGTTTCGAAAGAGTTTCGTTTGTACTTCAAACGTCTGAGTCTGATGCCCATTCACAGGCTACAGCGGGGTTGGGCCACAGCACAGGTCAGATGGAGCGGTTTTCCATACCATCTTGTGTTGCTTCAATTGGGCCATGACAGTTCGGTGCAGTACCACTCGGATTTTTCCTGTATGTCCGAGTTTCTCGAATTGGTGATCGCCGGATTCGCCAAAGGCGCCCCGGCGCATCACCACCTCGTTATCAAGGAACATCCACTTGAGAACCACCGTGAGCCGCTGCGGCTGCGGGCGCGCCAGCTTGCAGCTCAGCACGGCATCACAAACCGAATTCACTATGTGCCCGGTGGTAAGCTGGCCAGGTTGCTAGACGATGCAAAATCCGCCGTGACGGTGAATTCCACGGCAGGCCAGCAGGTTCTGTGGCGTGGCATACCTTTGCGGATTTTTGGGCAGTCGGTTTATGACAAGCCCGAATTCGTATCTCGGCAATCGATTGAGGCATTCTTTGCCCAGCCAGATGCCCCGGGCGGCAAGGCCTATCGGGCTTATCGCCAATTTCTTCTGGAAACCTGCCAAGTCCCCGGGGGGTTCTATTCTCGCCGAGGGCGTCGTCAATTGCTGCGGCGAGCGGCTGATATGATGCTATCGGCTCAGGACCCCTATCAAGGGTTGCTCTCCGATAAAGAGGCCACAACGCCACAGTTGCGCGTTGTTGAATGATCGCGGGCAACCTGCTGCTGGATGTTTCGAAGCGATGCGGGTAACCTTCCCAAAACAAAGACGATTGAGGTAAATCGGCAGTGCAGCGCTTTCCTACCCGATGGATCCGGGGGGTTTCCCTTGTGGCGACCCTTGGCCTGCTGGCAGCATGCCAGCTTCCCAAATCCGGACCGAACAAAAACGAAATTCTAGCCGGGTCGGTCGAAAACGGGGGTAACGCCTTTGTAGTTGAGGTCGACGACCGTGTTGCGCGGGCCACATCGGTGATTCCGCAATACGGGTTTTCGAAATCTTTCCGCAGCGCGCAAAGCGTCGCATCCGATACCGTACGCCCCGGCGATATTCTGAGTCTCAGCATCTGGGAAAATGTCGAGGATGGGTTGCTAAGTTCCGCAGCCGGTGGCGCAACCGTTCTGGATCAGGTGCAGGTCGACAGCGAAGGTTACATATTTGTCCCTTATGCCGGGCGGCTGCGTGCGGCGGGCAATACGCCCGAGCAGCTCCGCACGTTGATTTCCTCGAAGCTGGAAGAACAGACTCCGGATCCGCAAGTCCAGGTGTCGCGTACTCCGGGCGATGGGTCGACCGTTTCTCTGATCGGAACTATAGGCGCGCCGGGAATCTATCCGATTGAGCGACCGACTGGCTCGTTGTCGACCATGCTCGCGCAAGCAGGCGGGGTGGCAGTTGCATCCGATATCGCATTGGTCACTGTGATCAGGGGCAAGCAAAGAGGAACCATCTGGTACGACGATCTGTTCCGCAACCCGGAAACCGATATCGCCCTGCGCGGCGGCGATCGCATTCTGGTCGAACAGGACAGCCGCTCATACATCGCGCTGGGTTCGACCGGCGGGCAATCCCGCGTGGCCTTTGAAAGTCAGGACCTATCCGCCCTCGAGGCGCTGGCACAGGTCGGAGGCCTACAGCCGCTATCCTCAGACCCGACCGGTATTTTTGTTCTGCGTGAGGAACGGCAGGATGTGGCGCGCAATGTCATGGGACGTCCCGAGCTACAGGGTGATCAGCGCATGATCTATCTGCTGAACCTGACCGCGCCCAATGGCCTGTTCATCGCCCGCGATTTCGTGATCCGAGACGATGACACGATATACGTCACCGAGGCCCCATATGCACAGTGGAGCAAATCTGTCTCACTGATTGCCGGAGGTCTGACGCCATTTGCGAATGTGGCGACGCTTACGGGTAACTGATGAATGCTCTCTGAACCGGAGAACACGGCCGGGGGCGAACGCTCCCGGCTTTTTGTTTACAACGGTGGGTTCCTGACACAGTCGCGGCTGCGTCGTATATTGTCTCTGGCCGGGTATGACATCCGGCTTGGTCTGCCACAGCCAGACGATCTGGTCGGGGTCTGGGGCAACAGCCCGACAGCCCATCGGGGCATGGGTATCGCGCAGAAACGCGATGTGCCCGTCCTGAGGGTCGAAGACGCGTTCCTGCGGTCTCTGCACCCTGGACGAAGCGGTGAGGCACCCATGGGTCTGTTGTTGGATCGATCGGGTCTGCATTTTGATCCGAGTGTGCCTTCGGATCTGGAAACTCTGTTAGCCACGCATCCGCTGGATGACACCGCCCTGCTGGATCGCGCGCGAGGCGCAATCGCGCGCATTCGAGAGCTGCATCTGAGCAAATACTCGGCCTTTGACCTTGATCTGACGCCTCCCGATCCTGGCTACGTTCTAGTGATCGACCAGACGCAGGGAGATGCTGCCGTCACCGCAAGCAACGGCGACTATGCACGGTTCCGCGAGATGCTGGTAATCGCGCAAGAGGAAAACCCCGGCGCGCGCATCCTCATCAAAAGCCACCCCGAAACCACGGCAGGCCACCGCAAGGGATACTTTTCCGATCAGGATCTGAGTGACAGAATATCGATCCTCAACAGCCCCATCAGTCCATGGTCGCTGCTTGAAGGGGCCATCGGGGTTTACACGCTGTCCTCGCAGATGGGATTTGAGGCGATATTGGCCGGGCACAAACCTCGCGTGTTCGGGCAACCATTCTACGCTGGGTGGGGGCTGACGCAAGATGATGCACCCCTGCTCCGTCGCCAACGGAATCTTACGCGGGCGCAGCTTTTTGCAGCTGCGATGATCTTGTATCCGCGTTGGTATGATCCCTACCATGATCGCCTGTGCGAATTGGAATACGTGCTCGATACGCTTGAGGCGCAAACCCGGGCCTGGCGGCAGGACCACAAAGGCTGGACCGCCTCCGGGATGCGGGTATGGAAACGCCGCCACCTGCAACGCATTTTCGGCCAGCACCATAAGGTGCGTTTCGTGGCCGAGCAGCCAGAGAACACCAAACAACCCCATATGGTCTGGGCCAGCCGGGCCGGTGAGACGCTGAATGCAACCCGGATTGAGGATGGCTTTTTACGATCCCGTGGGTTGGGCGCGGAGCTGGTTCCACCGCTGTCGCTGGTGACCGATGATATCGGCATTTACTACGATCCAACGCATCCCAGCCGCCTGGAAGAATGGATCACCACGCGCGAAACCTTGCGCCCTGATCAGAGGCTCCGCGCCGAGCGGCTGACAGCCCGGCTGCTGACCGAGGGCCTAAGCAAGTACAACATCGGCCACCCCGCCCCGGACCTACCGAAGGGGCGTCGCGTTCTAGTGCCAGGTCAGGTTGAAGATGACGCCTCGATCCGGCTGGGAACAAGCAATATCCGCACCAATCTGGACCTGCTGCGCGCGGCGCGCGAGGCCAATCCCGACGCTGTGTTGATCTATAAACCTCATCCGGATGTCGAAGCTGGTCTGCGCGACGGCAAGATCGAAACTGATCTGGCCGATGTCATTGTAGAAGGCACCGATCCTGCCACCCTGCTTGGACAGGTGGATGAGGTCTGGACTATGACCTCTCTGCTGGGGTTCGAGGCTTTGCTGCGCGGCGTCCGGGTCACCACACTCGGCGCTCCGTTCTACGCCGGTTGGGGGCTGACAACGGATCTGGGGGCAGTGCCTGCGCGACGTGGCGCGCGGCCTTCGCTGATGGGATTGGTGCACGCAACGCTGATTGACTACCCCCGCTATCTCGATCCGGTGACGGGACAGACCTGCCCCGTCGAAATCGCGGTCGAACGGCTTGCGCAGGGTACGCCATCCCCTACCGGACCCGTAAATCGCATCTTGTCCAAATTTCAGGGCGCGCTGGCAACGCATGCGCATTGGTGGCGCTAAAGGCTAGTGCGTCACGCGCGCCCAGCGATGTAGGATATCGCCGCCTACGACCTGTGTTTTGATCAGATCAAATCGGGGGGCAGTATCCAGAGTATCAAGCCTCAGAGCCCCGATCGCGGACAGACCTTCGGCCCCGATGGTCAGCCCCGCTGTAAAACCGACCAACTCATCGACCAGATCGCCCTTTAGCAAAGATGCAGCCAATGCTGATCCGCCTTCGCAAAAGACACGCGTCAATCCGGCCTGCCCAAGCTGCTGCAACAGATCAGCCGCATCCACGTGATGACCATCCAGCGCACAAGGGATCAGACGGGCACCCAACCCCTCCCATGCGCGCGTACGCTCGGGGTCTGGGTGGGGGCCGTGACAGAGCCAGACAGGGATATCGGACGCGGTTCGCGCAAGTTGCCCCATCAAGGGCAGATCTAGATGGCGCGAGACCACCACGCGCACCGGCTGATGCTGCACGCCCAGATCACGAACCGTCAGCGACGGATCATCGGCGCGCGCTGTCCCTGCCCCAACCATCACCGCATCGTGGCGCGCACGCATCGCATGCACCGCGCGGCGAGCATTTGGACCTGTGATCCACTGACTGTGCCCGGTTTCCGTAGCAATCCGTCCATCAAAGCTGCTGGCCAGTTTCAAAGTCACAAACGGGCGGCCCTGCTCGGTTTTCAGGAAAAACCCTGCGTGGTCGCGTGCTGCCTGTTCCGCCAGAACACCGGTGGTGACCTCAATCCCGGCCTCGCGCAACATGGCAAACCCTTGCCCTGCGACCCGAGGATCGCTGTCTTCGATCGCCGAGACCACACGGGTAACACCGGCCGCAATCAGCGCTTCGGCACAGGGCGGCGTCTTTCCGTAGTGTGAACAGGGTTCAAGCGAGACATAAGCGGTGGCACCTCGCGCGGCCTTACCCGCCTGCGTCAGAGCCATAGGTTCTGCATGCGGACGACCCCCGGGCTGCGTCCAGCCGCGACCAACGATGCGTCCATCGCGCACGACGACACACCCGACGGACGGATTCGGCCAGCAGGTGCCTTGGCCGCGCCGCCCCAATGATAGGGCCAGCGCCATATATCGCTTATCTGTATCGCTCACTCATCCGTCGAAGGTTGCGGCGGGCGCAACTCGTGGACAAACTCCTCGAAATCATCGGCCGCCTGGAAATTCTTGTACACACTCGCAAAGCGAACATATGCGACCGTATCAATCCGGGCCAGCGCTTCCATTACAATTTCACCGATTTTATTCGAAGGGATATCGGTTTCCCCCATGCTTTCAAGACGGCGCACGATACCGGAGATCATCTGATCAATCCGATCGGGATCAATGGGCCGCTTCTGCATCGAAATACGGATCGAGCGTTCCAGCTTGTCGCGGTCGAAGTCTTCGCGCTTACCGTTGGTTTTGATGACGACCAGATCACGCAGTTGCACGCGTTCATAGGTGGTGAACCGTCCGCCGCAGGCCGGGCAGAACCGCCGTCTACGGATCGCGACGTGATCCTCTGCCGGGCGTGAATCTTTGACCTGAGTATCGATATTTCCGCAAAACGGGCAGCGCATCCGCCGTCTCCTCGTCCCTAGCTGGCCACTTTTTGTAAGCGCTGCGGCTTACTTATCCACAACTATAGGACAGCCTCTAGAGTTTGGGTAGTCGGAATTTTCTACCCCAATATAAAGCGTCACCCAAAATGCGCAGCGACCTTTCTTTCATGCGGCGCGTTGCGGTGTTCAAACAGATATATCCCCTGCCATGTGCCCAGCGCAGGTACCCCATCTGACACCGGTATCGACAGCGAAACAGGCATCATCGCGGCCTTGATATGGGCTGGCATGTCGTCCGGCCCCTCATAGGTGTGGCGCAGATAAGCCATCGACGGATGATCCGATTGCGGCACCAGCCGATCAAAGAATGCGCGCAGATCAGTCTGCACCTCGGGGTCGGCGTTTTCCTGAATAAGCAGCGAACAAGAAGTGTGGCGCACAAAGAGCGTCAGCAAACCGTCCGAAACCGGCCTCAGCCAACTGCGCACAGGGGCGGTAATCTCATAGAGCCCCACGCCCTGTGTCTGGATCGAGAATTCTGTCTGCATCGCAGGTCAATTGATAAACGGACGGACGCCGCACCGCGCATTTGCGCCCTGTACCGACATGCTGTCACCCGGCTGGAACCCGGCTGTGACCGAAAAGCTGCCTTTCTGCGGGACATTGGCGGGTTGTTTCAGTGTGAACTGTACCGCCGTCCGGCGTCCCGTTGTCACGCTGGGGCCGTAGCCGCGCAGAACGTAGATTTGTTGCTGCCACCCAGCACCCAATTTCCGGCGGGCAAAATCAGCAGCGGCGCACCAATATCCATCAGTATCCTGACGTGTCCTTGGAATGACCTCAAAGTCTGTGCCGCTCATCGGTTCCGTTCGATAACCGTTCGGCGCTGCATCGACAACGCCCGCAGAGCTGGTCATAAGCAGTGCTGCAAATGCGCAAAGTATTGTCTGTTTCATCGTGACCATCTTCCTGTTTCCATGTGAAATATAGACTAGTGCGTCGCCATCGTCAGCAAAGCGAACTAACGATCATGTCAGCTTGACCCACGTGGTTCGTGAACAGGCTCTAACCATCCCTCATAGCGGATCAAGCGCCCCAATCCCGGTGCTGTCGCCGAAATGTCAAAGCGAAACCTCAATTGTGCGTCCTCAGCCTCGGTCGATCCGGAACGTGGCAAAAGAAACCCCGGACACGGAATGCCAAACAAAGCGAGGCGGCGGATCTCAATGGTCAGCCCCTTATCAGTTCTCACCGGCTGCAACCATATTGTCAGCCCGCCGATCTGTTCCCGCACCATGCCACACAGCGGATCAAAAGTGATCCGTGAACGCGTTTTGTGGCCTGCGAAATCCCGTTCCCATTGCCAATATGCGCCGGACTTTCGGATCTTAAGGGTGACCGGCAAATCTTCGCCCGCAGGTGGAAATCGCCCGATGCAAAGTGCCAGAGCGACCAAAACGCCTCGGCCACGCTGAATGCTGCATCGACCAGAGTAGCGACCTTCCCCGCTGTGCAAATCCCTGACCAATCCAGGCACAGATTCATCTATACCCAGCGCCTGCAGGAATGGATCACGATCAGAATCCATCTTGGGCAAACCGCGATCTGAGAGAAGGATCAGGAACCAGGCACCCATCCCGCCGCCCAAATAGCGCATATCGGTTACGGGCAATCATCCGGTACAGCGGGTTCTTCAGAAACCTCGGCAGGTATCGACACAAGGACAATACCCGCCACGGACCATATAATGCACGCATCGCAGCGGCAAATGCGTCGAGATTTTGGTGCACCTTTCCTTTGACGATCACCAAATTGGTTTCAAATTCGTCTGTCGGCAGGTTCAGGAGAGTATAAAGCTGCTGCCCAAGCGGTGACTGCGCGGTTGCAAATAGAAATTTCTGATCTCGATCATGGCGCAACATGAAGTGAAAAAACCCTGAACACAGCACGCATTCACCGTCGAAGACGATCAAATCTGTATCGATGGAAAGATCATCAGCCACGAGAGATCAAGAAATAACAAAAGGTTCCCCGTGATGCTGTCACGTCGAATGCGCCGCAGCAATGCGACATGACTGACCAGAAGAATGAGAGGGGCGTGCCGGGGAACCCGTTGAAACGGCTTGGTGGACCGCTCGCTCAGGCTCTGACCTTTTCCCCAAAAGGCGCTGACCCGACAACACCGGTCATGTAGCTATTGGCCAAGGCTACGGACATAGCCATTTCTGCCATATCTTTGTGAGTTGCGGTCAATTCCTGGGTATCAGCACCGAGGCTGGCGCATTGCCACGGTTTGCCGCTAGGGTAACGGTATTACAGTAACGCGTTTTTTGGGCTGGGTGATGGACGTCGACATTTCACGCATTCAATTGCTGACACGGACCCTTGAGGATCACGCAAGCGCGACCGTGGTGGAACAGGTCCTGAGTGACTGCGCATTGACCCGCAGCGATATTGAACCGCCTGCCAAAAGGTACAGCGCCCACAAAGAAGCGCTGTTTGTCCGACACGCCTGCGATGCACTTGGCGATATCACCTTTGGCGCACGGGCGGGTCTGGAATTCAGTTCTTCTTCCAGCATTACGGCCTATATCAGCAAGTACTCTCGTGATCTGAAGCAGGTGATCGAGAATACGGCGCGGTTTCATGGCATTATCGACCCGGCCCTGGCCTTCAATCTGCGCCTTTCAGGTAACGCTGCCTCGCTTGAGGCCGATTGGAAAGACCCGAGCTTTTCCCGCTATCATCGGCGGACCGAGTTCCTGCTGTTTGGCGCGATCGCCCGGATGCGGGCGTTGACTCAGTTGAATCTGAATCCGATTGAGATACGGTTTCAGCACACAGTTGGGCAACACCAAGCCACCTACCAGAAAATCGGAGGTTTCCCAGTTACCTTCGGGGCCGAACGCTTGGAAATCATCCTGTCGCTGCCCTCGCTGGAAACACCGATCCCAACTTACGACCCTAGCCTGCGCGCGCATTTGGTTGAATTTGGCGAACGCCTGCTGGCCGAAAGACAGTCGCCAAGACAGAAAACCCGAGCACAGATCGAAGGGTTGATCACAGATGCGATGCCGGGGGGAATCGTACAGGTGGACGACGCCGCCACCCAGCTCGGCCTAAGCCCTCGAACATTGGCTCGCCGCCTAGCTGATGAAGGCACCTCATATCGTGAGATCGTTGAAGATTTACGATGTGACCTAGCGCAGACCTTTATCAAGAACGGTATGCATCTGTCCGAAATCTCGTATTCGCTCGGTTATTCCGATCAGGCTGCGTTTTCCACCGCCTTCAAACGTTGGACGGGTCAGGCCCCGACCGCTTTTCGCAAACGTGTCTCTCATCCGCTTTCATGAAGCTAAAAAGTGGCCGGGGGTCATCAGCCCAATCACCTCGCCCCGGCCTGTCCATGAGTGGACAGCGGCGATATAAAGATGGCATCGCCGGACTCCTTGCGAATTCCCGCCAATTTGATTTGAAGTTCAGTCATTGTGAGCGGGCGAAAGAAAAAAGCGCCTCGGGATGAGGCGCCTTTCGATTTACTGATCTAGGAAGGACCGCAATTTACGCGACCTACTCGGGTGTTTCAGCTTACGCAGCGCCTTCGCCTCGATCTGGCGGATACGTTCGCGCGTCACGCTGAACTGCTGACCGACCTCTTCCAGCGTGTGGTCGGTGTTCATGCCGATGCCAAAGCGCATCCGCAGAACCCGTTCCTCACGCGGGGTGAGAGAGGCCAGAACCCGTGTGGTGGTTTCCTTGAGGTTTTCCTGAATGGCGCTGTCCAGTGGCAGCACGGCATTCTTGTCTTCGATGAAATCACCAAGCTGGCTGTCTTCCTCGTCGCCGATGGGCGTTTCGAGGCTGATCGGCTCCTTGGCGATTTTCATCACCTTGCGCACCTTCTCAAGCGGCATTTGCAGCTTTTCGGCCAGTTCTTCCGGCGTTGGCTCGCGGCCGATTTCGTGCAGCATCTGACGACCTGTCCGGACCAGCTTGTTGATCGTTTCGATCATATGCACCGGGATACGGATCGTGCGCGCCTGATCCGCGATCGAACGCGTGATCGCCTGACGGATCCACCAGGTCGCATAGGTCGAGAACTTATAGCCCCGGCGGTATTCGAACTTGTCCACCGCCTTCATCAGGCCGATGTTACCTTCCTGAATAAGATCAAGGAATTGCAGGCCGCGGTTCGTGTACTTTTTGGCAATCGAGATCACCAGACGCAGGTTGGCCTCGACCATTTCCTTCTTGGCTTGCCGCGCCTCTTTCTCACCCTTTTGAACCTGCTGCACGATGCGGCGGAATTCAGGGATATCGAGACCAACATATTGGCCAACCTGAGCCATGTCGTTGCGCAGTTCCTCAACCTTTTCGGTCGAGCGTTCGATGAACATCTGCCAACCCCGACCCGGTTTCTCGGCCATTTCGGCCAACCAGTTCGGATCCAGCTCGCGCCCACGATAAGCATCAATGAACTCGCGACGGTTGATGCGAGCCTGGTCAGCCAGCTTCACCATCGAGCTGTCCAGTGACATGATCCGGCGATTGATGCCATAAAGCTGGTCAATCAGAGCTTCGATCCGGTTGTTGTGCAGGTGAAGACCATTCACCAATTCAACAATCTCAGCGCGCAGCTTCTGATAGGTTTCTTCGTCCTTCGCGCTGAAAGTGCCATCCTCGTTCAGCGTCGCAGATATCCTGCTGTCCTGCATTTCGGACAGCATTGCGAAATCGGTCGAGATGCGTTCCAGCGTGGTCAGCACCTGATCCTTCAGCGCTGCTTCCATCGCGGCCAGGGACATGTTGGCCTGATCGTCGTCATCATCGTCATCATCATTGGCAATCGGGTTGCCGTCAGCGTCAAGCTCCGGCCCCTCATCCTTGGCAGGCTTGGCCGCCTGCACCGATGAGGTATCGACAACCGGCTCTTCAACCTCGCCGTCTTCATCCATCTGGTTGCCGAAAGTGGTTTCCAGATCGATGACGTCCCGCAGCAGAATGTCTTCGGACAAAAGTTCGTCATGCCAGATGGTGATCGCTTGGAAGGTCAGCGGGCTTTCGCACAGACCAGCGATCATGGTGTTCCGACCGGCTTCGATCCGCTTGGCGATAGCAATCTCGCCCTCGCGGCTCAGCAGTTCGACTGAACCCATCTCACGCAGATACATGCGTACGGGGTCATCGGTGCGATCCAGCTTTTCGGTTGCAGCACCAGCCAGCGCAACCTCGCGCGGACCTTCGGTGGTGACCAGTTCGGTCGAGCCTTTGTTTTCTTCTTCTTCGGCTTCTTCATCTTCGATGATGTTGATGCCCATCTCGGACAGCATCGACATAACATCTTCGATCTGTTCCGAGCTGACCTGATCAGGCGGCAGAACCTGATTGAGCTGGTCGTAGGTGATGTAACCTTTCTCGCGAGCCTCGGCGATCATCTTCTTGACCTGGGCCTGGCTCATGTCCAGCGAGATTTCCTGTTCCTGCTCGTCGGATTTGCGGTCTTCGTTCGTATCCTTGGCGGCCATTCAATGCTCCTGCAGGGATGGGTGATTCGTTTGAACCGAATCATTAGCGCGTAGAAGTGATTCGGCCACCCGTTTACCCGTTTTTCTTTTCCAGTGCCTTACGAAAACACCACTTCATCGATGTTTCCGTTCGAATTTGATGCCAGACGTGATGGCCTCAAACGCGTCTTTCTCATCGCGGTTGATTCGCGCACCATTGTCGGCGATGTCGAAAACGGCCCTGTCTTCGTTCTGGCTGCGGCTTGTACGGTTGCGCTCTTCGGCGGCTTGCGCCAGCCGATATGTCAGCGCCTCATCGGCCAGATCAGACAATTCCTCTGCCGCTTCGGCAATCTCAGCATCCAACCCCTGGAGCGCTTTGATCTTTGCGAGTTCCTCGGCCAGCGTCATCTCGGCCTTTTCAACGTCGCCCGGTTTGTACACACAGGGGATCACTGCGACATGGCGAAGGGCCAGCAGGTTTTCAAGGGGTTCCGGTCCCAAAGTTTGCATGATGTGATCCTGCAGATTGTCCGGATCGTCGATGGCATGGCGCAGGATTGCTCCCCGCAAGGCCGCATGATCAGGGTCGTGGCAATCCATTTCTTCCAGCTGAGTTTCGAATTGCACGACAACTTGTGGATTCAGGATGGCAATCGCGAGAATTGCCGCTTCGCGCAGTTGAATATCCGCATTCTCAGCCGAGGCCAGAAATGACGCCCGTGCGCCTGGCGTGGCAGGCTGTGCCTGCGGCTGCCATTTTCCGCGCGGTTGCCACGGGCGATTTTGCGATTGTCGCTGTGGGCGAAACAATTGCCAGCGCAGGTCCTTAATTTCCTGCCCGTAGTGCGATCGGATCGAGGGGTCGCGGATCAGCTTGATCTTCTCTCGCAGGGATTTATCCAGCGCCGCTTTGCGTTCGGGGCTGTCAAAGACCTTGCCTTCCGTCTCGCGTTGCCAGAGCAGTTTGACCATCGGGATTGCAGCATCCAGCACACCCTGCACCGCCCCCGAACCTTCGGCGCGCAGCAAATCGTCGGGATCCTTGCCTTCGGGCATCAAGGCAAAACGCAAGGATTTGCCCGCTTCCAGCAACGGCAGTGCCAAATCGACCGCTCGCATCGCCGCACGCAGCCCTGCCGTATCGCCATCCAAAGCGATGATCGGCTCGTCAGAGATGCGCCAAAGTAGTTGCAACTGATGCTCGGTAATCGCAGTCCCCAATGGCGCAACCGACGCGCCAAACCCGGCCTCAGCCAAAGCGATCACGTCCATATAGCCCTCGGCCACAACCAAAGGCTGCCCCTTGCCTGCCGCCTGTCGTGCGGGGCCATGGTTGTAGAGGCTGCGGCCTTTGTCGAACAGATCGGTCTCGGGCGAGTTCAGGTATTTGGCGTTGTCATTGGGATCCATCGCCCGGCCACCAAACGCAATGCACCGCCCGCGCGGGTCGCGGATCGGGTACATGATGCGGTTGCGGAATGTGTCATAGGGTTTCTTACCTTTGTTCGACGGCTTGGCCAGCCCGGCCCCAAGGATCAGGTCCTCGGAGACACTCTTACCGGTTAGATGATCCCACAGAGCCTGCCAGCCCTCGGGTGCGAAACCGATTTCCCAACGGTCCAGCGCCTTCGCGTCAAGACCGCGACGTGTCAAATAATCACGTGCCGCCGCCCCTGCCCCAGTCTTGAGTTGCAAACGAAAGAACTGCACAGCCTGTTCCATCACCTCGGCCAGCTGTGAACGGCGGTCCTGCTTTTCCTGCGCCTTGGGATCACGCGCGGGCATCGGCATCCCGGCCT
This sequence comes from Ruegeria sp. D6, assembly GCF_056534365.1. Lineage (NCBI taxonomy): Bacteria > Pseudomonadati > Pseudomonadota > Alphaproteobacteria > Rhodobacterales > Roseobacteraceae > Ruegeria > Ruegeria sp. D6. The sequence continues at coordinate 516,298 of NZ_JBQFPH010000001.1, read as the reverse complement.
CGCGCGCCAGAATTTCCACGGCTTCTATGAAAGAGACATTCTCGGTCTCTTTCACAAAACTGATCGCGTCCCCTTTGGCGTGGCAGCCAAAGCAATAATAGAATCCCTTTTGGTCATCGACGTGGAACGAGGCGGTCTTTTCGTGATGAAAGGGGCAAGGCGCCCACATATCCCCCTTGCCCTGATTGGATTTGCGCTGGTCCCACATGACCTTACGCCCAACAACCTGAGACAGGCTGAGGCGCGTGCGCAGTTCATCCAGAAATCCGGGGGGCAAAGACATGGGTCAAACCTGCCAGAAATGAAAACGCGCGCCAAGGGGATGGCGCGCGGTTGTCCACAGAGAAATGATCTGACTGTGGATTATTGTTGTAAACACAACTCCAGCCACGCAGCTCCGAGATCCTTCTTACGCACGTCGCGCATCTTCTGCTCATATACCCAAGGCGTGATCAGCGGAACAGCGGCATTGTAGTTCTCGGGCCAGGTAGGACCACTGTCGGCCACCGCCTGCGCCACATCGCGTTCCTTGACCCGGTCAAGTCGTGCTTTCTGTATCGCTGCAACAACGTCGGCCTGATACTTGCAGCTCTGTTCCTTGGTTTCCTGTGCAACCACTGGCGTGGCCAGCACGGCCGCAACGATGGCGATACGCAACATGGGGATCTCCGAAGATTCGTTTCTTTCAGCGCAGCTTACCCGCGCGCGGCGATGCCTTCCATCGCCCTTTTCAAATCGTGAACCAGTGTCTCAGCCATGGATCGGAAGACCATGATCTGAAACGTGTTCTCCCCAACGCGCGTGATCGAAGCGGTCATGTGGAACAGCAGGGTGCGGGCGGAGTGGCCGCGCTTGAAGTTCGCCTTACGCAGATCAATAGGCACTACGCGCGCCAGTACGTCTTCGACATCAGCACCCTCTAACCGGACCACAGCCCAGGCATCTGATTGGTCCACAATGGCCGCATTCTCGGTCAGGGTCGCATCAGGAGACGGCCCGATCAGCATCGCATGCGCCGGGCCGAACCAGATCGCCCGCGCGCCAGCCTTACCCGTTGCGCGGTTGGCCGATGGATAGGCCATCCCGTGCGCTGCTTTCAAAGCTTCGGATAGCGCCTTTTGCTTACCCTTGAAAGGTGAGATCGAATGGATCGCGCCCGCATCCTCTTCGCTGAGCGTTGCAGAGCCGAAGGTCAAAGGCAGCAACCCGTCGCAGGGTGTTTTGGCGGTCAGATTATCCACGGACGCGCCCTCCTTCGGGGTCAAAGAAAACCGGGTTCACCACTTCACACAGGGTTGTCACGCCGCGCAGATGATCGACCATTTTCACGATTTCTCCATACCTCTCAGGCCCGTCCGCCAGGAAGCCCAAGCCCAACATCGTTTCCAGCGTCGGGGAATAACACACGGAGGTCAGATAGCCCTGATCATTGGTGCGCACCGGCTCGGCCTCTTCCCGATACAGATGCGCGCCCGCCAGCAATTCCTTGCTTTCGCCAATGGGTTTGAGCCCGACCAACCGCTCGCGCCCCGGCTCTTCAAGGCCCGGACGTTGCGACATCGTTTTGCCGATGCAATCCTTCTTCTGCGACACCATCCGGCCCATGCCGATATCATAGGCAGTTGTTCGTCCGTGTATCTCGGAGTGCGTAATAAAGCCCTTTTCGATCCGAAGAACGTTCAGTGCCTCCATCCCATAAAGACCACCGCCCAGTGTCTCAGCCCGCTCGGTCAAAATATCGAACAGGCTCGCGCCATAGCGCGCAGGCACGGCGATTTCATATGCATGCTCGCCCGAGAACGAGATCCGGAACAAACGCCCCTGCACACCCAGCACCGAGATCGATCCGCAAGCCATGAAGGGCCAGCTTTCTTCATCAAGAGGTGTGCCCAGCAGATCGTTCAACAATTCACGCGATTTTGGTCCGGCCACGGCAAACTGTGCCCACTGTTCAGTGACCGAGATGAACGAGACATCCAGATCAGGGTGCAGTCCCTGATGAACGAACTCCAGATGCTTCATTACGTCGCCAGCACCTGCCGTGGTGGTAGTCATCAGGTAATGCGTCTCTCCCAGCCGCGCGGTGGTGCCGTCATCCATGACGAACCCATCCTCGCGCAGCATCAGACCATATCGCGCCCGGTCTACTTTGAGGGTCGAGAACATATTCGTATAGACGAAGTCCAGAAACGCCCCCGCATCCGGCCCCTGAATGTCGATCTTGCCCAGGGTTGAGACATCGCACACCCCGACCGCCTGACGCACCATGTTGACCTCGCGGTCGCAGGATTGCCGCCATGTGGTTTCGCCATCCTTCGGGAAATAGCTGGGGCGATACCACAGCCCGGCCTCAATCAACGGAGCTTTCCGCGCAACGGTCGCTTTGTGCGAAGTGATAAAACGTTGCGGTTTGAAACCCTTGCCTTCAGCCCCAGCGCCCAGCGCGGCAATGGCGATAGGAGAATACGGAGGGCGGAACGTCGTGGTTCCGGTTTCGGGTATCGCGCGCCCGGTGACGTCCGCTAGAATGGCCAACGCCGCCACGTTCGAATTCTTGCCCTGATCCGTCGCCATACCTTGCGTCGTATAGCGCTTCATGTGCTCGACTGACCGGAAATTCTCAGTCGCGGCCTGTTTGACGTCTTTCACTGTAACATCGTTCTGGAAATCCAGCCACGCGCGCCCTTTGCCGGGAACGGCCCAAAGCTGCGTGATCTCGTATGGCGTATCCTCGGCCTGCGGTGGCACAGTCTTCGAGGCCTTGTAGCCAAGATCGCCAAGCACGCCTTTGGCTGCCTCAATCCCTTCACGAAGGCAGGCTGTAGTTGAGAAAGATCCGTTGCACGCACCCGCTGTCACCATGCCCGGCACGGCCCCTGGCGTTGGCACAAAGGCTTCGATCTCACGCTTCCAGATCGGGCGGCTATTCATATGACACGTTAGATGAACCGAAGGATTCCAGCCCCCTGTCATGGCAAGGCAATCCGTGTGTATCCGTTCTTCTCCACTGGCGCGGCGCACTGTAATCGCCTCCAGCCCTTTACGGCCCGAACTGTTACAAACTTGCGCCCCGCGTAGAACCTCGTAGTCGTCAGACAAGGGCGCGTCATGGCGGCTATCGATCACAGCCGCCACATGGACACCAGCATCCAACAAATCACGCGCAGTGCGATGGATATCGTCAGTATTTCCGAAGATCGTCACATTGCGGCCCGGGCTGACACCCCATCGGTTTAGATACGCCCGCACCGCGCCAGCGGTCATGATCCCCGGGCGATCATTGTTGCGGAATGCGACCGGGCGCTCCAGTGCGCCTGCCGCCAGAACTGACCGCTTGGCCACGATCCGCCAATAGGTTTCCAACGGCGCCCCGTTGGGGCGGTGATCCGTATGGTGAAAAACGCGTTCCAACGCCGCAAAGGTACCTTGGTCATAGGCGCCTGCGATAGTGGTCCGGGTCATGATGCGGACATTGTCCATCGCGGCTAACTCGGCCAGCACCTCGTCAACCCAATCGGGACCCGGTTTTCCGTCGATCTCATAGGTCTCGGCCAGCAGACGCCCACCCACGCGACTGTTTTCGTCGGCCAGAATGACGTCCGCGCCGGCACGACCCGCGACCAGAGCGGCCATCAGCCCCGCAGGCCCTGCCCCGATAATCAGCAGATCGCAAAAGGCATAAGCGCTTTCGTACTTGTCGGCATTGTCTTCGCCCGACAGTGCTCCCAATCCGGCGGCACGTCGAATGATCGGCTCGTATAGCTTTTCCCAGAAGCTTTTCGGCCACATGAAGGTTTTGTAGTAAAAACCCGCGCCCAAGAACGGGGAAGCCAGATCGTTGATCCCCATCAAATCGACACTCAGGCTGGGCCAGCGATTCTGGCTGCGCGCTTCAAGTCCCGGATAGATCTCTTGCATCGTGGCGCGAATATTTGGTTCTTGACCTGCGCCTGCCCCCAAGGTCATCAGCGCATTCGGCTCTTCGCTGCCTGCGCTCAGCACACCCCTAGGCCGGTGGTACTTGAACGAACGCCCCATCAGTCGTACGCCATTCGCCAAAAGCGCTGAGGTCAGTGTGTCGCCCGCATAGCCGCTATAGCTGGCACCATCGAAAACAAACGGAATCGACTGCGTACGATCGATAAGACCCTTTCCATCGATCCTCATGCCCGCTCCTCCGATGCCGGCTGCGCGTCGATCATCTCATGCGTGATCGTGTTTCGTGTGACCACGATCCATGTACCGCACCCGCCTTCGTGATACCAAAGCTCTCGTGTCGGCCCTGCCGGGTTTTCCCGTTGGTAGACAAAATCATCCCAAGCCGCCTCACCGGCATCCGGGGCCGGTCGGTCCAGATCCACTGCCGCCCCGCGATAGTAGAATTCGCGCCGATCCCGCTCGCCGCAATATGGACAGGTGATCCTCATAGCCGCGCGCCCTTCTTGATCTTTTCAATAATACCCAAATCCAACATCGCGCCCCTCAATGCAGATTGTGCTGAGAGCCCTTGCCCTCTTCATCGATAATCCCACGCCCGGTGCGGAAACGATCCAGTCGGAAGCCGGTGGCATTCTCGTGATACCGATCCGTCGCAATCAGATGCGCAAACACATTCCCCGAACCTGGAACCGCCTTGAAGCCACCATAGTTCCAGCCGCAATTGAGATAGAGCCCATCAATATCCGTTCGGTCTATGATCGGAGAGCCATCGGGCGACATATCCATGATCCCGCCCCAGGATCGCAGCACCCGCGCCTTGCCGATCATCGGCATCAGCGCCATCCCGGCCTCCATCACGCTTTCGACGGTAGGTAAATTACCTCGCGCCGCATAGGAGGCGTAAAAATCCAGATCACCGCCAAAGACCAGACCGCCCTTATCTGACTGGCTGATATAGAAATGCCCCATGCCAAAGGTCACCACATGATCGATGCAGGGCTTCAGACCTTCGGTCACGAAGGCCTGCAAGACATGGCTTTCAATCGGCAGCCTCATTCCAGCCATCGCCGCCACCTGACCTGAACGCCCGGCAGCAACCATCGCCACCTTCTTGGCCCGGATCGGCCCGCGCGAGGTCTGAACACCGCGAACCACGCCATTCTCGATATCAATACCGGTCACTTCGCAGTTCTGGATCAGATCCACGCCGCGCTGGTCCGCTCCGCGCGCATAGCCCCAGGCCACGGCATCGTGTCGCGCTGTACCTCCGCGCGGGTGGTAGAGACCGCCATACAGAGGGAACCTAAGGTCATCGAAATTCAGATAGGGCACCATCCGCCTCAATTCATCGCGATTGAGCAGGATAGCATCGTCACCCTGACTGATCATCATGTTGCCCCGGCGCGCAGCGGCATCACGCTGCCCGTCCGAATGGAACAGGTTGATGATCCCGCGTTGCGAATGCATGACATTGTAGTTCAGATCCTGCTCAAGACCTTCCCACAGCTTCAATGAGTGCGAGTAGAACTCGGAATTGCCCTGCAAAAAATAGTTCGCGCGCACAATGGTGGTGTTGCGCCCGATATTGCCCCCACCGATATAGCCCTTTTCCAGAACAGCGATATTGGTCAGACCATGTTCCTTGGCCAGATAATAGGCCGTGCTCAACCCATGACCTCCGCCGCCGACAATGACGACGTCATATTCGGATTTCGGTTCAGGCTCGCGCCAGTGCGGCGTCCAGCCTTTGTTGCCGGTCAGGCCCTCTTTCAGGACACGTAAGCCGGAGAAACGCATTCAGAACTCCCTACAGGTGTGTCGGCATCAAACCAACTTCACCCAGCAGTAACAACGCCGGAATCCGGTTCCACTCCTGTTTTCGACGAAAACTTGTCGCTGGGCGACTAATCCATTCACTCTGACGACTTCGACCTAAATGAAAAATGGCCAACCCGATGGTTGGCCACTCAAGAATCTTCTGTTGTCTGGGCGCTCAGAGGCCCTTGGCGCGATAGCTTTTTGAGACGCGGTCGATCGCAACGATATAGGCCGCCGTGCGCAGATCGTCGACATCTGCGCGATCATGCCAGACTTCGCTCATCGACTGATAGGCAATGCGCATCGTGTCATCGAGACCAGAACGCACCAGCTCCAACTCGCCAGCGCCCTTTAGGTACTTGGCCTTGAAATCCGGAGACATCGACCAAGCGTCACCCAGATACCGATCCAACCGTTCCAGTTCGCTGACGATCAACTCATGCCGAGCTTCTTCCTGACGCCGCTGCATCCGGCCAAAACGGATGTGGCTGAGGTTTTTGACCCATTCAAAATAGGACACGGTCACACCACCGGCGTTTGCATACATGTCAGGAATGATCACCGTGCCTTTCTTGCGCATGATCTCATCAGCACCCGCCGTGACAGGCCCGTTGGCGGCCTCGATGATCAGTGGTGCCTTAATACGTTCGGCGTTGGATAGGTTTATTACCCCCTCCAGCGCCGCCGGAATCAGGATGTCACACTCGGCTTCAAGTACCGCGCCGCCCTCGGCGGAATGTGTGGCGTCGGGATAGTCCTTCACGCCGCCATGCTTGACGATCCACTGCCGCACGGCTTCTACGTCGATGCCATCGGGATTGTACAGTGCGCCATCCCATTCGATGATGCCGACCACACGCGACCCGTCTTCCTCGCTGAGGAACTTGGCTGCGTGATAGCCCACGTTACCCAATCCCTGCACGACGACGCGCTTTCCGTCCAGCGTGCCTGACAAGTTCGCCTTCTTGACGTCTTCCGGGTTTCGGAAGAATTCGCGCAACGCGTATTGGATGCCGCGCCCGGTTGCTTCGACCCTGCCCGCGATGCCCCCCGCGTTCAGCGGTTTACCTGTCACACAGGCTCGCGCGTTGATATCGGTCGTATTCATCCGCGCATATTGGTCAGCCATCCACGCCATTTCGCGCTCGCCTGTTCCCATATCGGGCGCAGGCACGTTCTGTGAGGGGTTGATCAGATCGCGCTTTGCCAACTCATAGGCAAAACGACGCGTGATCTGTTCCATCTCATGTTCTTCATACTGGCGAGGATCAATGCAAAGGCCCCCTTTCGAGCCACCAAAGGGCGCTTCGACCAGTGCACACTTGTAAGTCATGAGCGCAGCGAGCGCTTCGACCTCATCCTGGTTCACCGCCAAGGCATAGCGAATGCCACCCTTTACCGGCTCCATATGTTCCGAATGAACCGAACGATATCCGGTAAAGGTGTGGATCTGCCCCCGCAGACGAACCCCGAACCGAACGGTGTAGGTGGCATTACAAACCCGTATCTTCTCTTCTAGCCCGGGCGGCAAATCCATCAGAGACGCCGCTCTGTTGAACATCAAATCAACACTCTCACGAAAGCTGGGTTCTTTAATGCCGGTCATAAAATCCTCCGTGCCGGTAGACGAGATACGTCATGACTTTTTGTCGCACTGCTTGCCAAATACCGCAATCAGTAACTGCACGTATTTTCATCGGTTTGTGAACTTTACTTTTCAGCTCCATTGGTGAGTCGGGCGTTAACGAAAGCCGCGCGATTGTCCAAAGGCGCGAAACAAAACCACCAATAACACCGGGAATAAAGCTGAATCTCGTTAAAAACGAGCAGCATAGTGTCCACTGCGCCCAAATCTCGCCACGATCCGTGGGTAAATTATTAAAGTTGCGAAGTGCTGGCATCAGTGTGTCTGATCGACCGAGGAACCAATTATGCGCAAGTTTGATTTGAAGGCCCAATTCAACCGTCTCTGCCGCGAAAACAGTTGTTCGCGGCACTTGCGGCACTTTGTTTCTTCGACAGAAGGCACGATGACGATCCTTGCGCTTTTCCTGATCATGATTGTCTTCACCGTGGCCGGGTTCGCGGTCGACGTCATGCGGTATGATCGCGAAAGGGTAAGGCTACAATACGCACTGGACCGCGCGGTCCTTGCCGCAGCTGACCTGGACCAAGAGCTTTGCCCACGGGTCGTGGTGAATGATTACATTCGCAAAGAAGGTTTCGATACGAACATCATCAAAAATATCAAGGTCGAGCCCGAGACATGCACGACAAACGACGACGGAACCGTGACCCAGGTTGCAGAACTTGAAGGAAAACGGAAAGTCGAAGCCAGCGCCGACATGAGCATTGAGACACACTTCATGAAATGGAGTGGCGTCGATTACATTGATACAACCGCCACCAGCATCGCCGAAGAATCGATTGGTAACGTCGAAATTTCATTGGTTCTGGACGTCTCGGGTTCGATGCGCGGGACAAAGCTGACCAACCTCAAAAGTGCCGCTGAGGACTTTATCGATGAGATGATCCTGAAATCTGAGGATGGTAGATTGTCGATCTCAATCGTGCCCTACTCGGAACAGGTGTCGGTGCCTGACTATCTTATGAATGCTTTGAACACGATCGGGGCTAACGAAAGGGCCAATTGCATCGATTTCCAGGCTTCGGACTACACAACGACCGATTTCAACTATTACGACATCTTGGACGACGAAGGAAACATCATCACAAAAGGGGATTATGTCCCGCAAACTCTTCATTTCAAGGATAATGGCTCCAGCGACAAAAGGTTCAACGACACGTTGGTAACCAGCAATACGTGCCGTCTTGAAACCACCACAGATCGGCGAGAGATGACGGTAATCCAGAATGATCCTGACATTCTGAAAGGTCAGATCCAGAATCTTGTGGCAAGCGGCTGGACTTCGATCGATGTGGGCCTCAAGTGGGGTCTAACTTTGCTTGACGATAGTATCCAACCGCTGATCGCTCAGATTGCGGACAGTTCAGAAATTCCGGACTCGTTCGCAATTCGGCCAGCCCCTAACAAGACCACGGACACCCTCAAGGTTCTGGTGCTGATGACGGATGGTGAAAACACTTATCAGCACAAAGTGAATCCGCCTTATAATGACGGCCCCTCGGACATCTATTGGAATGAAGATGCCGAAACGTATTCTATCTACGATGAAGAGTATGACCGCTGGGCTTGGCCTAATGTCGCCACAACTGTACGGGACAGTTCGTACAGGCGCTGGACCCGCGACAAATACCAAGATCATGCCCATGGCAATGGGACTTATATGCGCTACCGCTGTACGGATTACTACAACGGCACCTGCTATTCGATGGATCGATCGCAAACACGCGAGGACTCCGAAGGGCTTTCAACAGATTCCGATCCGGTAGAACTGGAATGGCCCGATGTCTGGGCGCATACTGAAAAATACGCAATTCGGAATATGTTGCGTCACGCTTATGGCTGGGATCGCGGCGAAGAATTTGCAGCTGACTCCACGACCGAAATTGGTCCTTCGACCAAAAATCCAAATGTTGTAGATCTCTGCGAAGAAGCTGAAGAAGATAATGTCATCATCTTCTCGATCGCTTTTGAGGCACCCTACGGTGTTAAGCAGATGCTGAAAGACTGCGCGATCAAACCTGCCCGTTACTATGAAGCCACCGGCAATCAGATTGAACGCGTCTTCGATTCAATCAGCACCTCCATTCAAAACCTGAGGCTGACCCAATGACAAAGACACTGCGGAATCGGCTTCGGAGATTTCGAAAGAATGAGGATGGAAACTCGTCTATCGAGTTTATCTTCTGGTTTCCATTCTTCCTGTATGTCGCTTATTCAGGCATGGATCTGGGATTGCAGTCCTTCCACCATGCCGATCTTGAACGATCTCTGGATATGACAATTCGGGAAGTCCGGCTTAATCGCCTTCCTGAAGGGGAAGATGAATGGGATCACGCGCTGCTGAAGAAAATGATCTGTGACGAAGCGCTGATAACCAATTGCTCGGAAAACCTCGCGCTCGAGATGAAGTCCATTGATCCGCGGGTCGGCAATCAGTTGGATCCGACCCCCTATTGCGTCGACACTCCGGAGACAATTCGTAAGCCGGACGAAGTTGTTTTTGAACAAGGGACTTCAAATGAGCTTATGATTATCCGCGCCTGTCTTGAGGTTTCACCTGTTTTTGGGCTTTCGATGCTGAGCGGCATTGCGAAGCAGGACAACGACGGCCAATGGGAATTGCAGGCGACGACCGTATTTGTTCATGAACCATTTGGTGGTTCATCAGCTGATCCTGACGATTCATCTGACACAACAGTGGATGTGGCCGATGCCTCGAACTAACAAAGAAAATCGCAACCTTCCCAAGGCACTGCTGAACCGCTTTCTCAAACGAGAAGACGGCGCCTTATCGGTCGAGGCAATGCTGATATTGCCGCTGCTGTTCTGGTCAATGTTTGCGTCATACACCTATTATGACAGCTATCGCCAAAGCGCGATCAACATCAAAGGAGCCTACGCAGTTGCGGATGTGCTCTCACGCGAAGCTGAAGATGTTAACGCCGCGTATATCAACACCATGTACGACCTTCTGGAAAACATGGTTGATACCAGAGCACCAGTCTCGATGCGTGTGACCTATCTGACCTATGATGGTGATAACGATCTCCACGATGTTCTATGGTCCTGCGTGCGGGGCACTGGATATCAGAAATGGACCGACGCAGAGATCGTGAAAATCAAACAACGGCTTCCGGTAATGCCTGATAACGGCTCAATGATACTGGTCGAAACCAACAATACATACAAAGCGCCATTCCAGATGGCATTCAAATTTGCTGACTTTGAAATGGATAATCTGGTCTTCACACACCCGCGTGTTTTCGACCAGATCGTCAATACCGACCCTGCTTGCTTGGGTGTCTAACTCTTTTCAGCAAGCATCGCCGACAGCATTTCCGACATGTATTTGGTCTCGGCGGCGGCTGTCATGCCGCCTATGCCAATCCTTCGTCCGACACGCCACCAAAGACCGGGCGCCCACTGGTTTGAGCTTCGTGCATGAGTGGTTACCAAGAAGCCATTTGATGGCTTAAATGCGAACACGCCCCGGTCTACGCCTTCGACATCCTCGATATTGCAGATCACCTGCCCCGAGCCTGTGCGCAATTGGGATTGGGTCAGCTCGATCCTGTCTTCGGTCGCGTACCACATGCGACGGGCTAACCAGAACGCAGCTGCCCCGGAAACCAGTAAGAAGACCTGCCAGCCTAACTCAGGCGGCGATGCCAACGCGACGTAAATGACCAACGCCCCGACCGTGACCAGCATCCCTACCCCAGTCCAGCGCCGCGGTGCCGAGGCCGCGACCGTAGCCAGCACTTCTTCTTGCATATTGTTCTCCTGATTGTCCGCCCGCTTTAACCGCTTTGATACGCAAAGGACAGCACCGCGTCACCTGTCTGAGCATCTTCGCACAGCTTCAGTGTTCCTGCGCAAATTGACTGCCTCAGGCCGACGCATAAGTTCCGGTCAAAGGATCAGGAGGCTTTTATGTCACTCAGGCCAACTTTGGAATTCCGCAAGGCGGTCCCGACGATGGAAGGCGCGGGCGTCAAACTGCACCGGGCGTTCGGGTTTCAGGACCCGTCGGAACTGGACCCGTTTCTGCTGTTCGATGATTTCCGGAATGACAACCCATTGGACTATATGGCCGGTTTTCCGTGGCATCCGCATCGGGGCATCGAAACGATCACTTATGTCCTGTCCGGTACAGTCGAACACAGCGACTCGCTGGGCAATAGCGGCACGCTGGGTGCCGGAGATGTCCAGTGGATGACCGCCGGGTCGGGTATCCTACATCAGGAAATGCCCAAGGGGTCGGCCAGCGGTCAGATGCATGGGTTCCAGCTGTGGGGCAATCTGCCATCAGATCAGAAAATGGCCGCCCCGCGCTATCAGGACGTTCAAAGCACTGATATTCCAGAAATCATCGATGATGATGGGACAAAGGTCCGTGTGATTGTCGGTACATTCTGGGGACGTACGGGCCCAGTGGACGGTATCGCTGCCGATCCGCAATACCTGGATATCAGCATACCGGCAGGGGTGAAAAAAACCATTCCGATCGACACATACCGCCGGGCCTTCGCCTATATCTTTGAAGGCAGCGCTGCCTTTGCGGATGCGTCTCGGCCAACTGGAATTCTTCTAGAGAAAGAGGTCGCCGGGCAAGAGGTCAACATCCGCGACATGTCAGGAGACAGGACGTTGGTTCGGTTCGGGACCGGAGACGAAATCACGGTTCAGGCCGGGCCCGAGGGTGTACGGTTTCTTTTGATCTCGGGCGCTCCGATCGATGAACCCGTGGCGTGGCATGGCCCGATCGTGATGAATACGCAGGCAGAATTACAGCAAGCGTTTCGGGAGTTGCGGAACGGAACGTTCATCCGCCCGGCCCACTAAGGGCTGGTCAGGCGGTCACCGCTTTGCGGACCATGTCCCAGTACACCTGCTCGACCTCATCCAGCGACAGGCGGCCACCGCTGCGATACCAAGTGATCACACCATTCAGCATGGCAATCACCGCTAATGTGGCGATCTTAGTATCGGTGACCGAAAATTGACCCGATTGCTGCCCGTTACGCAGAATATGCTCTAACGAGTCCTCGTAACGGCGGCGCAGGGCCTCGATTTCGGCAAAATTTTCGGGGTTCAGATTGCGCAGCTCCATGTAAGCGATGAACACCTCGTCGGGACGCTGCAGGTGAAAACGGATGTGGAACCCGACAAACTGACGCAACGCATCTTGTGGATTATCAAACCGGTCGAGATCGTCATAGGCGGCCATCAGATCCTGCATGTGATCGCGCATCAGCCGAAACAGCAGGCTCTGCTTGTCGGGCGTGTAATTATAGAGTGCCCCAGCCTGCACCCCCACCTCGCCTGCGATCTGCCGCATTGAAACCGCAGCATAGCCATGACGGGCAAACAGCCCCAGTGCGGCCTCGCGAATACGGGGGCCGGTGATATCGGAATGAGAACCTTGTGTACGCGCCATGCTTCGATCGTATCTGAACAGACGTTCAGATAGAACCCCGCTTGAACCATTCCGACAAAACGTGCATCACGGGATACACGCTGCGACCCGAAGGACTGCGATGAAGCTTTTGCTGCCCATTCTCTTTGTGCTGGCCACCGCCGGCTGCGCAAATATCCCTGAGTTGGAAGGCAGCGAAACCGCCGCATTGCGCAAGGCACCCTACCCCAAGCTTATTGCTTTAGATCCCGCCCTCGGCCCTCCGACCGATCCAATCAGCGAAGCGGAAGAGGTAGAAGAAGACCTGACAGCACGCAGTGAAGCGTTGGCGGAAAAGGCCGAAGCGCTGCAGAATGCCGAGATTAACTAGGATTTCGGCCACGCCACTAGCTCCAAAAGATTAGACGGATTGCACCCCTGCCTCGAACCCGCTAAGGCAGCCCGCAAAGGACACTTCGCCATCGCGGGCGGTATTGCGAGCAGAAAGGACCCAAGGGAATGACACAGGCGCTGAGGCTTGGAATTGCCGGATTGGGAACCGTTGGCGTGGGTGTGGTCAAAATTGTGCGTCGTCATGCCGATTTGTTGCACGCCCGCACCGGGCGTCGCATCGAGATCACCGCAGTTTCGGCCCGTGATGCCTGCAAGGACCGTGGCGTAAACCTCTCGGATTATGCATGGGAAACCGATCCCGTTGCATTGGCCAAACGCGAAGACATCGATGTTTTTGTCGAACTGATGGGCGGCGAGAATGGCCCCGCGAAAGCTTCGGTCGAGGCGGCGCTGAACAGTGGCAAGGATGTCGTCACCGCAAACAAGGCACTGCTGGCGATTCATGGGCAGGAACTGGCGGAATTGGCCGAAGCCGCAGGTCGTGTCATTCGCTTCGAAGCGGCTGTCGCGGGTGGTATTCCGGTAATCAAATCTCTGACCGAAGGACTGGCGGGTAACGAGATCACGCGTGTCATGGGCGTCATGAACGGTACCTGCAACTATATTCTGACCCGGATGCAATCGCAGGAGTTGGGCTATAACGCCCTGTTCGAGGAATGCGCGCAGCTTGGCTATCTCGAAGCCGATCCGAATCTGGATGTTGGCGGCATCGACGCGGCGCACAAACTCGCGCTGCTGTCTTCGATTGCCTTTGGCACCAAGCCGAATTTCGATGGGATCGAGATCGAGGGCATTCAGCATATTAGCCTCGATGACATCCATCAGGCCCACGACATGGGGTATCGCATCAAGCTGTTGGGTGTAGCACAGCGAACGGCGCGCGGACTGGAACAGCGGATGCAACCCTGTCTAGTGCCGAGCAATTCTCCGCTAGGTCAGTTGGAAGGCGGAACAAACATGGTTGTGCTGGATGGGGACGCAGTTGAACAAATCGTTCTGCGCGGCCCCGGTGCCGGTGAAGGTCCCACTGCCAGCGCGGTGATGGGCGACGTTTGCGATCTGGCGCGAGGCTTGCATATACCGACATTTGGCCGCCCTGCGACGACCCTACAAGACGCAGCCTCCGCCGTTACTGGCTTACCTGCACCCTACTATCTGCGGCTCGGTCTTCTGGACAAGCCCGGCGCTCTGGCAAAGGTCGCGGCGATTCTGGGCGATGCTGGCGTCTCGATCGACCGGATGCGGCAGTATGGGCACACAGAAAGCACAGCGCCTGTGCTGATCGTGACCCACAAAACCACGCGGGCGACGCTGGACCATGCACTGGATGGCCTGCGCGCCACCGATGTGGTGGCCGGAGAACCCGTCGCCCTGCGTATCGAACAAGTCTGACCCCTTGCGGCCTATGCTGCGCGCAGGCTATGCCGGATAAAACGCCTTAGCTGACCAAAGGATATGCGAAGATGAACGCTGCCAAGATCGATTTCAACGACCGCCTGCTGTCTCTGGGCCTTGCACGGGTGGCAGAACAGGCCGCGCTGGCGTCCGCCTCTCTGGTTGGCCGGGGTGATGAGAAAGCTGCCGATCAGGCTGCCGTCAACGCTATGCGTGAACAACTGAACCTTCTGGACATTGAGGGTGTCGTTGTCATTGGTGAGGGCGAGCGTGATGAAGCGCCGATGCTCTATATCGGCGAAGAGGTTGGCACTGGTAACGGCCCGGGCGTAGACATTGCGCTGGACCCGCTTGAAGGCACAACCCTGACCGCCAAGGATATGCCCAACGCGCTGACCGTCATTGCCATGGGCCCACGCGGCTCAATGCTACACGCTCCGGACGTATACATGGACAAACTGGCCATTGGTCCGGGCTTTCCCGAAGGTGTCGTAAGCTTGGACATGAGCCCGCGCGAGCGAGTTGAAGCGCTGGCCAAGGCCAAAGGCTGTGAGCCTGCGGATATTACCGTATGCATATTGGAGCGTCCTCGCCACGAAGCGATGATTGCTGAAGTCCGCGATACCGGTGCGTCGATCCGCCTGATCACAGATGGCGACGTCGCAGGTGTGATGCATTGCGCCGAAAGCGAAGTGACCGGCATCGACATGTATATGGGTCAAGGTGGTGCGCCCGAGGGTGTGCTTGCCGCAGCCGCGCTGAAATGCATGGGCGGTCAGATCTTTGGCCGCCTGTTGTTCCGTAATGACGACGAACGTGGCCGGGCGGCCAAGGCGGGCATCACCGATCTGGACCGTGTTTATGCACGCGACGAGATGGTAACGGCGGATGTCATCTTTGCCGCTACTGGGGTCACCGGAGGCTCACTGCTGCCGCGCATCAAGCGGGAACCGGGTTGGGTTGAAACAACGACGCTGCTCATGCGATCAAAAACGGGCTCGGTGCGGCGGATGTCCTACCGCACGCCGATGTGGCCACACAACGAAGCATAGCGGCTTGCGCCAGCGCCTTCAGCAAGAGTATTCATAAAAGACCAAGAGGCCGGATCCGCAGGGGTCCGGCCTTAGTGCATGAGGTGAGATGTGGCATTTCTGGGCGTAGAGCAATCTCTGACGGGGCGACGCTGGATCGGACCGGGGATTGAGGTCGAGCGGTCAGCAGAAATGATGGCGCAGCAGACAGATCTGCCTCGCGCCGTCTGTCAGGTTTTGGCACGGCGTGGTGTTCCGGTGATGGAGGCCGCCGGTTTCCTGGAACCTAAGTTGAAGGAACTGCTGCCCGATCCGCGATCGATGAAAGATATGGAAGTCGCTGCGGCCCGGTTTCTACAGGCTGTGCGCAAGCGCCAAAAGATCGCAGTGTTTGCTGACTATGATGTGGACGGGGGCAGTTCGGCTGCGTTGTTGTTGGTGTGGCTGCGCCAGATGGGGCTTGACGCGACGCTTTATGTGCCCGACCGGATTGATGAAGGCTATGGGCCAAATGTGCCTGCAATGCAGGAACTTGCGGCTAGCCATGACCTGATCATCTGCGTGGATTGCGGAACGCTGAGCCACGAACCTATCGCGGCGGCGAAGGGTGCGGATGTGATCGTTTTGGATCACCATTTGGGTGCAGAAACCCTGCCGGATTGCGTCGCCGTGGTGAACCCGAACCGACAGGACGAAAGCGGCGATCTGGGCTATCTCTGCGCTGCTGCGGTGGTGTTCCTGATGCTGGTCGAGGCGGGTCGTCAGTTGCGTGAGGCCGGGGCCAAGGGGCCGGATCTGATGGCAATGCTCGATCTGGTGGCGCTGGCCACGGTGGCGGACGTTGCGCCGTTGATCGACGCCAACCGGGCGCTGGTTCGACAGGGCCTGAAAGTGATGACCCAAAGGCAAAGGCCTGGTTTAGTCGCGTTGTCAGACGTGGCGCGCATGGATACCGCGCCCAATAGCTATCATCTGGGGTTTCTTCTGGGGCCGCGCGTCAATGCAGGCGGCCGCATTGGTCAGGCTGATCTTGGCGCGCGGCTGCTGAGCACGGACTCGATCACTGAGGCCGAAGCCTTATCCGAGCGGCTGGATGCCCTGAATTCGGAACGGCGCGAGATCGAAAGCGCGGTCCGCGCGGCGGCCTTGGCGCAAGCCGAGGACCGTGGGCTGGATGCGCCGCTGGTCTGGGCCGCAGGCGACGGTTGGCATCCCGGCGTGGTAGGTATCGTTGCTTCGCGGCTGAAAGAGTCGGCAAACCGGCCCGCTATCGTGATCGGGTTCGACGGGGATGAGGGCAAAGGTTCAGGCAGGTCGATCTCGGGCGTTGATCTGGGCGCGTCGATCCAGCGACTGGCTGCCGAAGGGCTGCTGGTCAAGGGTGGTGGCCACAAGATGGCGGCCGGTCTCACGGTGATGCGTGATCAGTTGGAGCCTGCAATGTCGCGCCTGTCCGAGCTTCTGGCCAAGCAGGGTGCAGGCCAAGGCGGTCCCGCCGACTTGAAACTGGACGGGGCGCTGATGCCCGGGGCCGCGACAGTCGATCTGATCGAACAGGTAGAGAAAGCGGGTCCCTTCGGGGCCGGTGCCCCTGCCCCGCGCTATGCGCTGCCTGATCTGCAAGTGCGCTTTGCTAAACGCGTGGGCGAAACACATTTGAAGCTGTCACTTTCGGATGGAATGTCTGGCGGACTGGATGCCATCGCCTTTGGCGCGTTCGACGGCCCGTTGGGGGATCGCCTGTCTAATCACGGCGGTGCGCGGTTCCATTTCGCGGGTCGGCTTGAGGTGAATACCTGGGGCGGACGACAGAGCGTGCAGCTGCGGCTGGAAGACGCGGCAGAAGCTGTCTGACAACCGTTTCAACGCCGCTCAGGAACGGCCAAAAAAGTTTCACAGCCTTGCGTTTTTCGTCTTGCGGGGGGGGAAGGTAAACCGTAAAAGGCCCTCCACAAGCCAGCGTGGCCCGTTCGTCTATCGGTTAGGACGCCAGGTTTTCAACCTGGAAAGAGGGGTTCGATTCCCCTACGGGCTACCACTTGTGCTTGTCTGGTCTAAATGGCCCGTTCGTCTATCGGTTAGGACGCCAGGTTTTCAACCTGGAAAGAGGGGTTCGATTCCCCTACGGGCTACCATTTTCTTCAATGCTACAATCGTTCCCGGTGACGTATTCTTACAGCATCGTGTTTAGCACGAAACCTGCGCGCCCCGTTTTGAAGACGTGAAATGCGGTTGAAGGCACGCCTGTCAATGGCTGCCCCGGACCGAGTTCACCAGCATTTGGTATTTGCCATTCCATCACCAAGCCTGCACAGTTTTGGCCAACAACAGATATGATTTGGATTCCCAATGGATTACCTCAAAGAACGCAAAGACTTCGCGATCGCGATCTGCAAGGAAGCTGGCACAATCGCCTCCAGATATTTCTCCGACCGGGGCGGTTTGATCGTCGATCAAAAAGGCGCACAGGATTGGGTCAGCGAGGCAGACCGGAATGTCGAAACCTTCATCCGCCAGAGGATCGCCGAGGCTTGGCCCAACGATGGCATATTTGGCGAAGAGCATGGTGAAACACAAGGTTCAAGCGGATTTGACTGGGTGATCGATCCAATCGATGGCACCACGAATTTCGTCAATGGCATTCCGGCCTGGACCATCGTTCTGGCGGGCGTCGCTGAGGAAAATACCGAGATCGGTGTAATCCATGACCCAAATATCAATGAAACCTTCGTAGCCTCGCGCGGAGGCGGGGCAACACTGAATGATGCGCCAATGAGGGTCGCTTCGGGTGTTGCGCTGCATCAAGGAACGGTGGCAGTGGGTTATTCGAACCGGGTGGATAACCGTAACATTGTTCCAATCGTCGCGAACCTGATCGAGCGTGGGGCCATGTTTCACAGAAACGCCAGTGGCGCGCTGTCACTGGCCTATGTCGCAGCGGGCCGGCTGCTTGGCTATGTCGAAGAACATATGAACGCCTGGGATTGTCTGGCTGGTCAATTGATGATCGCGGAAGCAGGCGGCGTGGTTGAAGATCAGGACGCAGGTGTAATGATCCGCAACGGCGGTCGGGTGATCGCTGGTACTCCGGATGTGTTTAATACTTTGCGTGAAATCTCTGAGAACGCATGGCAGGCCTGACAGTCTAGTCGATTGAGCGCCATCCACTCAGCGGTTTAAGGTCCGTTAGATCGGCTTGCCAATAATGGCCTTGCCCGCGCTGGTCATACCCCCGATCGATAGGACGGCCCGACAAGGAGCACCACAGAAGGGTCCCGACGGCCCCATGGGTAACGATGGCGAGGTCAATGCCATCATGCGTTTCGATAATCGAAGTCACTGCCTTGTGTATGCGCCGCTGGGCGGCAACGGCAGTTTCCCAGCCGCGAAAACTGGTGTTGGGGTGGGCAAAGAATGCGTCAGCGGCAGCTTCGAACCGGTCACGCGGCAGAAAACCGGTGGCGCTTCGATCATTCTCGCCAAGTGCGGCATCTTGTTTTATCCGCAGGCTTCGGGGCGCAGCCAGGATGTCGGCCGTCTCGCGGGCCTTTTGCTCGGTGCTGGCCCATAGGTGGGTAACCTCTGCAAAAATTCCGCTGGTTGCGAAGGCCGCAGCGCGGCGGCGACCTACCGCGCTAAGCCCCCAGTCCTGAATGGGGGTGTTCGGGTCAATGATGACCTCGGGGTGCGTGATGATTAGAAGACAGGGCATCTATTCGGGCAAAAGCACCGGACCTTTCTCGGCGAAGGCCATCTGTACTTCTGTACCCGGCTCTAGCGGCGCATCGACATCGTCATGGACTGCAAAGACCTGGCCGAACGCACCGGTCAGAGTGTACTCCATTCGGACACCCACATAGGTGGCTTTGGAGACGGTCGCTACAACCCCTTGCGCGGCTCCGATCACAAGTCGAGAAGGCCGGATGGCGACGGTCGCAGGCCCTTCGGTCAAGCCACGGGATGCCAAGGTATGGCGGTAGCCTTCGATCTCGATGGTGGCCATGTCGCCGTCGACCGAGATGATCTGGCAGGCAAGCAGATTGGCCTCACCAATAAAATCCGCAACGAAGCGATCATTTGGGGCGTCATAAAGCTGGCGAGGCGTGCCAATCTGGGCAATCGCGGCATTCCGCATCACGACGATTTCGTCGGACACCGCCAGAGCCTCTTCCTGATCGTGTGTCACGTAGACGACGGTCAGGCCAAGGTCTTGCTGAATGGCCCGGATGTCCTCGCGCACTTGGCGGCGTAGTTTCGCGTCGAGGTTCGAAAGCGGTTCATCAAACAACAGCACCTGTGGTTCCAACACCAAAGCCCGCGCTACAGCGACGCGCTGCTGTTGGCCACCAGACAATTCTGACGGGAGACGGCCGTCAAAACCTTTCAGGCCAACCAGCTCTAAACCGTCCAACGCGCGGCGGCGGGCCTCGTCTTTAGCAAAGCCCGAGAACGTGAGGCCATACATCACGTTCTCAAGCACGCTCATATGAGGAAACAGCGCGTAGGACTGGAACACCATGGATACGTCGCGGTCCGTCGCGGGCAGTTTGGTCACATCGCGATCCCCGATGGTAATCTTTCCCGAGGTGGCCATTTCGAGCCCCGCGATCATCCTCAACGTCGTCGTCTTGCCGCAGCCCGACGGGCCCAACAGCGTGACCAGCTTTCCGGCTTCGACATGCAGGTTAATGTTGTCAACGGCAACGACATCCTTGCCAAACATCTTTGTCACGGACTCGAACCGAACCGGCGCGGCTTTGGACTGCAGGCTCATGTCAAACTCTCCTAAACATTGGTCCGCGACTGCGTCATTCGTCGCCCGATCTTGGTCCGACCCACGATCAGCTGCATCAGGGCAACCACTGACAGCATCACAAAGATCAGTGTGGTGGAATAGGCGATGGCGAGACCATAGTCGTTATTCTCGACCCGCCCGATGATATAGCTGGTCGCCATGTCATATTCCGCGCTGACCAGAAAGATCACGGCCGAAATCGCCGTCATGGCCCGCACGAAACTGTAGACAAGGGCGGCAAGAATTGCCGGGCGTAGCAGAGGCAGGATGATCCGGCGGAAAGTCTGCCAGGAATTTGCCCCGAGGGTCAGAGATGACTCGTCAAGACTGCGATCCAGTTGCGACATGCTGGCGATGCCGGCTCGGACACCGACCGGCATATTGCGGAAGATGAAGCTGACAACAAGGATGACACCCGTGCCCGTAATCTCGATCGGTGGCACGTTGAAGGCGAGAATGTAGCTGACACCGATCACCGTGCCAGGGATGGCAAAGGACAGCATGGTGCCGAACTCAAAGGCATCTTTACCCGCGAAACTCTGTCGGGTCAGAAGGTAGGCCGTCACGAGCCCCACGGCAGCCGTCAGTGGAGCAGCAATTGCGGCGATGGTGATAGTCGTCCAGAAACTGTCCCATGCGGCTCCTGTCCAGCGAATACCCTCTGCTTCAAACCGAACCGAGAAGGCAGTGACGTAGTGCTTGAACGTCAGGGAATTATTGACTCCCCACAGTTCAACCACGCTGCCGTAGACGATCATGGCGTAGACGACGATGGTAAACACCGCCCAGCCAAGGGCGACGGTTAGCACCGGGATGGAAAGGCCGGTTGGCATCAATGGATGTACGCCAGCGTCACCTTTGCCCGTGACTGTGGTGTAGCTTTTCTTACCCAGCCAGGCTCGCTGCGCGTAGAAGGCTGAAAGCGTGAAGAACAGAAGCACCATGGCCAGAACCGCAGCGCGGCCTTGATCATATTGCGCACCAACAATTGCAAAGAAAATCTCGGTCGACAGCACATCGAAATTGCCACCTAGCACAAGTGGGTTGCCGAAATCGGCCATGCTTTCGATGAAGCCCAGAAGGAAAGCATTGGCAAGGCCAGGGCGCATTAACGGTAGGGACACGGTTTTGAACGTCTGCCATCTATTCGCGCGCAATGTCTGGGCCGCTTCTTCCATCGAGGGAGACACCCCTTCAACGACGCCAATCAGCACAAGGAAGGCGATGGGTGTAAATGCCAACGTCTGCGCAATCAGAACACCCGGCATGCCATACAGCCAGCGAGTGGGTTGGGTGCCGAACAATTCGGCAAAGAACTGCGTTACTGAACCCGACAATCCAAACAGCAGGATCAGCGCTAGGCCGATCACGAACGGTGGCGTGATAATCGGCAGAACCGTCAGTGCGCGCAACGCGCGCTTGTACCGAAAGCCCGAGCGGGTCACGACAAGCGCAAAGCACAAGCCGAGCGCAGTGGTGATGAAGCCGACGAGGATGGCCAGAAACAGTGAGTTCCATGCCGCCCCGCATCGTGTGCCCCAGAAACATCCCAGCCCCCAAAGCCGGTCGTCAAAGAATTTCGAGAAGAACACTGCGATGGAGTACGCGCCCTCTTCCGTCACAAAGGCAGCAAACAGCATCTTGGCGATAGGAAAGAATACAAACGCGGTGACGATGGTGATCACACCACCGATGGCGCTGACCACGAAGACATCTCCGTTAATCGCCCCACGTGCGGCGACACCCTGGGTCAGAAGGAACAGAAAACTCGACGCGCAGATCATCGCGCCATAGCCCATGCCGAATTGCCGATCACCGAGCTCTCCGAACAAGGCTTCCAGCCAATCGAAATTGTAGCCTCGGATTCCGATGCTGAACCCTTGTGCGATCAGCCAGCCGAAGCCCATTGCCCCTGACAGGATCAGAATGCGCGCATAAAGCGGATCTGATTTGGCGCGTCTTAACACCAGAAGTGGCAGCAAGAGTGCAATAAGAAGCGGAGCAAGCCACAGCTTTTCACCCTGCCCAATTAGAAAGGCAGCAGGCGCATAATCTTCGTCGAAAGGGTAGCCGTCCAGCAGCCACTCGAACGACCACAGGCCACCGTCAACCATGTACCACGGCAGCAGGCAGAATCCGACCCACCCGGCGATGACCCAGAAGATCAGAACCGGATGGGTCGTTTTTGTCGTGTCGTCAGTCATTTACTGCGGCAGTACCGAAACCTCTTCGTCCCATTTCTGCAGCAAGCGCTTGCGCTCATCCGACGAGCCGTATTTCTTGAAGTCATAGTCGATCAGCTTGATCTGGCTCATGTCAGGCGCGCTTTCCGAAGTTTCAGCACCTTTGTTTGACGGCACTTGGAAGGCATTTACCTGAAGGGCGAGGTTCTGCGCCTCGGGCGACAATGCCCAGTCATAGAACTTTTTGGCCTCATCTTCGTTGCGCGCGCCTTCGATGATCGACATCGAACCGATCTCGTAACCAGTACCTTCACATGGCGCGACGACTTTGATCGGGAAACCCGATACCGCCTGCTTTACTGCGTCATGCATGAAAACGATACCAATTGTATTCTCGCCTCGACCAGCAGCCTTGATCGGTGCCGAGCCCGACTTGGTGTATTGGTTGATGTTCGAATGCAGCCCCTTCATGAACTCAAATCCTTCGTCCTCGCCGAAGATTTGCACCATCGAGGCCAGGGTCGTGTAGGCCGTACCTGATGAGTTCGGGTTCGCCATCTGAACGTGCCCCTTGTACTCGGGCTTCAGAAGGTCCTTCCAGCAAGCAGGTTCGGGAAGGTTGTTCGCGGCGACAAGATCGGCATTGTAGCCGTAACCAAGCGCACCTGAATAGATGCCGATGGTCTTGTTACCCGCGCTTTCCGCCTGAGAAATCGCCCAATCATGAAGCTGGTCACGCATCGGCGACATGTATTCCATCGTCAGGCCCTCTTCTGCGGCCTGTAGATGTGGATCACCGGTACCGCCCCACCAGACATCACCCTTGGGGTTGGAGCTTTCTGCACGGATCTGAGCAAAGGTCTCACCTGAGGATTTACGGGTCATGTTGACGTCGATGCCGGTCGCGTCCTCAAAACTGCGCGCCATAAGCTGGCACCAATCCTCTTGCGCAGAACAATAAAGTGTCAACTTGTCAGCCTGTGCCGCTGACATCGATGCGGCAAGGGCAATAAGCGATCCCAACGTTGTGGATGTAAATTTCTTCATTGATTTCTCTCCCTTTAAGTTCACTGCGTCCGGATTTCCCGGCTCTTATATGCCCTTCCTCATGCGGCCTTTCGCAATTTTTCGATAACAGCCAACGTCTCTTGATTATCTGACAGGCTCTTTAACAAACGCGCCAGTTCTTTCTCTTCGACAAGCTTTGCGGCCTTGGCAGGCGAGAACCAGTGGCGCTTGCGTTCGTCGCGTTCCTTCCAACGGCGTTTGAGCCGTTCCACAATCAACGGATAAAGCGTTACGCGGCAAGGCACGCTGCTTTTACCCTCGTATCGCTTGTCATAGTGAAAGCACCCGATCGATTTCTTGGAGATAAAGCCAACCGCTCCGGCCTCTTCCAAAGCTTCGATTTCAGCGGCATGCCAAGGCTTCTTACCATCCATCATCCAACCTTTGGGGATGACCCACCGCCCCCGGTCACGCGAAGTGACCATGAGAACCCGCAGCTTGTCGGACTTGTCCCATCGCACTGGAAGCGCACCGATCTGATCTGTGAATTCGGTCTTGCTCATGCGCGCGCTCTTGGCTCTGGCACTACGCAAAGGGCAATGGCAACACATACGTGCTGTTGAACAAGGTGGCTACATCCAGAACGCCGGTGCACTTCGATTGCTACGCCTCGAAATAGAAACAGTTCTTTGAAGTCTCACAATGAATCGTGGGCTTTGCAACAGAAATTGTTGCAAAACGACTGAAACGCCACAAAAGTGAAATTGAAACCGAGTCGGATTGCCAGATGCCCAAAGCGGAAACGCGCGATAAGAAAACCAACAAGGGCCAGAGTCGGTTCAAGAAATCCGACCGCCGCCGTGAGATATTGTTGGAGTTGAAGCTTCGCCCGCACGTCCGGATCAGCGAATTGGCGCAGCGTTTCAATGTTTCGGCGGAAACGGTGCGCAGGGATTTTGATGCCCTGGCCGATGATGGGCTGATCTCGCGGGCGCATGGCGGTGCCTCTGCCCCGATACAAGGACGTTATCCAAGTCTGGATGAGCGCACCCACGCCCGCCTTGATGAGCGTGAAAAGATCGGCAAATGCGCAGCTGACCTGATTCAGGAAGGCGAGACGGTGATGATCGATTCCGGCTCAACCACGATCGAGATGGCCCGTATGTTGGCGTATCGGGGCATTCACTGCACGGCAATTACGAATTCGATACCGGTGGCCATGACCCTTGGTCACGCACCCGTTGAAGTCATTTTATGCCCAGGCGAATATCTGACCGCCGAGTCCGCCACGATCGGGACAGATACACTGGATTTCCTGTCTCGTTTCAACGTCGATCGCTGCATGATTGGCGCGTCCGGCCTGTCAGAAGAAGGGCCGTCAGAAACCGTGCGCGGTTTCGCAACCGTCAAACGGATGATGCTGGCACGCGCCGCGACGCGACATCTTCTGATCGGGTCCGAGAAATTCGACCGCAAAGGTTTGACCCGTGTGGGCGACCTTGACGGGCTGAATTCAATCGTAACTGATACCAAACCAACAGGGGATTTGCTTGGCGCGATCAACGACGCCGGGGTGAAGATTCTTGTCGCTGAGCAGTCCTTGCAAAGAACGACAAACCGTGGACAGAAAAGCCACGCATGACTGGGAGGAAGAAATGAAATTTGATATCAAACTACTGATCGGAGCTTCCGCAATCGCGCTCTTGTCACTGTCGGGCACGGCTTCGGCGCAAGACTGCCCGCGCGGTGATCTGGATGCGCGGTTCTGCGATGCCGATGGCGATCTGATCGCGGATATCCCCGCTGATCCTGCCGATCAGATTGATCCTGATACTCTGATCTTTGCCTACACCCCGGTTGAAGACCCTGCCGTATACAAAACTGCTTGGTCGGACTTTCTTGATCATCTGAAAGCGGAAACTGGCAAAGACGTTGTTTTCTTTCCAGTTCAGAACAACGCGGCCCAGATTGAGGCCATGCGTTCGGGGCGTCTGCATATTGCGGGCTTCAATACCGGTTCAAACCCGTTGGCCGTGAACTGTGCTGGTTTCCGACCCTTCACGATCATGGCGTCGAAAGACGGAAACTTCGGATACGAGATGGAGATCATCACCTATCCCGGTTCAGGCATCGAAAAGGTTGAGGATATCAAGGGCAAGCAATTGGCCTTTACTTCTCCTACTTCGAACTCGGGCTTCAAAGCGCCCTCGGCGATCCTGAAAAGCGACTTTGATCTGCTACCCGAACGCGATTTTGAGCCGGTTTATTCGGGCAAGCACGACAACTCGATCCTGGGTGTCGCCAATAAGGACTATCTGGCCGCCTCGATCGCAAATTCCGTCAAGTCGCGGATGATCTCGCGCGATGTGATCAACGAAGACGACGTCATTACGATCTACAAGTCGCAGACCTTCCCGACGACAGGCTTTGGAACCGTGTACAACCTGACGCCGGAACTGCAGGAGAAAATCCGCAATGCCTTCTTCAGCTTCGACTGGGAGGGAACGACGCTTGAGGCTGAGTTCTCGAAATCGAATGAAGGTCAGTTCCTTGAGATGACCTATCAGGAGTTCTGGGACGTCATCCGCAAGATCGACGCGGCCAACGGCGTTTCCTACGCCTGCCAGTAATCGATACTACATCCAACGGGCCCTGCGGGGCCCGTTACCACCCGAACCGGGGGCATAAATGCTGCGGCTTCAAAAGCTTACAAAAACTTATAAAACCGGCGATCAGGCCCTGAAGGCGATCGATCTAGATGTGCCAAAGGGCCAGGTTCTGGCGCTGATCGGGCCTTCTGGTGCTGGCAAATCCACCATGATCCGCTGCATTAACCGTTTGGTTGAACCCACGAGTGGCGAGGTTCTGCTGGACGACGTGGACCTGGTCAAACTCGGCTCGGGCGCGCTGCGGAAAGCACGTCGTGAAATGGGGATGATCTTTCAGGAATACGCACTGGTTGAACGTCTGACCGTCATGGAAAATGTACTGTCGGGACGGCTGGGATATGTTGGGTTTTGGCGGAGCTTCCTGCGACGTTACCCCCAGTCTGACGTGGATGAAGCATTCCGCCTGCTGGATCGCGTGGGTCTGTTGCATATGGCCGACAAACGCGCGGACGAACTGTCAGGTGGTCAGCGTCAGCGGGTTGGAATATGCCGGGCGCTAATCCAAAATCCCAAACTTCTGCTGGTCGATGAACCGACCGCCTCACTGGACCCAAAAACCAGCCGTCAGATCATGCGCTTGATTACCGAGCTGTGTCAGGAACGCGGATTAGCCGCGATAATCAACATTCATGACGTGGCCCTTGCGCAAATGTTCGTACCGCGCGTCGTTGGCCTACGCTTTGGTGAAATCGTATTTGACGGCCTCCCCTCTGGGCTTACGCCTGACAAGTTGACCGAAATCTATGGCGAAGAAGACTGGGAAGCGACCATAGAGAAAGTTGAAGACGACGAAGAGATCGAGGCCGCGGAATGAGCCATCCCGAACTTGATGACCTGCTGGGCAAAGGCTGGCGGAAATCGGCCTTCGTCAAAAACGCCTTACTGCGCTGGACCTTGATCGTTGGATTCGTCGCCTATCTGATTGCGGCATTTATGACCATCGAGGTGGATTGGGGCCGGGTTTATGAAGGCTTGGATCGCGGTTGGGCTTTTGTCCTTGCTTTCACAAGCCCGGATTTCATATCGCGCTGGAGCGATATCTGGAGCGGTCTTCTCGAGAGCATCGTGATGACGGTTGCAGCGTCGGTGGTGGGCATCCTGATATCGATCCCGATCGGACTGGGCGCTGCACGCAATATTGCGCCTCTCCCAGTCTATGTGATCTGCCGAGGCATTGTTGCGATCAGCCGCGCCCTGCAAGAGATCATCGTCGCCATTCTTCTGGTTGCCATCTTTGGGTTCGGACCTTTGGCCGGCTTCCTGACACTGTCCTTCGCCACTATCGGTTTCCTGTCCAAGCTCTTGGCTGAAGACATCGAGGCCATGGACAAAGTGCAGGCCGAGGCGATCAAAGCCTCGGGCGCGCGATGGATGCAATGGATCAACTACGGCGTGCAGCCGCAGGTCATGCCGCGACTGGTCGGGCTGTCGATGTACAGGATCGATATCAACTTTCGCGAAAGTGCAATTCTTGGGCTTGTGGGGGCCGGCGGCATTGGTGCAACGCTGAATACGGCGTTTGACCGTTATGAGTATGACACTGCGGCAGCCATTCTGATCCTGATCATCGGGATCGTCATGGCGCTCGAATACCTCTCGGGTATCATCCGCGCGAGGGTCCAGTAATGCCAGTGCTTGAACATGAAGGTACGCAAATCTGGCGCAGACGCACGACCGGTCAAAGCCTTGTGCGTTGGTTTTGCTGGCTGTTGGGTGTGGCGGTCTTTGTCTACTGCTGGCAGATCATCTCGGCCTCGACGACATGGTTCTTTGTGTGGGACGCACCCCGGATCGCGAACGATATCTGGACCCGCGCGACACCACCAAAGTGGGATTACATCACGCAGTTAGGCCGCCCGATCTGGGACACGCTGAACATCGCCACACTTGGTACGATCATTGCGCTGTTCCTTGCCGTACCGGTCGCCTTTCTGGCCGCCCGCAACACCACGCCGTCGGCCGTGTTCATCCGCCCCATCGCGTTACTGATCATCGTCTCAACCCGCTCGATCAACTCGCTAATCTGGGCGCTTTTGTTAATCGCAATCATTGGACCCGGAGTATTCGCAGGTGTTATCGCCATAGCCATTCGTTCGATCGGCTTCTGCGCCAAGCTTCTCTATGAAGCCATCGAGGAAATTGATCACACCCAAGTCGAAGCCATCACCGCCACCGGCGCATCCCGCTGGCAGGTCATGGCATATGGAATCGTCCCGCAAATATTGCCCGCCTTTGCCGGGATCGCCGTATTCCGCTGGGACATCAATATTCGCGAGTCTACGGTTCTTGGCCTTGTTGGCGCAGGCGGCATCGGGCTGCAATTGTCGGCGTCGCTGAACGTTCTGGCATGGCCGCAGGTCAGCCTTATCCTGATCGTCATTCTGATTGCCGTCATGATCAGCGAATGGGTGTCTGCCAAAGTACGAGGGGCAATTATTTGAGCCGCTTCACGACCCAAGAGGCTTTCGAAGCCTACGAGGCCGTTCGGCATCGACTTCCAGCTGCTGAACCGGCTGTTCAATCCTATCAGCATGCGAACACTTTGATGGATATTGCTGAAGGCTTCGATGTATTCCTTCTGGATGCGTTCGGTGTCCTCAATATCGGCGAGACTGCAATTCCCGGTACAGCCGCACGGATTGATCAGCTCAAAGCCATGGGTAAACGTGTTCTGGTCGTCTCGAATGCAGCTGGTCTCCCTCATGCGGCGCTCGTCGAGAAATACGCCCGGCTGGGATATGATTTTGCGTCAGAGGATATCATCACAAGCCGCGCAACAATGCTGGCTGAGCTGGGCGGTCAACGCGCGCTGCACTGGGGTTTGATGGCAACACCCAGCACCGGCCTTCGCGATCTGGAAGATTTGAACCTGACTTATCTCGATGACGATCCCGAGCCCTATGACTCGGTTGAGGGGTTTCTGATGATCGGCTCAGCCGTCTGGACCGAGGCACGTCAGGCCCATTTGGAAGCAGCCCTGCTAAAACGCCAGCGTCCGGTATTGGTTGGAAATCCGGACATAGTCGCACCACGCGAGCACGGATTTTCAGACGAACCCGGTCTGTTCGCGCACCGTCTTGCCGATCGAACCGGCGTTGTACCCGAATTCTTCGGCAAGCCATTTGAGAATATTTTTGACTTGGCTTTTAAGCGACTTGGCCGGGTCGATAAAACTCGCGTGCTTATGGTTGGTGACAGCTTGCATACCGACATATTGGGGGCCCATGCTGCCGGAATCGCCTCGGCCCTGATTTCGGGGTACGGTTTTTTCGCAGGGCATGACGTCGATGACGCAATCACACAGGCGCAAATCATGCCGGATTTCGTTGTGAACCGACCATAATCTGATCACGCCTGCTTAGTTCCGCTTCAAATCCAAGCGTCCGTCAGTGCTTTTCAATACTCGCCATGTGATCAATCCGCGAAGGCATCACAGGTCGTTGTTGGCTCATCGCTTCCCAAATACTGAACCCTGCGCCCTTCGTCGAAGGTTGGACTGCCCAACGCACATGCGATCTCTAAGCTCAACCTGTCCCAAACCCGAACATCACCAGCTTCGCTGGTTGTCGCAAAAGAATTTCCGTCAGGTGCCAGCGCGATACGCCAGGTCGGGCCTGCATGGATCTTTTCGACAGGCATGAGCCGACGGTGCGTCGCGGTATCCCACCAATGCAGTTCCCCAGATCGGTCGATTGCCACCAAGGTTGCCTCATCCGCCAAAAAGGCAACATCCGTCGCCCCACCCTTATGGCCACCATAAGCGGCAAGCTCTTCGCCGGTTTCAACATCCCAGACCTTGACCACCTCATCGCTGGAAGCAGTTGCAGCCTGTGTGCCATCACGACTGAAAGCAACACTCCAAAGCGTATTGTCATCAGCTTCGATCACTCTGATCAACTGACCGTCGCCAATCGACCAAATATAGACCTTTCCATCCACCGAGGCCGCTGCCAGCATGCTGCCATCTTCAGAGACGGCGACACGATTTGCCTGAATGTCAGCTGGCGCAAAGCTCTTGACCAAATCAGCGTCTGAGATATCGATTTGCAGCACTCCATCTCCTGTCGCCACAAAGACCTCGGGACCTGACCCCGGCATGATCGACCAGACGGGAGCCTGCCCCAGATCGAGTTGATTTTTCAGCCGCATCGCAGCCATGTCCCAGATTTTCAAGCCGCCTTCGCGATCACCAGTCACCATGGTTTTGCCATCCAGCGAGAAAGAGATCGCCCACACCTGGCTTTCATGCCCCTTCAGCTGCATGGGTTTCATGGAAGCCCCCATCTTCCAGACCCAGATGTTCCCCTCACTGTCACCGATGGCTATAGACTTTGCATCCGGCGTATAAGCGACGCCCAGCGCCTTTGCCCCGTTCTGCAAAACAAGCGTGTCTTTGCCGCCGGGGTCGGTCCCAATCCGCCAGAGACGTACCTGCTGATCCCGGCCCAAAGTCGCCAGCAACGGGGCATTTTGGGCAACTTCAAGGTCCACAACCCTCTGACTGTGCGCTTGCACCACATCGCCAACACGTTCCATGTTTGAATTTTCCAATCGCAGCGTTCCGTCTGCCCCTGCCCCTACCAGCAGATTGTCCGGCGCGGTAAATGCTGCTGCTACGATGTCGGTACTATCTGAAAAACGATCAACAATTGGAGAACCATCCGGAAAACCAATCGTCGTGACCTTCCCGTTCGTATGGGATACCGCGAATGTTCTCCCGTCGCGGCTGAAGGACAGGTGATCGGGGTCAGGCCCCAGCGGACCGCCCGGTATCGGCGGAAATGCAGGCGTAGCCTTTGCGTCGACCCAGCCGAATATGCCACCATCGACATTTCCGGCAACAAGTCCTTCTGAAACGGGCGAAAACGCGACCTTTTTGAAGCCCAGCGGCATTTTCGCCAATGGCTCTCCAATTTGCATTCCATTGGAAACGTTCCAGAGGCGAACGGTCCCGTCACCGGTCGCCGACGCGATACGCTTGCCGGTGGAATCAAAGGCCACGCCAAATGCGACGTCATTGCCAGAGAACAGTGTCGTGATCGGGCCGTATCTGGCCGAACCAACATTCCAAAGGCGGACATCCCCATCCGTTGCCGCTGAAACCAGCAACTCTCCATCGGGAGAGAATGCAACATCCCTTATCCCGCCGGAATGCCCCACCAGTTCAGCAATAACCGCTCCGCCGGATTCAGCCCTATGAACCACGATGCGCCCATCACGCAATCCAACTGCAACACGCGTACCAGATGCATCAATAGCCATCGTCTGCGCGTCACCAACCGTAAACGGGCTGCCCAATGGGACAAGCCCACCCTCACCCAGATTTTGCCGAGCCATCAGCATCGCCGCCCGCGCTTCTGATGTCGAACCGGCAGTTTCGGCTCGGACAATCGCTTCGGCGCTGAGTGACAGGGCTAGCAAGGGATCTGTATCCGATAACCCGTTCGCCGCAGCGCCTAGCGCCCTTGCGAACCTTTCATTGGCTTCAGCTGTTGCGGCAACGGCCATCTGTCTGTTGCTTTCGGCAAGGTTGGACGCGCGGATAGCCAAGAAAGACGAAACCGTTGCGCCAATGGCAAGCAAGGCAAGGGCAGCAACGGCAACTTGATTGATACGTCGACGCCGACGCCGGCGCATCTTGGATGCAGCCTGCGCTTGGTCACGCGCATCTCGTGCAGCGCCCAGAAATTCCCGCTCTAACGCACCGAGGATATTCTGGTTCTTCACCGACCATTCTTCAGCCGACAACAACCTTGTGCCGCGATAAAGTAAATCGGGCTCGCGATTTTCAACATCCCACTCTGCAGCGTCATGCTGAATACGCTGACGCATGCGCAGATCATCGCGGCTTTCTTCGATCCATGAATTAAGTCGCGGCCATGTACGCAGCAGCGCCTCATGCGCAATCTGAACATTTTTGTCATCCAGCGTCAGCAACCGCGCATCTGTCAAAGCTTCAACGACCCGCCGCGTTGTGTCCGGGTCCGAGTCGCGCTCGATCTCATCGATCGGCAACAACCGCCGTGTGTCCGGAGTCCCCTCGCCGGGCGTAACCAGACGCAAGAATAGCCGCCGGGTTGCCTCTTGCTGAACTTTGTCAAAAACGTCTGTAAAAAGTGTCTCTGCTGTCTGGCTGATTGCCCCTGTGACACCACCGGACTGACGGTAGCCGTCCAGAGACATGACCGCACCTTTACGTCGGCTCCATGTTTCGTACAGAGAATGCGCCACCAGCGGGAGCGAACCCGCTTCGCGCCCGGCCTCATCAACGATCGCATCAATAAGGGACCTGTCCATGTGCAAACCAGCTGCATGTGCCGGTTCGCTGATTGCGCGGCGCAGCTCGGGCCGTGTCATCGGCCCGACCAAAAACTGGTTTTCCGAGATTCGATCCGCAAGCCACGGTATCTCTGCACAGGATGCATAAAAGTCCGCACGGATTGTCAGCACGATACGAACGCGGCTATCTGCAGGGTCCGTCATGGCTGACAAAGCTTCGATGAACTTGCTTCTGCGTTCATGTTTGACCAGCGTGAACAATTCTTCGAACTGATCAATGCAGATCAACAACTCTCCTTCATTCGCGGTGGCCAATCGGCGCGCCGCACTCGGATAGGCGATGAAGTCGTTGAGCGAGACCTGAGCCGTAAGGTGAGAATTGTCGCCGATGAGTTGAAAGTACAAATCGGTCATTGGATCGCGCCCGGGGGTAAAAACACAAACGCGCCAGTTTTCGCTACCGGATATCGCGTTGGCAGCGATCGCTGGCAGCAGCCCTGCTCGCAGAACGGATGATTTACCACTGCCGGATGAGCCACCCAGAACCAATATCCGGCTCTGTTGAAGCCGTGTCACAAGTTCCTCAACAAGATCCTCGCGTCCAAAGAAATAATCGGAATCCTCTGGCTGGAACGCGGCGAGCCCTTTGTAGGGGCATTCCACCCTACTTTCCGATATCTGCGTCACCGCTTCGGATGCGGCCTCTCGCCGGTCACGATCCAACGCATCATTCATTGCACTGCGCCAGGACACCATGTCCAGAAAACGCGCCTGCGGGTCCATTGCCATCCCGTGCTCAATACAATCACGCCACATTTCTGGCAGGCTGGAAAGATACTCGGTAACGCGATGGAATGGCGGCGGCGCCTTTCCCGTCAGGACATGCCACATCAGCGCGCTGGCCGAATAGATGTCGGTCATCGGCGTCACGGGTTGCCCGTGCTCAGCTTGTTCTGGCGCTTGATAGAGCGGTGTCCCAGCCATCATGGTCGCGCCGGTCACACCGATCGCTAAATCCTTCGCAATACCGAGATCCGCCAGAAAAACCCTCTCGTCTAGGCCGACCAAAGCATCAGAAACCGTCGTGCTGTTATCGTCTTTGGACCGCTTCACTCGTTGCAGAAGGACATTTGCGGGTTTGACGTCCCGATGCACGACATTCGCGTCGTGAACCGCAGACAAGCCATCTGCCATTGCATCAATCAGTATTTCCACACCTTCGCGTTTGGCCAAAGCAGCGGGGCTTAGACGCTTTAGTCGGTCGGCCAATGTGCCGCGATCCGCGTAGTCCATGACAAAATAGGGCCGCCCGTCCTCCAAACGCCCCACGTCATGCACGGAGACAACGCGCGGAGATCGAATGCGCCGCAACAGACGGGCTTCTTCGAGAAAATGGGTGATGACTTTGTCATTGGTCGCAAGGTTGGCGTGCAGAATCTTGAGGGTTACCGGAACCTCCAACTCGTCATCCCGCGCAAGGACAACCGCCGCGAACCCACCGCTCGCGATTTCACGGTCAACAGCGTAACGGCCGATGAACGCGGGAAAAGTCATGATATTCTTGGCGCTTCAGAGGTGCTCTTGCACATCCACGCAATGATACTTGGTCGCATCCAATATGTTGTGGTCCCTATCGGCAGCAGTAACGCACAGTGTCGTCCCTCCCTCGCGCGCCGATGTCGAGGCCGCCTCCTTCGTCACATAGCTTGGGTAATCATCGTGCCGATGCCACCTGCCCTGAACGGCATTGAATTCGCTTTGGGCATTTCTGCCGACTTGCTCAACGGAATAGCTTTCGCCCCACCATGTATGGAAATGGTTCTTCGATACGTCCGGAGTGAAATTCGCATCGTAGTTCACAAGCAGTTCGTCGCCCTCTTTGGCGACCGATACAATCTGCACCTCACACCCATCCACAGGGCAGGCATTGGGCATCGCTGACTGGGCAGTTGCATCAGCACCAAACAAGAGTGTAGCTGCACCCAGGATCAGAGCGCCCTGACGAAGCTGGTTTCCTGAAGTATTCAATGACATCATTTCCTCCCAATCTTGGTTGAAATACGCAATTGGTGCCGATTCTAGCACAATCGCGAGTTTCTTTCTGAGACTTTCACCACAGAAGCCAGAATTCAGGCGTGCCACGTCGTTTATCGGCGGACGACCTCAAACTCTAATGGGCGCGCATCAGAGTGCAAAATTGATAGTGCAGGCGATATCAGCCCGCTATCGGCCAGCATTATGTTCTCGCGCTTAAGCTGGATTTCACGCGCATTCTCGAATTGTACGTAAGTTCCCGACGAACTGCGATCCGCCAGCATCAGCTTCCCGCCTTTCATGCTGAGTACCGCATGCAGTCGCGAAACCCACGGCTCAGGCAGGATGACGTCGCATTGACTGGATCTGCCGATCGTTAGCTCCCCGCCTTCCCGACACCGCCAGGTATGATCGTCGTGATAAAGAATGAGCGCAAAGCTTTCATTCTGCTGCATGCCCTCAGATCCGCTGGCCGTCTGCGTCGGCAGATGCATCACGGTGCTTAACCCGTCCGTTGAGGCCAGGACTGAATAAGCTTTGACCGGGTCACTCACACCTTTCAGGCGAAGCGATCCGATTGGGGTGAGCATCTGGAGACTTTCGGGGCTTAGATCCTTGGCGACGCTTTCGCTGACACAAGCTTCACCCGGATTGGCCGCGGCCGCCAAACGTGCGGTCAGATTAACTGTTTCGCCAAATATCCCATTATCGCCAATAACAACAGGACCTTGATGAACACCCGCGTGGACCGACAGTAATGTTCCAGGCGGTTTCTGAATCATCTCTACAACCGCGTTTACGGCGGCCTCGGGTTCCTTGAAATAGGACAAGACGTCATCGCCTTTCTGCCCCACAGGAACTCCGCCAAACCCAAGTAGAACCTCACGCAATCGATCGATTTCAAACTGAATCAACTGCTGCGCCTGATCGTCCCCCATTTCTTCGTAGAACGGAGTGCTGTCAGAAATGTCAGCAATTATGGTTGTGACGAGCTTGGTTTCCACGGTGCTACTCGCAATGTGCTTGCTCGGAACGGCAAACCCTATTTGGGATCATAGACATAACCTATACCCCGCACGGTTCTGATGATTTCCGGCTTTTCCGGGTTGGTTTCAAGCTTCCGGCGCAGTCTGGATATTCGGATATCAATGCTGCGGTCGAACGGATCCCAGGACCGGTCATGCGCTTGTTCAAGCAGTTGATCACGGTTCAAAACACGCCCTTTGTTTTCAGCAAACACCTTGAGCAGACTATACTCCATCGCCGTTAGCGGGACCTCGGATCCATCCGGCGCAAGAAGTTTGGCTGCCTCTTTATCCAGCGTGTAGTCGCCAAAAAGGGCCAAATTGCCTTCGGAGGCATCTGCGGGCAGACTTTCGTTGATGGCCCCTCGGCGCAATAGGGCCTTGATCCGCGCTTCCAGTTCCCGAAGATCAACCGGCTTTCCAAGATAGTCATCTGCCCCCATCTCAAGCCCGATGATCCGGTCCACTACATCGCCTGCTGCAGTCAACATGATCACGGGCGTCGTGTTTTCAGGACGAAGCGATCTGAGGATCGAAAGACCGTCTTCCTTTGGCATATTGATATCCATGATCATGACATCAACAGCACGAGAGGAGATGACAGACCGGAGCTCTTCTCCGCCAGCGGCTGCAGAAACCTCGTACCCGCGTTTGCTCAGATATTCCTGAAGCATCTCGCGCACGTCGATCTCGTCATCGCAAACCAGGATATGGGTTTTCTGGTCATTCATCCGTTTGATCCTTCTGATCGGCGAGCAGCTTTCCGACAAGTATTCTCAGTTCCGAAGGCGAGACGGGTTTTTCCAGATAGGGCAGACCGGACTCCTTCAGCAGTCCCAATGAGCTTTCACCCATGGTGTCCCCGGTGATGTATGCTGTCCGGGTCAGCATTTTCGGAAAACGCGCCACCAGCGCCTCATAAATCTTGCGTCCGTCAACACCGGGCATGTTCATATCACTTAGGAATACATCGTAGTTGGCGGACTGCAGTTGCCTGAGCGCCTCTTCCCCTGACGTAACGAAATCAACGTGAAAGCCGTCCTTCCGCAGTATCTCGGCATTGATCTCACCCACTTCGACCTCATCATCTACGACCAATGCACGGTGCTTGGCAAAATTCGCGGCGGGTTCGGGTTTTTCTTCAGCCACATCATTTTGCATCCTTGCGACGGGCAGAGTTATCCGGAAGCAGGTGCCGGACATAGCGGCCTGATCAAGCCTGATCTGACCGCCATGGGACAGAATGATCCGGTGACAGAAGGCAAGCCCGATCCCGGTGCCGTCACCCACCTCCTTTGTGGTAAAGAACGGCTCGAAGATACGTGCGCGTATGGCTTTGGGGATACCGGGGCCATTGTCCTGAACCGTGATCTCAACCATTCCGGTGTCAGGCTTGACCTCGGCAGACAGCATGATCTGGTCGCCGATGCCGGATGCGGTCATGGCCTGCTCGGCATTGATGATAAGATTCAAGACGACTTGCGTAAGCTGGTCCGCATCCCCGGCAACTGCGGGCAGGTCTTCTGGCACACTTTGCTCAATGCGAATTTCGCCTGATGAGCTACCGTACCCGGCGACATCCGCAGCTGTTTCGATCATGCTGGGAACATCAACCTGCTCGATCTTGCTGGGCTGCTGACGCGCCATCGCCAGAAAGGTCTTAACAATCTTCGCGCAGCGTTCTGCGGCATTGCCGATTTTTTCAATCCTGACACCGAGATCGGGGTCAGAAATTTCTTCCTTCAACATCAACGAATGACCCACAACAACCGACAATGGATTGTTAAGCTCATGCGCCACACCGGCGAGTAGTTCGCCTAGCGCAGACATCTTTTCGTTCTGGAACAGCAGCTCTCGTTGCTTTTCAAGCTCGGCCTCAATGGCCAATTCATCGGTCAGATCGCGGGTATTGGAAACGATTACTTCTTCACCATTGAACTCGATCAGCCGTGAAGAATCCGCCCCCCAGAACTTTCGTCCGCTTGCATCGACGAACTCCATACGCCGATCCTTAAGCGCCCCCGCTTGCCGGAGGTCTTTCAGGTACCGTTGGCGCTCATTCGGATCCGCATAGTAGGATTTCGAACTTTCTGCATCACCAAACAGCGCCTTTATCTCGGGCGTAGCAAACAGCACCTCGCCGGTGTCGGCATGCGTCATGTTGATGGCTGCTGGATAAGCCTCCATGACCTGACGGATCAAAGCATCAGCCTCTTTCTGGACGGTTAGATCGATCACGCTGGTCACGATGACTTCTTCGCCTTTGTAATCGATCAATTGAGACGAAATCGACGCAGGGAAGGTTTTGCCAGCCGCATTAATCAAGTCGAGCTTGTAGTCATCGACACGACCATCGGCCAAAAGCTGGGTTACAAAATCCGCGCGCTCTTCCGGCTTTTGATAATGCTGTTTTGCAGATTTGGAAGGTCCGAACATCTGCAGCGCAGCAGGCGTGCGATACAGTATCTGACCATCACCAATCCGCGCCATAGTTACGATTGCCGAACTGGCATCCAGCACCTTTCGGATCAATAGATCGCCGTCGCGCTCTTCGACCTCGGCTTGTTTGCGTTCGGTGATATCCTCACGCGTTACGACAAACCCGCCGAACTTGGTAGGATGAACAGAAACCAGATAGGTACGCCCATCCGTTTCCGTCAGCTCAAAGTCTTGGATGAACTCGACCCCATTAGCCAAACGGTCCGAAACCCACTGCTGTTCATTGCCAATCGCATCAGCGTAAATTCCCCGGCGCGCCGTCTCACGCATCAGGATTTCCCAGTCCAGTCCGGGTTGCAGCAGGTCGGCAACCCCCTTGTTCATCTCGGCATATCGTTGATTGAACAGGACAAGGCGGCGATCATCATCATAGAGGGCGAACCCTTCTTTGAGAGATTCGATCGCATCACGAAGAAGGTCCCGCGCCTTCTCGATTTCTTCAAATTCGTTCGCCATGCCCATCGTCATCCTGAATTTTTAGGATACCATTGTTTCAATGCCATTTCAAAATCAGCATCGCGTGTTTCAATTGTTTCAATAGGTGCCAACTCAGCCAAGTACCGGCCGATAAACCTGTTTGTTTTTGAGCCGGATAGCAAGTTATGTGACCTGCTTCACAGAGCAACAACTGAAACACTTGGCACCGCTTCCAGACATCACAATGAAACATAGAAAGGTCAGTTATTGCCCATCTTAAGTGCGATTGGGTAAGAACGATGACTATTTCTTTTAGAACTACTGAAATGATTAACGCACCTATTTTTGCGTTGCATTCTTCGGCGTCCAATAGTGGGCAATGGAACCAACTGGCGGCGGATCTGGAAGGTCGCTTTAGTGTTCACGCTGTTGATCTTCCCGGGTACGGTCGTAGCCCGTTGACTGGAGATAACTCTCAAAACGGTGCGGCGTTATCTGCCATACCGGTAATCCGCGAAATCGAAGCGCTGGGACGCCCCGTTCATCTTGTTGGACATTCCAACGGCGGAGGTATTGCCATCAAGATCGCGTTGATGCGTCCTGATCTTGTCAAAAGCCTGACGGTATATGAGCCTGCAGCCTTTCATTTTCTGAAGGCTGGCAATGAGGTCAGCAAGAAACTGTTCG
Organism: Ruegeria sp. D6; assembly: GCF_056534365.1. Classification (NCBI taxonomy): domain Bacteria; kingdom Pseudomonadati; phylum Pseudomonadota; class Alphaproteobacteria; order Rhodobacterales; family Roseobacteraceae; genus Ruegeria; species Ruegeria sp. D6. Next base: position 477,059 of record NZ_JBQFPH010000001.1, on the reverse strand, counting down.
GGCAAATCCAGCTTCTCGCGGGTGTGGTGAGCGCCGCAGCAGCGGATGGCGATGCCGCTGCTGGTATGCATCACTTTTTGGATTTCTGGAACGAGAAGGGGTTTTGGAACTCGCTGCCCGCGCAGGCCCAGGACCGGTTCATTGGGATGATCCCATCAGTCATGTCGGATTTTGCAAAAGGTTTTGCTGAAACCTGGCAACTGAAGGACCTGTCCAAGCTTGAGATACCGACGTTGGTAATGACTGGTTTGGAGTCACCTGAGATTGCGCAGCACGTCTCGGTCGAGATCGCGAAGGCTTTGCCCAATGCGCGGATCGCGTTGCTGCCCGAGCTGGGTCATATGGCGCCGGTCTTCCAGCCCGAATGGATCAACTCAAGGATTTTCGAACACGTGGCCAATGTGGAGCGGCCCGTTGAAACTGTCAGCTGGCCAGAACGTCAAGCTGCCTGACCGGGGCCGCATTTAGCAATGCGGCCTTCATCAAACCACTGCTACATCAAAAGGAGCAATATCATGGGCATTCAAACATCGATCAACGCCACCACAGACTTTGCGGCAATCAAAGCAAAGCAAAACGTCGCCTGGGGCTCCGGCGACTACAGCAAAGTGGGTGTCACCCTTCAAATTACGGGTGAAGAACTGGCAGAAAGCATGGATCTGATGCCTGGTTCCAAGGTACTGGATGTCGCCGCCGGGAATGGTAATGCCACCTTGGCCTTCGCCCGGCGCTTTTGTGATGTTACATCGACCGACTATGTAGAAGCCCTGCTGGACGCCAGCAGCCAGCGCGCCAAAGCGGAAGGTCTGTTCGTGACCTACAAGGTTGCCGACGCCGAAAACCTGCCTTTCGATGATCAATCCTGCGACGCGGTGGTTTCGACGTTCGGCGTGATGTTCACACCGAACCAACAACAATCAGCAGCAGAGCTGCAACGGGTCGTCAAACGCGGCGGCAAGATTGGTCTGGCCAACTGGACGCCGGACAGCTTCATCGGTCTTCTGTTCAAAACGATCGGTAAACATGTGCCTCCGCCTGCTGGCGTAAGCTCTCCGGCTTTGTGGGGCAGCCGGGACTGGATTGAAGAATCCTTCGGATCGCACAGCACCATCGTTTCGTTCCGACGCAAGAACTTCATGTTCCGCTACCGTTCAGCCGAACACTTCCTAGAGTATTTTCGGACTTTCTATGGTCCGATGCAAAAGGCCTTCGATGCACTGGACGCACCGGGACAAGAGGCGCTGCAGTGCGATATCATGGCCCTGATCGAGAAGTTCGATATCTCAGGCAATGACACACTTTGCATCTCATCCGAGTACGCTGAAATTGTCATGCAGCGTGGCTGAGATCGTGAATCACTGGCTCATCGTTCTTTGACCCAACCGTCAAAGAACGATGAAGATTACCCGGTGTAGTCGATCCACCATTTTCTTGGTATTAGTTTGTTTAAGGGGGATTTTGTTATGGCCGAGCGCACACTTTATGAAAAATACGGTGGGTTTTCACAGATCAGCAAGATCGTGTTCTCGTTCTATGACATCCTGCTGGACAACGACGAGGTTGGACCCTTCTTCGACAACGTGGATATGAGCCGTATGGTCGACCATCAGACCAAGTTCATAGCGTCGCTCCTTGGTGGTCCGGCCTCCTACACCGACAATCAACTGCGCCAGTTACACTCTCATCTCGCAATTACGGATGACCATTTCGACGAGTTGGAGGTCGTGCTCCGTGATGCTTTGCAAAGACACGGCGTGGATGCCGAGGACATCGATATCGTTGTCGCGGAATTCAGTAAACGTCGTCCCTTGATTGTTGGATAAATCATGACCATCGAAGCCATCAATGAACAGCTCCTTCGCGCGATTGGTGTGGGCGTTGCCCTACTGGACCGTCAATCGCTGAAGTTTGGGTTCCGCAATGATACGTTTGACGAGTGGTTCAGTGCCGATGGCCCTTCAGACCAATTGCAGCAGCTCTTTCCTGATCTGGATATCGACACAGTGCAAACAAGCCTGTCCGGCACCGGGCGACATACATCAGAAATCACGTTCAAAAAGAAACGCCGCACACTGGTGATCGCACTCGATTTCACGGTCGCGCATGACGATGTGCTGGTTCTGGTATGTCAGAACATCACCCGCATCAAAGAGCTGGAGTCCATGATCGACTCCTATTCGATGATGGTGGAACGGAACACCCGCGAGTTGAAGCGGGAAAAGGAGCAGGTTGAAAAACTGCTGCTAAATCTGATGCCCCGGTCGGTCTACGAAGAGTACAAGACTTTCGGCGTGGTCACGCCACAACTCTATGATCCCGTCTCCGTCCTGATGCTCGATTTCGTGGGGTTCACGGATATGGTCGCCTCGCAGGACCCGAGCGTCACGGTCACCGAACTGAATGATATCTACAGCGCGTTCGATCGCATAGGTGAGCAATTCGGTTGCGAACGGATCAAGACGATTGGAGACGCATATATCACCGTCGCAGGCCTGCCCGATCCGACACCGGATCACGCCAAGGCAATCGCAAACACAGCCATTCGTTTCGTACGCTATTTGACCCGCCGAAACCTGAGCCATCCGCATCAGTGGCGGTGCAGAATTGGACTGGCCACGGGATCGGTAGTCGGGTCGGTCGTTGGCATCCAGAAGTATGTGTACGATATCTTTGGTCCGGCTGTGAATCTGGCCTCCAGACTTCAGGAATTCTCTGACCCGATGCAGATTTCAGTCCAGGACGAAGTCGCGCAGGTCCTCAAAGATCAGTTTGACCTTGAGAATGTCGGCGCGCGAACAATCCGTGGGTTTGGAGAGCAAGACATCTGGCGCTTGTCCGACGATAGCTGAGCGTCAATGCCCGCTGTAATCCTTTGTTCGCACTAAATGGTGACTGATCACTGCAGTGACTACAGTAGGCTGTTTACCCAGCCCCAAAACCACTGATCTTGATCCCGAAATAAGCGGCTACTCGTTTCGGCGTTTGGTGACAACGGTTTCCAGCACCTCGCCTTCGTGATCAACAACCCGCCAGAGGCAATGTCTCTTACCATTCACCTTCACAAAATCTCGTCGGCGTGCCACTTCCATATCGAGAGTGCGCGCAGTTGTTGCACCCGCATTCTTCGGATATCAAAGGCAAACATTGGACCGAACCTGTTCCATCAGTAGCAGTCGGTTTCGTGACTCACGTCGATGCCTCGCTCGTGCAACAGATCTACGGCATTCCGAAGCGAGAGCGGGAATCGGATGTACAGCATCACGGTCAAGCGGATGATCTCAGAACTGGTTATTATAGTATTTGAAAGATGCGGGTCTGGTCATGGGCAAAAGCTACGCAACACCCCTACCCCGCCCAAGCAAAGTTCTTCTGACAAGATTCTTTTGACAGTTCCCCGATTGCAGTTTTCCTTGGTCACACAAACCTGTTCACATAATTCTCTAGAATCTCCTGACGCCCAGATTGTGGTTTCGGGTTGGTATTTTCCTGCAGAACCCGGGCAGAAATCTCTTCCAGACTGCTACTCAACATAGAAACTGCTTCCGGCGTGTTCCAACCGGAATACCGTTCCGTTAGCGTGTCCTCCAAGCCACCGTCTTCAATCATTGCAGCCGCAGCTTTCAAGCCTCGTGCACAAATGTCCATTCCACCGACATGGGCTGCAACAAGATCTTTTGCATCAAGCGATTGCCGACGAATTTTGGCGTCAAAATTTGTGCCCCCAGTTGTAAAGCCACCAGCTTTCAGGATGTAGTAATATGCCAAAGCAACCTCTGGCGTGTTATTCGGGAACTGGTCCGTATCCCATCCGGATTGGTAATCGTTTCGGTTCATGTCGATTGAGCCAAGCATCCCTTCGGCAGCGGCGACCGCAATTTCATGCTCGAAACTGTGTCCGGCCAGGATCGCATGCCCCTGCTCGAGGTTCAACTTGACCTCGTCCTCCAACCCGTACTTCCTGAGAAATCCAATACAAGTCGCGGCGTCGTAGTCGTATTGGTGTTTGCACGGCTCCTGAGGCTTGGGCTCCACGAGAATAGTTCCTTTGAACCCAATCTTGTGTTTGTATTCAACGACCATGTTCAAAAAACGGCCCATGTGGTCCAATTCGGATTTCAAATCCGTGTTCAACAGGGTTTCATAGCCTTCTCGGCCACCCCATAGAACGTAGTTTTCTCCGCCGAGCTTATGGGTCGCATCCATGCAGGATTTCACTGTCGCAGCTGCAAACGCAAAAACGTCGGGATCAGGATTGGTACTGGCACCAGACATCCAGCGACGATGGCTGAACATATTGGCCGTGCCCCAAAGCAGCTTGGTGCCAGACACCTGCATCTTTTCACCGATATAATCGGTGATATCTTCCAATGTGCGCAGGTTATCGGCAAAATTTCCCTGTTCGGGCCGGATGTCAGCGTCGTGCCAGCAAAAGAATGGCTGCCCCAAAAGCTCAAACAATTCGAATGCAATATCTGCCTTCTGACGGGCCCGGCCCATATCGTCCTGAGGATACCATGGGCGTTCGAACGTAGGTCCACCAAAGGGGTCTCCGCCCTCCCACGCGAATGAATGCCACCAGGCCACAGCAAACCGCAGATGGTCCTCCATACGCTTGCCCATGATGATTTCATCCGGGTCGTAGTGACGAAAGGCCAACGAGTTCTTGCTATCCACGCCTTCAAACTGGACCTTCTCGATCCCTTCAAAAAATCCACTTGGCATTTCTGCCCCCTACTCTGCTTTTTGTGCTGGCTGCTTGCCGAGAATGATCATCGACAAAAGATCGTCGTCAGTCACGTCTGAGATATCGACCGTCCCAACCAGTTTTCCGTTCTTCATGACCGATGCGCGGTCGCACAGTTCCATGACGGCATGCACGTCGTGATCGATCAGAAATATCCCAATTCCTTGCGCCTTCAGCTGGTGGATTAGATCCGCCACCATCTGGGTTTCATGCGGCCCAAGCGCCGCAGTGGGTTCATCCATGATCAGAATGCGGGCATTGAAATAGACGGCCCGAGCAATCGCCACTGATTGTCTTTGCCCACCCGACAAGGCGGAGACCGGGTCATTGAACTTCTGAAAGTTCGGGTTGAGCTGCGCCATGATCTTTCGGCACTCGGCCTCCATGGCTGCGTCGTTGACCAAGCCAAAAGGCGTCGTCATCTCGCGCCCCAGGAACAGGTTTGATGTCGCGTCCAGATTGTCGGCCAAGGCGAGCGTCTGATATATCGTTTCGATATTGTTCGCCCGGGCGTCACGAGGATTGCCAATCTCGACCGGCTTGCCATCGATCAGAATCTCGCCGTGGTCCATCTGATAGGCGCCGGACAATACCTTGATCAACGTGGACTTTCCGGCTCCGTTGTGGCCAAGCAGGCCAACGACTTCACCCGGATAGAGATCGACCGACACATGGTCGACGGCCTTGATCCCACCGAAGGAAATCGAGATGTCGCGCATCTCGACCAATGGCGGCGCGCCTGAACCGCGCCCAGTGCCAGAAAGTTTTTTCTGCGTATCCTGAGCTTGCATCACTTTGCCCCCAGTCGCTTGCGGTAAACGATGTCGATATAGACGGCCAACACGAGGACGCTGCCGACGACGATGTTCTGAAACGGCGCGTCAACGCCAACCATTGCCATGCCCGATTGCAGCGCCTGCATGATCAATGCACCCAGGATCGCGCCATAGATAGTGCCGATGCCGCCCGACAATGCGGTTCCTCCGATCACTGCAGCTGCTATGACCCGAAGTTCGTCGAGCGTACCAATGTCGTTCGAATGGTTCGCCAAGCGAGCCGAGGCGACCACCGCGGACACCGCGCACAAGAAACCCATCAAAGCAAAGATTTTCACGGTCAGCAGCCGAGTGTTGATACCCGAAAGCTCTGCCGCATCCGGGTTGCCGCCAGTGGCAAAGATGTACCGACCAAACCGGGTTTTTCGCGCCACAATTGTCAGCGTGACAGCCACGATGATTAGGATGAGTACAGAAATCGGTATGCCGTATCCTACAACTAGCCCCTCTGGCATTGTCTCTCCGCGTGCTTCGAACATACGTTGCAGTCGGCGCGTCGGTATGGCGTAGCTGTTTACGATGTATACGTACCCAAGGATGGCGATTGCGATTATCCCGGCCAGAGTGGCTTCGGCCCAGACAGGTTTGACGGGGAATCCATGTGCCGCCTTTGCGCGACGACTGCTCCACAAAGCCCAGATCGCGATTGCGGTAGCAAACAAGCCGAACAGCCAGCTTGTCGTCGTTCCCAATGTCCCGTTGGTCCCGCCAAACATCAAGAATGTACTATCCAGAGGACCAATCGTCTGACCGCTGGTCAAATACCAAGCCACATTTCTCCAAACCAGAAATCCACCAAGCGTGACGATGAAGGCTGGTATCGTCAGGTATCCGACCATCCAGCCATGAAACGCACCAATCAGCGTGCCGACAAACAGCCCAACAACAATGGTGATCGCCCAGGTTGCTGGATTGTTCAAACCCATCCCAAGGACTTGTGGCAAAAGCTCGGTTTGCGTCATCGCCATCACGGCCGAGGTTGTTGCCAGCAGTGCACCAACCGACAAGTCGATGTGCCGCGTGACGATAATAAATACCATCCCGCATGCCATAATGGCGACCGAAACCGTTTGGATGGACAGGTTGAACAGGTTACGAGGGGTCAGGAAGCGCCCATCTGTGAAGATGTTGAACCCGATGCACAGGATGACAAACGCGCCGATCATTCCCAAAAGCCGCATATCCAGTTCCAGTTGCTGGAACAGGCTGGGTTTCGCTTTTTCAGGTACCGGCTGAGACGAAGTTTCGGTCATTTCCGATCTTTCAAATTCAGCAATAGTCCCCGGCCCAGACGGGGCCAGGGACTTTGAAGTTTAGTTGCAGGGAGCAGGTCCGTTTTCAACGCCCTGACACAGATCTTCCAATGGGATCCATCCAGCGTCCACAACAACGGATAGGTTGTCCTTGGTGATCGGAACGGGTGCGAGGAAGACCGAGTTCATCTCGGTGCCACCCGGTGATGTCCAACTAATTGCACCTTCGACATCAGCAGGGCTTGTCCCTCCGCTCAGTGCGACTGCGATTTCGCCAGCGGCCTTTCCGAGTTCACGAGCGTCCTTCCATACCGAAACGGTTTGAGTGCCCAGCGCAACGCGGTTCAACGCTGCGTGGTCGCCATCCTGACCTGACACCGGAATGCCTTCCATACCCTGTGCTGTTAGGGCCGCAACAACACCGCCTGCAGTACCGTCATTCGACGCAACGACTGCATCCACGTTGTTCTCGTTCGCGGTCAGGATTTGTTCCATGTTCCGCTGCGCGTTCGCGGGCAACCAACCATCTGTGTAGGCTTCACCAACGATCACGATGTCACCGCTGTCGACGGCTGCTCCGATGATCTCTTGCTGACCCCCGCGCAGGAAATCTGCGTTCGGATCAGTAGGAGAGCCTTTGATCATCACGTAGTTGCCTTTGGGCATGGCCTCAAAGACAGCCCGAGCCTGCATTCTGCCGACTTCCACGTTGTCGAAGGTCAGATAAAATGCTCGGTCGTCCTCGATCAGACGGTCATAGGCTATCACAGGAATACCTTCGTCCGCCGCGGCCTGAACCGCGGGACCAATGGCCTGCGCGTCCTGCGCTAGGATGATAAGCGCGTCCACACCCTGGGCGATCAGGCTTTCGATGTCCGATAGCTGCTTTGCGGAGGACGATTGCGCGTCTGCCGAAATGTACTCGGCACCGCCTGCTTCAAGTGCCGACTTGATGGCCGCTTCGTCTGTTTTCCAACGCTCCTCCTGAAAGTTCGACCAGCTCACGCCGACCACTGGCTCTGCGAATGCGGTCGAAGCCAACAAAGTGGCCACAGCCGAAAAGCTGAGAATTCTCTTCATGATTTCCTCCCATTTGCCGAGCCATCGCATTTCGATTCGCGGCTCTCACAAACTTGAATACCATATTTATTTCAGCCGGTAAAATATTTAGTCTGTTAGGACAGGCGAAATCCAAATAGATTGAGGTAAGAACCAGATTCGTGAGGCCAAGATGCTGAAAAGCAAAGCTTCTCAAAATGCCGCGGACCAGCGGAACATTACGCGCCTGCGGGTGTTGGAACATATTCGGACAAGAGGCTCGATCTCCAGGATAGATATCGCCAGCGCTTTGCAGACCAGCCCTGCGACGGTTACTGCAGCCACAGCCGACCTCATATCTGCGGGGCTGATCAAAGAGATCGAATCCGAACCGCAATCCAAATCCGCCAAAAGGGGTCGGCCCAGAGTTTTACTTCAGCTGGATGGCCGCTCTTACCTTGTTGCGGGCCTCAAAGTGGCGCGCCACATGATCTCGGTCATCCTTGTAGATTTCAAAGGCAACGAGGTCACATCATACAAACATCCGTTGGACGACGTCCGGATGACGCCAGGCGCATTAGTGGCAACTATTCGCAAGGCCTTGGATGAGGCCTGCGCTCAGATCAACGAGACCCTCGACACCTTATCCGGAGTGTCAATTGGGGTTGCCGGTCTCGTGGACGCAGAAAGGAACTTTGTACACTGGTCCTCTTCACTTACCGATAGAAACGTCGATTTTAGCCAATTTCTGGAAACAGAGCTGCCCTGCCCCGCCTTTATAGAAAACGACGCCAACCTGGTAGCAAAGGCGGAACAACTCTTTGGGTTAGGCAAGGGTTTTAAGAACTTTCTTGTCGTCACGATCGAACACGGCGTTGGGCTTGGAATTGTCCTGGACGGTAAGCTATATCGCGGGGAAAGAGGCTGCGGAGCGGAATTTGGCCACACAAAAGTCCAACTGGACGGCGCGCTTTGCCAGTGCGGCCAGCGGGGTTGCCTTGAGGCCTATGTCGGGGACTATGCACTGATCCGGGAAGCAACCGTCGCCGATCAACGCATTGGAACGGAAACCATTAAAGAGATCCACGAAAATGCTCGATCCGGAGACGAAAGGGCGAAATCCGTTCTGGCCCGCGCGGGCCAGATGTTTGGTCTGGGAATATCCAATCTGATCAATCTGTTTGATCCCGAACGCATTATTTTGTCCGGAGCTCAGATGGACTTAGAACACCTGAATTCGGACGAGGTGATAACCCGAATTCGCAGTGGCGTCGTGAATGTCGATACCCCCTTGCCGGAAATCACAGCCCATCACTGGGGCGACCTTATGTGGGCCAAGGGAGCTGCGGCGTACGGGATTGAGCAGGTCTCGATCCTCAAGGTAAAGGAGCTGTCGACAAATGCGCCCTGAGCTTTGTATCCTATTCGCTTTTGCATCTGCGGCCAGCGCAGAAACTCAAGCTCCGCAATTCCAAAAGATTGACATAGGCGCTCATATCTATGACGGCGGCTGGGAGCACTTTGTTGGCGGCGGAGTCGCCGTTTTCGATTGTGACGGTGATGGGTTGCCCGAACTCTTTGCAGCGGGTGGCACCAACACATCCAAACTGTTTAGAAACACATCGCACGAAAGCGTTTCATTTCGTGCTGATACCCCCGAGCTGCTTTCCATGGTCGACGTAACTGGGGCTTACCCGCTGGATGTCGACAGTGATGGCGTTATGGATCTGGCTGTTTTGCGCGTCGGTCCCGATCTGCTTATAAAAGGTGAGCCTGATTGCAAGTTCCGCCCTTTCAGCTCCCTTGGCTTCAGATCAGAGGATCATTGGACAACCGGGTTCTCTGCCACCTGGGAAGCTAATCAGACTCTGCCAACATTGGCCTACGGAACTTATGTTGATCGTCACAATCCCGACGGCCCGTTTGAGACTTGCGGACCCACGGTCCTATACCGGCCCAGTGGCGGCAGTTACCAGCCACCGGAACATCTCGAACCAGGCTATTGCGCGCTGTCCATTCTCTTTTCTGACTGGTCCCGCACCGGGCAAGCGGATCTGCGGGTCAGTAACGATCGCCATTACTATGTACGTGGCGGCCACGAGCAATTGTGGGCAATGGAAAAAACTCCACGCCCCTATTCGAAAGAAGACGGATGGTTGGCATATTCGATCTGGGGCATGGGCATCGCTTCACGAGATCTAACAGGCGATGGCTTCCCCGAAGTTTACCTGACTTCTATGGGTGACCAAAAATTTCAAGTTTTTGACCCCGAAGCTGGCGGCCCAACCTGGCGAGACGCCACTTACAGCAAAGGCACAACCGCTCACAGGCCACATATTGGAGACGACGGTCGCCCATCAACTGGATGGCATGCGCAATTTGGCGACGTTAACAACGACGGTCTAGACGATATCTTTGTCGCCAAGGGAAATGTCGAGCAGATGCCAGATGCAGCATTGAATGACCCCAACAACCTACTGTTACAACTGGAGAATGGTCAATTTCAAGAAGCTTCAGTCGAGGCTGGCGTTGCCTCTATGGCCAAGTCGCGCGGCGCGGCTTTGGCTGACTTCAACAATGACGGCTGGCTTGATCTGGTGGTGATTAACCGGGGCTCGGAACTTGAGGTCTATCAAAACCAGCCCCACACCGGGAATTGGGTGATGCTGGACATTTCCCAAGATAAACCAAACCGCTTCGCGGTCGGCGGCTTTATCGAGGCCAGGACCGAGTCAGGTGTGGTAACCCGGGAAATCACAATCGGTGGAGGGCACACCAGCGGTATCGCAGGGCTTCATCATTTTGGACTGGGGGATGCGAAGGCAATCGAAGTTCGGGTTATTTGGCCTGATGGCGAAGAAGGAGGATGGCAGGAAATCCAATCAAATCAGATCATTCAAATTGAGCGATGATCATTGGTCAACCGGCAGTCCACTTGGAACCTGATCTGGAACACCAAGACGTTCCGCGGGATCTTCCAGACTGGCCAGAAAGCTCAGTAGCGCGCTGATCTCCTGATCCGTCAGACTTAGCCTTGACAGGTCGCTGCTTCTGGCAATCGCATCCAAATTCTCTGGGTTCGACAATGGAAGCTGATCCTTTGCACCCGGAAAGTCAGGGAGCACAGCCATTTCCAAGGAGTACGAACGCAGGGAATCCTCTGGGTCGAGATGATGGCGCACGATATCTTCAAGCTGCGCATAGGCACCGTTATGCCCGTACGGGGCCGTCAGCGTTACATTGCGTAACGAGGGCGTGCGAAACGCAAACGCATCCTCTGCGTCACCAGTTACGCGTAGGCGCCCATCATCCCGGACATGGCTTTCGAACCGCGCCGCTTTTCCGGGTCCTATCTGCGGCATCGCTATGGAGTGAAATTTGTGGTCTGTTTGGAACCAGCCCGAATGACAGATGCTGCACCCTGCTTTCCCGTAGAACAACTGCATGCCGCGCTGAGCATCTTCCGGCAACTCAGATTCCCCCCGCATCGCAAGGTCAAACGGGCTATTGACAGCGCGCCATTCGAAGGCAATGAAATCAGCTATTACATTCGCAATAGCGGAAAAGGTGATCGTATCTCCTGGTGCAACCTGAGAAAAACGCTGTTCGTATTCCGGGATGGCCGCGACGCGAGCCGCTATCAAATCCCACGCCCCGCCTTCCTGAGTAAGCAACCCGAGGCGTACAGCCTGGCTGACGTCATTCTCGGAATAGTGGCCTGCCATCTCATCAGGAGACAGCACCGGAAACATTGCCTGAGCTGCCAGAGCGGATTTGAAACCTGACCTCATATGAGTGCCCAGCGGCGTCCTGATACCGTTCGCGCGTGTCGGATCAGTTTCAAGGCGCCCATCATGAAAGAAGACTGTGAACTCGGTTGCGCCAAGATTCCAAAGACCCGGCGAATTGCGCGGGATTCGTTGCTCCGGCGGGTTTTTCGCATCGAATCTCCGCTTTGCCCCCAGACCCGCACCACCTTCACCGATCCCAAGCGAGAGCCCATCGGACGTGCCGAGTTTGGGGTGATGACAAGTCGCGCAGCTGATATTCCTGTTCCCGGACAAGATCGGGTCGTAGAAAAGCAGTCGCCCAAGTTGGACCTCTTTCACGCCAGGTTCAACAAATTCTGGGATTGGCCCAAGGTTCTGAGCCGCTGCCACAGTAGTGGACGCAATTACCACGCTAAAAGCAACAATCGGTGTAACAAGCCTCATGTCACACCCTCTGAAATCTGCAGAATCAATGTCTGCTCGTAAGGGGCTTCAGGAGCGCATATGATCGACGGGAACTCGGGGATGTTGGGCGCGTTGGGATAACCCGATGGCTCGATGCACACGCCAGCGCTCTTGTAAAAGGGTTCCGTGAGGTGAGCCCCGGAGTAAATTTGCACCCCTGCCTGGTCTGACCATACAGATAGCTTCAAACCCGTGGGTGTAGTAAGGTCGGCGACCGGAAGCCCCTTCTCTCGTGCGCTGTTGAAAACGAAGTAGTTGTCCAAATCCGTCAAAACGGCACTGATCGCTTTCGGCGCGGAAAAATCCATACCACTATCTCTTGCGTCCACAATCTTGCCCGAGGGAATACCCTGATTGTCAACTTCAAGATAACGGTTTGAAGTCAGCCGCAGACAATGTTCTGAAATGCCCGTTACGCAACCCAGGCTATAGTAATTATGTTGCGCTATACTTACGGGTGTCGGCCGATCCGGCTGTGCTGAAATCGAATAAACCAGACGCGGATAGTCCAGCCTTACTCGCACTTCAAATCTGACGGTTCCTGGATAACCGCTGGCACCCTCCGGGGAAGTGAGGCGCAATATGGCCTCGTTTGCTGTCATCTGCTCAAGAGCCCAATTCTGATACGATAGGCCTGCCCGCCCACCGTGCAAGGAATTCCGACCCTCGTTTGCGTCCAGTTCATACCGAACATTTTCCATGTCAAAACGCGCTGCTCCGATCCGGTTGGCGACACGCCCAACGATTGCGCCCAGATAATTATTATCGGTGACGTAGTCCCGCGGGTTCTCGTATCCAAGGATCATTGGCATCCCCTTGTACCACCAACCTTGAGTTGTCGCCCCGTAGCTGAGTAGCGACACGCGCATGTCGCCATCATTCAGGACGGCTCGTTCGATTCGAGGAGGTATGTCCCGCCTTTTGTTCATCGTTTCGCAAAAGGTGCTAAGGCCGAATAATATTGCCGGTAACGTTGGTATTCATTTTCGAATGCATCGATCAGATCCCCACGAGGCTCGATCACCGTGTCGATTTTGGGCGACATCATCACAGAGTCCGGGTTTGCGCCATTCACGGCGCACATTGCCAGGCGGGCGGCGCCGATGGCGGCACCAAATTCACTGCCCCGGGGCAAGGCAAGGGGCGTATTGAGCACGGTGGCCAGGTTTTTCAACCAATACCGAGATCGCGCACCGCCGCCAACGGCCAAAAGGCTGGTTGGCTTTGTTCCGGTACTCTTGAGGGCCTCCAAACAGTCCCGCATTGCAAAGGCGACGCCTTCCATGACAGCCCGCGTCAAATCAGTGGTCTCCGAGGAGATATCCACACCCAGGAACGCACCACGGATTGCACTGTCATTGTGAGGCGTCCGCTCACCTGAAAGATAAGGCAGAAACGTGATCTCTGATGGGCTATCCAGATCGGCAGGCAGCGAGGTGATCATGTCCCCAACGGACTGGCCCAGATTGCGGGAAAGCCAGTTCAAACTGTTTGTCGCAGAAAGGATAACACCCATCTGAATCCACCTGTCAGGGACAGAATGACAAAAAGAATGTATCGCCGTTTCTGGCGCTGGAGCATAAATGTCTCTGGACACCAGCAACACACCTGAGGTTCCGAGGGACAAGAAGCCAGCTCCATCGCTTGTACTGCCTATCCCACAGGCGGCAGCGGCATTGTCCCCTGCTCCCCCTGCAATCACGACCGGTCCAGACACTCCCCACTCTTGCTCCAACTCGGACCGCAGCTCCCCGCCCGGATCACTGCCTTCGACCAGTTGAGGCATTTGTTCGATGTTCATGTGACTCTGTTCCAGTGCGGTTTCCGACCATCGCCGCGCACCAACGTCCAGCCATGAAGTTCCGGCACTGTCAGACATATCGCTGACGTAGTCTCCGGTCAGCCAGAGCCGCAGGTAGTCTTTCGGTAGCAGGACCTTGGCAGTTTTAGCAAACAGGTCTGGCTCATTTGCGCGGACCCATTCCAACTTGGGGGCCGTGAACCCCGGAAAAACGATATTGCCTGAACTCGAACGCATACCCGGCAGTTGATCAAGAATTTCTGCCTCTTTAGATGCCCGCGTGTCGTTCCACAGAATGCACGGTCGCAACACGTTACCATTGGCATCCAAAAGAGTCGCACCGTGCATGTGCCCGCTCAAACCAATGCCGCGCAGCGCAGAAAACGCGTTTCCGTGTGCAGCCCGAAGCTGACTGACGACTTCTTTGCAAGCTTCCACCCAATCCAAAGGGGACTGTTCGGACCATCCGGGTTTTGAGGAAGACGTAAGGATAATGGACTCAGCGCTACCTGCGACGGAACCTGCGTCGTCGACAAGAATCCCTCTAAGACCAGATGTTCCCAAGTCCAATCCAAGATACATCTTTGAACCCACCTATCTTTATTTTAGTTGCTAAAATTAATAGCCGAATAGATATTGTCAACAAAAGTTTCAGGCAAGTTGGTTTCTCTGTGAGATAACCCCGCACCACTGCAGATTTATCGACCAAACGGCGAAATCCGTATCTCTGATCAGTAGCGCAAATCACAACAAGCGCAGCTGTCTTGTTCCTGCGCATCGCAAACATGAAGCCAATCGTCGCCCTGTTCGTTGAGGAAGTGGTTCCCAAATTACTTCGCCAGACACCTCGCAGTCAGCTGCGTGGTATAGTTAGGTTCATCCGCTTTTGCGCGTCCAATTCTGGCTTGTATTGAACAACCAATCTCAGAAAATTGCCCCATTTCCACAACTAGCGGCGCGGATCATGAAGCCCGTCATTCGTCAGATGAGTGGATTCTGGCAATCCAAGCGTGGATAACCGCACGACAAATAATAGCGCGAATATCCGAGTATCATCTTACAACGAAACGCTGGGCGGGTCCTAGGCTTCAAACTCCATTGGTGCTGTCAGACAAATTCGAACCAGTCTCAATTTGACTCAAAATCGTGAACCTATCCGGAACAAAGTTGACGCCACTCGTCAAGAGCGGCGGTTCGCGTCAGCTTGAAGGAGTCTCGGCTGGTGAGGGATATTTCCTGGTTAAAGTGGTTGTATACGTAGGAATGGTCGGAAGCGAAATTCTGTAAACTTCGAATGCGCCTTAAACCCTGGATCGCGCGCTCGCGTTGTTGATACGGCAGGTGCGAGTTCTCGATGCGGTTGTTGAGCCACCTGCCCGTCGGTTGTTTTTCGAGCGTGCCCAGCTCTCTGACCGCGACTCTGTGTCCGGCGAAGCGAACCGTGACGACGGTTTCCGCTTTACCGCATCGCTTCATCAATTTCTTGAGGAATTTCAATGGTGCAGCTTTGTTTCGACGTTTGGTGACAACTGCTTCCAGCACTTCGCCCTCATGATCTACGGCCCGCAAGAGGTAATGTTTCTTGCCATTGACCTTCACAAAAACCTCATCCACATGCCACTTCCATTTCGAGAATGCGCGCAGTTGTTGCACCCGCTTACTTCGGATCTCAGAGGCAATCATCGGACCGAACCTGTTCCACCCATATCGGACAGTTTCGTGGCTCACGTCGATGCCTCGCTCGTGCAGCAGAACTTCGACATTCCGAAGTGAAGGCGAGAAGCGGATGTATAACATCACCGCAAGGCGGATGATCTCGGGGCTGGTTTTGAAATACTTGTAAGAGGCAGGATTAGTCATGGGCACAAGCTACGCAACACCCCTGCCCGCTCACCCCAAGTTCTTATGACAAGAACCTTTTGAATGTTCATTGGTTTTCGCGATTCAGGTCTGCTTCCGGGTCGATGTAGCAATGGTTCTTGGCATGCCAAGGGCGTCACTTCACTCCGGCGAAGAGTATTTGTTTCTTGCGGTCTGCATCCCTTTGACACAAAACGAAATCGTTCTCATGCAAAAAGCCCTGAGGGGAGGACGCAAGTAAAAAATGCCCAAAATCATCTCGCCCTGCGACTAGCGCAACCAAAGTTTTCACGCCATTCTGCTGTTTCATTGAAGGCTTTATAAAACGCAACGCCGCACCAATGCGTCTATCGTCTGTGTTATTGGGTCCTGATGCGTGAAAGAGATGCCCGTGATGCATGGATGCCTGCCCCGCACTCAATTCGGCAGCGACTGCATCTTTTTCGTTCACATCGACTGCGATTTCCTGCCCGCGTGACAAAAGATTGTTTTCGCTGAAGGTGTCCACGTGAGGCACGATACGGCTTTTGTGGCTGCCAGGAACAAACTTCATACACCCGCTTTGCTCAGACGCTTCTGAAATCGCAACCCAACAGGTAACCTCTTCAGCATCATCCAATCCCCAATAGGTCAAGTCTTGGTGCCACGAGACTATCTTCGATGATCGCGCTTCTTTTACGAAAAGTGCACCGCTCCAAACCATGAGGTCCGGCCCTAACACCGTTGAAGCAGCCTCAATCAGCTTCGGATGGCGAAGTAGTGCATCGAATGATGGTATCAGCCTGTCCGGATAAGAATATAGAAGCTTGAGTTTATCTGGGTCGTCTCTGAGAATGCGCTCAGCTTTCTCAAAATCATTGCGCAGCGCTTGGACCTCAAAAGCTGTCAGGATATCCAGCGGAGCTACGAAACCATCTCTTTCATAAGTCTTTGCAATATCACGCGTTCGTCTATCCATTGTCATTATCCGGAAACGTTAACTGCACCTTCATTGATCGGCTTCGATCGGACGCAACCTCGAAAGCTGTGATGGCCTCGCTAACCTCGAAGGAATGCGTCACCAACTGGTCTACATTTATTAGTCCGCTTCGCATCATCTCGACCGCGACTGAGAACTCGGAATGGAAACGGAAAGACCCGCGAAGCACTATCTCTTTTGCAGTCAACGCCTGCATCGGCACAGTCATATCTCCGCCCAGACCAAGCTGAACCAATGTTCCACCCGGTCGCAAGCATGCGACGCCAGAAGCCAGAGCCGATTGAGCCCCGGAACACTCCAGTTGTACATCAACCTGACCCTTGTCGTTTTCAAACTGCTCCAGTTTTTGTGGATCGGTGTAGGTGTTGATGACATCGTCTGCCCCGCATCCACGCGCCAGAGCGAGGGTCTGGTCCGAGATATCCGTCGCCACTATTCTGGCCGCCCCAGAACGACGCGCCGCCAAGATCGTGAGGCAGCCGATTGGACCGCATCCCGTGATAAGAACCGTTTTACCTAAGAGGCTCCCAGCTTGTTTAATCGCGTGCAAACAGACCGCCAAAGGTTCGGCCATAGCGGCCTGCGCAGGACTTAACCCATCTGCTGGAACGCATTGACTGGCTTTCGCTACGAGTTTGCTTTGAAAAGCGCCTTGGATATGCGGGAACGGCATCGCGCTGCCATAGAACTTCATATCAAGACAGTGGTTTTGCTGCCCGTTCAGACAATAACTGCAGGATTGGCAAGGTCGGGATGGAGAAACTGCAACCAGCTGACCTAGGTGTAGCCCCCGCACACTTGATCCAACTTTCACTATTTCCCCGGCGATTTCGTGTCCAAGCACCATCGGCTGACGCAACTTGATCGCACCAAAACCACCGTGGTTGTAATAATGCAGGTCAGAGCCGCAAATCCCTCCCGCGCGCATGGCAATCAAGACTTCGTCTGGCCCCACGTCGTGCACATCCCGGTTTTCCAACCTCAGATCTTTTGCGGCATGGATAACAACAGCAACACTGGCCGTAGACATTGCACGGACTCCCTATACAGATTGCCAAAAGATACGGATAGTCGGTGCTGACAACCAAGGGATTTTTGCATGACGCTTGAAATGTTTAGCCTAGAGGGAACACGCGCGCTCGTAACAGGCTCTAGCCAAGGCATCGGATTTGCGTTGGCTCGTGGTTTGGCTGCCGCCGGTGCGCAGGTCGTTTTGAACGGGCGCGATGCCACTAAACTAGCGTCAGCAGCATCCGAGCTGAGCGAAACAGGTGCCTCGGTACGCGAACTTTCGTTCGATGCAACCGATCATGAAGGTGTCCGATCTGCTGTGGACGACTTTGAAGAAAAAGTCGGCCCAATAGACATCCTGATAAACAACGCCGGAATGCAACATAGGACGGAGTTACAGGATTTCCCCGCTGATGCCTTCGAGCGCCTGCTACAGACAAATGTAGCGTCCGTCTTTCACGTCGGTCAGGCTGTGGCACGGCACATGATTGAAAGAAAGTCTGGTAAGATCATTAACATTGCGTCGGTTCAATCCGCATTAGCAAGACCGGGTATTGCGCCTTACACGGCGACAAAAGGCGCCGTGACCAATCTTACAAAAGGAATGGCAACTGATTGGGCTAAGTATGGTCTAAACTGCAATGCCATTGCGCCTGGATATTTCGATACACCTTTGAACGCCGCCTTGGTTGCCGACCCAGAGTTTAGCTCATGGCTTGAGAAACGTACCCCGGCCGGTCGCTGGGGCAATGTAGAAGAACTTGTCGGCGCCGCCATTTTCCTTGCTTCCCCTGCATCCAGTTTCGTCAATGGTCATACTCTCTATGTCGATGGTGGAATAACGGCGTCACTTTGATCTGCAGCTTCCAATCGCCTGCTAAGTAAGACCGACTTAGATATCGTTCATAGCGCCGACCCCAAGGCAATCACCACAACCACCATTAATGAAGCGGCCATCGCAATATTGATCCTTTGATGCGATCTCTCGCTTAAATCAAGGCTACCCAGCTTTGCGCCAGCACCCAGCCAGATCATGTGCACTGGAACCCAAATCATATTGAATACTACGATTTTTATGACGACCTCCCAAACGGGCGCATCGGGCAAAAAGGCAAACCCTGAAAACAATGCTGTGCCGACCACGTAAGCCTTGGGATTGATGAACTGAAGTGTCAGACCGTTCGCAAAACCAAGCGGCGAAACCGCAGGGGAAAATCCGACCTTTGAGCCGGCGCTGGCAATACGCCAGGCGAGAAATACCAGATACCCGACAGAGGCGAATAGCAACAAAGTTCTAAGCACCGGTACAGCCAAAGCAACCGCAGCGACTCCAGAGACAACTAACATCATGTTGATGAACCCGCCCAGCATCAGACCAGCCACAAAGGCGAGTCCAGCTCGAAAACCAAATGCTGATCCGATACCCGCAGTTGTTAGAACACCCGGGCCCGGCGTAATCAGCAGAAAGAAAACCGCGACAGCAAACTCAAACACTTTTCAGATTGGCCTATTACAGATCTCTGCATTCCGGCACAGCTGTGATGACCGATCCGTCCTTATGGTGTTGCAGCAGATTGTCGACAGTCAGGTCACCCA
Source organism: Ruegeria sp. D6 (assembly GCF_056534365.1). NCBI lineage: Bacteria > Pseudomonadati > Pseudomonadota > Alphaproteobacteria > Rhodobacterales > Roseobacteraceae > Ruegeria > Ruegeria sp. D6. The sequence continues at coordinate 457,706 of NZ_JBQFPH010000001.1, read as the reverse complement.
TTGCTGCACGCGTCTCAAAAGTCGCGCTACCAGCGTGAGGGAGCAGAACGACATTGGACAACTCGCGCAATGCTTTTGGAACGCGCGGTTCGTCCTCGAAGACATCAAGCCCTGCCCACCCGAGCTCACCATTTTGCAATGCAGTAATTAAGGCAGTTTCGTCGACAACCGAACCTCGACTAACGTTTATCAGAGTGCCGCCTGCCCCCAACGCGCGCAACACCTCAGCGTTGACCAGCCTATTGGTCGACGGGCCGCCAGGCGTGATGCATATGAGAACGTTCACATGCTCTGCCATTTCAACCAAATTGTCGAAATATCGGTACGGGACATCCTTTTGATTGCGGGTGTGATATGAGATTTCGGGTGCCCACGGCTCCAACTTATCAACAATCGCCTGACCAATGCGACCAAGACCAAGAATGCCTATTTTTTGATTGTCCGCTGATCGCGTCAAAGGGGCATTACCTTCAACTTCCCATCGCCCGGACCGGACGTAATCATCGTCACGTATGAGCTCTCGATAACATGACAGCAACAGCAGAACGGCGGTGGTTGCGACTTCTTTGTTCAACACATTGGGCGTGTGCGTCACAACAATCCCACGCTCAGCCGCAGCATTAGCGTCGACGGCGTCGTAGCCGACTCCATAGACGCTGATCATCTTCAGATTACTGAGTGAAATCATTAGGTCATGCGGAACGCCATCATGCCCGTTCGTTACGATATGCGTAATACTTTCCGCGTTGAAATCGTCCAATTGATGAATATTGAACACTGAAGACAGGCGTCCTCGCATCCGTTCAGTGATCCCTCCGATTTGCAACAAGTCAGTCATCTTGGCCGACCTTTTGCCGCTGAACACCAAGCCCATCGATACGAAGCTCCATGACGTCGCCATTTTTCAGATAAACTGGTTCCGGTTTGATTCCCATTCCAACACCAGGCGGTGTTCCAGTTGAAATGACGTCACCGGGGTGCAGTGTAAAAAGTTGGCTTAGATGCTCAATGATCTCGGCAACGGAAAAGATCATCGTGGCGGTATTCCCGGTTTGCATGCGCTGACCGTTTACATCCAGAGACATACCAAGACACTGAGGATCCGGCACCTCATCCCGGGTCACTAGCCACGGGCCGGTAGGGCCAAAAGTGTCGCAGGATTTTCCTTTGGTCCATTGACCTGTCAGTTGCGTTTGAAAATGCCTTTCCGACACGTCGTTTACAATGCAATAGCCCGCAACATATTCGAGTGCGTCGGCCTTGGAAACATATTTGGCTGTCTTACCAATGACGACCCCCAGTTCGCATTCCCAGTCGGTATGTGTAGACCCCCGCGGCATAACAACATCGTCATAAGCACCAATGACAGCCGAGTTCGCCTTGAAAAAAAGTATCGGATGCTCGGGAATATCTGCGCCGGTTTCTGCAGCATGGTCCGAGTAGTTCAAACCGATGCAAAGAAATTTGCCGATGTCACCGACACACGGAGCGATACGAGGGTCACCCTTTACAATTGGCAGGTTGTTCGGATCCAATGACCGCAGGTTATCAAGCGTTCCGTCATCCAACATATCCCCCGTGATATCATTGATATGAGCGGACAGATCCCGCAATTGACCCTCAGAGTCGACCAGGGCTGGCTTTTCCGAGCCCTTGGCTCCGTAACGAACAAGTTTCATTTCTGTTCCTTTTAGTGGTTATCGCGTGGCATGAAGCCTCGCGCGATATCGCGGTAGTTTTCTGCACCCTTGAGCGTCATACCGCGATCCAACCGATCTACTTTTTCGCGGAATAATTCCTGCCACGGGGATTGGTTGGGCGGGGTTGAATAACCACCCTTTGCCTCCAGATCGCGGGCGCGTTGATGCAGTTCTTCGAGCGAAACCAGCATATCTGCTGTGCCTTTGCCAAGATCGATGCGCAGTCGGTCACCATTTCGCACCAAAGCCAATCCACCACCCTCTGCAGCTTCGGGTGAGGCATTCAGGATAGACGGACTTCCTGATGTACCGGATTGCCGTCCATCACCGATGCAAGGAAGGGCTTCGATGCCCTGTTTCAACAAATATGAGGGCGGCCGCATGTTCACGACCTCTGCAGCACCAGGGTATCCTTTTGGTCCCGCTCCGCGCATAATCAGAATACAGTTTGCGTCGATGTTTTCTGCAGGATCATCAATCCGATGGTGAAAGTCCTCAGGCCCATCAAACACAACCGCCCTGCCCTCAAATGCATCCGGATCATCCGGGTTCGACAGGTAGGTCTCTCGAAATGCCTGTGAGATCACAGATGTTTTCATAATCGCACTCTCGAACAGGTTGCCTGAGAGATTGATGAACCCCGCCTGTTGCTTAACCGGGTTACTGACGGGCTTGATTACGTCGCTATTCTGAGACCGGCGTGCCGAGCAATTGTCGCCCATTGTCTTGCCGTTCACCGTTATCGCATTGGGATGCGGCAGCAATCCAGCATGAAGAAGCTCTCCGACAACGGCGGGTACACCTCCGGCCTGTTGGTAATCTTCGCCCAGATACTCACCCGCAGGCTGCATGTTAACCAACAGTGGAACGTCGTGGCCAAGTTTCTGCCAGTCATCGTTGGTCAACGGAACACCAAGATGCCGAGCGATTGCATTCAGGTGGATCGGCGCATTCGTCGATCCACCAATCGCAGAGTTGATAACAATCGCATTCTCAAAAGCCTGACGTGTCATCACATCGCTGGGGCGTAGATCCTCCCAGACCATGTCCACAATGCGTTTACCCGTTTCATAACTGATTTGACCGCGCTCTCTATACGGGGCTGGAATGGCTGCTGATCCGGGCAATTGCATACCCAAGGCCTCAGCAAGCGAATTCATGGTCGTTGCTGTTCCCATCGTATTGCAATAACCCACCGAAGGTGCTGCGGCGGCTGCGATTTCCATGAACTCATCGGTGTCGATTTCGTCAGCCGCAAGGTCTTCGCGCGCTTTCCAAATAACCGTTCCCGATCCGGCGCGCTCACCTTTCCACCAGCCGTTGAGCATGGGACCGACCGACAGGGCGATCGCTGGGATGTTGACGGTCGCAGCGGCCATAAGAAGCGCGGGCGTGGTCTTGTCGCAACCAATGTTCAGAACAACGCCGTCAATCGGATACCCGAATAGACTCTCAACCAAGGACAGATAAGCCAGGTTGCGGTCGAGTGACGCCGTTGGCCGTTTACCTGTCTCTTGTATCGGGTGGACCGGTATTTCGATGCACGTTCCCCCGGCGGCGATGATTCCATCGCGAACACGTTTGGACAATTCGATATGATGCCGATTACAGGGGCTCAAATCACTGCCGGTCTGAGCAATGCCAATGATCGGTTTGCCTGATTGCAGTTCCTCACGGGTCAATCCGTAATTCAGGTATCTTTCCAGATACAATGCAGTCATCTCAAGGTTCTCAGAATTCATGAACCACTTGCGAGATCGCAAATCGTTTTTTGATACTTTTGTCATTGGCCTGACCAACCCCCGTCAATTATGTGCGTGTGTCCTGTGGTGAATGCACTTTCATCGCTCGCCAGATAGACGACCAATGCAGCAATCTCTTCTGCTTTCGCTACACGCCCCATAGGCTGACGCGCCACAAATTGTGCAAGGGCCTCTTCTCTGCTGCCCAGTTGCTCGCCCAACGCATCTACGCGGTCACGCCAACTGGGACTGTCGACTGTTCCCGGACAAATGCAATTGCACCGGATTCCTTTTGTTATGAAGTCCACGGCTACCGATTTCGTCAGCCCGACAACAGCGGCTTTTGTCGTTCCATATACAAAACGATTTGGCGCACCGATTATGGAACCCAGTGCGGAAGACATATTGATTATCGAGCCTCCTCCGCGCTCTAGCATTCCCGGCAATACAGCCTTTGTCGTGCGCACCATTGAGCGCACATTAAGGTCCATGGCGAAATCCCACTCTTCATCGGTTGCATCCAGAATAGTTCCGTGATGCACGAACCCTGCGCAGTTGAACAAAACGTCCGGCTTCGCTCGCGCGACCCCATGATGAATGCTGTCATTATTCGTCACATCCATCTCGAATATTTCGAGATTTTCGAGATTCCGACCGCGAATCAAATTTAGTTTTTCAGGGTTAATATCCGTCGCATAGACTTTTGCACCCTCTCTTGCCATTGCAATTGCGCTTGCAAGTCCGATCCCCTGTGCGGCGGCTGTGACCAAGACGCTTTTTCCCTTAAGTCTTTCTGACATATAAATATTCCGACCTCAAAAGTGGCGACTGGACAAGTGTTACTTCGTCCCACAGATCAACCGAGAAGCAAAGAAACCTTGGCGGATTTGCAACGACTTCTGGCATGTGGGCACAGAGCCGTTAGCGTATGACAGAGATTTTGGTTTGGCCATAACCATGCGTGGCGCACCTTCGGAAGGACAGTAGATGATGAGCAAGCAGTTCAAAGTGGCTCTGTTGGGAACCGGCCTGATGGGAGCTCCTATGGCGCGGAATATTTTGCGCGCCGAGTTTCCGCTCACTGTATGGAACCGCAGCTTGAAAAAGGCAAAACCGTTGACAGCAGAAGGCGCGACATTGGTGGAAACTGCCCCGCTGGCGGTTTCGGGTGCAGACGTAATAATAACCATGCTCTCGGATGGATATGCGACCGGCGCGCTACTTGCTGACGAGGCTTTCCGCGAGCGACTCAAACCGGGGATGATCTGGATTGATATGTCGAGCGCCAAACCCGAACACGCAAGAGAGCAATCCGCGCAGCTTTCCTCGATGGGGGTGCTGCATCTGGACGCCCCGGTTTCCGGTGGCACCAAAGGTGCCGAAGCTGGCACCCTTGCGATCATGGTCGGTGGCGATCAGGACGTTATGGAGCGCGTGCGACCAGTTCTGACAGCAATGGGCCGGCCTGTACATGTTGGCCCAAGTGGTTCTGGTCAATTGTGCAAATTGGCCAATCAAACAATTGTCGCTGTAACAATATCGGCTGTCGCCGAAGCGACTCTGCTGGTTCAGCAAGGTGGTGCGGACCCCACCGCGTTGAGGGCCGCACTGAAGGGGGGCTTTGCGGATAGTATTATCTTGCAACAACATGGCGAACGCATGTCTGATGGAAATTTTGCACCCGGAGGTTTGTCTAAGTTTCAACTCAAGGATTTGGACAACACGCTGGAGGAAGCACGAAGCCTTGGCGTTGAGCTACCTAGCACCCGATCTGTGCGCGACCGTTTCGAATATCTGATAGACGAAATGGATGGGGCCGAACTGGATCATTCGGCTTTGTATCTAGAACTCAAAAAACGGAACGGAATGCTGTGACGCGGATCCTGATTATAGGCGGCGGAGGAATGCTGGGCCAGAAACTGGCCCATCGCGTGTCGACCCAAGAAACCTTTGGAGCCGATGCCCAAGTCTCACTGTTCGATCTCTCGTTCCCGCCCGAAAGTGCGGCAGGTAATCAAATTGTGGGGAACTTGACTGCGTCAGGCATAGCTAAGTCTTTTGCTACGCAGCGGCCAGACGTCATTTTTCATCTTGCAGCTATCGTTTCAGGCCAAGCTGAAACAGACTTTGCGTTGGGTTGGGATGTAAACCTTATGGCAACGTGGGCACTGCTGAACGCACTTAAGGATGAACACGAGGCATCAGGAAACGAGTACACACCTCGTCTGGTTTTTGCCTCGTCCATAGCAGTTTTCGGGTCACCATTCCCCGAAAAGATAAGCGATGAGTTCCTCTCGGCACCTTTGACAAGTTACGGAGCGCAGAAAGCGGCGGCTGAATTGATGATCACGGATTTCAGCAGGAAAGGATACATCGACGGTATTTCCTTGCGCTTGCCCACTTTGTGTGTGCGCCCGGGCAAAGCCAACGCTGCCGCTTCGTCCTTCTTTTCGGGTATAATCCGAGAGCCATTGAATGGGGATGAGGCTGTCTTGCCAGTTGCCGAAACCGTTCGCCACTGGCACGCCAGCCCCCGCGCCGCTGCGACTTTTTTGACCCATGCAGCAACAATGGACACACAGCTTTTGAATGATAGACGCGCATTGAACATGCCTGGCGTAAGTTGCACCGTCGCCGAACAAATCGAAGCTCTGCGCCAAGTGGCCGGCCAAGAAGCGGTTGGCCTAATCAGGCAAGAACCCGACGAGACAATCGAACGAATAGTCAAGAATTGGCCGCGAGACTTTCAAACAGATCGCGCTCAGGAGTTGGGGTTCGAGGCGGAATCAAGCTTCGACGATATAATTCAGGTGTATTTGGAAGACGATTTTCGGCTTTAGTCGCCCATCGTCTTTCCAGTTAGATGGCGTTCCAGATGGTCGTGAATTTTCTCTCGTGTTAACTGCTCATCCCCTGACAATGCTGCTTCAAGTATATCGGCATGGTGTCTTATGTTCTGAGAAATGAATTCAAAGTTCCGGTCTGCCACCATCAACTGCTGTCTGAATTGCGCATAAACTCGGCTATGCATTTGTTTTAAAGTTTCCGAGCCACAGGCAGAAATAAGTGTTTGGTGAAATTCCTTTTCCGAGGCAAACCATATCTCGATAAGGCCGCTCGGGTCGTCTGTGGCGTGAATGCGTTTTTCGATATGGCTGAGTTTGTGATGTGCGGCCGTCAATCTTGCTTCCCAATCCACCCCGCCATTACGGATCGACATTGCGGTGCCTTCGGCCTCCAACAGAACACGGACGTGCGTCAATTCGATAAGCTTCTGCGGCGAACGCATTGGCACACGGAAACCTTTTTGTTCCTGAAAGTCCACCAAACCAACAGCGGCCAAACGAAAAAGGACTTCACGAACGGCGCTCGCAGAACAGCCATACACTTTACGAAGTTCTTCAGCCCGCACCTTCGCTCCATGCTCGAATCCATTAGAGATCAGGCGCATCTTAAGATCTTGATAAATATCTATTTCGTCGTTCATTCCAGTATGCACCTTCAAGTTTTGTCCAAGTAGCGTCCTAACCTTATTTTCGAATTATCGCAAGAATCTCGAAATTTTTAGAAATTTCAATTTTTTCTTGTTGCATTCGATTCGTCGGCTTAACGTTTACCTGCGCGACAGCAAAGGAGGCGGCAAGATCTTCCACACCGCGCACGCTCAACGTCTGGGAGGACAATATGAAAATAGTCAAGACAGCGGCCCTGGCGGCCGTAGCCACGACAATGGCAGCCGGTTTCGCGATGGCTGAAACAACGAAGCTTAGAATTCAAACCCATTTTTCGCCCGAAACTCTGTCAGGCCAGATGGCTGCAAAATTCGTTGAAGACATTCAGGAAATGTCGAACGGCGAAATCGAAGTTGAAATGTTCTATTCCTCTTCGGTGGTCAAATCAGTTGAAACCTTCGATGCCGCAGCTACAGGAATTCTGGATTGCGACATGACGGGCGGCGGCTATCAGACCGGTAAAAACCCGGCCTTCCAGTTTGCGGGCGACCTGCTCGGCGGATATCAGAACCCATATCAGCAAATGGCTTGGCTTCTTCATGGCGGCGGAAGAGAAGCTGTAAATGATCTATACAACGGCTACGACATGGAATTCATCGGATGGTGGATTCCCGGGCCAGAGTCGTTGTCTTCGACCAAGCCGATTGCAAAAGTGGAAGACTTCAAAGATTGGAAGTTCCGCTCGCCTCCAGGCCTTGCTACCAAGGTGTTCGCGGAACTTGGTGCTTCTCCGATCGTGATGGACTTCAACGAAATCTTCACGGCTTTGGAAACCGGTATCATTGATGGTGCGGATGCTGCGAACCTGACGAACAATGTAGGCCTCGGTCTGTACGAGATCGCAGGCCACACAAACTATCCCGGTTTCCACTCGATGCCTGCAGATCACCTAGCTTGTCGCAAAGACGTCTGGGAAGCGATGCCCGCGCATCACAAGAAGATCATGGAAGTCGCAATGGATAGCCTGGCATTGCACAATGCCACAATCAATGAGGTGCAGAACGCTCAGACTGCAAAAGACTTGAAGGCAAAAGGCGTGCAGTTGTACGAATGGTCGCCTGAAGACCTGGCAGCGTATCGCGCGGCCGTTCAGGTCGGTTGGACGGAGTTCGCAACGACACCTGAAGCACAGGCGCTTTTGGAAAGCCACATCAACTTCCTGCGTGACCTGGGCGCAATGCAATAATCAGGCTTCGATCGAACTACGACACACGGAAAGGCCGCGCTTGCGGCCTCTCCGGATCGGCGCCGGGATCCGGAACTTCATGAAAATCACCAGAATAATAAGTCATGTACTGCAGTACGACATGCCGGAAGTTCTGGGCTACTCGCAACAGTATTATGACAAGCGTACAACCCATCTGGTCGAGATTCAGACAGATGAAGGGGTAACCGGTTGGGGGGAGTGCTTTGGTCCCGGAAACGTAGCCATTGCGAACAAATCCATCGTGGAAAAGGTAATCCAACCAATGGTCCTTGGCATGGACCCTTTGGACAAAGACGTGATCTGGCACAAGGTGTACAATCTTTTGCGAGACCATGGCCAAAGCGGAATGCCAATACAGGCTTTGTCCGGGGTGGACATCGCACTTTGGGACATCTCCGGCAAAATCTCTGGCCTCCCCCTCCATAAGCTTGTCGGCGGGGCTCATCGCGCAAGCGTTCCTTGCTACGGCTACGGCATGATGCTCCGGGATGAACCGATTTCTAGTCTTGCAAGCCGTTTTGAGGATGAAGCCGCTAAGATCAAGTCAATGGGATTTACCGCCACCAAAATGAAAACGGGCTTTGGCCCGAAGCCTGATGTGAAACTGTGCGAAGCAGTTAGACGCGGAGTTGGTGACGACTTTCCTTTTATGGTCGATGCAAACCATGCCTATACGACTTCAGACGCGTTCTTTGTCGGTCGGGCGCTGGAAGAACTGGACGCATATTGGTTCGAAGAACCGGTCGCGCCAGAAGACATTGACGGATACCGCGAACTGCGCACTTCGCTTAAAGTAAACATCTCAGGCGGAGAGGCGGTATTCAATCGCTGGGCATGGCGCAATCTTCTTGAAAACCGTGGCATCGATATCGCGCAGCCAGAGGTTTGTGCTTTGGGCGGTGTTTCAGAGTATCTCAGGGTACTGTCTCTATGCCACGCACATTTCACTCCGGTCGTAAATCACGTCTGGGGTAGCGCCATCGCCGTCGCAACTAATCTGCATTTACTAGCGGCCATGCCCGCAATTCCAGGCGGCTTGCATCCATGGGAGCCGATGCTGGAGTTCGACACAACGGACAACAAGTTTCGGGACGATCTGCTGACCGAACCGCTGGAAATTCAAAATCAAGTCAAGGCCAACAACGGCCGTGTCACGATCCCGACTGGCCCCGGATTGGGTGTCGAGCCGGACCGAGACTTTATCGATCACTACAGGATCGAAGGATAGGGACGAGGGTTACGCGATGCACAAGAACTCAGGCGGACTAATTGAATGGCTCATACCGTTGGCCTTCGTCGCAACAGCCAGCTGGCTTGTTTGGCATCTTCCCGCATTCCTATTGGACTGGCTGCCTTACACCTCTGAGTCCCTCAAAAGTCAGGTAACTGAAATATATCTGCGCAGCGACGTTACGCCCGAATTGTCTGGCGTATTCGGGGGGTATGTCGACATCATCGACATGGCCGCGCTCGTCCTTCTACCGTTTCTTGCAGTGATTGGTACCAAGACCGTGCGCCCGGCGACGATGGAGTTCGAAGGCTCGACGGTTATGGACCGTTTCGCCCTGTTCATAGGTCGAGTGACGATGATGATGATCGCAATCATGACTGTCGTGATGCTCTACGAAGTCTTCATGCGTTATATCCTGGAGAAGCCGACCGAGTGGGCGAACGAAATGACACTCTGGTTCGCCAGCTTTGTGTTTTTGATGTCTGGCTACTACGCCATGCAGCAACGCAGTCACATTCGAATATTCCTGCTGTACGACGCAGTTCCACGTTGGCTTCAGCGCGTTTTTGATACGGTTTCGACTATACTGATCGTGCTATTTGCCTTCTTTCTTGTCTACGGCAGCTACAAACAGGTGTTCGTCAACAAGCTCTACAAATGGGAGCTTTATGGCTCTGCCTTCAATCCGCCGATCCCGGCGACGTTGCAGCCGATGGTGCTGATCGTGATTACGCTCGTCGCAATGCAAGCAATTTTGAACCTGGTCGCGGATTGGAACAAAGAACCGGAAATCCACACAGATGAACCGGACGAAGACGAAATTGAAATGATCAAACGGGCGGTGGGACAAGACTGATGGACATTGGAACAATCTCACTCATCCTGATGGTCGCCCTGATTGTGCTTCTGGCGATCGGGATGCCCTTGGGTCTGGCCTCGGCTTCGCTTGCGGTTCTGGTTCTTGTGCTCAAGTTCGAACCGACACTGCTTTTAAACCCGTTTTCATTCGGCGACGGGATTCTCACAGGTCGGCCTGGGACTGGGCCGCTCTATATCCTGGCGCAGAAGATATACGGGCTCTTAACGGACTACGTGCTCATATCCGTGCCATTGTTTATCTTCATGGCGTCGCTGCTAGAGAGGTCCGGGATCGCGCGCGACATGTATTCGTCGCTGAATGTCTGGCTGTCCAGAACACGCGGCGGCATCGCGATCGTGACCTCGATCATGGCGGTGATCATGGCTGCCATGTCCGGCATCATCGGCGGTGAGGTTGTCCTGCTGGGCCTTATCGCCCTGCCCCAGATGCTGCGCCTGGGCTACGATCAGAATCTCGCGATCGGCGTCATCTGCGCCTCAGGGTCTCTGGGCACCATGATCCCTCCTTCGATCGTTCTGATCATCTATGGGCTGATCACCGAAACCTCGATCAAGTCGCTGTTCACCGCGTCTTTCATTCCCGGCTTCATGCTGGCCTCGATGATCATCCTGTACATCATCATCCGCACGCGGTTGAATCCTCATCACGCTCCGCTGCCGGAACCGGACCCGAACGACCCCGAACCAGCCGAGAAACGCAAACTGTTTGGTGCCTTCATGAGCATCGTCGTCGCCGGATTTTCCACCGTTCTGTTTATCCGGGCCGCTTTTTTCGAGCTGTCAGGCTCCAACGCTGCCAGCCAGGGCGAACCAGCGCGATTGGGGACAGCTGACTACCTGCCCTGGTTTGCCGGTATCACGATCGTCGCCCTTCTGCTGATTTTCTTCGTCTTTGGCAGACAGCGCGCAAAAATCGGTTGGGAAATGGGCAAGGGTCTCGTCGCGCCGCTGGTTGTAATCGGCGTCGTGCTCGGCTCGATCTATGGCGGGATCACAGGTATCACTGAGGCTGCAGGCATGGGCGCCTTCGCAGTCCTGATCATCGCCATCCTAAGGGGCGAAGGATCGTTCGAGCTGGTTTGGGACAGCTTGATGCGGACACTAAAATCCACAGGCACCATCATCTGGGTTACGATCGGGGCCGCCGCGCTGGCGGGTGCCTATACCATTGCTGGAGGGCCCCAATACGTGGCCGACCTGATCGTCGGCCAGGAGCTGCCGACCATGTTGGTCATTCTGGTAATGATGCTGATCTTGCTGTTCATGGGCGCATTCATGGATTGGGTCGGCATCGTACTGTTGATCATTCCGGTCTTTCTGCCGATCGTCCTGCGCCTTCCTATCGAGGAAATCGGAGTCTTTGGCCAGTTGGAGCCGAGTCATGTCGCCATCTGGTTCGGCGTCGTGTTCTGTATGAACATGCAGGTCAGCTTCCTCTCGCCCCCTTTCGGCCCGGCCGCGTTCTACCTGAAGTCAGTGGCCCCGCCGCATATCAGCCTGACGGATATCTTCCGCGGCTTCCTGCCATTCATCGGGATCCAGTTGCTGGCGCTTTCCGTTCTTCTGATCTGGCCGGGTATCATCGCGCTGCTGTTGTGAGGTTGCACCCATGCTGACACAAGATGCGATTGGCAAGTTCCAGACCGATGGATACCTCGTGGTTGAGGATGTAATTCCCCGCGATGTCCTGGGTCGGGTGCAAGCGGAATACTCGGATGTCCTGAACCGGCTCTATGACTGTTGGTACAAAAAAGGGCTGGTCAAGGACGAGCCGTCTGGAATGACCTTCTGGGACAAACTTCTGTCCGCCTATCAAGCCGGATGCGACTATTTCCAGCCGCTGGACATCTCGCTGCCCGGCGATCGGATCATGGCGGACACACCGTTCCATATTGGGCCCGCAGTGTTCGACTTGCTGACGGCCCGTACCATGCTTGACATCGTCGAGCAGCTGATCGGGCCAGAGTTGGTGAGCAATCCAATCCAGCACGTTCGGCTGAAGCCCCCTGCCCTGAAGCTGTCCAAGGACGAGGTGCGCGCGCACATCACCGCAACGGACTGGCATCAGGACCGAGCGGTTGCGCTGGAGGATGCTGATCAGACCGACATGGTCACGGTGTGGATTGCCGTCAACGATGCAACCGTCGAAAACGGCTGCCTGCAAGTGCTGCCGAAGGCACAGGACCAAACCATCCTGCCGCATTGTGCCCGGACGCAGACAGGCATTGCTGACGGGTTCATTGATGAAGGCCGCGCCGTACCCCTTCCTGTCAAGGCCGGCGGGATAATCCTGTTTCACCCTTTGACGCCACACGCTTCGCTGATCAATAAAACGGACCGGTTCCGCTGGTCGTTCGACATCCGCTTTAGCGCGGCAGGCCAGCCGACCGGTCGAGATCATTTCCCCAGCTTCATCGCGAGGTCCAGATCGCGCCCCGAAACCGAGCTGCGAGATTGGCGCGTCTGCAAGTCCAATTGGGAGGCGGCTCGAGCAAGACTGTCCGGCAAGCCGCATATAGATATTCACCGGTGGACATCGGACTCACCGTTCTGCGCCTAGCTGCTGCCGCCAGGAAAGCTGATTATGACTTTTGTACGTTTAGATCGAACAGATAGCGTGGTGGTTGCAACTCGGCACCTGGAGGCCGGCAGTATGGTCGAGGATATCACGACCAATGCACGCATCCCCTCGGGGCACAAGGTCGCCACACGGAATCTTGCACTCGGCGATCCGGTCAGAAAGTACGCCCAGATCATCGGCTACGCCACCCAACCGATCGAACCCGGCGACCATGTGCACACCCACAATGTCGAGTTCCGGAACACCAGTGTGGACTACGAGTTTGCGACGGATCACAGGCCCACCAAACCTGCCACCTCGGTCGATACATTCATGGGCTACCACCGGGACAGCGGTCGGGTCGGCACGCGCAATTACATCGCGGTTCTGACCACAGTGAACTGTTCGGCGACTGCGGCCCGCATGATCGCCAATCACTTCACGCCGGACAAGCTGGCCAAGTTTCCGAACATCGACGGCGTGGTGGCCTTTGTCCATGGAACAGGCTGCGGAATGGCCGATTCCGGCGACGGTTTCGAAGCCCTTCAACGGGTCATGTGGGGGTTTGCAAAACACCCCAACCACGCTGCCGTTCTGATGGTCGGTCTGGGCTGCGAGATGAACCAGATCGACTGGCTGCTGGACGCGTATGGGCTGAAGCAAAGTCCCACCTTCCAAACGATGAACATCCAGAACGTCGCCGGATTGCGTCGGACCGTGGAAATGGGCATCAACAAGATCAACCAGATGCTTCCCATTGCCAATGAGGCGAGGCGCAGCGAAGCCCTGGCGTCCGAACTGATGGTTGCGCTGCAATGCGGTGGCTCGGACGCTTGGTCCGGCGTGACCGCGAACCCGGCGCTCGGACATGCCTGCGACCTGTTGGTTGCGCAAGGCGGCACAGGTGTCCTTGCGGAAACACCCGAAATTTACGGAGCCGAACACCTTTTGACCCGCCGCGCCCTTAGTCGCACAACTGGGGAAAAACTGATCGGACTGATCGATTGGTGGCAGGACTATACCGCTCGCAATCACGGTTCGATGGACAACAACCCAAGCCCCGGCAACAAGCAAGGGGGTCTGACGACCATCCTAGAGAAGTCGCTGGGGGCAGCGGCGAAGGGCGGCACCACCCCTTTGACCGGTGTATTCAAATACGCCGAACCCATCACCGCCAAAGGCTTCACCTTCATGGACAGCCCCGGATATGACCCGGCCTCGGTGACCGGGCAGATCGCGGCTGGGTGCAACCTTGTGTGCTTCACCACGGGACGCGGCTCTGCATTTGGGTCCAAACCGGCACCCACGCTGAAAATCGCTACCAACTCTGAATTGGCAGCACGCATGCCCGAAGACATGGACGTGGATGCGGGCGACATTCTGACCAAAGGCGCCAGCGTCGAAGAAAAAGGACAGGAAATATACCGACGGCTGCTCCAAGTCGCCTCTGGCGCGCGGACCAAGTCCGAGGCGCAGGGCTTGGGTGACTACGAATTTGTTCCCTGGCAAATCGGAGCGGTGATGTGAAACGGATCCTTGTAGCCGGCGGCGGATTAATCGGTATCCGCCACGTCCGCGCCGTGATTGAGCATCCCGGCTGCATGTTGGTCGGGTTGGCCGATCCAGATGGCTCGATCCAGATCGACGCGCCGCGTTTTGCTAGTATGGACGAGGTGCAGGACCCGGTAGATGGCGTCATCATCGCCACTCCGACCCGCCTGCATGCCGAACATGGCATTCTGGCCGCATCTCGCGGTTGGCACATGCTGATCGAAAAGCCGGTTGCCGCGTCGGTCGGTGATGCACTGCGCCTGAAGACGGCCATTCGCCAGGCCAATGTCCGCAGTCTTGTAGGCCACCATCGGCGGTATCATACAATCTTGCAACACCTGAAGGAGGTGATCGCGCAAGGTACGATCGGACAAGTCATCAATGTCTCGTTGCTGTGGGCCATGCGCAAACCCGACAGCTATTTTGAACAGAACTGGCGGACTTCCGATGGCAGCCCAGTCATGATCAATCTGGTGCATGATATCGATGTCCTGCGCTTTGTGATCGGAGAAATCTCGGATGTCGTCGCCCTGCCCGGAGCGCCCATCCGCGGATCGGATAGGATAGAAAGCGGGGCTGTCGCGATCGCATTCGAAAACGGCGCAACGGGCACTATCAGCTTTGCCGATACCGCACCCAGCCCCTGGGGGTTTGAGGCCGGAACCGGCGAGAACCCGAACATCGGCACGACCCATCAGGACATGATCTGGATCACGGGAACCAGTGGCGCTGTGAGTTTTCCCTCCATGACCCTGTGGCGCGGACAGGATTGGGGCACTGCGGCCCAAAAAGACCAACTTACACGACCGGAACAACAACGCGCACCGCTAGAGGTGCAGCTGGATCACTTCCTTGACGTGATCGATGGCGCTCCTCCTCTGATTGACGTCGAGGATGCAGCCCGAACGCTCGAGGTCACATCACGGATTGAACAGGGGCTAAAGGCGCGAACGACCCGAGCGCGGGCGCCGGCCTGATGGACATGCGGCCCGGCCAAATGCCGGACCACCTAAAAACCAATGATTATCCACCGGGCAATATGAGCATTAAAAAAGCAAAGCCGCCCGCAACAAACACAAGAATAAAAACCAGACACATTCACGGAAAGGGAAACCAATGAGCAAACCATCAATCGGGTTTATCGGCTTGGGACTAATGGGCGGAGCCATGGTGAGCCGACTGTTGGACCAAGGATATTCGGTCGCTGTATTGGGAAACCGCGACCGCACGTACCTGGACGCCGCGATTGACCGAGGCGCCCGCGAGATGCAAAACGCCCAAGAACTGGCTCAGGCCAGCGACATCGTGATGCTGTGCATGGGCACCTCCGAACAGGTCGAGAGCCGAATGCACGGTGCAGATGGAGTGATTGCGGGATTGAAATCCGGCGCGATTGTCATCGACTTTGGCACCTCGCTTCCTGGCAGCACACGCGCCTTGGCCGAGGAGGTTGCCGCAGCCGACGGAAGCTATCTTGATGCACCGCTTGGCCGGACACCTTCACACGCGCTAGAAGGCAAGCTCAACATTATGACGTCTGGAGACAAGGCCGCCTTTGACAAGGCCGAGCCGACACTGAAAGATTTGGGCGAAAACGTTTTTTACCTTGGCCCCGTTGGTTCCGGGCACACGATCAAGCTGATCAACAACTTCTTCGGAATGACCGTTGCGAACGCGATGGCCGAAGCCTTTGCCATGGCTGACATCACCGGTGTTGACCGCAAGCAGCTGTATGATGTGATGGCCGCAGGGCCGCTGCATTCCGGAATGATGGATTTCGTCAAAGCCTATGGCGTTGAGAGCGACCCAAATCAGCTGGCCTTTGCCATCAAGAACGCGGCAAAAGACCTCGGGTATTATGACCGAATGGCGCGCGAGGCAGGCGTTACCAGCGTGATGTCGCAGGGCGCGCTTTCGGCGCTGAATGACGCCCGCGACCACGGTCAGGCGGATGACATGGTAAGCCAGATGGTTGACTACTACGTCAAGCGTTTCAACACCTGATCGATGGCCGTCTCCGCCAACCCCACCGCTGACCTGCCGCGCCTTGGCATTGTGCTGATGTTGATGGCGTGGCTGTTCTTTTCGTTGGTTGACCTTGGGGCCAAGTGGTTGGCGTTGGCCGGAGTGCCAGCATTTCAGTTGGCGTTCATGCGCTATGCGGGGCACTTCGTGATCTCAGTGGGCGTGATCGCCAAGGGCGGGATAGAGGCCGGTCGGTTCAAGACTGACCATCCATGGCAGGTGATAAGCCGGGCCTTGCTGCTGATCTCGGCGACCGTTTTCAATTTTTATGCCCTACGGTTTTTGCCACTGACCGTTGTGTCGGCAATCATGTTCTCAAGCCCGGTCATCGTGTGCTTTCTGTCCGTCTTAGTATTGAAAGAAAGCGTGGGCCCATGGCGTTGGGCGGCTATCATCTTGGGCTTTCTGGGGGTGTTGGTCGTCGTACGGCCGTTTGGTTCGGCCTTTCATCCGACCATGCTGCTGATCGTATATAATGCCACCGCTTTGGCCTTGTACTCGATCATGACGCGCAGGCTGTCCGGGGTTGTTGCCGTGGACACTATGCAATTCTACCTCGGGCTTACCGGTACGGTGGTCCTGTTGCCGTTCGCCATCTGGTTTTGGGTCCAGCCAGAAAACACGTGGAGCCTGATTGTACTGATCGGCCTTGGTGTGTTTGGCTGGTGCGGGCATCAGCTGCTGACGAACGCGCATCGGTTTGGAACGGCGAACCAGTTGATGCCATTCACCTATTCGTTCCTAATCTACGTGGCAATCTGGGGTTATCTGTTCTTTGACACAGTACCGGACGCATTCACGTTGGCGGGGGCTGCGCTGATCATGGCTGCCGGTCTCATCATCTGGAAAAGAGAAAAGAAATGACGCGAATTGCCTGCATCGGCGAAGCAATGATCGAATTGTCCATGCTGGAAACCGGCGCGAAGGTGGGCGTCGCGGGGGATACGCTGAACACGGCCATCTACATGCACCGTGCCGCGCCTGACCTGCAGGTGGAGTATGTGACATGTCTAGGCGACGATCCGTTCTCAAGGCGTATCGTGGACTTCATCGCCAGTCATGACATCGGAACATCCGGCATCCGCATCATTCCGAACGCCTCTCCGGGACTATACGCGATCACTACATCTGCGGACGGTGAACGCAGCTTTACCTATTGGCGCAGCGAGGCGGCCGCCCGTCAGCTTTTTGCCGATCACGACTTCAGCCCGCTGAACGGTTACAACGTGCTGTACTTGTCAGGGATTTCCGTGGCCATTCTTCCGCATGCAGTCAGGCTTGCGCTTCTGGACTGGCTCGAAGGCTCTTCCGTTCGGTTGGTATATGACAGCAACTTTCGTCCGCTTCTTTGGGACAGCGTCCAACACGCTCGGCAGATTAACCAACGGCTTTGGCAACGTGCAGACATTGCCCTGCCGTCCATTGACGACGAGATGGCATTGTTCGGGGAAAGCGCGGACCAGGTGGCTGCACGCTTTGCCGATCATCACGGTGTCGGTGCGTTGAAACGCGGAGAGAATGGCCCTTTGTCCATCGGTCAGAACACTGACCAAACCTATGAACCTGCCAAAAACGTGCTGGATACGACAGCGGCGGGCGACAGTTTCAACGGTGGGTACCTCGCGGCCTTGCTGATGGGGAAATCACAGGCCGACGCCCTGATGGCTGGACACAATTTGGCTTCCACCGTTGTTCAATTCCGCGGCGCGATCATTCCCGGATAAGTGGCGCGAGATCCTCAGCACCAACGAGACCAAAAAGCGGCGCTACCGGGTCCGGCTGCTTGACGGCCTTGGCAATTTCCGACGCGCAAGGATCGTTCAGCGCCCTGCCCTTTGCGATCTCGGACATGCAATAGGAGATCCAGGCCCGCATCCCTGCAATCACCGCCTGAGAGCCGGTCTCACGGAGTGTGGGAACAAACCGATACGGCAGCTTCTGGCTGCCATCCATCGCGATTTGGTCCAGACGGTGCGCCAGCTCGGGGTTTTCAAAGCGGCGCAACAAAGCCTCGGCATAATCCGGAACCTGTGCTTGCAGTGCAGCGGGCAGCGTTGCGCCCGCATCCTTCATCAACTCAGAAACCAGCGGGCGCAAAACCGGGTCTCGAACCGCTTCGTGGACGTAGGTCATGCCCCGCTCCAACCCGGCATAAGCCAACAGGGAATGGGCACCGTTCAACATGCGCAGCTTTCGCATCTCGTGCGGGGCTACGTCATCGACCAGTTGCACTCCCGGCCAATCCGGGTGCGGACCGGAGAAACTGTCTTCGATCACCCACTCCGAGAACGCCTCGGTCGGAACAGCCATAGGATCGCCGCTGATTGCGCGAACGGCGTCCGTGGTAGCCGGGGTGATCCGGTCGACCATCGCGTTGGGAAAGCGAACAGAGTCCCAATTCACGTCCAGACCGGCTGCTTCCGCAAAATCGGCAACTGCCGTTTCGAGCGTCTTGCCGTTTTCCATGCGATTGTCACAACTTAGTACCGTTACTGGCTTGCGCCGTTCCGCAAGGCCATAAGCTAAAAACCCGATCAGCGTCGCAGGCTCTTGCCCTGCCAGATCGGCGGCAATCGCCGGGTCCTGAAGGTTCAGCTTGCCCGCGGCGTCCAAGTGATAACCTTTCTCGGTTACGGTTGCCGAAATGATCTCGGCATCCGCCATCACATCGAATATCTCTGCGCGATCCTTGGGCGCGACCAGAACGTCACGCAGAGCTTTGATGCGCCGGACTCCCTGCCCCTGTACGCACAAATCGTACTCGAAACCCTGTCGGGCCAATCCATCCCGAACCGAGGATGAACGCAGGCTGACGCCGACAACGTCCCATCCGCCCGCTTGATCCGTGTAATCCAGCAAATGCGCCCGGGCAAAGTTTCCAAGGCCGAAATGAAGAATTGTACCCATTTACCTTTGCAACCCGTAAACCTGTTTCGCCAGATCGACCGCCAGCAATCGCGCCAGATGCTCGGCACTGTCCCGATCGAAATAGCCGCGCGCAACCTGCTCGGCCAGATGAATCGCCACACCCCGTCGCCACAGGTCGTGACGTGCAGGAATGGACAGAAAAGCCCGCGTGTCGTCATTGAATCCGGCCAGATTGTAATATCCGGCCGTTTCAACGACCTGATCGAAATACCGCGCAATCCCGGCTGGGCTGTCGTGGAACCACCAAGGCGGCCCGATCCGAAGGCACGGCCAATGTCCCGCCATCGGGGCCAGTTCGCGGGCATAGGTGCTTTCGTCCAGTGTGAACAGAATGATGCGCAGTTCCGCCGAGTTACCGACCCGGTTCAACAGCGCCTCAAGGCCCGTGACCCAATCCATCGCGATTGGAATGTCGGCCCCCTTGTCCCGTCCAAAGTCCCGCAGTACCGCGTGGTTCGTGTTGCGCTTGCTGCCAGCATGTATCTGCATTGTCAGACCATCATCGACAGACATCTGCGCCATTTCGATCAGCATATGCCCATAGAACCGGCGAGCATCCTGTTCGGTACCTTCCCGCCGTCTCAGCCGCTGGTACAGCGCATCCGGGTCGTCCAGCCACTCGGTCTTTATGCGTTCGATACCGTGGTCGGTGGCAGTACATCCCAGCTGGATGAAATAAGCCCGCCGCATTCGCAGCGCGTTGAGGTAGCCATCATAGCTGTCCAGATCGCAGTCTGTCAGCTCGGCCAACTTATTCAGGTTCTGTACGAACTCCGGGTCCGCCCCATCCAAAACCCCGTCTGGGCGGAACGTCGGAACAACCCGCCCGCCCCAACCGCTTGTTCGAATCTCCCGATGCTCAGCCAGGCCGTCGAGAGCCGAATCTGTGGTGGCCAGAACCTCGATCCCAAACCTGTCGAACAAAGCCCTCGGGCGAAATTCGGGACGCGTCAGCTTTTCTGAGATCTCATCATAAATCAGGTCAGCCGTGCGAGAAGACAACGCCTCAGACACGCCCAGCGTTTCGTGCAGCACGTAGCTTATCCAGATCCGGGATGGCGTTCCCAGAAACAGATGCCAGTGTTCGGCAAAGGTGCGAAAAACGGCGCGGGGATCCTTCTTTCGCCCCTCTTCCCCAACGCCAAGTTCGGACAAGGGAACGCCCTGCGAATAGAGCATACGGAATACGTAATGGTCGGGAACCACAAGCAGCTCTGCCGGGTTGGGAAACGGCTCATCGGTTGCAAACCACCCCGGATCGCAGTGACCATGCGGAGACACGATTGGCAGGTCCTTGATGCCCAAGTACAGGTTTTCTGCAATGCCATTCAAATTGCCAGTCAATTCTGCCTCCGATACTGCTGCCCGCAATTGTTAACACAGTTTTTAATGGTTGCATCTTTCCCGTTCGAACCCGCAGACTGACCGTGTGATCCGGGGGAATGAATGAATATTGCGCTGATTGGTTTGGGGATGGTTTCAGGCACGCATGTCGCTGCCATTCAAGCATCGGATCAAGGCCTCAGTCTTGCCGGCGTCCTCGGGCGCAACTCTGAAAAAGCAGCTGAGTTCGCGCGGCGAAACGGCACCCGCGCATTCGGCTCGATCGAGGAAATCGCAGACGACCCAAACGTCGACTTTGCGATCATCGCAACACCGCCCGATCAGCGCTCAGAGTTGGTTCGGGTTCTTTCGAGCGCTTCGAAACCGATCCTGTTGGAAAAGCCCATCGAGAGAACGCTGGGCGCCGCGACAGCCATCGTCGAGCAGTGCGAGGTTTCTGGTGTGCCGCTGGGCATCGTCTTTCAGCACCGCGCCCGCGCTGCCTCGCATGCGCTGAAATCAGCCATTGAACAAGGTGAGCTGGGCGCGATCGCCACGGTGGAGATCCGTGTCCCCTGGTGGCGCGATCAGAGCTACTATGACGAGCCGGGTCGCGGCACTTATGCGCGCGACGGAGGCGGTGTCATGATCTCGCAGGCAATCCACACGCTTGATCTTGCGATGTGGCTGCTGGGGCCGATCTCGGGCATTCAAGCCATGATGAGAAAAACTCCGTTACACGTTCTCGAAGCTGAGGATTGGGCAGGTACAATCTTTGAAATGGATAACGGCGCAGTGGGCACTATGATGGCGACTACTGCCGAATATCCCGGGGCCGCTGAGTCCATTACCATCCAAGGCACACGCGCCAAAGCGCATCTGGAGTCAGGTGTCCTGACCTTAACGACTTTCGATGGTCATAAATCCACGGTTGGCGAAACGTCCGCCACAGGCGGAGGGGCCGATCCCATGGCGTTCACCCATGCTTGGCATCAGGCGGTCATCGAGGATTTCGCCAAGGCTGTTGCCGATGGCACGCTGCCCATGGCCACCGGACGCAGTGCCCTTTTGACCCACGCCGTCATAGACGCGATGCAGATCGCCAATCGAACCGGCCAGAAAACACGAGTCATCTCATGAGACTGACCTGCGTCGCCCTTGGCCTGGACCACCGCCATATCTATGGCATGACGGAAAACATGCGTAAAATCGGCGTGGACTGCGTTGGCTACTGGACACAAGGCGATCCGGAAACGCTACCGGGCTACGTCAAAAGGTTTCCCGATATTCCGCGGCTGGCCCGACTGGAAGACGCCCTAACCAGTGGGGCGGATCTGGCGCTGATTTCGGCAATACCGGCAGATAGGGCCGCGTTGACGATCCGCGCCATGCAAAACGGCATGGATGTCATGAGCGACAAGCCGGGCTGCACGACGTTCGAGCAACTCGACCAGATCAAGCGAGCTGTCGCCGACACCGGTAGAATCTGGTCGGTGAATTTTTCCGAACGATTTGAAACGCCCGTCAGCACCCGGGCGACCGAGTTGGTCGAGTCCGGTGCCATCGGTCGCGTGATCCAGACGGTTGGGCTTGGCCCGCACCGATTGAACCGGGCAACCCGGCCGGATTGGTTTTTTCAGCGTGACCGCTATGGCGGCATTCTGACCGACATCGCCTCGCATCAAATCGATCAGTTCTTGCACTACACAGGTTCGGAAACCGCAGAAATTACAAACGCCTATGTGGCGAACTACGCAAACCCCAAAGATCCCGGGTTGCAGGATTTCGGAGAGCTCAATCTGCGCAGCGAGAATGGTACCGGGTACATCCGGGTTGACTGGTTCACGCCGGATGCCTTGCCAAACTGGGGGGATGGTCGTCTGACGATCCTCGGAACCGAAGGATATATCGAGTTGCGGAAATACGTCGATGTGGGTGGCGCTTCAGGGACAGACCATCTGATCCTCGTCAATGGTGAAACCTGCCAAAAGATCGACGCAGCCGACGCCGGCCTTCCCTACTTCGCGCGCCTGGCCGATGACATCCGCAACCGGACCGAAACCGCGATGACACAGACCCACTGCTTTACGGTCATGGAACTGGCACTGCACGCGCAGGAAATGGCGGAACGCAGATGATCAACGTTGCGATCCTTGGCGCAGGTATAGGTGCGCAACATCTGGACGCTCTGGAACGGCTTGACCGCACCTTTCGCGTAGCCGCCGTGGTCGACCAGAATACGGACCGGATCGAACAGATACGGCAGAACTCGGATTTTCGAGCACTAACCAACATTCAGGACGCTCTTGATGATCCGGCGATTGATGTCATCGACATCTGCCTGCCGCCCCATCTGCATGTACCGACCACCCTTGCAGCACTGGCCGCAGGAAAACACGTTGTCTGCGAAAAGCCTCTTGCGACCTCGATGCAAGATGTGGATCGGATCACGGCAGCCACACGCAGCGCGGGCAAGCAGGTGTTTCCGGTGTTTCAATACCGGTGGGGGCCGTCACTGGCCCAACTGCGCCACCTGCAACGCGCAGGCCTGACCGGAGCGGTCCAAACTGCCGCGCTTGAGACCCATTGGTCCCGCGGGGCAGACTATTACGCTGTGCCGTGGCGGGGAACATGGGCTGGTGAACGCGGCGGCGCAGTGCTGGGCCATGCCATCCACAACCATGATCTGCTGGCTCATATCGCGGGTGATATCGCCTGGGTGTCTGCAATGGCCACAACGCGGGTCAACCCGATCGAGACCGAAGACTGCGCCGCGATCTGCTTTGGCATGACTTCCGGAGCTTTGTGTACAAGCAATATCACCCTGGGCGCCGCCACGGACGAAACCCGCCTGCGGTTCGTCTTTGAAAAGGTGACCGCCACCTCTGGCACGGAACCCTATGCCCCGGGTCAAACGCCCTGGACATTCGTCGCGCGGGACCCGGTGGACCAAGCCGCTATCGACGACGCCCTTGCAGCCTCCGCTGCCGAGCCAACGGGGTTCGAAGGGTTCTTTACCGAAGTCGGCAGGGCGCTGCGGTCCGAGGCAAATTCGGCCGTTACGCTGGAGGATGGCGCTGCATCCATCGGCCTTGTGACAGCGATTTATCACGCGGCGCGCACCGGGCAGCGCGTTGCTCTTCCCATCAGGTCCGATCACCCGCTTTATGAAGGATGGCTGCCATGAAACAATGCTGGCGTTGGTTCGGACCCGATGATCCGATCGCCCTTGCCGCTCTCCATCAAGTCGGGGTTCAGGGCATCGTCACCGCGCTGCATCACATCCCGCCGGGACAGCCCTGGGACGAACCAAGCATCGCCGATCGGCAAGCAGTTCTGGCTACTGCCGGGTACAGTTGGGACGTTGTCGAAAGCCTGCCCGTTTCCGAGGCGATCAAAACACAGTCCGCAGACATGGCTGAACATCTGCAGGCGTATAAGTCCAGCCTCAGGTCCCTGTCCGCCCGTGGCATCAAAATCGTTTGCTACAACTTCATGCCAATCCTGGATTGGACGCGCACCGCCCTTCGCGCACCGCAGCCGCACGGCGGAACGGCCATGCTGTTCGACCTGACCGATTTTGCTGTTTTCGACATACATATTCTTGAACGTCCGGGCGCGTCCGAAGACTATTCCAGCGACGTCCAGCAAACGGCCAAGGATCGCTTCTTGCGCATGTCGGATAAATCCAAGGCCCAGTTGCAGCATAATGTCACAGCGGGGTTGCCCGGCGCCAACGATCAGTGGAGCGTGCAGGACGTGCGCGCTTTGTTGCAGACCTATGCACATATCGACCGTGACCGGCTTCGCGCAAACCTGATCGACTTCCTGTCAGAAGTCGCCCCAGTCGCCCAAGAACTGGAACTACGCTTGTGCTGTCATCCGGATGATCCGCCGTTCTCGTTGCTTGGTCTGCCGCGGATCATGTCCAGTACCGATGACTACGGCGCCGTTCTGGATGCGGTTGATTTGTTGGCGAACGGCGCAACGTTGTGTACCGGATCGCTGGGAGTGTCTCCCGAATTTGATGGGCCGGACTTCGTGCGCAGGCATGGCGACCGAATTCACTTTGTCCATCTGCGGAATACCAAACGCATCGCCGGATTAGACAGCCAGAAACCGGACTTCTTTGAGGCCCCGCATCTGGAGGGCGACACCGACATGGTCGGCACCATTCGCGAACTGATGAACGAACAGCGCCGCCGCAAATCCCAAGGGCGTTGCGACTGGCAAATTCCGATGCGACCCGACCACGGACAAGAACTGCTGAGCGATCTGGGCGGACACAGTACTCCCGGCTATCCGTTGATCGGGCGTATGCGCGGGCTTGCGGAACTGCGCGGCATCATGGCGGCGTTCTCGTAACGCGTCGGATCAGGCGGTTTCTTTTCGCCCGCAACACTTCTTTGCTTGCCTGAGCGCCGCATTCTTCGTTTAATTGCTATACGTAAACGGGCAGCGGGGTGTCTTCCGGACTCGCCCGACGTCTGTACAAGACGCGTGAAACTCCCGCGAAAACCGATGCGATTGGGCATCATTTTTCGAAACGTCTGCCATACGGCAATGGCGAAATATCGGGAGGAGTCCAAATGAAAACTGCAGGCGTAATAGGTCTTGGCGACATGGGCAGCGGCCTTGCCAAGAACCTGATCAAGAATGGCTTCGAAACATCAGGTTTCGACCTGAGCGAGACGCGCATGACGGCATTTGCTGACATGGGCGGCCGGCACAAGGACAGCGTGGGACAGGTCGGTCGACACGCCTCCAGTGTGTTTGTCATGGTGATGAACGGAGATCAGGCCCGCGATGTCATTCTGGGTGAAAACGGGCTGGTTGCGAACATGGCCAAAGGCGGAACGGTCATCCTGTCGGCGACCATTACCCCGACCGAAGCCCGCGCCATCGGGCAGGATATGGAAGGCTCGGGCATTAACTTAATCGACACGCCGGTCTCAGGTGGGTTTCCCGGCGCGCAGAACGGCACATTGACGATGATGGCTGCCGGTGCTGCGGATGTGCTGGACCGAAATGCAGAAGTCATGAAGGCAGTGTCGGCAACAATTCATCGGGTCGGCGAAAGCGCTGGCGACGGGCAAACCGTGAAAGCCTGCCTGCAATCCCTGATCGGATCGATCTTTTCCGCCACATTCGAGGCTGCGGCCCTGGCGGCCAAAGCCGGTGTCAGCGGTCAGGCATTACTTGATGTGTTCTCCTCATCCAGCGCGGGGTGCGGCGTCGTGAATTCCGCCCTTGAAAACATCATTGATCGCAAGTTCGAGGCCACCGGCAGCCATATCGCAACCATGCACAAGGATCTGACGATCTCGCTGGCACTCGCCGGTGCGTTGGGCGTTCCAATGCACACAGCATCATCCGCTATGCAGATCTTTCACGCAGGAAAAACCAAATACCCGAATGGTGACAACTGGGTGTGTACTCGCGTCATCGAAGAAATCGTTGACGCAGAATTGCATCGCTGAGGGGACCGGACATGAAATTGGGTGTAATTTGCGACGGCATTTCCAGCGATCTGCGGCATGCCGTGGACGTGATGGACGAGTACGGCCTGGACTATGCAGAGCTTCAATTCGTTGGCGATGCGGAGGTCGGGGATCATTCCCCGCAGCAAATTGCCGAGATCGACGCGCTTTTGCGCGACCGGGGCAAGCCTGTGTCATGTCTGTCGCGCCATATCTTTGCGGGGATGACAGCTGCCAACAGGCCCGGCGACGACCTGCACACTCGGCATATGGACGCCTTGAAACGCGTAATCGACATGGCGCATGTTGTTGGGTCTCCGCTGGTTCGGATCATGACTCAACGAAAAGAGCAGATACTGTGGGGAAAAAACGGCGCCGAGAAGTGGAACGTAGCGCATGGGGTATGGGACTCGATGCCGCCGCTGATCGCGCCGGCGGTTGAACTGGCAAGAGCTGAGGGCGTGACGCTTGTCGTGGAAACCGGAAACGGCACGCTGGTCAATTCCAACTATACAGCCCGAAAGCTGATTGACGAGTTGGACGCCAAAGACTCTTTGAAAGTGCTGTGGGACCCCGGAAACAACTGCTGGTGCCATGAACTGGCATACCCGGACGGTTATGAAGAACTGCGCGGCGGCTATCTGGGTCACATTCATATCAAGGACGTAAAGGTCGACACGCCGCGGGCAACACTGGAAGTGCGCCGCATGGGGGAAGGTCAGCTTGCGCCATTGTTCCAACCCATCGCGGACGCACTCAGATCCGACGGCTATGATGGCGTCATTTCTTTCGAAAGCGTTTATCACCCCGGCAACGGGAATTTCGAAGATGGTTTTCGTCTGTGTGTGGACAGGTTCAAAAGCCTGTTTGCATGAACGTGCAGTCAATATGCGTTCAAAATCAAAAGTTTGACCCCCATTGCTGAATGCCAAATGGGGTGTAGAAAGCTGGGCGCGTTCGCGTGAAATCAAGGAAAGGGCCTGCTGGATGAAGCAAGAGTTTTTCGAGCTGTCGATTGAAACGCCGGGCAAATCCCTCATCGACATCAGCGGGATCGTGCAGCGTGCGGTGTCCGAACACGAATTTGTCTCGGGCCTGTTGACCCTTTGGTGCGTCCACACCGGTGCCGCGCTGTTGGTGCAGGCCAATGCCGATCCCGAAGTGCTCAAGGATATCGAGACGTTCTTCGAGAAACTCGTGCCCAAGTCACCAGGCAAGTATCACCACCGCCCGACCGAGGACGACAACGCTCCATCGCATCTGCGGGCGCTGTTGACGCAAACTCAGGTATCGATCCCGGTCGAACAGGGGCAGCTTCCGCTGGGTCGCGTACAAAGCCTGTACCTGTTCGAACATCGGGAAGCACCCAAGGCACGCCGATTGAAGGTGCACTACATCGGGACGTGATGCCTTGGATCACATGGAGCGTTGGCAGTGCTAACGCCCCATCCAGCCCCCGTCGACTACGAGGATTTCACCGTTGACGTAGTCCGACGCAGCCGAGGCCAGAAAGACCACCGGTCCCGCAAAATCAACAGGCGTACCCCAACGGCCTTGGGGTGTTCGTTCCAGGATCGACTTCGACCGAACCGGATCATCCCGCAGGGCTTGGGTGTTGTCGGTCGCGATGTAGCCAGGCGCGATCGCATTCACGTTTACGCCCTGCCCGGCCCATTCGTTGGCCAAGGCTTTGGTCAGCTGTCCAATCCCGCCTTTCGAGGCCGCATAGCCCGGAACGGTGATGCCACCCTGAAATGTCAGCAGCGATGCAGTGAAGATAATCTTCCCCGAGCCGCGCGCCAGCATGTCCTTGCCGATCTCGCGTGACAGAACGAACTGCGAGGACAGGTTCACCTCCATCACTTCGTCCCACCAGTCGTCCGGGTGTTCGGCGGCGGGTTTGCGTTTGATCGTGCCGGCATTGTTGACAAGTATATCAGGGGTTTGTCCGTCGGCCCTCAACTGATCAATGAACCCATGCAGCGCGGCGCGATCCGAAAAGTCGCATTGGTAGGCCCGGAAATTGCGTCCCATCGCCGTCACGGCTTTTTCGACATCCGAGCCAGACAACTCGAGCGAGGCGGACACTCCGATGATATTGGCTCCGGCCGATGCCAATGCTTCGGCCATACCGCGCCCGATACCGCGTTTGCACCCGGTCACAAGGGCCGTCTTTCCCGTCAGGTCGAAACTTTGCAAAACACTCATGAACGCGGTCCTACTTTGATCAGGCTTTTCATTGCGGTTGGGCTGCGATCCAGTGCTTCGAACGCGGCCTGGATGTCTGCCAGAGGGTTGACGTCCGTGATCACAACATCCGCGTCCACTCCGCCCGAGGCGACAACTGCAATGGCTTTCTCGTAATCCTCTGGCTCATAGACCCGAGCACCGATCAGTTGCAGCTCTCGCCAGAAGAACTGGAACAGGTCGATCTGGGGCTTTTGAGCATGGATCGCGACCATTACGATCCGGGCCCGAGTCGCGGCAACGGCGGTCATTGCATCGACACCGGGCTGCGTTCCTGACACCTCGAAAACCACATCTGCCCCTTTGTCGCCCGTGCGCGCGTTGATTGTGGACACCAGATCGGTTTCGATTGGGTTGATCGTGTCAAAGCCAAGTTTTTCAGCAATCGCAAGACGGTTCGGATTCACTTCGGAAATCACGACATTTCCACCCGCGTCCCGCGCAACCATGGCAACCAGGATGCCAATCGGGCCGCCGCCGATAACGACAACGTCCTCTCCAGGTTGCAGGTCAGACAGCCGCACATCGTGGCAGGCAACGGCAACCGGCTCGATCAGCGCCGCGTGATCCATGCGCAAGTCATCCGGCAGAACGTGCAACGTGTGGGCCGGAACAGTCCAGATCTCTTGCATAGCGCCATCGGTGTCGAGGCCGAGAAACTTGAGATTCTGACAGATATGCTGATGCCCCCGCTTGCAAGCTGGGCATTCTCCGCAGTGATCAAGCGGTCGGACAACGACCTTCTGGCCGGGTTCGACCGTATCGACGCCCTCGCCCACCGCTTCGACCACACCTGACATCTCATGCCCAATCACCCGGTTCAGGCCGACGCGGGCATCCATGTTGCCGTGGTAGACGTGCATATCCGTCCCGCAAATCCCACAATAGGCAACACGAATGGCAGCCTCGCCGGGACCCGGATCTGTCGCTTGGGCTTGCTCTACTGCAAAGCTCTTTTTACCCCTGTAGTATGCGGCAGTGATCGTCTGGGTCGTCATCTATGCATCTCCTTGTGTTCCGCATTCAATTTGTCCCAGTCGAATTCCACTCCGGTTCCCGGGGTATCCGGGGCCACGGCCAGACAGTCTTCGACAACTAGTGGACGGGTCGTGTACTGGTCTATCGGGAATGAGTGTACTTCTAGCCAGCCTGCGTTGGGTTGCGCAGAAACAAGGCTGACGTGCAGCTCCTGCATCCCATGACTGCAAACCGGAATGCCGTGCTGTGCGCTTAGCGCGGCCACGCGCAGCCAGCCGGTGATTCCACCGCAGTTTGAGGCATCGGGCTGGACAAAACTCAGTTTCGCGTCATCAAAGGCGTATTCAAATTCGTGTATGGTGTGCAGGTTTTCACCCATGGCAAGGGGAACGCCCGTCGCTTCGACAATCCGACCATAACCTTTGTAATCGTCTGGAATAGTCGGTTCCTCGAACCACAGGATATCGCAGTCGGCGAACCCTCTGGCAGCGACGATGGCCTGTTCGACACTCATAGAGTAATTCGCATCGACCATGAAGAACCGGTCCGGCCCCAGCATCTCGCGCACCGCCCGGGCACGTGCAAGATCGTCGGCCAGGTCTGGTTGACCGACCTTGATCTTGACTGCGTTGAACCCACGCGCAAGGTACCCTTCGGTCTGACGCAGCAGTTTCTCCAACGAGAAATTCAGGTCGATCCCGCCGGCATAGGCCTTGCACCTTTTCGACGCTCCACCGGCCATCTGCCACAATGGCGCATTCTGCGTTCTGCCGCGAATATCCCACAGTGCAATATCCACGGCCGAGATGGCAAACGAGGCGATCCCGCCCCGTGCCACGTAGTGCACGTGCCACTGCATGGCATCGTACAGGCTTTCGATCTGTTCGGCGTCTTGTCCAACAAGGAACGGTGCCAGGTCATGCTTGATCATCGCCAGAATGGCGTGACCACCCTTTCCCCCGGTATAGGTATACCCGACCCCCTCGACCCCATCCGAGGTTTGAATGGTGACCGTGATCAATTGAAAAAACGTGTGATCCCCATGTTTGGCATCGACTAGGACTTCGGCGAGCGGAACGTTGAACAGCCGCGCTGATACACTTTCTATGCGATTCATTAACCTAAGACCTTCTGCTGCCTGGCAATAACCCGAGACTGTAAAAGGATGACCGCAAATAGAAAGCCTCCACGTATGACCATTTGCCAATAGGCACTGAAACTGATGGTGCCCTGACCGTTTTCAAAGTTTAGAACGTTGAAGACCAGCCCCAGCAACAGCGCGCCGGCGACCGTCGCAGGGATCGATCCCATCCCACCCGTCAACAAAGTGCCGCCTACAACCACGGAAGCGATGGCTGACAATTCCCATCCGATGCCTTCAAGGGGTTGCCCAGCTCCAAAACCCGAGGCCAGAAAGACTCCGGCCAGCCCTGCACAGCCACCCGACAGCAGGTAGACAAAAGCCTTGGCGCGATTGACCTTCAGGCCCATGAGGTTCGAGGCATCCTCGCTGCCACCGATCGCCAAGACGGTCCGCCCGATGGTTGTTCTTTCCAGCACCAGCCAAAGTGCCAGAGTCAGTCCGGCCACGATGACGATTGCCCATGGAAACAGGCCAAACGCCTGCCCCATGCCAAGCTTGGTGAAGTTCGACCCCCAATCGACCGAAATTGTCTGGGCGCCCGAAATCACCAATGCGCCGCCTTTTGCGGCCAGCATGGTGGCCAGCGTGGCGATGAAGGGCGGGATCCGAAGGATGATTATGCAAAAGGCGTTGATCGCCCCGAAACCAACCCCGGCAAGAACGGCCCCCGGCAACGCAACCTGAATCCCATACGGGCTGAGATAGGCCGCAACAACCGAGGTAAAGGCCGCCACGGATCCGACCGACAGATCAATCCCGCCGGTCATGATCACAAAACACATGCCCAGCGCAATCGCGATGAACATCGCGTTGTAATTCAGGAAAGACGAGAAATTGTAGGCGCTGCCAAAGTTGTCATAGCGCATCAGCCCGAACAGAATCAAAGCCAGCAGTGCGATCCACACCGTCACCGAGGCCGAATTACGTCGAAGGTATTTTCGCAGGTCAAAAGCCGTTTCATCCAACATCGATTAAGTCCTCCGAAACTGCTGGACCCAAACGGCCAGGATAATGATGACGGCCTTGGCGATCAGTGCAACTTCGTCCTCTACCCCGTTGGCCAACAATGTATATTTGACCAACTGGATGATGACGGCACCCAGTATGGCACCAAAGATCGGCGCTCGCCCGCCTTGCAAAAGAGCCCCGCCAACAACCGCGGCCGCGATGGCATCAAGCTCCATCAGATTGCCGTTGCGCGCGGCGTCCGAGGCCGAGTTGATTGCAACCACGATCAAACCGGCTAGGCCCGCAAGCACCGCGCAGATGACATAGGCCCCGATCTTGACCCGTCGGACGGGACCACCCGACAGATAGGCCGCGCGTTCATTGCCCCCTATGGCCAGCAGGTAACGGCCCCATGTGGTTCTGGTGATCACCCAAAACAGCACACAGGCAATGGCCAGCGCCAGCCAGCCCTGGAACGGCAAACCAAGCACTTTACCAGTTCCAAGATAACTGAATGAAGGGTTTGAAAACGTCTGCAGGTTCCCGTTCGTCAAGACTTGGGCAATACCGCGACCAGAGATGAAGAGAATGAGCGTCGCAACGATGGGCTGCACGTTCAACACGGCAACCATCACGCCGTTGAATGCCCCGCATAGCCCCGCAATGAAAAGCGGCAGGACAATGGCCAAAGTGACGCCTAGCATCGGATTGGCAGCGCCCAGATCCGACAGAAAGATCAGCGGAGCAAGCGCCCCCGCCAGCGCCATGACCGCCCCAACCGACAGATCGATCCCACCCGTGGCGATTACCAGCGTCATCCCCATGGCCACGATGGCGATCGTAGCGACCTGGCTGATATTTACGAACAGGGTTTGCAGTTGCAGGAAATTAGGTGTGAAAAACGCGTTGAACACCAATAGGGCGACCAACGCGGCGATGCCGCCGTGAAAGCGGAAGGGCATTGATGCGACCCGTTGCGGCAACTTCATTGCGCGGTCCATGAACCAGTTCCTTCTTCATGATGCGCAAGCGCGCGCACCAGTATGTTCTCGGTGACTCCGGGGTTGGTCAATTCCTTGACCGAGCGTCCCTCGTGCATGACAACGATGCGGTCAGCGCCTTCCACCAGTTCTTCGAATTCCGAACTAATGAGGACGACACCAAAACCCTTCTCGACATAAGACCGAATGAAGGATTGGATCTCTCGCTTGGCGCCGACATCCACGCCTCGGGTCGGTTCGTCGAGTATCAGGATGTCGGGCTGCGTCGCCAGCCAACGGGCAAGCAGCACCTTTTGCTGGTTGCCACCGGACAGTTCTCGAATGGGTTGGTCCATATGCGCCGCCTTGATGCCCAGATCGTCGATAAAGGCCTGAACGATCTCGCGCTCGCGGGCAAAGTCGATTTGACCACGGCTGGCCAGTTTCGGCAGCAGGGCCAGCGTCATGTTCTCGCGCACGGACATGTCTGGAACGATCCCTTCGGCCTTGCGATCTTCGGTCAGAAAGCCGACGCCGTTTGCGATCGCGTCACCCGGTCCGGACGGTTGACCGACCGTGCCATGCAACTCGATTGCGCCGCTGCGTTTCCCGTCCACTCCGAACAAAGCGCGCGCCGCCTCGGTCCGGCCAGAGCCCAGCAATCCGCCCAACCCGACGATTTCCCCACGGTGGAGCGTGAGGTCGAAATGCGTCAGCCGCGGGCCTGTTGAAACAGAGTCCGCCCGTAAAACGATATCGCCTTTCTTGGCCTTGGCACCTGCGAAGTCCGTCAAACCGTCTGCCGCGATCTCATCCTTGTTGCGGCCCAGCATGTCCGCGATCATTTCCAGTTTGGTCGTGTCCTGGACGTTACGCCTGCTAACGGTGCGCCCATCTCGCATCGTTGTGACTCGATCGCATATTTGGAACAGCTCATCGAGGAAATGCGAAACATAAAGAACAGACACGCCCTGTTTCTTCAACTCGCGCACAACACCGAACAGCACCTCGACTTCGCTGGCATCCAGCGACGACGTGGGTTCGTCCATGATGACAAGTTTCGCATCCAGCGAAACAGCCCGCGCAATTGCAACCAACTGCTGGATCGCTGTCGAGAAATTTCCTAACGGCTCGGTCACGTCGATATCTATGCCAAAGCGCGTAAGCACCTCGCGTGCGCGCCTGTTGCCCTCGCGCCAGTCGACCAGAAAGCCGAGACGTTTGGGCTCGTACCCCATGATGATGTTTTCAGTCACTGACCGCAGCGGTACCAGGTTGAGCTCTTGATAGATGGTGGCAATTCCGGATTCCTGCGCTTCGCGCGGAGTGGAGATGCGGCTCGGCACACCCGCCAGATGAACGTCGCCGGCATCCCGATCGTAAACTCCGGTCAGAACCTTGATCATCGTCGATTTTCCGGCACCGTTCTGGCCGATCAGCGCATGAACCTCGCCGGGCGCGATTTCCAGGTTGGCCTGGCTAAGTGCCGGTACGCCGGCAAACGACTTTTCAATTCCCGACATCGAGACGAGCGCATTCATGAGATGTCTTCCTCCGATTGCTTGCAGGCGGCGCCGACCACAGGCCAGCACCACCCACCAGGGAGAATCAATAGGCTTCGTCGATGTGATCGGCCGCATTGTCCTTGGTAAAGATGCGATCTTCGACTTTCACCCATTCCGGGATCGCCTCGCCAGCTGCGTATTTTTTCATGACTTCACAAGCCAGAGGGCCGAAGAAGGGTGAGCTTTCCACCGTCACCCCCATCTTGCCATCGATAATAGCCTGAAGTGCATCGCGTGTCCCGTCGATCGAAACGATGGTCACGTCCTCGCCGGGCTTGCGGCCGGCCAGTTCCAGAGCCTGGATCGCACCGATCGCCATCTCGTCATTGTGGGCGTAGACCACGTTCACATCGGGGTGCGCCTGCAGCAGGGTTTCCATCACCTGACGACCCAGGTCGCGCGCAAAGTCACCGGTCTGAGAAGCCACGATCTCAAAGCGGTCATCCGCTGCAATCGCGTCGTCGAAACCTTTTTTGCGGTCATTTGCAGGTGAAGAACCAGTCGTGCCCTCCAACTGGACGATGACGCCATTGTCGCCGTCGAAATTCTCCATCAGCCACTGTGCGGCCCGGTTGCCTTGATCAATGAAATCCGACCCAAGGAACGCCACAAAATGCTCGCCCGGCTTGGCAACGGCCGGATCAACCGAGCGGTCCACCAAAAAGGTCGGGATTCCCGCTGCACGGGCCTTCATAACGGCTGGGATCAACGGCTTTTCTTCCCGCGGGGGCAGGAACAGAACGTCGATGCCTTGGGCGATCATGCTGTCCACATCCGCAACCTGCTTTGCCGCAGATCCGGCTGCATCCGTCGCGATAAGGTCCCAGCCGCAGGCCTCGGCCGTATCATGGAATGATTTTGTCTCGGCAATGCGCCACGGATTGTTCGATTCCATCTGCGCAAAGCCGACCTTGTAGCGATCCTTCTGCTCAAGCGGTGGCAGATCCTGCGCGATCACCGTGGTGCCCAACAGCGCACCCGCGACAACCGTCGAGATCAAAAGAGTTCTGCGTTTCATGGTTATTCCTCCTCCATTGGTGCGGTCGCCTCCGTTTTGACCGCGAGTTCTCAGGTCATGCCCAATTCATGTAAGTCGTCTGTTTCCTCAGATAGCCATCGAAGCCATACGCGCCGTCTTCGCCCCCAACCCCGGACAAACCCCAACCGGTGTGAAATCCCTGTACGGCCTCACCATTGGAGCGGTTCAGGTACAATTCGCCGAACTTCAAACGGCTCGGGGCCTCCATCAATCGCCGGTGCGATCCCGTAAAGAGATAGGCAGACAGCCCGAATGATGTGTCATTCGCAAATTCTATCGCCTGATCAAAATCTTCGACTCGCATGGCTGTCGCCACAGGGCCAAAGACCTCCTCTTGCATCGCGGCATTGCCGTTGTCGGAGACCTCGAGAACCGTCGGGGACATCCAGTGTCCTTTGCGGTGCGCGCTGTCCAACAGGGGCCCGCCTTCCAGATGAACCGTGGCACCTTCCGTGATGCTGCGCTTAATGATTTCGTCGACCTTGGACACCTCGGCCTTGCTGACTTTGGGACCCAGATCGCAGTCCTCCATCGGATCCCCGATCGACAAAGCACGGGCCGCAGACACGAATTTTTCAAGAAACTGATCCGCAATGCCGCGATGTAGATACATACGCTCGTTGCAGGTGCAAATCTGGCCGCAATTGGCAAACCGGGCGGCAATCGCGGCCGAAACGGCGGCGTCAATATCCGCATCCTCCATCACGATGAACGGAGCCTTACCGCCAAGCTCGAGCCGGACAACCTTGATCCGGTCGGCCGCGGCGCGAAAAATCTCTTTACCGGCTCGTGTGCTGCCGGTCATTGTGATCAGTGAGGTATCGGGGTGTTCGACCAACCGCTGCCCTACCACCGGCCCCTTGCCTGTCAGAACATTCAGAACACCGGGCGGAAACCCGACCTTTTCGGCAAGCTCGGCGATCGCGAGACCGGACAGCGGCGTGATTTCGTGCCCCAACAGAACAACAGTGTTGCCCGCGACCAGCGCAGGCCCGACTTTCCTGGCGGCCAATGCCAACGGATAGTTCCAGGCCGTCAACGCAACAACAACGCCATAAGGATGACGCCGGATCTGGATTTCCTCGGACTTGTTGTCCGATGCCACTATGTCACCCGAAATCCTCCGGGCCTCTTCAGCCGCATGGCAAAGAAAGGTAACAGCGGCATCAACTTCACTTCGGGCCTGCGTGATCGGCTTGCCCTGCTCGACCGTGATCAAGGCTGCCAGACGCCCGGCGTCAATCCGGATGGCTTCGGCCAACCGCTGAACCAGTCGCGCCCGCTCGATCGCCGGACGCGAGGACCACGAGCTAAAAGCACGATGGGCCGCCTCGACGGCCGCATCCGCATGAGCGGCACCGCCATCTGGAACTTGCGCAACGATCTCTTCATTTGCAGGGTTCTCGACACCAACCGTGTCCGCGTCAGAGTCGGTAAAGCGGCCATCGATGAACATCGAATGCCGAACCACCTGACCCAACTCCCCCACCACAGACCGCAATTTCGCCTCCCGCGTTTGCTCGGTCAGACCACATTGGCGACCGCACTGCCGATCAAAACACTAATAATATTATTTCGTCAACACTAATATTAATTACTATTCACTAATATTAGTTGCGTGTCCTCCGCATAGTCGATAAAAAGGAAGCGAACAAAAAGGTTGAGCGATGAACGATCAAGCGAACAAGACCGGGCAGCACAGGGGCGTGGGACGAGTCGCGGGCCGGCAGCGCATAACGATGCATGATATTGCACGCGTCGCCGGGTGCTCACAGACGACAGTATCGCTGGTTCTAAACAAGAACGATTCCGTCAAAATCTCCGAGGACACAAAGCAAAGAGTCCTGGATGCCGCCAACACGCTTGGATACGCCATGCCCTCTCAACTCAGGAAACCCCAGGACAGCGCGCCTCGACCCTCGGCGTTAGACGGCACCATCGCTTTTGTCGTGGACGATCTGGCGTCGAGCCCCGAAATGGTAAACGCGTTTAATGGCGTGAAACAGGCCGTTCGGGACACGGGAAATCTTGTATTGCTGGCAGAAACCCAAAACGACCCCGAGGTCGAACCCAGAACGCTTAGGTATTTCCTCGACCAACAGGTTGCGGGCATCATTTACGCAACCGTTTTCACCCGGCGGGTGGTCGTTCCGGAAATACTCAGGCAGACCGCAACCCCGGTTCTGCTGCTGAACTGCTTTTGCGACGACCTCTCTTTTCCTGCGGTGATCCCCGGCGAAGTCGCTGCTGGACATACGGCGACCAACGCCCTGATCAAGGCGGGGCACAAACGAATCGCCACCATCACCGGTGAGCCGTTCATGGAATGCGCCGCAGGGCGAACGACCGGGTACAGAAACGCCCTTGCTTCCGCCGACATCCCATTTGACGAGGATTTGGTCATCGAGGGCAACTGGCTGCCCAGCGCAGGCTATGCTGCCACGCGCGAATTGATGGACCTGCCCTCTCCGCCAACCGCCATTTTCTGTCAGAATGACCGAATGGCAATCGGCTGCTATGAGGCGCTCAAGGAACTTGGCCTATCCATCCCCGAAGACATCTCGGTCATCGGATTTGACGATGACGAAACCGCGCGACACCTGTCGCCCCCCCTGACCTCGATGATCCTTCCAACTAGGGCGATGGGACGCTGGGTCATCGAACAGTTGTTCCACGGTCCGACGGATGGTCAGCGACACCCTCTCGTGAAGCTTGAATGCGAACTGGTGGAGCGCGACTCGATCAGCGAACCCAAACGCCGGGCCTGAAGGCGAATTCATGACGGAAACCTTCGATCATATCGTCATCGGCGGCGGCTCTGCCGGCGCAGCCGCTGCAGCGCGACTAGTCAACCAGGGCAAGTGCAGGGTTCTGGTGCTGGAGGCCGGGCATTCGCACCGCCATCCGTTGCTGGACATGCCGCCGGGTATCTTCAAGATGATCAACGGGTCCAAGTTCATGACCTACCACCAGACCGAACCGCAGGACCACCTGGACGGTCGCGTGCATGACATTCCGCAGGCCAACGTGCTGGGTGGCGGGTCGTCTGTGAATGCCCAGGTCTATATGCGCGGCCGCCCTACTGATTATGACGCGTGGGACGACCTGCTACGACAGACCAACGACGGGGTCGGCTGGGGATGGGATGATGTGCTGCCCTACTTCCGTAGAATGGAAGACAATAACAGGCTTCACAATGACCTGCATGGCAGCAACGGTCCGGTGCAGGTCTCGGATCCGGGGCATATCGACGACATGTCACGTTGGTTCGTTCAGTCGGTGCAGGCCCTTGGCGAACCATTCAACACGGACTTTAACGGCGCAACGCAGCGCGGTGTCGGGTTCTATCAGTTCACCAATCGCGCCGGTAAGCGCAGTTCGTCAGCCTATGCGTTTCTCGCCCCTCTCGAGACGAACCCGAACTTGACCATCCAGCTTGGCGCAACGGTCAGCAAAGTCATCATCGAAAACGATAAGGCCGTCGGCGTGCAGTATCGAGACAAACGCGGAGCCCACACGGTCCGGTGCGATGGTGAAGTTGTCGTTGCGGCGGGCGCTCTGGTGACGCCAAAAATCCTAATGCTATCAGGCATCGGACCTGATGCACATCTTGCCGATCACGGTATTCCCGTGATCTGCCCATTGCCTGGGGTTGGCCAGAACCTGATCGACCACCCCGAAGTTCCAATTACCGCCTTTGCCAACGGTCCCTACGGATACTTCAAACAAGGTGAGGGCTGGCGGATGCTTCGCAACGGCATCCAGTTCAAACTGTTCGGCAGCGGACCGGTGACTTCCGCCGGAGTCGAAGCCGGCGCGTTTGTCAATCCGTCGATTCCTGATGGAGAACCAACCATTCAAGCTTTTTGCGTGCCAATTGTTTATCTGGATCGCGACGCTCTGGACGAGGTGCAGGATGACTTTGGCCTGACCGTTACGACCGTCGTGGTCAAACCGAAATCACGCGGAGAGGTCCGGCTTCGCTCGGCCGATCCTCACACCATGCCAGTGGTCTCGCCCAACCTTCTGAAGCATGAAGACGACATGCAAGAGATGATCCGGGGGCAGCGGTTCTTTCGCCGGGCATTCACTTCGGGCCCGCTTGCTCAAAGGGTTCGCGAAATCGTCATTCCCACAGCGGACGACGACCAGACGCTACGAGCACATTGCAAGCGATTCGTAAAAACCAACTATCACCCGGCGGGCACTGCCAAAATGGGCCGGGACGGCGACGGAATGGCCGTGCTGGACGCCAGGATGCGCGTGCGCGGAATCGAGAGCTTGCGGGTGTGCGACATGTCAGCCGTGCCCGACATCAACGCCGGCAACACAAACGCACCTGCCATGATGCTGGGCGAACGATGCGCCGACCTGATCCTCGGCATCGGATCAGCCCGCGAGATACGCAATTCCTAACCTGAGCTGCGGCGTCGCCCGTCATTGATCCGATTTCTAACGCAGAATATGGCGTCGCCCTGCCCGACCCACCGAAAGTAGACTACCCTGCCTCAATGCGCAGAACGTGGCCAAAGGTCATGGCGCGGACGGAAAACGCCTTACAGAAAATCGTCCCGCCTGGGCGTGAAGCAGTCGATCAACTCTCCGGCAGCCAGGCAAACACAACCATGGCTTACACCGGACGGAATAATCAGGCTGTCACCGGGTTCCAACGCTCGCTCCTGATCTCCGATGACAAAGTTGAACCGCCCGGACCGCACAAATGTCGACTGCACATGCGGATGGTCGTGCAACACGCCTTCGGCACCTTCTTCAAACCGGAATGAAACCATCATGAGGTCTTCATTATCCGCCAAAACCTGGCGCGTGACACCTGAGGCAGGTGATACAATCGGATAGCTCTTGGTCATAATGCGAGGTCCTTAGTCAGTTGGCGGCGTTCAATTTATTCGAAATACTCGGCATGTTTCGAGTGAACCTCCTCGATGGTCTTGTCGATGCGACCCAAATGACGGCGTATCGTCTCGGTCGCAGTCGCCTCGTCGCGGTCTGCTAGCGATTTTGCCAGCTCAATATGATCCCGAACCAAAATGTCGGCCTCGCTCTCGCGCCCTAGGCTTAGAACGCACAGGCGATCGATCTTTCTTTTGCATTCCTGAATCGTATTGAAGGCCAGCGGGTTGCCGCTCAACTCACAAATCAGCCGATGAAAGTCGTAGTCGAGCTGATGGAACTTTTCGGCCTCGTTCCCTGAAACGACATCTTTCTGCTGCATGAGATTGTCTTCCAGTTGCTTCGAATACTCGGGCTTCCAGTTCCGACATGCAGCGCGCACCACTTCCAACTCGACCGAGAGGCGAACAAAGCGCGCATGACCGATCCGTTCCATGGAAAAACTACGTACCCGCGTGGCTTTCTGTGGTCGGATCAGCAGCAAATCCTGCGCCTCAAGCCTGTTGAAAGCATCGCGGACCGGCTGCCTCGACACTTCGAACTTTTTTGCAATATCTGCTTCGGACAGTTTTGTTCCCGGCAGAATTTCCAGTGAAACGATCGCCTCGTACAAACTCTCATATACGATGTCAGTGGTTGTGCGCCGCTCGATTTTATCCGTAATACTTTGCATTTCCTGCCTTTTTCTGCGCGTGACCAACACCGGCGGCATTCTGGGCCACTAGGCCTCTCCCTCCGATACTCCTCAATGTATCTCCAGCCAATCCATTTAGCACGGGCCGTGCGAAGCCTTTTGTGGCTCCCAAACAAATTTGTTGACAATACTAGTATCCTAGTCGACTACAATAGGCAACACGGCTGAATGCTCGTTAAGGCTCAAAGACCAAAACGGGCGCACTGACTGGATGACCGGGGAGCCAAGGGGGCAAGAAAATGACCGAATTGAACGCTGAACAGATTGGCCCGAACATGGAACTGGCAGGGAAGGTTGCGATCGTAACCGGCGGCGGACGGGACATTGGCCGCGCCTGCGTCATGAAACTGGCCAAGGCTGGAGCGTCGATCGCGATCAACTATCACAGCTCATCTTCGGGTGCGGAATCGGCGGTTCAGGAAATAACGGCTGCCGGAGGTAAGGCGATTGCCATACAGGGCGACATGACCTCCGGTGCGGATGTGGAAAGGCTGATCTCGGAGACTATTGCGACATTCGGACCTCGGATCGACATTCTTGCCCACGTGACCGGCGGATTGCTGGCCCGGAAGACCCTGTCTGAGATGGATATGGAGCATTGGTGCCATGTCATGGACCTGAACACCACTTCTTTTGCCCGCGCTGTTCAGGCCGTGTTGCCGCATATGAAAAAAGGCGGCGCGATCGTCGGGTTTGCGAGTCAGGCGGGGCGTGACGGGGGTGGCCCAGGCGCGGTCGCCTATGCGGCCTCGAAGGGTGCGGTCATGACGATGACGCGTGGATTGGCCAAAGAACTGGGGCCGGACATCCGGGTAAATTCGGTTTGCCCGGGCATGATCGACACCGATTTTCACAATGTCTTCACAAAAAGCGAAGTGCGGACCAACGTGGCCGGCGCCACGCCGCTTAAACGCGAAGGCACATCTGAGGATGTCGCCAATCTGGTCGCCTATCTGGCCTCAGACGCCGCTGCTTTCATTACGGGCGCGAACATCGACATCAACGGAGGCCTGCTCTTTTCATAACCGGCCTTCGCCGGGCATCGAGTCAACTGTCTGTTTTCTAGGGAGGAAAATATGAATATCAAACTGACTAAAACGCTGATGAGCGCCGCGACCGTGGTCGCAATTACCGGGAGCGCATCCTTCGCAGAGGATTGGCGCGGGTGGAATATCCACGTGGATGGTTACCCAAACACCATCGCGATGGACAAATTCGCAGAACTCATTACGGAAAAAACTGGCGGTGAAATCAGCCTTCAAATGTTCCATGGGGGCACGCTGGGCAGTCAGCCCGACGCGGTTGAACAGGTCCGCGCAGGCGCATTGGAAGTCGGCAACTTTAACCTGGGCCCAATTGGCCCGATTGTCGCCGAGGCCAATGTTGTATCTTTGCCCTTTATATTCAAAGACGTCCCGCACATGTTCCGCGTCTTGGACAGTGATGGTGGCGAGGCAATTGCGGCAGGTATGGCAGCCAAAGGCTTGACACCTCTTGCGTGGTATGACGCTGGCGCTCGCTCCTTCTACAACGGAACAAAGGCAATCAACGCACCTGCCGATGTTGAGGGAATGAAAGTTCGGGTCATGAATAATGACCTCTTTACAGGCATGATTTCTGAGCTTGGTGGCAACCCATCGCCAATGGCGTTTGCCGAAGTTTATCAGGCGCTGAAAACCGGTGTCGTCGATGGTGCCGAAAACAACTGGCCATCGTACGAGTCAACTGGCCACTTCGAAGTTGCAGGTTTCTATTCGCTGTCTCAGCACCTGATCATACCCGAATGTATCTGCATTAATACCGACACGTTCAACGCACTGTCACCTGAGATGCAGGCCGCGGTTCGAGAGGCAGCTCAGGAATCTGCAAAACTTCAGCGGCAATTGTGGGCCGAGCGCGAAGCAGCCAGCCGTACAGCCGTCGAAGAAGCTGGTGTGGTCGTGAATGAAGTGGCCGACAAAGCCCCGTTTCAAGCGGCTATGGGCCCGGTTTACGAAGCCTACTTTACTACGAACCCCGATTTACGCCCGCTTGTCGAGACTATCCAGGCGACGGACTGATTTAGCTACATTGGGTCTGATATTGTCCGGTCCCGCACATGCGGGTCCGGACGCCTGATCAAGAGTTGTGAGCCAATGAGTTATACTTCCCTGCCCCCGACATCTGTGCGCAAGATGATCCAGATCCTGGATTGGATCGCCGACGTGTGCCGGGTTTTGACCGGTGTCGCACTGGTTGTCATCACGGTCATATTCGGATGGCTAGTATTTGGTCGCTATGTTCTGAATGCGACGCCGACCTGGGTCGAGCAAGTCGCCTTGCTTCTCGTCATGACAATTGCGTTTCTCGGTGCGGCAGCAGGTGTACACGATAACACGCACTTGTCCGTGTCTCTCGTGCGTTCTGCGGTTCCTCCACGTGTGAGGACCATTTTGGTTATCTGCACAGACGTGCTTATGGCTGGGTTCGGCGCCTTGATGCTGTGGTTCGGAGCTCGACTTACGATCTTTAAGTGGGGATCGCTAATCCCATTGATTCAAGTCCCCGAAGGCTTGCGTTCATTGCCTCTCACAATTGGCGGAGGACTCATATTACTCTTTTCCGTTGGTCATCTAATCCGCCTCTATGTCGGTTTTGACGAGCGCAATGACAGCATCGAATAGAGGCGAATGATGGGAATACTTCTGTTGCTTGGCGTGTTCGCCCTCTGCGTACTGATCGGAACGCCTGTAGCATTCGCGCTTGGAATAGCGGCCATTTCGGCATTTTGGTTCGAAGGCTTACCCTTGATGATCGGATTTCAGCGGATCGTCTCCGGGATCAATGTATTCTCGTTGATGGCGATCCCGTTCTTCATTTTTGCAGGTGAACTGATGTTCCACGGCGGGATAGCCATGCGTCTCGTCAGGTTTGCTTCAGCCGCTGTCGGGGCCGTGCGCGGCGGCTTGGGAATTGTGAACGTGTT
Source organism: Ruegeria sp. D6 (assembly GCF_056534365.1). Taxonomy (NCBI): domain Bacteria; kingdom Pseudomonadati; phylum Pseudomonadota; class Alphaproteobacteria; order Rhodobacterales; family Roseobacteraceae; genus Ruegeria; species Ruegeria sp. D6. The sequence goes on along the minus strand of NZ_JBQFPH010000001.1, from coordinate 414,097 downwards.
TTCTTCGATGCTTTTTGGGGGGATTTCAGGATCGGCCATCGCAGACATTTCCGCACTGGGGTCTATCTTGGTTCCTGTGATGAAAGAGAAAGGTTACGATGCAGATTACGCCGTAAACGTGACCGTCACGTCCTCGATTGCCGGTATAATTATTCCACCCAGTCACAATATGATCATTTTCGCGATCGCAGCCGGGGGTGGAATATCGATCTCGAAGCTGTTTCTTGCAGGCGTTGTTCCAGGAGTTTTGATGTGCCTTTGCCTTGCTGTGGCGGCGTACCTTGTAGCGGTGCGCAGAGGTTATCAAGCTGAGACCTTCCCGGGTTGGCCAGCGCTCGTAGAGAGCTTCTTCAGTGCAATTCCAGGACTTTTGACGGCTGTGATTATCGTCGGCGGTGTGTTGTCGGGTATTTTCACCGTTACGGAGTCCGGAGCGTTTGGGGCCATATATGCATTCGTGGTCACACTGATCGTCTACAGAAGCATAACGTGGGAAAACTTTTGTATTGCTGTCGCTTCTGCTGTGCGCACGACGGCGATGGTAATGATATTAATCGCATGCGCTGGTGCGTTTGCCTACATGCTGACCTTTTACAGAGTTCCGGACAGAACCGTAGATCTGCTTACTGGGTTGACAGAAAATCCGATACTCATCCTGCTGATGGTAAATGCGGTTTTGTTGTTGCTTGGAATGATTATGGATATGGCAGCTCTAATTCTGATCTGCACACCCATTTTTCTACCCGTTGCCAACAGCCTTGGGATTGATCCGCTGCAATTCGGGATGATCTTGCTCGTGAATTTGGGATTAGGATTGTGTACACCACCGGTCGGATCCTGCCTGTTTGTCGGTTGCGCCGTGGGTAAATTGCCAATGGAGAAAGCCGTGCGAACAATATGGCCCTTCTACTTGGCAATTCTCTTCGCATTAATGCTTATCACTTTTGTACCCGCGATTTCACTAACACTGCCAAGCTTGGTTGGGTGAATAAAGTACATTCAAGTTTAAAGGCAGACACTTGAAGCTAAGCTTGTGTTCGAGTTTCTCTCTTAATGAAAAAAGGAAGCTGACATGTCGCAAAAACCCAAAGTGAATGCTCCCGTCGAGCAGATCAGTGTTTTTGATGTCTGCGGTGGCGAAATAGAGATTGGTCGGCCCAAAGATCGATGGACGATGCTTTTCGTCTATCGCGGGCGTCACTGTCCCAGATGCAAGCGATTTCTCAACAAATTGAACGCCATGCTGGCTGATTGGAGCAGCGTCATGGATGTAGTGGTCGTTTCCGCTGACTCTAAAGAAAAGGCTTTGGCCGACAAGGAAGAGTTCGGTTGGACATTTAACTTGGGCTTTGGATTGACCGAAACGCAGATGCGATCACTTGGACTCTACGTGTCGGACCCTCTTTCGGAGGCTGAGACAACCACATTGTTTGCAGAGCCCGGCGCATTCGGAATTCGGCCAGATGGCAGTTTGATGTTGGTCGACATTTCGAATGGCCCTGCTGCGCGCCCGGATCTTGAAGAATTGCTAAACGGAATGAAGTTCAATATCGAAAACAACCGCCCGACCCGAGGAACAGTTTTTTAACTGCAACAGTGCAGTCAGGCGAATTCGAACCAGTCCCAGCTAGGCCAGTATAGCTGTCCTTCATTCGTCACAAAGACCCCGCCACTCGGCGAGAGCGGCGGTGAGTATCAGCTTGAAGGTGCCTCGGCTGGCAAGCGCTCTTTCTCGTTGAAGTGGTTGTAGACAGAGGAATTGACGGCGGCGAGCTTCTGCAAACTTCGCATCCGCCTGAAACGTTGCATGGCGCGTTCGGGTCGTCGGAAAGGCAGGTGCGAATTCTCGACGCAGTTGTTGAGCCACCTGCCCGTTTTCTGTTTTTTGTCAGCACCAAGCTCTCTGAAAGCGGTTCTATATGAGGCGAAGCGATCTGTGACAACGTTTTCCGCTTTACCGTGTCGCTCCATCAATTTCTTGAGGAATTTCAGCGCTGCAGCTTTGTTTCGGCGTTTGGCGACAACGGCTCCCAGCACCTTGTCCTCATGATCTACGGCCCGCCAGAGGTAATGCTTCTTGCCATTAACCTTCACAAAATCTCGTCGACGTGCCACTTCCATTTCGAGAGTGCGCGCAGTTATTGCACCCGCTTTCTTCGGATCTCAGAGGCAAACATCGGGCCAAACCTGTTCCACCAATAGCGGACAGTTTCGTGGCTGACATCGATACCTCGCTCGTGCAGCAGAACTTCGACATTCCGAAACGAAAGCGGGAAGCGGATGTACTGCATCACCGCAAGGCGGATGATCTCAGGACTGGTGTTTATAGTATTTGAAAAAAGCAGGTCTTGTCTTGGGTAAATGCTGAGAAAGCCCCCTGCCCGCCTCAAGGCAAGGTCTACCGACGAGACCTTTGGGATTGATGACGTCTTTATATTGAATGGTGTCAGTTTTGATCGAAGTGATTTGAGTGTTTATTTGGGGTCCGCAATTTTGGGCAAAGACACAGACAATGATGGATTTGCCGATACAACCATCGTTCTAGGGGGCGATTATTCCGGTTCGGAATCTACGGTGAAAGATCTCGATGGGGCGACGGCCATAGCAGCTTCATTTCCACCAAAATGCACAAGACGATGTTTTTCACATTGACGAAGACGATGTCATCGCTGGAAACATCCTAGCCAACGACAACTGGTACACAGGCAGAGGACTAACCGTATCCCTGCTTTCAGGTCCGGAAGAGAGGCTACCAAACCTGAATAATGATGGATCGTTTACATATGAAGCAGATTCAGATGTCTTGATTTGGTCGCCCCCGGTGACGAGATAGTCCAGACATTCACGTATGAACTTGTAGACACGTTCGGTAGAACTTCCGAAGCCACGGCCCTCATTTCTGTAAACATACTGGATGACAGCGTATCGCTTTCGGGAAGTCGGAGACGAGACCATATCAATGGCTTGGATGAAGCTGACATCCTGGAGGATGGCTTCGGAAGAGACAAATTGGATGGTGGGGAAAGCGCCGATATCCTGAGAGGCGGACCAGGCCGCGGTGTTCATATTAGTGGAGAGGAAGCTGACCTTCTTGAGTTTCACTTTTTTGATGGCTTCAACATCATGACTGATTTTGAAGTTGGGATTGATCAGATTGGGATTGGCTCAGGTCTATTTGCAGACAATATCTCTGACATTAAGTACCGGGATCTGGATGACGGGGTGCTGCTTAATTTAAGTGGTGCCAAAGTCTTAGTTGAGGATCTGGCATTTATGGAGCTGAGCGAAGATTCATTCGCTTGGTTATAGCGAATATCTGTGCTCGCGCGTTAGAATCTATAGCGTTGTAGAGCCCAGGTTGCCCTAGTGAAACCAAAGTCTTGAAAGTGAATCTACCAATTCGGATTGATCCATGCATCAAGCTGCATTTTGAACTGGGTACAAGGCAGGCCGCACAAAGCCCGAAGTCCTGAGTGGTAGACCGATCACGCCACCGATACTTGTCCACTTCGTGGTACATATTGTGGCAGTTATTTTTTTGCATGAAAAATGGTTACTCAAATAGGGTTGTTCCCCCTTGGTCCGCCACCTACTCCCTATGTGCGACAAATAGTTTTGCCTTTTGCGATAGAAATTTTCCATTACGCCGCACAGCCATGCCTTCTGCCAAGTGGTTGCGTCGTACATATTTCCCTTTAACAACTGGTTTTGGGCGAAGCCCTTCAGGGTGCTCGTCTCTAAAACCTGCTCCCGGCGAGGGTTGGGGGGTAGCAAGTTTAATATAGTTCGAAAGGGTGGTGCGCCCACAGGCGTCCGCCCAGGACAGGCTTTGCGCGGTGCCCTCATGACGGCACAGCTCTGCAATACTTTCCTCGCCTATTTGGCCGACCAGTACGATCTGGATCATTTCTTGTGCGGAATACTGTTTACGGGTCGAACGCCAAATGTCCTTTGCTGGCTTCTCACCGTGACTCTGCTTGTTTTAGGGGTTCTTTCTCATCTCCACTCCTTGGCAGCTACGATGAGCCAGAAATCTACTCTTATCAAATCGATCAATACTGTCCCAATGGTACTGATGTCAGACACCGGGAGCTAATGATATAGACCAGAACTAAGGGCCACAATAAGGCACTGATTTTTTTAAATTACTCAAGTTAGCGCCCAATAGTTAACGGCACAGTAAGATTGGGCGTGGGAGCTCACTTCGGGCGGCGTCAATCCTTTGGCTATCACCTCCTCTGCCCCGGACAGTTGGGGGTACAGATAGAACACTCCGAGCCGTCAACGCTATGATGCGATCCTGTTCCAAACCGGAAACGATTCCATATTAGGAAGCCTATGTCTGTTGGTGGTTCTGAAGAAATTCTTTCCAGTGGCGTGTGCGCGGGTTTAGATAAGATGCAGCTTGAGCAGGGCCTACATGTGCTAACAGGTCAAGCCCGGTCACGAACGGCGAAAAATCATCTTCAACACGCCCCCACGGCCTGACATCATATTCCATGTATTCGACGTTGATCCCTGCCAATTCAAACCCCTTGTGCTCCAGGTAGTTGCGTGCGCCATGTCCGGTGACATAGCGCGTTCCGCCCAATTCCTTTACGATGTGCATGACCCGTTCTGACCCGTGCCCGCCAATATTCAGATCAGTGCTGAGACAGGTACTTTTGGGCGCAATTCCACATCTTGAGGCCAGTCCTTCACAGCTGGCAATCAGGGCGTCGCAGAGCTTGTCGTATCGTTCCAATCTTTGAACCAATGCCAATGTCGTGTCCAAATAAGGGGTGTCTTTCAACGATTGTTTGAGTTTAGCAACGTGACTTTCAAGCCAGTGTGGATTGGCGGCGGTGAGATCAGCGATTTTGGTACTACTGCCAGTGTTTTTTACCGGTACACTGAGCCAGGAGGTACCTGTAGGCAGCTTTACTTGCACCCGATTGGTAAACGAACCCTTGGAGAACTGCGCATCTACCAACCAAACGACTATGTCGGCCAAGGCGAGTTGAGCCAAAAACCCCGGCCAAGGAAAATACATTGGTTGCGAAATGACTACGGTGGTCATGCTGGTTTGCGGCGAATGTACCCGCCAGGCGAAGAGGATAGCACAAGCTTGCCGTTCAACACCGGATCAATTTCGAATAAGTCTGCCTCTGACATATAGTCATTGAGCGCTGATAGCGGCTCGTTTCCAGTAAACCACGATTTCGACCGATTTTGCGGACTGTCCTTTTGGGCGACATGCCCGATCATCGTATCTGCAACGACCATGTAGCAGCCGGGTGTCACCAACGGACCGTAGGCACGGCATTCGGTCAGAACATGATCGCGGCTGTGATCGCTGTCTAGAACTACCATGACTTTGGCGCCTTCAGGGATCTCGGCACGCACAGCGGCCAATGTTACCTCGCTGGTCGACGGCCCCTCAATTAGAGTGACTCGTTTCGACATAGGGTGTTTGTTGATCGTGTCACGGTTATGAGAGCGGATATCTATGTCGACTCCGATCACGGTGCCGTTGCCAATCAACTGCAATAGTGAGGCCATAAACAGCACCGAGCCACCGCGTGCCACGCCAGTTTCGATAATGACATCGGGTTTCGTGTTCCAGATCACTTCCTGTGTCGCCATCACATCTGCAGGCATCTGAATGATGGGTGCACCCATCCAGCTCCACAAATAAGAGTAGTCATAAGGATCAAGTTGCAACATATGTGCAATTGAACTTTGAAAAACCTGCTCGTCTTGCCCAAGCGCCAAGCATTGCTTTTTCTTGTGAGCTTCAAACTCTTTGCGGTCGTCTTTTGACGTCATGATTTGCCTTCAGCATTTTTAAGTGATTTGCCACGCTCTGGAGCTCTCATCTAAGCTTTGTTGCAGGTCGTGTCACCATCCATTGTGTGAGTAGGTTTTATATCGCGAACATTCGCGTCGGTCCGACACGCTTTTGAACAACCCGAATTTTTTTTTGTCTAGCTTCCGAAATGAATAGCTCAAAGGTCTCTACTAAAACAATAGAGCATCCCACTTTGAATAAGTGTGCCGAATTCTTAGAACGTTCTCGCTACTACCGGGGCCATGTTGCTATCGTTACATCATAGCCGCCTCGGTGTCTTTTATGAATTGGCCCATGATCAGTTCAGCCAATTCGAATGTCCTCAGCTTTAACTGTCCTACTCCAAAAGAACTCGCTAATTCGCCGTCTATTTGGGGTCGTCGGTCTGGTATTGACGGTCTCGGGACATTATGAAAGACGAAGTCCTGAGGTATGAGGAGCTTTGACGTGACAGCGATCTTATCCGAAGCGGACCGGAAATTCTTCGAAGCTGAAGGGTATTTGATAATCAAGGGCTTTTACGACGTCGCTAAAGAAATCGCACCGATTCAGAAAGATATATATGAAATTATCGGTCTGGTGGCAGAGCGTCATGGTGAAGATCTGAACCGCCCCCGATTTACGCCCGAACAATTTGACGCAGGTTACAACACCCTTATTGCTAGGAACCGTAGCTATGGCGGCGAGATTTACGATCTGGTTAAGCAAATACCGGCGTTCCTGCGATTGGTTTGTAACGAGAGATCAGATGCGCTATTTCGTAGCTTGCGCAATACTACGCATTCGGGGATTGGTGCGGCGTCTTATGGCATTCGGATTGATGTCCCATACGAAGACAAATTTCGCTCTCATTGGCATCAAGAATTCATGTACCAGCCTCAAAGCATTGATGGAATTGTATTTTGGACCCCGCTTTTACCGGTAACTGATGAATATGGCCCTGTGATTGTTCTACCCAAATCCCATCGCGACGGACTTTGCGTTTATTCTCGCGGAGCGAACTACGCTGACAAGCAAGGCGCATATCAGATCGGCCTGCACGACGAGGACGAGATTATCGGCAAATACGAACAAGCTGCCCCACTGACGGAACCCGGTGACTTATTGTTAATGGATTTTTTGACGCTCCATGGCTCAGGCGTGAACCGAGCAGAAAGAGCACGCTGGTCAGTGCAAAGCCGTTTTTTTAACTACCGCGATCCTGTGGGACAGAAAGTAGGTTGGAAAGCGTCGGTGACATCCGGTACTGACGTCGCACAGGTTTTTCCCAATCATTTTATCGAGACGTAAGGTATGACAACGACGAGACGTAAGATATGACGACAACATGTAATGTCTGCGGTACGCCTTCCGGTGCTCCGATTTTTGAAAGCAGCGAAAACAGATCACTTACCACAATGAACAACCTCATTGAGGGTCGCACTACTGTTTATTTCTGTGAGGTTTGCCAGCACGCTCAAACCAATGAACTGCCCGATCTGGAAGCGTTTTATTCCACCGAGTATGAGATCAGTATTGACAGCGAAGACGATGATCAGCTTTACGCCGTCGTAGACGGCAAGGAAGTTTATCGGTCGCAACATCAGGCGAATGTGCTGATGTCAAAAATTGATCTTTCAAAACATCGAAAGGTACTAGATTACGGCTGCGCCAAGGCGCCCACTCTAAGGTCCGTTTGCAAAGAAATACCAGAGATAGAGCCGTATTTGTTTGATGTGACAGACAAATACATACCGTTTTGGGAACGCTTTCCAACCAGCGCCAAATGGGCCACTCATGCACCTGACCCGAGTTGGCAACGGCAGATGGACGTCGTTCTTTCGTTCTACGCACTGGAACATATCCCGCATCTTGATCAGATACTGGCGGAGGTCAGCATACTGCTCAAAGAAGGAGGGTATTTCTACTTTATCGTGCCGGACATGTATCAGAACGCGGCTGATTTCGTAGTCGCAGATCACGTAAATCACTTCTCCGAGTCGTCTTTGTGGCGTCTCATGACCGATGCTGGGTTCGATAGCATTGATATTGATCCAGATGCTCATGCGTCGGCTTACGTCGTTTCAGGTCGGCTTACCGCAACTGACGCGAAAGTTCTAACTCCACCAGAATTCCCGAACCGGGTAGATGATGCCAAGCAGTTGGCCGCTTTTTGGAGCGACATCAAAACACGGATCACCACATTCGAGGAGACAGTCGAGGTGGACATGCCTTTGGCGATATATGGTGCCGGGATTTATGGCCATTTCATCTATTCCTGTCTGAAAGAACCCTGCCGCGTCAGCTATTTTGTCGATCAGAATCCGTTTCTGCATGGCAAGGAGATTGATGGCATTCCGATAGTCCCCCCGCGAGATTTGCAATCGGAGCCCGCGGCAATTTTGGTGGGGCTAAACCCACGTCACGCGCGCCGAATAATTGAAGGAATTCCAAATTTTCAGACCCCTGATCGGAAATTCCTCTACCTGTCATGACGTGTATTCGAAAGGGCTGACTATCTGATGGAAAACCTAGACGACGTCGCATCAAAGTATTTGCAGCCACCTAGTGTCGAGATTGAGAATGATCTCATTATGCGGTGGTATCCCGAGAGGATTTTTGAGCGTGCGGGACATGTTGGGCGTTTGCTAGAGCTTGGGTTGGGGCATGGTTACACAGTTCCCTTCTTTTTCAAGATGAGTGACCAGCACGTCGTCGTTGAAGGCTCTCAAAAGGTCATCGAGAATTTTCAGTCCAAGAACCCTTGGTATACTGGATCATTGGAGGCGGGGTACTTCGAAACTTACACACCTACCGACACCTTCGATCTGATTGTCATGGGATTCGTGCTCGAGCATGTGGATGATCCAGTCGCCATTCTAAGCCGGTACAAAAAGTTTCTAGCTCCCAACGGTCGCATTTGGATTGCTGTACCGAATGCAAAATCGTTAAACCGGCGCCTCGGGCTTGAGATGGGGATGATCGAGGACATTTATGATCTGAACGAAACGGATTTAATGCTCGGACATCAACGCAATTTTTGCCGCGATACATTGCGAAGCGCCATCGAGCTGGCCGGGTACAGAGTAACGCATGAGGAAGGGCTTTACCTGAAGCCTCTTCCATTGGGTGTTCTAAGAACGCTAGATAACTTTGAAGAGAACATGCGCGCGATGATGGCTGTTGGCGTTGACTTTCCAGATCTTTGTGTTGGTCTTCTTGTAGAAGTGTCTCATGACTAGAGCTGTTTGTGCGGGGCCTGAGTTGTGAACGAGCGCCGACGTATTCTGGTCACCGGCGTAGGAGCGCTCATAGGCCAGGGCATCGCCAGCAGTCTGCGGGATGACGGGCGGTCGTGGTTAATTGGACTTGACCGGCGCATGTCGCTATTCGGCGCAGAGCTGTGCGATGAAACTCTGCTGAAACCCAAGATAGACGAAAGCTCAGATGCGTATCTGACGTTCTGGAAAGATTTGGTGCAGGATCACGGAATTGAACTGATTATTCCAGGTATCAGCATCGACATGGCGTTTCTAGACGCCCACCGAAGTTTTTTCGAAGACCTCGGGGTAGCGTTGGCCCTAAACACGTCGCATCTTATCGCGTTGACTGAAAACAAGTCGGATTTTGCAGCCGACTATGCGCAGTTGGGGTTGCCAGTCATCCCGTCGATTACAGGAGGTGGCACTTGGGAAGCGGCCTGCGCGGCGCTGGGGAAACCGCCATTTCTTTTGAAACCCAGCACTGGGGAAGGCTCCGTTGGCATTGTACTTCTTCATGACGAAGTAGATTTTGATTATTGGAGCGGAAAAACCTCGGGCGAATTTCTTGTGCAGCGGATTGTTGGTACGGACGACGATGAATATACTGTCGGTACATTTGGCTTTGGCGACGGCGATTACATTGGCCCACTGATCTTTCAGCGCCGATTGACACGTGCCGGGAACACTGGCGAGGCAAAGACCGTCACTCATGAAGCCGTATCCAAAGCAACTGATACAATCATGCGCTACTACAAGCCGCTGGGTCCAACCAACTTACAATTCCGTTTGGAAGGTGAGGATGCCTATCTTCTTGAAATCAACCCTCGGTTTTCAAGTAGTTGTTCCTTGCGAACCGCTTTCGGGTTCAACGAAGCTGAGATGTGTGTTGACTTTTACCTGAACCGACGACGGCCTGCGCAACCTGTCTTGCGTGAAGGGATTGCGCAGCGTCACAACGCAGATCGGATACGTTATGCTGGGCCTGATCTCTGATATTCACGCCAATCTGGCCGCGCTTGAGGCGGTTTTGGCTGACGCGAAGTCCAAAGGGGTGACAGAGTTTGTGTGCCTTGGCGACGTTATTGGGTATAATGGTCAGCCGGAAGAATGCGTACAACTGCTCAAGGCAGAAGGGGTGCGCAATATACTGGGCAATCACGACAGCTACGTTACGTCGGGACAGAATTGCGAACGCTCTAAGGTCGTCGCGGGTATCATAGACAAACATCAGACAGAGCTAAGTTCGGACAGCGTGGCATGGTTAAGCCGATCAATGGACAGCATCCAGGATGGCACAACATTGTTTGTACACGGAGGACCGCAGGATCATGTCGATGAATACCTCTATAAAGTGGGGATCGATACGTTTCCCAAAGGCGTAACACGGCTCTTTGCGGGTCATACCCATGTGCAATGCATTCTAGACTTCGGTACGCACGTCTTTTGCAATCCGGGCTCGGTCGGACAGCCGCGCGATGGAGACCCACGTGCAGCTTACGCAATCTTATCAGATGGCCAGATTGCCCTGCACAGAGTCGTTTATGACATCGACCGCACGATACGCGCGATGAAAGAGCGCGGGTACGAAGAGTTCATGTATCGCGGACTTGCCAAAGGCGCCCAGATCAACGGGCGTATTGACGAGATTGTGAAAGCCTAAGGAGAGGCCAAGGTCTCGATTACCCGACAGACTCGATCAATGTCCCCGTCTGTCATGTCGTGAAAACTGGGCAGGTTCAGTGCCCGCTCGCAAATATCATGGGCATGCGGGGTAGGCGCTTCTACGAACATAGGCTGGCTGGAAAGCGGGTAGAAAAATACACGCGCATCAATGTTTGCTGCCTCGAATGCTGCCAAGGCCCTCTCACGGGAGACGCCAAGTGCCTTGTCAAAAACAACAGTGGGCATCCACGCGCCATTCCGAACGTGAGGAGGCTCAGGGTTCATCGATAGCCCTAGATGCGACAGCCGCTCTTTGTAGGCCGCTAGTATCTCCGCTTTGCGGTTCGTCAGTTCCTCAATGCGCTCAATCTGCCCCATTCCTATTGCAGCTTGAATGTTTGACATCTTGAATTTGTAGCCGACCGTATCAGCCCAGAATTGTTTTTTCTGCGCCTTGTCACGTCCGTGATTGGACAGCGTCAGAATGCGATCCGCCAAAGCATCGTCATCGGTCACCAGCATCCCGCCTTCGCCGGTGGTCAACGTTTTCGTACCATGAAAAGAGAAGGTCCCGAACTTTCCCATCGCGCCTGTATGAATGGCGCGATATCGCGCACCCAACGCTTCGGCCGCGTCTTCGATAAGCACCACTCCACATTCATCTGCGATGCTCAACAGTGTGTCCATCTCACAGAGATTACCGTAGAGATGTGTGGCTATGATGGCCTTGGTTTTCGATGTAATCGCCGCGCGGACCTGATCAGGATCAATACACCAACTGTCTGGCAAGATATCAACGAAAATCGGTGTTGCGCCCAAATGCACGACGGGAGCAACCGTAGCGATCCAATTTGTGTCGGCAAGGATGACCTCATCGCCCGGACCGATACCTAGCGCAGCCAGACCCATCTCCATCGCGCCCGTGCAACTGGAAGTCGAAATAGCATGTTTTGTTCCGACATACTCTGCGAAGGTCGCCTCGAAGCGATGAATGTAGTCATAACATTTCGGCCCCCAACCAGTGCGGGCGGCATCTGTGGCATAACTAACCTCGAGATCGGTGATAGAGGGTCGGGTATAGACGATGCGGTCGGTCATAGGATTTGCAGTTCTGGCACAGCAGTTACAAAACGGGTATCTACAAGCCAATCAAGTGATTGCATAATCTCGGTTTTCAGGTTCCATGGGAATATCACCAGGTAGTCTGGACGTCGGTTCTGTAGCTCGTCTGGCGCCAGAATGGGGATATGACTGCCCGGTAGGTATTTGCCGATCTTAAATTCTGCAGCATCACATACGAATTCAATGGCGTCTGGACCAACGCCTGCGAAGTTCATAAGCGTGTTGCCTTTCGCGGCTGCGCCGTATCCTGCTACCGACTTTCCCTCCGCTTTAGCATCCAGCACGAACCGCAAGAAATCGTCTTTGACCTTTTCCGCCTTGAGTTGGAAACCTGTGTAGAAGTCATCGTCATTCATTCCGTGAGATGCTTCGAGATCACGCATGGCCTTCACGGCGTCGGTTTGCGCATGTCTGGCTCCTTCAAGACAGGCAAAGAGACGCAAGCTGCCGCCATGAGTTGTTAGTTGTTCAACATCGAACACCCGCAAACCTGCCGCCGCCAGAATACGCTCGGCTGAAAGAAGAGAAATGTAGGAGAAATGTTCGTGATACACGGTATCGAACTGGTTTTGCGTCACCAGGTTCAACAAATGCGGAAACTCGAGTGTGACCACGCCCTGAGGTTTTAGGCAAACCGCCAGCCCTCGCGAGAAACAGTTAATGTCGGGTACATGGGCAAAGACATTGTTACCTATGACAAGATCAGATTTGGCCAGCCCCTTAGCCAACCCTTCCCCGAAGAACTCCTCTACAACATTGATCCCGATTGCCGTCGCTGCGGAGGCGGTGGAATGTGTGGGTTCAATACCTAGGCAGGGGATCCCTGCCTTCCGAAAATTGCGCAGCAGATAACCGTCGTTGGATGCAACCTCGATCACATGAGAATCCGCATCTAGAGCAAATCGTTCGATAACCGTGTCGCAATAGGCTTTGGCATGGGCAAGCCAAGAGGTCGAGGTGGAAGAAAAATAAGCGTATTCTTCGGTGAATAGCGCCTCGCCCGACGAGAAGTCTTCCGTTTGTACAAGGCGGCACTCCTTGCATACGAAAAGCCGCAGCGGATAGGTCAGTTCGGGACGAGAAAGCGCTTCCGCACTTAGATAATCGTTTGACGGGGGTGCATATCCCAAATCAAGAAACGCCATAGTGCGTGAAGACAGACAATGTCGGCAGGTATTGGTCATAAGGGGCGAACATCCAGCAGGGCAGGCAAGTTTTGATCTCTTTCCGACATAAGCGTGATAGGTAAGGGCCAATCAATGCCCAGATCGGGGTCTGTCGCACGCACACCACCCTCAAGTTCCGGTGTGTACGGAGCAGTGTGGCAATAGTGTAGCGTCGCAGTCTCGGTCAATGTCTGGAAACCATGAGCGCAGCCCTCAGGAATGTAGATTGCGTTCCCAGCCTCAGCGCATAATGTGATTGCTCTGCTTTGACCAAAGGTTGGAGAGCCTTCGCGCAGGTCAAGCGCCAGATCGAATACCTTTCCTTCGGTTGCACGTATAAGCTTTGCCTCAGCCATCGGCGCACGCTGAAAATGCAGACCGCGCAAAGTACCTTGCCCCTTGGTTTGCGACATATTCATTTGCACCCAATTGGTCAGCAGACCGGCTTGCGCAAAAACGTCAGCACAGAATGTACGAGCAAAAGCACCGCGGGCATCGGACTGGCGCGCTAACTGGACTTCGTAAAGCCCATCAATATCTTGAGGGATAAGCTTCAAGATTCACCATAATATTGCAACTGTTTAAGTGAGACCGCACGAGGGCACTGGCCCTCCGCAACAGACTGGTACCACTGTATTGTAGCGCGGATGCCGTCTTCGAAAGACCAACAGGCGAAATGACCCAGCAGTGCCTCTGCCTTGTCAGTGGCAAGCCGGAGAATCTGAGCTTCGTGGGCAGAATTGGATTTCCGAGAAGTATCTTCCCATGCGCCCGGCCACATGGAGAGTGCCGTTGTAACAACGTCCTTTACGGTTCTAACCCCCTCAGATGGTGGACCAAAATTGAACGCACTTTGGAGATCGGGATCTGCCGACGTAAACAGCTTTTCCGCGAGTATCAAATACCCTCGCAGAGGCTCCAGGACGTGTTGCCATGGTCGAACGGAATTCGGGTTGCGCACTTTGACTGGAATGTCGGCCGCCAGGGCACGTGCAATATCGGGCACGATGCGGTTCTCGGCCCAGTCGCCACCGCCAATAACGTTGCCTGCGCGCGCCGAAGCCATACGGATCTCTGTCTGTGCAAAAAAAGATTTTCTCCAGCTATCGACGCCAATTTCCATCGCGGCTTTGCTGGAACTATATGGGTCATGACCACCTAGGGGATCAGTTTCGCGAAATGGCCGCGCTTGTTCGTCGTTGGCATACACTTTGTCTGTAGTTACCATAACCACGGCGCGTGGACCGGTCAGATCACGCAGCGCCTCCATCAGATTGAGCGTCCCCATCACATTGGTGGACCAGGTCTCAATCGGGGTTTCGTATCCACGTAAAACCAAAGATTGTGCTGCCATGTGAAAAACAATTTCGGGGTCTGACGCTGTTACGGCGTTTGTCACGACAGACGAATCTCGAATGTCACCGATAATGTGCCTGATGGTATCTTCTAGTTTCAGAGAGGAAAAAAAGGGACTTTCAGGTGCCAGTGCTATGCCAGTGACTTTGGCACCGAGTTGCGTCAACCACAGCGCAAGCCATGCACCTTTGAACCCGGTATGTCCGGTAATCAGAACGCGTTTGTCTTTCCAGAACGCATTCATCACCAAGTTTTCCATGGTGCATCGCCGGATTTCCAAAGCTCTTCAAGGTAATCACGATCCCGCATCGTATCCATCGGAGCCCAGAAACCCGAATGCTTGAACACTGAAAGCTGTCGCTCAGTTGCCAGAGTTTCCAATGGAGCGCGTTCCCAAATCGTTTCGTCTCCGTCGATGTAGTCAATCACCTCAGGCTCACAGACAAAAAAACCGCCGTTAACCCAGAAGCCATCTCCATCGGGTTTCTCGTTAAACCGGGTCACAAAATCACCCTCGATCTCCAAGGCTCCGAACCGCGCTGCTGGTTGCAAGGCGGTAACGGTCGCACGGCTGCCAGTTCTTTTGTGAAAGGCCAAAAGCTTGGTAATATCAAGGTCCGTCACACCGTCGCCGTATGTAAGACAAAACGTGTCGGTCAGATGCTCCTTCACACGCTTTAGGCGGCCACCGGTTTGGGTTAGCTGACCGGTGTCGACCAATGTAACCTGCCAAGGCTCCGAGTATCGATTGTGCACCTTCATCTTATTGTCTTTTAGATCAAATGTGACATCGGATGTATGTAGAAAGTAGTTCGCGAAATACTCTTTGATCAGATAGCCTTTGTAGCCGCAGCAGATGACAAATTCAGTGATCCCATGGGCGCCATAGATTTTCATGATGTGCCATAATATGGGCAAACCACCAATTTCAATCATGGGTTTTGGGCGGAGGTGAGATTCTTCACTAATCCGAGTTCCAAGCCCGCCCGCTAGAATTACCGCTTTCAAATCATCGCTCCGCTCTGTTCTAATCGACCAACAGGCCGCAGATAATTGAATTCCCTTTAAGCATGATAACTTTGATTAGCAAGGAGAGTGGTGTGAGACGCGTCGAGCTGGTCTCAGTTTGCTACATAATTTGAAAACCCATGTGAATCAAAGCTGCCACTTTGGGTCAGCTCAAAGTTCGGTCGTGAGTTGAGTTGGCGTTCCTGATTGAACTCGGGTATTGCCAAGTTGTCTGCGGCGGACTGCGATCTATTCGCAGATGTTGTCTCATGCCGCCATTCTACCTGAGTAGTCAGCCCAGAGGTTGAGCGTATCTGATCGAGCGCAACGAAGTGAGGCTGCTCCCGCCCGAACAAGCCAAAAATTCAAGAGTCAGAAGCTGGTTAGCATGGAATAATTCCAGTTCAGTTGCCAGCACCTATATTTTCACAGATTGACATCGATCGTGTTTTGGGGTTGGACACATGCGAAAATATCAAGTTATGAGCCGCGCTGGACCGCATATCTACACCGTCAAATTTCTAATAGACCATAATTCGACGCCGTGTAGCCCACTAGATCTCCGGTATTAGCCGCATAAGGATGCACCATGGTCCCTCTAGTTATTCCCACACGTAACCGTCCAATGTCTTTGTCCTTTCTCCTTAAGTATCTGGGCGAGTTCAATCCGGGACAACGTGTGGTGATCGCCAATGGCAGTCATCATTCATACCTTGCTGCTTATGAGGAAGCGGTACGTGACAACGACAGTCTTTTGCAGATCGAATATAAGGAGTACGATTCCGATCTGCATTTTCGGGACCGCATGGTTGATTGTGTGAGCGGGTTGGATGATGACATTATCTTCGTCGGAGCAGATGATGATTTTCCTGTGCTTGATACACTCTATCAAGGTGTTGAATTCCTGCGCGCAAACCACGACCACGTCGTCGCTATCGGCGGGATCATTTGCCTGTCAATGTTAGACGAAGATCAGTTCAACGCGAAATTTCTTCATGCATTCAGCCTTCAAGACGAAGACATAGTTTCTCGTCTGTCTAAATACAGCAAATGGGCCTTCGCGACCAGTTATGCTGCGACACGCCGTGATCACTACCTTGAAAGATGTAACAACTTACAGCTTAATGCCATGAAAATATTTGGCGACTATAATGTCGGCCTCCACGACTGTCTGGCTGGAAAAATCAAGGCCTTGCCAGAAATTGGCTACTTCACCACAAAACTAGCCACTCATAGTAGGTTTGGACCGCCCAGCCGTCTGCATTATCTGGAGCATGCACAAGAAACCTTAAACCTGAGAGATTACTATACTGAAAAAATTGCCTCAACTACGGCAATTGACAATCAAGAAGCTCGGTCAATCGCAGATAAACTGATTGCAATGAAAATTGCCCATTGGACAGGTGGCAGCCCGCAGTTTTTGGATGGGTTTGGGTGTTCATCGCTGTTCCGTGATGAAACTGTGCGCAAACAATATGACGCGTTTCAAGATCTATTTCGTCAAGGTACAGCAGAGCAAAAGAAACTTGGAGGCAATCTAAGGAAGGTTGTCGACGCAATGTTGGAAATTAGTGAGGCTAATTCAGATAATCACGGTGAGCCGGAAAAGTACGATTCAATAGAATATTTTTTGGCTTCGACCAATGGCGGTATTTCGCGGCCATGACAGAACGCCTCGTTAAGGAGTAAATGGATGAGACGAAAGATTAAGCGCAAACTTGCTAAGATGTTTTCTGCGCGCCGCTCGGAGAACAGTGCGAAGCCGAGGCCCGAACCAAAAAAACCAAAGCAGATCATTAGCCCACGGTTTAATATAGCCTTTTCCCCAGAAACGCTTGAAAGAAAGTGAAGTGGGCCTGCTTTTAAAGGGCGTATTTCTGTCGCGAAATTTATCGCTGAGCGTGGAAATTTCGTCGGATCAACAGGTCAAGCAGCCAAATCCGCGATGCGTTGAAACTAACCGAGTCCAGGCGTAATTTATCCTCCGCGGATCATGTGTGTGTCTTCGATACCTGCAAGTGTTGCCTTCGCTGATCGCGCGTACGATACCAATTGGTTCCGTGAAGCATTGAAAGACAATGGGATACGCGCCTGTGTCCCCGGAGGAAAACAGCGCAAAAAAACCTATAAATATGACAGGTGAAGATACCAAAGGCGCAACCCGATCCCCACCTCCGGTCCATGTTGATCCGCGCCCATGGCTGCACCCGTGATCTGAAAGCTGGAGTTCAACTGATGGAAGTTGCGCGGCGTGAAAGCGTCCCCGTCGCTTTCATCCTTGCCCGTGCTCAGCTCGCGTTTCTCTCACCGAAGATTCAGGCCGCGATTCTCAACGGCACCCAGCCGCCCGAACTCACACTCAAGCGTCTGGTCAGCGTGACCCACCCACTTGATTGGTCCGAACAGGAACGCCTGTTCGGCTTCTGACATCTCCAGATCCTGCGTCACTGATACAGACTTCGCCCTCCCTGATCCGGCGGAACAATTCCCTGTTCCCACGAGAAAATTCCCTGCTCCACCTTTTAGGGAATTTGCAACATTAACCCCCTGTAAAACATTCAGTTCTGACAGGTGAAATTACTGAACTCAGTCCCGTTTTGCGAAATTTCCCTGTAAACTTCCGGGTATCAGGGAAATCCCGCCCAAAGCGATCCCACCAAAATGCGGCACTGAGACTGTGGCCTGAATCGTGATCCGAGTGTACGATCTGCTCCGTCTCTGATTGAAAGCGCATGCGTCAACTCGCGGGAATTGCGGAACAATTCCGGGTCAAAACACACAACTGAAGTGAGACAGGTATGAGTGGCGGTGCAGTCAGGCGAATTCGAACCAGTCTCAGCTAGGCCAGTATAGCTGTCCTTCATTCGTCACAAAGACCCCGCCACTCGGCGAGAGCGTCGGTGAGTATCAGCTTGAAGGTGCCTCGGCTGGCAAGCGCTCTTTCTTGGTTGAAGTGGTTGTATACAGAGGAGTTGACGGCGGCGAGCTTCTGCAAACTTCGCATCCGCCTGAAACGTTGCATGGCGCGTTCGCGTCGTCGGAAAGGCAGGTGCGAATTCTCGACGCAGTTGTTGAGCCACCAGCCCGTTTTCTGTTTTTTGTCAGTACCAAGCTCTCTGAAAGCGGTTCTATATGAGGCGAAGCGATCTGTGACAACGTTTTCCGCTTTACCGTGTCGCTCCATCAATGTCTTGAGGAATTTCAGCGCTGCAACTTTGTTTCGGCGTTTGGTGACAACGGCTCCCAGCACCTTGCCCTCATGATCTACGACCCGCCAGAGGTAATGCTTCTTGCCATTAACCTTCACAAAACCTCATCCACATGCCACTTCCATTTCGAGAATGCGCCCAGTTGTTGCACCCGCTTTCTTCGGATCTCAGAGGCAAACATCGGGCCAAACCTGATCCACCAATAGCGGACAGTTTCGTGGCTCACGTCGATGCCTCGTTCGTGCAGCAGAACTTCGACATTCCGAAACGAAAGCGGGAAGCGGATGTACTGCATCACCGCAAGGCGGATGATCTCAGGACAGGTGTTTATAGTATTTGAAAGAAGCAGGTCCGGTAATGGGCAATAGCTACGCAATACCCCTGCCCCACTCAAACAAAGTTCTTTTGACAAGACCATCAGAGCAATTCAATCTGACAAGACGTAATAAAGGCTTGCAATGCTATCTACCTATTGATAGGTAGATAGCATTGCAAGCCCTGACGGAGTTACTCAGATGAAGATTTATGATGTCGAAGGGTTCCCGAACCCTGCCCGTGTTCGTATTGCGCTAGCTGAAAAAGGCGCGTCAGACAAAGTTGAATTCATCCCTGTAGATGTGATGGGCGGCGAACATCGCACGCCTGAGTTCAAAGCCAAAAACCCCGATGCAGAGGTGCCTTGTCTGGAACTGGAAGATGGTTCACACATCGCTCAATGCAACGCGATCACTGAATATATCGACGCAACCTTCGATGGCCCATCATTGACCGGCGTGACTGCGCAAGAGCGCGCCCGAATCTCGATGATGAATCTGCGCGCGGAAAACGGTCTGTTGAATGCGGTCGGCACCTACTTCCGCCATGCCACACCTGGCCTCGGCCCGGACCTGGAAACCTATCAATGCGCCGAATGGGGCAACAAACAGAAAGAGGTTGCCGGAAACACTATGGCCTATCTGGATGCGGTATTGGCCGAAAACGAATACTTGGCTGGAGACACATTCTCGGTGGCTGATATCACCGCCTTTGCAGGATTGGCGTTCGCCGATTTTGCCAAAGTTGAAATTCCTGAAACCCTGACCAACCTGCAAGCTTGGCGCGCTAAGATGGCGGCCCGTCCATCTATCGCCGGCTAAGCGAGAACTGCCATTTAAGTTGAAAGGACCCCTCCCATGGAACTCAACTCGGACTTCTCTTCGCGTGTCGTTGTTCACTCTGATCAGCTTGAGTGGCAGGCCTCGCCCATGAAGGGTGTGGACCGGCGCATGCTGGACCGAATTGGTGGCGAAGTCGCCCGCGCCACCACCATTGTGCGCTATGCACCAGGCAGCAAATTCTCGGCCCACACCCATACGGGTGGTGAAGAGTTCATAGTTTTGGACGGCGTCTTTCAGGATGAGCATGGCGATTTTCCCGAAGGCACTTATGTGCGCAATCCCCCAACGACCGAGCATACGCCCGGCTCAGAACCCGGCTGCACGATCTTCGTCAAACTCTGGCAGTTCGACATGGAGGACCGCAATCAGTTCCGCAAAACCATGGCCGACGAACTGGCCGCACCCGTGAACGGGGTCGCCACTGCGACCCTGCACAAGGATGACCGCGAGGTTGTCACTTACAGCCATGTTGATGCAGGCACCGAGATTACTTCGAATGCGCCGGGTGGTATTGAGCTGTTAATGATTGGCGGATCGCTGACCTCAGGCGGAGACGTTCTGAAAAAGAACGACTGGCTACGCCTGCCTGAGGGTGAAGCGCTGTCGGCTATGGCTGGCCCAGACGGGGCGAAGGTCTGGATGAAGACTGGCCACCTGCCCTTTGCACAGCCACCGGTGGTTTAATTCATGAATAGCAAGAAACCTCTGGCGATTGTCGCCGGTGCGGGGGCTGGCCTTGGCCAGTCCCTTCTCGCGCGGTTTCAGGCAGGTGGCATGACGGCCATTGGTCTTGGACGGACGCAGCCGCAGGAAACGATCGCGCCGTTTCATCAGGTCGATCTGTCCGATCCGAGTGCGGTTGCACCAGTGATTTCTGAATTGATCGCTACGCATGGCCCGCCGAAGATCGTGGTACACAATACGGCTGAGCTGGTGATCGCGCCATTCCCCGAAACCGCATTGGAGGACTATCAGAGAACGTGGACATCAATGGTGCAATCTTTGGTCCTGCTGGGGCAATGTGTTCTGCAACCGATGGTGCGCGGCGGTAGTGGCGCGCTGATCGTTTCGGGGGCCACAGCGTCGCTGCGCGGCGGCCCACGGTTTTCCGCCTTTGCGTCGGCTAAGTTCGCCCTGCGCGGGCTGACACAATCGCTGGCACGTGAATATCAACCGGCTGGCGTACATATCTCGCACGTCGTTTTGGACGGGATCATCGATACACACCGCTCGCGGGATTTGCACTCGCTGGATCCGTCGAAGATGATGAAACCGGACGAGATTGCCGAGGCCTACTGGCAGTTAGCCCATCAACCGCAATCCACCTGGACCCATGAGCTGGACCTGCGCCCGGCATCTGAGGGGTTCTGAGCGATGCGGACGCAAACTCTGATCATTGGCGCAGGCCTTTCTGGCCTCTGCCTTGCGCGACAGCTACAGACACGAAACCATGACTACCTGCTGGTCGAAGCGCGGGGTCGTTCGGGCGGACGTATCTTGACGGAAAGGCTGGAGGGTGGGTACTTCGACATGGGTCCCGCCTGGTTCTGGCCCGGGCAGCCGCGTATTGCAGCGTTAATAAAGCGGCTCGGACTGGAGTGGTTCGAGCAATATTCAACAGGCGCTCTCAGCTTTGAAAACGAGATCGGCCAGGTCGAGCGCGATCGCGGGTTTGCCTCGATGCAAGGATCTTATCGCTTGAAAGGTGGTCTGGGCGCCCTCACTGATGCGCTTGCCGCTGAGATACCGCCGAAGCGGCTCATCTTATCCGCGCCTATCGTCGGGTTAGAGAAGTCTGCGTCTGGGATCACCGCGACCGCTCAAACTGGGCAGGTCATCCATGCTCAGGAAGTCGTACTGGCCCTCCCTCCTCGCGTGGCGAGCAAGATCGCGTTCTCACCTGCTTTACCAGATGAAGCTTTAGCGGCAATGACTGGGATCGCGACTTGGATGGCCGGCCAGGCCAAAGTCATCGCTGTCTATGATACCCCGTTCTGGCGCACGGCCGGGCTGTCCGGAGACGCGATGAGCCGCAGGGGGCCGATGGTGGAAATACACGACGCCTCCCCTGCCGAGGGCGGACCTTACGCGTTGTTCGGCTTTATCGGCTTACCCCCGCGCACCCGCAGTAACGAAGAACGGCTGCGGCAGTTGCTCAAAGAGCAACTGTCCAGGCTGTTCGGCGCCGAAGCTGCGGAGCCAAAGACACTCTTTGTTAAAGATTGGGCCTTTGACCCGTTCACCTCTATCGAAGCGGATCAACAGCCGTTATACGCTCATCCGCAATACGGGCTGCCCCATGCGATGACCCGTCTGTGGGATGGCCGACTAATCTTTGGCGGAACCGAAGTTGCACCACAGTTCAGGGGCTATATCGAAGGCGCCCTGGAGGCTGCGGAAAACGCGCTGGCCCTGATCATGACGGAAAAGGTTTGAGCACGTATGACGAGTGATACCAAGACTGCCCTTCTGGATGTTGCCGAACACGCCGCACGGGCGCGCGGATTTGACGGGTTCAGCTATGCCGATCTGGCCGAGGCAGTGGGCATTCGCAAGGCGTCGATCCATTACCATTTCCCGACCAAAGCGGCGCTGTCGGCGGCACTCATGGGTCGCTATCATGAGACCCTGCAGGCAGAGTGCAACCGCATCCGGGTAGAACACAAAACCGGGGCCGAGCAAATGCTGGCCCTGATCGACCTCTACCGGGATGCACTCAATGACGGGAAAACCTTGTGTCTCTGCGTGTCGCTCATCAGCAGCCGTGAAAGCCTTTCGGATGACGTGATCCAAAAGATCAGAAAATTCCGCGCCATGATGGTTACCCAAATCGAAGAGATCCTGAAGCTTGGCCAAGAGGACAAATCAATCACCGGTATCACCGATCCGATCTCGGAGTCCCGCGCGATACTGGCCCTTTTGGAAGGCGCGCATCTGACCGCGCGCGCAGAAGAGAATGTGAATACCTTCGATGAGGCTTTGGGCGTTTTAAAGTCCCGCTGTTGACCTTCGCCCCGACACATCGGATCGTTGCCGCAAGCAATTCATTTGATATTCGGAGCTTCCATTATGCCCAAAGTCATTCTGATCACCGGCACGTCAACCGGCCTTGGTGTTCAAATCGCCGTACAAGCGGCCCATGCGGGCCATACTGTCTACGCTACTATGCGAAACCTCGCCAAGCGCGGCATCTTGGATGCGGCCGCCTCTGACGCTGGCGTCAATTTCAACGTGCTTGAGCTGGACGTGCAAGACAGCGCCAGCGTAAACGCCGCAGTCGATCAGATCATCGCGAACGAGGGGCGGATCGATAAGCTGATCAACAATGCGGGTGCTGGATTTGTTCGCACAACCGAACAAGCCAGCGAAGAAGACGTCGCCTGGGTCATGGATGTGAATTTCATGGGAGTCGTGCGCTGCACAAAAGCGGTGATGCCACACATGCGCGCAGCACGCTCGGGCCACGTCATCACAATCTCATCCGTAGGCGGCCTTGTGGGTCAGCCGTTCAATGAGATCTACTGCGCCGCAAAGTTCGCCGTTGAGGGATACACTGAGGCTCTGGCCAGCTATGTCACGCCCAATTTCGGTATCCATTTCTCGACAGTCGAACCGGGCGGTATTCAATCCGAGTTTGCGACCAATGTGCTTAAACATGTCGAGGCCACGGGCGGGATGCTTGAGGATGAGTATCTACCTATTCTCCAGAAGTATATCGGCGGCGCTCAGGCGCGAATGGATGGCAGCGATATCTATCAAACTTCGGAACAAGTGGCATCAGTTGTCATGGGCGTGGTTGAAGCCTCTGACCCGCCGATCCGCGTTCGCACTTCAAACTGGGGTGAGGCGTTTACTCGCCTGAAAACCGAAGCAGACCCGGATGGAAAAAAGCAACAAGCAGCCGTGATTGAGCAGTTCCTACGCTAAAACCTTACTCGTGTAAGTCTGCTCGGAATGCGGCAGCCTTGCTGCAATTGCCACAGGTTTCCATGCTGCATCAACGGCGACGTCCGCTTTTTGCGATGTCGAGGAACACCAGCACGCGTCGATCATGCGTACAATCCCTGATCCTTTTCGGATCGGTTTCTGTCGGCAATGTCGTAAAGCTTTTCGCGACCAGCGCCATGAAAACCATTGCACGCGTCACGTCATTTCACTCTGTGATAGACCATTCAGCATCATCCAAATGTCGCCGTTTCTCGAATTGGTCTGGGGTATAAGCCAGACCAATTCGAGAAAAGGTGCCTGCAGGCAATAGCGGCGTCCGACAATCCAATGACAACACCCCGCGGTGGGAGCTTTGCCTGATCCAACGCAGGGCCTTCGATCCGGTCGCCCGACAGACTCACCGTCGAACCCAACAATTTCGCACAGATTCATGAAAAAGCACTCACTCGTTTAGCCTTGCTGGGCGACACAATGAACACCGTCGCCCGGATAGAAAGTGCTGCCAGAGACTTCGGAGTAGAAGTGGTGATCTCGGATGCTGTCAGGGAACAACTGTCCGATGAAGTTAACAAAATGCTATCCCAACTTCCCGCCTACAATGCCCGCGGAAAAACCGATCAAATGGTGCTTTGGACCATCACTAAGTGATTTGCCATTGCAGAAGCTATCGAAATCTAAACACTTGGGCCGTTCGTGTGGACGGCTCAGACCTTCTATTGGCAAACAGTTCTCAACGCTGAATTGCGGCCCGACAGACCTTACTTTCGCCGCGGCCGCAACATCTGGTTCTTATTAACTCATGGTTTTCGGGCAACGCCGCCAATCGCAATAGCTTTCTAAAGGTGGAAACAAACCTGAATGCAGTCCATTCATTCAGGAATTTACTGTTACTGGTGATGTGACACAGATAGCGTTTCCACTTGCAAAGCTGAATGAACTAGAGCTTCAAGGTTTTTGCGCAACAACATAACGACTCTGGAGCATCGAGGCTTGATCGGAAGTATACAGGATTTCAAAGCCTGCACGCTCAATTTTCCTATCAAGCATCGACATAGAAACGAAATTCACAAACGGGGCTTTCCCAAAAAACTGCATGATAGGGATCGCGAGACGACTGATCATCGCATACTTGAACCCACCATTCTCAGGCGCACACACCGTTTTGGATATGAAAACCCCACCGGATTTTGTCAATTTGGCAATATGCTCTAGCGCTTGATCCAAATCAGGCAGGAGATGAAGCAGGTTATGCGCCAGAACCGCATCGTAACCACCTTCAACAGGATCGTGCTCGAGAACTTCGGCCACCTTGAAAGTGACATTCTCCAATCCTTCTTTAGCACGCTTCTCGTTGGCAATCTCGATCATGCCCGGAGCGAGATCCGAGGCGGTGATATGGTTGACATGCGGTGCAAGCAACAGCGCGGTTGAACCCGTCCCGCAACCGATTTCCAGTACACTGTCTTCTGCTTTTAGGTGCGACTTCGTACGTTCGAGTGTGTTCAGATACCCTTCCATGTTCCGGATTGGGTCCGCCGCATACTTTCGCGAGATTCTGCTCCAGAACGCGGCATCTTTGGACAAAGCAGCCATTTTATTACTCTCTTTCAAGTTTGCTGTCGCATCCCATACATCCATACACACATTTACTAAATTGCCATAATTCGCAGAAGTGTTATGCATAAATGCATGAACTGGAATGCCATCAATTTCGACTGGAATCAGGTACGGACCTTTCTTGCGACGGCTGAAGAAGGCTCGTTTTCCGCAGCGGCGCGCGTTCTCGAGCAAACTCAACCTACTGTCGGTCGTCAGGTTGCGGCGCTGGAATTGGCGCTTGGGATCACCCTGTTTGAAAGAGTTGGTAAATCGCTTAGTCTAACGACCGCTGGCGCCGAGCTTTTGTTGCATGTCAGAGAAATGGCGGATGTCGCGCACAGGATCTCCCTTACTGCTACAAGCCAGTCGCAAACTGTCGAAGGGCAAGTCAGGATCACCGCGTCAGATGTGATGTCTGCCTATCAGCTGCCGCCTATACTGAAAAAGATCCGACTTGCAGCACCGCGTCTTGAGATCGACGTCGTTGCTGCCAATGACTTACGAGACATACAGAGACGTGAGGCTGATATCGCCATCCGACATGTACGCCCGACGCAACCAGATCTGACCGCAAAGCTTGTTGCCGAGGCGACGGCACATTTTTACGCAGCACCTGCGTACCTTGATCAGTTGGGAAGGCCGAAAAATGAAAACGAGCTCGCGAAGTTGGATTTTGTGGGGTTTGGCGACATTGACACGATGATCGGTTTTCTCGATCCGGCGGGCGTTAAGGTCACTCGAAAGAGTTTCCGGATTGGCTCGCAAAGCGGAATTGTATCCTGGGAGCTGGTGCGCCAAGGGTTTGGCATCAGTGTAATGTCGGATGACGTGGCTGCCTTGACACCAGGTGTGGAGCGCGTGCTACCCGACCGAGAGCCGTTTAAGTTCCCGATTTGGCTGGCGACGCACTCGGAATTACATACTGCGCGAAGGATCAGGTTGGTGTTTGATCAACTTGCAGATCAACTGAGCACAGGGGCCATTAGGTAGTCCGGGAGTTCACCCTATGTCACAGGTCCAACCAACGCTTCACTTGCTTTGTGGTAAAGTCGCCTCAGGAAAATCAAGTCTGGCGGCGAAACTTGCGAATAGCGGCGGGGCGGTGCTCATTTCAGAAGATGAATGGCTTAGCGTCCTATTCGGCGACCAGATGAACTCCCTGCAGGATTATGTAAATTGCGCTTTGAAATTGCGGCCGGTCATGGGGCGGCACATCGCATCGTTGCTGAAGGCCGGGGTTTCTGTCATTCTCGACTTTCCGGCGAACACAATTGAAAACAGAGCCTGGATGCGCAAGCTGCTGGAAGAAACTGCTGCGACGCACCAGCTTCACTTTTTGGACTTGCCGGATGAGGTTTGTCTGCGCCGGCTGCACAAGCGCAACAGTGAAGGTGCGCATGCCTTTGCAGCAACGGAAGATCAATATTGGCGTTTGGCGAGGTATTTCGAGGCACCATCACCCGAAGAAGGTTTTAATGTCATAACTCACAATCGGTAGCGCCAGCCATTCAGTATTTCGCGGAGTCACTCAGATATTTTGGCCACCCACTCTGTATCGGTGAATGGCCAAATGCACTCAGGCAGCTTTCACTGTGTCTCAAATCCGAAGTTTACGCGACGACATGAGGTGCATGCCAGCTTTCGTTAGCCGCCCTTTGCTCGCGGCCCACAAACACAGCAGTCCAAGTACCATCTCTATCCCAAGAGCAGAAAGGATGCTGTCCGATGGTCGTCCATCAAGCATAATGCTGACCACGCGCCCCGCGGCAAAGGCGAAGAACACAGTGGCTCCAAGCCAAGCTGATGTCTGGGCCATCTTTTGGTATAGCGCTCCCGACAGGATGATCAGGCCAAGTGCAGCCAGATTGGCAGCAGGTGCGCGCAATTCGCTCATCAAGTTCGGCTGCGGCGAAATATCAATGCCGTAGCTGGAGTAAAAGGCCAGTGGGGCCAGCGTGATGATCAGCCCCAGGGTGGCTGCAACAAGACCCGCCAACCCCAGGACAAGCCTGCGTTTTACGTCAAACGTCATGATTGTGTTCCTTTGTCGTCAGACCGACTCATGCAGCTTGTGTCCAAGCGCCAGACTTTGCGGCTTCATCAGCAAAATCAGAGAAATCGCGCGGAGCTCTCCCCAAGGCACGTTGAACACCGTCCGCAGTGTTCGCATTGCGACCATCAAGCGTTTCCCTCGCTATGTCAGTAATCACGTCAGCAATCATCTCTCCGCTCGCGTTGATGATTTCCGCATGGAAGTCTTCAAACGAAATCGGCACATATTGCACGGTTCTACCCATTGCGCGCGAAAGCTCGGCAGCCATTTCGGCAAATGTCATGAGACGCGGCCCTGTAACTTCATAAAGCTCGCCAGTGTGTCCTTCCTCGGTCAAGGCGGCGACGGCAACGTCGGCAATGTCGTCCACGTCGATAATCGGTTCACGCACGTCACCTGCGGGCATGGGCAACACACCGGCCATTACCGGCTCCAGCAATGCACCTTCAGAGTAGTTTTGCGCAAACCACGCCGCACGGACGATCGTAAAGGGCACACCGGAGTTCCGAACAACCCCTTCGGCACGTTCGGCATGAAATTCTCCGCGACCTGTTAACAGCACAAGTCGCTGCAGTCCTTTTTCTCGAGCCAATGCCGAAAAGGCCGCAACTTGCTCGACCGCGCCCGGAAAGGCGATGTCAGGAAAATAGGAAATATAGGCGGCAGAAACACCGTCCAGGATTGCAGGCCATGTCTGCGGTTTTTCCCAATCAAATGGGGTTTTGCTATTCCGCGATCCACGCCGAACTGCATGGCCGCTGTCTTCAAGGCGCGTCACGATACGTGATCCGGTTTTACCTGTTGCGCCAAGTACGAGAATGGTTTGCTGTGTCATCGGTCATCTCCGTAAAATCAGTCAATGACCCCAAAATAGGTAAGCACGAAGGACGAAGAAGTCTGCATTGTCCTGACTTTTTATCCATTCATCCAAATACTGTGGACAATTGGGGAGATATCGAACAGTCTGGTGCAGTGAGCCAGATCAACCCCCATATTCCCGACCCCCATGCACTGGCGCAGCCAATCGGTGATCCGCTCGGGGAAATTCTTCATCTTCTGAAACTGACGGGTACATTCTATTGCCAGTCGCGCATGTCTGCGCCTTGGGGCGTTTCTATACCGGGTTTCCCCGAAATACTGAGCTTTGCGGTCATTACGCACGGGCGTTGCTTTATGAGGGTCGGAGAAGATGTGCCGTTTGAAGTCGAGAAAGGCGACTTGGTTCTGATGACAAATGGCGCGCCAGTTGGGTTCTCCAGCTCAAAAGACACCCCACTTTTGAAACTGGAAGAACTGCCCATACGCAAGGTGACCGAGCTCTACGAAACGCTAGAGCACGGCGGCGGTGGAGCCGAGACCGGAATCATGTACGGGCTCGTCAGGATAGATCACGCGGCCAGCGGCATGTTGATGGCCTTGCTTCCCGACGTACTCAAAATCGATCCGTGGGAAGAGGATGCAGGGAGCTGGCTACAAGCAACTTTGCAATTCATTGCAAGAGAGGCGCGTGAATTACGACCGGGCGGCGAAACAGTGATTACACGCTTGGCCGATGTGGTTGTCATCGAGGCTATTCGCCGATGGTTGAACAGTGCGCCCGACGCCAATCGAGGTTGGCTGAAAGCCGCCAGAGACCAACAGATTGGCCGCACCATTGTTTCCATTCATCGCGCACCTGCAGCAAACTGGACAGTCGAGTCTCTTGCGCAGGTTGCAGGTATGTCCAGATCGGCGTTTTCCGCACGGTTTACCGAACTCGTCGGTGTGCCGGCAATACAATACCTTGCGACCTGGCGGATGCATCTGGCGCGGGAACGATTAATTGCTACCGATCAACCAATCTCGCAAATCGTGGCTGAGATAGGGTACCTATCTGAACCTTCTTTTAACAAAGCATTCAAACGGGTTTTTAACATGCCTCCAGGGAAAGTCCGCAAGCTGCAACATCAGTCACAAGGCGCTGTTTAGTCGAAAATAGACACGTCTTGCGAAAAGCGTATTTGCTTTGAGTCTAAACAGGTCGGCTTCAGGCTCGTTGCAGACTTCGGTGCAGACGCAGCGCAAGCGCCTTCCCCGTTCTCCACGATACATCCAACGGCTCAAACCGGGCCTTGCGCGGAGCGATCAGTTTCCGCGAGTGCAGCCCACATAGCGGTCATCGATCCGGGATAGCACTGAGGAAACCGGTATCGTTTCGACTTGGTGAAAACCTTTCCAACACCTAATCATAGAGTTGATTATGCTGCCCGGAGACGTCATGGGCAGGCTTTTTGTCTCCCTATCAAAACACAAATGTCTCGCGGTGGCGCCTTGCTTCCTCAACGCCCAGCCCGTTGAGCGCCGCCTCCGTACTGGTCATCATAGCTTCAGGACCGCACATGTACACATCTCGCATTCCGAGATGCGCGACCGATTGAACGTCTTCGCTTTGCATGCGTCGCTCCTCAATCTTCAGCAGCTGGTCGGTGAAAGTCGCGTTCAGATCATCGCGTGCGGATTTCGCAGCCAATGCGTTTTCGCCTGCGCTTTGAAACGCGACAATACGTAGTGTCACCTGGTCCGAAACAGAGCTGTTTTTTTTCGCAAAGTGCTGCAGAACTGCAATGTCATCGTCCCGACCGGAAAACAGAAACACGATATCGATGGGCTGGTCCTGCGGGTAAGTCTCTACCACTTGTTTGACTCCGTCCCACATCACCATGAACGGGGTGATGCCAACGCCACCCGCGATCCAAAGCATCTTTGCTGGGAACTTTGGGGGGCTGCCCTCAGCCACTTCGGAAAAACAGGAAAAGCCCGCTCCGGTGCCTTTGAATTTAACTGGAAGATTGTACGTGATCAGCTTCTCCGCGTTGTTGTGCAAGAGGTTGGACATCAGACCGCCTGGTTTGCGTTTGACCGTAACACTGATCCGATTGGTCGTGCGAAACGCGTTGTTCTCTTCGTCAAACTTTGGCGCTCCGGAAAGCGTCCATGTGCGGACGTAGTCCTCGTTCACAAGCTGAGGGTTTGTCTCGTTCATGTGGCTGTATCCGGCGTCCACCAGGTCGGAGAAGTCAAAGACGCCAAAGCCACCGGGCAATGGGGCATTGATTGCCTCAGACAACTCGAATTCGAAGGTACTGATTGTGCTGGACAGGGGTTTTGTAGCGATAAGCTTGGCGGTCAACGGGATAGCGGCGTCGTGCGCCTTGATTGCATGTCCCATCTTCTCCAACTCTGCGCGCAAATATTTGACCGGCGGATTGTAGGGGGAGAGTTGCTCTTTTGATGCCTGCTTGAGGTTTAGGCCTCCACGCACAAAAACCGCGCCCGTTACCTTGATACGTGTCAGCAGGCTCACGCGCGGCATCAGCGCATCTGCGTCATCCCCAAGCAGATTTTCAGCATCCCCCGTAATGTAGAGGATCTCACCGGTTTCAAAGTCTGGAAAGACCAGCCCAACCTTCGGGTCCGTTTCGATATTGCCCAGCGACTGGTAGAAGCGATTGCCAGAATGATCGGGCAGAACCAAATAGGTCGTAACCCGCGCCCCGTCGTTCTCCTCGTAGAGCCGGGTAAAGCCGGGCGCGCCGCCGCGATGATTGACGCCCATATCGGTCTGAGCGCCTGCAGTGGTGGCATCGCTTGTATGTTTTGTCGCCAAGAACAAGGTGCTGGCGCGCGCCACGACGGATTTGGCCTCATTCGACAGCACAGATGAGTGCACATCGAAGCTGTCATGGATAATTTCAGGGTTGCGTCGCGTGTGCCCTAAGGAACGGACTGTAATGTACTTTGGACAGTTCCCCAAGTGCTGATCGGACAACAGTTGTAACCTGATCTTCTCCTCGCCCTCGACATCTGCGGTACGTATGGAGCCCGCAATTTTGTTTCGTCGGCGGTTACCGAAATCGATCCCAACCCCGGCAAAGAGCCGAGCTTCAAGGCCCGATGCGGGATCCTGGCTCACAGCACGCACAAAGGGATCATGCGGATTGGTTTCCGCGACCACATGCGTGGTGTTCTGGCCCGCAACCTGAATGCCAACAGAAGGGTCGCTGTCTGATTGTGTAACCAGAAGGCTGACCCACGGACGCCCATTACGATCAAGCGTTGCGAGCGGCAAATAGGACAGACCCGCAAAGAAATCCGCATGCTGTTTCGGCATATCGCTTTCGATGTAGTGCGGAATCGCATCGCTCACCTCTTTGGGAGTGTGACGCCGCTCTTGCAGCATCAACTCACCTCTGTGCGATTTATGTATCTGTGCCATCGCTTGATCCTTTCACCAGAGCCACGCTAGAGCCCGAGATCGCTCAGACCGGGGTGGTCATCCGGACGGCGCCCCGGCGGCCAGCGGAACTTTCTGTCCGCCTCTTGGATGGGGTGTTCATTGATGCTGGCAAACCGGCGTTCCATGTAGCCATCCTTGTCGAACTCCCAATTTTCATTGCCATAGGCCCGGAACCAGTTTCCGCCGTCATCGTGGTACTCATAGGCGTAGCGGACCGCGATGCGATTGCCGTCATGTGCCCAAAGCTCTTTGATCAGACGGTAGTCCAGTTCCTTGGCCCATTTCCGGGTCAAGAACTCCTCAATCTGATCGCGCCCTTGGGGAAACTCGATCCGGTTGCGCCACTTGCTGTCCGGCGTGTAGGCCAGCGCGACCTTGGCCGGATCCCGGCCGTTCCAGCCGTCCTCAGCCAGGCGCACCTTTTGAATGGCGGTTTCTTTTGAGAACGGTGGCAAAGGATGCCGTTGGGCTTCGGTCGTCATGGGTTTGCCCTTTCACTCTGCAACAAGACCAACAGCCGTCGCCGGCATCGCTTCAAAACCGGGCAAGGCCTCAAACCGAGCGAGCCAGGCACGGACATTCGGGTATGGCTCGAGAGAGACATTCCCCTCCGGCGCGTGTGCCGTATAGGAGTAGTTAGCCACATCAGCGATCGTGGGTTGCTCGCCGACGAGCCAGTCGCGGCCCGTGAGCCCATGCTCCAGTTTCTGCATCGCTTTTTCGGCAGTCGCGGCTGCAAAGTTCGGGTCCAGCGGCGCGCCAAAGACGGTGATCAACCGCGCAGCGCAAGAACCAAACGCAATCTCTCCAGCCGCTAAAGTGAGCCAACGCTGCACGTTTGCTTCTCCGACCGCATCACTTGGTATCCAATCAGGCGCATATGTCCGCGCAAGATAGACAAGAATCGCGTTCGAGTCGGACACAACAACCTCGCCATCCTCAAGAACGGGCACTTGCCCATTTGGGTTCATGGCAAGAAATTCAGGCGACTTATGCGCGCCAGCTGCCAGATCGACGGGAACAACCTCATGTGCAATCCCGGCAAGTTTCGCAAAGACCAAAGCGCGGTGTGCATGGCCAGATTTGGCGAAATGGTGAATACGAACAGCGTTGGACATGGGTTTCTCCGGTTGGTTGCAGGTGTTGAACAAGCAATACACATTGCGCTTCTTGATGATAATCTCCTATATTTGACGAACTTTAAGCCCTCAGAAGGCGCAATGAGATGGACAAGATAGACCGCATGCGGGCCTTTGCGCTGGTTGCAAAGAACACGTCGTTCACCGTCGCTGCGCAGCGCATGGGGCGGTCTGCGCGTTTGGTCAGTAAGTACGTCGCTGATCTGGAAAACGCGCTTGGTGTACAGCTGCTCAATCGCACGACCCGCAGCGTGTCGTTGACAGATGCGGGTGCAACATACCTGATGTTGTGCGAGCCGCTTCTCGACGGATTCGACGAACTCGAAGACAGGGTCAGAAATGAGCAGGCGTCCCTTCGCGGTGTGATCCATATCTCGGCGCCAACGGGGTTTGGCGCATTGCGGTTGGTACCTTCGCTCGCCAAATTCGCTGAGAAACACCCCCATGTAGAGCTCGATCTGAAGTTTTCTGATCGCAGAGCGTCGATTGTTGAAGAAGGCCTCGACCTTGCTGTCAGGATTGGCCCAATGCGGGACAGCTCGCTCAAGGTTCGGCAATTGGGCCGCATGCCCTTGGTTGTCTGTGCCTCACCCACCTATTTGGAACGCGCAGGGCGCCCGGACCATCCCCGGGCACTGGCCAAACATGAGTGCATTCTCGATGGCAATATGACAGAGCCTACAGTGTGGAGGTTCGACTTCGGCGGCCAAGAAGAGGCTGTCCAAGTGACTGGACGCTTCCGAATGAATGCTCCCGCTGCGTCGGCTCGCCTTGCTGAACAAGGCGCCGCCATCGCACGGTGCCCGGCATATACAGTCGCAGATGCCTTACGGTCCGGCGATCTGGTCGAGCTGTTTCCGGAGAACCGGGTGTCGCCATATGTCGTCGCTGCATTATTTCCACAGAACAGGCGCATTACAACTCGGGTGCGCGCGCTTCTGGATCACCTAGCAGGCGACACGACTTTATGTCCTGATGGAAAGCGCTGACGGCCCGTTGCAGACATTCGACGTGTATCCGAAGTTCTGCGCTAAGAGCGCTCAGCAGAAATTCGAGTGGGCACGAGTTCTAAACCCGTTTGGCATTCATGCAGACAGATGGAGGTTATTTGAATAATTCTATCATTCCGTCGGATCCAAGTAGGGAGCTGCCGCTGGCCGGTTTTTTCAGAGCATGCATGTGATCAAATTGCATCATACAAAAGACCAGTCAGAAATTCGTTAATATATCGTTAATCGGAACATCAAAAAGCCATCTTTTTTTTGCTGCTAACAAATACGCGGAGGTTTTCGCGCAAAAAAGTTGCGGTGGTTTCCAGACCACTCTTAAGGGGTGAACAAGATGTTACGAGTAAGCGGTTTGAACCGCAAAGCGCGCCGTCGTACAGCGGCACTTTCCAAAGCGCAGACGAGCAAATACCATCAAGGAAAATCCGCTGCATATCGCGCTTTCGCTGCTCCAGTTGCTGCCGGTGCGATAGGTTTGGGTGCATCGATTGGAGTGGCAACTCCTTCGATCGCGCAAACGGTTGTTCCCCCATCAAACGGTCCGTGCAGTGTTGCGGGTGACCTCGCCACCTGTACGGGAGATGTTTCAACGGGTGTTCAGGCAAACGGGCCGGCAATCGAAACGCTCAATATCAATAACGTGACTGCTCCGGGAATTACACCAGGCGGTGGAACAGACGGAGTGGCTTTCAGCACACCAACAGGTAACGTAACCCTTAACATCCAGACGAATGGAACCGACGGCATTGTCACGACGGGGAACGGCGCGGATGGGATTGTTGTGGATGCGGACGGCGACGGGGATGTTTCGATCACATCGACGGGCGAAATTGCAACCGACGGACGTCGATCCTTTGGCATTCGATCCGATCTTGAGGGTGACGGTGCCATTTCGGTTAACTCGACCGGCAATATCACGACATCCGGACCCAGCAGAAGCGCCGGTATCGGCGCTACTCAACAAGGTGGTGATGGCGATGTGTCAGTGGTTTCAGCGGGTCGTATAAGCACATCGGGCAGCCGTTCAGACGGAATCTACGCCAATCAGGACGGTGGAGACGGCACGGTATCGGTCAACTCAGCGGGCGATATCAGCACAATTCGAAATCGATCAACAGGCATCACCGCTCTTCAGAGTGGCGGCGAAGGGGATGTCTCGGTGGTGTCGAATGGCAATATCTCGACGGCTGGAAACAACTCTGGCGGTATACTTGGACAGCAAAGCGATGACGATGGCGATGTCGCGATCCAATCAACCGGAAACATCACAACAGAAGGAAACAACGCGAACGCCGTCTTGGCGCGTCAAAATGGCGGCGATGGGGATATCACAGTTGAATCCGAGGGCAACCTCTCGACTTCTGGAAATAACGCCCGCGGGATCTTTGCACGGCAAGACGACGGTGATGGCAACATCACGATCCGCTCGACCGGAAATATCACGACAGAAGGAAACAACGCCGATGGTATCTTTGTCCGCCAACGAGGCGGAAACGGAGATATCAGCGTCACTTCGTCGGGCAATATTTCGTCCGCAAGGGACGGCATCCGCGCGCTTCTGACCAATGATGGCGACATTACAATTTCGAACCGGGGCGATGTCAGCGGCGCAGCAGCGGGCGACGGTATCAACGCCACGGTGAATGGCGCTGGTGATGTCGTCGTCGACAGCATCGGGGATATTACTGGCAGAGAATACGGGATTTACGGCGTAGCAAATGGAACAGGCAACGTAACGGTCAATTCCAACGGCAACATTTCTGCTGAAGAAGAACATGCGATCTTTGCTGACGCGGAGGACGGGAATGTGACCGTCAATGTGACGGGCGACGTCCAATCCCTCGATAGCGATGCAATTGATGTGGAAACCGGCAGCCCCGGAGGCGTGATTGACGTCACTGTGGTGGGCAATATCACTGGCGATGCGATCGGCATTGACGCTGATGCCGAGGATTCCGGTGATATCAACATTCAGGTCACAGGTGATATCCGCGCCGGTTCGGATGACGGCATCGAAGCCGAAGTTGATGGTGACGGCGATATCTCGATCACGATGAACGGTGATATCGAAGCAAGCGAACACGGGATCCGCAGCTTTGTTGCTGGCGACGGAAACATCTCGGTTGAAGCGTCGGGTGAAATTGCGGCGGACAATATTGATGGCATTAACGCTGAAATAGACGGAAACGGCGATGTTACTATTTCGGCATCCGGTACCATCGATGCCGAAGTCGACGGAATCTTCGCCCATGTAACCGAGAACGGCAACATAAGCATTACAAACGCTGCATCCATAATCGCCAGAAACGACGAGGGAATTGACGCCGAAATCTTCGGAGATGGCGATGTCTTCATTAGAAACTCGGGGCGGATAACCTCTCGCGAAGACGATGCGATCGAAGTGGATGTCGAGGGAAGCGGCGATGTCAGCATTGTGAACTCTGCCCAGCTCACCGCCGATTCCGACGCGATCGATATCGAACTAAACGGTGACGGCGATGCCCGTGTGACCAATAGCGGGGCGTTGCGTTCGCTGGACAATAACGGGATCGAAGTGGACGTGGACGGAGCCGGTTCAATCACCATTGTGAACACCGGAAATATTGATGCGTTCGAATACGGTATCGAGATCGAAGATCGCGACAACAACGCCGCTGCAATAATCACAAACTCCGCCCGCATCACCGGTCGAGAAGGCTTTTCCATCGTATATGGCGGCGACGGGAACGACACGTTGAATCTCGAGCCCGGCTCGATTCTGAACGGATCGGTCGATTTCGGCAATGGCAACGATGGCATGGGGGGCACGAACCCGAATGACATTGACACGTTGAACTTTGCGCGCGGGATGAATTCGATTGTAAATTTTGCTGATGCATCGGGTGACGATAATGACCTCGCGTCCGCCCCCGAAGTCGTCAATTTTGAAGGGGCCGGCGTTGTGGCCAACAATGGCCTCACTGCGGTTTCGGTGGATACGACGGGATTCGCGGCCCAAGGTACCTTTATCAGCGATCTCACCGACGCGGTGTTCAATACGATTGACACCGCCAGCCCCTATGCGTCCGGCTCGTCCGGTGGCCAGGTTAGCAGAAACCTGGGTCCTTTCGGGTATGTTGAACAGGATAACGGCCCATATGTCTGGGGTTCGGCCTTCGGAGGAGATCGCGATGTTGAAGAAGACGGTTCAAATCTTGGATTCAGCCATCGTATGTACGGTTTCGTAGTTGGTGCCGAGACGAATGAATTCATCGATAACAGCGATTTTGGTGTTCTTGTCGGATATGACGACAGCCATATCTCGCTGGATCAAGACGCAGGAGATACCGATATCAC
The DNA here is from genome assembly GCF_056534365.1 of Ruegeria sp. D6. NCBI lineage: Bacteria > Pseudomonadati > Pseudomonadota > Alphaproteobacteria > Rhodobacterales > Roseobacteraceae > Ruegeria > Ruegeria sp. D6. The sequence goes on along the minus strand of NZ_JBQFPH010000001.1, from coordinate 376,987 downwards.
GTCATATTTTGGTGGCGTTTACCTCGAAAGGGACTACGGACGATACAGCCTCAACGCAGCGCTTCTTGCTGGCGTAACCGACAATGAAGCGACCCGAAACGTTGATGGCGGCGAAGCGAAAGGCGATTTTGACGGCACGTTCGTTTCGCCATCGCTCTCGATCTCGGCACCCATCAACGCCTTGCCAATTCCTGCCTTCTTCAGTGCACGCGCAAGCTATGTCTTTCTGAAACTTGATGAATATACCGAAGCAGGAACCGCGTATCCGCTGACTGTCGAAGATCGGAACGTTTCGCTGTTCAACACGCGGGCGCAATTGAACTTGCCCCGCCGCTACGAGGCCGCAAATGGATCGAGTACCTACCTGAACTGGGCCGTTGGAGTAGATGCAACTTTTGATGCAGGATCCGACGATGTGGACGCAATCGTAGCAGCGACGCCCTTTTCTTTCGTAGCTTCAACAGAAGATGCAGCTGCAGGATTTCTTGGCTTTACGCTTGAACATACCTCTGCAGATGGAAACCGATCGATAGGCTTCAGCGGCGAGTTTCAATCAACCTTTGGTGGTGGATCCAGTGTTGTCGGAGAACTCACGGCTTCCATAAGGTTCTAAACCAACGAATTGCCGTATTGTTTGGTCAAATGTTGGTTCTTAACAGCCTCTTCAAACTGACTGCCTTAACATGGGAGCGTCTGTTTAGTTTCGTCACGCACGTCCAAGCCATCTACGCCTACGAAATCACAGGGGCTTTTTTGTATTTTCGAATCTAGCCGTAGGCGTCGACCGCGAAGGTCGGATTTCGCCTCCGCTACCGGATAGGTTTGCAACTGCAGAGAATGTCAGCTTCCCGCCCTTCGGGACCAAAGTGCTGTCAGACGAATTCGAACCAGTCTCAGTTTGCCACGGAAACCGCGAACCTACCCGGAACAAAGTTGACGCCACTCGCTAAGAGCAGCGGCGCGGGTCAGCTTGACGGTGTCTCGGCTGGCTAGCGATCTTTCCTGTTTGAAGTGGTTGTATACGGAGGAATGGACGGCGGCGAATTTCTGCAGACTTCGCATGCGCACGAAACGTTGCATGGCGCGTTCACGCCGTCGGAAAGGAAGGTGTGAATTCTCGACTCGGTTGTTAAGCCACCTGCCCGTCTGTTGTTTTTCGGTAGCGCCAAGCTCTCCAAGAGCGGCCCGGTACGATGCGAAGCGATCCGTGACGACGGTTTCCGCTTTACCGTATCGCTACATCAATTTCTTGGGGAATTTCAGTGCTGCTGCTTTGTTTCGACGTTTGGTAACGATTGCTTCGAGCACTTCGCCCTCATGATCGACGGCCCGCTAGAGGTAGTGTCTCTTGCCATTCAGCTTCACGAAAACCTCGTCCACGTGCCCTTCCATTTGGAGTATGCTCTGAATAGCTGAACACGCTTTCTTCGGATCTCAGCAGCAAACATTGGGCCAAACCTGTTCCACCAGTACCGGACAGTTTCGTGGCTCACGTCGATGCCTCGCGCGTGCAACAAATCTTCGACATTCCGAAGCGCAACGCCGGGTGGACAAAGAGGCACCGCGGGACTGATCGGTAGATTGAGGTTGTTCAACGACTTCAACACCGGAACCCATGTTCTCCCATGGACGTCAGCAATCCCGATCTTCATGCTTTCAACGTGGAAGCTGCCATAGGTTACGTTCTGAAGGAAGCAGGACCCGAGGTCGCAGCCCAATATCAATATAGTGTGCAAAGATTGCAGCCCGGTGAACGCCGGATTTTTTACAATGCAGTTTTGGGACAGAGGAGGTCCTACTCAGCGCGGTACACGACAGGCCCTCCTAAGTTCAAAAAGTCGTAGCAGAATTTCTCATTGCGAAGCGAAATGATGTAACGCCTCAAATGGCAGAAATCGCCGCTTTGCTGAGAGTAGACACAAATCATTTGAGAGAACGCGGGACAAACCGCCCGGGGTTGCTACTTTGGCGGTGTGAGTAACATTCAATTTAAGATTTCCCCAGTTTGGCCGACTCTCAACGTTCCGCCTTTAGCAACCTCAACATAGACACCCATGTCCGTATGACCCATCAACACCCGAATTTGATAGGGTATCTTCATGTCCCGCTCGGCCGTTTCCGGGTTCACTTCAGTGGCTGCACACCTTTTCGTACGTGAAAGTATCTTTAACTCAACATCGCCAAATCTGAAAACTGATCCAGCTTCATCCAACTCAGAAAACGGAGGTAAACCGTCCATCTCGATATTCGCCCGGAAGCGCGCTGGGTGGATTTCTGCGTTCAGTTTTTCACCCAACTTTTCCACAGACGCCAAATTTAAAACGGATATCGCGTTCATCATTTTGGGTGATACGACAGACACATCTGTAAACCGATGAGGAGCCGACGAAACGAATATTGGCGGTTCGGGATCTTTTAAGCCGATCTCTGAAGAAAGGAAATTTGACGCATTTTTCCGATCTTCTGCAGCTTGCATGTTAAAGCTGTGTGTTTTGCCGCTCGCTTTGATCACAAGATCTTGGGTCTCAATATCAAAATTCGTCTTAACACCTGCCAGAGCAGCCTCATTTAATAGAACAACAAAGCGATCTTTCGGCAGAGGCTGGGGGTTCTGTGCGTTAAATCCGGAGTTGTAGCGCGCGAACCCGAAAAGGCGATCACCTGGAATCCCCTCCCCTGCTCGCAGCGTCACGGTTTGCATAGGCTCGGCACTCAATCCTTTAATTGGATAGCGGTTCAATCTGACGATAGAGAGTGTGTTCATACGTCTGCACCTGACCAAACGAGTTATACACGTTCCCGAGTGGTCCGCGCTATTCGACGCTACCTCCAATTCTCAAAGGTATCGACCAAATAATCTGTGAGTGCTTCAGCAGAGGGTTCGCTAAACGCGTTGGCCGCATGATGGCCGCGATTGTAGGCTGTGCCAATTTTAGTCGATAGAGCCATTTAATACCTCGCTGACGAGAATAGATGCGTATCAAGAAAAATAAACAAATTCTCATATAGTCAACGACTAAGAAGCAAATTGAACGTTCCTCTCCGCCATTTTGAGGTACGAACCTCAAATATTTCTGGACTTGAGGTGCGTACCTCAAATAGCCTTATAGACACGCCGCGATTCGCACATCCTCGAATGACGGCGCAAAAAAGGGAGGAATGGATGACTTACACAAAACTGGCTTCGGCCAGCGCAATAGTCCTTGCCGCTACTACTCTTTCTACCAAGGCAAATGCTGAAGACCTGACGCTCTGTTGGGCTGCATGGGACCCGGCCAACGCGCTTGTTGAGCTATCAAAAGAATTCGAAGCAGAATCCGGCCACACGATGAACTTCGAATTTGTTCCCTGGCCAAACTTTGCCGACCGGATGCTGAACGAGCTGAACTCTGGGGGTAAGCTCTGCGACCTGTTGATCGGAGATAGTCAGTGGATCGGCGGGGGCGCTGAAAACGGTCATTATGTAAAACTGAATGATTTCTTCGATGCCGAGAGCATCAGCATGGACGATTTCGCGCCGGCAACGGTTTACGCCTATTCGACATGGCCTAAAGGTACTCCGAACTACTACGCATTGCCCGCAATGGGGGATGCAAACGGCTGGTTCTATCGCAAGGACTGGTTCGAGAATCCGGACATCCAAGCTGCGTACAAGGAAGCAACAGGGCAAGAATTGCGTGAACCTCAGTCTCAGAAAGAATTGCTGCAAATCGCGCAGTTTTTCCAGGGCCGTGAGATCGATGGAAAGACGGTCTACGGTGCGGCGATCTTTACTGAGCGTGGTTCCGAAGGGATCACCATGGGTGTGACCGGAGCGCTCTATCCGTGGGGCTTCAAATATGAAAACACACCAGGATCCTACGATATGGAGGGTGCCGTAAACTCGCCCGAAGCAGTCGAAGCGCTAGAGTTTTACAAAGAATTCTACAAAACAGCGACACCCCCAGGATACACAAACTCCTACATGGGCGAGAGCTTGGACGCCTTTAAGTCCGGTCAGGTCGCCATGGCTATGAACTGGTTTGCGTTCTTCCCGGGTCTCTATGCCGATCCCAATACCGGTGGTGACAAGATCGACTTCTTCGTCAACCCACCACAAAATCAGGCAGGCTCGACACTGGGCGGACAAGGTATCTCTGTTGTCAGCTACTCTGACAAACAGGACGCCGCGCTTGAGTACATTAAGTGGTTCGCGCAGCCAGAAGTTCAGGCCAAATGGTGGGAACTAGGCGGCTACTCGGCACATAATTCGGTGCTGGAAGATCCTGGTTTCGTAGACAGCCAACCGTTCGCCGGTGACTTCCTGGAAGCAATGGCCGGGGTGCAGGATTTCTGGCAAGAGCCTGCCTACGCGGAACTGCTGCTGGCAATGCAGAAGCGCATCCACGACTACGTGGTTGCCGACCAAGGCACAGCTCAAGAAGCGCTTGATCTTCTGATCGAAGATTGGACGGAAGTCTTCGAAGACGAAGGCAAGCTTTAGTCCGGACACAGGCAGGAGCGGGTGCAAACCCGCTCTACCTTCACCCGTGAGTCCTAAACCAACAAGAACTGGCAAAGAGATGTCTGACAGGACCGTAGATCGCGTTGCGCAGGCAACGCCCGAGCGAGTTGCGCGAAAAATTCGGGGGTTATCCGACCGCGCGATCGCCTGGATATTCATCTCCCCAACGATATTTCTACTGCTGGCGATCAATATCTTCCCTTTGATCTGGACCATCCAACTGAGCTTTACCAACTACAAGGCCAACCGGATCGGGCGCGAGGTCAAAGATGTCGGGTTCAGGAATTACGAGCGCATCCTGACAGACTCGGACACATGGCTGAACATGCAGGCGACGGCGCATTTCCTGTTCTGGACGATTTTTTTTCAAGTCCTGATCGGATTTACTCTGGCGTGGTTGATCAACAAGAAATTCAAGGGCAATGATCTTTGGACCACGATCATCGTGCTGCCGATGATGTTGTCGCCTGCCGTCGTCGGGAACTTCTGGAAGTTTCTCTATCAGCCCCAGATCGGTCTGTTTAACTACATCGTATCGTGGTTTACCGGCAAAGACCCGTCGAGCTTTGAGATGCTCGGGTCCGTAACGCTGGCGCCCTGGTCCATCGTGATTGTCGACACCTGGATGTGGACCCCCTTCGTGATGCTCATCTGTCTGGCCGGGCTGCGCAGTATTCCCGATTACATCTACGAGGCAGCTGAGATCGACAGGGCCAGCAAGCTGCGCCAGTTCTTTACGATTACCATCCCGATGGTCCTGCCATTCCTCATGTTGGCGGTGCTGTTTAGAGGGATCGAGAACTTCAAGATGTTCGATCTGGTGGTGCAACTGACGGGCGGCGGGCCAGGGTCTGTTACGGAGCTGACCTCCATCAATTTGAAGCGCGAAGCCTTTGAGAAATGGCGCACGGGTTATGCCTCGGCCTATGCGATCATCCTTTTCGTCACCGTGTTCGGCCTCGCGTCGATCTACGTCAAAGCCCTGAACAAGGTGAAACAGAGATGAGCAGTTTTTCCGTCACCGAACCTTCGAACCGTTCAAAGTGGATCGCCGGGTTTCTGGTTATCACCTATGCGCTGATCACGATGATCCCGCTGGTTTGGATTTTGCTAACTGGCTTCAAGTCTCCAGCCGATGCGATCAGCTACCCACCCAAGGTTGTCTTTGATCCAACGCTAGAAGGCTATGTCAATCTCTTCACCACTCGCACACGGCAGACGCAGGAGTTCCTGGAAGCCAACCCGCCACAGAACTGGGCAGATGAGATCGTCCGGCAATATGACATGGTTATTGTCGGGCCATCCAAGTTTGGCGAGCGTTTTATGAATTCGGTGATCATCGGGTTTGGATCGACGTTCCTAAGCATCTTCCTTGGCACCTTGGCTGCTTATGCATTCAGCCGTTTCAAGGTGCCGCTCAAGGATGACCTTCTGTTCTTCATCCTCAGTACGAGAATGATGCCCCCGGTTGCCGTTGCGATCCCAATCTTTCTGATGTTCAGAAACCTCGGTCTAAGCGACACGCATTTGGGGATGATCCTTCTCTATACGGGTGTGAACATCTCGTTGGCTGTTTGGCTGCTGAAAGGGTTCATCGACGAAATCCCGCGAGAGTACGAGGAAGCGGCACTAATAGACGGCTACACGCGGTTTCAGGCGTTTTACAAAGTTGTACTGCCGCAGGCTGCGACGGGTATCGCTTCGACAGCGATCTTCTGCCTTATCTTTGCATGGAACGAGTATGCGTTTGCCGTGTTGCTGACATCCGCGAATGCGCAGACCGCGCCGCCCTTTATTCCAACCATCATCGGGATCGGTGGGCTGGATTGGCCTGCAGTTGCGGCTGGTGCCACGATCTTCCTGATTCCGGTCATGATTTTCACCATCCTGATGCGCAAACACCTGCTGCGCGGGATCACATTCGGAGCGGTGCGCAAATGAGCGAGTTTCTATCAGGATTAATGCGTTTTCGCCGAGGCCCTTGGGAGATGGTCGCGACCATCCTCATCGCGGTCGGCGTATTTATGCTGATGCAACCGTTCGTCCTTTGGGCGTTCACTTATTCCTTCATCGTTACGCTGATCGGAACTGTCATGTTCATCATCGTCAGCCATTTTCCGGAGTAGAAATGGCCCAGATCGTTGTCAAAAACGTAAAGAAGATGTTCGGCGATTTCACCGCTGTGCGGGAAAGCTCGTTCACGATTGAAGATGGTGAATTCTTCATGCTGCTTGGTCCATCGGGCTGCGGCAAAACAACGACGCTGAGGATGATCGCAGGCTTGGAGCTTCCAACATCGGGTGAGATCTATCTCGACGGCGAAGAAATCAGCCAGCGACCCCCATCAGAGCGAGACATTGCATTCGTGTTCCAGATGTTTGCGCTGTATCCCCACATGAACGTGCGCAAAAATATCAGCTACCCCCTGATATCGCAGGGCATGCCGCGTGCTGCTGTAAAAGCCAAAGTAGAAGAAGTCGCGGGAATTCTGGGGATCAACGACATCCTCGATAGCCCGGTAGGTGGACTGTCAGGTGGCGACCGGCAGCGCGTGGCACTGGGCCGCGCGATCGTTCGCGAACCCAAGGCATTCATGATGGACGAACCGTTGGGTGCCTTAGATGCCGAGTTTCGAGAACACATGGCCGAAGAGTTACGCGCGCTTCATGACCGTATGGGCGCAACCACTGTTTACGTGACACACGACCAGTTGGAAGCCATGCAAATGGGCGACAAGATCGTAGTGATGAACAACGCTGTGATTGAGCAATTCGGCACACCTCAGGAAATCTACGACAAACCAGCCACAATGTTCGTTGCAGATTTTATCGGGTCCCCTTCCATGAACTTCCTGCCGTTTCAAGGAAAGGTCGCGCCTGACTCGGAAATGGTTCGACTAAATGGCCATGACGAAGCCGTGCCCAAACTGATGGAGGGGGCGGAAGGTGACTTAGTTTTTGGGGTTCGCCCTGAGCATGTTTTTCTATCGGATGCGAGCGCCTACAGAGCCAAGGTTCTGGCGACAGAATATTTGGGAACCACCCAGATCGTGACGCTGCAAAGCCCGAACGGAGAGCTGAAAGCCCGGATTGATGCGCGCGAAGTCGTAAATCCCGGCGAGACGGTGGGGTTAGAGTTCCGCTCACCCGCAGTAACACTGTTTGAAAAGGCCACCGGACGCGCGTTGAGGTCCGCTCTGAACGACGAGGTACTAAGTAATGGCTGAAGTCGTTTTAGAGAATATCTCGAAGTCATTCGGCAATCTAAAGGCGGTGGATGATATCTCAATGACGATCCCCAACGGCGCCTTTGTGGTGCTATTGGGTCCAACGGGCGCGGGAAAGACAACGACGCTGAGATTGATATCCGGACTTGAGAAACTGGATTCTGGAACCGTTCGTATTGCTGGACGGGATGTTGGAATAGAAACGCCAGCCCAGCGCGATGTGGCCATGGTTTTCCAGCAATACTCACTGTACCCGCATATGACAGTGCGGGAGAACCTGACTTTTCCTCTGAGGTCGCCGATCCTGAAGACGCCAGAGGATGAGATCAAGAGGAAGGTTAACGAAGTTGCGGACATCCTCCAGATTCCGCACAAGTTGAACAACAAAGCAACTGAACTGTCTGGCGGTGAAATGCAGCGCGTTTCAATTGGACGAGCGCTGGTGCGAGACCCCCAGATATTTCTGATGGATGAACCCCTCAGCTCTTTGGACGCCAAGCTTCGGGCGGATTTGCGGGTCGAATTAAAAAGAATTCAGGCGGATCTGGGATCGACCTTGCTATACGTGACCCATGATCAAGTCGAAGCTATGACAATGGCGACGCATATCGGCGTTTTGGAAAACGGCAGGCTGGTTCAGTACGGAACACCCCGGGACATCTATGAAAACCCCGGTAGCGTTTATGTCGCCAGCCGGTTGGGACTGCCGCGGATCAACATTCTGCCTTCCGAGCTGTTCGGAGGCAATCACAAAGGTCCGCAAATAGGTCTTCGCCCGGAAAACATCATCGAAGGAGAAGGCAGCGAAGCGCGGGTAATACGCGCAGAGCATCTGGGGGATCAAACGCGGCTACACCTGGACCTGAACGGTCACCCGGTTGTGACCTTGATTGATGTACATCAGGATTATCCATCTGGAAAACTTATAAAAATCCGCCCACACAACCCGTTGTATTTTGACGCGTCCGGCGCGCGCGTGAATTAAGGAGCAAAAGCATGGCCCAGTTCCTCAACACAAAAGAAACTTTGGTTACAGAGGCCATAGACGGTCTTCTGGCGTCTTCCGGAGGGCAACTGACCCGGTTGGACGGTTACCCGCACATCAAGGTTGTTTACAGGTCGGATTGGGACAAGTCGAAGGTCGCCCTGGTTTCTGGCGGGGGGTCTGGTCACGAACCCGCCCATGCAGGTTTTGTTGGCGCCGGTATGCTGACAGCCGCGGTGTGCGGGGAAGTGTTTGCATCCCCGTCAGTCGAGGCGGTTCTGGCGGGCATTCTTGCGGTCACGGGTGAGGCTGGGTGCCTGCTTATCGTCAAAAATTACACCGGTGATCGGTTGAACTTTGGACTGGCAGCTGAACGCGCCCGTGCATTGGGCCGCAAGGTAGAGATGGTCGTTGTCGACGATGACATCGCCCTGCCCGATCTTCCGCAACCACGTGGCGTGGCGGGTACGTTGTTCGTTCACAAAATCGCCGGAGCGCTTGCTGAAGACGGTGCTGACCTAGACACCGTTACAAATGCTGCAAGAAGCACCATTGCGAAGGTTGTCAGCATCGGTATGAGCTTGGACACCTGTACCGTTCCGGGATCTCCAAAAGAAGACCGGATCGCCCCCGGGAAAGCAGAGCTTGGCTTGGGTATTCATGGCGAGCCCGGTGTACAGCAAGTCGAGTTCTCAAATGCTGTATCGGCTATGTCCACAGTGGTGGAGAAGCTGAAGCAAAGGGTGGGGTCCGGGGATTGCGTGGCGTTGGTCAACAACCTGGGTTCTACAACTCCGCTAGAAATGGCTGTCCTTACGCATGCGTTGTCCGAAACTGGTTTTGCCCACCATATCATTGGCCCGGCACCCATGATGACGTCGCTGGATATGCACGGGTTTTCGGTTTCCATTCTGCCTGTGGATCAGGACGATTTGTCAGCCCTTGAAACACCCGTTGATCTGGCCGCATGGCCCGGGGTCGATTCCATCGGCCCGATCAAAGTGGCCCCATTGCCTGATGGCCTGACCCCTATCGATCCAATTCCTTCGAACAATCCCACCACAAGGGAAACGATCACCCGGTTGTCTGAACTGCTCATCAACGCAGAGAAGAACCTCAACGAACTGGACGCGAAATCTGGAGATGGCGATACAGGAAGCACATTGGCGACTGCCGCAAGAGCATTGCAAGGTAGCCTTGACCGCATGCCGCTTGCTGATCTGACACAACTGTTTCCGGCGTTGGGCAATGAGTTAAGTCAGACAATGGGTGGTTCTTCCGGCGTGATACTCGCAATCTTCTTCAACGCAGCTGGAGATGCCTGTGCGAGCGGAGCATCGGTACCAAAATCTCTCGTCGAAGGACTGAATCGCGTCAGCCAGGTTGGGGGTGCCAAGGTCGGTGACAGGACAATGATTGACGCCCTAGCACCGGCACTTGCCGCGCTGCCATCTGGTCTGACGCACGCGGCCGAGGCTGCCCGCAAAGGCGCGAACAACACCGCAAATATTCGACGTGCTAAGGCAGGCCGCGCAGCCTATGTTCCCGAAGAAAACCTTGTTGGACATAACGATCCCGGCGCTGAGGCTGTTGCTTTGTTGTTTGAAGGCTTAGCGCGGGAGATTGAGGGCTGAAGAACACGTGGAAGACCAAAAACAAAAACTAGAATTGGTGAAAAAGCCAACCGTTAATGACATCGCGCGCGTTGCGGGTGTTAGCCTAGCGACTGTTGACCGGGTCTTGAACAGACGCCCCGGCGTGCGGGCGGTGACCGTACAGAAAGTACAAAAGGCGATTGATGAGCTGGGGTATGTGCGCGACACGGCCGCGGCCAACCTTGCGCGTAACCGAGTTTACAACTTCCTCTTTGTTCTGCCGGACACGGACAACGAGTTTGTGGAGGCAATCAGCAGTCAGATCGCAGAACAATCACGCGACCAATTTATCGAACGGACTCGCATTGCAATAAAGAAGGTTGCTCCGTTTGAGCCCCAAGATATCGTCAACATTCTGGATGCTGTAGACAGTTTGGATATAGACGGAGTCGCCGTTTTCGGGCCCGAAACGCCTTCTGTCCGGGATGCTGTTAAAAGGCTCAGGGACAAAGGCGTTCCGGTTGTTGCCCTGGTGTCTGACTTGCCGAGTTCTGAACGAGACCACTTTGTCGGTATTGATAACGTTTCGGCAGGACGAACCGCCGCTCAGCTAATGGGGCGATTTGTGCATCGTGACGGCAAGGTCTTGGTACTTACAGGATCCCGTTTGGCACGTGACCACCTCGAACGACGTCAAGGCTTTGACCTTGTTGTGGCTGAGGAATTTCCGCACCTCGAAGTCGTAGCATCAGTCGAGGGCCGAGATGACCCGGATCTGATTTACAGGATGATGCCCGAAATATTTGAAACCTATCCAGATCTGGTCGGAATATACTCGTCAGCAGCGGGTAACGCAGGCCTGATTCAATTCCTTTCAGAAAACAAGCTCAGCGAAGATCTGGTGATCATAGCTCATGAGCTTACACCGCTCAGTCGTGAGGCGCTCACGCTCGGTACATTTGACGCTCTGATCTCGCAAGACACTGGGCACATTGTACGTTCAGCCGTCCGCCTGCTGCGCGCGACTTCGGATAAGGTTCCGTTCAACAAAGCGCAGGAACGTATCCGCATCGACATCTATCTGAAGGAAAATTTACCGCCATAGAGGCTCAGGTTTTGGGGAGGAGATTTTATGAAGACGATCAAAGGTCCAGCTTTGTTTCTTGCGCAATTTGCGGGGGACGAAGCGCCGTTCAATTCGTGGGACGCGATCACTAAATGGGCAGCTGACTGTGGATACAAAGGCGTTCAGGTGCCCAGTTGGGACGGCCGGCTGTTCGACCTGGAACAGGCCGCGTCCAGCACCGATTACTGCGATGACTTCAAAGGAAAAGCCAGGGACAATGGTGTCGAAGTTACTGAACTTTCAACGCACCTTCAGGGCCAGCTTGTGGCCGTTCACCCGGCCTATGACAGTGCATTTGACGGCTTTGCGGCCGAAAGCGTCAGAGGGAACCCGAAAGCCCGGCAAGAATGGGCAGTAGACCAGGTCAAGAAAGCGCTATCAGCTTCGAAAAACTTGGGTATTTCTGCACATGCGACATTCTCGGGCGCGTTGGCATGGCCTTATGTCTATCCTTGGCCGCAGCGCCCCGCCGGCTTGATTGAAACGGCGTTTGATGAGCTTGCGCGTCGTTGGGTGCCAATCCTTGATCACGCCGAAGACTGCGGCGTTGATGTATGCTACGAAATCCACCCCGGAGAGGACCTCCACGATGGTGTGACGTACGAGATGTTTCTGGAACGGACGGGAAATCACCCACGGGCCTGCATGCTATACGACCCGTCGCACTACGTGCTGCAATGCCTCGACTATCTGGACAATATCGACATCTACAAAGATCGGATCCGGATGTTCCATGTCAAAGATGCCGAGTTCAACCCAACCGGGCGGCAAGGTGTTTATTCCGGGTATCAAAGCTGGGTTGATCGGGCTGGGCGGTTCCGGTCGCTTGGTGATGGCCAAGTGGATTTCGGTGCGGTCTTCTCAAAAATGGCGGCGAATGACTTTGATGGTTGGGCTGTGGTCGAATGGGAATGCTGTCTCAAACACCCCGAGGATGGCGCGCGTGAAGGCGCTCAGTTTGTGTCAGATCACATCATCCGTGTGACCGAGAAAGCCTTTGATGATTTCGCTGATAGTGGCGCCGACGAAGCCGCCAATCGGAAAATGCTGGGGATTGATTGATGGTCACAGGACGCAGTGAAGAAACATCAGGACGCATTCGGCTTGGCATGGTTGGCGGCGGAAACGACGCCTTCATAGGGGGTGTTCATCGCATAGCGGCGCGACTGGACGACAAGTTCGAGCTGGTCGCCGGTGCTTTGTCTTCGACGCCAGAGAAATCTCTTGAAAGTGGTCAAGCATTGGGGCTCGAACGGGTTTATGAAGACTTCAAGAAGATGGCGATCCGGGAAGCCCGATTGAAATCTGGGATCGAGGCAGTCTCAATTGTCACGCCAAATCACGTTCACTATGCAGCCGCGCGTGAATTCCTGAAACGCGGTATTCACGTCATTTGTGACAAGCCACTCACCTCGACCCTTGCGGATGCAAAAAGACTGGTGAAGGCGGCCGAAAGCGCGAAGGCACTGTTCATTTTGACCCACAATTACACGGGCTATCCGATGGTTCGGCAGGCGCGTGAAATGGTTGCCAACGGCGAAATTGGCAAGATTCGTGTGGTTCAAGTTGAGTACCCGCAGGACTGGCTGACCGAGCAGCAGGATTTCAAACAGGCTGAGTGGCGAACCGATCCCGAACGCTCGGGCGCGGGTGGATCAATCGGTGACATCGGAACCCATGCCTACAACCTCGCTTGCTTTGTAACCGGGCTGACTGCGGAAAGCCTGGCGGCGGATTTGCAGGCCTTTGTGCCGGGGCGCAAGGTCGATGATAACGCCCACGTTTTGCTTCGCTTTGAAGGCGGCGCGCGTGGTATGCTGTGGTCGTCTCAGGTGGCGCCCGGTAACGAAAACGCATTGCGCTTGCGGGTCTATGGCGAAAAAGGTGGGTTGGAGTGGTCTCAGGAAGATCCCAATTACCTTTGGTTCACGCCATACAACAAACCCAAGCGTCTGATCACCCGAAATGGAGCTGGAGCAGGTGACGCTGCCAATCGGTTGAGTAGAGTCCCTCCGGGCCATCCCGAGGGATATCTTGAAGGTTTCGCAAATATCTATGGAGAGGCTGCTGAGGCAATCCAAGCTTTCCGAGGCGGGATTTCACCTAGTACTTCGGTTGTCTATCCAACGGTCCATGATGGACTCAATGGTGTAAAGTTTGTAGCCGCATGCGTACAAAGCTCTTCAAGGAATGCAGCTTGGATCAAGTTAGAGTAAAGTCTGGCTGTGGGAAAAGAGCGGACATCTTAGAGGGTGCTGTCAAACGAATTCGAACCAGTCTCAGTTTGCGGCGGAAACCGCGAAACTACCCGGAACAAAGTTGACGCCACTCGCTAAGAGCGGCTGCGCGGGTCAGCTTGAAGGTGTCTCGACTGGCTAGCGATCTTTCCTGGTTGAAGTGGTTGTAGACAGAGGAATGGACGGAGGCGAATTTCTGTAGACTTCGCATGCGCCTGAAACGCTGCATCGCGCGTTCGCGTCGTCGAAACGGCAGGTGCGAATTCTCGATACGGTTGTTGAGCCACCTGCCCGTCTGTTGTTTTTCAAGCGCGCCTATTTCTCTGAGCGCAGCCTTGTAGGAAGCGAAGCGATCTGTGACGATCTCATCGGCGCAACCGTGCCACCTCATCAATTTCCTGAGGAATTTCAGTGCTGCGGCTTTATTTCGACGCTTCGTGACAACGGCTTCCAGCACCTCGCCTTCGTGATCAACAGCCCGCCAAAGATAATGCCGCTTACCATTCACCTTCACGAAAACCTCGTCCACGTGCCACTTCCATTTGGAGTATGCTCTCAATTGCTGAACACGCTTTCTTCGGATCTCAGCAGCAAACAGAGGACCAAACCTGTTCCACCAATATCGGACAGTTTCGTGGCTCACGTCGATGCCTCGCTCGTGCAGCAGATCTTCGACATTCCGAAGCGAGGGCGGGAAGCGGATGTATAACATCACGGTCAGGCGGATGATCTCAGGACTGGTTTTATAATATTTAAAAAAAGCAGGTCTGGTCATGAGCAAAAGCTATGCAACACCCCTGCCCCGCTCAAGACACGTTCTTCTGACAAGACCCCAACCCGATCCCCGCCTCCGGTCCATGTTGATCCGCGCCCATGGCTGGACCCGCGATCTGAAGTCCGGAGCTCAACTGATGGAAGTTGCGCGGCGTGAAAGCGTCCCCGGCGCTTTCATCCTTTCCCGTGCTCAGCTCGCATTTCTCTCTCCGAAGATTCAAGTCGCGATTCTCGACGGCACTCAGACACCCGTACTCACACTCAAGCTTCTGGTCAGCGTGACCCACCCACTTGATTGGTCCGAACAGGAACGCCAGTTCGGCTATTGATAGCTTCAGATCCTGCGTCTCTGATACGGGGTTCGCCCTCCCTGATCCGTCGGCACAATTCCCTGTTCCCACGAGAGACTTCCCTGCTCCAAAATTTAGGGAATTTGCATCGTAATCCTCTGAAAAGCATACATTTCTAATAGAGTGAATGACGGAACTCAGTCCCGTTTTGCGAAATTTCCCTGTAAACTTCCGGGTATCAGGGAAATCCAGCCCAAAGCGACCCCGCTAAAATGCTATACTGAGACTGGCGCCTGAATTGTCCCCTGAATGTACAGTCTGCTCCGTCTATGATTGAAAGCGCATGCGCCAACTCGCGGGAATTGCGGCACAATTCCGGGTCAGAAAACACAACTGAAGTGAGACAGGTTTGAGTGGCGGGGAGACAGGGATTCGAACCCTGGGAACGCTCTCACGTTCAACGGTTTTCAAGACCGCCGCATTCGACCACTCTG
Source organism: Ruegeria sp. D6 (assembly GCF_056534365.1). Lineage (NCBI taxonomy): Bacteria > Pseudomonadati > Pseudomonadota > Alphaproteobacteria > Rhodobacterales > Roseobacteraceae > Ruegeria > Ruegeria sp. D6. The sequence continues at coordinate 361,756 of NZ_JBQFPH010000001.1, read as the reverse complement.
CCACCTCCCCGCGTGAGGCTGGGTCTATGACGAGTTGAGCGCGGTGGCAAGCCATAAAGCGGGAAATCTTGCCGAAGCGAATGTAGCAGTCTTTCCATGGCCCGATGCCCGCGCTATGATCTGCGGGAAAGACCGCACAAGATTGGCAACAAGAACCAGCAATGACGCGGTGGGGCGCGGCCGGAATGGCCTTGTCAGGCAAGGGATTGAGAAAATGGAGCGAGCTACGGGCACACGCTTTGGGCCACAACGGCTGGCAATTTTGGTCGTGACCATGGCAGCATTGGCTGGATGCGAAGAAGGGCTACTTACAACAGAGGACCCGCCTGAGGATACGGCCGCCGAAGATGCGGACAACACAAACCGGTTCGAACTGTTCCCCGAGGCTGCCGCGACCAATCAGCGCGATGTTGAAGCCCCCGAGGTTTTTCAGGTCACCGAAGCAGGATTGTGGGACGGGCGGCCATCGCTGGGTGGTATCTGGGTGGCGCATCCCAATGTGACTCAACCCGAACGGGTGCTGATTAAGAATACAGCCAACAACAAATCGGTAACGGGTGCACTGTTCCGCCGTGAGCGGAATTTGCCGGGACCCGCGCTGCAGGTCTCGTCATCCGCTGCCGAGCAATTGGGAATGCTGGCTGGTGCTCCAACCAGGGTGCAGGTTGTCGCGTTGCGACGTGAGGCTATTGAAGAACCCCCTGCACCTGTCGCCGCGGAACCTGCCGAAGAGACAGATAGTGCAGAGAGTTCGGAAACAACCGACACCGCAGAAGCGTCAGAAACGGGCGCTGCTGAAAAGCCTCAAAAGCGGAAATGGTGGCAGAAAAAGCCAAGCACCGAAGCAGCGACCGGAGCTGCGGTCGTTGCCGGGGCTGCCGTTGTTGCATCGTCGGATGAAGATGCGCCCAGTGCAGAAGCCCCGACCAATGCAGAAGCCCCGACCAATGCAGAAGCACCGACCAGTGAATTGGCCGCGAATGAGGCCCCAGCCCCAGAGAAACCGGCCAAACGCAAATGGTGGCAGAAAAAGCCAAGCGACGAGACTGCAGTCGCAGCAGCTGGCGCAGCAACCGCAGCGGCTGCCGAGACCGAATCCCCTTCGTCAGAAACACAGACGGCAGCATTGTCGGATCCCGAACTGACGGCACCGGCTGAAAAACCGGCCAAGCGCAAGTGGTGGCAAAAGAAAGACCCTAACGCAATCACCGAAACGCCTCTGGACCCGATTGCCGGAGCGGCAGCGGCCATCGAGGCCTCTGAACCAACGGCGGCGGCACCAGCGACGGCGAGTGCTGCGACGACAAGTGGGTTGGCAAAACCTTTTGTTCAGGCGGGCACATTCAGCGTAGAATCCAACGCCAAGAGCGCGGCGGACAAGATCCGGCGCAATGGCATGGCTGCCGAAGTCATGGAGCTGAAAAGCGAGGACAAGTCGGTCTGGCGCGTTTTGGTTGGACCCGTTGCAACCCGCGCGGAACGTCGGGCGATGTTGAACGATGTGAAAGACCTTGGGTTTACCGATGCTTTCACGGCAAAGAACTGATCAAACAGGAGGCCCATGATGCTTTCCGCTTTGCGATCCACCACACTGGCCCTCGGGTTGGCGCTGTTGGCACTGCCCGCCCATGCCTTCGACACCACCGCGCGTGCGGCTTATGTGATGGACCAGAAAACCGGCACTGTGCTGTTGTCTAAAGACGCCGATCAGCCTCTGCCTCCAGCGTCCATGTCGAAGCTCATGACGCTTTATGTGGCGTTTGAAGCCTTGCGCGATGGCCGTTTGACGCTGGACGAAACTTTGCCCGTCTCGGAACATGCAATGAGCTATGGCGGCTCGACCATGTTCCTGAACACGCAGGATCGTGTCCGGGTCGAGGATCTTTTGCGCGGGATCATCGTGCTTTCGGGCAATGACGCCTGTGTCGTGATCGCCGAAGCGCTCAGCCCCGACGGAAGCGAAGCCGGATTCGCCCGTTTCATGACTCAGCGGGCGCAGCAGATGGGCATGAACAACTCGAACTTTGCCAATTCCAACGGCTGGCCTGCTGCTGGGCACATGATGTCAGTGCACGATCTGGCAGTTCTGGCCGACCGGCTGATCACCGATTTCCCCGAGTACTATCCCCTGTTTGCCGAAGAAGAGTTCGAATTCGATGGCCGAGCGCCCTCGAACGCGCGAAACCGCAATCCGCTGCTGAAGCTTGATATCGGGGCCGATGGCCTCAAGACTGGCCATACCCAAGAGGCAGGATATGGTTTGGTCGGTTCTGCCAAACAAGGCGACCGACGGGTTGTCTTTGTTCTTTCAGGGCTCGACAGCACTGCCAAGCGCGCAGAGGAGGCTGAGGCCGTGGTTAACTGGTCGTTTCGAAATTTTGTCGAGAGGACAGTTGCCAAATCAGAAGAACCGGTAGCCCAGGCCAAGCTTTGGATGGGGGCGGAAAAGACTGTGGGATTGGTGCCCGAGGGTGATCTGACCTTGCTGTTCCCCGTTTTGGGCGACAAGGACATCAAGGCCGAAGTTGTCTATGACGGCCCTATCAACGCACCGGTCAGCAAAGGCCAGCAATTGGCCGAGCTTGTTATCCAACCCGAGGGATTGCCCGAAATCCGCCGCCCGCTGGTTGCGGAAAAGGATGTTCCCTTGGGCGGGTTTGTCGTGCGTATGTTGACCGTGGGTGGCATCGTTCTGAAAGAAGTGATCAACACTCCTCTGGAGCAAATGTGACAGCGCGCGGAACGTTTCTGACCTTCGAAGGCATTGACGGATCAGGCAAGTCCACGCAGGCGCGCCTGCTGGCCGAGCACTTGCGGCATCAAGGCCGCGACGTCGTTCTGACGCGCGAGCCCGGCGGATCGGACGGGGCAGAAGAAATTCGCAGCCTTGTGCTGCACGGTGATCCGGACCGCTGGTCGGCCGAGACCGAGATCCTGCTGTTCACCGCTGCCCGGCGCGATCATCTTGAGCGCACGATTGAACCCGCGTTGGCAGAGGGCAAGGTTGTGATCTGCGATCGCTTTGCCGACAGTACCCGGATGTATCAAGGTCTGTCGCGCGGCGATCTGCGGGGTTTGGTGGATCAGTTGCACAGCTTGATGATCCGGCGAGAGCCAGATATGACCTTGCTGATCGATATGGACCCGGAAACCGGTCTGTTGCGCGCCAAAGGTCGTCAGGGCACCGAAGAACGATTCGAAGATTTCGGTTTGGATCTTCAACAACAGATGCGGGCAGGTTTTCTGGGTCTGGCCCAAGAATTCTCTGACCGTTTCCACGTGGTCGACGGCAATCGGGACATGGACAGCGTTGCGCGGGATGTGACAGATATTGTCATGGCGTCCCTGCAATTGAGCTGACATGAGCGACGATATCCAATCACCGGATCAGGCCCCTGGTGCCCCGCATCCGCGCGAAACTCTCAAGCTGTTCGGACAGGATGCGGCCCAAGAGGCGTTTTTAACCGCGTATAACTCGGACCGGCTGCACCACGGCTGGTTGCTAACGGGGCCGCGCGGCGTGGGCAAGGCTACCCTTGCCTGGCGCATTGCACAGTTTTTGTTGGCCACACCTCGGGCAGATGAAGGCGGGTTGTTTGGTGCCCCTCCTGCGCCTGAGACGTTGGACATCGACCCGGACCACCCCGTCGCACACCGTATCCAGGCGGGGGCCGAGCCCGGCCTTGCCGCAATCACCCGGTCCGTCAACGATCAGGGACGGCTGCGCAACGAAATCGTTGTCGATGACATCCGCAAACTGGGCAAGTTCTTCGGCCTGTCCTCTGCCGATGGTGGTCGCCGGATTGTTATCGTCGATTCAGCGGATGAAATGAATGTCAGCGCCGCCAATGCGCTGCTGAAAATGCTCGAAGAACCCCCAGCGCGCACGACGCTGCTGCTGGTTTCACACCAACCTTCGCGCCTGCTGCCGACCATCCGTTCGCGTTGCCGCACGCTGCGGCTTTCACCCCTTGGCGCAGATGACATGCAGGCCGCGCTAGCGCAGACCGGCACAGAAATCCCTAGTCGGGCCGAGCATTTGGCAGCCCTCGCCGCCGGTTCAGTGGGTGATGCCGTCCGCTTGATCAATCTCGGCGGGCTAGAGCTTTATGCCGAGCTGATTGCAGTTCTGGGCTCCCTTCCCCGGCTCGACCGCCAGCGCGCCCTGAAACTGGCAGAAGCGGCTGCTCAGCGAGGTGCTGCGGAACGGTTTGATCTGCTGCTTTCGCTGATCGACGTTGCGCTCTCGCGTTTGGCGCTGACAGGTGCAAAAGGTGCCGCCCCCATACCCGAGGCCGCCCCGAATGAGGCTGAAACTCTGTCGCGCCTCTCTAACTCGCAGCACAAGGCCCGCCAATGGGCGGAGGTCGCCGCGCTCATCACGGCGCGCGCACGACACGGGCAGGCGGTGAACCTTGACCCTGCCTCGCTTGTCCTAGATACGGTGTTCAAGATACAGGAAACCGCCGGTCACAGCTGATGAGCCTCACCCCCGAAATTACCGACAGCCACTGCCATCTGGATTTCCCTGATTTCGACGGTCAGTTGGATGATATCGTCGCCCGCGCTGCCGAGGCTGGCGTGACCCGCATGGTGACCATCTGCACCCGGCTGCGCAACGAACCCGCTGTGCGCGCCATCGCCGAGGCTCACGCCCCAGTCTTCTACGCTGCAGGCACCCACCCGATGAGCGCCGCTGATGAGCCGATGGCCACGGTCGATGAGCTGGTCGCATTGGCTAAGCATCCCAAGTTCGTGGGCATTGGGGAAAGCGGGCTTGATTATCACTACACGGCCGAGTCGGCAGATGTTCAGAAACAATCGCTGCGCATCCATATCGAGGCCGCCCAGCGCACTGGCCTGCCATTGATCATCCACGCGCGCGCTGCTGATGACGACATGGCCCGCATTCTGACCGAAGAGCATCGTAATACGCCCTATTCCTGTGTCATGCATTGTTTCTCTTCATCGGCTGAACTGGCCCGGGCCGCGCTTGATCTGGGCTTTTACCTGTCCATGTCCGGCATCGCGGCCTTCCCAAGAAGCCAAGAACTACGCGATATCTTCGCTTCAGCTCCGGTTGATCGTATTCTGGTCGAAACCGATGCGCCCTATCTTGCCCCCCCACCATATCGCGGTAAACGGAATGAGCCCGCCTATACCGCACACACCGCCCGTAAAGGGGCTGAGGTCTTCGGATTGGATTACGCAGATTTCGCCGCAAAAACGCAGGCCAATTTTGATCGGCTCTTCACTAAAGCCGCCACATACAAGGCGGCTGCATGAGCGAGCTGCGCCTGACAATTCTGGGCTGCGGGTCATCCGGTGGCGTCCCCCGTCTCGGGGGACATTGGGGCGATTGTGATCCGGAAAACCCGAAAAACCAGCGTCGGCGATGCTCGTTACTGGTCGAACGGGACGGGCCGGACGGGACTACGTCGGTTCTGATCGACACCTCACCTGATATGCGTAGCCAATTGCTGGACACCGGGACTGGGCGATTGGACGGTGTCGTCTACACGCATTCCCACGCGGACCACATGAATGGGATCGACGATCTGCGGATGATCGTTTTCAATATGAAAACCCGCGTCCCCGTCTGGGCCGATGGTGACACGCAGAACGATCTGCTCAGCCGGTTTGGCTATGCCTTCGTTCAGCCCGAGGGCTCGCCCTATCCGCCCATACTCGACCTCAAGACAATCAATGGGCCGTTCGAAATTCCCGGTCCAGGCGGCACGATCCCGCTTCGGCCATTTCGCGTGAACCACGGATCGATTGATGCGCTTGGCTTCAGAATGGGAAACATCGTCTATCTGCCTGATGTAGCAGAGCTTTATGATGAGAGCATGACTGAACTGGCGAATCTGGACTGCCTGATTATTGACGCTCTGCGTCGTTCCCCGCATCCGACACATGCCCATCTGGAAAAGACGCTGGAGTGGATCGACCAATTGAAACCAAAACGCGCCGTTTTGACCAACATGCATATCGATCTGGATTATGCGACGGTCGATGCGGAAACACCGGATCATATCACGCCTGCCTATGATGGCATGGTGATCCGGCACACCCTGTAAGGCATGCTGCTGCACGCGCTTACGATACCCCGTATGACGCCGCCATGTTACAAAGCCTGATTGATGTCATCCTGCCGGTGTTTCTGGTCATCGGTGCCGGATACACGGCGACGAGGTTCGGCTATTTTCGCGAAACCCATATCGATGGGTTAATGAGTTTCACGCAGAACTTTGCCATTCCCTGCCTACTGTTTCTCGCCATTGCCAATCTCGATCTCGGCACCAGCTTCGATCCTCGGCTTTTGGTCAGTTTCTATTCAGCAGCTGGTCTGTGTTTTGTCGCTGGTATGATCGGTGCGCGCCTGATCTTCGGACGAGCGTGGGAGGATTCGGTTGCTATTGGATTTTGCTGTCTGTTTTCAAACTCGGTCCTCTTGGGGTTGCCTATTACCGAGCGCGCCTATGGGGTCGAAAATTTAGTTGGCAACTTCACAATCATCGCGTTCCACTCACCCTTTTGCTATTGCCTCGGCATCACGGTGATGGAGGTGCTTCGAAACCGCGGCAACGGCGGAGTGCTGATGTTGAAATCCGTGCTGTCGGCCATGTTCAAGAATGCACTCATTCTTGGGATCTCGTTGGGGTTTGTCGTAAACCTCACTGGACTGGCCATACCCGGAGTTGTAGACGAAGCCTTGAACCTGATCACCCGCGCGGCCTTGCCCGGTGCCCTGTTCGCGCTGGGGGGCGTGCTGGTTAAGTACCGACCCGAGGGCGATCTGCGTACCATTATTTTCGTCTGCTGTATCTCATTGATGCTGCACCCGAGCCTGGTTTGGTTCTTCGGGTCAACTCTGGCGCTGCCGCAAGACCTGTTCCGCTCGGGCGTTCTTACCGCAGCGATGGCGCCGGGGATCAATAGCTACATCTTCGCGAACATGTACGGACATGCCAAACGTGTGGCCGCGTCGTCGGTTCTGATCGGAACAACCGCGTCAATATTGACGGTCTGGTTGTGGCTGACTCTACTGGGATGACGAAATTGCCAACACCGCATTGACTCTGCCCACCAGCAATACATCTATCGCAGAACCTATCCGGAGCCCTGCATGACACACGCCGTTATCGTCGCCCATGGCCAACCCTCGGACCCTGCACCTGCAGAAGCTGCGCTAGCAGCCTTTGCGCGAGAGGTAGATGAGTTATGTCAACGGGTTTCGGTAACGTCGGCCACATTGGCAGCCCCGCAGGCGTTGGAAAATTGCCTTGATGGATTGACTGGCGACACGGTTATCTACCCCTTATTCATGGCGCGCGGCTGGTTTGTCACCAGCGCTCTGCCAAAGCGGATTGGCCAGCGTTCTGTCACGATTCTGGACCCCATGGGTATCGATCCCGAACTGCCTTCCCTGATTACAGCGGCCATACATCAGGAACTGACGAACAGGGTTTGGAGCGCGGCGGACACAGATCTTGTGATCGCTGCACATGGCTCGGGCCGCAGCGCCAATCCGGCCATTGTCGCAAAGGGTTTCGCCGAGAATCTGGGTCGGCTTACCGCGTTCAATAGCATTCGCACCGGGTTCGTTGAGCAAACCCCATCAATTGCGGACGCCGCCACCGGGTGCGGTGGCAAGGCGCTGTGCCTGCCGTTTTTTGCCTGCACCGGAGGCCATGTTTTGGAAGATGTGCCCGAGGAACTTGCCCGCGCCAGCTTTCACGGACACGTAATGCCCGTGATTTCAGAGCTTCCTCAGGTCAAACGACACATCGCGGCGATGTTGGATACACTGTAGCGAAGCAAAGGGGGGCCACCTGCGTCAACCGGAATGCTGCGCATCAGATAGCTCGCAATAGAAACGGTGGCAGGATCGCCCGCTTCGTTTCGCTGCGTATAAAGCCAGATCGGCGGCATGAAGAATATCTTCGGCCTTGGGCACTTCGAATTGTGTCGAGAGTGCTGTACCAATACTTGCCGATATACGGCAGGTTGCCCCATCGAACTGCATCGGCTTGCACAGGCGTGAAATCAGGCGCCCTGCAATACCATCAAGCTTTGTACGATCGTTCATGCCCTTAAAAATCAAGACAAACTCATCACCCCCGACTCGGGCAACCGTGTCGTCGCTGCGTGTGACGTCCAGCATGATCTTTGCGGCTTGCTGCAGAACATAGTCCCCTGCAGCATGCCCCAATCGATCATTGACCGATTTGAAGAAATCCAGATCCAGATGCATCATTGCAAAACTCGATTTCGACGAAATCAAATGCCCCAGAATATGATCCATCGCACGTCGATTTTTCAGCCCGGTCAACGTGTCCGTGTAGGCTTGTTCTTCTGCCGCCAGCATCGCACCTTGCAGACGCAAGTTCAGTGAGCGTGACGCTTCCATCGCGGCAGAATTTGCCTCGACCAGATACAACAATTCTATGGCCAGATCAGTGCCCGGGAAATCGGTGCTGGTCAGAGAATAGTCGCGTACCGCATCCAGTATCGAAATTCCAAACGACAGGTTGATGACCGCCCCGCTTCCGCCAGGAAACGGCGCAATCAGACCTTTGAACGCAGTCTGCGGCCGGTCTTGAAACCTGAGGTGTAGCTTTCGGTCCGGCACCATCATCAGCGCAGCTACTGTCGTGATTGAGCGAGGGCGCACCAGCTCAAAGACATCCAGAAAGCTTCGGCCGACCATAGGCCGATCCGGACGTAGCTTCTGCAGAGTTGGTCCAACCTGCCCGATCCGCCCCATGTCATCTACAAGGACGAACATCGGACATAAGGTGTCCAGCAACTGTCCAAGATCTGCGGTCTTGATCATGATTTACGTGCCCCAAGATCAAAGTGACGCCCTTCGGCAAACGCGCTTTCGATCAATGTGATTGAAATCAACTCAGCCCCGTTTTGGCACCCTTCATTGGACAGGATCACCAACGCCCCATAGTCATCCGCCATGGCTCGTAGTACACCTGTCATGACGCTGGAATACCCCGGCAAATCAGGAGTGCAATGCAGGTGATATTCCCCGGGCGAGTGTTCCTGCAATTCCAAATCCGGCAATCTCAGATCGGACACAGCAAGGCGGACGCGATCCGACAGATCATCAAGCGAATGCAGAAACTCCAAATAGGTGACCCCGCCAAAACGCAATAACCTGCGTAGATCTTCCATGTTCGAGTGTGAGACCAGATAAGTGCCCAAATCCTCAAGAAATTCGGATTTTGGGCGGTTCAAGTCAGCGCACAAAGCGTCGAGCACTCGGGTCGATATCTCCGCGTCATAGATCAACATCGCCTCGAACTCGTCAAATCCCAGCCCGGCCGTATGAGTCGCGCGCAACCAGCATTGACGCCCGTAGGTGGCGCAGACAAAGGATTGGATCGCCCTGTTGATCAGCCCGTGCATGAGTCGCCTCAGATTGAAAGACACTCTCAAGTGATCGCAGAAAGCTTAACAAACACCCAAAATCCGATACGGGATTATGAGAATCCGATCTAATCCCAAACTGAAGGGCGGATTGGGCAGCGATCAGAAATCGGTCGGCGCACCGCCTTCGGCCTTGCGGCGCTCAACAAACTCGGCCAGCTCCTCGCGGATCGCCTCATCCATCTTCGGGGCTTCGAAATTGTTCACGATCTCCTTGAACATCCGATGGGCACGTTCCGCAGTCCAGATACCACCAGCTGCTTCCCAGGCTTCGAAGTTTTTCCAGTCACTCAGGAACGGCTGATAAAATGCGGTGGTATAGCGATCTTGCGTATGTTGGATGCCAAAGAAATGCCCGTCGTTTCCAACAGACCGGATCGCTTCAAGGGCGATGTCATCCGGGCCCGTCGCTGTCAGTTCCGGTTGCATATACCTCTGAATCTGCTGAAGGATTTCGCAATCCATGATAAATTTCTCGGGGCTTGCGATAAGGCCTCCTTCCAGCCAGCCTGCCGCATGATATACCATGTTGGTGCCTGACTGTACCGCCGCCCAAAGGGAATTCGAGGTTTCCCAAACCGACTGCCCATCAGGCACATTTGCCGCGCAAACGCCCGAGGACCGCATAGGCAAGCCATAATACCGTGCCATCTGCCCAGTCATCTGGGTCGAGCGCATGTATTCCGGTGTCCCGAATGCAGGCGCACCGGATTTCATATCGACATTCGAAGTAAAGGTCCCGATCACGCATGGAATACCCGGGCGAACGTACTGAAACAACGCAATCGCGCACAGCGCTTCGGCAAGCGATTGTGCCACTGCGCCAGCCATCGTCACGGGGGCCATCGCCCCGGCCAGAGTGAAAGGCGTCACGACAATTGCCTGCCCACGCCGCGCAAGCCGCAGGCAGCCATCGATCATTGGATGGTCGTGTTTCAACGGTGAGGTCGAGTTGATGTTAGTGTACATCCGGGGCGTGGCCTCGAATTCCTCGTGGCTCAGGCCACCCGCGATACGCACCATCTCCATCACGTCTTCGACGCGCTCTTTCCCCAGCGAATAGGCATGCATTGCCTTATCAGTCAGGGTCAGCTTGTCATAAAGCACATCAAGGTGCCGTATGCTGGCGTGGATATCGACCGGCTCAACCGGATATCCACCTGCAAAGTGGATACAGTTGAAGTATTGCGTCAGCTTCAGCAGGTCCTGACACATCCGCCGGGTGCCGGGCACTTTTTTTCCGATTTCCATGTCCCAATAATTTGGTGGGGATGAAACATTGCCGAACAGAATGGTCTTGCCACCAATCTCGATCTGATGCTCCGGGTTGCGCGGCGTGATGGTAAATTTGTTGGGCGCCTTGCTCACCATTTCCATCACGAAATCCCGGTCCATACGGACGTTGTCGCCGGAAATTGTACAGCCCGCCTTGCGCAGGATCCCGATGGCTTCTTGATTGTAGAACTCGATGCCGATCTCTTCGAGAATCCGCATGGCACCTTCGTGAACCGCTTCGATTCCCTCGGGTCCCAACGGCTCGATTGGCTTGTCGATGTTTGTGGGCGGGTTCCAGGGCATCTGCTCGATCACCGCCGCGCCGCGCCTCGCGGCTGCGCCCGCGCGTCCACCACCGCGACGTTTGCGTGTCTTGCTCTCAGCCATCACCATCCTCCGCGCTTTCACTCCCATGAAAGCCCCGAAGACTCAGCATCGCCGTTCTGTCTGCGACAAGAGTTGTCGGTTTTATTATCCAACCCGGCGATTTGGAACCGAGGTTATTCGGTTTTCGACAACCAGCCGGGAATGTGCCCGATGTTGGGCAAGACGACATCCGCCAGCGGTTCGAGTGTTTTGGCCGTCGCCATGCCGGTCAGAACCCCGATGGTGACCATCCCTGCGGCGCGTCCCGCCTCTAGATCGTGAAGACTGTCACCAACCATCGCAACACGAGATGGCGCGACCTCGACATGCTGAGCAAAGGCCAATAGCTGCCCCGGACCTGGCTTGTAACCATGTCCGCTGTCATATCCGGCTACAAAATCAAAATGGTCTCGCACACCAACGGACTGCAGGTGCTGCAGGGCCGGCATTTCAGCATCGTTCGTCGCAACGCCCAGTTTCAGCCCGGCGCGACGCAGCTCGGCAAGGAATGGTGCCAAGGGAACGGCTTGGATCTGCTCTGCGTTCGCTGACGCCCGGTTGAGTGTTTCGATCAGGTGCCCCAGAGATACCTCAGGCAAATGCGGTGTAAGGGCTGCAGCAACTTCATCGACCGTTCCGGCGATGACTACGCTATTCGGGTCGTAGCTCTCTTGTTCAAAATCAAATCCGATGGCCTTCCCCAACTCGGTCGCGCGCTGCACATCTCCATCAGAGAGCTGCAGCATCGCGATACGCCCGAACGCACCCCAAGTGGCTGCAAAATCAAAAAGAGTACCGTCCTTGTCGAACACGAGGGCGTCGATTGCCATGAAACAAATTTCCTTTGGGTTAGGTCCAGTGCATATCCGAAATTCCGGACAACGCGGCACGGGCTTGACCCGGCTCTTCGTAGGGCACGGAATTGGCGTCACAAAAAGCGATCACCCATGAATCGTCAAGCAGCAGAAAGTCCAACACAGACCCAAGAAATTCAACCTCACCCGCACGGTCGCGCAAATCTTGTTCCGAGGCACCTGTCGCCCCCATGAAAACGGGCAGCAACTCATCATTTCCCACCAGCCAGCCCAGCACATTCAGGGCCAGAGTTTCAGCGGAATTGGCGGAGATCGGCATAAACTGGCCTCGGACACTGTGTTGGAAAGGGTTTGTTAACCAGACTCATAAACACTTTAGCAACGCATGCAATCAAACGGTGAATGGCTATGTCTGTACAAGGCACCATACTCGTCCTCGACGGTGTTTCGACCAATCGTATAATGCTCAAGGTTCAGTTGACGGCGGCCTGGTACCATGTCGTGCAGGGTGAGAAACTGGCCGGGCTTGGTGCATTGCTGCGGCGGACACGGCCTGATCTGGTTCTTACAGCGCAAACTCTGCCCGACGGAAGCGCTGCGGATGTTAAGAAAGTGATGGCGGCAGATCCTGCTCTGATCGATGTGCCGATTGTTGCGATTGCACCGCAAAACGACAAAGCAGCGCGTTTGAAGGCACTGTCGGACGGGCTGGATGATGTGCTTGGCTATCCGTTCAAGGATACACTTCTATTGGCCCGCGTGCGCAGCTTGTTACGTGCGCGCGCCGAACGGCAGGAATTAAACATCGAAGGTTCGGCCCAAACCATTGGCTTTGGCGAGGCGCCACAGGTGCTGATCGCCCCGCCATCGACGGCAGAGATCGCGATCCTGACGCAAACAGTTCGAACCAGCGCGTTGTGGAGTAATGCTCTGACCCATCAAACCCGGCATCGTGTGACCGGCCATACTCTGCCTGATCTCAAAGGCATCCTGTCCGGGACGATCCCGGACGCGATTGTTGTTGAGCTTGCACCGAATAGCTCGGGGCGGAACCTACTGGCAGATCTTCGGTCGCGCGGTGCGACACGAAATACGGTGCTGATCGGTGTGTTGCCGGATGATAATCCCGCACTTGCGGCCGAGGCGCTGGACCGAGGCGCTGATGCGGTCTGCATGGGCGGGTTTCAGACAGATGAGATATGCTTGCGGCTTGAAACTTTGATCGCCCGCAAGACCCGAGACGACAGATTGCGAGCGACATTGCGCAGGGATTTGGCCGAATCCCTGATCGATCCGCTGACGGGACTGTTCAATCGCCGCTATGCGATGCGCGCGCTGGACCAGATCGCGCATCAGGCCCCAGAAACGGAACACGGATTCGCCGTGATGCTGGCCGATCTGGACCACTTCAAGGCAATCAATGACCGTTACGGTCACGCCGCGGGGGATTTGGTTCTGACCGAAACCGCGAAAAGGCTGCGAGTCGTGATAGGAAAAACCGGTTTTGTCGCGCGTATCGGCGGCGAAGAGTTCATGATCGGGCTACCGAATACCTCAACCGACCAAGCGCTGAAGCAAGCGAAACAGATTTGTGAAACAATTTGCGAAAAACCTTTTCAGCTGCCGGATCGTCCGGCCCCAGTACCCGTAACGATCAGCGTGGGGGTGAAATTATGTACCCCGCCCGAACTCTCTCATCCAGGCGAAGCAGACCCGGTCGGTCGATTGATCAGCTCGGCGGACAAAGCACTTTATGCCGCCAAAAAAGCGGGCCGCAACCAGGTACAGATTCGGCAAAGCGCAGCGTGACTAGTCAGTCCCGTTTTTTGTGTTTGCGCGGGCCGCGTTTAACCACGTCCTCCAGCCGGTCCGCGTAAGCGGCACGTTGGTCATCATTCATGGCCGAGATCTGGGCCAGCCATTGCTGATGAAGCGCAGTCTGCAGATCAGCAGTTGCCTTCGACTGCTGTGCCAAAAGACTCGCAACCGCTGCGGGATCGAAAGGCACGGCCCTAAGCACTTGACTGAGAGCAGTAAAATCCTGCTTGCGCCGATGTGATCCTTTTCCGCGCAGGTCCGACAACTCACCCCTCAGAGCCTTTCGATCCGACTTTGGCAGCGCATAATACAGCGCCGGGCCAAATCCCGGAGGCGCATCGGCATGAGCGCTTCCTTTAAAGCGCAATGCCGCACCCAAAATGACTCCGACAATCAACAGATTCAAAGCAAGAGAGACAACCAGCAATATCGGCATCCATTTGCGTTTGGGTGCGGGATGATCGCTCATTCTGCATCCTCCAGATAGTTTTCGTCTAAATTCAGATCGGCCATCAGATAGGTCGTCTCTTGTGAGATGAAATAATCAACAGGGTCCGGCAAGAAGGTCGGCGCGGAGAACCCGATCCAGACGCCAGCTGCGCTTGCCGCCACAAGACCGCTCAACCCTTGCCACCCCCCGATAACGCCTATCTTTTGCCGCCATGTCCGCCGCTGCGGTCTTGCAGTCCGGGCCAGACGTATGGCTTCGGCATCCGTTTCGATGCGAACAGCCAGATCGTCGGGAAGCACATCCCGCGCCGCACGCGCCTGTGCAAACAGATGGTCGAGTTCGTTATCTTGATCAGCCATGTTCGTACCCCAGTTCATCCCGACGCCCCGCCAGTATCGCGGTAAGAGATCGTTTGCCACGCGCGGTCAGGCTTTCAACCGCCTCGACCGAAATATCCATGATCCCCGCGATTTCGGGATTGGACAATTCTTCGATGTGCCGCAGAACCACAGCCTGCCGCTGCCGGTCCGGCAAATGCTCCAATGCAGCCTGCAACGCGTCCTTGCGGGCACTCTCCTGCATCTGGTCGACCACACTGGCAGTCTCATCTTCGGGTTCGGCCACATTGTCCAACGCTTGAGGCCGCTTTTTCCGGCGCAAGTCCACACATAGATTCAGTGTTACGCGATAGAGCCAAGTCGATAACTGCGCCTGCCCCGGCACCCAGTTAGGCGCCATTTTCCACAGGCGCATCATCGCTTCTTGCGTTACGTCCTCTGCTTCGGCTGGGTTTCCCAGCATTCGCAAAGCCACGGAATAACTTCGCGGCCCCAACCGCCCGGTCAGCAGGCGGGCCGCCGTAGCATCGCCATCAGAAAACCGGCCCAGCAACTCTTCGTCGCTGGGCTCGGGCATGGCAGATGTTCCGCCATGCTCGATGTCGGGATAAGAGGTCAGATCCTCCATCCCGTATCAGTTGTTGTCGGTGTCCGACTTCTGATGCCGCTTGTGTTTCCGGCCCATTTTGTCTTTTGCATCCGCGTATTCCTGTTCTGAGATCGAACCGTTGCCGTCGGCATCGATGCGCTCGAACATCTTGGAGGCGCGGCGCGGTTTCGGCAATTCATCTTCGCTAAGGAAACCATCCGCATTTGCGTCGTGCTTTTCGAACATCTTGGTGACACGCTCGTTGGCCTTGGTCTGCGCCGCAGCCTGCATTTCTTCGACGCTCAGTTGGCCGTCGCCATCCGTATCGGCAGCGGTGAATTTCTGGTTGCGATGTGTCTCGATCTCGGCCTGAGTCACCTGCCCGTCCCCGTCGGCATCCAGTTCCTGAAATGTCGCACGCGGGCCCTTGGCCAAAGCGGAAGTGCCGGTCACAGTAACTGCAGCTACGACGATTGCCGAAATGAAGCTTTTGGTTTTCATTACATAGTTCCCTGAATTTGGCGGCCATTTGCCGCTGTTGATACCTGTTCAAACGCGGCTTGGGCGGGTTTCCGTCGCTTCCGGCACAACTTTTTTTGCTTTATTTGAAACGCCAATAGAAAATGATACGCTAAGCAGCAGCGCCACAAAGCGACGCACCCCCCTTTTCCGT
The DNA here is from genome assembly GCF_056534365.1 of Ruegeria sp. D6. Taxonomy (NCBI): domain Bacteria; kingdom Pseudomonadati; phylum Pseudomonadota; class Alphaproteobacteria; order Rhodobacterales; family Roseobacteraceae; genus Ruegeria; species Ruegeria sp. D6. The sequence continues at coordinate 345,987 of NZ_JBQFPH010000001.1, read as the reverse complement.
TGGGTCTGATCCTGCCTATATGCCTCCAGGAAAGATGCGCGAGATACATATGATTGACCAAACTATTGACAGTTCGCTCGAAGAAGACCGCCCAACAAAACCCGCATTGATCCGAGGGTTCCGGTGCAAATGCCCGAATTGCGGTGAGGGTGCGCTGTTGCACAGCTATCTCAAGGTGAATGACACCTGTTCGGAATGCGGGGAGGAATTGTTCCATCATCGCGCTGATGACGGCCCGGCCTACCTGACGATCCTGCTGGTGGGGCACCTTCTGGCACCCGCCCTTCATGTCTCTTACGTGCAGTGGCGTCCCGATCCATGGACCATGGCGATTGCATTCTCGATCGGCTGCGTCGCGCTATCCCTGTTCCTTCTGCCCCGTCTCAAAGGGGCCGTTGTCGCCTATCAATGGGCGCGGCGGATGCACGGGTTTGGCAAGGCCGGATGACGGCGGATAAAACCGCAATCCGGGATGCTGCTACCGTAATCGTATTGCGTGATCGGTTCACAGACCCGTCGATCCTGATGGGCCAACGCGGTGCCAAGGCTGCGTTCATGCCGAACAAATTCGTATTCCCGGGCGGCGCGGTTGATGCTTCCGATGCAGGCATCCCGCTCAGTACGCCATTGCCCGATCTATGCACCGATCGCCTGTCACAACAATCAGCGCCAAACTTGCAGACCTCTCTGGCTGTCGCGGCGATCCGAGAGTTGTGGGAAGAAACCGGGCTTGTTCTGGGACAACAAGGGGGTTGGCAAGGCGCGATTCCAGCCGATTGGCAAAGCTTTGCGGCGATGGGCTACCTGCCGTCTGCGGAAGCACTGCAATTTGTCTTTCGCGCAGTCACACCACCGGGGCGACCCCGCCGGTTCGACGCCAGGTTCTTTCTGGTCGATGCGGACGCGATTCAGGGGGATCTTGACGACTTCACCCATGCCTCGGACGAGCTATCGCATTTGCAATGGGTCAAGATCAGCCAAGCGCGGGAGTTCGACCTGCCCTTCATCACCGAAGTTGTTCTGGCCGAAGTCGCTGCCCGTGCAGAGGACCCGAACCCGCCTGAAACCGTTCCCTTCTTTCTCAACAACGAAGAGGCCAGCCTTTTCCTGCAGCTTAGGGGCTATCCGATGCCCTATGCAGATTAACGCATTCGGCTAACAACCACTGTTACCTCGGGTTTCTTGCCGATCTCGGCCTGCGCGGTCTGACGTGCGATCCGGCGCAACCCTTCTTCCAGTTTGTCGTCATCACGCAGCGTCTTTGCGCCCGCACGCATCAGGAACTGGTTCAGGTCCTCTTCCAGCACCTCAATCAGCCCCGCGCGGGATGATCCCGTTTCGGGCAGGCCCATCGTATCGCACCACGGCTCACCCAGCGGTTCGTCTTCTTCGTCCAATATCACGGTGATGATGATATGGCCGTTCAGCGCCATCCGAATCCGGTCGCGCACCACGCCGTCCAAGGCGCCGATTTTGACTGTACCATCCAGATAGGTCCGGCCAGTCTCGATATAATCCGCCACTTTGGGCGCATTCCCAGTCAGATCCAGCATAGTGCCGTTAACAGCGAGAATCCCAGTGCGACCACCCGTTTCGGCCAGTTTGGCATGCTCACGCAAGTGGCGGTGTTCGCCATGCATCGGGATGACCATCTGCGGATCGATCAGGGCGTGAACCTTCTCAAGATCAGGCCGGTTGGCGTGACCCGAGACGTGATACAGACCAGAGCTGTCATCGACCACATCCACGCCCTTCTCACTGAGCTGGTTCATGATGCGGATTACGCCACGTTCATTGCCGGGAATAGTCTTGGACGAGAACAGAAACAGATCGCCCTCTTTCGCTTCTAGCCCGCGATATTTACCACGCGCCAGTTGAGCGCTGGCCGCGCGGCGCTCGCCTTGGCTGCCAGTCACAATCAACATCAGGTTCGCGCGCGGCACGTCGACGGCCTCTTCAGCGCTGATAACCTTTGGAAAATCGGTCAGGATGCCGGTCTCGGTCGCCGCCTCGATCATACGCCGCATCGCACGACCCAGCAGTACGACCGAACGGCCGGCTTTCTGTCCCGCCTCTGCCAGCGTTTTCACGCGTGCCACGTTCGAGGCAAACGTGGTTGCGATGACCATGCCGCTGGCCTCTTGAACCAGACGGGTGATCTCGGGGCCGACTTCGGATTCCGAACGCCCGGGATGGCTTGAGAACACATTGGTACTGTCACAGACCAACGCTTTGACGCCGGGCTTTGCCACCTCGGCCCACAGATCGGGATCGAATGGTTCGCCCACGACCGGGTTGGAATCGAGCTTGAAATCCCCCGTATGCACCACGCGTCCGGCAGGCGAGTCGATAACGAGCCCTGCACTTTCAGGGATGGAATGCGAAACCGGCAGGAAGCCAACGGTAAACGGGCCAGCCTTGATCTGTTCGGGCCATGGAGACGCAGTTTGCACCGCCTCGGTCGGGTGGCCGCGTTCTTCCATCTTGCGACGCGCGATATTGGCGGTAAAAGCGCGCGCGTAGACCGGCGCGCCCAAAGCCTCATAACAGTGGGCCACCGCCCCGACATGATCTTCGTGCGCGTGAGTGACAAAAACTGCTTCCAGCTGATCGGCGCGCTCTTTCAACCAGGTGATGTCTACAAAGATCAGATCCACGCCGGGCGAGGTGTCCATGTCCGGGAAGGCAACGCCAAGATCCACAAGGATCAACCGCTCTTGCCCCGGCTTACCGTAACCATAGACATAGGCATTCATGCCGATTTCGCCTGCACCGCCCAGCGGCAGATAGATCAGTCGTTCACTGCTCATGTTGAGCCATTTTCCTTGTTATAGCGATGTATCACGGTCAACCCGTGCATCGTCAGATCATCCTCGATAGCGTTAAAACCCACGTCAGCCTGATCAAAAAGAGGCGCCAGGCCCCCGGTACCGACGACTTTCATCGCCATTCCGTATTCAGCTTTCACGCGCGAGATCAGCCCTTCGATCAGGCCGGAATATCCCCAATACACGCCGGACTGGATACAGCCAACCGTGTTTGTTCCAATCACTTTTTCGGGCCTCGTGATGTCGATATGCGGCAACGCCGCGGCACCCTGATGCAGTGCCTCAAGGCTCAGGTTCACGCCAGGGGCGATGATACCACCGACGTAGGCGCCGTCGGCTGCGACCACGTCGAAATTCGTGGCGGTCCCAAAGTCAACCACAACCACATTGCCGCCATGGCGGTCGAACGCCGCCGCCGCGTTGGCCAACCGGTCCGGACCGGGCACGGTGCCTTCGTCCACGCGCGGATTGACCGGCAGCAGGCAATCTGGCTTGCCAACAACAATCGGCCGGCATCCAAAAAAGCGATCAGCAAAGACCCGCAGGTTGAACACCACGCGTGGCACGGTTGAGGCGATGATCACATCCGAGATATCAGCTTCGATACCGTAGTGTTTCACCAAGGTTGAATACCAGGTGAAATAGGCGTCCGCTGTGCGGGCATGGTGGGTTGAGGTGCGCAGAGTGCACAGAAACTTTTCGCCATCCCAGATCGAGAAAACGGTGTTGGTATTGCCGCAATCAATCGCCAGAAGCATCCCGCGCCCCTTTCAGAAGTAAACATCCGCAGCCGGAATGCTGACCCGGCCCTTGGCGGTGTTTAGGACAAGGCTGCCACCCACGTCTACCGTTTCGAAGGTTCCAACCGTTTCGGACGTGGCTGTACGAGCGGTTATGACTTCGCCCAACCGCGCTGCTCGGGATAGCCAGGCTGTGCGGATCGGTTCGAACCCGTAGGTCATGAACTGGGTCTCATAATGCGCATAAGCTACCGCCAGTTCGGTCAGAAAATCCTCGGGGGTGGTGAGCGCGCCGGTTTCCGAGAGCAGAGAAACAGGTCGCACCGCTCCGGCTTCGACGCGATCAGTGCCCGGTGCCTCGGACAGGTTCACCCCAACCCCTATCGCCAGATGTGACACCCCCCGGCCCTGCCCCGTGCTTTCTAGCAGGATACCCGCTAGTTTTCCGCCGTTGAGCAGCACGTCATTGGGCCATTTCAGTGCCAAACCTACTGCGCGCCCCGTTACCGCCACACAGGCATCATACAGGGCGAGCGCTGCGACAAAACTTCGAAGGGCCGCCTGTTCCGGATCACCCGGCGGGCGCATCAGCAAAGTCGCTGCCAGATTACCTTTGGGGTTGGCCCAGGCTCGCCCGCGCCGACCACGCGCGGCGGTCTGATGATGTGCCATGATCCAGACCGGACCGGTCGCTGTTGGCGCAAGCCGCACCGCCTCATTCAGAGTACTGTCGACTTCTTTCAGTATATGCAGGCCATATCCCTGCGGCCATTCGCTCATGTCAAAAAGGCCCGGTCGCGCGACCGAGCCTCGGTTGATCGAAACGCGGCAGTATCAGTTGACAAGCGTCGCCGCAGCAGCTGCAGCTGCCCCTTCCACACCGAACTGATAAAATACGCCAATCAACATCAGAGCCGCAGAGCCCATCAGCGCTGCCCACAAAACCGGGGTCGAGCGGATCTCGATCGGGTCTTCATTCTCCGCCCCGAAATACATGTAGAACACGATCCGCAGATAGTAGAACGCACCGATGACCGAGGCGATGGCCGAGACGATCACCAGCCCGAACAGGTCGGCATCGATACCCGCTTGCCAGACGCCGAACTTGGCGAAGAAGCCCAGCATCGGTGGCACGCCCGCCAGACTGAACATCAGGATCAGGACCGCCAGAGCTTTGCCCGGATCGCGCTTCGAGAACTGACGTAGCGCATCAATATCAGTGACCGGTTTGCCATCACGCTCCATCATCAGGATGAATGCGAAGGTTCCGATGTTCATCGTCACATAGATGGCCAGATACATCAGCATTGCCTTGATGCCCATCTCGGTCCCGGCGGCCAGTCCGATCAGAGCATATCCCATATGGGCAATCGACGAAAACGCCATCAGCCGCTTGATGTCCCGCTGCCCGATGGCCGCAACCGCGCCCAGCAGCATCGACAGGACCGAAAGCAGCACGATCACTTGCTGCCAATCCTTGATCACGCCTCCGAATGCGTCATGCATCAGGCGCGCGAACAAGGCCATCGCAGCCACTTTCGGAGCGGTAGCGAAGAACGCTGTAATCGGGGTCGGTGACCCTTCATACACATCCGGCGTCCACATGTGGAACGGCACGGCCGAGACCTTGAAGGCCAGACCCGAGATCATGAACACCAGGCCAAACAGGAGGCCAATCGAGACATCTCCATGATGCACCGTTTGGATGATACCCGAGAACAGCGTGGTGCCAGTGAAGCCGTAAACCAGCGACGCACCATAGAGCAGCAAGCCAGAACTCAACGCGCCCAGCACGAAGTATTTCAGACCGGCTTCGGTGGATTTGGCACTGTCGCGCCGCAAGGCGGCCACGACGTAAAGCGACAGCGACTGCAGCTCAAGCCCCATATAAAGCGACATCAGATCGCCTGCGCTAACCATCATCATCATGCCTACAGCCGCAAGTGCGACCAGCAGAGGATATTCAAAGCGCAACAGATCGCGGCGCGCCATATATTCCTGGCTCATCAGCAATACCGCAGCGGCAGACAGCAGAATCGCAACCTTTGCAAATCGAGCAAAGCCGTCATCCACGAACATGCCGTTGAAGGCCACGTTGGTACCTTCGCCATTCATCGCAATCCAGATTGCCAACACCGCCATCAGACCTGAAGTGGCCCAGACCAGCATGGGAGCCAGAGCATCCTTGGTGGTGTAGACAGCCCCGATCAGCGCCGCCATCGCATAAATTGCCAGAACAATTTCCGGCAGGATGATTGTCAGATCAGCCTGGATCATGTCTCCAAAGCCCCCTTAATGCGAAGCGGCTGTCTGGGTTGCGGCTTCAGCCGCGGCCAGAGCCGTGTCATAGTTCGAGATTAGCGCTGCGGTGGATTGCCCGATCACATCGGTCACCAGCGAGGGATAAACCCCAAGCAGAATGGTCATCACGATCAGCGGCGCGAAGATCAGCCGCTCGCGCGAGCTCATGTCTGTGATGGCCTTGAGGCTTTCCTTGATCAGATCTCCAAAGACTACCCGGCGATAGAGCCATAGCGCATAGCCCGCCGAGAAGATCACACCGGTTGCAGCCACAGCCGTCACCCAGGTGTTGACCTGGAATGCGCCCATCAGGGTCAGGAATTCCCCGATGAAGCCCGATGTACCAGGCAAGCCGACATTGGCCATGGTGAACAGCATGAAGACCAGAGCGTAAGCCGGCATCCGGATGACCAAACCGCCATACGCCTCGATATCGCGGGTGTGCATCCGGTCATAGATCACGCCAACACACAGGAAGAGCGCTGCGGAAATGAACCCATGACTGAGCATCTGGAAGATCGCGCCATCAATGCCCTGCTGGTTCGCTGCAAAGATACCCATGGTCACAAAGCCCATATGCGCGACCGAGGAATAGGCGATCAGCTTCTTCATATCCTCCTGCACCAGCGCGACCAGAGAGGTGTAGACAACAGCAATCGCCGACATCCACAGCACCACATCGGTCATCACCGCAGACCCTACCGGGAACATCGGCAGGCTGAAGCGCAGGAAGCCATAGCCGCCCATCTTCAACAGGATCGCCGCCAGCACGACCGAACCTGCCGTCGGCGCCTGAACGTGCGCATCCGGCAGCCAGGTATGCACCGGCCACATCGGCATCTTCACCGCGAACGACGCGAAGAAGGCCAGGAACATCAGCGTCTGCATGCCGCCGACGATATAGATGCCCAGCACGCTAAACCCTTCGGACGAGAACTGATGGCTCATCAGCGCCTCGATATCCGTAGTGCCCGCATCCGCATACATCGCAACCATCGCCACCAGCATCAGCACCGAGCCGAGGAAGGTGTATAGGAAGAACTTGAAGCTGGCATAAATGCGGTCCTTGCCACCCCAGATACCGATGATCAGGAACATCGGGATCAGGCCTGCCTCGAAGAACAGGTAGAACAGCACGAGATCCAGCGCCATGAACACGCCCAGCATCAGCGTCTCCAGCAGCAGGAATGCGATCATGTATTCCTTGACCCGGTCCGTGACCTGCCAGCTGGCCAGAATGGTCAGCGGCATGATGAAGGTGGTCAGCAGCACGAAAAGAACGCTGATCCCATCGACACCCATCTTGTACTTCAGGCCCAGCAGCCACTCGCCCTCTTCCACCATCTGGAAGCCGGTGTTGGACGGATCAAAGCCGGTATAGATGCCGATTGAGACCAGAAAGGTCACGGTTGTGGCAACCAGCGCAACCCATTTGGCGTTGCGCTGCGCGGCTACGTCCTCGCCATGCAGAAACAGGGCCAGAATGCCTGCTGCGATGGCGGGGATGAAGGTGACAATAGATAGGATATTGTCCATTAGTTTGCGCCTCCGCCGATCGACATCCAGGTGACAAGAGCGGCGATGCCCAAAACCATCCAGAAGGCGTAAGTAAAGATGTAACCCGTCTGAGCTTTGCCTGCGAGGCGGGTAAAGAAGGGCACCACGCCCATCGAAACCCCGTTCAGGAAGCCATCAATCGTGTTGCCGTCACCGCGTTTCCACAGGAACCGACCCAGCGCAACGGTAGGTTTGACAAAGATCGCGTCGTAGATCTCGTCAAAGTACCACTTGTTCTTGAGAAACAGGTACAGCGGCCGCTGGTTCGCCGCCAGACGTGCGGGCAACGACGTGTTCACGATGTAGAACCAATAGGCGACGACAAAACCCAGCAGCATGGCAACAAAAGGCGATACTTTGACCCATTTCGGAGCCTCATGCGCGTCGTTCAGGACATTGTTGTCAGGCGCCATATACAGCGCGCCTTCGCCCGGCTCACCGCCAAAGCTGGCATGCTTTTTGTCCGCCTTGTAGTCACCCTCGCCTTTATCAGCCTTCGCGTCGACTTGGTCGTCATCTGCCTTGGCCTCACCATGAGATGCGTCTGCGGCAACTTCGCCATGACCGCCGGTCTCTTCCGCCAGCGGAATACCGTAGAACTTGGCCACTTTATCGGTGTAGCCGAAGAACTGGTTGTACCACAGCATCCCCGAGAATACCGCGCCCAGAGACAGTACCCCCAACGGGATCAGCATGACCATCGGACTTTCGTGCGCGTGCTCATGCGTATGCTTGTCGCCACGCGGCTCGCCATAGAAGGTCAGGAATATCAGACGCCAGCTGTAGAATGAGGTGAACACCGCTGCGATTACCAACATCCAGAAGGCATAACCTGTGCCACCTACAAAGGCGCTTTCGATTATGGCATCCTTCGACAGGAACCCGGCGAAGCCAAACGTGGTCAGCGGGATGCCCACACCGGTAATGGCCAGCGTGCCGATCATCATCGCCCAGAACGTATAGGGGATTTTCTTCCGCAGACCGCCGTACTCGGTCATCTCCTGCTCATGATGCATCGCATGGATCACTGAACCAGCACCAAGGAACAGCAGCGCCTTGAAGAACGCGTGCGTCAGCAGATGGAACATCGCGGCTGAGTACATGCCAACGCCGGCGGCGACAAACATGTAACCCAATTGCGAACAGGTCGAATACGCAATGACCCGCTTGATATCGGTCTGCACCAAGCCCACGGTTGCTGCGAAAAACGCAGTCGAAGCGCCAAGGAAGGCTATGAACCCGGTGGCCCCCGGTGCGAACTCCATCAGCGGCGACATACGGCAGACCAGGAACACACCTGCGGTAACCATGGTCGCAGCGTGGATCAGCGCGGACACAGGGGTCGGACCTTCCATCGCATCCGGCAGCCAGGTGTGTAGTATCAACTGCGCCGATTTACCCATCGCGCCAATGAACAGCAGAACACAGATCACCTCGATCGCAGTCCACTCACCCCAGAGGAAGCTCAGTTTTTCCTCCGCCAATGCCGGGGCCGACGCGAATATGTCTGAGAAATTGATGCTGTCGGTCAGGAAGAACAGCGCGAAGATCCCAAGCGCAAAGCCGAAATCGCCCACTCGGTTCACGATGAACGCTTTCATCGCCGCTGCATTGGCGCTGGGCTTGCGATAATAAAACCCGATCAGCAGGTACGAGGCGACACCCACGCCTTCCCAGCCAAAGAACATCTGAACCAGATTGTCCGCCGTCACCAGTATCAGCATGGCGAAGGTGAAGAACGACAGATAGGCAAAGAAACGCGGCTTATAGCTTTCGCCTTCACGCCATTGCGGGTCGTGATCCATGTAGCCGAACGAATACAAGTGAACCAGCGCCGAAACGGTCGTCACCACGATCAGCATGATCGCCGTCAGACGGTCCAGACGAATGGCCCAGCTTGTCGACAGCGAACCACTTTCGATCCAGCGCATGATCTCGATCTGCTGGGTGTGGCCATCAAATGAAAGGAAGACGATCCAGCTGAGCAGGCAGGCCAGAAACAGCAGGCCCGTTGCGGTCCACATGGCGGCTTTCTCACCAATGAAGCGCCAGCCAAAACCGCAGATCAACGCACCCACGAGCGGGGCAAAGAGGATGGTGGTTTCCATATTCTCTTACCCCTTCATCATATTGACGTCTTCAACCGCGATGGTGCCACGGTTGCGGAAGAAGCAGACCAGAATGGCAAGGCCAATCGCCGCCTCAGCCGCCGCAACTGTCAACACGAACAGCGTAAAGACCTGCCCGACCAGATCGCCGAGGAAACTAGAGAACGCCACGAGGTTGATATTCACCGCCAGCAGCATCAACTCGATGCTCATCAGCAGGATGATGACGTTCTTGCGGTTCAGGAAGAGACCGAAGATGCCGATGACGAATAGCGTCGCCGCGACCGTAAGATAGTGTTCAAGTCCGATCATCGTCTCAAAGTCCCTGCCCCGGTTTCACGTCCTTCAACTCCATCGCTTTGGCCGGGTCGCGCATCATCTGGCCGATGATGTCCTGACGCTTGATGTCCTGACGGTGGCGCAGTGTCAGCACAATGGCACCGATCATGGCCACCAGCAGGATCAGGCCCGCCAGTTGGAACAGAAGGAAGTATTGATCGTATAGAATGACGCCGAGCGCCTCAGTGTTGTGGCGGTCGCTCGGTACCGGCTGCGCCAGATTGGCGGCGGCACCCTGCGCGCTGTCCCATGCTCCGATGGCCATGACGAACTGCATCAGGATCACCAATCCGATCAACAGCGCCAGCGGCATGTAGCGCGCCATCTCGGCCTTCAGCTCGGCAAAATCCACATCCAGCATCATCACCACGAAGAGGAACAGAACCGCAACCGCGCCGACATAAACGATAATCAGCAGCATCGCCACGAACTCGGCCCCCAGCAGCACGAACAGGCCCGCAGAGGACAGAAAGGACAGGATCAGCCACAGCACCGAATGCACCGGCTGGCGGCTGATCACCGTGAACAGCCCGCCGGTGATGGCGCTGATGGCAAACAGATAGAAGGCAAAGACGGTCATTGATCCTCATCCTCGTTATCACCCATGACCTCTTGCGCCAGATCCAGCGCACGGGTCATGGCCGGGATGCCGGCAAAGACCGACATCTGACCGATCGTTTCCACGATCTCTTGTTTCTTGGCGCCAGCTTCCAGCGCGTGGCGCACGGTCTGACGCACCGCCGAGTCCGCCTGAGCGCCCTGACAGGTCAGCCCAGCCAGCGTCAGCAGCAGGCGCGTTTTGGCGTCCAGCCCGTCCTTGTTGACGGTATTGCCGAACATCATCTCCATGACCTCTTTCGGCATGGTTGGCCACAGCGCCTCGAACCCTTTGGGCGAGAAATTTTCCATCGCCGGGTTCATCGCCTTGGCCATGTCCTGAGCTTGCTTCATCATCAGCTCGAACGGATTTGTCGGACTGTCACTCATCTGTACGGCGCGTCCATTTCCAGATTGCGAGCGATTTCGGCTTCCCAGCGTTCGCCATTATCCAGCAGTTTCTGCTTGTCGTAGAACAACTCTTCCCGGGTTTCGGTGGCGAATTCGAAATTCGGGCCCTCGACGATGGCATCAACCGGACATGCCTCCTGGCAGAAACCGCAATAGATGCATTTGGTCATGTCGATGTCATAGCGCGTGGTGCGGCGGCTTCCGTCTTCGCGCGGCTCGGCATCGATGGTGATGGCTTGTGCAGGACAGATCGCTTCGCACAGTTTGCAGGCGATGCAGCGTTCCTCACCGTTCGGATAACGGCGCAGGGCATGTTCACCCCGGAACCGCGGGGACAAGGGCCCCTTTTCATGCGGGTAGTTCACGGTGGCTTTTGGGGCGAAGAAGTATTTCAAGCCCAATTTCATTCCGACCCAGAAGTCCTGCAGCAGGAAATACTTGGCGGCGCGGGTGTAGTCGATTTGAGTCATATCAGCCTCCTACGCTCCAACGGGCAAACGCGCCCCAGAACCAGTCGAATTTCGCCGCGAAGGCCACGAAGACGACCCAGACGAGGCTGAACGGCAAGAACACTTTCCAACCCAGGCGCATCAACTGGTCATAGCGGTAGCGGGGTGTGATCGCCTTGACCATCGCGAAGATGAAGAAGAAGAACGCCATCTTGGCAACCATCCACAATACGCCGTCAGGCAGGCCTGGGATCGGGGACAGCCAGCCGCCAAAGAACAGCAGTGTGGTCAGAGCACACATCAGGAAGATGGCGATGTATTCACCAGCCATGAAAAGCAGGAAAGGCGTGGCCGAGTATTCGACCTGATAGCCTGCAACCAGTTCCGATTCCGCCTCGGGCAGATCGAAAGGTGGCCGGTTGGTTTCAGCCAATGCCGAGATGAAAAACAGGAACACCATCGGGAAATGCGGCAGCCAGTACCAGCTGAAGAACCCGAACGAGCCATCCTGTGCGCGGACGATATCACCAAAGTTCATCGAACCGGTCGAGATGATGATGCCGATGATGATCAGACCGATGGATACCTCGTATGAAATCATCTGCGCGGCAGAGCGCAGCGACCCAAGGAATGGATACTTTGAGTTCGACGCCCAACCACCCATAATCACGCCATAAACCTCAAGCGATGAGACTGCGAAGACATAGAGGATGGCGACGTTGATGTCCGACAGGACCCAGCCATCGTTGAACGGGATCACCGCCCAGGCGATCATCGCGAGGACAAAACTGGTCAATGGTGCGAGGATAAACACTGTACGGTCGGCACCTGCGGGAATGACGACCTCTTTCACCACATATTTCAGTGCGTCCGCCACCGATTGCAGCAGGCCGTATACGCCGACAACGTTGGGGCCGCGACGCATCTGGACGGCGGCCCAGATCTTGCGGTCGCCGTAAACGAGGAACAACAGCGAGATCATCACGAACGCAACAACAGCAAGCACTTGCGCCAGAATGATGATGGCTATTCCGCCTGGGGTGTTAAAGAAGTCAGCCATTGGTCCTCACACCGTGGGTATTTTGATTTCCGCGTGCGATGCAAAGGCCAGATGCCTGCGCAATCTGCGGCTGGGTCGGCGCGTTGGTGTAAACAGCATCTGCCGTCTGTACGCCACCCTTAATCTTCAATTTCACACGCAAATCCGGCGCGGCTATCTGCCACCCGGGCACCGCGTACGTCTGCGATATGAAACGTTTCTGGTTCATTCAGCCGCAATCTTCTCAGTCTTGCGGGTCTGCGCCTGTGCCGATAGTTCGGCCATCAATTGCGAGGCGCGGGCAATCGGGTTGGTCAGGTAGAAATCCTTGATTGCATTGCGGAAGCTGGCTTCTCCCAATTTTCCGGCTTGTAGCGCCGCTGCTTCATTCTCAATCACCTCATCAATGCGCGCCAGATGCGGAACAGATTCGAGCAAGGAGGTGCGCAACTGAGCCAATGTATCGTAGGGCAGAGTAGCCCCCAGCTCGGCAGACAACGCCCTTAGGATTGCCCAGTTTTCCTTGGCCTCTCCCGGTGCAAAGCCTGCGCGCATGGCGAGTTGAGGACGCCCTTCGGTGTTCACGAACAGACCGTTTTCTTCTGTGTAAGCCGCCCCCGGCAGGATCACATCTGCGCGGTGCGCGCCACGATCGCCGTGACTGCCCTGATAGATCACAAAAGCACCCTCGCCGATCTCGACTTCGTCAGCACCGAGGTTATAGATCACATCGGCCGCGTTGACCGCCTCCATGCCACTTTCGTTGGTCGCATCCACATCCATCGCACCTACGCGCGATGCCGCGGTGTGCAGAACGATCAGCCCACTTTCGGTATTGCTTGCAATGGCTTGCGCGGCGGCCAGAACGGCAGAGCCATCGGCCTCCTGTAGCGCGCCCTGCCCGACGATGACAAGAGAGCGCTTGCTCTTGATCTCATCATCACCACCCATATCAACGATGGTCTGCAGCGCGGCACGGTCGCTGCCTACATGGTGATACTCATAGGTCAGATCGACGGCAGGCCCGACCAAGGCCACCTCGGCGCCGTGTGCCCAGGCCTTGCGGATACGAGCATTCAAAACCGGAGCCTCGTCACGCGGGTTGGTCCCGATCAACAGGATACGTTCAGCTGCATCAATATCTTCGATTGCCGCGGTCCCGGCATAGGCTGCTCGGTTACCCGCAGGCAGTTTGGCGCCGTCGGTGCGGCACTCAACGATACCGCCTTGCCCTTCGATCATCTGTTTCAGCGCATAGATGGCCTCAACCGAAGCCAGATCACCTACGATCCCAGCCGGTTTCTCGGCCCCCTTAAGAACCTCAGCAGCTTTGTTCAGTGCTTCTGGCCATGTGGCAGGACGCAGCTTGCCGTTTTCGCGCACATAAGGCCTGTCCAGTCGCTGACGCCGTAAGCCGTCCCAGACAAAGCGGGTCTTGTCGCTGATCCATTCCTCGTTCACACCGTCATGGTTGCGCGGCAGAAAGCGCATCACTTCACGCCCTTTGGTATCTACACGGATGCTTGAGCCCAAAGCGTCCATCACGTCGATACTCTCGGTTTTGGTCAGTTCCCAAGGGCGAGCGGTGAATGCATATGGCTTCGAGGTCAACGCCCCTACCGGGCACAGATCGATGATGTTGCCCTGCAGGTTCGAATCCAGCGTCTGGTTCAGGTACGAGGTGATCTCGGCATCTTCGCCGCGTCCGGTCTGACCCATCTGGGTGATCCCGGCGACCTCTGTGGTGAAGCGCACGCAACGAGTACAACTGATGCAGCGAGTCATCGCGGTGCCAACCAGCGGACCAAGGTCCAGATCATCCACGGCACGCTTGGCTTCTTTGAAGCGCGTCCCTGACAGACCATAGGCCATGGCCTGATCCTGCAGGTCACACTCACCGCCCTGATCGCAGATCGGGCAATCCAGCGGGTGGTTGATCAGCAGAAACTCCATCACCCCTTCGCGGGCCTTCTTGACCATGGGCGAGTTCGTCTTGACCACCGGTGCCTGCCCTTCCGGACCCGGACGCAGATCGCGCACCTGCATCGCGCAGGAGGCCGCCGGTTTCGGCGGGCCGCCCACGACCTCGACCAGACACATCCGGCAGTTCCCGGCAATCGACAGACGCTCGTGATAGCAAAAGCGCGGCACCTCGACCCCGGCCTGCTCGCAGGCCTGGATCAGTGTCATCGCGCCATCGACTTCGATTTCCTGCCCGTCGATATTGACTTTGCGGAGGTCAGACATCGCTAGTTCGCCCTCAAATACACGCCTATGGCGCTGTTTCTTTCAATCTCTTTCCGCCCTAACGTGCAGAAAGAATTGGGATTTTCATAAGACACGCCGTTTTGGATCAGATACGCCTCACCTTTGGCGCGCATCCTGTCTTTCTCGGTATCCGAGTCCACATAGGCGCGGATTTCCTTGTCCGAATATCCCAGTTTGTTCGCCTTGGACCGCAGATCCCACATCACCCCAATCGCCTTAAGTCGACGCCCGCTGATCGACGGACAGTACTCCGAAATCTCATTTGCGATCGCGATGTAGTAGAGTTCGTTGTCGATCTCTTTGATATCCCTCAAGGGTGGTTTGGCTTCGGCCATTACAGGCATCGAAATCGCGCAAATCGCGGCCAGAAGTCGTACAACAGTCATGACATTTCCTTTCGTCTTGGGATTCCCAAGACGGCGGTCAGCCGGGCTGCTATGCAATAACAGCCCATGGGTTTTGCCGTGATATGCGATACGGTGGCTCATGGTCGCTGACAGCTTCCGGCATATGTCAGCTTATCGTTTTCGATCCGTAGATTTTGCGGCTCGGTCTCCGGCCCAACCTTCCATACAATTCTGGACGATCCAAAATTCTGAATGCAGAATTTTGTGCCCTCATAACGGCCTGCTTCGCGTGCGCCTTCCAATGACTGCGAAACGCCATTCACAGTCACAGTGAAATCGGTAGGCGTCGTCTTCTTATCCACGTGTTTAGCGTTGGCGTTGAAGAAAATGCCGTCAAACGCCACGCGGGTCGCCCTCGATTTCGCTGTACCGCAGGCAGATACAAGTAAGCTTCCCACCAATACCATTGTCATTACAAATACGCGCTTCGCCATCATGACCACTCCTGTTTCGTGGCTGGCGCTTGTGGCATCCGCTGATGCGCAGGAGAAAGCGTATGAATCAACATCCCGTTCACTCCGCCGCGACCTGTACGCAACGATTGTCGCGCCACTTGCTGGCCTGTTTCAATTCTGCCCACCCAAAGGCATGCTCGCTGGGTCCTTCCGAGCGCAGCTTTTCCAGACGATCCAGCGCTTCGGCCAAACTGGGGCAATGCCCTTCCCGCACCCACCACATGACAAAATGTTGTTCGCCAAGGATTTCGAACCACTCTTGCCGACGCTCGTAGAACTGTTTGTGGATAGTCCCCCAAACAAATTTCTCAAGGCTGGCGACGTCTTCCCAAACCGTCAGGTTCGCGACGAATTGCGGATCATCCCCGATGCTGTTTTCGGTGTTGCCTGTTCCCGGTTCTCCGGACCCTTCCATCATCCAGACAAAGCCGGACATCCGCTTACCAAGCCCGTTGACGCGATCCAGGTTGGCCATGAATTCAGCCACGCGCGGATCGTCTGTTGGCGCCAACAAACGGCCGACATTCAACTCGGCCAGATGATATCCTTCGGGCTGGATCAAAACGCGGCCACCAACGCAATAAGGCCAAGAATGAACATGCAGGCCCATCCAACCACATAAGCAACAGACCGGACCCCGCTATGCGGCTTGCCGATCCCGCGCAGGTGAATCACCAACATAACAACCCGCGCCAGCAGCGCTATTGAGGCCAGCAGGTTCACCCAGAACGGGCTGGCCCCCAACAGGATCGCCGCGACTGTAACAGTCAAAAAGGCAGGCAGAGTTTCAGTGCCGTTCAGATAAGCGCGGTTCAAACGATAGGCCCTGTCCGAATAATCCTGATCCGGAGTGGCACCCGGTGCCAGCCCCTTGCCCGCTTTTGCAAGCGCCGAGAACGGCGACATGAACAGAACGATCAGGGTAAAGATCACCAAAGCGGCGATCGCGTGGGAATATTCGGCATAGGCTTCCATCGGTCTTACTCCGCTGCCATCGCACCCATGCGGCCCGATTTCTGGGCCTTGATGCGGTCCTCTATTTCTTCTCGGAAATTGCGGATCAGACCTTGGATCGGCCAGGCCGCCGCATCGCCAAGAGCGCAGATCGTGTGGCCTTCAACCTGTTTGGTGACGTCAAACAGCATGTCGATCTCTTCCAGTTCGGCTTCACCGCGTACAAGACGATCCATCACGCGCATCATCCAACCGGTACCTTCGCGACACGGCGTACACTGGCCGCAGCTTTCGTGCTTGTAGAACTTCGACAACCGCCAGATTGCCTTGATGATGTCGGTGGACCTGTCCATCACGATGACCGCTGCCGTGCCCAGACCCGAGCCCAGTTCTCCGCGCAGATAGTCAAAATCCATGATCGCGTCGCGCATGTTCTCACCGCGCACGCATGGCACCGAAGACCCGCCGGGTATTACCGCCAGCAGATTGTCCCAGCCGCCACGAATGCCGCCGCAATGGGTTTCAATCAGCTCTTCGAAGGAGATCGACATCGCCTCTTCGACGACACAGGGGTTGTTCACATGGCCCGAGATCGCAAACAGCTTGGTGCCCGCGTTGTTCTGACGGCCAAAGCCTGCGAACCAGTCGGCACCACGCCGCAGAATCGTGGGCACAACGGCAATCGATTCCACATTGTTCACCGTGGTCGGGCAACCATAAAGACCCGCACCCGCCGGAAACGGAGGCTTCATGCGCGGCATACCCTTCTTGCCCTCAAGGCTTTCGATCAGAGCAGTTTCCTCGCCGCAGATATAAGCCCCAGCGCCGTGATGCAGGAACAGGTCGAAATCCCAGCCGGAACCAGCAGCATTCTTCCCGAGCAGACCCGCGTCATAGGCTTCGTCAATCGCCGCCTGCAGAGCCTCACGCTCGCGGATGTATTCGCCGCGCAGGTAGATGTAGCAAGTATGCGCGTTCATTGCGAAAGACGCGATCAGGCACCCCTCGATCAGCGTGTGCGGATCATGACGCATAATCTCGCGGTCTTTGCACGTCCCGGGTTCGGATTCATCCGCGTTCACCACCAGATAAGCCGGGCGACCATCGCTTTCCTTGGGCATAAAAGACCATTTCAGACCGGTCGGGAAACCCGCACCACCACGGCCGCGCAGACCTGAGTCTTTCATTGTCTGGATGATCCAGTCGCGGCCTTTCTCGATCAGGCCAGCGGTGCCGTCCCAATGCCCGCGGGCCTGCGCGCCTTTCAACGTGCGCTCATGCATCCCGTAGATGTTGGTAAAGATCCTGTCCTGATCCTTCAGCATCGCGTGTTACCTTTGGCTGTCCTGACGCATGCGCCAGAGTTGAAATATGTTGACGCCCGCATAGATGAATCCGGCCAGAGCGGCGAAATCAAACAGCAGCGCGTAGCGCCCCGGCAATCCGATTGCTGGGCCGATGAACAAGGTCATGCCAAGCCAAACCACCATCGTCACGGCGATGACGATGCCGATATGTCGGCCCTTGCGGGCTATGGCCAGTTCCTTATCCGTATCCATCTCATCCTGATGCCCCGAACGGGCACCCGTTTAGTCTTCGTATGTGCCGTCTTCCTTGGCACGTTTGGCGAAATCGGTCTCTTCACCTGCGGCCAGTTTCGCGGCTTGTTCGATCCACCCGTCCCGCTCGATCCGGCCTTTGAATTTCAGGCGCGCATCCACCCAGGCCACTTGCTCGGGTGTCCATGCAGCGATCTGGTCATAGTGGTAAAAGCCCAACTCGTTCAGGGTCTCTTCCAGCTTCGGACCCACACCCTTCAGCATCTTCAGATCATCGGGCTTGCCATCGCGCGCACTGCTCAGCGTTTCCGGTTGATCCTCTTTCGCCGCTTTCGCCTCAGCAGCCTGTTTCACCGCTGGCTTCGCCGGGGCCGGCGCTTTAGGCGGCTTCGGCGCGGCCTTGGCCGCCGTCGCTTTTCCATCCTCGCCCAGCCAAGGGGTCAGGATTGGAACCTCGGTCCCATCGATGCGCTTGACTGTATCGCCCAGATCGCTCGCAAGCTGCACGCTTGCGTTATACTGCGTTCTGCCGCTGTCATAATCCGTCAGGCTGGTCAGACCTTTCAAAGGTTCCGCCGCGTACCGCCCGTTCTGAGGACCCGGAGTAGGCACTTTGCCCGCCACCAGATCATCGAGAATCTTACCAAAGCTCTCGGTCGTCAGGTCTTCGTAGTAATCCTTGCCGATCTGAGCCATCGGCGCGTTGGTGCAGGACCCGAGGCATTCCACCTCTTCCCAGCTCAGCTTACCGTCAGCAGACAGTTCATGCGGCTTGGTCGCGATCTTTTCCTTGCAGACCGCAATCAGATCCTCGGCCCCGCAGATCATGCAGGATGTCGTGCCGCACACCTGAATATGTGCCACCGATCCAACCGGCTGCAGCTGGAACATGAAGTAGAACGACGCGACCTCAAGCACGCGGATATAGGCCATACCCAGCATGTCGGCGACGGATTCAATCGCCGGACGGCTCAGCCAGCCCTCTTGTTCTTGCGCACGCCACAGCAGCGGGATCACCGCGCTGGCCTGACGGCCTTCGGGGTATTTGGTGATCTGCGCTTCGGCCCATTGCTGGTTGGCAGCGGTAAAGGCAAAGCTTTCGGGTTGTTCGGGGTGAAGACGGCGGAGCATTAGCGGTCAATCTCTCCAAATACGACGTCCATGGTGCCGATGATGGCGGCGACGTCGGCCAGTTGGTGTCCTCCGGCAACGTGGTCCATGGCTTGCAGGTGCAGGAAACCCGGCGCGCGGAGTTTGGCGCGGTAGGGCTTGTTGGTGCCGTCGGCGACCAAATAGACGCCGAACTCACCCTTGGGGGCTTCGACAGCGGCATAGACCTCGCCCGCAGGGACGTGGAAGCCTTCGGTATAGAGCTTGAAGTGATGGATCAGACTTTCCATCGAGGTCTTCATGTCCGAACGTTTCGGCGGGGTGATCTTGCCGCGTGCCAGAACGTCACCGGGGCAGTCACGGATTTTGGCGATGGCCTGACGGATGATCAGCAGCGACTGGCGCATCTCTTCCATGCGGACGAGATAGCGGTCATAGCAGTCGCCGTTTTTGCCGACGGGGATCTGAAACTCGAACTCGTCATAGCACTCATAGGGCTGCGCGCGGCGCAGGTCCCATGCCAGCCCCGATCCGCGCACCATTACGCCCGAGAAGCCGTATTTCTGAATGTCATCCTCGGTCACGACTCCAATATCGGCGTTGCGCTGTTTGAAGATGCGGTTTTCGGTCAACAGGCCGTCAATGTCATCGAGAACGGCGGGAAACTCGTGGCTCCAAGCCTCGATATCGTCCAGCAGTTCCGGCGGCAGGTCCTGATGCACGCCTCCGGGGCGGAAATAGGCGGCGTGCAGGCGGGCACCACAGGCACGCTCGTAGAACACCATCAGCTTTTCACGTTCTTCAAAACCCCACAGAGGCGGGGTCAGCGCGCCAACGTCCATGGCCTGAGTAGTCACGTTCAGCAGGTGGTTAAGAATACGACCGATCTCGGAATACAAAACTCGGATTAGCGAGCCGCGACGCGGCACTTCAACACCGGTCAGTTTTTCGATGGCCAGACACCAGGCATGTTCCTGGTTCATCGGTGCCACGTAATCAAGACGGTCGAAATACGGCAGATTCTGCAGATACGTCCGGCTTTCCATCAGCTTTTCGGTACCACGGTGCAATAGGCCGATATGCGGGTCGCAACGTTCGACGATCTCGCCGTCCAGCTCAAGCACAAGTCGCAGAACTCCGTGCGCCGCAGGGTGTTGCGGGCCGAAGTTAATGTTGAAGTTGCGGATCTTCTGTTCTCCGCTCAGCGCGTCCGTGCTGCCGTCATCGTATCTTGAGCCGTCCATCAACGCCCTCGTTTCTTCTTCGCTTCGGCCCGTACCCGGACCTTTTCCGCCTCAGCTGCCTTGGCAGCGGCCCCAGCCAGCAGAACCCCAAGCGCCCCCAACGCAATCAGTTCCCCCAGACCCATCAACGGCGCTCCATCTCTTGCAGTTTCATGGCCATGATCCAAATCAGGATCAGCGTTCCAATCGGGATGACGCAGGCTACGACCCAGTATTTCTCGATCCCGAAATGCGGTAGCAGCTTCAGCATCGGGATAATCGTGGCAACCGTGACGGCAATCCAGATCAGGAACTCCATGACTTACGACTCCTGTTTTTCATCCCCCGGAAGAATGTAGTTCGCACCTTCCCACGGGGACATGAAATCAAATTGACGGTATTCCTGAACCAATGAGACCGGTTCGTAGACCACGCGCTTTTGCGCTTCGTCATAGCGGACTTCAGTATAGCCAGTGGTCGGGAAATCCTTGCGCAGCGGATAGCCGCGGAAACCATAATCCGTAAGGATGCGTCGCAAGTCTGGATGACCCGAGAACAGGATGCCGAACATGTCGAACACCTCGCGCTCGAACCAATTGGCAGAGGGGTGCACGTCCACGATTGAAGGCACCATGTCATCTTCTCGGATCGAGACTCGCAAGCGAATGCGCTGGTTCTGATACATTGACAGGAAGTGGTAGACCACATCGAACCGCTTGGCCCGTTCGGGGTAGTCGACGCCGGTGATGTCAACCAGGGTCGAGAACTGGCAGGTCCGCTCACTTTTGAGAAACTCAATGAATTCCACCAGATTCGAAGGAGCCACATCGACGTTCAGCTCGCCATGGGTCACATCCCAGGCCAGAACGCAATCTGCACGTTTCAGCTCCAACTGAGCGCCGAGTTCTTTGAGTGCTTCGCTCATCTGCCCTCTCCCTTAGCGTACAATCGTGCCGGTGCGGCGGATTTTGCGTTGCAACTGCATCAGTCCATACAACAATGCCTCAGCGGTTGGAGGGCAGCCGGGCACGTAGATATCCACCGGAACAACCCGGTCACAGCCACGAACGACAGAATAAGAATAGTGATAGTACCCACCGCCATTCGCGCAGGAGCCCATCGAGATCACATAGCGCGGCTCGGGCATCTGGTCATAAACCTTGCGCAGCGCCGGGGCCATCTTGTTGGTCAGCGTTCCAGCGACGATCATCACATCAGACTGGCGCGGAGACGCACGAGGCGCGATTCCGAACCGTTCCGCGTCATACCGTGGCATCGACGTGTGCATCATCTCAACCGCGCAGCAGGCCAGACCAAAGGTCATCCAATGCAAGGATCCGGTCCGCGCCCAGTTGATGATGTCCTCGGTCGAGGTCAGCAGAAACCCCTTGTCCTGCAGTTCCGCATTCAGGGCCTGGGTGGCGACTTCCTTGTCGACGCCGGCGGTGTTTGCGCCCGTCATCACTCCCATTCCAGGGCCCCTTTCTTCCATTCATAGGCAAAGCCGATGGTCAGCACCGCCAGGAACACCATCATCGACCAGAACCCAACATCGCTGATGTCTTTGAAGCCAACGGCCCAGGGGAACAGGAAGGCGATTTCCAGATCAAAGATAATGAAGAGAATCGCGACCAGATAGAATCGGACATCAAACTTCATCCGCGCATCGTCGAATGCGTTGAAGCCACATTCATAGGCGCTGACCTTTTCGGGGTCGGGATTGCGGACAGCCAGGACCACAGCAGCCAGAATCAGTACGATTCCAAGGCCTACGGCAACGGCCAGAAACACCAGAATCGGGAGGTACTCCCGCAGCAGGTCTTCCACGTATAGCTCCTTTCCTGCGCAAGTCCCGAAAGGGTGCGCCGTCAATTGGCGATTTGACTGGACATTCTCTATCCCTGTGGGGTCAGAGGGTCAACCGAACAGAAACGCGCAGGTCGGCATTGTTACAATCATCCAGCGGGCTATTGCGGAGAACACTTCTGGAACAAAGTGATCGGCTAAACCTAACTAATCCATGCAGGTTTTCGTTTGTCGAAAAAGGCGCCGATTCCCTCTTGCGCCTCATCAGTTTCCCAACGCGCGACAAGCTGTCGAATGGTGTGGTCAATCACCGCGTCATCAATTCGCGGCCCCAGTGACTGGATCAGCTGCTTGGCCGAAGACACCGCACCGGGTGCACAGGACAGATAGGGAAGCACTTCAGCTTCGACCGCGTCAGCCAACGCCACAGCGGACACCGCGCGGGTCAACAGGCCCAGTTCGACCGCTTCCGCCGCTTCGAACAGGCGGGCAGACATAAAGACGCGCCGCGAACGTGCTTCGCCCATTCGGGCAATGACATAGGGTCCAATCGTCGCCGGGATCAGGCCAAGCCGCGTTTCGGTCAGACCCATCTTCAGGCTTTCCACGCCGATCGCCACATCGCAGACCGAGGCCATCCCAACACCACCACCAAACGCGTTTCCCTGCAACGCGCCGATCAAGGGTTTGGGCAGCGTATTTAAGGCATTCAGCATCTCAGCCAGCTTGCGCGCTTCGGCAAAACGCGTCTCGGGATCGGCAGCCATCTGCGCCTGCATCCAACCCAGATCTCCCCCGGCGCAAAAGCTCTTGCCCGAGGCGGCCAGAACCACCACCCGCACCGCATCATCATTTGCCAATTGCCCAGCGGCCTGGGTTAGCTCTGCAATCATCTGCGCCGACAGTGCGTTGTGCTTCTCGGGTCGATCCAGCGTCAGAGTGGCCACGCCACGCGCGTCTGTGTTCAGCGTAATGGTCTCGAACATATCTTATTCCGCCCGCATTGCCCGCGCCATGCGCGCCGCCTGTTCCAGAACCGGCACATCCAGACCGGTCTCATATCCCAACCGTTCCAGATGTGCGGTCACGGCTTCGGTTGCGACATTACCGGCCGCACCCGGCGCATAAGGGCAACCACCCAGCCCGCCCACGGCGGTATCAAATACCCGCACACCCAAGGCAAGCGAAGCGTCTATGTTGTCGATTGCCCGCCCGTTGGTATCATGAAAATGTCCTGCAAGCCGGGTAACCGGCACTCGTTCGCGCACGGCCAGCAGCATATGAGCAATCTTGTCCGGCGTTCCCTGCCCAATTGTGTCCCCCAGCGAAATCTCATAGCAGCCATGGGCAAACAGCGCGTCCGCCACCTCGGCCACCTTCTCGGGTGGGGTCGGGCCGTCATAGGGACAGTCGGTCACGCACGAGACATAGCCCCGGACGGGCAGATCAATATGTCGTGCCGCTTCAAGAATGGGCACAAACCGTTCGATGGATTCGGCAATCGTCGCGTTTATGTTCGCTTTCGAGAATCCCTCGGACGCCGAAGCAAACACCGCGATCTCATCTGCCTTGGCTGCCAACGCGTCCTCATACCCGCGCATATTCGGCGTCAGCGCAGCGTACCGCACGCCTTCGGTCCGTGTGATTCCAGCCATAACTTCACCGCTGCCCGCCATTTGCGGGACCCATTTCGGTGAGACAAAACTGGCAACTTCGATCCGGTTGAAACCGGCCCGGCTGAGGCAATCGACCAAGGCGACCTTCTCGGCCACCGGGATCTCGCGCTGTTCGTTCTGCAGGCCGTCGCGTGGCCCGACCTCGAATATTTCGACCCGTTCTTTCATCAGCGCATCCCTTCCCGGTTTCTTATCGTTTCAATTGCGGATGGCCCGACTTTGCCACGCAATCCACGGGCCGAACAGATCAATCCTCGGCCAACCGAACCAACGCCGCACCTGCCTCGACCTGTGCCCCCGCTTCGGCCAGCACTTCTGCAACCACGCCATCGCGGGCGGCTAATAGAGAATGCTCCATCTTCATGGCTTCCAGAATGGCCAGCCGGTCGCCCTCTTTCACCTCCTGCCCCGCCGAGGCGAAGACGGCCTTGACCAGCCCGGGCATCGGCGCCTCGATCACGTTGGTGTCACCTGCAGCACTGGCATCGCGGTCCAGAGGGTCAATGACCTCAAATACCTGCCCATAGTCGTCGAATACTGTGACCTGTGACCCGGCCATGACAACATTGGGCATGGGTGTCCCATCGATGGTCCAGCCAGCGCCACGCCGCCGCGCAACAAGCTGCGCACCTTCGATCTCCCAAATCTGCCGATCCGGGCCTTCGACCTGGACATCCAGATCAACAACCTCTCCGTCCCGCAGTAACTGCACAGCGCGATGTAACGGTGCCCATAGCGTAAAGCCCGTTTCAGAGACCGTCTCGGCCAGACCCAACGCCGTCATCGCCGCAGCCACTGCCGAAGCGTTGCTTGCGCCAGCTTCCTGCACCAGATCATCAAGATCCCGCCCGATCAGCCCGGTATCCACGTCGCCCGACGCAAACCCGCTGTGCCGCGTCAGAGCACCAAGGAAGGCGAGATTTGTGACAGTCCCGGCGACCTCGGTCTGGCGCAAGGTCCGGTGGAGATTTTCCAAAGCGACCGCGCGTGTCGGGCCATGCACCACGACCTTGGCGATCATAGGGTCGTACCATGGGCTGATCGTATCCCCGGCGCGCACGCCACTGTCGGCACGGCAGCCTTCCGGGAACTGTAGATGAGTCAGCGTACCCGTCGCAGGCAGAAAGCCTTTGGGCACATCTTCGGCATAAAGCCTCGCCTCAAAGGAATGCCCGCGGATCGACAAATCGCCCTGCCGCTTCGGCAGGCTTTCACCCGCTGCTACGCGCAACTGCCATTCGACCAGATCGACGCCGGTAATGGCCTCGGTCACCGGGTGCTCGACTTGCAGGCGCGTGTTCATCTCCATAAACCAGAACCGATCCGGGCGTAGCCCGTCCGAGGCATCGACGATGAACTCAACCGTCCCTGCGCCCTTGTATCCAATCGCCTCAGCCGCACGCACGCCCGCCTGCCCCATCGCCTCACGCATCTCGGCAGTCATTCCAGGGGCTGGGGCCTCTTCGATCACTTTCTGATGTCGCCGCTGCAACGAGCAGTCGCGTTCAAACAGATGCACCGCATGGGTGCCATCGCCGAACACCTGCACCTCGATATGGCGGGGCTTGGCGACGAATTTCTCGACAAGTACAGCATCGTTACCGAACGCCGTCTTTGCCTCACCGCGCGCGCTGTCCAATGCAGCCGAGAACTCCTCGGGCGCCTCGACCAGCCGCATCCCCTTGCCACCACCACCTGCAACGGCCTTGATCAAAACGGGGTACCCGATGGTATCTGCCGCGCCAGCCAGATGTTCGGGGTCCTGATTGTTGCCATGATAGCCGGGGACGACGGGAACTCCTGCGTCCTCCATCAATACCTTGGCTGCATCCTTAAGGCCCATCTTGCGGATCGCGTCCGCCGATGGCCCGATGAAGGTCAGACCTGCAGCCTCGACTGCATCCACAAAATCCGGGTTTTCGGACAAGAAGCCATAACCAGGATGGATCGCCTGCGCTCCTGTATCCAGCGCCGCCTGAATGATCACATCACCCTTCAGATAGCTTTCGGCTGGGGCCGCGCCACCAATATGCGCCGCTTCATCCGCCATTTGCGCATGCTTGGCCGATGCATCGGCATCCGAATACACAGCCACACAAGATACGCCCATCTTCTGAGCAGTTTCCATGACCCGGCAGGCGATCTCGCCGCGGTTGGCAATCAGGATTTTGTTAAACATAGCTTACCCCTTAACCGCCAGATCTTCGACAAGGCGGAAGCGTTCGCACAGCAATTCCATCTCGGGATCGAACCCGCCATTGCGTTCGAAATACCGGCGATGATCCTCGCGCCATCCCTCAAGCGTTTCATTCTCACCCTCGGCCAACGCAAAGTCTTCGGTCACATCGCAATATCGGCAGGTCGAGACCTCGACCGTTTCGATCACCAAAGCCGGGCGATCATCCCATTCCAGTGCAATATCCTGACGCCCAACGACCGGAATATCTGCACTGCCTTCTGGGTAGTCTCGCAAAGCACCACATGTCGCCGTTTTTCGGCCTAATCTTACCAACGCCAGCAGCTCGGCGCTTAGCGATGCGCTGTCTCCAAACTTGAAGGTCTGCGCGCCCGGGTAGCGGGCCATTACTTCATTCAATGAAACGCTCATCTTACATCCTGAACACGCCGAAACGTGTCTCCTCAATCGGGGCGTTTAGCGCGGCGCTCAGCGATAGGGCCAGCACGTCGCGGCTTTTGCGCGGGTCGATGATGCCGTCATCCCAGAGCCGGGCCGAGGCATAAAGCGGGTGGGATTGCTCCTCGAACATGTCCAGCGTCGGGCGCTTGAATTCAGCCTCTTCCTCGGCGGACCATGTGCCGCCCTGTCGTTCGATCCCGTCACGCTTGACGGTGGCAAGAACGCCCGCAGCCTGCTCGCCCCCCATCACGGAAATGCGCGAATTCGGCCAGGTCCACAGGAACCGAGGCTGATAGGCGCGTCCTGCCATGCCGTAGTTTCCAGCTCCGAAGGACCCTCCGACAAGCATTGTGATCTTTGGAACGCTCGTCGTCGCCACCGCCGTCACCATCTTGGCCCCGTGCCTCGCGATGCCTTCGTTTTCGTATTTGCGGCCGACCATGAAGCCGGTGATGTTCTGCAGGAAGACCAGCGGGGTTTTGCGCTGCGAACACAGTTCGACAAAATGCGCACCCTTCTGCGCAGCCTCCGAGAACAGTACGCCATTGTTGGCAATGATCCCAACCGGGCAACCTTTGACATGGGCGAATCCGGTCACCAGCGTCTCACCAAATCGCGGTTTGAACTCGTCGAAGCGCGAGCCATCGACCAGCCGCGCAATCACCTCGCGGATGTCATAGGGCGTCCGCAGATCGGCGGGAACTACGCCCAAAATTTCCTCGGGATCATAGGCAGGCTCTTCCGGTGTTTCGAACTGTAGGCCAGGCTTCAGCTCGGCACCCCCCAACGACCCGACGGCCCGCCGAGCCAAGGCCAACGCATGCGCATCATCCTCGGCCAGATAATCCGCCACACCGGACAGGCGCGTATGCACATCGCCGCCACCCAGATCTTCGGCTGTCACAACCTCCCCCGTCGCAGCCTTGACCAAAGGCGGTCCGGCCAGAAAGATCGTGCCCTGTTCTTTTACGATGATCGTGACATCGGACATCGCAGGCACATAGGCCCCGCCTGCCGTACACGAGCCCATCACGACGGCTATCTGAGCGATCCCCTTCGCGCTCATCCGCGCCTGATTGTAGAAGATGCGGCCAAAGTGATCGCGATCGGGAAACACCTCATCCTGATTGGGCAGGTTCGCGCCGCCGCTATCGACCAAATAGATGCAGGGCAGATGGTTTTCCTCGGCAATCTCCTGCGCGCGGAGGTGTTTCTTGACGGTCATCGGATAGTATGTGCCGCCTTTCACAGTGGCATCGTTGCACACCACCATGACCTCGCGCCCCTGCACTCGGCCAATCCCCGCGATCACCCCGGCACAGGGCGCGGCATCTCCATACATCCCATGTGCCGCCGTCGCGCCGATTTCCAAGAACGGAGAACCCGGATCGAGCAGGTTCGCCACCCGACGACGCGGCAGCATCTTGCCCCGCGATTCATGCCGCGCCCGCGATTTTTCACCGCCACCCATGCGGGCCGCTTCGGCGGCATCCGTAATATGTGCCAGCGCATCCAGATGTGCGGCTCGGTTCGCCTTAAACCCCTCAGAGGTTGGTATGGCTTTGGATTTTATTTTCATTCCATCTTCCCCAAGTCGCGCAATTCCACAGCGCGTTCAGCGGTTTCGGTCAGCAGGCAATTTGCGGCAACAATCGAGCGTATCGTTCCATCAGACCATATGCCGTAGGCCAGAGCACATTCAGCATCCCGAAACCCGATCCATGCGCGTTGAGCATCTCGCAACTGGTCCGAAAGTTCGGGACTTTGTTCAGCCAGTTCTGCTCGACGCAGTTTATACTGTTCGTTTAGAAATGAATCCCAAATTTGGGTTTCGGCTTGAATACACTCGGTGATGCCAAGGGTTGTTTCATTTCCCGGTATCGTTTGGCAGGCATTGGCAGCTGCGCCGAGACATGATGACATGCTATCGCCCTGCTGCGTCTGAGAAAAACACTGTTGAATATACGACTGGTCTACCCAAGCGCCCTGAGCGGAAACAAGCGATGGTGCTAGCATCGCAGCAAGTGCAATTCGCATCATGTAATTGCCTCCCCTGCAGCCCGCGCCTTCAATTCCTTCCGGATCACCTTTCCTGTCACCGTCATCGGCAACTCTTCCAGAAACGACACCTCACGCGGATAGGAATACTGCGCCAAACGGTCCTTAACCCAGTCCTGCAACTCAGCGCCCGACGCCTCAGCCCCCGGCTTCAATACCACATAGGCCTTCACGATCTCGGTCCGCAGCTCATCGGGCTTGCCGACCACGCCCACCGTTGCCACTGACGGATGGGTCAGCAGGCAATCCTCGATCTCAGCCGGGCCAATCCGGTAACCTGCCGAGGTAATCACGTCATCATCCCGACCGACAAAGCGCAGATAATCGCCCACCCACACGCCACGGTCACCGGTGATCAGCCAATCACCTCGGAATTTCTCAGCCGTTGCTTGCGGATTATTCCAGTATTCCAGCAGCATTGAGGCCGAACCGCGCCGGATGGCAACATCGCCTTCCTCCGTCGTCGGTAGGCCGTGATCGTCAATTACCGCCACCTCATGACCAGGCACCGGTTTACCGATACAGCCGGGTTGCACGGGAAAGTCCTCGGCGCAGGAGGATACGACCATGTTACACTCGGTCTGGCCATAAAACTCGTTGATCGTCAGACCAAACGCCTGCTGGCCCCAAGCCAACATCTCAGCGCCCAAAGGCTCGCCCCCAGACGCCACCGACCGCAATCCCGGTATCGACTGATCCGCAGCTTTGAGCATCCGTAAAGCCGTCGGCGGAAAGAAGACGTTCCGCACCCCTGCCCGCGCGATCACATCGGCGCAGGCCTGTGGGGTGAATTTGTCCAACCGCGTGGCGACCACCGGAACGCCCAGCGCAAGCCCGGGCATCAGAACGTCGAACAAGCCGCCGATCCACGCCCAGTCTGCTGGCGTCCACAGGCAATCCCCTTCACGCAGGTGGTTGTGGCTGATCGAGACGCCCGGCAGGTGGCCCAGCAGCACACGATGACCATGCAGCGCACCCTTGGGGCTGCCAGTAGTGCCGGACGTGTAGATTAGGACTGCCGGATCCTCGAGGCCGGTATCAGCAAAGGGCACCGGTTGCCCTTCCTGCCTAATCTCATCAACCAAAAGCGGTTGGGCCAATTCACCCAGTAACGCAGACCCTTCCGCATCGGTCAATACGATCCGCGCACCTGCATCTCTGACGCGCGATGCCAGCGCATCGTGTTTGAACAGCTTGAACAACGGCACCGAAATCGCGCCGATCTTCCAGATCGCCAGATGCGCGGCGGCACACCACGGCGACTGGCTGAGCAAGACGCCAACCCGGTCTCCTGGCTGGACCCGAGCTATCAACGCGCGAGCGATGCCATCAACCATAAGCTCCAGTTCGCCAAATGTTACCACGCTCGGATCGCCCCGGGTCAGATCCAGCAAAGCAACCCGATCGGATTGTTGCGACAGGCATTGCTGCGCCATGTTCAGCCGATCAGGCATCGCCCAGCTTTGGTCGCCGCGCAAACCCGGTATGCGCTCAGCGGGATGCATGCTGATTTTCCCTTATTTCATTAGCGGTTGCAGCTAGCCTCCCCGCTTCAGCAATTTCCGGAGTTTGATGCAGATCAGAGCATTTCTGCGCCGCGGCATCCAAAACATCGGCATCAACGCAAGCAAAGGCACGAATATGACAAAGAAACTCGCCGCTTTGACCCTTTCTACCGCACTTGTCGCTCTGGCTGCCCCAGCCTTCGCCCAATCCCAAGGCGATTGGACAGTCGGTGTTGGTGTCGGCTATCTGGACCCCAAATCCGACAATGGGACTCTGGCCGGGTTCGACGCCGAAATCGACTCGGACACCCGTCCGATTTTCACCGTCGAATACTTCGTTCAGGACAATCTCGGGATCGAGCTCTTGGCCTCGACCCCCTACAAGCATGACGTCACTCTCGGTGGCAGCGTTGACGCGGGCAGCGTCAAGCATCTTCCGCCTACTCTGTCGCTGAACTATCACTTCCCGACCAATAGCGCGTGGAAGCCCTATGTCGGCGCTGGTCTGAACTACACCATCTTCTTCGAGGAAGACTCGCCTTTGGGCGATCTCGATCTGGACAACTCCTTCGGCGTTTCTCTGCAGGCCGGTCTGGATTACATGGTCACGGAAAAAGGCGCGGTGCGTCTGAACGTGCGCTGGTTCGACATCGACTCGGACGTCAAACTTGACGGCAACGACATCGGCACCGCCGAAATCGACCCGTTCCTGATTGGCCTGTCCTACGTTCATCGTTTCTGATCCAATCGCAAAAAGCCCCGTGGTTCAATGAACTGCGGGGTTTTCCGTCACAACATCTCGTTCATCATTTCGCGCCCAATCAGCATGCGGCGGATTTCGCTGG
Organism: Ruegeria sp. D6; assembly: GCF_056534365.1. Taxonomy (NCBI): domain Bacteria; kingdom Pseudomonadati; phylum Pseudomonadota; class Alphaproteobacteria; order Rhodobacterales; family Roseobacteraceae; genus Ruegeria; species Ruegeria sp. D6. The sequence continues at coordinate 315,114 of NZ_JBQFPH010000001.1, read as the reverse complement.
TGCCCGCGCCGATCTCCATCAGCTTTGCATCTCGGAAAATCCGGCTGACCGGCGAATCCGACAGGAAACCGGCACCACCCAACGCCTGAACGGCCTGATGCGCCTGCACCATCGCCTGTTCCGAGGCATATAGGCAGCACGCTGCAGCATCCTGACGGGTTACATCCCCGCGGTCGCATGCCTTGGCAACTTCGTAGACATAGGCCCGCGCCGAATTCATGGCTGTGTACATATCCGCGATCTTGCCTTGCATGAGCTGGAAGCTACCGATCGGTTTTCCGAACTGCTTACGCTCGGCCAGATAGGGCATCACTTCATCCAAGCAGGCGGCCATGATCCCGGTTCCAATACCCGCAAGAACCACACGCTCATAGTCCAGACCGGACATCAGAACGGCTACACCCCGCCCTTCTTCGCCCAGAACATTCTCGAACGGCACTTCAACATCTTCAAAGATCAACTCAGCGGTGTTCGAGCCGCGCATGCCAAGCTTGTCGAAATGAGGCGAAGTCGAAAACCCGGTCATCTCTTTCTCGATCAGAAAGGCCGTGATCCCCTTTGACCCGGCGTCCGGATCGGTCTTGGCATAGACGACCAGAGTGTCTGCATCCGGCCCGTTGGTGATCCAGTATTTGTTGCCATTCAGCCGATAGTGATCGTTTCGCTTTTCTGCACGTAGCTTCATGGAAACCACATCCGACCCAGCCGAGGACTCGGACATAGCCAACGCCCCGACGTGTTCACCCGAAATCAGACGGGGCAGATATTTTTTCTTCTGCTCTTCTGTTCCGTTCAACTTGATCTGGTTCACGCACAAGTTCGAATGCGCGCCATAGGACAAAGATACCGAGGCCGAGGCGCGCGCCACTTCCTCAACTGCCACCGTATGCGCCAGATAGGACATACCGGCCCCGCCATATTCTTCAGGGACTGTGACGCCCAACAAACCAAGCTCACCCATCTCTTTCCACAGCTCATTCGGAAAGGCATTGGACGCGTCGATCTCGGCCGCCATCGGCTTGACCCGTTCCTGAGCCCAGCGGTGCACCATCTCACGCAAGGCGTTCACGTCCTCGCCCAGATCGAATTGCATTGTGGCCATAAACATGCAGGGCTCCTCCGATTGCATTAATGAACAAGCGTTCAATAATCAGATAGCAGCGTTTCCTCCTCGGGTCAATGACGACACGCAGGCCAACGCAAAACGCCGCCCGGCAAGGGGCGGCGTTTTCAGATAAATCGAGCGTGCGCTGAAAGCGCACTCCGCTGGACTATGACTGATAGACAGCGCTGACTTCAGCCCGGATAATGCGTGCAATTTGGGCACAATCTTCCAGCGAAAAGGTCAGTGGAACGCGCATATCCATGATCCCTGCCAATATCCGATCACTGACCGGCATCGGGGCGCTGTCGGCATAACGCCAACTGTCATAGCGTGAGGTAAAGCCCGACGGTTCAGTCCCCCCGAACCACTTCAGTTCGACCCCGCGCGCGGCGCAACGCTGGATTACCTCGGCAATGCGCTCGGGTGTCCAGTCCAGCAACAGGAATTGTATCGATGAACCGACATAGGTCTCAGCATCAGGCCGCTCCACCATCGTCAAACCCGGCGTTTCACGCAGGCCACGCTCAATCTCAACATAGCGTTCGTTCCAGCGCTGCACCTGCCGGTCCAGATCGCGCAACTGCGGGCGCAGGATCGCCGCACGCAGATTATCCATCCGGCCCGAGACATTGGGGGTGGTGTATTTGATCTGCTCGAACACCTCCGGCCCAGGCGCGGCCAGATGGCGTTCATAAAGCATATAAGAGCCGGACAACATCGTAGCCTTGGCGGCCAGTTCCGGATCATCCGTGATCAGCAACCCGCCCTCGCCCGAATTGACATGTTTATAGGTCTGGCACGAGTAACATCCGATGGCCCCCTGCCGCCCAGACAGCTGCCCGCGCCAGGCGGCACCCATGGTATGGGCGCAATCTTCGATCACGATCACACCCGCCGCATCACACGTCTGCATCAGGCGATCCATATCGCATAGATGCCCTCGCATGTGGCTCAGCATCAACACCTTCGCCTGATCCAGCTTGGCCTCAAGATCATCCAGATCGATGGTCAGGGCTTCGGTCACACCAACAAAGACCGGCTTTGCCCCAACCGACGCGATCGCCCCGGGCACCGGGGCCAGAGTGAACGCGTTGGTCAAAACCGGATCGCCCGGCTTAACCCCCACCGCCCGCAGAGCTGTGGCCAGAGCGTAGCCACCCGACGAGACCGCCAGACAGTATTTCGCTCCCATCTGGGCGGCGAATTCCTGCTCCAACAAAGCCGTCTCGCTCAACTCGCCAGGGGCAACATTGTAGCGGTGCAAACGACCATGGCGCAAAACGGCCAAGGCGGCCTCGATCGCCTCTTCGGGAATGGGTTCTTGCTGGGTGAAATTACCTGTGAATGTCTCAGTCATGAATCCGTTTTTATGCTGAGTGTTAAGCGGGTCAAGGGATCAGGCCGCCGCTCCGATCAAATCGGAGACCAGTTTCGGTAAATCATCAAAATGATGCAACAACGCCTCGGGCTCCAGCGCAGCCATCTCATCGCCCGACGGGCCGAATGTCACCAGTACCGACGGCACTCCCGCAGCCCGCGCCGTATTTCGGTCGGTATCTGAGTCGCCGATCAATACGCAGTGGTCAGGGTGCCCTCCGGCGCGACGCGCTGCTTCGCGTAACGGTTCAGGGTCGGGTTTCCGCACCGGTAATGTGTCTGCACCGATCAGTGAAGCAAAGTGATCACGGACACCCATCCGGGTCAGCAGCAAATCAGCCAGGCCTTCGGGCTTGTTGGTGCAAATCCCCACGCCATAACCTGCATCTTTCAGTGCTTCGACGGCTTCAAGCGCACCGGGATAGAAATAGGTATGCGTATCGATCGCCTGCCCATAGACGTCCAAAAAGACCGGATAATAGGCTTCAACAACGTCCGCGTCATAGGCGCCGACCCGCTTCAATCCATGGGACAACATCAAGCGTGCACCGCGTACCGATACCGCCGCATCAAGCTCGCGCGACAGAACATCCCCATGACCCATCTCGCGAAAACAATGGTTTGCAGCGGCCAGCAAATCACCAGATGTATCCGCCAAAGTTCCATCCAGATCAAAGATTACCGTTCGCATGCTCACCTCCTGAACCGGCGGGTTTCCGCCATGTCGTGTTGCAAACGGCAATCTTCTTTGATGGCTGAACCGCTTGCGCCTTTGCCCACAGCGGATAAAACGGGCGGCGACAAAACAAAAGAGAAAACGATTTCATGAGCACTGCCCTTGTCATTCTTGCCGCCGGAAAAGGCACAAGGATGAACTCTGATATTCCCAAAGTCCTGCATCCGATCGCTCAGGCCCCAATGCTGGTTCACGCCATGCGCGCCGGTGCTGTCCTGTCGCCCGAGCGCACGGTGATTGTTACCGGCCACGGTGCGGAAGCAGTCGCGCGTGTGGCTGAAGCCGAAGATGAAAACGCCAGCATTGCGGTGCAGGAAGAACAACTTGGCACCGCCCACGCGGTTGCGCAGGCGTGTGCAGCGCTGGAGGGCTTTCAGGGGGATGTGGTCGTCCTCTATGGTGACACCCCGTTTCTACAGCCCGACACCCTGCAGCGGATGATCGAAGCGCGCGCAAAAAACGATCTGGTCATTCTTGGTTTCGAAGCTGCAGACCCCGCCCGTTATGGCCGCCTTGTGATGAACGGAGACGCCCTAGAGCGGATCGTCGAGTTCAAGGATGCCACAGATGAAGAGCGCACTATAACCTTCTGTAACTCTGGTCTTTTGGCATGTGATACTGAAACTTTGTTCTCGCTGATCGATGCCGTTGGAAGTGACAATGCCTCAGGTGAATACTACCTGACCGACGTGGTTGAAATCGCCCGCAGCCGGGGGCTGAACGTGACCGCTGTGGCCTGTGACGAGGCACAAACGCTGGGCGTCAACTCGCGCACTGACCTGGCGGCGGCTGATGCGGTGTTTCAGGTGCAAGCACGGTCTGCATTGCTGGATCTGGGGGTCACACTGATGGCCCCTGAAACCGTGTATCTGGCCGCAGATACCGTAATTGGCCGCGACACTGTCATTGAACCCAATGTGGTTTTCGGCCCCGGAGTGACCGTGGAAAGCGGCGCAACGATCCGGGCGTTTTCACATCTCGAAGGCTGCCATGTCAGCCGAGGTTCGGTGGTCGGACCCTATGCCCGGCTGCGTCCGGGTACAGAGCTGGCTGAAAACGCCAAAATTGGCAACTTTGTCGAGATCAAGAACGCCGAAATCGCCGAAGGCGCTAAGGTGAATCACCTCAGCTATATCGGCGATGCCTCAGTCGGGGCGGCGACAAATATTGGTGCGGGAACCATCACCTGCAACTATGACGGCGTGATGAAGCATAAAACGACCATCGGGGAAAACGTGTTCATCGGATCGAACACGATGCTGGTGGCCCCGGTCACTCTGGGTGATGGCGCAATGACCGCCACGGGGACCGTAGTGACCAAGGATATTGAGCCAGACGCATTGGCCGTAGCGCGTTCCAAGCAGGAAAACAAACCCGGCTATGCGCGTAAATTGTTTGAAATGTTGAAGGCGAAGAAGGCTCGCCGCGACAAAGGAGCCTGAGTTATGTGTGGAATTGTTGGTGTTCTGGGCAGTCACGAAGCTGCCCCTATCCTGGTCGAAGCACTGAAGCGGCTTGAATATCGCGGTTATGACAGCGCCGGTATTGCGACCGTGAACGATGGCGCTTTGGGCCGCCGACGGGCCGTCGGCAAGTTGGTGAACCTAAGCGACCTTCTGGTTCACAACCCCCTTCCGGGTAAATCCGGTATCGGTCATACCCGCTGGGCCACCCATGGTGCCCCATCGGTTAACAATGCACATCCGCACAAGGCCGGGCCTGTCGCCGTAGTGCACAACGGCATCGTTGAAAACTATCGTGAATTGCGGGCTGAACTGGCCGATAATGGGGTCGGTTTCGTGACGGATACCGACACTGAAACCGTTGCCTTGATGACGGAAAGGTACATGTCCGAAGGTCTCTCTCCGGTCGACGCCTCGTTTAAAACCATTGATCGGCTTAAGGGCGCCTTTGCGCTCGCTTTTCTGTTCGACGGTCAAGAAGACCTGATTGTTGCGGCGCGCAAGGGCTCGCCCCTTGCAATTGGTCACGGCGACGGTGAGATGTTTGTTGGGTCTGATGCGATCGCGCTGGCCCCCCTGACGGATCGCATCACCTATCTTGAGGAAGGCGATCGGGCGGTTCTGACCCGCACTTCGCTTGAGATTCGAACCGAATCGGGAGAGCTTGCCAACCGCGAAATTCGGCAGATTCAAATCGATCAGACCCGTGCCGACAAAGGCGGCCACAAGCATTATATGGCCAAGGAAATTGCCGAGCAGCCTGTTGTGGTGGCCGAAGCCATCCGCTCGTATCTTCCGACCGGAGGCGATCAGGTTGTATTGCCCGGCGACGGTCTGGATTTCACCAAGCTGGACCGTCTGACCATGGTGGCTTGCGGCACGGCATTCTATGCTTGCCTGACGGCAAAATACTGGTTCGAACAGCTGGCCAAGATGCCGGTTGAAGTCGATATCGCCAGCGAGTTCCGCTATCGCGAGCCTCCAATCTCGGACCGGACGTTGGCGTTGTTTGTAAGCCAGTCGGGCGAAACCGCCGACACGCTTGCTGCCCTGCGCTATTGCGAGGGCAAGGCGGACAAGATTGTCTCGGTCGTGAATGTCGCGGAAAGCTCGATTGCGCGCGAAAGCGATGTGGCGTTGCCGATCCATGCGGGTGTTGAGATCGGTGTTGCTTCGACCAAGGCGTTCACCTGTCAGCTTAGCGTGTTGCTGATGCTTGCCCTCAAGGCCGCTGCAGATCGAGGCACGCTTAGCGATGAAGAGATCGCCGATCACGCGGCCGCCCTTCGCGGTTTGCCGACTGTTCTGAATGCTGCGCTGGATCAAAATGACGCTATTCGCCAATCTGCCCAGCGCCTGTCCGAGGCGCGCGACGTGCTGTTCCTGGGCCGTGGCCTCATGTACCCGCTGGCGATGGAAGGCGCGCTGAAACTCAAGGAAATCAGCTATATTCACGCCGAAGGCTATGCCTCGGGTGAGTTGAAGCACGGCCCCATCGCCTTGATCGACAAGCATATGCCGGTTGTTGTCATGGCACCGCGCGACGCAGTTTTCGACAAGACAGTTTCGAACATGCAGGAGGTGATGGCGCGCAAGGGCAAGGTTATCCTTGTCTCGGATGATGACGGTATCGCTGAGGCAGAAGATGGAGTTTGGAGCACGATCCGTATGCCACATGTGCACACCAGCCTTGCCCCGATTCTCTATTCGGTGCCCGCGCAATTGCTAGCCTACCACACGGCGGTGGCCAAAGGCACAGATGTTGATCAGCCCCGTAATCTGGCAAAATCCGTCACGGTTGAGTGATCAGGTATGCAAGCCTATCTTGATCAGATCAAAGCCCATGCCGATCCCGAACGCGCAGAACAGGTGGCGGCCTATCACAAGGTAGACCGCCCCTATCTGGGTGTTCCGAACCCGGTTCTGAACGATCTGACCAAGGCGTGGCGACGCGAACTTGAGGTCGCTGACCGCATCTCCGTCGCCGATGGGTTGTGGCAGACCAACATTCACGAGGCGCGGGTCGCGGCAGCAAAGCTGCTGACCCAAGCCCGTATCCGACCGGATGACGCGGTGTGGGACCTGCTGCAAAGCTGGCTACCGGATTTTGACGCCTGGGCAGTGGCCGATCATGCCTGTATGGCGATGCAAAAGCGTCTTTCGGCGGATCCAACCCGGCTGGATCAGGTCGAACGCTGGACTACGTCGGGCCACATGTGGACCAAACGCGCCGCGCTGGTCGCCACCTTGCCCTGGACCAAACAGAACCATCCCAAACCGAAAGACCTGGCATGCCGTGACCGTATACTCGGCTGGGCTGCCACGTATGTCTCCGATCGGGAATGGTTTATCCAGAAGGCCATCGCATGGTGGCTGCGCGAATTGTCAAAGCATGATCCAGAGCGCGTAGTCGCGTTTCTGGAAACGCACGGCGCAAACATGAAACCCTTTGCCCGCAAAGAGGCTGGGAAATACCTGCGCGCTCAGTCGGAATAGACTTCCAGTTCCACCAACTCGTCATATGGCACCAACAGCGCGCGCATGGCTTCAAGCGACAGCCGTCCGCCACCGCCTTCGGGGCCTGGTGCGGGAACAAGCGTGACATAGGCCTGCGCACCCGTGCGCGGCACAACCACGCGGCCGTTGATTTCAGTTTGTACCAGAGGCGTCTGCAACCAGCGCCCCGGTGTGTTGGGATCGCCCAGCCCGGCAACGGTCGTTTTGGCGCCAGACCACCCTGCGGCAGCCACAGGCTCAGGAGTTACCTCCGTCGCCTCTGCTGTAACGGGTTCAGCCGCCGTCTCGTTGGATGAACTTCCGAACACCCGATCCGTCGTGGACCGAACGGCATCGCAACCGGCAACGAGGCTAAAAGCTAAAACCAAAGCATATTTCATAACACAAAACCTAGAGCGCTGCGCCTAACTGTACCAGTCCAAAACGCAGATGGCACTTGCCGCGAACATGCCTCCGCTTTACCTATGAGCCATGACAGCTCCGCTTATAGACCCGTTTGCCCGCGCCATCACCTATCTTCGCGTCTCCGTTACGGATCGCTGCGATTTCCGCTGCGTCTACTGCATGTCCGAAGATATGAAGTTTCTTCCCAAGAAAGACCTTCTGACTCTGGAAGAGTTGGATCGTATGTGCACGACTTTCGTCAATTTGGGCGTCGAGAAATTGCGCATCACCGGGGGCGAACCACTGGTTAGGCGAAACATCATGTCATTCTTCAACAGCATGACCCGACACCTGGACAGCGGCGCCCTGAAGGAGCTGACGCTGACAACCAACGGATCACAATTGCACCGATTTGCGGATGATCTTTACGCAGCGGGCGTGCGGCGCGTGAATGTATCGCTCGATACGCTGGATGAAGACAAATTTGCCAAGGTCACCCGATGGGGCCGCCTGAAACAGGTGCTGAACGGCATTGACGCAGCGCAGAAGGCTGGCCTGCGGATCAAGATCAACGCTGTCGCTCTGAAAGGGTTCAACGAGCCCGAGCTACCCAAGATCACCGAATGGTGTGCCGAACGTGATATGGATCTGACCTGGATCGAGGTGATGCCCATGGGCGACATAGGCAACGAAGACCGGCTGGATCAGTATTGGTCGCTCAAGGACGTCCGCAAGGAATACCAGAACCACTATACGGTCACTGATCTGGCCGAACGGACAGGTGGTCCGGCGCGGTATGTCAGGCTTGAGGAGACCGGACAAAAGATCGGTTTCATAACGCCACTCAGCCATAACTTCTGCGAAAGCTGCAACCGCGTACGCCTGACCTGCACTGGTGAGATCTACATGTGCCTTGGCCAGGAAGATATGGCTGATCTGCGCGCACCCCTGCGCGATCATCCCGATACCGAGAAACCGTTGGAAGACGCGATCCGTGCAGCCATCAACCTCAAGCCCAAGGGCCATGATTTCGACTATTCCCGGCAAGCCGTCGACGGTCAGATGAGCCGCCACATGAGTCATACGGGCGGCTGAGATGCCCGGCACACCCGCGCAGCGAACGCTGCTGTACAAACTGTACTGCGGTCTCATATCTATTGCCGAACCCCTGATTTGGCGAAAAGTACGCAACAAACTGCACGCTGCGGGTGTTCCCGAAAGCCGCCAGCAAGAACGGCTTGGCCATGCCAGTTTGCCGCGCCCAGATGGGCAGCTGATCTGGTTTCACGCGGCCAGTGTGGGTGAAAGCCTATCGGTTCTAAGCCTGATCAACCGTCTGGGGCAGCGCCTGCCGAATGCTGAGTTTCTCATCACCTCAGGCACCCCGACCTCGGCGACGTTGATTGCTAAGCGCTTGCCTGCCCGGACGCGCCACCAATATCCGCCATTGGACATCGCCGCTCCGGTGCGCGAGTTTCTGGACCACTGGAAACCCGATGCAGGCATCTTTGTAGAAAGTGAAATCTGGCCCCGGCTGATCGTAGAGGCCGCAAATCGCGGCACGCCACTGGCGCTCTTGAATGCCCGGCTATCTGACAAATCAGTGGATAGTTGGAACAAGCGCCCGAACACTGCGCGCTTCATTCTGGATCATTTCAAGGTATTTCTGACCCAGAACGACAAAACCGCCGCTAATCTGATCGCAATTGGTGCCGACGCGGATCGCGTACAGCCCGGCACCAACCTCAAGGCCATGTCTGACCCGCTGCCCGTAAATCAGGATGTCCTGACCAAAACCCAAGCGCAGATAGATGGTCGCCCGCTATGGATTGCCAGTTCGACCCATGCAGGGGAAGAAGAAACGGTTCTGGCAGCCCACAAAGCGTTGCTACAGCGCTGGCCCGACCTGCTATTGCTGCTGATCCCTCGCCATCCGGAGCGTGGAGACGACGTTGCTAAATTGGTGAGAGATGCTGGACTTTCGCATGCACGACGCAGCGCTGACCAACAGATAGCATCAGACATACAGGTCTATGTCGCGGATACATTGGGTGAAACTGGAACCTGGTACGCCCTCTGCCCCATCGTTTTCCTGGGGGGATCGCTGAAAGAGATCGGCGGCCATAACCCGTTCGAACCGGTTCAGGCGGGGGCTGCGGTGATCACCGGCCCTGGTTATTTCAATTTTGCCGAGACATTTGAGCCGCTCATCAAAACGGGCGGCGCCGTCCGGATCAACTCGGCCAACGCATTGTCAGATGCTGTCACCCTCTGGCTGTCGGACAAAGCCGAACTGCACACCGCTCGAATGGCGGCCGATGCCTGCGTGAAAACACAGAGTTCGGCGTTGGATGCGGTGATCGAAGCGCTCTGCTCCCGCCTGTCTCTCGGCTGACAAAACACACCGATCCCTCTTCATCAGGCTAAAAATACCTCGGGGGGGGGGGGGGGGCAGAGCCCCCACCCTTTCCATCAAGCAGCAGGCATCCGCTGCTCAACAATCTCGGCCCACCAACTACACCCGGCAGGAATGGCCTCGTCGTTGAAATTATACTCGGGATGATGAACCATGGCCGTATCTCCATTGCCCACCAGAATATAAGCCCCCGGACGCTCTTCGAGCATAAAGGCAAAATCCTCACCCCCCATGACAAGGGGCGCCTCGTCACAGCTGCCCGAGACCGATTTCGCCACCTCGGCCGCGAAATCGGTCTGCTCGTCACTGTTCACCATCACCGGATAGCCACGAATATAGGTCACATCCGCCGTGCCACCAAAGGTCGCTGCAACTCCTGCGCAAATCTCGTTGATCCGTTTCTCGGCAAGATCGCGCATCTCTTTGCTCATGGTGCGTACGGTGCCTTTGATCTGCACTGTTTGAGGAATGACATTGAACGCCTTCGAGGAAGTCTCGAACGATGTCACAGACACCACGACCTGATCGATCGGGTCGGCATTGCGCGAGGCAATCGTCTGCAACGCCAACACGGCCTGCGCGGTCATCACGGTCGTATCCACGGTCTCCTGCGGTTTCGCGGCGTGGCCACCGCGACCTTCAAAGGTGATGTCGAACTGATCGGTCGCGGCAAAGAACGAACCCGGACGGATCGAGAAGCTGCCGACCGGACGGCCCGGCCAGTTGTGCATGCCGTAGACTTCCTGAATGTTCCAGCGCGCCATCATGCCGTCTTCGCACATTTCGCGACCACCGCCGCCACCTTCTTCAGCGGGCTGGAAGATCACCACTACAGTACCGTCAAAATTACGCGTTTCCGAAAGGTATTTCGCCGCCCCGAGCAGCATCGCCGTATGTCCATCATGGCCACAAGCATGCATCGCCCCATCGGTTTTCGAGGCGTAATCCAACCCCGTCGCCTCGTGAATCGGCAGCGCATCCATATCAGCACGCAGACCGATGACTTTGCCACTCGAGTCTGATTTGCCCTTGATCACACCGACAACCCCGGTGCGACCGATCCCGGTAACGACCTCGTCGCAGCCGAACTCTTTCAGTTTGTCCGCGACCAAAGCACTGGTGCGGTGGGTTTCAAACAGAATCTCGGGGTTTTCATGAATATCCCGTCGCCATTCGGTGATTTCGGCCTGCAATTCGGCAAAGCGGTTCTTAACTGGCATGTCTTCTCTCTCCTAATTCAAGCCGCCGGCATCCGGCGCTCGACCATTTCGGCAAACCATGAGCATCCCATCGGGATGATCTCATCGTTAAAATTGTATTCAGGGTGGTGCAGCCCGGCGCTGTCGCCATTGCCCAGCACGATGAACGCTCCGGGGCGTTCTTCCAGCATGAACGAGAAATCTTCGCCGCCCATCACCATGGGCGCTTCATCACAGCTGCCACCTACGGAAATGGCGGCCTCAGCGGCAAATTCCGTCTGTTCTTCGGCGTTGATCGTCACCGGAACTCCACGCGTGTATGAGACTTTGACAGTGCCACCGAAGGTTTCAGCAATACCCTCAGCCACCTCGCTTAGCCGCGTCTCGATCAGGTCGCGCATTTCGTTCGAATGCGTTCGTACAGTACCGCGCACCTGCGCCGATTGAGGGATCACATTGAACGCTTTGGATGAGGTCTCGACCGAAGTCACAGACAGAACCGCCTGTAAAATAGGGTCCGCGTTACGCGACACGATGGTCTGAAGTGCCACGATCAGTTGCGACAACATCACTGTAGTATCAATTGTTTCATGCGGTTTCGCCGCGTGGCCGCCTCGACCTTCCAGATGAATGTCGAACTCATCCGCAGCCGCCAGCAGCGGGCCAGACCGGATCGCGAACTGCCCCGTCGGCACACCTGGCACATTGTGCATGGCATAGACTTCCTGAATGCCGAACCGATCCATCAGACCGTCTTTGCACATCGCTTCGGCTCCATTGCCGCCTTCTTCCGCTGGTTGGAAAATCACAATGGCCGTGCCGTCGAAGTTCCGCGTCTCAGACAAGTATTTCGCCGCGCCCAACACCATCGCCGTATGGCCATCATGGCCACAGGCATGCATGGCGCCATCGGTTTTCGAGGCATAATCAAGGCCCGTCTGCTCCTGCATCGGCAGCGCGTCCATATCGGCACGCAGGCCGATCACACGACCCTGCGTGTCGGTCTTGCCCTTGATGACGCCAACAACTCCGGTGCGGCCAATGCCCGTCACAACCTCATCGCAACCGAACTCTTTCAGCTTTTCAGCCACCAAGGCGCTGGTGCGGTGGGTGTCATAGAGGATCTCAGGGTGTTGATGAATATCCCGCCGCCAACCGGTGATTTCTTCGTGCATTTCGGCAAGTCGGTTCTTGATTGGCATCTGATCCTCCCAAATCAGGCGACGGGTAATCGTCGTTCCACCAGCTCAGCAAACCAGCTGCAACCGGCGGGAATGGCGTCGTCGTCGAAGTTGTATTCCGGGTGATGGCACATGGCCGTGTCCCCGTTTCCGATAAAGATGTAGGCTCCGGGCCGTTCTTCAAGCATGTAAGCAAAATCTTCTGACGGCATGATTGGATCGGTGCTGTCATTGACCTTGCCTGCCACGACCTGCGCGGCCTCAGCAGCATAGATGGTTTCATCGTCCGAATTCACCGTCACCGGATAGCCCGGTGTCCACGTCATCTTAGCCGAAGCTCCAAAGGCCGAGGCAGTGTCTTCGGCGATCCGGCGCACGCGTTCTTCAGCGACCTTTCGATATTCTGGGTCAAGTGTGCGAACAGTTCCCCGCAACCGCACCGTATGGGCAATCACATTCGAGGCCACACTATCGGTTTCAAAAGTCCCGACGGTCAGCACCACCCTTTTGATAGGGTCCACGGTACGCGACACCACTGATTGCAAAGCTACAACAATGTGCGACGCAATCAGCGTTGTATCTACCGCCTCATGCGGGGCGGCAGCATGACCGCCTTTACCCGTTACAACAATTTCGAATTCATCCGAAGAAGCCAGCAATGCGCCTGGTCGAATGGCAAACTCACCAACCGGCATTCCCGGCATGTTGTGCATGCCATAGACTTCCTGAATACCCCAGCGCTCCATCAGCCCGTCCTGACACATGGCCAGACCACCTGCCCCGCCTTCTTCGGCAGGCTGGAAAATCAAAACAACAGTACCGTCAAAATTCCTCGTCTCGGCCAGATACTGCGCGGCGCCCAACAGCATCGAGGTATGACCGTCATGACCACAGGCATGCATCTTACCAGAAACCGTCGAAGCATAGTCCAGCCCCGTCGCCTCTTGAATGGGCAGCGCATCCATGTCGGCACGCAGCCCGATAACACGGCCTAGCGTATCCCGACGTCCCTTGATGACGGCAACCACGCCAGTCTTGCCGATGCCGGGCGTGATCTCATCCACACCGAACTCCTTCAGTCGGTCGACCACAAACCCTGCCGTTTCTTCCACATCGTACATCAGCTCGGGATGCATATGCAGGTGACGGCGCCATTTGGTGATCTCGCCATGCATTTCGGCGAGCCGGTTCTTGACGGGCATCTTTAACCTCTCCTTTGAGATGTTATTCGCAGAGCCTCTTTACCAGACGCTCCATAAATTTTTGACCTGCGTTGAATTGAGAAATCGTAATGAACTCATTCGGCTGATGGGCCTGCGCGATATCACCTGGGCCGCAGATAACAGCGGAATAACCAGCTTCCTGAAACTGCCCCGCCTCGGTGCCATAGCTTACCACATGTGTCGCATTGTCACCGGTGAGCGCGCGCACCAGCGTCTCAGCCTCGCCATCTTCTTCAGGCACAAGACCTGGGATCGAAAAATGCTCGGACAGCTCGATCCGGGCGTCGGGATGAACCGCTTGCATCCGCGCCTCGACTTCACGAACCTTATCGAAATAGGCCTTCTGCCAGACCGATTTTTCATCGTCCGGAACGGTGCGGAAATCCATCATGAAGCGACAGTCTTTGGCAGTGATATTATGCGCGGTTCCGCCTTCGATCATACCAACATGGCAGGTAGTCCAAGGCGGATCGAACACTGACGCAATGTCTGAAGGTTGCGCCGCCATATTCTCGGCGTTCCGATCATTGGCCCAATTGATCAGCGGCGCGGCCTCCATGATCGCATTGACGCCTGTGTGCATGATTGAGCTGTGAACTTCGAACCCCACCACATGCGTGTCAAAGCCAAACCCGCCCTTATGGCCGGTGACGGCCTGCATCATCGACGGCTCGCCCACAATCACGGCTGATCCTTTGGGCAGAACCTCCTGCATGTGGGCGATCATCGGCGGCGCGCCGGTGCAGCCAACCTCTTCATCAAAGCTCAACGCCAGTTGCAGGGGGCGTTTGGTGTCAGCGTGATGCGCCTCGACCAAGGCCCAGATCGCCAGCGCGTCAAAGCCCTTCATGTCGCAGGTGCCACGCCCGAAATACTTGCCATCTTTCTCGGTCACGACAAATGGATCGGTGTACCAAGGCTGGCCATCGATGGGAACAACATCAGTGTGACCTGATAGGACAATCGCGCCCTCTTCCCACGGGCCGACATGCGCGAACAGAGCCGCCTTATGCGGCTGATCCGGATCAGGCCAACGATGCGGTTCGATCCCGTGGCTTTGCAGATACGCCTCGACCCAATCCACCAACGGTAAATTCGTATCGCGACTGACAGTCGGGAATGAGATCAGCTTAGTCATGATCTCTAGCGGAGACAGGCGCTCAGCCATGAGGGTCAATATCCGCTGTCAGTGGTCAAAACAAAATGGCCCGGTTCAACCTCGTTGTATTGCGAGGGTTCGGGCGCGTATCCAATCGGATGAATTGGCGACGGGATCGGTTTGAAGTTCAAGTCTTTTTCCGACTTGCGCTTGTTCGGATCGGCTATCGGAACCGCCTTCATCAGCGCCTGCGTATAAGGGTGCTGTGGGTTCTCAAACACCCGAGCACGCGGACCCAGTTCGACAATGCGGCCCAGATACATCACACCGACATGGTGACTGACCCTCTCGACCACCGCCATGTCATGGCTGATGAACAGATAGCTTAGGCCAAGTTCCGATTGCAGCTCCATCATCAGGTTCAGCACCTGCGCCTGAACCGAGACGTCCAGCGCCGAAACGGCCTCATCCGCGATGATTAGCTTGGGATTCAGCGCCAGTGCTCGCGCAATCGCAATCCGTTGCCGCTGACCACCCGACATCTCATGCGGGAAGCGGCGCATGAAGCTGCGCGGCAGTTGCACCTTGTCGAACAGTTGCGCTACCCGGTCCTGCAGTTCTGACCCCGAGGCAACCCCATAGTTCCGCATCGGTTCAGCGACTTGATCAACCAACTGCATCTGAGGGTTTAGCGAGGCGAACGGATCCTGAAAGATCATCTGCATGTCCAGCCGCGCTTTGCGCAGGCCGGCCTGGTCCAGCTTCATGATGTCGACACCGTCCAGATCAACCTCACCCGCCATCGGCTCCACCAACCGCAGGATCGAGCGCCCTGCCGACGACTTGCCACACCCAGATTCGCCAACGAGGCTGAGTGTTTGCCCCCGGTTCAGCGTGAACGAGACATCTTCGACTGCATGCACGTTCGAGATGGTCCGACGCAGCAATCCGCCTTTCACCGCAAATCGCGTGGTCAGGTTCTTGACCGTCAGCAACACTTCGTTCGTGCCCGGGATCGGAGCGATCTTCTGGCCTTCCTCACCCAGCAGTTTCATTGGCTCGGGCGCGGCTTTGCCCTGCATCTCGCCCAATTTCGGAACCGCCGCCAGCAACGCCTTGGTGTAATCGTGCTGCGGGTTTTCGAAGATTTCTTTGACGGTGCCTTCCTCGACCTTGTTGCCGCGGAACATAACCACCACGCGGTCCGCCATCTGCGCGACCACAGCCATGTCATGGGTGATAAACATCACCGCCGTACCTGTCTCGCGCTTCAGGCGGTCCATCAGCGCCAGAATCTCGGCCTGGATGGTCACATCCAATGCAGTAGTGGGTTCATCCGCAATCAGCAGGCGAGGCTCACACGCCATGGCCATGGCGATCACCACACGCTGGCGCATGCCACCGGACAGTTCATGCGGATATTGCTTCAAACGTCGCTCGGGCTCGGGGATGCGCACCTGACGCAATAATTCCAGCGCGCGCTCTTCGGCCTGCGCTTTGTTCATGTCCTTGTGGATTCGCAATCCTTCGGTGAGCTGCCGTCCGACGGTGAAAACCGGGTTCAAGGCCGTCATCGGCTCCTGAAAGATCATTCCGATCTCATTTCCGCGAATCTGCTTCATCAGATCTTGATCGGCGTGGGACAGATCCATTTCCTCGCCGCCGCGGCGATCGAAAAGCAGTTGCCCGCCAGCAATTTCACCGCCGCCGAACTCGACCAAGCGCATCAGCGATAGAGATGAGACTGATTTGCCCGACCCCGATTCGCCCACGATACAGACGGTTTCGCCTGGGTTGACCTCGAACGAGACGTCCTCGACGCCCACCACTGGGCCATCTTTAGTTTGAAATTCGACCCGCAGTTTTTTGATCTGGGCAATTGGCTGATCCAGCACGCGCGCTCTCCCCTTGGCGGCTTTTCGGATTGGGTGCCAAACGCTAAGGCGGGCAGATGTGAAAAGTCAAACCGATAGGTCAAATTTCGCAAGGCAAGGCTTGCAATTTTCCAAAACTCTGTTTCGATACGCCGCGTAACCGTTCTGGGGAGAGGTCTGAATACACGAAGGCGATACAATCGTTTCCGTTTGATTCCAAATCCTTATCCCTTTTGACGGCCACGCCTAACCCGCGGGCATCGCGGAGATAATCGAGACACGTATGTGTCCAACATGGAGTGTATGATGAAAATCAAAACCCTTTTGCTTGGTGCGATTGCAAGCACGGCAATGGCCCCGATGGCCATGGCCGAGCGCGGATCGGACGGCAATGTCAGCATCATTTACTGGCAAGCCCCATCGATCCTGAACCCGTTCCTTTCGGGTGGCACCAAGGATGTGGAATCCGCGTCGCTAGTGATTGAGCCGCTTGCCCGGTACAATCAAGATGGCGAAATGGTTCCGTTCCTGGCATCCGAAATTCCGACAGTTGCAAATGGTGGCGTCAGCGAAGACCTGACCTCGATCACTTGGAAAATCGCGCCGGGAATCACCTGGTCAGACGGCACGCCATTCACCTCCGCTGATGTTGTATTCACTGCAAACTATTGCATGGACCCAGAGGGCGGTTGTGCGCAGGTGACCAAATTTGAAGGTGTCACCAATGTCGAAGCTGTCGATGATCTGACCGTCAAAGTCACATTCGATGCGCCGACCCCGTTCCCTTACGGCCCGTTCGTGGGTGGTGAGAGCCCGATCATCCAGGCGGCACAGTTCGCGGATTGCATGGGAGCCAAAGCGCCCGAATGCACCGAGCAGAACTTTAACCCGATCGGCACAGGCCCGTTTGTTGTCACCGAGTTCAAGCCAAATGACGTGATCACTTTCAAGGCCAATGATAACTACCGTGACCCGGCAAAGCCTGCGTTCGCAACGGTGACATTCAAAGGCGGTGGCGATGCAACTGCTGCTGGTCGTGCGGTCATGGAAACCGGCGAATTTGACTATGCCTGGAACTTGCAGCTTGCGCCTGAAGTGATCGCGCAGATGCAGGAAGGCGGCAAAGGTACTCCGGTCGCAGGCTTCGGCCCGCTGGTGGAACGCATCATGCTGAACCAGACCAACCCGTCGCCAGATCTGCCGGAGGGCGAGCGTTCGACTGCAACGCATCCGCACCCGTTCCTGCAGGACCCTGCTGTTTACAAGGCCATGTCGCTGGCCATCGACCGGCCGCTGCTGGTTGAAATCGGCTACGGTCAGGCCGGTAAGGTTACCTGCAACTGGGTACCTGCGCCTGCCGCGGTGAATTCCGACACATTCAGCTGCGATACTCAAGATATCGAAGGTGCCAAGAAGCTTCTGGATGACGCGGGTATCGTTGATTCCGATGGCGATGGCATCCGTGAAAAAGACGGTGTACCGCTGAAGATTGTCTACCAGACTTCTACCAACGCAGTTCGCCAGGACTTCCAGGCGCTGATCAAAGAATGGTGGAGCCAAATCGGTATCGAAACTGAGCTGCGCAACATCAATGCTTCGGTCTTCTTTGGTGGTGATCCGGGTTCGCCTGACACCTTCCAGAAGTTCTATGCCGACGTTGAAATGTATGCCAACACCTTCAACGGCACTGACCCGCAGTCCTATCTGGGCAACGGCCTGTGCGACAAGGCACCCAAGCCTGAAAGCCAGTGGCAGGGCGAGAACATCAGCCGTTTCTGCAACGAAGAGTTCGACAAGCTGCATGGCAAGCTGGCCGAAACCGCAGGTGCGGATGAGCGCGCGCAGATCGCGCGTCAGCTGAACGACATCATGGTTGAAAATGGCGGAATGATCCCGCTGGTGCACCGTGGTCGACTGTCGGCACACGCTAACACGCTGGGTGGCGTTGTCCTGAACGTTTGGGACAGCGAGCTGTGGAACATTGCGGACTGGTACCGCAAGACCGGTTCCTAAGCGTTAATCTTGCAAAACCGCGCCCCGACCCATATCGGGGCGCGGTCATTTGCAGACCACTCCAACAAGAAGACGCATATAAAGGCGCCTCTTAATGCTCAACTTTACCATCAGACGACTGGTGCTGGCCGTTCCCACGCTACTGTTCATCAGCCTCGTCATCTTCCTGCTCCTCGAACTCGCACCCGGCGATCCGATGGCGCAGGTTCCACTTACCGTCCCTCCCGAAGTCAAAGAGAAGATGCGCGAGGCACTGGGCCTCGGTCAGCCGATGCATATCCGGTTCTGGAAATGGATCGTGCAGTTCTTCTGGATCGAACCGCAGGTTCTGGTCGACTCGATCTTTGGCACAACCTTCTCCGAAGGTGACCTGCGCGTGATTTCGTGGCAGACCCGCTCACCCGTCATGGACATCGTCGTTCAGCGCATCCCGCAGACCCTGTGGGTTGTTGGCACCGCTTATGTGGTCGCCATCCTGATCGCTCTGCCCATCGGTATCTATTCGGCTTACCGGCAGTATTCCTGGTTCGACCAGATGGGCACATTCGTGTCGATGGTCGGCTTCTCGGTACCGCCGTTCTTCTCGGGCGTATTGGTGATCGTGATCTTCTCAGTCCAGCTTGGGTGGTTCCCGTCGATCTATGACACTACCCATGTGGTCAACAGCTGGGACAGCTTTGTTGTACAACTGAAACAGATGATCATGCCGGTCATGGTCCTGGCTCTGCAGATCACCGCGCAGCTCAGCCGATTCATGCGCGCCTCGATGCTGGACAACCTTAATCAGGATTATGTCCGCACTGCCCGCGCCAAGGGCCTCAGCGAATACACGGTCGTCATGGTCCACGTCCTGCGCAACTCGATGATCCCTGTGGTCACCGTTATCGCGCTGGGTATTCCGGCCATCTTCGGCGGAGCGATCATTACCGAGCAGGTGTTCAAAGTGAACGGCATCGGCCAGTTGCTGATCGGGGCTATTCAGGCCAATGACTTACCGATGGTCCAAACCCTGACCTTCATATTTGCCGTGCTGATCGTCCTGTTCAATCTGATCGCCGACGTTCTCTATGGCATTCTGGACCCGAGGATTCGTTATGACTGATCATGATCGTACCGATACACTGGTCCCGGACGAAGGGCTTGCGCCCGCCTCGACAGCGCTGCCAACCACCGATGTGATGGAAGAACTGGCCACCCCACCACGGAGCCAATGGCGCGATGTCTGGGATCAGTTCAAGACCCACAAAGGCGCGATGATCGGAGCGATTCTGTTCATCTTCATCGTCGCAGGCGTCTATTTGGGCCCATACTTATGGAGCATCGACCCCACTCAGATCGACATCCGTTCGCGCAATCAGGGCCCCAGTTGGGCGCATCCCTTTGGCACCGACCAGTTGGGCCGCGATATCCTAGCTCGCATGATGTCAGGCGGTCAGACATCGGTGTCAGTCGGCATCACCGCGATGCTGTTGGCGCTGTTTCTGGGCTCGTTCATCGGTGTTCTGGCCGGGTTTTTCAAACGGCTGGATGGCCCACTGATGCGCCTGACGGATCTGTTCTTGGCCTTGCCGTTGCTACCGCTGCTGCTGGTCATGATGCTGCTCTTCCGCGAGCCGCTATCTGCTGCCTTCGGGTTAGAGCGTGGAATCTTCATCCTGATCGTCTGCGCCATCGGCATCACCTCATGGATGCCCACAGCGCGGATCGTGCGCGGCGATGTGCTGGCGATCAAAGAGCGTGAGTTCGTTCTGGCCGCCCGGTCCATCGGCACCAGCAATGGCCAGATCATCACCCGGCACATCCTGCCGAATGTTCTGTCTCCGATCATGGTGTCGGCCACGCTGGGGATTGCAACTGCGATCATCACCGAAAGCGCGCTTTCCTTCCTCGGCCTCGGATTTCCGCCGGACTTCCCGACATGGGGTCGGCTGCTCTTCGATGGCGTCGACTATCTTCAGCAATACCCCGAGCGCGTGTTCTGGCCCGGACTGGCGATCTCACTAACCGTCCTCAGTGTAAATTATCTGGGTGACGGCCTGCGCGATGCGCTGGATCCACGTATTCGCGGACGTTAAGCGAACTTAGTCGGCGCGCTTCAGCGCGCCGGCCAATACGATGATCAGAACGGCCAGCGGTAAAAGAACTGCAAAGGCAAATCTCAGCGTCATCAACTCGGCCAGAAATCCGATCAGAGGCGGCCCAATCAATAAACCTCCGTATCCCAAAGTCGCGACGCTTGCGATCGCCTGTCCGGGCGGGACATGCGGGTCGTTGGCCGCGCGGCTAAAGGCCAGAGGCATGATTACCGCATAGCCCACTCCCATCAGAGCAAAACCCGCCAAAGCCAATCCTGCCCCTCCCGCCGATACCACGCCAAACACGCCCAGCGCGGCGCAAACGCCGCCAAATCGTGCTGTTGCAACAGGCCCGAAACGCGCGATCACCACCCCGCCCGCAAGCCGGAACGCAACCATCGTGACCGAGAAGACCGCATAGCCTAACGCCGCGATACTCTCAGCCGCACCGGTAACGTCACGCAGGAAAATCGCGCTCCAATCCGCAACAGCCCCCTCGCCCAAAGCGCCGCACAGCGCTGTGAAACCCACAAGGATTAGGGCACCCGACGGCAAAGCGAACACCGATCCAGGTTTTGAAGCCGATCGTTTCGAAGTCCAGCGTACCCAAGACAAAACAAGCGCAAGCGCGACGACAACGCCACCCGCTAGCAGAAAATGTTGCAACACCGACAGCCCCATCTGTACGGCACCGTATCCGCTGAGCGCTCCCAGTCCGGCTCCAAGGCTCCACATCGCGTGAAAGGACGACATGACCGGCTTGTCATAGGCCTGTTCGACCTCTGCCGCCCAGGCGTTCATCGCAACATCCATCGAGCCATGGAAGGCTCCGAATACAAACAGAAACGCCGCAAGCGACCAGAACCCGCCGGCGAGAGCCAAAAGGATCAGGGAAAAGGTGTAGAGAACCGCGATCACCCGCGTGATCGCCACCGCCCCAAACTTGTCCGTCAAACGGCCCGTGATCGGAAACGAACAAACGGCCCCTGCTGCCATGAACAGCAAACCAAGCCCTAGCGCCTCGTGCGTCAGATCCAGCCTGTCCCGAACCGCAGGTATGCGCGATGCCCAGATGCCGAACAGCGCACCGTTCAGGATAAACATGGCGGCCACAGCCCGCCACGCCGCAACAATACCGATCACAGGGAATCCTCATAAAATCTGCCAAACGCCACCCGTTCTACAGATCATTCGTCGCCCGGCATAGACCGCTTATTCAATTCGCTTCCGGATCTGGCGCACCCCGAACCAAACGGCAAGGATGACAGGCACGGTCACAATTGCCGTCAGCATCCCTTTGCTAATCCCGGCCTGCGTCAGTGGGTAGAGCAAGTAGCTGACCAGAGACACCGCATAGTAGCTGATCGCCACCACAGATAATCCCTCGACTGTGTGCTGCAATCTAAGGGCCAGATCAGCACGCCGGTCCATGCTTTCCAGCAGAGCCTGATTTTGAGCGCTGCGTTCGACATCGACACGGGTACGCAACAGGTCGCCGGCGCGAATAGCCCTGTCGGACAAGGCCTGCAAACGTCGCTCGGTTGATTTAACCGTCCGCATCGCGGGGTCATAACGACGC
Organism: Ruegeria sp. D6; assembly: GCF_056534365.1. Classification (NCBI taxonomy): domain Bacteria; kingdom Pseudomonadati; phylum Pseudomonadota; class Alphaproteobacteria; order Rhodobacterales; family Roseobacteraceae; genus Ruegeria; species Ruegeria sp. D6. The sequence continues at coordinate 292,873 of NZ_JBQFPH010000001.1, read as the reverse complement.
ATCATGAAATCGGCAAAACTCTGACGTCCATTGAATCTTTGTTCACGCAACACTTCGATGCGCTGATTGACAATCGCCTCATAGGCACCCGTGGCGCCGAACCGAAAAGAACACCGTGCCGAAAGTGTCTCAAGCTCGATCGAGGTAGACAGAAGATCCGGCAACAATTCGTCTGGGTGCGCTGTTTCATCGGACATCTGCCCCATCAGGCGGGTCAATTGACCATCCAGTTCGCCGATGCGCGGCATCAGTTGCTTGACCCGTGCAAATCCCAGCATCGACATTGCCTTGTAGGTCTCAATCTCGCACAGCCGCTGAACGATCCGCCCGGTCCGACGCCGCCCGGTGCCTTTCTTGACAAACATCGCAAGCCGCATATGCCCCGCCGGATCAATTCGGAAATCACAAGCGCAGATCGCGGCATCATCCAGCACCCGCGCCACCGCAAGGCTTTCCGGCTCGAACCACTGAGCCAGCGAAGCCTTTGCCGCCTCATCTCCCTCGTACTCGACCACGCGAATTAAGGCCGATGTCACCCGCTGCCCCGGGCTCGCCATCAACCAGTCTGGAGGAAACACCTCAAAGTCTGCCGGATTGAATGCACGTTCACTGACGTTCGGAGTGATCGCGGTATAGGTCACAAACTCGGTATGTTGTTCCCATTTCAGCCAATGACGCCCGATCTGACCCGCGTAGTGAGTGGCTTCTGGCTGAGGGTGCTGCGCGCCGTGGCGATCCAGCAGATTGATCAGGTGGGCCATATCCTCGCCACGATCGCGCGTAACCGCTTCTTTGGGCTTCTTGATCGCCAGAAACACAACCGTGCTGGGTAAGGGTGCAACCGGAAATGGGCGTGCATGCAGTTCATTGGCCAGCGTATAGCGAAGCGGATGATTGTCTATGGGCGTCATGTAAGGCTCCGGTGTATCACCGGCACTATAAGGCAGACCGACACAACATCAATTGTTTATTTATTTCAATTACTTACAAGGATACAACGGTATACAATCCCGCTATCTTATTGATTCGGCTCCCATAGCTCGATGGGATTGCCTTCAGGATCGTGGATGCGGGCGAATTTCCCGACCTCGCTGTCCCACTCCGGGTTCGTCTCGACGGTGATTCCGGCGATCTTTAATTGGTCGATAAACGCGCTCAGGTCATCGACACGAAAATTGATCATCCATTGCTGCTCGGAGCGGCCAAAATACTCGGTGTCCTGCGCAAAGGGTGCGAACACCGTATATCCTTCCCGCTGCTTCCAGGGCACAGGATCGTAGTGATTGACGCCCAAATGCTTCTCATACCAAGCACTCAACGCCTGCGGATCACGGGCCCGAAAGAATATCCCGCCAATTCCATTTACCTTCTGCATGGTCTGCCTCCGACTATCCCGAACACTCGCCAAGTTTAACACAGCCCGCTTGCTTCATATGGCTAAAAAACCTTGAGGGGGTTGGAGGCAAGCCCCCATCTCATCACAAAAGAAAAGGGCGCCCTCAGGCGCCCTTTGCAATCAGATTGTCCCTTCTGATCAATCGATCATGGGCAACAACTTGTCGAGCGAAGCCTTGGCGTCGCCATAGAACATGCGGGTGTTCTCCTTGAAGAACAGCGGGTTCTCGATGCCCGAATAGCCGGTGCCCTGACCACGCTTGGACACAAACACCTGCTTGGCTTTCCAGCATTCCAACACCGGCATCCCGGCGATGGGGCTGTTCGGGTCTTCCTGCGCCGCAGGGTTCACGATATCGTTCGAGCCAATCACGATGGCCACATCCGTATCCGGGAAGTCGTCGTTGATCTCGTCCATCTCCAGAACAATGTCATACGGCACCTTCGCCTCGGCCAGCAGCACGTTCATGTGGCCCGGCAGACGACCGGCAACGGGGTGGATCGCAAAGCGCACGTTCTTGCCCTTGGCGCGCAGCTTGCGAACCAGCTCGGACACCGATTGCTGCGCCTGCGCCACGGCCATGCCATAGCCGGGGATGATGACGATACTATCTGCATCATTCAGCGCCGCCGCGACACCATCTGCCTCGATGGCGATCTGTTCACCCTCAACAGCCATCTGTTCGCCCTGCGGGCCACCAAAGCCGCCCAGAATTACGCTGACAAAGTGACGGTTCATCGCCTTACACATGATGTAGGACAGGATCGCACCAGACGAGCCCACCAATGCACCAACCACGATCAGCAGGTCGTTGCCTAGCGAGAAGCCGATGGCCGCAGCCGCCCAACCCGAATAGCTGTTCAGCATCGACACAACCACCGGCATGTCGGCCCCGCCGATGCCCATGATCAGGTGATAGCCGATGAACAGCGCTGCCAGCGTCATCAGGAACAGCGGGAAGAAACCGCCCGAATTGGTGTACCAGATCAGGCAGATGAACGACAAAGCAGCCGCACCCGCGTTCAGAGCATGACCGCCCGGAAGCTTGGTCGCCGCCGAGGTCACCTTGCCCGCCAACTTGCCATAAGCCACGACCGATCCAGTGAAGGTGATCGCACCGATGAAGATACCGAGGAACAGCTCAACATGCAGGATCGCCAGTTCGGCCGCGGTCTTCTTCGCGATCAGCTTGGCGAACGCCCCCAGATCGGACAGGTCCGCCTGAGACGCACTGTCAGCAATCGCCATGACTTGCGCCACATTGCCGATCTCGAAATGGGCATTGAATCCCACGAACACAGCCGCGAGACCCACCAGCGAATGCATCGCGGCCACAAGCTGCGGCATCTCGGTCATCTGCACGCGTTGCGCCACGTACTGACCGATCAGACCACCGCCCGCGATCAGCAGCAACGACAGTAGCCACAGGCCTGAACCCGGACCAACCAGCGTGGCAAAAACCGCCAGCGCCATACCAACAATGCCATACCAGACCGCCCGCTTGGCGCTTTCCTGGTTCGACAATCCACCCAGAGACAGGATGAAAAGGACAGCCGCAACGACATAGGCGGCAGTAGTGAAGCCAAATTCCATGTGCCCGGCCTCCTTAAGATTTCTGGAACATGGCGAGCATGCGCCGGGTTACGAGGAAGCCGCCGAAGATGTTGATTCCGGCCATGAAGACCGACAGCGCCGCCAGCAGAATGACCAGGAAAGATCCCGATCCGATCTGCATTAAGGCCCCAACGATAATGATCGACGAGATCGCGTTGGTGATCGCCATCAGTGGTGTGTGCAGGCTGTGGCTCACATTCCAGATCACCTGGAAGCCCACAAAGATTGCCAGCACAAAGACGATGAAATGCTGCATGAAGCTGGCCGGAGCGATCAACCCCACCAGCAACATCAACGCACCGCCGACGCCCAGCAACGTGAACTGTTGCTTGGTCTGCGCTTTGAAGGCCGCGATTTCCTGCGCCCTTTTCTCTTCCGGTGTCAGTTCCTTGACCTCGGCCTTAGGCTGTGCCGCAATCGCCTGCACCTTGGGCGGAGGTGGCGGGAAGGTGATCTCGCCCTCATGGGTCACGGTCGCGCCACGGATCACGTCATCTTCCATGTCGTGATTGACCTTGCCGTCCTTCTCGGGTGTCAGGTCAGTCATCATGTGACGGATATTGGTCGCGTAAAGAGACGATGACTGCGCCGCCATCCGGCTGGGGAAGTCGGTATAGCCGATAATAGTCACGCCATTGTCGGTCACGATCTTCTCATCCGGCACCGTCAGTTTACAGTTACCGCCCTTTTCCGCTGCAAGGTCAACGATGACCGAACCCGGCTTCATGCTCTCGACCATATCTTTGGTCCAAAGCTCAGGTGCCTCACGGTTGGGGATCAGCGCCGTGGTGATGACGATGTCCATCTCGGGCGCCAGTTCCCGGAACTTGGCAAGCTGGGCGTTGCGGAATTCTTCCGACTGGACCGATGCGTAGCCGCCAGTCGATGCACCGTCCTGCTGTTCTTCCTCAAAATCCAGATAGACGAACTCAGCCCCCATGGATTCGACCTGCTCGGCCACTTCGGGGCGCACGTCGAACGCATAGGTGATCGCACCCAGCGAGGTTGAGGTCCCAATCGCGGCCAGACCAGCCACACCAGCACCAACGATCAGCACCTTGGCAGGCGGCACCTTACCGGCCGCCGTCACCTGACCGGTGAAGAAACGGCCAAAGTTGTTGCCTGCCTCGATCACAGCACGGTACCCGGCGATATTGGCCATCGAAGACAGCGCGTCCATCTTCTGCGCGCGCGAGATACGCGGGACCATCTCCATCGCGATCACGGTCGCGCCCTTGGATTTGGCGGCCTCCATCCCATCTTCATTCCCAGCCGGGTTAAAGAAGGAAATCAGGGTCTTATCCTTGGTCAGACGCTTCAGTTCGGTGGCATCGGGCTGACGCACCTTGGCAATAATATCCGCCGCCTTCCAAAGCGAGGCGGCGGTCTTCATGACCTCAACGCCTGCGGCTTCATAAGCGGCGTCCGAAAACCCCGCAGCAGCGCCTGCGCCCTTTTCGATCAGGCACTCATAGCCCAGTTTCTGCAACTGCACAGCCGAGTCCGGAGTCATCGCGACCCGGTTCTCGCCCTTGTACGTTTCCTTTGGCGTCCCAATTTTCACCAGTCGGTTCCCCCTAATTTTTGATTCAGGCCAGGTGGGTGTTCGGCATAGAATGACAAGCAGACATGTATCCTGCGCAAGATTATTTCGCAAGCGCAGCAATTATGACGCTGTGTCATGATGACCACACCCTTATATCCATCGTCTGGTCTTGCGTTCATACCGGGCGAAATCGGCGCGGAATGTGCGGCGCAGACGGTCTTCCTCGGGTATGATAAAGCGGCGTTCCAGCACCCAGACAAAAACTGGGATCAGCACCAGCGACAACACCGCGTCAAAACGCAGGATCAGCCCAGTCAGGATCAGCGCATCGCCCACATAGATAGGATTGCGGCTGCGCTTGTAAATCCCGGTCTGCACCATGGTCGAGGGTGTTTCGTGCGGAAAGACCGTGGTTTTGTGCCGGCGGAACTCAATCACCGCCATCACGGCCAGAATGATACCGCCACCGATCAGTATGCCGCTGAGCAGATCTGTCACCGCCCCATCCAGAGACAACCCCAGCGGCAACACGCGGGCTTGGACCCAGGCGAGCAAGGCAAAGCCCACAAGCCAAACAGGTGGTATGTCGATCAGGCGCATGGCTGTCCCTTCACGCGGCGACACATGGTGGCAAATGTCGCTTCTGATCGCTCTCCTATCGTTTTCTGACCGCATTGGCAAAAGCGCAGGGTGTCGCATCGACCCAGGGCGCTGGACAACCCGCACCAATAGACAGACACAACGGTATCAGATAGCCAGTTACAACCTGACTGTTTCAGAAAGACAAAGCCTCGCCATGACCGATTTCGCCAAAACCAAATCCATGTTTCACCTGCCCGAGGGCGTTCTTTATCTCGACGGTAACTCTCTGGGCCCGTTGCCGAAATCAGCCAGTGACCGTGTAGGAAGCATGATGAAGGACGAATGGGGTCAGTTGCTGATCACCGGCTGGAACAAAGCCGGGTGGATGGGTATGCCGACCGGCCTGGGGGATCGGATCGGACGGCTGATCGGGGCAGAGCCCGGCAGCGTCGTGGTGGGCGACACTCTGTCGATCAAGGTTTATCAGGCGGTCGCCTCAGCGCTGGAGCTGAACCCGACCCGCAAGGTCGTCCTGTCGGACAACGGCAACTTCCCGTCGGATCTTTACATGGCAGATGGGCTGTTGCGATCACTGGGGACGGATTACGAACTGCGCGTGGTCGATCCCGAAAACGTCGCTGCACATATCACCGAAGAGGTCGCCGTTCTGATGCTGACCGAGGTCGATTATCGTTCCGGCCGTATGCATGACATGAAGGCTTTGACCGAACTGGCCCACGCGAACGGTGTCGTGACCGTCTGGGACCTTGCCCATTCTGCGGGGGCAATCCCGGTAGATCTGTCCGGTTGCAACGCGGATTTCGCTGTTGGCTGCACGTATAAGTACCTCAATGGCGGTCCCGGTGCGCCAGCGTTCGTCTACGTCGCTCCGCGCCTGTCGGATCGCGTGCGCCCGGCGCTTTCGGGCTGGTTGGGGCATGAAGCCCCCTTTGCCTTCGATCTCGACTATCGCCCCGGCGCGGGAATAGAGAGGATGCGGGTCGGAACCCCTCCGGTCATTCAGATGGCAGCGCTGTCGGCAGCGATGGATATCTGGGACATGGCTGAAATGGCCGATGTGCGCGCCAAGTCAATCGAATTGACCGAATTGTTCATTACCCGGGTTGAGGCTACCTGCCGGGGATTGACACTCGCAAGCCCCCGCGATCCAGCCCAGCGCGGAAGTCAAGTATCGTTTCATTTTGATGAAGGATACGCTGCCATGCAGGCTTTGATCGCGCGTGGCGTGATCGGCGATTTCCGAGCGCCCGATATCATGCGGTTTGGCTTCACACCGCTATATGTCGATGAAGGGGATGTAGAACAGGCCGCCCAAATTCTGGCCGATATCATAACCAACAAGCTGTGGGACAAACCGGAATACAAAATCCGTCAGCGCGTCACCTGACCTCAAGCGCCGCGCCCAAAAGCGTGGCCAATTGCGAAATGCCTTGTTCGAACTCTTCAGCGCTGGAGGCCGTCATCTTGACGCCCTTCAGCGATGTGGTGATTGTCTTTGCGGCCTCATCCGGGCCGACAGGCAAATGCGCGCGACCTGCCGCATCCTCGCGCCGTAACCATTCGGCGTAAAGTTGCGTCAATTTGGCCTCGCCCTCCTGAACGATATCCGTCGACATGGATTTGGTCGCGTCCAGCATTTCAAGCCCATGAGGTGAGGCCAAAATTTCAGCCATCCCGTTTGATTGCGCCTCGATCGCCTGAGCGAGGATCTGAGGCAAAGGACCTTCGCTGGCCAAGGCTTCAGCGACTAGGGTAACTTTCTCGCCATAATAAAACTGCGTCAGTTCGCGAACGATGGCCTCTTTATTCTTGAAATGCAGATAGACCGCAGGCCGGGACATCCCTGCCCCTTTGGCAATGTCATCCATCGAAGTTTTCTTAAACCCATAGGTCGCAAAGGCCTGAAATGCCGATTTCAGAATGGCCGCTGTCTTGGAATCTTCACTTACACTCGTCATGCGAGAACCTCTGACACTTCTTGTTCATTTTGTCAATTGACAAGCTGACACTTTTCATTAATTATGTCAGAAACCAGCCAAAGCTAAGAGAGGTGCGCCATGGCGACGGCCCTTAAGATCAACGGAAAGACCCATCAGGTTGATCTGCCTGATGATGTGCCCTTGTTATGGGTTCTGCGTGATGAGGTTGGACTAACCGGTACCAAGTTCGGCTGTGGTGTGGCTGCCTGCGGTGCCTGCACCGTTCATATTGATGGTGAGGCCGTGCGGTCCTGCCAGGTAGCGCTCTCGGATGTTTGGGGTGATGTCACCACGATCGAGGGGCTTGGCACGCCTGACGCCATGGCAACGATCCAGAAGGCCTGGGTTGACCACCAAGTGGCCCAATGTGGTTACTGCCAGTCGGGCCAGATCATGCAGGCCGCATCGCTACTGGCTGAAAACCCGGCCCCAACGGACGAAGACATCGACGATGCGATGCAAGGCAACCTTTGCCGCTGTGGCACCTATCCTCGCATCCGCGCGGCCATCCACGATGCCGCTGCCAAGTTGAAGGAGGCTTGAGCCATGGGACGTATCGGTAAAATCGTTCGCCGCACATTCCTGATCGGATCTGCCGCCATCGTAGGTGGAGTGGCCTTCGGTGCCTACTACGTCACGCGTCCAGCTGCGAACCCGCTGAAACCGCGTGACGGGGAAACCGCGCTTAGCCCCTTTGTTCTGATCGACCAGCAGGGCGTGACCCTGTTCGCGCCCCGCGCTGAAATGGGTCAGGGCGTTATGACCACCTGGGCAGCACTGATCGCCGAGGAGCTGGATGTTGAGCTGGACGAAATCCGTGTGCTGCACGGACCTGCTGCTGCCGCCTATTACAACCATGCTCTTATGGGTGAAAGCCTGCCAGGCAAGGGCTATGACATCTCGGATTTCCAGCACAATCTGGGTGAGGCACTGGGTGTTCTGGGCAAAACGTTAAGCCTGCAGGTTACCGGCGGTTCAACCTCGATGAAAGACGGGTTCGAACGGATGCGGATGGCCGGCGCTACTGCGCGAGAAACCTTGAAGCAGGCTGCCGCGGACCAACTGGGGGTCGATCGCGATCAACTCATGACCGAAAATGGTGCTGTGGTTGCCCCGGATGGCACGCGCATTCCCTATAGCGAACTGGCCGAGGCCGCAGGCCAGATCGAACCGCCCGAGGTTTCCCTGCGTGATCCGTCCGAATGGCGTTTGATCGGCAAATCCCTGCCCCGCGTCGACATTCCGGGCAAATCCACCGGCACCGCCACCTTTGGCATCGACGTGCGCCCCGAGGGCCTGAAATTCGCCTCGGTCCGCATGAACCCCAAGCTGGGCGGGGCAATGAACGGCTTTGACGCCAGTGCTGCAGAAACCATGCCCGGCGTTGAAAAGATCGTCGATCTGGGCACGGGCGTCGCGGTGATTGCCAACAACACTTGGATTGCCATGCAGGCGGTCGAGGCGATTGACGTGAATTGGGGCGATGCCCCCTATCCGCCCGATACTGATGCGGTATTCGCGCAAATTGCCAAGGCGTTTGATGACGCCCCGAACTCGACCATGCGCGATGAAGGCGATGTCGAAACGCTTCCTGAAGGTGCCACCGAGATTACGGCAGAATATACCGTGCCCTATCTGGCCCACGCCACAATGGAACCGATGAACGCCACGGCGCTCTATACCAGTAACAAGCTGGACCTGTGGTGCGGCAATCAGGCCCCGACCCTGATCCAGATCCGCGCAGCCAACACCGCCGGTCTGGACACCGAAGCCGTCGAGATTCACACCACCTATCTGGGCGGCGGTTTCGGCCGCCGGGGCGAGTTGGATTTCGGCGAGATCGCCACAAAGGTCGCCATGGCCATTCCAGGCACCCCTGTGCAAACGACGTGGAGCCGCGAAGAGGATATGCGTCACGATTTCTACCGCCCCGGCGCGATGGCGCGCATGCGAGGGGCAGTGAAGGATGGCAAGGCCGTTCTGATCGACGGCAAGGTCGCCTCGCAATCGCCGACCCATCAGGCGGTTGAACGTGTTACGGGTTTCTCAGGCGGTGGCCCCGACAAGGTTCTGGTTGAGGGATTTTTTAACCAGCCCTACGCGGTGCCCAACTACCGCATGAGCGGTCATGTCGCCGATCTGTCCGTGCCGGTGGGCTTCTGGCGCTCGGTCGGCAACAGCCATAATGCCTTCTTCCACGAGACCTTCCTGGATGAAATGGCCCATGCCGCCGGGCGCGACCCGCTGGAGTTCCGGCTGGAGTTGGCAAGGTCCGAGTTCGCCCCGGCTGCGGGGTGCCTAGAGGCCGTGAAAGAGATGTCAGGCTGGACCGGCAAAACCCCCGATGGTGTCGGACGTGGCGTGGCAATGGCCTTCAGCTTTGGCACTCCGGTCGCACAGGTGATCGAAGTGGTTGACGATGACGGCACCATCCGCATCAACAAGGCCTGGATCGCCTGCGATGTCGGCTTGGCTTTGGATCCGGCGACAGTCGAGGCGCAGATGATCGGCGGCATGATCTACGGATTGTCCGCCGCCGCTCAAGAAGAGATCACCTTTGCCGATGGTGAGGTCGAACAGTATAATTTCCCGGATTATGATGCGTTACGGATGCAAAGCACACCGATCACGGAAGTCCGGATACTCGAGACCAACAAACATCTGGGTGGTGTCGGTGAACCGGGAACCCCGCCGTCGATGCCCGCTTTGGGCAACGCGCTGTTCGACCTGACCGGCCAACGCGCGCGCAGCTTGCCGCTGAACAAGCAGTTCGACTTGCTCGTATGATCAATTTGCGCCGACCCGGTTCTGGGTCGGCGCTCGCTCTTCCTGATGGCCTTAGAAGTTGACAGAGAGAAAGATTGCAGCTTCCGTCGCTTCAAAATCACTTTCGAACATGTCGAGATATCCGATTGAAGCCTCCAGAAACACCGTCTTGCTTGTGCGTCCTCTCACACCCAAACGGGTTGACCAAACAACATCATTGTCAGTGTTTGCAACTGTTCCACCCCCTAAGTTCTCGCGTTCAAACCAATAGGTCGCGCTGAGCGATGCATAAGGTGAAATGACAGAGTTGCCATTGAAGAACGGACGACTTACTTCGACCTCGGGCGTTAGGGCACTGTATTTTGCTTCTTGGATTTCACCAATAAACTCGGCTGGATTTCCCAGATACGTCCCGGTGAGATCGTAATCCTCGGCACTGTAATTATAGTAATCAAACGAGATCGACGGACGAATTAAGTAAGCTCCAGCCTCATATTGTCCGATTGCCTCGAGATTCGCGCGCCAACGGGTGCGATCAAAATCACCGCTCAGCTCCAGCACATCCACATCCGTGGAGAAGCGACCGACCGTGGCGAGACCGTTTAGAACCCACCTCTCAGACATCCGCCAGGCGAAATAGGGTCCGATCGCGAATCCCGAAGTATCCTGAGAAAACTGCCCCTGAAAGCCGTCCAGCTGAGTGTTTTCGTATTCAAGCTGCAAACCAAGCACGAGGTTTTCTTGGACAAGACGGTCGATTCCAATTTCGAAAAAGCTGTCGTTCACATCCAGTTCGCTGTTTCCACGGGTGTCTTCAATGTCTGTGTAGGTGAAATTGGTCCATATATTCCAAACAGATTCTGGCCCAAACTCGCGCCCCTCCGTCAGCGGAGGGCCGACAACCGGATCGCACAAGGCAGGGTCAAGCTTACCCGTCGCATCCGCCACGCAGGCTTGGTCGTCGCCCGATGGTCGCCCACTTACGTAGAGCGGATTAACGGGTCGACCTGTCTCGCCTATGTTGCCAATTCCACCGCCCGACCCTCCGGAACCGCCACCAGAGCCACCACCGGATCCACCACCAGAGCCACCACCGGATCCGCCCGAGCCGCCGCCACCGCCGAAGCCACCCCCGGAACCGCCGCCTCCAAAGCCGCCCCCGCCTCCGAATCCGCCACCTGATCCACCCGAGCCGCCGCCACCGCCGAAGCCACCCCCGGAACCGCCGCCGGATCCACCCGAGCCGCCTCCGTTTCCTCCCCCGCCGCCACCATTGCCACCACCCCAACCCGGCAGCGTCCAATCTCTTTTTTGGTTTTGCGTATCGATCAGACAGTCGCGCCCATTTGGTGCCCCTCCGCGTTTGAACAGACGATGAACGCCCCCTGATCCATTAGATACGAAGGGAGACAAGCTTAGATGAACTCCAGGCCGAGATCGGCTCCAGGTATCAACGGTCGTGTTGCCCTGTGCAGCTTCCAGACGAAAAGCACCGCTTTCCGTCTGCGATAACCACAATGAGGATGAAGAGTCAGGTGTTCGCCCGATGTAAAGCAGGTCTCCGGCCGAGCTGCATTGTTGCGCATGCCCAGCAGTTCCCAGGACCGCCAAAAAAAGTGCCGCAGGAACGAATTCTCTTAAACCGCGAGGGTACTTTCCTGAAAAGCTGTGCATGAACTGCTCCGAACCCAGTCAGATTTGAATATGGCCAAGGGTATCTCGGCGCAAATTCGCGGTTCAGGGAAGATATCCAATTATCTTTTTATTCGAATGTTGCCGGCAAACCTTAGAACGATCCATCGACAGATTAGCGTGACTAAGCAGACTGCCGGATCGCCCCGACCGTTTTCGCGTTTTTCCAATCGTATACGGCGCGACCAAATTCCTTGAACAATGGCCGCGAGACCGGGTCATTCGCCGCGTCCCATTCAGGGTGCCATTGGACCGAAAGGGTAAAGCCGGGGGCATCCTCGACATAGATCGCCTCGGGCGTGCCATCAGGCGCGTGGCCATCGATCACCACATTCTCGCCCAGCGTCTTAATCCCTTGTCCGTGTAACGTATTGGTCATCACTTCGGCCGCGCCCAGCAGGCGGTGGAACACTCCACCTTCGGTTAGCGACACGACATGGCGCAGAGCAAACTTCTCCTCCAAAGTGCCGTCGGGTGGCATCCGGTGGTTCTGACGCCCTGGGAGGTCACGAATCTCAGGGTAGAGCGTACCACCCAAGGCGACGTTTACTTCTTGAAACCCGCGACAAATCCCAAAGAACGGCTGACCCCGCTCAGCACAAGCCCGGATCAGAGGCAGCGTGATTGCATCCCGCGCGCGGTCAAACTCACCATGCGCCTCGGTTGCGGGCTCGCCATATTCTTCGGGGTGAACGTTCGGACGGCCGCCGGTCAGCAGGAAGCCGTCGCAAACCTCGAGCAACTCATCAACCGCTACATAACGCGGGTCGGCGGGGATCAGTAGCGGCAGACAGTCAGACACGTTCGAGACCGCCTCGGAATTCATCGTTCCGCCCGCATGGGTCGGATACTGATCATTCATCAGATAAGAGTTGCCGATTATTCCAACGACGGGGCGCGCCATTCCAAGTCCCTTGTATCGCTCATTTCCTGCAAAACCTATCGGCAGGTTTGGCCGCGCGCAACGGCACAGACCCTGCATGGTAGCGCAAGCGCGTGTTCAGCGACGCACATCCCTGATGAAGTTCGATAAAGGGGTCAGATCTCGCCCGTCAACCCAGCGGCTTCGATACCTGCCAACGCGGCCGCTGCGTCATTATCAGAAGTGTCGCCGGTTACACCAACGGCACCAACCACCGCACCCTTGCGGTCACGCAGCAGCACACCGCCAGGAACCGGAACAACCTGACCGCCATAAACCCCGTTCACGGCCGCCATGAAATAGGCCTGCCCTTCGGCCCGCTGCATCTGCGCGGTGCCCGCCATACCTAGCATTACCGATCCGTAAGCCTTGCCATGTGCGATTGCAAAACGCCCCGGCGCGGCGCCATCTTCGCGTTCGAACGAGATCACGTGGCCTCCGGCGTCCAGGACAACAACCGAGAGCGGTTTCAGCTCCATCTCGCGCCCTTTTTCCAGAGCTTTCCGAATGATGGTCCGCGCTTTGCGCAATGAAATGTTCATGCCCGATCCTTTTCATCTGGCCAAAAATACCTTCGGGGGAGCACGAGGGGGCAGACAGCCCCCTCGTACCTGCCGTTGCCCCTAGCTCAAACTTGCCTTCAGTTCCAGGCGACGGGCGTGCAGCACAGGCTCGGTATAACCCGAGGGCTGCACCCGCCCCCGGAACACCAGATCACAAGCCGCCTGAAACGCCACCCCGTCAAAACCCGGTGCCATGGGCCTGTAGGCCGAGTCTCCTTCGTTCTGACGGTCCACTACCGCGGCCATTTTCTGCATCGCCGCCATCACCTGTTCCTGACTGACCACATCGTGATGCAACCAGTTGGCCAGCGCCTGCGAAGAAATCCGACAGGTCGCGCGGTCCTCCATCAGTCCTATGTCGTTGATATCCGGAACTTTCGAGCAGCCAACACCCTGATCAATCCAGCGCACAACATAACCCAAGATTCCTTGTGCGTTGTTTTCGATCTCACGGGTGATCTCACCAGCGCTGAGATTACGACCGCCCAGCAGAGGTATGGTCAGCAGATCATTCAACGTACCACGAGCCCCATCAGCAGCCAATTCATCCTGGCGCGCCAACACATCGATCTTGTGATAGTGGGTTGCATGAAGCGTTGCCGCAGTAGGTGACGGCACCCAGGCGCAGGTTGCACCGGATTGCGGGTGGCCGATCTTGGTCGCCAGCATGTCCGCCATCCGATCGGGCATGGCCCACATACCCTTGCCAATTTGCGCTCTGCCTTTCAGGCCGCAGACCAGTCCGATATCCACATTGCGATCCTCGTAAGACGCAATCCATGGCGTATCCTTGATATCGCCCTTCGGCAGCATCGGGCCTGCTTCCATAGAAGTATGAATCTCATCCCCCGTCCGATCCAGGAATCCGGTATTGATAAAGGCCACGCGCGATTTTGCGGCCCGGATGCATTCCTTGAGGTTGGCCGATGTGCGCCGCTCTTCATCCATAATGCCCAGCTTCACCGTATTGCGCGGCAGGCCCAGGATGTCCTCGACCATGTCGAAAATCTCGACCGAAAACGCCACCTCCTCGGGCCCGTGCATCTTGGGTTTGACCACATAGACCGACCCCTTGACCGAGTTCCCGCCCTCGCGCTTCAGGTCATGCATGGCGATCAGCGTTGTGCAGAGCGCGTCCATCAAACCTTCACCAATCTCGCGCCCTTCGGCATCCAGCACTGCGGGGTTCGTCATTAGATGGCCCACATTTCGCACCAGCATCAGCGACCGACCTTTCAGAGTGGCTGGCGTGCCATTCGGAGCCATGTAGGCCAAATCCCCAGCAAGCTTGCGCGTGAAGGTTGTGCCGCCTTTCGTAACCTCTTCGGTCAGGTTGCCGGCCATCAAGCCAAGCCAGTTTCCATAGGCCAACACCTTGTCGGTCGCGTCGACACAAGCAACAGAATCCTCGCAATCCATGATGGTCGAAAGCGCGGATTCCAAACGGACATCAGAAATACCTGCAGGATCGGTGGCGCCAATTGTGCTATGCGCATCAATCCTGACTTGAATGTGCAACCCGTTGTTGCGCAGCAATACAAACTCCGGTGCTTCAGCCGCGCCAGCGTAGCCTGCGAACTGAGACGGGTCGGCGAGCTTCGGTATCAGCGCACCGTCCCTAACGCTTAACCCGGAGACCTCCGCCCAGGACCCTTCGGATAGCGGCACAGCCTCATCCAGGAACGCCTTCGCCCAGGCGATGACCCGCGCACCGCGCCCGGCGTCATAAGCCTTGCCTGTCGGCAGATCGCCTAACGCATCTGTTCCATAAAGCGCATCATATAAACTGCCCCAGCGCGCATTTGCGGCATTCAACGCAAAGCGCGCGTTGGTGATTGGCACAACCAATTGCGGTCCGGGGATTAGCGCGATTTCAGGGTCGACATTGGCTGTCTCGATCTCGAAATCGTCGCCTTCCTCTACCAGATACCCAATCTCACGCAGAAAAGACTGATATTCAGCCGCGTCAATGGGCAACCCCCGCCGCGCCGCGTGCCAGCCATCGATCCGGCCCTGAATGTCAGCCCGCTTGTCCAGCAGCGCCCGGTTTTTCGGCCCAAGTTCATTGGCCAAGCGCGCCAGACCCGCCCAGAAATCAATTGCCGAAACTTCCGTGCCCGGCAGCGCCTTCTGTTCGATGAAATCCACCAGAACCGGGTCAATCTGCAGCCCGTTGCGGGTCTCTCTGCTGCTCATATTCCGAATCCCCTACGATTGTGTGCCATTGTATGCGCTCCTCAATTAGGGCGTTCGTTTCCGATAGGCAACTTCTGTCCCGACATGAGGGGCATTTGACCCAGCGCGAACCGTCTCAAATGAACAGCGGCAATGGCACATCGGTTGCAGCGTCCGCGCGAAGCCCATAACGTCGCGCCAGATTCCCAGTCGATGAGGCCCCCGATGCGCGACGCCGCCCCCACAACGATTTATCTGAAAGACTACACTCCGTTCGGGTTTCTAGTGGACAGTGTGCATCTGACCTTCGATCTGGCCGCACACGCCACTCGCGTCACTTCCCGCATCGCCTTCCGCCCGAACCCCGAGGCGACCGACCGCACGTTTTTTCTGCATGGCGAAGAGCTAAAGCTGATCCGTGCCGCAATTGATGGTGAAGTGATCACGCCTGAAGTGACCGCCGAAGGCCTCACCGCAACGGTGCCCGACGCGCCTTTCGTGTGGGAGGCCGTGGTCGAGATTGATCCCGGCAACAACACCGCGCTTGAGGGGCTGTATATGTCGAAGGGCATGTATTGCACCCAATGCGAGGCCGAAGGGTTTCGCAAGATCACCTATTACCCCGACCGCCCGGATGTGATGTCTACCTTCACGGTGCGCATCAATGGCGACCTTCCCGTGCTGCTATCGAACGGCAACCCTTCGGGCAAAGGCGAGGGCTGGGCTGAATGGGTCGATCCATGGCCCAAACCCGCCTATCTGTTCGCGCTGGTCGCCGGAGAGCTGATCGCCCATCCCGGCCAGTTCACCACCAAATCCGGTCGCGACGTCGAACTAAATCTCTGGGTCCGCCCCGGCGATGAAGGCAAATGCGCCTTTGGCATGGAAGCCCTTAAAAAGTCGATGAAATGGGATGAGGACGTCTATGGCCGTGAATACGATCTGGACGTGTTCAACATTGTGGCCGTCGACGATTTCAACATGGGCGCGATGGAGAACAAGGGGCTGAACATCTTCAACTCCTCAGCCGTTCTGGCCAGCCCTGAAACCTCGACCGATATGAATTTCGAACGGATCGAGGCGATCATCGCACATGAGTATTTCCACAACTGGACCGGCAACCGCATCACCTGCCGCGACTGGTTCCAACTGTGCCTGAAGGAGGGGCTGACTGTGTTCCGCGACGCGCAGTTCACTTCGGATATGCGCTCGGCCCCTGTAAAACGTATCCACGATGCCATCGACCTGCGCGCGCGGCAATTCCCCGAAGATAACGGGCCGCTCTCGCACCCGGTCCGACCCGAAAGCTTTCAGGAAATCAACAACTTCTACACCTCAACCGTCTATGAAAAAGGCGCCGAGGTGATCGGGATGCTGAAACGGCTGGTCGGGGATGAGGCCTACTGCAAAGCACTGGACCTGTACTTCGATCGCCACGACGGGCAGGCCTGCACGATCGAAGATTGGCTGAAAGTATTCGAAGACACTACGGGCCGCGACCTGACCCAGTTCAAACGTTGGTACAGCCAATCCGGTACCCCCCGTGTCTCAGTTGCCGACGATTGGACCGATGGCACCTATACCCTGACGCTGCGCCAACGGACCGAGCCGACGCCGGGGCAAGAAGACAAGCAACCTCAGGTCATCCCTATCGCTGTGGGTCTGCTTGGCCCGAACGGGGACGAGATACGTGCGACCGAAGTGCTGGAACTGACCGAAGCCGAGCAGAGTTTTAACTTTACCGGTCTCGCGGCCAAACCTGTGCCCTCGATCCTGCGCGATTTCTCGGCCCCTGTGATCCTTGAACATGAGATCAGCAATGCCGAACGCGCCTTCCTTCTGGCTCATGACACCGACCCGTTCAACCGCTGGCAGGCAGGGCGGTCGCTAGCCGAGGACACCCTGCTGCGCATGATCACCGATGAGGCAACGCCTGATACCGACTACCTTGACGGCTTGCTGGCAGTGCTACGGAATGAGGCGCTGGACCCGGCCTACAGGGCACTGATGCTGGGTCTGCCGACGCAATCGGAACTGGCCGCAACACTATTTGACAAGGGCATCACCCCTGACCCGATGGCGATCTGGCGAGCGGTTGAGACTTTGCGTCAAGCCACGGCGCAACACGTCCAAGACCTGCTCCCTCGTCTGAACAGTGAAACGCTGGTGGACGCGGCTTATCAGCCGGACGCTGAACAATCAGGCAAACGCGCCTTGGGCAGCGCGGCGCTTGCGCTGACCTCGAGACTGGATGGAGGTGCCAAGGCCGCAGAGCAATATGCACGTGCTGACAACATGACCCTGCAGTTGGCCGCGTTGTCTTGTCTGCTACGCGCGGGCAAAGGCGAACGTGAGCTGGCCGCCTTCTATGATCAATGGCAGCATGACCGGCTGGTCATGGACAAGTGGTTCGCCATGCAGGTCTTGATGACCGGACCGGAAAAATCGGTTGAGACCGCGCACAGATTGACCGAGCATGCTGATTTTAATTGGAAAAACCCAAATCGTTTCCGCGCCTTAATGGGATCCCTGGCAGGCAACCACGCAGGCTTCCACCAAGCGAACGGAGCAGGTTACGCGCTGCTGGCAGACTGGTTGATCCGACTTGATCCCGTAAACCCGCAGACCACCGCCAGGATGAGCAGCGTGTTCCAAACTTGGAAACGCTATGACGCCGACCGTCAGGCCTTAATACTTGCACAACTGAATCGCATTGCCGGCACGCCGAACCTGTCCCGGGACACGACCGAAATGGTCACGCGCATCTTGGGCGCATGACCGCGTTTACGTTCACTCGACAGAACCGAAATCAGCGAACGGTTCTGATCCTGATCGGCGTTTACGCGATGTTGATCGCTTTGATGATCCTGCTGAACGCGGTCTGGTGGCTGATGGCGCTTCTGGCCCTGACTACCCTGCCCGCGCTGTGGGATGTCATCAAGGACACCAGCGCAGGTATGGAGCTGACCGATGAAACCCTGCGTTGGCACACCGGCCAACGTCAGGGACAACTCAAGCTGTCCGAGGTGGATCGATTCCGGTTTGACACGCGGTGGGATTTCTCGGTGCGCGTCTCAGCGGTTCTGAAATCCGACAAACGCGTGCGTTTACCCGATGAATCACTGCCGCCACACAAGCAATTCGAAATGGTCCTGAATCAGGCGGGATTCGCGGTCGAACGACATCATTTTAGAGTTTTCTGAAACGATTCATGGAGTCTGGGCCACATTGGCACCTGAATCGCGGGTTCTCCGCGACGCAGTCTTGATTTGAGCAGATTTTTTGGCAAACTGGACGGGTTACAAGTTTGTTCCAGTTCGAGTTTTGCCATGTTTTGGTCTTTGAAGGCTTTTGCCGCCCGTATTGTCGGTTCTTCTGATCCCACCCCTACACCTCTGCCTGCGTCCGTCGCCGATGCTACTGCATGGCTTGTCGCCTCGGGGCAGTTGAACATCCCAATCGCAGAATCAGATGAAAATGATGCGATCGGGCATCAGGTGATCGAACGTGGCCGCCATCTGGCGCGGCAGGATATGTGGGCAGAACTGTCGCTGGAGATGCGCGCTGCAGATGAGGGGCGCAAGGCTACCCCTTGCGGGCAGCCGATCTCCGAGCTGTTGGCATTTGGGGCCCGGTCCGATGTGGTTTTGGCGGCCGAGCACGCGCTGTCGGACGGCAAAGCACTGTCAGACTATGATCTGCTGGGCGGGATCTCGGAATTGGAAGGCGAGATTCAGAACCATCCCGATGATCCGATGATCACGCTTGTGGTTGCCTTGGCCCATATCGATTTGGCGTGGGCCTGGCGCGGGACGGCGCACCCGGACACGCTGCCGGCGCTGCACCAATCCCGTTGTGCCGCGCATTTCGACCGGGCTGCTGCGCTGCTTCCGAAATGCCGCGCTGCGCTGCCCGACAGTCCGGCGATTGCTGCAGCGGATTGCGCCTTGCTGGCAGGACACATTGATCCGCGCACCCGCGTTGCTGATAAATACGAGGCCCTGATCACGCTGGATCCCCAGAACCATCGCCACATGCGTGCGATGGGCAGCCACCTGCTGCCGCGCTGGTTCGGCAGCTATGAACAGCTTGAGGTGCAAGCCTTGCGAAACGCCGCACGGACCCAGAAAAATTGGGGTGCGGGTGGGTATACCTGGGTGCAATTCGACGCCATCGCGCTGGATGACGAGGCCTGCGCGCGGGTGGATGTCGAATACTTCATTGAAGGTTTGCGCGATATCGTTGCACGTCGTCCGGATCAGCAGACAATCAACCTGCTGGCGGCCTATTGCTCTGTCACACTGCAGAACAGAATGGGCCAGAACCCGCGCGCCGATATCGCCCGCAAACAGATTTGCGAGGCCGCAAACTGGCTGATCCGCGATCACATGACCGAACTGCATCCGCTGATCTGGGCCCATGCGGCTAACGGGTTCAATAACAGCCTTCGCGTCAACTCGGCCGAGCGTTTTGCCGCCCGTGGTCGCCGCGATGCGCTGAAGGCGATCGCCAATCTGTTGCGGGATGAGTTGCGCAGTGGGCAGAGTGTGACCTTTACACCGTCGGGGCTGCAGTTCTCGGGGAACTAAAGCGCCATTGCCCCTTGCCCCTTTGGCGCGCCGAGCCTAATACGCAGGCTTAGACTTCTGCGGAAATGAGGCGCGCCATGCTCGACCTGACATACGAAATGCCCAAACCCAAAACCATTGCCGGGGCCAAGCACGATTGGGAACTGGTGATCGGGATGGAGGTGCACGCTCAGGTCTCATCCAATGCCAAGCTGTTCTCGGGTGCATCAACCCAATTCGGGGCGGAGCCGAATTCGAACGTGGCCTTCGTGGACGCTGCGATGCCCGGCATGCTGCCAGTGATCAACGAGTATTGCGTTGAACAGGCCGTGCGCACCGGGCTGGGTCTGAAAGCGGATATCAACCTGAAATCGGCCTTTGACCGCAAGAACTATTTCTATCCCGACCTGCCGCAGGGCTACCAGATTTCCCAGCTTTATCAGCCTATTGTAGGTGAAGGAGAAGTTCTGGTCGAGATGGGTGACGGCACCGCGCGCATGGTCCGCATCGAACGCATCCACATGGAGCAAGACGCGGGCAAATCGATCCACGACATGGATCCGCATATGTCCTTTGTCGACCTGAACCGGACCGGCGTCTGCCTGATGGAGATCGTTTCGCGCCCCGATATTCGTGGACCAGAAGAGGCCGCGGCTTACATCGCCAAGTTGCGTCAGATCATGCGCTATCTGGGCACCTGCGACGGTAACATGCAGAACGGCAACCTGCGGGCAGACGTAAACGTCTCGATCTGTTTGCCGGGTGCTTACGAGAAGTATCAGGAAACACAGGACTTTTCGCATCTGGGCACGCGCTGCGAGATCAAGAACATGAACTCAATGCGCTTTATCCAGCAAGCGATCGAGGTCGAAGCCCGCCGTCAGATTGCCATCGTCGAAGGCGGCGGTACCATCGATCAGGAAACCCGTCTGTACGACCCGGACAAGGGCGAGACACGCTCGATGCGGTCCAAGGAAGAGGCGCATGATTATCGCTACTTCCCCGACCCTGACCTGCTGCCGCTGGAGATCGAACAGGCATGGGTGGATGACATCGCCGCCAATCTGCCCGAGCTGCCAGACGATAAAAAAGCTCGTTTTATCAGTGCGTTCGGCCTGACCGACTATGACGCATCGGTGCTGACCGCCGAGGTGGAATCGGCTGCTTATTTCGAAGAGGTCGCCAAGGGGCGCAGCGGCAAGCTGGCCGCGAACTGGGTCATCAACGAACTGTTTGGTCGCCTGAAAAAAGAAGACCACGACATCACCGAGTCTCCGGTGTCTCCGGCTCAGTTGGCGGGTATCATTGATCTGATTTCGTCGGATGCCATCTCGGGCAAGATCGCCAAGGATCTGTTTGAAATCGTCTATACCGAAGGCGGTGACCCGGCGCAGATCGTTGAAGACCGCGGCATGAAACAGGTGACAGATACCGGCGCGATCGAGGCCGCTTTGGACGAGATCATCTCGGCCAATCCGGCACAGGTTGAGAAGGCCAAGGTGAACCCAAAACTGGCCGGATGGTTCGTCGGGCAGGTGATGAAGGCCACCGGCGGCAAGGCCAACCCGAAGGCCGTTAACGAACTGGTCAGCAAAAAGCTGGGTTCGTAAATCTTCCGAGTTGTACAAACCCCGGACAGGGGTTTATTCGACTTGTACATAACGAAAACTTAATTTCAGAGCGCTTAAATCGGGCAATCCATCGGCTTGACTCCCTGCCCGAATGCGCATTCTCATCTCGCCAAGTCAGAGAGGTGAGCATCAATGAAAAATCGTTTCGATCAGGAACTGGAAACCCGGCTGGTGCGCTATGCCGCCATCGACAGCCAGAGCGATGAGACCTCGCCATCGACCCCCAGCACCGAAATCCAGTTCGACATGCTGAACCTGCTGAAGCAAGAGCTTACCGAAATCGGTGCGCAGGATGTTGAGATGACTGGTGACAGCGTCGTAGTGGCAACCATCCCCGGTACGGCCGAAGGACCGACCATCGGGTTTCTGGCGCATGTCGACACCGCGCCTCAGTTCAATGCAACCGGCGTGAAGCCTCGGGTGATCAAAGGGTATAATGGCGGCGAGATTACTTTCCCTGATGATCCCGAGCTAGTGCTGTCGCCTGAAGAGCACCCTTATCTGGCCGAAAAGATCGGGCATGATTTGATCACTGCGTCGGGAACAACTCTGCTGGGGGCCGATGACAAAGCGGGCGTTTCAATCCTGATGACGATGGCGCGACACCTGCTTGAGAACAAGGACGTGCCGCACGGTCCGATTCGCATCGCCTTTACCCCGGATGAAGAGATCGGGCGCGGTGTTACCGAACAGCTGCCCAAAGATCTGGGCGCGGATTTCGCCTATACGCTGGACGGGCAGGAACTGGGTGAAATCGAATACGAAAGCTTCTCGGCCGACCGCGCGGTAATCAAGATCACCGGCGTGTCGATCCACCCCGGGCTAGCCAAAGACAAAATGGTAAACGCGGCACATCTGGCTGCAAAGATCGTGCAGACCCTACCTCAGGCAACGATGACGCCCGAGGTGACGGATGGGCGCCAGGGATTCATCCATGTCACCGATATGAACGGCGGCTCGTCCGAGATGGAGATAAAACTGATCCTGCGCGATTTCGAGATGGATGCGTTGGAAGCCCAGCGCGAGATCGTCCGACAAGTCTGCGCCGCCGTACAGGCCACCGAGCCGCGTGCGACCATCACCTGCGACATCTCCCATCAGTATCGCAACATGCGCTATTGGCTGGAAAATGACATGACGCCGGTTGATCTGGCCCGCGAGGCCTGCCGTGAACAAGGGATCGAGCCGGTCTCGGTGCCGATCCGGGGTGGCACCGACGGCTCGCGCCTGACCGAATTTGGCACACCGACACCTAATATCTTCACAGGCATGCAATGCATACACGGCCCGTTGGAATGGATTTCGGTTCAGGACATGGCGGTCGCAACCGAAACGTGCCTGTCGCTGGTCAGCAAGGCAGCGCGAGGCTAAAGCAACAGTGCGGGCTGAATTTCGCCAATGCGTGATCTTGGCTTTCGCCCGCCTGTCAAAATGTTAATTTGCCCCGACACGGCAATCAGGACCAGTTGATGCAGCGCTACGAATACAAAGTTGTCCCCGCTCCGCAAAAGGGCACCAAGGCGAAGGGCGTGAAAACGCCCGAGGGCCGGTTTGCCACCTCGATCGAGCAACTGCTGAACCAGATGGGACAGGATGGCTGGGAGTATCAGCGCGCCGAATTGCTGCCCAGCGAAGAACGTTCGGGGCTGACCGGGTCAACCACCAACTGGCGCAACGTGTTGGTTTTCCGCCGGGCTCTGGCGTTGGAAAAACCTGAACAGCCCGAACTCGTCGAAGAGGACACCGCCCCAACCGCGCGCGCAGTCCCGGGACCCGAAGAGGTTCTGGCCAAAACTCCTGCCGCCCCTGCCCCAATCTCGGAAGAGCCCGAAGACCCGCCCTTGTCTTTGAAACCTTCGGACGAAGTGGCGGATGACGAAGTGCGCCCCGAGCAAGCACGCCCAGCCGAGCCGTGATTGGATAACAATCAATCGAAGGATACCGCGTGAAGGGGCAAAGCCCTTATACCCTGCCCCATAACGGTTATGCTTTCTCAGTTCCGACCCGCGAACCCCATCGGCGAGAAACGACGCAGTAATGGGATTGCTGCTGAGCCAGTTGACCTTGAATTTGGCACATCCAGGAAGCTAGGCGCGCAACCGCCAGACAGGGCAACTAAATGACCTGCGAAAACAATATTTGCGGAGCCAAAAACGAGCTTGGGGTAAGAGGGTTTATTGCAAGGTTGTCAATTGCAAGCTGATTGCCCTGCATACATCCCAGCGCCTGCACCTGCTGCAGTCGCGAGTGTCTTGCCTGTACCGCCACCGAACCGATTTCCAACCACTCCCCCAAGGGCAGCGCCACCAAGGATTCCCGCAGCGCAGCGGGCGTCTTGCTGTACCTGCGCCTGAGTTGGCGTCGTCGGAGCCCCGCAAGCAGCCAAGAGCAGTGAGGTCGCAAGCGCACAGGTTGTCAGTGCTTTGTTCATCTCGATTGCCTCTCAAATACCAAATAGTTATCTGAGTAAGTGGCTCTGGCGCGTCTAGCGTACAAGAGATCAGCGTCTGTTTGATTCGAGATTAATCAAAACTTAATAAAGAAGACTAAGGGTCGAGCGCTTAAAGCGATATTTGCTGGTTTCCGATGGTTACGGGTGCCGGGTTCCTGGTAAACCCCGACATTGGACGGCCGTGTTTTAATTGTAGAAAACGGGCGATGAGCGCGGAGCATCGCAGTAAGATTTGACGCACAATAAAGCGCGACTTCTGAGTCTTTTGTTCCCCTATGTTTCCCCCAAGACCACATAGGTCGCGAGCCAGATCGAGCAAATATACATAGATATCTGAAGAGATGGTGCCCCCACACGGACTCGAACCGCGGACCTACTGATTACAAATCAGTTGCTCTACCAGCTGAGCTATAGGGGCACTGGGTGTCGATTAATATCTCGGAACAGGGACTGCAAGCCCGAAATTTCGGGTCATCTTAACTTTGTGCTGGTTTGCCTTAGGATAACAGTAATATCAGGCCTCATCCGAATTTGACTGCACCGGGGACAGGTTGTAACCCAAACGGCGATCCCGACCGAGGTAAGGACAATTCCGATATGCAGATGGTCATCCAAGCCGGAGCGCACTTTACCGACCATGATCACCTGCTCAATCTACTGCAGGTGAATGCGGATCTGGTTGCGGGAAATCATACTGCCTTCTGGGGGCTTCGTCCGTTCAGAAAGATCTTTCGACCTGCGCTGAAACCCTCTGCCGACCGGCCATCACATCAGGATACACTGGCGCGATTTCATAAACTGTTCCCCAATGGGCAGCAGGTCGACCGGGCGATCTTGTCGAGCGCGCTTTACCTGGGGGAACGGCCTTCCATCATCATGGATGGGCAATTTTACGCGAATGCCGGTCAAAGGTTAGCCTATCTGGATAATCTGTTCAGCGATTCGACGGTTGAGCTATTCGTGGGGCTACGTAATCCCGGCAGCTTTATTCCCAAGGTGCTGATGCTGCTGTCGGCGCCTGAGCGCGAGCATATCATTGCCACCACCGATCTGAGTTGCCTGAGTTGGCTCGCCATGATCGAAGACATTCGCGACCTAGCGCCAGATGTCAAAATCACTTTGTGGAGCAACGAGGATTCGCCGCTGATCTGCGGCGACATCGCGCGCGCACTTGTAGGGCTACCCGAGGACACGCCGCTGGAACAGGAATACGCTCTGCTGTCCTCACTTGTCTCAGACATGGGCAAACAGGAGATTCAGAGCTTGTTAGAGCATCAAGCGGCCCCCAATGATCCCGTGCTCAGGGGCAGGCTGGCGCAGGTGTTTCAGCAGCATGCGCTGACGGATGAAATCGAAGAAGAGGTGGAGCTGCCTGGCTGGAACGAAGATATCGTTACCGCCTTTACCGAGCTTTATGAGCAGGATCTGGCACGGCTGCAGACCATGCCAGATATACGTTTTCTGAACCCGTAACCGGCTGGCGCTACATGCCCAGCGCTTCCTTGTACATTTCCAGCACCGCCTCTTCCTCGGCGATGTCGTCCTTGTCGCGCTTGCGCAGGGCAACGACCTTGCGCATGACCTTGGTGTCGTAGCCGCGGGCCTTGGCCTCGGCCATGACCTCTTTCTGCTGGTCGGCGATATCTTTCTTTTCGGCCTCAAGACGCTCGAACCGTTCGACGAACTGGCGCAGCTCGCCTGCGGTCACTCGGTAGTTGGCTGCGGCCTGATCTTCGGTGATGTCTTCCATCTGCGTCTCTCCCAAGGGCTGAAAATAAGGTGCCGGATACATCGGCACCGACCCGACCGCAAGCGTGCATTCTGCACGGCGGGCTTGTCTGACCTGCGCCGATCCGATAAGCGCGGTCACGGATTCAAAGGGTGAGCGTAAACAACCATGTTCGACATTATCGTCTGGGGCGGGGCCGCCCTGTCTGTGGCCGGGCTGGTCGGTCTGGTCTGGTGCATCCTGCAAGTGATGAAAGCGCGCAAAGCCAACCTGACGGATGACGAGTTGCGCGCTGCAGTTCAGGGGGTTCTGCCTTGGAATCTGGCGTCGCTTTTCCTGTCGGTACTTGGGCTGATGATGGTTATCCTGGGCATTTCGCTGGGATAACCAGATCGATCAGATCGGCATATTGTCGAACCGCGCTTCAAGCACGTCTTCGCATAGCGCAGCATCCAGCCGACGCAAGCGCGATGGGATATGAACCCCCTGCGCGCGCATTTTATCCAGAACCATGCTGACATGTGGCTGAAGCTCTAGCCGGGTCTCAAGACACGCACCATTCAGCTTTTGTTCAAGCCGTTCCGCTTCGGTAAAAAGATCCTGAGCAGTCATTTCCTTCCTCCCATATGGTGCCAATGTGCCTGATACAGGTAACGAGTTTAAGACGAGCACGAGACCGGAACAAAACATCGCGAATTCTTGCCTAGTCAGGCAAAAAACCCTCAATATGTCCATGGTCGCCTAAAGCATACGCTCAAATTGCGGAGATTGCTTTGACAGACATCAACTCGTGATTAGGGGCTTTAAACATATTCCACTATTGTTATATGTATGCAAGCTGAACGGAGGAACCCATGACGCCAAGTGTGAAAGCTTTTTTCGACCCGCAGACCTTCACCGTCTCTTACGTTGTGCAGGAACCTCAGGGGCAGGCCTGCGCCATCATCGACAGTGTATTGGATTTCGATCACGCCTCGGGGCGGACCGACACCAGCTCGGCCGACCAGATTGTCGACTATGTGACGGCACAGGGACTGAAGGTGGAATGGATTCTGGAAAGCCATGTCCATGCCGACCACCTGTCAGCAGCCCCTTACCTACAGGAAAAGCTGGGTGGTCAGATCGGGATTGGCGAGAATATCGTGGTCGTTCAGGACACGTTCGGCAAGGTCTTCAACGAAGGCACCGAGTTTCAGCGTGATGGCAGCCAGTTCGATGCACTGTTTGCCGAAGGGTCCAGCTTTCACATCGGCCAGATGCGCGGGGACGTTTTGCACACGCCAGGCCATACGCCAGCCTGCATGACCTATGTGATCGGCGATGCGGCCTTTGTGGGCGATACGCTGTTCATGCCAGATTTCGGAACTGCCCGATGCGATTTTCCCGGCGGGTCATCGGCGGACCTGTATGACTCGATCCAGAAAATCCTGTCTCTGCCTGACGAGACGCGGATTTTTGTAGGCCATGATTACAAAGCGCCTGGTCGCGATGAATACGCGTGGGAGACCACAGTTGGCGAACAGAAGGCGCTGAACGTTCATATCGGTCAGGGCCGCAGCGTCGAAGAATTTGTCGAGATGCGCGATGCGCGGGATGCAACCCTTGCGATGCCGCGCCTGATTTTGCCCTCGCTGCAGGTCAATATGCGGGCCGGTCAGATGCCACCAGCGGATGAGCAGGGCGACGTTTTCATGAAAATCCCAGTCAATAAGCTTTGATACGAGGGCAGATGAGACAATGAATATCGAATGGATTTCGGGTCTGGCTGGTGGTCTGCTGATCGGGCTAGGTGCCAGCGTTTATCTGCTGTGTAATGGGCGGATCATGGGGGCGAGCGGCATATTGGGCGGGCTGCTGGAACGCAGCGACCGGAGCGTAATGACTGAACGCCTGGCTTTCGTCGCGGGCTTGATCGTGATGCCCTTATTGCTGCGCCCATTGATTGCGCCGCAGGCCGAGACCCATTTGACCCCGGATCTGGCGATCGTGATCCTTGCTGGGCTGCTGGTGGGGGCTGGAACACGGATCGCCAATGGCTGCACGTCGGGTCACGGCGTTTGTGGGATTTCTCGCTTCTCGTTGCGCGGGATCGTCGCAACGGTGTTCTACATCCTTGCAGGTGGCCTGACGGTTGCGCTGTTTCGCCATGCTTTGGGGGTGATCTAATGCGCGCAGTGTTTGCTTTTCTCGCCGGATCGCTGTTCGGCATCGGGCTTTTGATCTCAGGCATGACCGACACCACCAAGGTGCAGGGGTGGCTGGATGTGTTCGGCAATTGGGACCCGACGCTCGCCTTTGTCATGGGCGGGGCGATCCTGCCGATGCTGGTGGCGTGGCGATTGACACGGAACAGGGTCCCTGTTGTGGGCGGACAATTCCCCACCCCGCCCCGTGTTGAACTGGATCGCCGTCTGATCGTCGGGTCGGTCCTGTTCGGCGTCGGTTGGGGATTGGCGGGTTTGTGCCCGGGCCCGGCGATGGCCTCGCTTGGATATGGGGGCGTTGGCGGGATTGTGTTCCTGATTGCGATGATCGCAGGCATGTTTGCCGCACCAAAGCTGGGTGCGCAACTGGACAGGATCGCCGACGCAGCCTAAGCAATTGCCATGGAGATTCGACCGATAACCCCCCGCTACGCCGTCTCACCTCAGATCTCGGTGGAGGACGTGCCAGCCATTGCCGAGGCCGGTTTCGTCAAGGTGATCTGCAACCGTCCCAATACCGAAGTACCGCCGGATCAGCAGTCAGACGCCATCGGTCAAGCCGTTCGCGAGGCCGGGATGGAATATGAGGTTCTGGAGTTGACACACCAGACGATGACACCGGAAAACGTGGCGCTGCAACGCGATCTGGCCGAAAGCTGCAGCGGGCCGGTTCTGGCCTATTGCGCCTCTGGCACACGATGTTCGGTGGTCTGGGCGCTGGGACAGTGCGATCGGCTAAGCACGGATGAAATCCTCGATGCGACCGGAAAAGCGGGCTATGCGCTCGACGGGTTACGCCCGGCATTGGAACAGCTGCGAGGGCGCGGGTAAGCCCCTCAATCGCGGCCATTGCCTTCGGGCGCTGGCAGACCGGCGAGGTGCGAGATTTCCGTGACACGCTGTTCGGAACTGGCAGGCAACAAGTCGTCGGGTTCCAGGAGGGAATCCTCGGTCGCCAGATCATGCGCTACAATATCGTCATCAAGCGGGGACGACATCTCGTCATCTGGGGCCGAGGGCGTCAAGCTTGAATTGCTGGCCAGAAATCCGGCGCAGTCTTTGGCGGGCAACGCAGAAGGAGGGCCTTGTTCGTTGATCCGTACCGCACGCATTCCGCCGCACTGACCCAGACGTCCGATGGCGGTTCGGGCACGATCGATTGACAGAACTTCAACCCGATCCACCCGCGCGCCCTGCAGCGGCAGGACACCCCCGACGGACAATTCCGAAAGCGCTGTCAGCGGCAAAGACAGGCGGCAGATCACGGTGTTCAGCTCAGCCCGAATTACCCCGGATGCCTGATCAAGATTCACCTCCGATTGGGTGATATCCGCAACCTGTTCCTGATCCGAGAGCGGGCGTTCGGGCAGCAGGATACTGACCTCGCCCTGACGCGGACCACCGGCAAGTTCGACCGTCAGATCAAACATGCGATAGACCTCATCCACCAGCGCCAGGTTCAGTGCGCGCCGACCTTCGGCGCGTGAGGTGAACTCATACCCGGACAGGCTGGCCATGTCTGCCGGGGACTCAACCAGTTTCAGCGCCCTGCTCAGCATATCCTCGATCAGAGGGGCGACCATGGCAGCGTCGGTGTCGGTAAACGCACGCTCGGGTGGTGGGTCAGAGGTGACCATGGCAATCGTTTGCTGCTGGACGATGGCAGAGACGCAACCCGGGTCCAGACAGGCCGCAGCCAGGCCGCCCTGATCCGAGGTAAACAGCAGCATCAACCACCCCTCATTCAGCCGGTCGGCTATATCTTCCTGCGCACGTACGGCCTGCTTTGCCCCGATGACCGACAGCGCCAGCCCCATGCTTTCGCCGGAGGCGCGTGCCAACCCCAGCCGCAAGGCGCGCAGGACCGAGCGGGGCGTGTCGGCACCGCATTGCCCCGCTGAAAGCTTTCGTGCCAGTGCTGATGTGGTCATGGCCCCATTCCGCCGTTTGTCGATGCGATGACAATTTGTCTAACCCGGCGGAGGTTACGAATGTCTTTATGACGCCCTCATTGCGCGGCCTGACGAAAAGCCAGCGGAAGGCTGACGCGGAAGGCCGCCCCTCCCTGCCCCGGCAGATAGGCAACTTCGCCGCCCAAGCGCTGCATAATCTCTCGGCAGATCGCCAGCCCCAACCCTGCCCCGCCTGCCTTGTCCGAGCCGACGCGGGCAAATTTTTCGAATACCATCGATTGCGCCTCGGCCGGGATACCACCACCGTTGTCGATGAAATCGATTACCACTTGCCCGCCGACATCATGGGCCGAGATGGTCAGCACCGGTTCAATGGCGTCGCAATATTTCTGGGCGTTGGAAATCAGGTTGATGAACACCTGCCCCAGCCGGTCGAGATCCGTGTGCAGCGGGATACGTTCACTTGCGCGCACCCGCCGTACGCCAATCTTTCGATCACTGCCCGCCAGCGCGCTTGAAACGGCGCGGTCCAGAACTTCGCTTAGGGTGGCTTCGCCCATGTTCAGGCTAACCTGGCCGCTTTCCAGCACGCTAAGGTCGAGCAGATCATCCAGTAGCCGGGTCAGACGCAGCGATTCATCATGTATGATCGCAGCATAACGGATTTGTTCCTCGGCGCTGAGGCCATCGGTGTCGCGCATAATTTCAGAAAACGCCCGAATCGAGGTCATGGGCGTGCGCAATTCGTGGCTGACCTGGCTAAGAAACGCGTCTTTCTGTTTCGAGACTTGAGTAAGCTTGGCATTCGCCTCGCGCAATTGACGCGCTGTGCGGCTGAGCTCAGTCGATTTCGCCTCAAGCTGGCTGGAATATTCCAACATCTGCGCGGATTCGTCGGCAACGGCCAACAGGTCTTCGACAGAAACAGACGCCCCGCCAACGATCTGACCGATCATCGCATGGGCGGTTGCGGCCCCGACCGAGCCGCTGAGTTCGCGTTCCAGCCGTTCCAGAAACTGCGGCGTAGGCTCGGGCAGTCGTCCGGGGCGACCATTCTGGCGCTCGGCTTCGGCTTGAAAGAACTCTTGCGCGGGAATAGTGCCCAGAATCCGCTGGGTCATAATCATCAGGTCTTCGCTTTGCGCCACCGAACCGGTCCAGCCACGGGCTGAAACCGAATGGTCAAATACATTTACGAATTGCGCACCCTGAAGGCGTTCCAGCGGGCTGGGGAAGCTGAGCATCGAGGCGACACAGAAGGCGATTGTATTCAGCGACAGCGACCACATGACCGTATGCACCATCGGGTCGATCCCTTCGATCCCGAACAGCGCCTGCGGGCGGAGCCAGCCCCAGCCGAAGGGTCCGTTTTCAATCACCGATGCCGGGACAATGCCGCCACCCATGCCAGGCAGCAGCAGTGTGTAAATCCAGAGAAAGAACCCGACGCTGAGCCCGACCAACGCCCCAGTTCGGGTCGCGCCGCGCCAGAACAGGCCGCCCACCAGTGCGGGCAGAATCTGGGAAATCCCGGCAAAGGCCACCAGCCCGATCGAGGTCAGGGCAGCCCCGCCCCCCGAAAGCTGGAAGTAGAAATAGCCCAACGCCATGATCGCCGCGATCGAGACGCGCCGCGCCATCAGCACGACTGTTCGCACATCACCAGAGACCGACGCGGTGCCTTCCTGCGTATTCAGCCAGATCGGCATGACCACATGGTTCGAAACCATGGTTGACAGCGCCATCGCGGTAACGATCACCATTGATGTGGCCGAGGAAAACCCGCCGATGAACGACAGCATCGCCAACCAGTCATTGCCCTGCGACAGCGGCACGGTCAGCACAAACAGGTCGGGGTTCGAGCCTTCGGGCATCAGGTCCAACCCAACGACGGCGATGGGCACGACAAACAAGCTCATCAGCAGCAGGTAGAGCGGAAAGGCCCAGGCGGCGGTGCGCAGGTGGCTCTCATCGTCATTCTCGACCACCATGACCTGAAACATCCGCGGCAAGCAGACAAAGGCCGCCGCCGAAAGAAAAATGAAAGTGGTCCAGCGCCCGGCATCCACATGCCATTGGCCAATTTCCGAGGCATCGATCTGATCCATCATCGGCCCCAAGCCGCCAGCGACGCCCCAGACAACAAAGATGCCAACGGCCAGAAGGGCGAAGAGTTTCACCACAGATTCCAACGCAATAGCGGTAACAACGCCGTGGTGGCGCTCATTGGCATCCAGATTGCGCGTCCCGAAGAGGATCGCGAAGACGGCCAAGCCCGCCGCGACCCAGAACACACTGGAGCCTTCGCGATAGAGTCCTGAGGGATCGGCCTCGGCAAAGATCGAAAAGGACAGCGTGATCGACTGCAATTGCAGCGCGATATAAGGTGTGCCGCCCAACACCGCCAGAATGGTCACGCACACCGCCAGTGTGTTGGACTTGCCGTATCGTGACGAGATCAGGTCAGCGATCGACGTCACGCGCTGGCTGCGTCCGATGCGTACGAGTTTGCGCAGGCCCCACCACCAGCTGATCATCACCAGTGTAGGACCCAGATAGATGGTTACGAATTCAAGCCCAGAACGCGCGGCGTTGCCAACCGCGCCATAAAACGTCCATGCAGTGCAATAGATCGACAGTGATAGGGTGTAGATTAGCGGGGAACGCAACCATTTCCCGCCGCCACGCGCAGCCAGCCGGTCCGCTGCGAAGGCGACACCGAACAGAAGAACCACATAGCCCAGACAGACCAGAATCAGGACATTCAGGGTTGCCATGTCTCGGCCTCGGGCTCGGCAGTCTCGCGCGCGGTCATGCGTTTGGCGACGAAGCCGAAGATCACGCTGATCAGGATCAGAACACCCCAGCATGCAAAGATGTAGAACATGGCCGTCGACAGCGACAGAGCCTCGGCGCCTGCGCTGTCATCAGGCCATAGAAGCGGCAGCGCGAGCATTGCGGCACCCAGAAAAGGCAGCAGCCGCGCTGCATCCGCCAGCCTGCGCCGACGATAGCTTTGCCGTTCCAGAAACAGGGACGGACGAACTGGCGAGGGCCGATCTTTGCCGTCGCCCGCGGAGCTCATAACTGAGACGCCTGCGCATGCAGGTCACGTACCGCTGTCAGGACTTCGGTGTTCGAAAACGGCTTGGTCATGAATCGGCTGACCCCTGCCTGTTCGGCCATTTCACGATCCCGGGATTGCCCGCGCGCGGTCAGCATCAAAACCGGCAACGCCTTCATATCATCATGTTCGCGCAGATCACGCAGCACATCCATCCCGCTTTTTCCCGGCAACATCACATCCAGAATCACCAGATTGGGCCGCGCGGACAGAATCACCTGCACCGCATCCGTTCCCTCGGCATGGGTTTCAACCTGCCACCCCTCGCGTGTCAGCAGAAACCGGATCGCCTCGGTGATGTTGGGCTCATCCTCGATCAACAGAACCTTGCGGCTCATATTTGCATATCCTCCCCATGACGGATTGCACGTCCGGCCACCCGTCCAGCCCAGATTAAGCGCTGCGTCACGAAACTGTCAAAACCCTTCGCTCAGGATCGATGGCTCGCGCCGCGCGCTGCATTCGCGTTTCGGGCATATCCGACAACTGGCTCCGGCTTGCGCCGCGTTTTCCGCAGGCTGCACCGTGTCTTCGACCGGCAGCACCAGCATGACCGAACGATAGACCGGCTCGGCCCCGAATTCCTTAGCTGGCTGAGGGGTTGCGATTGCAAAACACTCAAACTCAGCAGCGGTTCGACCAAGCTGAACAACCCGTTTCCGGATCGGGACCAAGGGCCGATTCAAGGCGGTGAACAAGGGCCAGAGCGGACAGGCCTCGCCATGGCGCGGCAGGGCAAACCCCGGCGCGGGTTTAAAAAACAGAACGCTGCCGGAGGCGTCGCAAATCACCAAGCCAGCCGGACGCGCCAGCGTGCCTTCAGGCAGAAAGGCCAACCGTCGCAATACCGTAGCAAGATCCACTGAAAACACCGTCGCCAACGCCAGCGGATCGGGGTTTGCTGCATCCAGCGCGGCACACACCTGATCCAGCGGCATAGCGCGCGCGTCGGCGGCATAAAGGTCCAGCAACCCCGAGGCCACAGTGTTGGCCGCAGCGGAATCGAGCCCATCCAGCGGCACTTCGGTCAATTGCCCACCGTCTTCGAGTTCCGGGAAATGATATCCTTGCTCGGCAAAAAACGCCTCGACCGCGTCCAGTGGGATACCGCGCAGATCGCGCTGCCCGTCACTGTCATCCAAATAGGTCACCAGCGCTTTGGAGCTTTCGGCCAGTCGTTCGGCATCCTGATGCAAGTTGCGATGGAACCGGTCGCGCCATTCCGGTTCGATCTCTCCCGGTTCAGCCAAGATTGCAGCTGTTGAGCGGATGGCGGCGGCGGTCGACAGCACCTCGTGCATTGAGGCCGCCAGATGCGGGTCATGGGTCAGTCGGTCGGAAAGAACTTCGACAGTGCGCTCCAGCGACACTACGCGGCGATGCATTTGCGCCAGAACACCCGACCAACCGGGAAAGCGGCCGGCGAATTCTTCCAGCCCGTCCACCTCGGCCTTTTGACCGACTGCATCCGCCGCGGCCTCGCGCAGAGCGGCGATGAGCGTCTCTTCGATCCCTTTTGTCAGCAGCGACGGCTCGACGGACAAAGCCGCCGCGATATCGACGAGCAGTTTGCCCCCAATGCGGCGGCGGTTGTGTTCGATCAGGTTCAGATACGATGCCGAAATCCCCACCTGCCGCGCCAGTTCCGCCTGTCGCAGCCCAGAGATTTGCCGTCTTTCGCGTATCCGGCTGCCGGTCAGCGTGTCGCGCATGGCGTTTATGTCCTTGGCTACTGCGGCTGGATTTGCAGATTAACTAAGTATTTATTATCTGTTGCTGACTAATTTTCAAAGAAGATTTACAACTTTGACAACAGCAACAGAAAGAAACCCGCCCTTTCCTGCCGCCCACCCTTCTCTTTCGACGCAATACCCGTCACCATAAGAACATGAGCGATCCCGCCTTTGAATACGCCCCCATCGGCCTTGTTGAGCTTGAAAACCGGATCATCCGACGGTGCAATCTGCAATTTGCGCGGACCTTTGGCGGGGATGAGGTTGACTATCGCAACATGCCCCTGCTGCATCTTTATCCTTCGGTCGCCGATTGGGAACGGATCGGCGCGCGTAGTCTGCAGGTGATGCGCGATACAGGCTATTACACAGACGAACGGGTGATGCGGCGACGCGACGGTGACCTGTTCTGGTGCCGCGCGCGGGGGCGTTCGCTGACGCCAGACGATCCGTTCCGGCACGGGATATGGAGCTTCTCGGACATCTCGGAAGAGCGCCCCTTGGTGCAATTGACAACCCGCGAACGCGAAGTGGCCATCCTGTCATGCCGGGGTTTATCCGCGAAGGAAATTGGCGTTGAACTTGGGCTAAGTTACCGCACGATCGAGGCCTATCGCGCCCGACTTTTGGAAAAATACGGAGCCCGCAAGCTACCAGAACTGGTCGCAAAATTGTCTGGAACGCCGCTGTAATCGCGACAGCCCTCGTAATTCGCGCAAAAACCCCCATTTGGCAGGCTTAGACGGCGCTTTTCATGGCCGTCTGCATGGCTTATAACCCTGCGTAATCAAACCAAGCCCGCAGCAAACAGACGGGCATAGGGGAACCTTCGAGGACACTCATGACAGATACCAAACACGAAGCGGATGTCGCGTTTATCAAGGCACTGGCCGAACTGCTGCGCGAGAATGACCTGACCGAATTGCAGGTCAAGCGCGAATATGGCGAGGAAGACAGCCTGAATGTCCGTGTCAGCCGCATGTCGCAGACCGTGGCCGCTCCGGTTCAGGTTGCGGTTCCTGCGGCTGCACCGGTTGCCGCACCTGCTGCCGCGCCGGCCGCTGCCGAAGCGCCCGCTGCCGTGGATGATCCCGCCAGCCATCCAGGCGCTGTGACCTCGCCCATGGTGGGTACGGTTTACATGCAACCGGAACCGGGCGCGCCTGCGTTTATCTCGGTCGGTGCATCGGTCTCGGAAGGTGACACGCTATTGATTGTCGAAGCCATGAAGACAATGAACCACATCCACGCACCCAAGTCGGGCACCATCAAACGCATTCTAGTCGGCGATGGTGATGCTGTGGAATTCGGCACGCCTCTGGTCATCGTTGAGTAAGGCGGGCCCATGTTCGACAAAATCCTGATTGCCAACCGAGGCGAGATCGCCCTGCGTGTGATCCGTGCTGCGCGCGAGATGGGGATCAAGACGGTTGCCGTGCACTCCACCGCCGACAGCGATGCGATGCATGTGCGCATGGCGGACGAATCGGTCTGCATCGGCCCCCCGCCCAGCCCGCAAAGCTATCTGTCCGTGCCCGCGATCATCTCGGCCTGTGAAATCACCGGCGCGCAGGCGATCCATCCCGGCTATGGCTTCCTGTCCGAGAATGCCGAGTTCGTGCAGATCGTCGAAGATCACGGCATTACCTTCATCGGACCCACCGCCGAACATATTCGTGTCATGGGTGACAAGATCACCGCCAAGGACACGATGAAGGAACTGGGTGTACCTTGCGTTCCCGGTTCGGACGGCGGTGTGCCAACGCTGGCCGACGCCAAGCGCATCGGCGAGGAATTCGGCTATCCCGTGATCATCAAGGCCACCGCCGGCGGCGGCGGTCGCGGCATGAAAGTCGCGCAAAGTGCCGATGAAATGGAAAGCGCCTTCATGACCGCACGCGCCGAGGGCAAGGCCGCCTTTGGCAATGACGAGGTCTATATCGAGAAATATCTAACCACCCCGCGCCATATCGAGATTCAGGTCTTCGGCGATGGCAAGGGAAAGGCAGTGCATTTGGGCGAACGCGACTGTTCGCTGCAGCGTCGTCACCAGAAAGTGTTTGAAGAAGCACCCGGCCCAAGCATCACCCCGGAAGAACGTGCGAAGATCGGTAAGATCTGCGCCGACGCGGTCGCCAAGATCAACTATATCGGCGCGGGCACCATCGAGTTCCTCTATGAAAATGGCGAGTTCTACTTCATCGAAATGAACACGCGTCTACAAGTGGAACACCCCGTGACCGAAGGCATCTTCGGCGTCGATCTGGTGCGCGAACAAATCCGCGTCGCCGCTGGTGAGGACATGTCGTTCGGTCAGGACGATCTTGAGATCAATGGCCACGCCATCGAGGTTCGCATCAACGCGGAAAAACTGCCGAACTTCTCGCCCTGCCCGGGCAAGATTACGGCCTATCACGCGCCAGGTGGTCTGGGCGTGCGGATGGATTCCGCGCTCTATGACGGCTATTCGATCCCGCCGTATTACGACTCGTTGATCGCCAAACTGATCGTTCAGGGCCGTGACCGGGCTGAAGCTTTGGCCCGTCTGGAACGTGCTTTGGGCGAGTTGATCGTCGACGGTATCGACACCACCGTGCCGCTGTTCCACGCCCTGCTGCAGGAACCTGACCTGCACAGCGGCGAGTACAACATCCACTGGCTGGAGCACTGGCTTGCGGAGAACATGGCCTAATCTGACCAAAGGGCCGAAGGATAACCCCCCTTCGGCCCCGAGGCACCCGGCATGAGCCTTTCCCCTGAACTTCTGCTCCATGGCTATTCCATCGGCATTTTTCCGATGGCCGAGCATCGCGACGACCCCGAGTTGTTCTGGGTCGACCCGAAGTTTCGCGGCGTGTTCCCCCTAGATGGGTTCCACATCTCCCGCAGCCTAGCGCGGCGTATCCGGACCTGTGGGTTTTCGGTAAGCATCAATCGCGATTTTGCGGGCGTCGTGGATGGCTGCGCCGACCGATCGGATACCTGGATCAATCCCGAACTGCGCCATCTGTATCAGGAACTAAACCGGACCGGCCGCGCGCATTCCCTCGAAGTCTGGGACGGCGCTTCACTGATTGGCGGCGTTTTCGGCGTAGTCCTCGGCGCGGCCTTTTTTGGCGAAAGCATGTTCTCGCGTCGCACGGACGCATCGAAGATTGCACTTGCCTATCTGGTGGATCGACTGCGCCAAACCGGGTTCACGCTGTTCGATACGCAGTTTCTGACGGCGCATCTGGCCTCGTTAGGCGCGATCGAGATCCCGCGTGCGGTTTATCATAGTGAATTGAAACAAGCGCTTGACCTGAAAGCAGATTTCACCGCTGATCTGCAACAGGTCCCTCAGGGTGTGATACAACGTATCACCCAGACATCGTAGCGGGCGTGATCCAACGCGTTCAGCGCGGGTGAGGTCGCAATCATCCAGCCATCAAACAGCTGCTGCGCCTTACCCTGTTCCCAGATGGTCAGATAGGCAAAGGCGTCACCTGTCGGGTTTTCGGCTGGATAGCGACAATCACCCAGCGCGACATCCAGACCAAAGACCGACGTGGTCTCGCCGTTCTGTATTTCGATGTCCACCGTCTGCCCGCTGACCTTGTCCAACCCGCGCAACATGGCGCCGGGGCCGGATTCGACCTTTTGCTGCGCAGCAGCTCCGGTTGCGGTGACCATCAGAGCCACCAGTGCAGCGCGGATCATTCGCTTCCGTCCCCGGCCACGAATTTGACCAGCAACGAGATCAGGCTGACCGCGCCTTGCGTATCGGTAATCTCATCACCCGCCTCAAAATAGAACGGGGAACCGCCCGGCATAACCTCAACAAAGTTGCCACCCAGCAAGCCTTCGGAAGAAATCACAGCGGCGCTATCGTCTGGAATAAGAATACCATCTGCCACGGAAAATCGGGTGTCCGCACGGTACGTATCAGAGTTTAGCGTAACGCCGGTCACCGTCCCAATCTTGACCCCGGCAAGGCGTACATCCGTGCCAACGCCCACACCTTCGAGCGAGCGGAAAGACGCGCCCAGCTCGTATCCTGCGCCGGATTGAGACAAGCCTGTGGATTGGCTGGCGTAGACACCGAACGCAATGGCGCAGGCCAGCACGGCACCGCCGACGATAACTTCGGTCTTCGTATGATTAGACATCTGGCCTCGCTTATTCCGGGCTCCACGCCTCGTAATCGCTACGTTCAACCGGATCGGCACGACGCAGAGAACCGGCAGGTGCATAGGCCAGCGCGGTGCCGGTCAGATTCTCCTGATGCGGTTTTTCCCAGGACTTGTGCGCCAGAGGTTTATCGGTTGGCGGTTCATCCCATGTGCGGTGCAGCCAGCCATGCCAATCGGGATCGATCCGGCTGGCCTCGGCTTCGCCATTGAAAATCACCCAGCGCTTGCTGTCGTCGGCATTGCGATAGAACACGTTGCCCTCGTCGTCCTCACCGACCTTGATCCCCTTGCGCGCAGTGTAGAACTGCGTGTTCAGGGTGGCCCCGTTCCACCAGGTCACGGCCCGCAAAAGACTGTTCAGGATTCCCATCGGCTGCCTCCGGCATTTCTGTCCCAGAAGATATGGACCAAAGGCACGCTAAGGTCCAGTACTGCCAGCGCTACCTGCGTCATTCCGGCAGGATAGCGGTGACTTCAATTTCAATCCGGTATTTCGGATCGATCAATCCGCATTCGATCATCGTCGCTGCAGGAGGGTTCGCACCAAAGGTTTCGGCCAGAATGGGCCAGCAAGGTTCAAATTCGGTTCGATCCGGCAGCATATAAGTGATGCGCACGACATCAGAGAATGAAGCACCCGCCTCGGCCAGCGCGTTTTCGATGATAGACAGCGCCGAGCGGCATTGCTCCACGACCGTTTCACCTTGCCCAACAGTTCCCGCGATATGAACCCAGCCACCCGCGACAACCGCGCGGCAATAGCCAACCTTGGCTTCAAACTCACCACCCGAAGAGATACGTCTTACTGTCATCGTGTCCTCAAACGAAAACGGCGCGGGCATTGCCGCGCCGTGTGTGCATCAATCTATGCGGTTCAACCCGCCGAAGCCGATTCCGCCGCGTCTGCGTAGATGATCAAAGGCTGAGAATCCGACGTCACAGCCTCTTCGTTGACCACAACTTCGGTCACGTTCTTCATGCCCGGCAGTTCGAACATTGTATCCAGCAGGATGTCTTCCAGGATAGAACGCAGACCACGTGCACCGGTTTTACGCTCGATCGCTTTCTTGGCGATCGCCTTCAGCGCATCATCGGTAAAGGCCAGTTCCGCATCTTCCAACTCAAACAACCGCTGGTATTGCTTGACCAGAGCGTTCTTCGGGCTGGTCAGGATGGTGACCAAAGCGTCTTCGTCCAGATCTTCCAGCGTCGCCAGAACCGGCAGTCGGCCGACGAATTCGGGGATCAGGCCAAATTTCAGCAGGTCTTCGGGTTCCAGATCCTTGAAGATCTCGCCCACGCCGCGCTCGTCATTGTCACGCACGTCGGCACCAAAGCCCATGGCCGAGCCTTTGCCACGCTGTGCAATGATCTTGTCTAGTCCGGCGAATGCACCGCCACAGATGAACAGGATGTTCGTGGTATCCACCTGCAGGAATTCCTGCTGCGGATGTTTGCGCCCACCCTGCGGCGGAACGCTGGCCACGGTGCCTTCCATCAGTTTCAGCAGGGCCTGCTGAACGCCCTCGCCCGATACATCGCGGGTGATCGAAGGGTTTTCAGACTTGCGGGTGATCTTATCGACCTCGTCAATATAGACGATGCCGCGCTGTGCGCGTTCGACATTGTACTCGCTGGCCTGCAGCAGTTTGAGGATGATGTTTTCAACATCTTCACCCACATAACCGGCTTCGGTAAGCGTGGTCGCGTCCGCCATCGTAAACGGCACGTCAAGAATCCGCGCCAGCGTTTGCGCCAGCAGGGTTTTGCCGCAGCCGGTGGGGCCAATCAGCAAGATGTTGGATTTTGCCAGTTCTATATCGCTGCCCGCTTTCTGGGCATGATTGAGACGCTTATAGTGGTTATGTACCGCAACCGACAGCACCCGCTTGGCGGTGGCCTGACCGATCACATAGTCATCCAGCACTTCGCAGATATCCTTGGGTGTTGGCACACCGTCCGAGGATTTCAGACCGCTGGCCTTGGTTTCCTCGCGAATGATATCCATGCACAGCTCGACACACTCATCGCAGATGAACACGGTCGGGCCTGCGATCAGCTTACGCACCTCATGCTGGCTTTTGCCGCAAAAGCTGCAATAGAGCGTGTTCTTGCCGTCACCGCCTGAATTCGTCGCCATGCTTTACCCCTCGGGCTCCGTCTCAGCGGCCCCTCTCAAGGGCCGCGCTTGCCGTATATGCCTGCAGCTTAGGCCAGCGTTCTGGCAGCTACAATCTCAAAATCATCCCTCACGCCGGACGCGCTCGGATTTGAACCTAGGCCTCGTCACCATCCATCTTGGCGCGGTTCTCGACGATCTCGTCGATATGGCCCCAATCCTTGGCCTCTTCCGGGCTCATGAAATTGTCACGATCCAGCGCCTTTTCAACCGCCTTTTTGGTCTGCCCGGTATGGCGCACATAGATGTCATACAGGCGATCTTTCAGCTTTTGCGTCTCGGCTGCGTGAATCATAATGTCGCTTGCCTGACCCTGATATCCACCGCTGGGCTGGTGCACCATGATCCGGCTGTTGGGCAGCGAAAAGCGCATTCCCTTCTCGCCCCCGGCCAGCAGAACCGAACCCATCGACGCCGCCTGACCGATCACCAATGTGGAACATTTCGGCTTGATATACTGCATTGTGTCGTAAATCGACAAACCACTGGTGACCACGCCACCGGGAGAGTTGATGTAGATCGAGATTTCCTTGTTCGGATTTTCCGCCTCAAGGTGCAGCAGCTGAGCGACCACCAAATGGCTCATACCGTCATGGATGGGGCCGTTGATGAAAATGATCCGCTCTTTCAGAAGGCGCGAGAAGATGTCGTATGCGCGCTCGCCCCGGCTGGTCTGCTCGACGACCATGGGGACGAGTGTGTTCATATATGTATCAACTGGATCGAACATTCGGAACCTGCCTGTTTTGCGATGGATCGGGACATTACCCGAAGAGTAGTTACCCGAGTCTTAGTGCCGCCACAGGGGGGCTGCAAGGGGGGCCGAACGTTCCCACGAATTCCGTCTACCTGCACGACCCGAATGCACACGCCGCTACAGGTCGGTTGACGGATTGCGCGGAAACGTGCTGGTTACATCACGCTATTTTGATCCATGCATATGGAAATACATGCCTGGAAATTGTACCAAGAGTTCTCGCTGCGGATGCGGCGCCGGTCAGGCGACGGGATTCGGCGGCACTAACGAGGGAATACGATCATGGCTTTTCCGCAAATGACCGAGGATATGTCACCCGGCGACCTTGACCGGATGGTTGAAAACGCGACGCGCGCATCGAACTTTCTGAAAGCCATAAGCCACGAAGGGCGTTTGATGATCCTGTGTCACCTCGTCTCGGGCGAGAAATCCGTTACTGAACTGGAACAATTGCTATCGGCCCGCCAAGCCGCCGTTTCTCAGCAACTGTCGCGGCTCAGACTTGAGGGGCTGGTTGTTCCTCGTCGCGAAGGCAAGGCGATATATTACCGGCTGGCAGATGATCGACCAGCCCGAATACTGGAAGTGGTGTACGAACTGTTTTGCGCTCAGGATGCGACCTGAGCCTAGTATTTAGCCCTTCGAAATCGGCCATGCAAAACCTGTAGCTATGGCCTGGGAAAGCTGCTAGTCAATTCGAAACAAGCACTTATGGAGCAACCGATGATCCGCGCAATTCTGATTGGCCTGGCCCTGTTCACCTTGACCGCATGCGAAACCGCAAAGGGCGCTGGCAAAGATATCGAAAACGCCGGAGATGCCATCCAGAACGCGGCCGAGGACGTGCAGGAAAACATCTGATCGTGACGGGATGTTGCGTTCAGGCAACGCTTACCCGCAATATGTAGTTGCCACACCGACTCAACCCGAGTAGTGTGCCGGTACAGGTGCATAGACGCGGCATTGCATTTCTGACACTTTGACGGGGTTCTTTTGCGCAAGCGAAAGAACCCCGTTCTGGTCCGGAGGGTGGTGCGTGATAGCCTGTATGAACCTTGGGTTCTCAAAAAGGAAAAGGCGTCAGGTGCTCAGACGCGGTCTTTGCATGCATCCTTGCGGACACTCCTGACGCCTTGCCGGTCCGTTCCGCCCGAGGGGCTTCTCGGTCCAGTTGCCTCGGCCCCCGAAGGGACTTTGGCCACTGCCACACGCGCTATGTCGCGTCGCAGTCCGCACGGACCTTCTGAGAGGCTGAGCATCTAACCCGAAC
Source organism: Ruegeria sp. D6 (assembly GCF_056534365.1). Classification (NCBI taxonomy): domain Bacteria; kingdom Pseudomonadati; phylum Pseudomonadota; class Alphaproteobacteria; order Rhodobacterales; family Roseobacteraceae; genus Ruegeria; species Ruegeria sp. D6. Next base: position 249,885 of record NZ_JBQFPH010000001.1, on the reverse strand, counting down.
CGAAGCCCAGACCACCTGCTCCACCACCGGTAAGCCATTGCAACTAAAAACAAATCCTAAAATCCGCCTTAGCTGCCGTGGCCCCCTTGGCCCTTGCGTCCCGCCCCTGTTCCGAAGATCAGAAGCAGTAACCAGACTGTTACATCAGCGTCATGATCCGGCAAGAAAATAGCACTGCAGCATAAAAATTAGACGGGGATAAGCTGTTGATATCCGCCGGGAGAGCCATGTGGATAACCCGAGAATTCGCGTCATCGCGCAGGCTTGGGGATGGAAAAAGTCAAATATGGATCTCGGGCCAGAATTCGCTTGGTTTCTGCACCTGCGAAGGTCCCGTGCGCTGAATTAGGGGGGTATTGTCCGAGTTGTACAACACTCAAGCCCCCAATCTTTCGAATCGTACAACCGGAGATTCGTCTATGCGCCTGACCATTTCTCAAGCTCGCGCCCGTTTGGGCGAACTGGCCACCTTGTCGCAAGACCCCCGGCAAGTGATCGTGCTGACCCGTTATGGCAAACCGATCGCCGCACTGGTGTCGATGAACGAGGCGCAGCGGATTTGGGAGTTACTGGATGATGACACCATCGGACGTAAACACCCGCTCAACGGGCTGCGCGGGTGGTGGTCGAAGGGGCGTGGTATTCCGGGGATGGAACCTGGGCCGGACGGTTCTTACCTCACCGCGCGCGACGCCGCGCTGAAGGTCCGCGAGATCCAGATGACCCGTGCCGAGGAACGCCGCATTCTCAAACGCGGGGGTCTGGACCCTGTCGCGGGCGGCGAGATCGCCGCCCGGCCCGTCGCCTCCCTGTGGAGACTGTTGTTTATGAGAAGCGCTCCGACCTGAACGGGGTACCTACTACTCCTGCCGCAGTCACAAATCTCAGCGGCATTAACCCCCTTTAACATCCGATCGGGCCGGAAACGCTTCAGTTCACCTGACGTTCCAGAACTGTGCTGTAGGTCGTTCCGTTCCGCAGGCTACGGAAATCGGCAAAGATCTTGCCGTCCTCGTACCGCGCATCGATCAACGCATTGGCGCCAATCACCAGCGGGGAAGTTTCAACGATGCCGATCGAGCCAGACCCATCGAGGCTGATGGTTCCGGTGGCCTCGTATTCATTCCATTCAGTGTCGCCATCCCGACGCCACTTGCTGGGCCCCCAGAAAACATTGTCTTCCTGCATCTGGACGTCGAGCATCCATTCGGCCTGATTAAAGCGGGGCTGATCGCCCTTGTAATAATGGCTGGGCTGCACGGTCGTGTAAGACCCGACCCACGTGCCGCGCAGATCCGGTGTGGTATCGGCCAGTGCTGCGGTTCCGAGGGCGAGGGACGTGGCCAGAGCGGCGGCTCCGGCAGTCATGTATCTGGTCATGGGGATCTCCTCCTGAAAGCGACCCTTTGGAGTTCAAAAGCGAACATCCTTGCTGTGGCATACAGATTGGGCGGAGGTGCGCCGGTTACAACTTACCTAAGGGAAACTTCATGAACCGGTAATGTTTGCGTCAGGCCCAGGCCAGCGCAGTGCCGAGGATGACCAGACCGATACCTGCCGCCTCGCGATACGAGAAGTTCTCGCCGAACAGAAAGAATGAGGCGATGGCGATCAGAACAACCTCGGCCCCAAGAATGCCGGTATAGATGATGCCCAGCCGTTCCTCGCGCAGCGCGGCGAGTTCGAGCGTGGCCCCGGCCAGCAGGGTCGCGACGATCAGTAGACCAAGACCCACGCCGGGGAGTTTCCACCAGAACTTCATCGCGATCATGGCAACGGAATAAAGGCCTGCTGATCCAAAAGCGATAAGGGGAACAAGCGATGTAGACATAAGGGCCTCCTGCAAAGGTTGCCATTAGGTCAACTGTAGCAGATGGGCTGATTTAGGGCTGTGAGGTGGGTCACAGTTTCAGGTTCCATTCTCGCTTTTCTTCTTGTGTTTTTTTGCCCCCGAACTTGCAGTGATGGGTCGACCTGTTCAAAATTCAATTATTCATATGCGACTGGGGAGGGGTGCAATGACAACACTTTGCGAAATAGGTCAAACCGGAGTGCGAATCCCACGAATTGGCTTTGGATCAACCGGTATAGGCAACATTCCACAGATTTACGGTTACGAAGTTGATGAGAATAGGGCGCACGAGACCATACGCGCCATACTTGCCCGGCCCGACGGGTTTATCGACACCGCCCGAGGCTATGCGTTGGGGCGCAGCGAGGAGCGCATCGGGAGTGTCATCCGTGAACTCGGTGGCTGGCCGAAAGGCCGCGTTCTGTCCACAAAAGTAGACCGTGACATGGAAACGAATGTTTTCGACGCCGCCCAAGCGCGGCGGTCCTTTGAACAAAGCCTCAAGGCTCTTGAGGTAGATCGCGTGGACATCCTTCATCTGCACGACCCGGAATACGCTGGTGACGTAACTGAGATTACCCGCAGCGGAGGTGCGCTGGACGAATTATTCAAAATTAAAGAGGAAGGATTGGCAACTGCAGTTGGTCTGGCGGGCGGGCAGTTGGATGTGTTGATGCCAATGCTGCGCGAACGGGGTTTCGACGTGGTGATGACTCACAACCGGCACACGCTTGTAAACATGAATGCGGCGCCGCTGATCGAACTGGCCAACTCGAAGGACGTTACGGTATTGAACGCAGCGCCTTACGCCGGCGGAATCTTGGCCAGAGGCAGCGCAATCCATCATTTCTACGTCTATCAGCCAGCAACAGAAGAAACGCTCGCACCCGTGCGCGCGGTTGAGGAAATCTGTGCCCGCTATGACGTGCCCTTAGGCGCCTTAGCGCTGCAATTCTCGATGCGGGACGCAAAAATTGCGTCAACGGTGTGTGGAGTGACTTGGCCACAGCATGTGAGACAAACACTCGAATGGGCGGATTGGGATATCCCAAGAGCGGTTTGGAGTGAACTCGCGGAACTTGGTCAGAGTGACGCTGATCCTGAGGCCGTATAGAACCGATCAACGGAGAGGAAGGACAGCCTTAGCTGTCCATCTTCAACGCTGAAATAAACGCCTCCTGCGGGATATCCACTTTCCCGAACTGGCGCATCTTCTTCTTACCCGCCTTCTGCTTGTCCAGCAGTTTGCGTTTCCGCGTGGCGTCGCCTCCGTAGCATTTGGCGGTCACGTCCTTGCGCAAGGCCGAGAGGGTCTCGCGGGCGATGACCTTGCCTCCGATGGCGGCCTGGATCGGGATTTTGAACATGTGGCGCGGGATCAGGTCCTTGAGCTTTTCGCACATCGCCCGGCCCCGCATCTCAGCCCGGTCGCGGTGAACCATGGTTGACAGCGCGTCAACCGGTTCGTCATTCACCAGCACCGACATCTTGACCAGATTGTCCTCGGTATAGCCGGTCATCTGATAGTCGAACGAGGCATAGCCCTTGGTCACCGATTTCAAGCGGTCGTAGAAGTCGAAGACGACCTCGTTCAGGGGCAGATCATAGACGACCATGGCGCGGCTGCCCGCATAGGTCAGGTCCAGCTGGATGCCGCGGCGGTCCTGGCAGAGTTTCAGCACGTCGCCGAGGTATTCGTCGGGCACCAGAATGGTCGCCTTGATGCGCGGTTCCTCGATATGGTCGACCTTCGACGGGTCGGGCATGTCGGCGGGGTTGTGCAGCTCGATCATCTCGCCGTCTTTCATGTAGACGTGATAGATCACCGAGGGAGCCGTCGTGATGAGCTCGATATCGTATTCGCGTTCGATCCGGTCGCGGATGACCTCAAGGTGCAGCAGGCCGAGGAAACCGCAGCGGAAGCCAAAGCCCAATGCCGCCGAGGTTTCCATTTCAAAGCTGAAGCTGGCGTCGTTCAGGGCCAGTTTGTCGATCGCATCGCGCAGGTCTTCGAATTCGGAACTGTCGACGGGGAAGAGGCCGCAGAACACCACCGGCTGCGCGGGTTTGAATCCCGTCAGGGCCTCTTCAGTGCCGTTGCGGTCATTGGTGATGGTGTCACCAACGCGGGTGTCGCGGACCTGTTTGATCGAAGCGGTGAGGAAGCCGATCTCACCGGGGCCAAGCGAGTCGACCATCTCCATCTCGGGCCGGAAGACACCAACGCGGTCGACATGGTGCAGGGTGTTGTTCGACATGAACTTGACCCGCATCCCCTTTTTCAGCGTGCCATCCATGATGCGGACCAGAACGATGACGCCCAGATAGGCGTCGTACCACGAATCCACCAGCATCGCCTTGAGCGGCGCGTCGAGATTGCCCTGCGGCGCGGGCAGTTGCTGCACGATGGCTTCAAGCGTTTCGTGGATGCCCTGCCCGGTCTTGGCGCTGACTTGAATGGCGTCGGTCGCGTCGATGCCGATCACATCCTCGATCTGTTCGGCCACGCGGTCACAGTCGGACGCGGGCAGGTCGATCTTGTTTAGCACCGGCACGATTTCGTGGTCGGCGTCGATGGCTTGGTACACGTTGGCAAGCGTCTGCGCCTCGACCCCTTGGGTCGAGTCCACAACCAGCAGAGAGCCTTCGACCGCGCGCATGGACCGGCTGACCTCATAGGCAAAGTCCACATGGCCGGGGGTGTCGATCAGGTTCAGCACGTATGCTTCGCCGTTGTCGGCGGTATAGTCGATGCGAACCGTGTTGGCTTTGATGGTGATGCCACGCTCGCGCTCGATATCCATGCTGTCGAGCAGCTGTTCCTTCATGTCGCGATCCTTAACCGTGCCGGTCTCTTGGATGAGCCGGTCAGCAAGGGTGGATTTGCCATGGTCGATATGGGCGACGATGGAGAAATTGCGGATATGAGCGAGGTCTGTCATGGGTTGGGGATATGTAGAGGAATCGTGGGTTGGTCAATGGACAATGAGAAGGCCGAAGCAGGTATTACTACCTCAAACCTCGATTTTGAAGATCGGGTAGAAATCATCGCCGAAATCATCTCGGAAGCAAACCAGATTGAAGCTGGGGGGCTTATTTTTCGTGCTGCATTGCGAGCATTACCAGCGTTTCACCCAGATTTTCCAAAATTTGACGGAGTGGTACTAGACGCGTGGCGCATTTCTGAAGGCGAAGAACAAAACGTTCTAATCGCATTTCGCACAGTAGTTACAACGATGGTTCTTCTGAACGATAGAAACGCGCTCGATGACCAGACGATCGAAGATGCCATCCAATGCCATATTGATCAGTTTGAAGAGATGAGTCTTAGCAACCTGTCAACAGCAATGTGGGTATTGGAAAATGCACTTCAGTTTGCGGAAGGCTCCTCGCCTTACTTGACTAGAGAAATAGCCGAACGATGTCTGGTCAACGCTGTCGAGCTAGAACCTATGATGCAGCTGCTTTGGGAAATTTCAGCTGACTCCAAAACAAAGGTTAGTAGGGACAACGGAGTGGACTTCGATCCATTTCTGTTTCGTCATGATGACTGCCAAGCAGAGGCAGGCTTGCAAGCACCTTTTTCAGTGGTTGGTTTGGTTGAAGCTCTCCACCAGTCTGGCAGGAAATGGAGATATTGGGGCGAATTCTACGAAGCTATACTTGAAGGCGCATCTCCAAACTTCGCGTTACTGCGACGAATTGCAAACATCGAAGAAGGTAACTGGAAAGCAGGCCCAGATGCCGTTGCATCCGAAATTGAACGTATTCGGTCGCGGTGCGCAGTTGAATCCGCGCTTACTGGTCTCAAAGATGGCTCGAAAAGCCAGACTAGTGCTCGCCACGGCATAGGAGGAAACAACCCTCCGGACCGTATCCAAGATGAACTCTTGGTCGGCGCTGTCACACTAATCTGGGAAGCCGAAGAAGAACTTTCGGAAGCGCTGGAGCAGGAAAGCCCTGATCGCGAGTGGATTGAGGCAATCCTAGCTAAGTTCAAATCCGGATTGGCAAGCTTTCTCAAGTGGTGCGCAGGCAAGGGCGATCTTTCGGTCGATACTTTAATTAAGTGGGGTATTCCTGCTACCGGGGCGGGGTATGCCGCCAAGTATCCAGAGAAAATCGAAGCCCTAATTGAAGCTATCGAGCACTGGCTTCCGTTTTTGTCATGACTAGTGCCGGGCTGAAGCCCGGCCTACGGAGTGGGGTGTTTCCGACTCGTGTATTCACTTTTTCGAACCACCCAATTGATCCCGAATCCACTTTGATTCATACTCCGCCGCAGACCGAGAGGGGCATAAGACCCGTCCGGGCAGGCAAAAAACGAGGCTCGAGTATGAAACAGTTCCTCTTAATCGCATTTTGTGCGGCATCGCTGACGTCGGTGGCCCACACAGTGGACGCGGCGCAGATCAAGCGGGCGTGTCTGGCATCAGACCGTGAAGCGGCGACGCGGGCGCGGTGCCGGTGTATTCAGCGCGTGGCGGATCAGGCGCTGACGCGTAGTGATCAGAAGACCGTCGCCAAGTGGTTCACCAACCCGCATCAGGCGCAGGAGTTGAAGATGTCGCAGACCGCGCGCGATGATGCGCTGTGGGATCGGTATCAGAACTTTGGCCAGATGGCGCAAGCGATCTGCAACTGAGCCCTGTCAATCCTTGACCTGATGCCCGCTGCGCCTCAGAAATGGCGCAGCGAAAGGTATGTGCGATGGTGATGAAAGGGCTGACCCTGCGGGGCCTTGAAGTGTTCGAGGCGCTGGCGCGGACCGGATCGGTGGCGCAGGCGGCCGAGATCACGGGGCTCAGCCAGCCCTCGGTTTCCCAGCAGTTGCGCAATCTGGAAAAGGCTTTGGGCACCGATCTGGTGGATCACGGGCGGCGACCGATGCGACTGACGCAGGCCGGCCGCAGTTTCCTGGCGCGGGCCGAGGCAGTGCTGGCCGAGTTGCAGATGGCGCAAGGCGAACTGGCAGTGATGGATCTGGGGCATCTGACCACCCTGTCCATCGGCTTGATCGACGATTTCGACAACGACCTGACGCCGCGATTGGCGACGTTGCTGGCCGACAGTCTGACCCGGTCGAAATTCAAGCTGATCACGCTGCCCAGTCTGGACCTGTTTGCCGAGCTGGAGGCGCAGCGCCTGCACATGGCGGTCTCGGCCCATTCTGGCGAGGTGCTGGAGGGCGTGGTCGAATATCCGCTGGTGCAGGATCCGTTCATTCTGGTCGCGCCTAAGGGCGTTGCGCAACCAGTGCAGGATCTGCCCTTTCTGCGCTATGCCCGCGAGCAGTTGATCAGCCGTCAGATCGAAAGCCATCTGGCCCGGCAGCAGCTGGAGTTCGAGGAACGGTTCGAAATCGGCTCACACCTCGCGCTGATGGCGATGGTTGCGCGCGGCCTTGGCTGGGCGATTACCACGCCGCTGGGCTATATGCGCGCCGCCCGCTTCCACGACGGGATGGAGGCGCACCCTGCCCCGTTCGGTGAGTTCGCACGCACCATTTCCTTGTTTACACGGACCGACTGGTCCGATCAGGTACCGCAGGAAGTGGCCGACATGATCCGACGCCTGATGCGCAGCCAGATCGTTGATCCAGCGATTGCGCAACTGCCGTGGTTAGGTGGTCAGTTGAAGGTGGTGGGATAGAGCGAGAGGCAGCGAATACGATTATTTGCTATCGCTCTAATTTGCGACTTTCAAAAGTTTATCTCAAGAACGCAGCATTTCTTCTACAACGAAACCAGATGGACTCTGGCGCCTCTCTTTTTAGCGGCAAGTCACCATTTTCATTAAAGTACGTTGCCAAGCATTGCCTTTGCAACATAGTGTGCGCTTCATGTTTTGAATTTGCTACGAAAGTTTTTTTAGAATGACGATGACTATAGATGGCATCGGTGCAGAGCCGCCGGGTTACAAAGATGCTCTAACTCTTGAACAAGCGTTGCTTCTGACACCCAAAGCGCTCGATCGACAAATTTCAAGCGATCTCAGACGCGTAGCTAACGCGCATGGTCGAAGCTACTCGATTGTTAGCTGGTGGCAAGAGCAGAAGGCACGGTTTATTGGCTGGTCGGGTCGCTTGCTTGCTCGACAAGTCAAGAGAAAACCACCTGGCGAACCTGAGGATTTTTGTGACAAAATCGACTATTGCCGACGGCGCAAACAAGCCCGGACTGCTGTCGGCTTTATCCGGAGCCTTCAGGAAGATCGCGTACTGTTGGCAACCGAGGCATACGATAAGTTCCGAGAGAACAATGAGACAATAGCTATACTACTTGAGGAAGCGATGGCTCTGACGACTGAAATCGCTGAATTTACGGCCGACACCGTTGTTCCAGTTACTGTTATTGCTAAGATCGTTCTGGAAGCAATGGATGAGATTTGCCCATGCCCGGATGAGGATAGCGCTACATAAGGAAGCTTCAGCCACCACCTGCTTTGCCCCATTTTTGCCGTAGAACCTATTTGAAACACTTGGCTCAAATTTAGTTGTTACAAATTGAGTTCGACATACCCATCAGTCCAGAATTGGACATATATCGCATGGGGAACAATGCCGTCCGCATCTGCCGTCGTAAATGAATGGTATATTCAAGCTAGGCCCGCACATGTGCCTCGAGCCCCTGCACCGCCTCTTCGATCAGGTCCAGCGCGCCGTCGAAATCCCGGGTGTAATAGGGATCGGGCACGTGGTCCGCGCCGCTATCAGGCGCAAAATCGGTCAGCAGGCGGACCGGGGTGGTGATGCCGTCGGGGCGCAGGGCCTCGATACCCTCGATGTTTTCTGCGTCCATTCCGATGATCAGGTCGAAGTGGTTGAAATCTTCGGCCACGAACTGGCGCGCGCGTAGGTCGCTGAGGTCGATATCACGCGCGCGGGCGGCCTTTTGCATTGGGCCGTAGGGCGGGTCTCCGATATGCCAGCCCGAGGTTCCGGCGCTGTCGGTCTGGTGATGCGGGGCGCGGGCGCGAAAAGCGCCCTCGGCGGCGGGGGATCGGCAGATATTGCCCAGGCAGACGAAAAGGATACGGTGTGACATAAGAGAGGTTTAGCGCGTGGGGCAGGTATGGAAAAGATCGTCATTCTGACCGGGGCCGGGATTTCCGCCGAAAGCGGGTTGGGCACGTTCCGCGATGAAGGGGGCCTGTGGGCGCAGCACCGGATCGAGGATGTGGCCACGCCCGAGGGCTTTGCCCGCAATCCGTCGCTGGTGCATCAATTTTACAATGCCCGCCGAGTACAGGCCGCCAAGGCGCAGCCCAACGCGGCGCATCAGGCGCTGGCCCGGTTGCAGCAGGGCTGGCCTGGAGAGGTGATCCTTGTCACCCAGAATGTCGACAGCCTGCACGAGGCAGGAGGGGCCGCGCATGTGATCCATATGCATGGCACCTTGGCTGGGGCTTTGTGTGCGGCGTGCGGATATCGTTGGGCTTCGCCACCCGAAATGGATGTGGGTGAGCCCTGCCCGTCCTGTCACCAGCCCTCGGCCCGGCCCGACGTCGTATGGTTCGGCGAGATGCCATATTTCATGGATGAGATCTACGACCATCTGATGGAAGCATCGCTGTTCGCCTCGATCGGCACCTCGGGGCAGGTTTATCCGGCGGCAGGGTTTGTACAAGAGGCGCGGGCCGTGGGCGCGCGGACGATCGAATTGAACCTTGAGCCATCAGCCGGAATATTTGATGAAACCCGGCTGGGGCCAGCCTCGAAGGCAGTACCGCGCTGGGTCGATGAGCTGTTGGCGCGAGGCAGCACGCGATAGGGGCAGACAGCGGCGCGTCTTCCCGTCTATGGTGCAGAAAACGCAAACCCGAGTGAGTGACATGACCGATCTACCGCCCAAAGACGGAGAAATCCTTGACGACAGCAGTATCGACGCGCGCGATACGTTAAGTACCAATCTGGCCAGCCTGTGGTGGACCTTTCTGCTGCGTGGAATTCTCGCAGGTCTGATCGGGATTGCAGCGCTGTTCTGGCCGACCAGCAGCATCTCATTATTGCTGCGATTGGTAGGGGCGCTGCTGATTCTGGATGGCGCGCTGACCTGGCTGGGTTTTGGGCGGCGCGGGCTGATCGGAGGCGTCGGGATCGGTGCCGCGCTGATCGGTTTGGTGTTGCTGATCTGGCCACAGGGCGTGGCCTGGCTTGCCTTCACCCTCATGGGGGCGATGGCGCTGTTCGTTGCGATCGGCTCGTTCATGGCGCTGCCGCAAATGCATCCACAAGACCCCGAGCGCGCAACGGTGCGTAATTCAGGTATCTTCGCACTCATCGTCGGGCTGGCGCTGATCTTCTGGCCCGGCAGCGGCATGGTGGCGTTGGGCTGGGCAATTGCCTTCTTCGCGCTGACCTCGGCGGTGGTGATGTTCTTTCTGGCGGCACGGTTCAAAAAAGCGGGCGATCGATTGGAGATGAAAACCGTCAACAGATGACGCAACAGGCCGGGCATTGCCCGGCCTGACGTATGGATGATGGCTGTACCACAGCCTGAAGACAGGCGTTAGTTCGAATGGCCGCCTTTGTCCTGGCGCTCAAGATCGACCGGGATCTCGACCGCGACCTCTCCGGCGTTTTCGAAGATCAATGTGACGGGAACGCTCCCTCCCTGTTCGAAGGGCGCTGTCAGGCCCATGAACATGACGTGATCACCGCCGCGTTTCAGCATGTGGGTTTCGCCCGCCGGAATGGCGAAGCCTTCCTTCACATGCACCATCTTGGCGACACCGTTTTCGTCAACCTTATGAGTGTGCAGTTCCACTCGGGCAGCCGCATCCGAGGTCACGCCGATCAGGCGGTCATCGGTATCGCCTTGATTCTGGATCATCATGAAGGCGGCACCCGCCTTCGCGGTTTTGCCCGAAGACCGTGCATAAGGGTCTTCGACCGAGATGGTATCGGCAGCCAGCGCCGCACCGGTCAGCGAAAAGGTAGTCAGGACTGCAAGCAGGCTGGATTTGAGGGTCATTATGCCTCTCCTTGGTAACTGTCTGATAGAGTTTGGAAACTGGAATCAGGCAGAAACCGGCGGGGCACGAGCTGGGTGTCGCGGCAACGGCGCGGCAATCAGATGCTGGGAAAGGAGCGACGGCGCGGGGAGCGCGCGCGACGGGGCCGGAGGTACGGCAACCGAGGCTTCATGGATCGCGCCCAGCAGGTTGAGCGCATAGTCAGGGCAGTATTGCGGTGCGCGGGTCGGTTGGCCGTCTTCGTCCATATAGACGACGACCGGCCCGCTGCCGGTGCACAAAACCATCTGCCCGACCGCGCGCTCCATACCCCGCGACACGGCCAGTCCCTGCCCGGTGAGGATCACCATCAGGGACAGCGTATAAGGCAGAAATGTGCGGAAAAAGCCTGTCATGTCAGCTTGGTATATACGCTGCCCACTGAACCGGCTTCAAGCGCAAAGCAGTGGCTGAGACAGTATGGCCTAGCTCAGCTTTTCGGCGGCCTGAACGCCTCGGCATTCATCCCCGTATGCAGTCGGTTTACCCGGCGCTGCATCCGGGTGCAGCGGATCACGGCTTTTGCAATTGATCGTGGCAGTAAAAACAGAAAATTCTTTGCTTTGAGTGACATGGTAACCCCCTCAACATGAATATGCATAAACATATGCGATATTCAGCAGGCGTTCTGTGAACAACGTCACGAAGCGGGGCGTTTTATTACCATTTCAGAGACAATCATTCGCACAGGGGCTGCGAATGCAAAAAAGAAAAGCCCCACACCGCAGGGTGCAGGGCTGAATTCTTGCGTGAGAAAGCGCTTAGGCCGAGGCTTGCGCCTTGGCGATTTCTTTCTTCACTTTCAGGGCGTTCGCCGACAGCTCGTCATCCTTGGCTTTGGCCAGGAACGCGTCCAGACCACCGCGGTGGTCGACCGAGCGCAGGGCAGCTGCCGAGATGCGCAGCTTGACGCCACGACCCAGAGTTTCCGACTGCAGGGTAACGTCGTTCAGGTTGGGCAGAAAACGGCGACGAGTTCTGTTTTTGGCGTGGCTGACATTGTTGCCAGTCATCGGGCCTTTTCCGGTCAGTTCGCAACGGCGCGACATGGTTTCTTCCTTTGTTTCTGGAGGCCGGGTACAAGACCCGCGGCCAAATCACAAGGGGCGCAACCCGAAGTCGCGCCCGAAAACTGGTTGGATGCGTTTAGTGGGAATCGCGCGAAGGGTCAAGACGGCTGCGGCGAAATCTTTGCACCCGAGTTGAATTCATTTGAGGTCAAGATCGGGGACATCCGCAACAGCGGCTTGTTATTCTTCAAATGCCGTGTGATCAACTGCGCTTGCAGCCGCCCGCCGGGGATCATGCGGGCCGGGTCGGCGCGGTAGTCAAGGTCTGTCAGTTCGGGAAAAATCTCGAATATCTCGCGACGCGACGCGGCGCTCAGCATTTTCAGCGCTTCGGGGCCGGTATAGAGGCTTTCGGTTGGCGCATCCTCGGCAAAGATCACCTGATGGCAGTCGAACAGCAGGTGGTAATACTCGACGCTTTCCACGCTTTCATCAATGTAGATATCCGGCATTGCAGTGAGTTTGATGGCCGGAATCAGAACCTCGGTCGTGCCGAACATGCGTTGGGCGATCTTTGAGTACACCAGCATCCGATGCTGGCGCGAGACCAGCAGATCGCGATGCGGCAGCCCCTCGCCCAATGCCCCTGCAAGGATACGCACAGGCCAGAGTCTGGGGTTGGCTTCAAGCTGGAAGCGATCAAATTCGCGCCGCCCGATCCAACGGATCGGGTGCAGGCCCTGCCCCAGCGTGGGGATCAGGTCACCGGTGCACAGCGACTGGATGGGGGTCTGGCCCTGCTGCGTCGTGATCAATGTATCGCGCGTGAAACAGGGCATACCCGACCCGTTCTCGAACGCTGAATACGTGACGGTGATGCCTGAAGGCAGGGTAAATGTGCCGCTAGAGACTGAGTAACCAACCCCGTCTTCGACCGTAATCACCCCGAAAGTATCGTCCGTGATAACAGTGCCCTCAGGGAGGTTCAGCGTGTCGGTTCCGCTGCCGCCGCGAATGTCACCCGACACCGTGGTGCTGGTGAAATTCAGCGTGTCATTACCGGCACCAAGCCGGATATCGCCGACGGTTGACCCCCTGATATCAACCGTATCCGCATCCGAACCGCTAGCGATGCGCCCGCCAACCGTGCTGTTGGTGACAATGATCGTGTCGGTGCCTGCATTGCCCAGGACATTGTTGGCAATGGTGCTATTGGTGATGGTGATATCGTCATCGCCGCCACGGCCGCGGATACCGGTCACCGGAGGCGTCGCCGGGTTTCCGTTCAGAGTACCGTTGTCATTTGTGACATCGATATCGTCGTCGCCATTGGTACCATTGATATTGGGCATTCTGACGTGTCCCGTTCCTCGGAGAATCCGGGCACGATCCGAGCTGACCAAGCCCTTTCTCAACCCGGTTCAAACGCAGTGACTTACACTCAAACACAACAATATATGTAGCTTTAATACACGATTAGCGGTCAGCGCACCAGCCGCGCACGCATCATACCGCCAGAGTGTTACGCGTCGGACAGCCCGGAGAGGATTTGTTCGGCCGCCGCCGATGGGCTGAGGTGGCCCGCACTGACCTGAGCGCCAAGATCGCTCATCCGACTGCGCATCTGTGGCGTTTCGAGACGCGCAAGCAATGCGTGGCGTACCTCTTGCTCGAACCAGTATTTTGCCTGTGTGGCGCGGTTCAATACCCAATGCCCGGCTTCGCGCCGCCAGGTTGTCAGGGCCTGCATCTCGTCCCAGGCCTGTTCCAGCCCATGCTCTTCAACCGCTGAAACGGTCATGGCCTTGGGAAACCCTTCGGGGTCCTGCGGGCGTTTGCGCAGCAGACGCAGCGCGCCCGCGTAATCGGCGCAGGTGCGGGTGGCAGTCGCTTTCAGGTCGCCATCGGCCTTGTTGATCAGGATCATGTCAGCCATCTCCATGATGCCGCGCTTGACGCCCTGCAACTCATCGCCGCCCGCCGGGGCCAGCAGCAGCAGGAACAGGTCAGACATCTCGGCCACAACGGTTTCCGATTGGCCCACACCCACGGTTTCAATCAGCACGACGTCAAAACCAGCCGCCTCACAAAGTGCAATCGCTTCGCGTGTGCGGCGCGCCACGCCACCAAGATGGCTCTGGCTGGGGGACGGGCGGATAAAGGCGTTTTTCTCGCGGCTCAGCCTTTCCATGCGGGTCTTGTCGCCCAGGATCGAGCCCCCCGAACGGGCCGAGCTGGGGTCAACTGCAAGAACCGCAACGCGCAGCCCCAGCCCCGTCAGCATCATGCCGAAGCTTTCGATAAAGGTCGATTTGCCTACACCCGGCGTGCCCGACAGGCCGATCCGCAAAGCCTGGCGTCCGGCGCCGCTCAATTGATCCAGCAGCGCGGTTGCCTGCGCTCGATGATCTTCACGCCCGCTTTCGACCAGTGTGATCGCACGGGCCAATGCCCTGCGCTCTCCGTTCAAGATCCTGTCGCCAAGCTCGGCAATGTTCATCGGTAAGTCCCCGGCTGGAATTTGCCCTAGATGAGGGGGGATGACCCGGTTTGTCCAGCCCCAACCGGAGCCGAGTTTGGCGACGCTGGACCTTGGCCGAGGCTTTGGCGATAAGGCGATATGACCCGGTTGCCCATTGATGACGCCATTCCCGATCTTCTGAACGCCTTGCGAACGCATGGGCGCGCGGTGCTGCAGGCGCCGCCGGGTGCGGGCAAGACAACCCGCGTGCCGCTTGAGATGCTACAGGCCGGTCTGTGCGAGGGCCGGATCGTCATGCTGGAGCCCCGGCGGCTGGCCGCCCGCGCCGCCGCCGAACGCATGGCCGAGACGCTGGGTGAACCCGTGGGCCAGACCGTGGGCTATCGTGTCCGTGGAGACGTGAAAGTTTCAAAGGCGACGCGCATCGAGGTTGTGACCGAAGGTATCCTGACACGGATGCTGCAATCCGAACCTGACCTGCCCGGCGTAGGTGCTGTGATATTCGATGAATTCCACGAACGGTCCCTGAACGCCGATCTTGGGCTTGCACTGTGCCTTGAGGTGACTGGAGCGTTGCGCGATGACCTGATCTTGATGGCGATGTCCGCGACGCTGGATGCTGAACCGGTGGGCCAGCTGATGAACGCGCCTCTGGTGACATCCGAAGGGCGCAGCTATCCGGTCGAGACCCGCTGGTTGGACCGGCCTTTGGGGCCGCAGGCGCGGCGACTGGACGCGCTGATCGATCTGGTGGTGCGAGCCGAACGGGAAACCAAAGGGGGCATGCTGGTGTTCCTGCCCGGTGAAGGTGAAATTCGGCGGGCCGAGGCGGCTTTGGCCAGCCGTCTACCCGACACCTGTTCAGTGCGGCCTTTGTTCGGAGCACTGCCCTTTGCCGCCCAGCGCGTGGCGATTGCGCCGGTTAAGCAAGGTCGCAAGGTAGTTCTGGCGACGTCGATTGCCGAAACCTCGCTGACTATTCCCGATATCCGCGTGGTGGTCGATATGGGGCAAGCCCGGCGGGCGCGGTTCGATCCCGGATCAGGCATGTCGCAGCTGGTGACCGAGCGGGTGACGCGGGCCGAAGCGACGCAGCGCGCAGGCCGTGCGGGGCGTGTGGCCGAAGGTGTCTGCTATCGGTTGTGGTCCAAAGGCGAAGAAGGTGCACTGGCCGCCTACCCGCCTGCCGAAATCGAGGCTGCCGATCTGACCGGGCTGGCGTTGGAATTGTCGCTCTGGGGCGCAGAACCGGGTGATCTTGCGTTTCTGACCGCGCCGCCCGAAGGCACGCTGGCTGAGGCGCGCGCGTTGCTGGCGATGCTGGGTGCCCTGGATGGCAAAGGCCGGATCACCGAACATGGGCGGGCGCTGGCGGCGCTGCCGCTGCATCCTCGGCTGGGGCACATGCTGCTGCACGCGGGACCTGAGGCCGCGACACTGGCGGCGCTGATGGCGGAACGCGATCCGCTGCGGGGCGCGCCGGTCGATCTGTCTTTGAGGCTTGAGGTGCTGCGGGACGTGCGCGCGTTTCAGCGCAATCGGGTCTGGCAGGTCAACATGGGCGCGCTGGATCGGATCAAGGGCGAAGCAAAACGGTTGCGCGCGCAGGCCGGAGGCGCAGATGGTCTGAGCCCGGCAGCGATGGCGGCGCTGGCCTATCCCGATCGCATCGGACAGCGACGCAAGGGAGATGTCCCGCGTTATGTCCTGTCGGGTGGCAAAGGCGTCGTGCTGGAAGCTGGTGATACGCTGGCAGGTGCGCCATATCTCGTGGTGACGGATACGGATGGGAACCCGCGTGAGGCGCGTGTGCGCATGGCAGCGCAGATTTCCGAGGGGGAAATTCGCGATCTATTCGGCGATCAGATCGCGTGGGTCGACAGCTGCGACTGGTCAAAACGCGAACGCCGTGTCGTGGCGCGCAGGCAAGAGCGGTTCGGAGCGATCACGCTGGACGACCGCATCTGGAAAGATGTCCCCGAGGATGCGTTGGCGCGGGCGATGTTGGACGGGGTGCGCGATCTGGGTGTGCGGCTGAACGGGGCCGCAGCGCGATTGACCGCTCGGGTCGAGTTGATCCGCGCGGAAGGCGCTGATTTGCCGGACTTCTCGGAAACCGGGCTGATGGATACGCTGGAAGACTGGCTGCTGCCGATGCTCTCGGGCGTGCGCAATGCCGATGACTGGAAGCGGTTCGACCTGCTGCCCGCGCTGCGTGCCCGGCTGGACTGGGAACAGATGCATGAACTGGATCGGCGGGCGCCGGGCTCGTTTGTGACTCCGTTGGGCCGCAAGCTGCCAATTGACTATGGCGGTGCGGTGCCCGAAATCTCGGTTCGGCTACAAGAGGTATTCGGCGTTACGCAACATCCGGTGGTTGGGGGCGAGCCTTTGAAGATCACGCTGCTGTCACCGGCCCAGCGACCGATCCAGATCACCCGTGATCTGCCCGGATTCTGGGCCGGGTCATATGCCGATGTGCGCAAGGACATGCGGGCGCAGTACCCAAAACATCCCTGGCCCGAAGATCCAACTCAGGCGGATCCGACGCTGCGCGCGAAGCGGCGCAAAGGCTGAGTTGATCAGGTGGGCGTAAATAAGCCTCATTGGCGGAAACAGTGCAAAGCGCACAAATTGCTGCAAAAATACACGAAACACCGAAAGTTCAGGCCATATTTTGCGGTTATCCGAGGGCGGTATTGTTAACTCAGCAATACATGATTATGTAACTTCTTCGAATTACAAAAAGAACACGCCCGAGCAGGCCTGACATGACGACATGGATACGCAACATCTGGGAAGAGGTCGCGCGACCGCTGATCCAGCGCCCAAGCCGGGTGCAGGTTGCTGCGTTGTGTACCCGCAAGGCAGGTCCCGGTGACGACGTTTTGTTAATAACCAGTCGGGGCACCGGACGCTGGATTATCCCCAAAGGCTGGCCTATTGATGGGCTCAACGGGCCGGAAACCGCATTGCGGGAAGCCTGGGAAGAGGCTGGCGTACGTGCAACGGAGGTGCAGAAAGATCCCGTTGGTCATTACTCTTACGACAAAAGGTTGGATGACGGCACGGCCTTGCCGGTTATCACCAGCGTTTATCGGATCGAGGTGACCGATCTGGCGGATGTATTCCCCGAGTCCGATCAGCGTAAGCGCTGCTGGGTGTCCCCGAAGGTGGCCGCCGAACGCGTGCAAGAGCCGGAATTGCGCGACTTGCTACTGCAATTGTAACAATATTGTAAAAAACTGATGACAAAGGTTGCCGCGCCCATTGGAACCGTTTAGCGGCGGGCATCATTCAAAACAGCCGTTGTGAACCGATGTCAGACCACCCCACTAAAGCCCGTTGGCACGCACTGGACCGTGACCTACAGCGTATCTCGCGCGTTGAGCACGCCAATGCCCAAGTATCGCGTCCTCTGTTGGCCCCCGGAATTGCACTGGCCTTTATCGCGCTAGCAGGATTGGCTGCAGCGCTTCTGTTCGGACGGGCCGATGGTGGCGTGATCGTTGTCGCAGCTGCGGCATTCGGCGCTTACATGGCGATCAATATCGGTGCCAACGACGTGGCCAACAATATGGGCCCGGCAGTTGGGGCCAATGCTCTGACCATGGGCGGAGCCATCCTTATTGCCGCCATCGCAGAAAGCGCAGGCGCGTTGCTGGCAGGGGGGGATGTGGTTTCGACCATCTCTAAGGGCATCATCGATCCGATGTCGGTGCAGAACAGCAATGTGTTCATCTGGGCGATGATGGCGGCCCTGATATCGTCGGCACTGTGGGTCAATCTGGCTACCTGGGTCGGGGCACCGGTTTCGACCACGCATTCGGTGGTCGGCGGCGTGATGGGTGCCGGCATTGCTGCGGCGGGCCTAAGTGCGGTGAGTTGGGGCACGATGAGCGCGATTGCCGCCAGTTGGGTGATCTCACCCGTTTTGGGCGGGATGATTGCAGCCGCCTTTCTGGCATTGATCAAACACAAGATCCAGTATCAGGACGACAAGATCGCGGCAGCGCGGCGCTGGGTGCCCATTCTGGTTGCCGTGATGGCAGGGGCGTTTGCCACCTACTTGTCGGTCAAAGGCCTGAAGCGGATCGTCAAAATTGATCTTCAATTTGCCCTTTTGATCGGTCTGACCTTTGGCGGCCTGGTCTGGGCTGCGACGGTACCGTGGGTCAAGCGCAAGTCTGAAGGGTTGGAGAACCGGACCCGGTCGTTGAAGACATTGTTTGGTCTGCCTCTGGTGATTTCGGCCACATTTCTGAGCTTTGCGCATGGGGCCAATGATGTGGCCAATGCGGTGGGTCCATTGGCGGCAATCGTGCATGCGGCCGAGTTCGGAGATTTTGCCACGAAAGTATCGATCCCGACATGGGTCATGGTGATCGGCGCGTTTGGCATCTCGTTCGGCCTATTCCTGTTCGGTCCCAAGCTGATCCGTATGGTCGGCAGCCAGATCACCAAGCTGAACCCGATGCGGGCGTTCTGTGTCGCGCTATCGGCGGCGATCACGGTCATCGTCGCCAGTTGGCTGGGTCTGCCGGTCAGTTCGACTCATATCGCGGTTGGGGCCGTCTTTGGTGTTGGCTTCTATCGGGAGTGGCATGCAGAACGGCGGTGGAAATACTCGAACCGCCAGCGGCCTGCAGAGCTGCGACTGGCGCGCGAGGAACGGCGGCGGCGCAAGCTGGTGCGGCGGTCGCATTTCATGACCATCGTGGCGGCCTGGGTGATCACGGTACCGGCAGCGGCAGTGATGTCGGCGCTAATTTTCTGGGTTTTGACTGCGTTCGCTTGATCGGAATTTGCGAGGCTCTGCCTCGCGCTCCGAGGTATTTTAGGCCAGATGAAGAGACGGATCAGGTTATGATCTGGTCGACTGTGAGCGGCGTGTCCGGTGAATGGTGGATGAGTTGAGAGACTCGGCTATTGATCGGGGTTGCGATCGCGTACTGTTGGCCGAGTTTGATGATTTCGCCCTGTAGACTGTCGATTTCGGTCGGGCGACCCGCCGTCAGATCATAAGCCATCGAGGTGCGCGCATTGGGGTCGATGGTCAGCATTTTTGCCGCAATTCGTGTAAAAAATGGCGTTGGCAGACGTAGAATGTGCGGTGTCATCCATGCGGGTAGTGGCGTTGTGGAGGTGGCCTCGATCTCGGCGACTTTCAAAACACGCTGCGCCTCGGCCATCTGATCAGCCATCAGGCGACGCCAGTTTCGGTCGAGCAGTTGGTTTTGCAAGGTCAGGCCGGACAATGCGTTCAATGCATTGTTGAGGTTGATCACCAGCTTACCCCATTGCACCGCCTCGATCTGGTCGCTTTCGCTGACGGGTAGATCTGGGGCGCTTAGGCGTTCAGCCAGAGACTGGGAGCCACGCTCGATGACGATCTCGCCCGATGTGGCGCGGTGATAGGTTGCCGGGCCCGTCGGCACCACGTTGAAGGGCACCATTCCAGCCCGAACGTCGCGTCCGGGAAGAGCGGTGCGCAGGGTGCGGGCGTTCTCGAGCCCATTCTGCCAAGACAGAACCGGGGCCGTTTCCGTGGCGTGTGCGGCGATCAGCGTTGCCATCTCGGCGGTCGCGCCGGTTTTTACCGTGACGATGACCAACTCGGCATCCCCGAGACAGGCAGGGTCTTCGCTGAGCGTGAGTTGTGCGGCGGCGACGTGACGATGCAGGTTCGAGAAATCTGTCACCGTCAGCCCCTGTCCCCGGATGGCGTTCAGCACCCGCGCGCGACCCAGCAGTGTCACGCTGTGTCCCGCTGCGGCCAGCAATGCGCCGCAAAAGCAGCCAATGCTGCCTGCACCGGCGATGACAATATTCATGGCTTACCTCCGCTGTGCCTCCAAGGATCGCCGGGATCGTTCAACGGAGCCAGCGTGACGTGAGGTCAGACGCGGGCGCGTCTGGGTCGGGTGCGTTCGAGGTCTTCCGAGATCGGAATGAACTCCTGATCATCACCGGGCGGCAGGTGGAAGGCGCCGTTCGCCCAGTCGGCAGTTTTCCATTCGCGTGTGGCGGTTTCTATCTTCTCTTTCGAAGAGGAGACGAAGTTCCACCAGATATAGCGATCTTCGTTCAAGGTCGCGCCGCCCAGCAGCAACAGCCGCGCACCCAGTGGTCCGGCCTTCACGGACAGGTGATCGCCGGGGCGGAAGACCATCATGCGACCCGCCTCAAAGCTGTCGCCTGCGATCTCGACCGAGCCTGTGGTGACATAGACACCGCGATCCTCGTGATTGTCGGGCAGCGGGAAGGAGGCACCCGGTTCGAGCTGGACGTCGAGATAAAAGGTCTCGGACAGCATGGTGACCGGGCTGGTTTCGCCATAGGCGGAACCAAGGATCAGGCGGGCGCTGACGCCTGCATCCTGAATATGAGGCAACGCGCCCTGTTTGTGGTGTTCGAAATCGGGGGCCATATCTTCGTGAGTTTCGGGCAGGGCGATCCAAGTCTGGATGCCAAACAGGCTGTGTTTCTTGCCGCGTGTTTGGTCACTGGTACGTTCGGAATGGGTCACACCACGCCCAGCGACCATCCAGTTGACCTCGCCGGGGTAGATCATCTGATGCGTGCCGAGACTGTCGCGGTGTTCAAACTCGCCCTGATATAAATAGGTCACGGTACCAAGTCCGATATGGGGATGCGGCCGTACGTCAATACCGCCTTCGGTGATGAATTCGGCCGGACCCATTTGGTCGAAGAAGATGAAGGGGCCGACCAGTTGCCGTTTGACCGAGGGTAGCGCGCGGCGCACCTCGAACCCGCCCAGATCACGGGCACGGGGGATGATCAGGCTGTCCAGCGCCGGGTTCTCGGACCGGCAGTCGGGGGTATGGGTCGGATTCCAGCTCATTCTCGCTCTCCCTTGGGTCAGGATCTGGCTTGGGCTTCAATATGTTTGATTATGTGGTATATAGTATGATTTATTGTCGGGCATAGCGCATGAGTGCACATATACAGTGCACGATGGGCGGAAACGGCGGCAACGCTCACGTGACGGTGATGAAATGACCCGATCTTCAGACCAGCTTAACTCGGCTTTCGCAACAAACGTGCTAGATTGAGTGTCAGGCCAGACACCATGCCCGTTATCGAAAGGAGCCCTCTCGATGTCGCACGTTCTTCTTACCCGCCGCAGCGCGTTGGTTACGGCGGGCTGTTTTGCAGCGCTAGGCACGGCCGGGCTGACCACGCCCGCGCGGGCGCAGGGCGTTGCACCGACCCCGTCCATGCGGGGCGGATCGAACAACTATCGCCCCGGCGCCCCTATTGTGCAGCGCATCGGCGGCGGAGGTTTCTGGATGACCGGCACCGTGCGCCGCGCAGGCGACGGAGCCCCCTTGCCCGGCCAGCGTATCCAGATCTGGGCGCATACGACCGAGGGGCACGAGCGCGACCAGCGCAGCCATGGGGCGACGCTGACGGATGCGAACGGTGAATTTCGGCTTGAGATGCCACAAATCGTGCCCGCCTTTGGCCAACCGCATGGACATCTGGCCTATGACAGCGGCGAATTCGAGACGGTGTTCCTGCGCCCGGTGATGTCGAGCGCGAAGGATAAAACGCTTGCCGCGCATTTCGTCTTGCAGCCTGCCTGATACGTGTTGAGGCGCATACTGATCTGGGCAGCGTTGATTTTCGCCCTTCTGGTGCCGGTTATCGCGGCAGCATTCAGCCCTTATCTGGCGTGGCGCGAGCCGATCTACATCCTAGCCGGGTTTGCGGGCATCGTCGGGATGTGCCTTCTGCTGATGCAACCCTTGCTGGCCGGACGCTGGTTGCCTGGGCTTTCACCTGTGCGCAGCCGCTTATGGCACAGGCGGTGCGGTCTGGCCCTTGTCGCAGCGATCGTAATCCATGTGGGCGGTTTGTGGATCACGAGCCCGCCGGATGTCGTGGACGCGCTTCTATTCGTATCAGCCACACCCTTTTCCGTCTGGGGTGTGATCGCGATGTGGACGGGTTTTGCTGCAGCAACGATGGGCGTTCTGCGGCTACGCCTGAACCTGCGATTTCGGCTCTGGCGTCTGGGTCACGCCGGACTGGCAGTGGTGACCATACTGGGCAGTGTCGTACACGCCCTGATGATTGAGGGCACAATGGAGATCATGACCAAGATCGCATTGTGTGTGCTGGTAGTTCTGGCGTGCGTTGCTACGCTCGCCAGACTACGGGTCTGGGAAGTGTCCCGACGCGTTTAGTCATCCCATACGCATACCGGGGCTGCGTCAGGCTGACAGGCGTTTGGCATAGGTCGCGCGATCTATTTCAACATCCCGCACGGTGATGCTGCCGACCGTGGGCGCAGACTCAGCCAGAACATTCAGAATGATCGCGTTCAACTCGGCGCGCGTTGCCTCATCTCGGCCTTGCAACAACAAGAGCGTGGCATGAATGAACGTCTGCGGTTCGGTCCCGATGCGGAAATACGGGATCGAGTTGGCACGGATTTTGAGTGTTGGGGCATCGAATTCTTCATGCACGGCGAGCACGGAATAGAGCTGCTCACAGATGGCTTGAAAATCATGAGTTTTTTCGAGCCCGGCAGAGAATTCCAGAGTGATGTGTGGCATTGGTTGCTCCGAGATTTAAGAGAGCCATCTATCGCTCTCCCAGATTGCTGTCGGCCTCAGACGCCCAAACACCAGCGCATCACGGCTTTTTGCGCATGCAGGCGGTTTTCGGCCTCGTCAAAGATCACCGAGTTCGGGCCGTCCATGACCTCGGATGTGGCCTCTTCTTCGCGGTGCGCAGGCAGGCAGTGCATGAACAACGCGTCTGGCTTGGCATGCGACATCAGCTCGGCGTTGACCTGATAGGGGCGCAGCATGTTGTGGCGGCGCTCCTTCGCGGATTGAGAATCGTGCATTGAGACCCAGGTGTCGGCGACCACGAGGTCGGCCTCTTCAACAGCTTTGTGCGGGTCCCGTTCGATCACGATTTTCGAGCCCTTCTGGCGCGCAAGCCCCATGAATTCTTCTTCTGGGTCCAGCTGCGCCGGGCCGGTGAATGTCAGGTCGAAACCGAATTGACCGGCGGCATGCAGAAATGAAGCGCAGACATTGTTGCCGTCGCCGGTCCAGACGACCTTTTTTCCTGCGATGGGGCCGCGATGCTCTTCATAGGTCAGCACATCGGCCATGATCTGGCAGGGATGTGTACGATCGGTCAGACCATTGATGACGGGAACGTCCGAGTATTCGGACATCTCGGTCAGGATGGTTTCATCAAAGGTCCGGATCATGATCATGTCGACATAGCGCGACAGGACCCGGGCGGTGTCGGCGATGGTCTCGCCATGGCCCAGCTGCATGTCCTTGCCGGACAGCACCATGGTCTGCCCGCCCATTTGGCGCACACCGACATCGAAGGACACGCGGGTCCGTGTTGACGGCTTTTCAAAGATCAGCGCAACCATGCGGCCTGCCAGAGGCTGCTCGTCGTCCGGGGCTGCTTTGGGACGACCGAGGCGCGCCTGCTTCATCGCGCTGGCCTGATCGATCATGTTCCGCAGATCACCTGCGTCAGTTTTGTGGATATCAAGGAAGTGGTTCATTTTAATTCACTTTTTAATCAGGCGAGTTCAGGCCGAAGCCATTGCGTTTTCGACTTGTGCCGCAGTTTTCTCAAGGCGGATCAGGGCTTGTGCGATGTCATCCTCGGTGAGGGTCAGCGGCGGCAGCAGGCGGATCACGTTATCTGCGGCGGGGACCGTTATGACCTCGTTGTCATAGCCAGCGTTGACCACGTCGATATTGGCGGGTTTGCATTTCAGGCCAAGCATCAAACCTGAGCCGCGCACCTCCTCGAATACTTCGGGGTGGTCCGCGATCAGGCCTTCGAGCTTCTGACGCAGCAGGCCCGCCTTGCGATTCACCCCTTCGAGGAAGGCCGGAGTGGCGACCTGATCGATCACCGCGCAGCCTACAGCGCAGCCCAAGGGGTTGCCGCCATAGGTCGAGCCGTGGGTGCCTGCCGTCATGCCGCTGGCGGCCTCTTCGGTGGCCAGAACCGCACCCAGAGGGAAACCGCCGCCGATGCCTTTGGCGACCATCATGATATCCGGCGTGATGCCGGCCCATTCATGGGCAAAGAGTTTGCCGGTCCGCCCCACGCCGCATTGGACTTCATCGAGGATCAGCAAAAGGCC
Organism: Ruegeria sp. D6; assembly: GCF_056534365.1. NCBI lineage: Bacteria > Pseudomonadati > Pseudomonadota > Alphaproteobacteria > Rhodobacterales > Roseobacteraceae > Ruegeria > Ruegeria sp. D6. The sequence continues at coordinate 225,364 of NZ_JBQFPH010000001.1, read as the reverse complement.
GTTATCATCGCAAATCTGGCGCAAGGCTTTCAGCTCTGCATCCGGAACGGGGCGGATGCCGCCTTCGCCCTGAACCGGTTCGATCAGGATGGCTGCCGTGGTGTCGGTGATGGCGTTGGTGACACCGTCGAGGTCTCCGAATGTCAGATGCACAAAGCCGGGAAGCAGCGGTCCAAAGCCTTTGGTCATCTTCTCGGACCCGGCGGCGGCGATACCCGCCGATGACCGGCCATGGAATGAGCCGTCGAAGGTGATGATCTCGACCTTCTCGGGCTGACCTTTGTCATAAAAATACTTGCGGGCCATTTTGACGGCCAATTCGCAGGATTCTGTGCCCGAATTGGTGAAGAACACCGTATCGGCAAAGGTGTGTTCCACCAGCTTGTCCGCCAGTGCCTGCTGTTGCGGGATGTTATAGAGGTTTGAAACATGCCACAGCGCATGCGCCTGTTCCGTCAGGGCCGCCACCAGCGCCGGATGCGCATGACCCAGCGCGTTCACCGCTATGCCCGCGCCCAGATCCAGAAAACGTCGGCCATCCGCCTCGGTCAGCCAGGCGCCTTCGCCCTTCACGAATGTCAGGGGCGCGCGGTTATAGGTCGGCAGAACGGACGGGATCATCGGATCATCCTTTTCGAATAGCTTGAGCCCTGTGAGTGATACACTGGGGCCATGGTCGTCAACTGATTTGGTGGGGTTTGCGCGGATTTGGACAGCGCAAATGGATCAAACGGGCCGATTATGCGGTCAGGCGTCGGCGTCGGAGGCGCAGGATATGTGCGGTATTGATCATGTGAGGCCGTATAGCGGGGTGCACCGGGTCTGAAAACCCCGTTTTTGCGATCGGGGCAAAAATCATTCTGAGACCGGGATTTACCGCTTGTCATTTACCCGACGCTGGCGCACGGCTGAACCATGACACCGATACGTCAGAATCCTGCCCTTGCGGCCCTGCTGATCCTTGCGGCCAGCGCCCTTCTCGCAGGGACCACATTGCTGGCGAAAGCATTGGGGACGGATGTGCTTGGCCCTGCCCTGCATCCGATGCAGATCAGCCATGGACGGTTTCTGTTTGCCTTTCTGGTAATCGTGACAGCCGTCGGCATCATGCGCCCCCGTCTGAGCCGCCCGCATTGGGGTCTGCATATCGGACGGACAAGCTTCGGCTGGCTGGGGATCACGCTGATGTTTGCATCCGTTGCTTTCATACCGATTGCGGATGCGACGGCGATCTCGTTCCTGAACCCGGTCTTTGCCATGATGTTGGCGATCCCGCTGCTGAAAGAAGGTGTCGGCCCGTGGCGCTGGTTGGCCGCCTTCGTAGCCTTGATCGGTGCCTTGGTTCTGTTGCGTCCAACGCCCGCTAGCTTTCAACCCGCTGCATTACTGGCCCTGACCGCAGCAGTGATAATTGGGATGGAACTGATCTTTATCAAAAAGCTCTCGGGCCGAGAAATACCGATCCAGATTCTGCTGATCAACAATGCGATGGGTCTGACCATTGCGACAGTCGCGGTAAGTTTCGTTTTCCAGATGCCGACGCCTCAGCAATGGGCGGCGCTGGCCTCGATTGGTGTGCTAATGGCCTGTGCGCAGGCTTGTTTCGTCAACGGAATGGCGCGGGCGGATGCCTCTTTTGTGGCTCCGATCAGCTACGCCACCCTGATCTTCGCTGCCTTCTACGATTTCGCGGTATTCAAGGTGATACCGGATGGGATCAGCCTGATCGGCTCGGCCATCATCCTGACCGGAGGTCTGATTCTGGTCTGGCGCGAGGCGATACACCGTCAGGCCTTGAGCCGGTAGCCGGTGCGCAACATCTGCCAGGTCAATCCTCCAACCAACAATGTCGCGCTGGCGCAGATCGCCATGCCCAACCAAGGAGAGCTGTCGGACACGCCGATCATCCCATAGCGCAACCCGTCGATCAGATAGAAGACCGGGTTCGCATGGCTTAGCCGATTGAGCACTGGCGGTAGCGCCTGCACAGAATAGAAAGTGCCGGACAAGAAAGCCAAAGGCGTGACGATGAAATTGGTGATCGCCGCCATCTGGTCGAACTTGTTGGCAAAAATCCCGGCAAAAAGCCCAAGCGCACCCATGAACGCGCCGCCCAGAACCACGAATATCAGTGCGATCAGCGGGTTCTGCGGCACGATGCCCAGAACCAACGCCAGAGCGATTGCAACAACAAGGGCGATCAGGATACCGCGGGCGATGCCTCCGGCCAGATAACCCAACAGGATTTCCAGCGGCGATAGCGGCGGCATCAGCGTATCGACGATATTGCCCTGAACCTTGGCGATCACCATCGATGACGATGTATTGGCAAAGGCGTTCTGAATCACGGTCATCATCATGATGCCCGGTGCCAGAAAGGTCAGAAACGGCACCCCCATCACATCCGGTCGGCTGGGACCAATAGCAATGTTGAAGATCAGCAGGAACAGGCCTGCCGTCACCAGCGGTGCCAGCAGGGTCTGCGTCCACACGGCCAGAAAGCGCAGGGTTTCGCGCTGCGCCAGTGTATAGAGGCCCATCCAATTCACCGCGCCAAAGCGGCGTGCGTCGTGATCCATGAGATTATGCATGCTCAGCCCCATACCTGATTCGAAGACCGCTTGTAACTCGGGCCGCAGTGTTTAGAATAGGGCGCTGAGATGATTTCCCAAGGCGGCCCGAATCCGGGGCCGCTTTCCGCTTTTGAAAGGCAAATGATGTCCTGGACTGACGAGCGTGTAGAGCTGCTGAAAAAGATGTGGGGCGAGGGCCAGTCGGCCAGCCAGATCGCCAAGGAACTGGGCGGCGTGACCCGCAATGCGGTGATCGGCAAGGTGCACCGTCTGGGTCTGTCGAATCGCGCCACCGGTGCAAGCCCGGCAAAGGCCGAGCCTAAGGAAAAACCGGCCCCCGCGCCCAAGGCCGAGGCCAAACCGAAACCGACACCCAAGACTGAACCGGCCCGTCCGGTGCCAGCCCCCGAGGCCAAACCGGTCACCCCGGCCCGTCGCCAGATCATACCCGCCGGCCAGCCGCTGCCTCCGCAACCGTCGGCCAATGAGATCAGCCCCGAGGCTTTGGCCAAGGTCAACGAGATTGAAAAGAAGGCCAAGAAGCTGTCTTTGATGGAGCTGACCGAAAAGACCTGCAAATGGCCTGTCGGCGACCCCGCGACCGAGGATTTCTGGTTCTGCGGCCTGCCCGTCGAGGCAGGCAAACCCTATTGCGAAGCGCATGTGGGCGTGGCGTTCCAGCCGATGAGCTCGCGCAGAGATCGTCGGCGGTAATTCTTAGACATGACAGCGGGGGTTGGCCTTGGTTGGCCAACGCCCTATCAACATTAGTCTGCAGAACGGGTGCTTTCCGTATAGTCGGATAGCAATGATCGGGCGTGTTGAGCGTGGCGCGACAACAGCTGTTTCTGACGCGCGTTGTCCGGCACCAGATAACTGGTATCCGAGAGGCCCCCGGTCGAAATGCCCGAAAACAATACAGTAAGTTCCTCGACCATTGCAGGAGGGAGTGAATTCAACGCTTCCTGTCCCATCAGCAAGCTCTCGGTCGGGGCACCCTCGGCGATAATCACTTCGTGCGTCGCCAGGACCAGATGGAAATACGTGACGCTGTCTACGGTTTCATCGACATAAATCCCCGGCAGATCGGTCAGCCTTATCGCGGCGACCAGAACCTCAGAACGACCGAACATGCGTTTCACAATCGCCGAGGACACCAGCATGCGATGCTGACGCGAGACAAGCAGATCACGTCGGGGCAGGCCTTGTCCAAGTGCGCCCGCGCAAATTCGCACTGGATAGAGTTTCGGATTGCGGCGCAACTCGCGCGCAGTGAGTGAACGGCGCAAGATCTGCAGCAAAGGCTGGTTGCCACCCCGCGCCAGCAAAAGCAACTGGCCAGGCTTCAGATCTTCTACCGGCACCGGACCCAAATCAGTGGATACGAGTGTGCCCGCAGTCAGACAGGGGATGCTGCCCGGGGTGGGATCGGTATTGACTGTATATGTGCCGCCATTGTCGGTCGAAATCAGGGAATCGCCAGCGCCGGCCTGCCCGATGACTGTGGATTGCATACCATTGGCCGGGCCAGTGTTCGCAGTGATCGGGCCGGGACTTGGAGGATCGCTGAAAGAATTAAACTGATAAACCGTTGTCCCTTCGGAGAGCGAGATACCATTGGTTTTACCCAATCCGTTAAATGTCCCGGAACTTGTCGTGTCGATAACATAGATATCGCGACCGGCAACCGTTGTCGGCGTGATACCGGCCAGAGTATTGGTGGTTCGGATCGAGCCATTGCTCAAATAGATCGTCACGACCAACCCCGAGACATCCGTACCAGCGTCAACCGCGACCTCAATAAAATCCAGGGTCGGGCCACCTAAGTATTTGAGCTCAGAAAAGTATGGATCCGGCATAAATCACATGTCTTTCGATGATGCTAAGACGTCCACCCGGCACTGACGGGACAGAAATGCTGTGGCTGCTGTTGATACAACTTTCATAGGAAGGCAAGCTGTTGCTTCTGTTACTGCGCCGGATGCGAAGGCAGATTTGGCATCGGCACCCATCGGGGTAGTTCCTCAGGCGAAACCGAGACATGCAGTTTCTCTGACCGGTCACGCCCTACTTTGCGATGCTTGCGCAGCAGAAAAATCTTACCCCAGCCACGCCAGGTGCCCACGGATTGCGCATGCGGATCGGTAGGGAAACGGTCGCGCCAACCTTCGGGCAGGGGCAGGCCGTGCAGCTCGGCCTTGTCGAGCATCCAGATCAGGGAGATGTTGCTGAGGGGGCGGGCCTCTTCGAACCCGTTCAGCTGGCCGCCAACATCGCCGTGGGTGCCGCGGAACCAAACCTGCTCGATATGGCCTTTGAAGTCAGGCGTGCATTTCCACAGCACCGGCTCGAACACTTCGCGGGTCTCGTCCAGCGCCATGGCGTGATAGCCGTGGCGGGTGGCCGGGCCAAGCTGGTGGTTGTGGAAGGCGTGGCGTTCCTCGGCCCAGCGCCAGAGCAGCGGCAGGCGCAGGCCCAGCGCCTTGACCGTGTCCCAGACGCCGACCATCTCGATGGCGACATCCTCGTGACAGAACTCCCGACGAAAGACCGCCGCCGCTTCGCCATTGGCGTTACATTCATAGTGTCGATAGGCCTGTTTGATATTGCGGACAGTGGCGTGTTCGGCCTTGAGCAACCCGATAGCATCGATCACGCCCGCAAGGCTGCGGACCCCGTATGCGCCGCGTGAATAGCCGATGAAAAAGATCTTATCACCGGGTTTGTAACGCGAAGCCAAATAACCATAGGCCCGACGAATCTGACGGTTGATACCCCGCCCCATCATCACGTCCATAGTCGACTTCCAGCTTTCCCACTGCACGCCGGATTCGTAGAAAACCGAAACCTGGCTGCCCATCTCGCAGCACAGGCGCAGGGTCTGGCCCGCGTGGGTTTCCCGCCCTGCTTCCAGCGTCGACATGGTGCCGTCAAGAATGATGACATGGCTGACAGGTTCGCGGTGGCGCGTTTCGGCCGAGTGCTCGGACCGCAGAGGCCGTCCGAGCCATCCCAGTACCTTTCTACTCAGCCGCGACAGAACCATGCGTCAACAATTCCCAAACTTTGTGAGGTGTGAAAGGCATATCCGCCTGCCGCACCCCGTGATCCCAGAGCGCATCCTGTACCGCGTTCGCCACTGCGGCCAGTGCGCCCACGGTGCCTGCCTCGCCACAGCCTTTCATCCCCATCGGGTTGGCGGTTGACGGAACCGGCGCCGAGGTAAACTCTATCATGGGTATCTCAGCAGCGCGGGGCAAGGCGTAGTCCATGAACGAAGCCGTGAGCAGTTGCCCCTCGGCATCATGAACAACATACTCGGTCAGTGCTTGACCGATACCCTGCACTACCCCGCCATGCACCTGCCCCTCGGCCAGCATCGGGTTGATAAGATTGCCGAAATCATCCACCACCGTGTAGCGGTCGACCCATGTTTCACCAGTGAAAGAATCGATAACGACTTCGGCAACATGTGCGCCGTTCGGATAGCTGCGTGCATCTAGCGTGGCGCGGGCTTCGTGCTGCAACAGATCGGTGCGCCCGTCTGCGCGCGCCATCTCGGCCGCCTCGGTCAGCGTGGGGGTCAGGTTGGACCCCGGCGCGCGGAAGGTTTCATGGTCGAAGGTCACATCGCTTTCCTCGATACCCATCTTATCCGCAAGATAGGGCGTGAATGCGGCGATCATCGTATCAACTGTGACCAGTGTCGCGTTGCTTTGGGTCGTTACCGAGCGTGATCCGCCGGTTCCGCCGCCCTGCGCCAGCCTGTCCGTGTCGCCTTGCACAACATTGATCAGGTGCGAAGGAATCCCTGTCTGGTCCGAAAGGAACTGGGCATAGACGGTCTCGTGCCCTTGCCCATTGGACTGAGTGCCGACATAGAGGTTCACCGTTCCGTCCTCGCAAAACTCGATCTTCGCGCCTTCGGAAGGGTCTCCCAAAATACTTTCGATATAGTAACAAAGCCCCTGACCCCGGATCAGACCGTTTTCGGCATCCGCCGCCTTGCGGGCCTCAAAGCCCGTAGTCTGTTCGGCGGCGCGGCTGAGGACCATGTCGAACTCACCCACATCATAGGTTTCGCCGGTTGCCGTCTTATAGGGGAAAGCTTCGGGTCGGATGAAATTCTTGCGCCGCAACTCCCACGGATCAATCCCCAACTCACGCGCAGCACGGTCCATGACGCGTTCCAGCACATAGATCGCCTCGGGTCGCCCGGCACCGCGATAGGCGTCGACCTGCGTGGTGTTGGTGAAGAATCCTTCGACCCGCAAGTAGGTGGTCTGAACATCGTAGACACCCATCAAAACCTTACTGAATAGGCTGGTCTGGATCGCCTGCGCGAAATGGCTGTTATAGGCACCAAGGTTGATCTTGCTGTGAACCCGATAGGCGGTGATCTTGTGATCGGCATCAAAGGCCAGCTCCGCCAGTGAGGTCAGGTCACGGCCGTGGTGATCGGACAACATCGCTTCGGACCGGTCCGACATCCAGTGCACCGGCTGGCCCAGTTTCATGGCAGCAACAGCAACGGTGAAATATTCGGGATAAGGCATCGCCTTCATACCAAATCCGCCGCCGACATCTGGCGTAGTAACACGGATCGCCTCGGGGTCCAGTTTCAGCTTTTGTGCCAGTTGCGCTTTCATCCCCCAGACACCCTGCCCGCCATATGAGAAATGCATACGGCCACCCGACCAATCGGCCTGACAGCCACGCGGTTCGATCGAGCTCACGATGACCCGGTTGTCATGCACGTTCAGCGCGACGGTGCGCGCCGCTGCATGAAAGGCGGCATTGGTCGCCTTCTCATCACCCAAGCCCCAGTCAAAGGCGCGGTTGTCGGGGGCTTGTGGATGCAAAGGTTCGCCACCCGCAGCGACATCCATCTTGACCGGCAGGTCTTCGGTTTCCATCCAGATCAATTCGGTTGCATCGCGGGCCTGTAACAACGAGTCGGCAATGACGACCGCAACGGGTTCTCCGACGAAACGCACGCGGTCCTTGGCCAGCATGTTCCGCTCGGACGCAGCGCCTTGACTGCCGTCGCGGTTGGCGACTGTAGTCGCGTTCATCACCGTATCGATCCCGGCAGCAGTCAGATCTTCCAGCGTCATGACCAAGCGCACCCCATCCGCTGTACGTGCATCTTCAAGGTCCAGCGACGTGATCGTGGCATGCGCCACCGGGCTGCGAAAGAATGCTGCGAACAGCGCATTCTCGGGCACAGAATCGTCCATGTATTGTCCCTGCCCGGTCAGAAACCGCTGGTCCTCGGTCCGTTTGATGGGCTGGCTTTTGCCGAATTTTTCCATGGGATGATCCTCTGGCTGCCTGAATGCGCGACCCTAGCGTGAAGCAGGACCTTGTCCAGTGGCTGAGAAAATTAACCCCGCACGGTCTGAAAGCGACATTCATGTCTGGAAACAGCGTTGCGCGCCGATCTGGGCCGCGCCTAGGCTGAACCTAAATTCAGTCGAGTGGAGGTTTCCATGCCCAAAGAAATCAAGCTGACGGATGGCCGATTGGACAGCCAAAGTGCCGAGGCCTATTGGGATGATGGGTTTATATTTCCGATCCCCGTGTTCTCTGCCGCAGAAGCCGCCGGGTACCGTGCCGAGTTGGAAGATGTCGAGGCCAGCTGGCGCGAGGCTGACCTGCCGCTACCCCTGAACATGTACAAACGCATCAACGCGCATGTGGTGATGCCATTCGCCACTCGCATCGCGTTGGACCCGCGCGTTTTGGACGTTGTCGAAGGTGTTTTGGGCCCAGACCTGCTGTTGTGGTCGGCTGAGCTGTTCATCAAGGAACCGCGCACGACGCAAGTGGTGGGCATGCATCAGGACCTGACATATTGGGGTATGGGTGAAACCTCGGACCAGTTGACCGCCTGGATCGCCCTATCCCCTGCGACGGTTGAGAGTGGCTGCATGGATTTCGTGAAGGCCAGCCACAAGAACCCGATCCTGCCGCATAATGATACGTTTTCCGACAACAACCTTCTGTCGCGTGGGCAAGAGGTAGCAGTCGATGTCGCGGAGGAAGACAAAACCCATATCGAGTTGCAGCCCGGCCAGATGTCGCTGCACCATGGGCTGACCATTCACGGGTCAGGGCCGAACGTATCTGATGATCGTCGAATTGGCCTGGCTATCCGTTATCTCAACCCCAATGCGCAGCAGAAAGTGGCGGATCGCGACTATGCCATTCTAGCGCGGGGCGAGGACCGGGTGGGGAATTTCATCCATATCCCTGAGCCGACCGAGCTGTTTGCTCCTGAGGCGCTGGACCTGCACGCGCGCATCCGCAGCGATCAGGCCAAGGCGATGGGGCAAGGGGCCAGCGAAAAGCTGGATCTTTATGCGCCCGCCCCATCAAATCCCGGCTGATCATTGCAGGACCGCCGCGCAGGGCCTTCCCCTTCCTGCGTCCATTCGCTATTGCAGGCGCTGACCCGATATTGTTGACGCAGGACGCATCCCATGGCGATGGAAAAGACATTCAACGCGGCCGAGGCCGAGGCCCGCATCTATCAGGCCTGGGAAGCGGCCGGAGCCTTCAAGGCAGGCGCGAACAAATCGCGCGACGAGAGTTTTACCATCATGATCCCGCCACCGAACGTGACGGGTGCGCTGCATGTGGGCCACGCGTTCAACAACACGCTGCAGGATGTTCTGACCCGCTGGCACCGGATGCGCGGGTTCGACACGCTATGGCAGCCTGGTCAGGACCACGCTGGTATCGCCACGCAGATGCAGGTGGAAAAGATGTTGGCCAACACCCAGCAGCAGGGACGTCGTGAGCTGGGACGTGAGGCGTTTCTGGACAAGGTCTGGGAATGGAAGGGAGAATACGGCGGCACGATCATCGAGCAGCTCAAGCGCCTGGGCTCGTCCTGTGATTGGTCGCGCAACGCCTTCACTATGGCGGGTGCGCCGCGTGACCCGCGCACGGGCCACGAAAATTCTGCGAATTTTCACGACGCGGTGATCAAGGTCTTTGTCGACATGTACGAAAAGGGACTGATCTATCGCGGCAAGCGGTTGGTCAACTGGGACCCGCATTTCGAGACCGCGATTTCGGACCTTGAGGTCGAGAATATCGAAGTTGCGGGCCATATGTGGCACTTCAAGTATCCGCTGGCGGGCGGTGAGACCTATACCTACGTCGAGAAAGATGAGGACGGGAATATCGTGCTGGAGGAAGAGCGCGACTATATCTCGATCGCCACGACCCGCCCCGAAACCATGCTCGGCGACGGCGCAGTTGCGGTTCACCCATCCGATGAGCGCTATGCGCCCATCGTCGGAAAACTTTGCGAAATCCCGGTAGGCCCGAAAGAGCATCGCCGTCAGATCCCGATCATCACCGATGATTACCCTGATCCAGATTTCGGCTCGGGCGCGGTGAAAATCACCGGTGCACATGACTTCAACGACAATATGGTCGCCAAGCGCGGCGGCATTCCAATGTATCGCCTGATGGACACCAAAGGCGCAATGCGCGCCGATGGTGCGCCTTATGCCGAAGAGGCGGACAAGGCGCAGGAATACGCGCGCGGGCGAGAGTTCACCGAGAACGAGATCGACGCGATCAACCTGATCCCTGATCATCTGCGCGGCCTCGACCGGTTCGAGGCACGTGCGAAGGTGGTTGAGGAGATCACTGCAGACGGTCTGGCTGTCATGACTCGCGCCGATGACCCACGTCTGGGTTCGACCGCTTTAAAGCCGGAACACGAAGGCGCGGACAAGCTGGTGCCGCTGGTCGAAAGCAAACCGATCATGCAGCCCTTCGGCGACCGCTCGAAAGTCGTCATCGAGCCGATGTTCACCGACCAATGGTTCGTCGACGCCGCCAAGGTCGTCGGCCCTGCGCTGGACGCGGTCAAGGACGGCACTGTCAAGATCATCCCCGAGTCGGGCGAGAAGACCTATTACCACTGGCTGGAAAACATCGAGCCGTGGTGCATCTCGCGCCAGCTATGGTGGGGGCATCAGATACCGGTTTGGTATGGCCTCGATCTCTCGGCTGAGAATTTCAAGGACGACGAAAACGACGGCGACCTTGATTTGGTCGAATTGGGTCGTTTGCTGAACGAAGGCGGCATGCTGCATCGTGGCAATGTCATGGAATGCGCGGCAAGCCTTGAGGCCGTTACAGAGAAATTCCTCGACGACAATGCCAATATACCCAGCCCGCTGAGCCACGCGACGGTCATCGAAGTTGCCGATAAGCAGGAAGCGATCCATCAGTTCGCCGAAAGCCTTGCTCAATACGCAGTCGAACAAGACCCGACCAAGCTGGTCTACCCGGTCTGGCGCGACCCCGACGTACTCGACACATGGTTCTCTTCCGGCCTCTGGCCTATCGGCACGCTGGGCTGGCCTGAAAAGACCGAAGAGTTAGAGCGCTATTTCCCAACCGATGTGTTGATCACCGGCTTTGACATCCTGTTCTTCTGGGTCGCGCGGATGATGATGATGCAACTGGCCGTAGTGAACGAGATCCCGTTCCACACCGTGTATCTGCACCAGCTCGTCCGCGACGAGAAGGGCAAGAAGATGTCCAAAACCACCGGCAACGTGATCGACCCGTTGGAGATCGTGGACGAATTCGGTGCTGACGCGCTGCGCTTTACCAATGCCTCAATGGCGGCTATTGGCGGGGTACTGAAACTGTCGCGCGAGCGCATCACAGGTTACCGAAACTTCGGCACCAAACTGTGGAACGCCGTCCGCTTTGCCGAGATGAATGAGGTCTTCACCGACGCTGTCCCGCAACTGGACGTGACTGACCTGAAACCCAAAGCCGCCGTGAACCGCTGGATCATCGGTGAAACCGCCCGTGTGCGGGAAGAGGTCGACGCGGCGCTGGAAAGCTATCGTTTCAACGACGCGGCCAACGGGCTCTACGCCTTTGTCTGGGGCAAGGTCTGCGACTGGTACGTGGAACTCTCTAAACCCTTGCTGCAAGGCGACGACACCGAGGCACAGGCCGAGACCCGCGCCACCATGCGCTGGGTTCTGGATCAGTGCATGGTTCTGCTGCACCCGATCATGCCTTTCATCACCGAAGAGCTGTGGGGCCTGACTGGTAAGCGTGCCAAAATGGTTGTACACGCAGATTGGCCGACCTATGCGGCTGCCGACCTGATCGACGCGGATGCGGATCGAGAAATGAACTGGGTGATCTCGGTGATCGAAAACACCCGCTCGGCCCGCGCACAGATGCGGGTTCCTGCTGGCCTCTACGTGCCGATGCTGGTGACGGAGATTGACGCGCACGGCCAAGCGGCATGGGACCGCAACGAAGCGCTGATCAAACGTCTGGCGCGGATCGACAGCCTGACCAAGGCGGATGAACTGCCCAAGGGCACGATCTCGATTGCCGCCCCCGGTGCCTCCTTTGGCCTGCCACTGGCGGACATCATCGACATTGGTGCGGAAAAGGAACGGCTGGAAAAAGCCAAAGGCAAGTTGGCCAAGGAACTCGGCGGTCTGCGCGGACGCCTGAACAACCCGAAATTCGTGGCATCGGCCCCGGAAGAGGTTGTTGCGGAAGCCAAAGCTAACCTTGCCGCCCGCGAAGAAGAAGAAGCCAAGCTAAACGAAGCTCTCGCCCGTTTGGCTGAAATCGCCTGATCTTTTTCCTGCTGCTGATATATTGAAATCGAACCTCACCACCCAACCGGCGGTGAGGTTTTTCTTTACCCTCAGAGCTTTCCCCTTGTTCACGCCACGCCCCGCTTGTTAGCACTTCGACGACACAACCTGGCGAGGCACTGACGATGCGATCTTTCCCTCCGATGCAGACCGTCTCAACCGGGTTGGTTGTGGCCATTGTCGGGTTCTTCAGCTCGTTTCCCATCGTACTGCAGGGGTTGGGCGCGATGGGAGCTTCATCGCAGGAAGCCGCCTCGGGTCTGATGAGTGCGGCGATTGCCATGGGGCTTGCAGCCATCGTCCTCAGCCTGCGGTACAAAATGCCGATCAGCGTTGCGTGGTCGACTCCGGGGGCCGCTCTGTTAGCCGTCTCGGCCACCCCGGTCGAGGGATTTTCAGGCGCGATTGGTGCGTTCCTGTGCGCCGGAGCATTAACGGTTCTGGCAGGGCTGTGGAAGCCGCTGGGACGATTGGCAGCAGCAATTCCCACAACACTGGCGCAAGCAATGCTGGCAGGCGTGCTCTTGCCACTATGCCTTGTGCCCTTCAAGGCGGCGATCGAGATTCCATGGCAGGCGTTGCCGGTGATCCTGACGTGGTTTGTCGCGGGCCGTTTCAATCGATTGATCGCGGTTCCGGCAGCTGTGGTCGCGGCGGCTATCATTGTGTCGCTGAACGCAGGAGATGCCCAATTGATGCCGGATCGTTTGATCGCGGCTCCGATCTGGACCATGCCATCATTCTCGGTCGCGTCGGCCATCGGGATCGGCGTACCGCTGTTTATCGTCACGATGGCGACACAGAATATCCCCGGCGTCGCGGTGATGCGCAGCTTTGGCTTTGATCCTGTTCCCGGCCGGTTGTTTTCATCCGTCGGTGGCGCAAGCATGCTTTCGGCCCCTTTCGGGGCGCCTGCAACCTGCCTGGCCGCAATCACCGCAGCGATGTGTTCCAACGAGGAAAGCCACCCCGATCCGGCGCAGCGTTATTGGTCGGCAATCATGGGTGGCGTGTTCTACTGCCTCTTCGGTATCTTTGCCGTGGCGATCACCAGTTTTGCCGCCCATGCCGACCCGCTGCTTATGGGCACTCTGGCAGGTGTGGCCCTGATCGGGGTCCTGGCCAATGCCATGCATGCCGCACTGGACGTCCCTGTCGAGCGCGAAGCGGCTATTTTGACACTGGCCATCACAGCCTCTGGAATAACGGTTTTTGGGTTGGGCGCGGCAGTCTGGGGGCTGTTGGCTGGGGGTATCGCATATCTGGCAACAAACCGAGTGCGCTGAGCCCTTTCATCAGAACCCCTCAGGCGGTAAAATGAGCGCATGTTCGGATCGCTTGGAAAACTGATTGAACGCCAGATCAAAAAGGCGCAGGCCGAAGGCCAACTGCAGGGTCTTGAAGGCGAAGGTGCCCCGTTACCCGACCGCTCGGGCGAGGCACAAGGCGATCCCGCCATTGCTGCGGGTCATCGGATCATGGCGCAGGCCGGAGTGCTACCCGAGGAGTTCGACATCAAGAAACAGCTCGACGCCGCCCGCAAGGAGTTTGCAGCGCTGACTGACAATCAGGACCGCAGGGCCGCAATGGCAAAGATTGCTGATCTTGAGATGCGATACAACATGGCCCGCGATGCACGGCGCGCATTCATGCGGTGATCATTTGAACTCGGGCTTTCGGCCCTGCATCTGTGCCATGACAACTTCCATTTGATCCGACTTACCGATCAGGTCGACCTGTTCGGTAGATTCGGCCAACAGCACATCAGCACGGTCACGGGTTTCGGCCAAATCAATCAACCGTTTGGCGGCGCGGATGGCGGACGGGCTTTTACCCGCGATGTCCTCGGCCAGCGCCAGCGCTTCGGTCAGGGGATCATCCGACAGTTTGGTAACAAGCCCCCAATCTGCCGCCTGTGGCGCACCGATAGGGCGGGCGGTATAGGTCAGCAGGCGCAGCACGTCCGAGCGCACGAGCTCTGGCAGCAGAACCATGCCGCCCATGTCGGGGATAATGCCCCATTTCATCTCCATCACGGCCAGCTTGGCTTCGGGATGCGCGATGCGGATGTCGGCACCCAGCGCGATCTGTAGCCCACCGCCATAGGCGACGCCTTGAATAGCGCAGATCACCGGCACCGGGACGCGCCGCCAGATCAAGGCAAGTTCCTGCATTTCGTTGGCATCTTCGTGGCTGCGGGTCATCAGCCATTCGCTTGGGTCTGTGTGCGCCATGCTGGCAAAGCTGGCCATATCGAGCCCAGCGCAAAAGCTTTTGCCTTCCCCCGATAGCACCACGCCGCGAATGTCGGCTGCGGCGACCTCTTGACCGGCCGAAAGGATCGCCTTGATCATCGCATCGTCCAGCGCGTTCATCTTGTCGCCACGGGTCAGCGTGACACGTGCGATGTGGTCTTTGTATTCGATGGATACGCGGGACATGGGACCTCCGGGGCGTGTTTTGTTGTGTAAACATGCCAGCAAGACGCCAGCAGCGCCACAGCGACGTCAGGGCAAACCGCACATCCGAAGCCTCCTTTGAACTTCTGGCAAGGCTTGCCCCGCCTGATCGGTTGCGCTTATCTGCGGCCATGACTGGTCCTCGTTATACCCCGCTTGCCCTCACACTGCCCGCGACCGTGCCTTTTGTCGGCCCCGAAACGCAGGAGCGCCAACGTGGCGCGCCCTTCGTGGCCCGGATCGGTGCGAATGAAAGCGTGTTTGGCCCGTCCCCGCGCGCCATCGATGCAATGCAACGGGCCGCGGGCGAGATATGGATGTATGGCGATCCCGAGAATTTCGAACTACGCCATGCGCTGGCGGTACATCATGGGGTCGCGCCTGAAAACATCGTGGTTGGCGAAGGCATTGACGGGTTGCTGGGCTATCTGGTGCGCCTGCTGGTTGGTCACGGCGATGCAGTTGTGACTTCGGATGGAGCTTATCCGACTTTCAATTACCACGTGGCCGGGTTTGGTGGGGTATTGCACAAGGTCCCCTACCACGACGATCACGAGGACCCGACGGCGCTGTTCGCCAAAGCAGCGGAGGTAGACGCCAAGTTGGTCTATCTGGCCAACCCGGACAACCCGATGGGAACATGGCATTCAGGTGAGGATATCTTGTCCGCTCTGGAGGCTTTGCCAGAGGGCTGTTTGGTGGTTCTTGACGAGGCATATGTCGAATGCGCGCCCGAGGGGACCGCTGCACCTGTCGCTGCTGATGATTCGCGTGTGATCCGGATGCGAACGTTTTCCAAGGTTTATGGCCTTGCCGGGGCGCGGGTAGGCTACGCTATCGGCTCGCCCGAGTTGATTGCGAGCTTCAACAAAGTGCGCAACCATTTCGGCATGAACCGAGCCGCGCAGGCAGGGGCATTGGCCGCGCTAAAAGATGAAGATTGGCTGACGCATGTGCAGCAAAGGATTGCCGGGTCCCGGAACCGCATCGAAGAGATTTCACGGTCGAATGGTCTGGTGCCTTTGCCGTCTGCGACAAACTTTGTGGCGATTGATTGTGGGCGCGATGGGGTGTTTGCCAAGGCCGTGTTGGACACGCTCGTTGAACAAGGCGTGTTCGTGCGGATGCCATTTGCCGCGCCCCAGAACCGGTGCATTCGGGTCAGCTGCGGAGGTGAGGTGGAAATGACGGCGTTTGAAGCTGCTCTGCCCACGGCCTTGGCAAAAGCCCGAGCCTCGTAAAGGGGGCTGTCTGCCCCCTATCGCGCCCATGCGCGATTTCCCCCGAAGGTATTTCGGGCCAGATGAAGAGGCGGATCGGGCTTATCCGGCCAGCGTCGCGGCGGCGGCTTCGAGCGCACCCTGACCACGGGGGATATCGAGCGCAGCCATAGCGGTTTCGACGCCACCCAGCATGGCCATGACCATTTGAGCGTTTACGTGCCCCATGTGGCCAAGGCGGAAGCAGCCATCCCAATCCTCCATTCCCAGACCGATGCCCAGCGTCAGACCCAGTTGGGTTTCGGTATAGCTGCGCAGCGGCGTGCCGCGCCCCTCGGTCAGGCGGAGGGCAGTGACCGCGTGGCTGCGATGGGCCGGGTCGGCGACGTTGAAATGCAGCGCGCCACCTTGCGCCCAGATTTCGCAGGCGGCCCAGATTGCCTTTGCCAGATGTTCGTGGCGGGCCCAGACCTGTTCGATCCCTTCGCCATGGATCAGGTCGAGCGCGGCACGCAGGCCATACAGGTGGTGGGTTGGCGCGGTGCCGTTGAAATACTGATAGAACAGATCTGGATTGGCGCGTGGTTGCCAGTCCCAATACTGCGAGACGCGGGGCATTGTGGCGCGCTTGGCTTGCGCCTTGTCGTTGAAGAAGACAAAGCCGGTGCCCGCCGGGGTCATCAGCCCTTTCTGGCAAGCCGTGACAGTGACGTCGACACCCCAGGCATCCATCTCGAACCGGTCGCAGCCCATCGACGCGATGCAGTCAGCCATCAGCAAGGCTGGGTGGTCAAGGTCGTCGAGCAACGCTCGCAGAGCCGGGATATCGTTGCGGATCGATGTGGACGTATCGACGTGGACCGCAAGGACCGCTTTGATCTTGTGGCTGGTATCGTTACGCAGGGCCTCGGCGATGCGGTCAAGATCCCAGGGCGAGGACATTCCGAAATCGATCAGGTCAACCTTGGCGCCGATTCCTTCGGCCATCTCGGCCCAACCGTGGGTGAATCGGCCAGAGGCCGGGGCAAGCACGGTTTCACCGGGTGCGATGACGTTGGAAAGCGCAGCCTCCCATGTACCGTGACCATTAGCGATATAGATGGCGACGTTGTGCTGAGTTCCGGCAACGCGTTTCAGATCTCGGGTGAGCGCGGGCATCATCTCGATCAATTCACCGTCATAGATATTGGGCGACGGACGGTGCATCGCCTGCAGCACCGTATCGGGCATGACCGAAGGGCCGGGGATGGCCAGATACTCGCGCCCATGCGCGAGGGAGGTTTGGTTTGTCATGAGGGCAACCTGTTTGAATTGAGGCCTACCCTAGCGTCTTGCCCTGCGGCGTCAATCCAGCAGACTGGCGGCCTCGCGGGCAAGTGTTTCGATCCCGGACCAATCACCGTTTTGAACCATCTGCTTGGGCGCGACCCAGCTGCCGCCGGCGCAGACAACATTCGACAGCGACAGGTAATCGAGGGCATTTGACGGCGATACGCCACCAGTTGGGCAGAAGGTGATCTGCGGTAGCGGTGCGCCGATGGCTTTTAGGGCGGGAGCCCCTCCTGAGGCCTCGGCGGGGAAGAATTTCAGCATGTCATAGCCCTTTTCCAGCAGAGCCATGGCTTCGCTTGCAGTAGCCGCACCGGGGAGAAGGGGCAGACCTTCGGCTTCGCAGGCGGCGATCAGGGCATCGGTTGCACCGGGCGAGACGCCGAACTGAGCGCCAGCCTCTTTGGCAGCGCGGACATCTTCGGGCGTGACCAGTGTACCCGCCCCGACAACACCGCCGGGGACGTTGGCCATGGCGCGGATCGCGTCGAGCGCGGCGGGAGTGCGCAAGGTGACTTCAAGCGCCGGGAGGCCACCGGCGACCAAAGCTTCGGCCAACGGGCGCGCATGGGCCGCGTCGTCTACGACCAGGACTGGAACAATCGGGGCCAGCGCGCAGATCTCGCGGGTGCGTTGGGTTTTGGACATTGGGTTACACTCCGAAAATGCTGGCGCCGGTGTCGGCTGAGCCGACATTCTGACGGAAGGCGCCGAAGAGGTCACGGCCAACACCGTGTTGGTTTGCCGTAAGGTCGGCGGTGGCCGGATTGCGGTCGAGAACACCGGGGGTCAGGATTTCCAACTCGCCCTTGACCGCATCAACGCGCAACAGGTCACCGTCTTGCAGATAGGCGATCGGTCCACCATCCAGCGCCTCGGGGCAGACATGGATGGCGGCGGGCACTTTGCCGGATGCGCCCGACATACGGCCATCGGTGACCAGAGCCACCTTCTGCCCCCTGCCCTGCAGGATCGACAGGATCGGCGTCAGCGAATGAAGTTCAGGCATACCGTTGGCTTTTGGCCCTTGGAAGCGAACAACAACGATGACGTCATCGGTGAATTCTCCGGCTTTGAAAGCGGCTTTAACGGCGTTCTGGTCGTGGAATACACGCACGGGCGCTTCGACCACTTGGTGTTCAGGTGCTACAGCCGACACCTTCATGACCCCTGTGCCCAGATTGCCCGTCAAGCGAGAGAGCCCGCCCGTGGGTTGGAACGGGTCTTTGGCCGGGCGAACGATCTTTTCGTTCAGACTGTGGCCCGCGCCCTCTTCCCAGACCAACTCGCCGTCTTTCAGCTTGGGTTCTTTGGTGTAGTTGTGCAGGCCCTGCCCCGCGACAGTCAGCGTATCGGGGTGCAGCAAGCCATCTTCCAGCAGCGTACCGATGGCGAAGCCCAGGCCACCCGCAGCGTGGAAGTGGTTCACGTCTGCCAGACCGTTGGGATAGACGCGCGCGACCAAAGGCACGACAGCGGAGATGTCGGAAAAATCCTCCCAGTCCAGCACGATACCACCGGCACGCGCCATGGCGATCAGGTGGATCAGTAGGTTGGTGGAACCGCCGGTGGCCATCAGGCCGACGATGCCATTGACGAAAGCGCGCTCGTCAAGGATCTGGCAGACCGGTGTGTAGTGATTGCCCAGCGCGCTGAGAGACAGGGCGCGGCACGCGCCTTCCTCGGTCAGGGCATCGCGCAGGGGGGTGTTGGGGTTGATGAAGCTGGACCCTGGCAGGTGCAGGCCCATGAATTCCATCAGCATCTGGTTGGTGTTGGCAGTTCCGTAGAAGGTGCAGGTGCCGGGGCCGTGATATGCGGCCATTTCGGCCTTCATCAGCTCTTCGCGGCCCACCTCTCCGGCGGCGAATTTCTGGCGGACCTTGGCCTTTTCGTCATTCGGCAGGCCACTGGTCATCGGTCCTGCAGGCAGGAAGACGGCAGGAAGATGCCCAAAGGCTTGCGCGCCGATGATTAGGCCGGGCACGATCTTGTCACAGACGCCCAGGAAAACGGCGGCGTCATAAGTGTTGTGGCTTAGCGCCACTCCGGTCGCCAGCGCGATCACATCGCGCGAGAACAGAGATAGTTCCATCCCCGCCTCGCCTTGCGTGACGCCGTCGCACATGGCTGGCACGCCGCCTGCAACCTGCGCTGTGCCGCCTGCTGCGCGGATCGCATCGCGGATCAGGGCCGGGTAGCGTTCGAAAGGCTGATGGGCCGAGAGCATATCGTTATAGGCGGTAACGATCCCCAGATTGCCAGCCGTGCCGGCGGCCATGGAGTCCTGATCTTCGCCCGCCCCGGCATAGGCGTGGGCCTGCCCGCTGCAGGACAGGTGCGCACGCGCAGGGCCTTTGGATTTGGCCTGCGCCATTCGTTCAAGATGCGGGCCACGCAGATCGGCGCTGCGGTCGATGATGCGTTTGGTGACGTCGGATATAACTGTGTTGACCATGATTACCCTCCGATCTGACGCCAGCGGCGCCCATCGCGATGCATCAGCATCAATGCTTCTTCAGGCCCCGAACTGCCCTGATCGTATTTCGCGGGCTTATCGCCACGCTCTTCCCAGCCGTGAATGATGGGATCGACCCAGGCCCATGCGGCCTCGGCCTCATCCCCGCGCATGAACAAAGTCTGGTCGCCGCGGATGACATCCATGATCAGGCGTTCATAGGCATCCGGGGATTGGCCGTCGTCGCCCAGCGCATCAGCGAAACTCATATCGAGTGCAACGTCGGACAGGCGGAACCCGCCCTGCCCCGGTTCCTTGATGGTGGTGCGGAGCGTGATCCCTTCGTCCGGTTGCAGGCGGATCACCAGCACGTTGCCATGCAATGGGCCGACATTCGGAAAAATCGTATGCGGCGGGTCGCGGAAGAACACTGCAATCTCGGATTCACGTGCGCGCAGGCGCTTGCCGGTCCGCAGATAAAACGGGACACCGGCCCAGCGCCAGTTGCCGATATGCGCCTTCAGCGCAATGAAGCTTTCGGTACGGCTGGCGGGGTTGCCGACGTGATCCAGATAGCCATCGCCCCCTTTTTCGGTGCGGTACTGACCACGAGCGATATCCTTGGGTTCCACCGGCTCCAGCGCTTCGATCACTTTGACCTTCTCATCGCGCACCGCGTTGGGTGAGAATTTCGAAGGCGGTTCCATCGCCGTCAGGCACAGCAATTGAACCAGATGGTTCTGGATCATGTCGCGCATCGCGCCGGACTGATCATAATAAGCACCGCGCCCTTCGACGCCCACGGTTTCGGCCACGGTGATCTGGACGTTATCAACATGAGTGGCGTTCCAGAGCGGTTCGAAAAGCGAATTGGCAAAGCGCAGCGCCATCAGGTTCTGCACGGTTTCCTTGCCCAGATAATGATCGATCCGGTAAATCTGATGTTCTTCAAAACAGGCCCGCAGCCCTTCGTTCAACGCTTTGGCTGATGCCAGATCGTGACCAAAGGGTTTCTCGACCACGATACGACTGTCAGGTGTGGACAGGCCGTGCTCGTTCAGACGTTGGGCGATGCCCGAGAAAAGGCTTGGGCCTACTGACAGATAGAAGGCGCGTACCACATCCGGTCGCAGCGTTTTCGCTAGGTCAGACCAACCCGCATCGCCAAGCGCATCTACCGGAACATACTCGACGCGGGACAGAAAGCGATCAAGCGTATCCTTATTGAAACCCGGCGCAAACTCTTGCATCGACGCACGCAGCTGTTCACGGAACCCGTCGCTGTCCATGTCGGATCGGGCGGTTCCAATGATGCGCGCATCCTCAGGCATCTGGCCAACTTCGAAGCGATGATAGAGGCCCGGCAGGATTTTACGCTGCGCCAGATCGCCCGTCGCGCCGAACAACACAAGGTCGAACGGATCTACCGGAATTACGCGTGAGACCATTGCAAGGCTCCTTTCGAATTCCCCGCCAGCATAAGCGAGGTTTCAGCCCGGGATTAAAACGCATGTGCGTCATTAGCTATGTTATCGCTAACATTCATCGGCTGAATAGAAAACCTGAGCGCAAAAATCAAGCGCGGATTTGCAGCTGGCATCGCGGAAGATCAGTCAGGACTGCGTCCGCAGCCAGTCCATCACCGCCGGACGCACGGATTGTTCCCCACGATGGCGGGCATCGGCGATAATTTTACGCACATCCTGAAGGTTCGACCGCAACAACAGGCTTTTGACCGGCCCGATTGAGGCCGGGCGCATCGAAAGGGTACGGATGCCCATGGCCGCGAGACACAGCGCCTCGACGGGACGACCAGCATCTTCGCCACAGAAGCTGAGCGGTGTGTCCGAGATCGAGCATCTCTCAACGATACGTTCAATGAAACTCAGAAAGCTGACATTCAGCGTATCGTAGCGACGGCGAACCAGTTCATTTTCGCGGTCGGCGGCGAAGAAAAACTGTTTCAGGTCGTTCCCACCGATCGAGATAAAACCGACTTCGTCAAAGAACTTCTGCGGCGCAAAGGCCAGCGAAGGCGTTTCCAGCATCGCCCCCACTTCGAGCGATTCAGGCAGAACATGGCCCAGACGCCGTTCACGCTCGATCGTTTTCTTGACCTCCCAGCGCGCCTCGCGAAACTCGTCAGCCTGCGCGACAAAGGGGAACATGATGGTCAGGGGGCGGCCATCAGCGGCGCGGATCAGCGCCTGCAACTGCATCCGCATCACGCCGCGCTTGTCCAGACCCACCCGGATCGCCCGCCAGCCCAACGCAGGGTTCGGTTCTTCCACATGCTTCATATAGGGCAGAACTTTGTCTGACCCGATATCGAGTGTACGGAACACCACACGCTTTTCGCCCGCAGCATCCAGAACCCGTTTGTATTGCGTTACCAGCTCGGATCGCTTGGGCATCTGATTGCGGATCAGAAACTGCAGTTCGGTGCGGAACAGGCCCACTCCCTCGGCACCAGAATTGCTAAGTGAGGGCAGATCGGCCATCAGGCCCGCATTCATCACCATGTTGATTCGCGCACCATCCTGAGTAACGGTGGGCGTTTCACGGATCGAGGCGTAGCGTTCCTGCGCCTTGGCTTCCATCGCGATTTTATCACGGAAAGCACTAACGACGGTGTCCTCGGGGCGCAGATGTACGACACCGCTATCCCCATCCACCAATATGTGATCGCCATTCAGCGCTTCGGTGGTGATGCGGCCTACATGCACCACCAGTGGGATCGCCAACGCGCGCGCCACGATAGTGGCATGGCTTCCGACCGAGCCTTCTTCCAATACGATCCCTTTGAGAGAACGGCCATATTCCAGCAGATCACCGGGGCCGATATTTCGCGCAATTAGGATCGGATCGGGCGGCAGGTCAGCCCCATTTCCGTTACCCTGTCCAGTCAAAATTCGCAGCAACCGATTGCTGAGGTCGTCCAGATCGGCCAACCGTTCACGTAAATACGGATCGGTGACCTGCCCCATGCGGGCCCGCGCCTGAGATTGTTCTTTCTCGACCGCCGCCTCAGCGCTGAGACCAAGAGCGATGTCCTCCTCCATCCGGCGCATCCAACCCTTGGAGTTGGCGAACATCCGGTAGGCTTCCAGAACCTGCAACTGCTCTTTGTCGCCGCCCTGAGAAATCTCAAGCATCTTGTCGACGCCGACGCGTAGCTCTTCAACGGCCTCGGTCAGCCGCTCACGCTCACGATGCGGGTCTTCGGCAATGGGATTGGTGACAACAACACGAGGTTCATGCAGCCAGACATGGCCTTCAGCAGATCCCTCCTGCGCCGGGCCACCGGTAAGTTGCACCGATTGCTGGTGCAGCGGTGACAAGGCCGCGCCTTCGCCGACGAACGCGCCCAGTTCGGCCATTTCGGCCAGAACCATCGCGACAACTTCCAGCGCATAAACCTCATCCGCCGAAAACTCGCGCGCGTCCCGGGACTGAACCACCAGTACGCCCAGTTTCTGACCCAGACGCTGTACCGGCACACCAAGAAAGGACGAATACCGTTCCTCGCCAGTTTCCGGCATGTACCGAAAGCCCTTCGCCGAGGGCGCGTCCGCCGTATTCACCACCTTGCCAGATTTGGCGACGCGACCGACCAGCCCTTCGCCCATACGCATCCGCGTCTTGTGCACCGCTTCTGGGGACAGACCTTCGGTGGCGCACAGTTCAAGCGTATCCTCATCCCGAAACAGGTAGATCGAGCAAACTTCGCGACCGGTACTGTCGGCGATCAGGTGCGTGATCCGGTCAAGACGTTCCTGACCGGCGGCTTCACTCGCCATTTCTTCGCGCAGCCGTCCCAGCAGCTTGCGAGATTCTGTTTCCGTGCCTTCCGCCATGGCCCACCCACGTTACGGTTTCAGACAGGACACTTGGCTGAAAGCTCAGGCCGCCTTGTCCAGTTCAAAGGCATCATGCAGTGCCTGAACCGCAAGTTCCATGTATTTCCTGTCGATCAGGACGGAAATTTTGATCTCGGAGGTTGTAATGACCTTGATGTTAATCCCCTCATCCGAGAGAATCTTGAACATCTTGGCCGCAACACCGGATTGCGAACGCATGCCGATCCCGACAACTGAGACCTTGCAAACGTCCTCATCCGCAACCAGTTCGGCGTAGTTCAGCTCACCCTGATCCTTGATCGCCAGCAATGCCTTTTCGGCGCGGGAGACCTGATTGGTCGGACAGGAGAAGGTCATGTCGGTGCGCCCTTCGTCCGAGATATTCTGGACGATCATGTCCACGTTCACGCCCTCGTCGCTGAGCGCGGTAAAGATGATCGAGGCGATGCCGGGACGGTCCGCCACCGAAACGACGGTCATCTTGGCTTCGTCGCGGGAATAGGCCACACCGGCCACAACATTGGATTCCATGATATCCTCCTCGTCGCAGACCAGTGTACCGGCCTCGTCGGATTGTTCCTCAAAGCTTGAAAGAACGCGCAGTTTCACCTTGTAGCGCATCGCCAGCTCGACCGAGCGGGTTTGAAGCACTTTGGCCCCCAGCGAGGCCAGTTCGAGCATTTCCTCGAACGAGATTTTGTCCAGCTTGCGCGCCTTTTCACAGATGCGCGGGTCGGTCGTATAGACACCGTCCACATCCGTATAGATGTCGCAGCGCTCGGCTTCGAAAGCGGCAGCAAAAGCCACGGCGGTGGTGTCCGAACCGCCCCGACCCAGCGTGGTGATGCGACCTTCGGGGCTGATGCCCTGGAAGCCCGCGACCACCGCAACGCGCATCCCTTCGCCGAATTTCTGGTTGATATTCTCTGGCGGGATTTCTTCGATCCGGGCCGCTGAATGGGCACCGTTGGTGATCAGCGGCACCTGCCAACCCTGCCAGCTGCGCGCCGGGATGTCCATTTCCTGCAGGGTCAGCGCCATCAGGCCAGCTGTAACGTTTTCACCAGAGGAGACAACGGCATCATATTCGCGCGCGTCATAGAGCGGAGAGATTTCATCGACCCAGCCCACCAGCTCGTTGGTCTTGCCGGACATCGCCGAAACGATGACGATGACGTCATAGCCTTTAGCTACCTCGACACCAACCCGTTTGGCAGCACGGCGGATCCGGTCCAGATTGGCGACCGATGTGCCGCCGAATTTCATCACGAGTACGGGCATGGGGGCTAGTGTCTCCGCGCCTTGAATTTCTGATCCCGTGCCTCTTATGCGAGGGGGGGCGCAAGGGCAAGTGGGCAAAGTCTGCACCGCAGTGCTTTACTTTGGTCGTGCGTGGTGTAAGCGTTCGATCAAAGTCTTATTCCACGAGGATTTCAATGTTCCGCTTTGCCCTTGCCCTAAGCTTGGTTTCGACTGCCGCAAATGCCCAAGTGGCCACCCTATCGGGAACGGATGGCGAGAACTCATTAGGCACCGTTCCATGCGCTGCATTGGCAGGTGATACACTGGCCAGTTGTCCGGCCGAATTGCGGAAGCGCGAAGATGGAACGGCGACGTTGGCGGTTCAGTTGAACACTGGCGAGGTCCGGCGGATTTACTTCACCAAAGGCGTGCCGGATTCCAGCAGTTCGACATCGAAACTGACCTATGAGACACGCGGTGATATCATGGTGATCTTCATTGATCCCGGTGAAGTCTACGAAATCCCCAAGGCGGCCCTGAACTCTCAGTAAGGGTGCGCCCGACCATCCCAGGTTTCAAAACAACCGGTAGTATCGAGCGAGAGAGCCGCAAATCGCTCGATCAAGCCGTTTGCCGCCTGATCGACCGTGATCTCTGCCGCAGCTCCGCCCATGTCCGTCTGCACCCAGCCCGGATGGTAGATTCCCACCGCAATGCCATCCGCCTGTAGGTCAGTCGCTAGGTTGCGGCCCAAATTCAGCGCCGCCGCCTTTGACGCACGGTAGATATAGCTGCCACCCGGCGCGCGCGTATGTGACGCCATCTGAGACGAAACGATGGCGATCCGGCCCCGCGCGGTTCGCAGGTTCGGCAACAAGGACTGGATGGTAAGAAACACGCCTGTCACGTTGGCGGCGAAGCTTTGCGCCCACATCTCGGCGGGATAGCCACTAATGTCGTGTCCTTTGTCCAGATAAACGCCCGCATTGCAGATCAGCAGGTCAATCTGGCGGCCTCGCAGTTGCTCGGCCATCGCAGCGTGCTGTTCTGGGTCCGTGACATCCAGCACGATATCTGCGCTACCGTCCCGGGCAGTTCCGGTCACTTCATGACCTTCTGCACGATACTGATCCGCAATGGATTTCCCGATCCCTCGGTTCGCGCCCGTAACAACGATGTGCATGGGTCAGTTGGTTTTGCGGCTAGGAACAAACGGCAGCGGTGCGACCGGCACGCCGTCTTCAATCAGCGATTGCGCCTCTTCGGGCTTGGCCTCACCATAGATTGCGCGCTCGGGCGCATCCCCCAGATGGATTTTGCGGGCTTCTTTGGCGAAATCCTTGCCCACATAGTCCGAGTTTTCCTCGACCTTTCGACGCAGTTCGCTGAGGACCTCAGCGATCTCGGGCGAAGGTGTTGCCATGCTGATATCATCCGCAGAAGGCTGCGCTGGTGCAACCTCGGTCACCGCCTTGCGCGCAGGCCGGACACGCGGTGTCATCACCGCCTTTTCCACCTTGTCGCAGCCGCATACCGCGCAGGTTACCAACCCGGCCGCTGACAGTTTGTCAAAGGCGGCTGCGGATTGAAACCAACTGTCAAAGCTGTGGTCATTGCTGCATTTCAATGCGTATTGAATCATATCACATCCAAAATCCGGTTGGCGAATAGATACCGACCAACATGGCAATATCAAGTCTTGATCTTGGCCCGCTATTGCCGATGCAACCCGAATCCACCCAAAAGCGCAGCAAGATCGGGCGACGACACCTTCAACGATGCCTTTTTGGGCGAAACCCATTTGCGCCTGCGCTCACCCGCTTCGGGAAACTGCGCCTCCAATCGCTGCACATGCAGCGGAAACACATCAACCAGACACAGCGCCGATGGCTTGCCAGGCCGGTTCTTGATATAGGCAAACCGACCAAGACTTTCGCTTCCGCACTGCCCCAAAACACCAGCCTCTTCCCAGGCCTCGCGGGCGGCTGTTTCAGAAGGGGTCAGCCCGTTGATCAACCAACCCTTGGGAATGATCCAGCGCCGCGCCCTGCGCGTTGTGATCAACAAAATCTCTGGCAGGTCATCATTGGTACGATAGCAAAGCGCAGCGGATTGAGCATAAACAGGCAGCGCCCCGGAAAGGGAGAGGTTTTCTGCCGAAAGCCCGGCAATCGCACCACTACTGCGCCCGTCAAACACGGTTCATATCCACTGCTCGCTCCGCTTATGTTGCGGTTTATAAAGTGATATTTATCATATCCGGCAGAGTCTGCCAAGCTTTACGGGAAAGCCCCCTTGTTCAGAGCCATCCGCCCCGACAAACGCCGCACCAGCTCGTCATGAGGGATGTCGGCATCAATCGCCAATCGACGCAGCCCAAAATGCACATGCGCGATCTGCTGGTAGTAGCGGGTATAGACAAAATTTGTACCGCCCCCAGCAAGCGCCCCAAGCAACGGTACAGACTGCGCCGCCAGCTTCTGGCCCAGCACTACGGACAGGCGCGGCGCCACCATCGCAATGAGGCGTTGCATGGTCGGTCCGGTCAGGGTCATGCGCATTGAGAAAAAGCCCAGATCAGCCCCGTCATCCTCGGCCAAAGGACCTGCGGCTGACAACACTCGGATCGAGTCGAATTTCACGTTCTCGGCGGTCGGATCAAATCCTTCCCGCATCGCTGCGCCTTGGATCGCGCGCAGCATCATGGCGGTTGTCGCGGGCAGCTCGACAAGTGCTGTGGACACTCCACCCAGACCTCCGGCTGCGCCCATGGCAGTGGTCAAGGCTGTGTTGACCCATGGTTTCTGGTCAGGCACGGCACGCCGAGAGCCTTCGGCCGCATGCATGGCAAGCCAAAGCGCCTGTTCGGTTGCTTCGGTCAGACCTTCTCGCACCGGCTTAGGTAACTGATCCAATAAGGATTCCGCCGAACCACCAAGCTTGTTCAGCAGATTCACTCCTGCGCCACCTGCCGCACCGTACAGCTGCGCAAGCCGATCAAGCTCGGCCTCGGGATCGAGTTTTTCGACAAGAACCACGTCCTGCATCTGTGCCCTCCTGTCCTGAAAACATCGGGACTTTGCAGCGGGTTTTCAATGGGTCAACGGGTCCAGCGACTAACAAGCCCCTGAATTTCGGACCAAACTCCGGGGGTCAGTTCCAAACCCAGTATGCGATCAGGGTTGGTGGGCGGGGGCATTTCGACACCCGTCAGCGGGGTGAACCCGAACCGGGCATAATAGGGCGCATCGCCCACAAGCATGACGCGATCCCACCCTTTGGCGCGCCCGGCCTCTACCCCCTGATGGATCAGATATCCGCCCAACCCTTCGCCTTGATGGGTCGGGTGGACCGCCACTGGACCTAGCAGCAGCGCGTCATGTTCACCCACATGCACGGGCCAAAACCGGATTGCACCAGCCAGAATGCCCTGCCCATCGCGCGCGACCTGCGACAGGCCAGCGACAGGCGGCACGTCATCGCGCAGACGATAAGACGACAACGCCTCGCGCCCCGGAGCAAAGCACAGGTCATAGAGCGCTTCGACCTCCCACCAGTCTTCCGGCTCTTCCGGCCTGATCTTGAATTGCTGCACGCGCGCCCTCTTATCCTTGCTGGAAATCGCCCTAGCACTTCGATAGGCCTTGGGCAAACGCTTGGAGTCCATATGTTCTATCGCCCCGAAGACGGCCACGGCCTGCCACACAACCCCTTTAACGCCATCATAACCCCACGCCCGATCGGCTGGATTTCGACGCGCGATGCTGACGGGATCAACAACCTGGCCCCGTATTCCTTCTTCAATGGTGTCGCTTATACACCGCCTCAGGTGATGTTCGCCTCAACCGGCTCCAAACACGATCAGGATGGCGGCAAGGACAGCATCGCCAACATCGAGGCCACGAAGGTATTCTGCGTCAACGTGGTGGCCCATGCGCATCGCGACGCAATGAATGCCAGCTCAGAGGGTTTGGAAAAGCACGTCGACGAGTTCACTCATGCTGGGCTGACACCCGTTGAATGCGAAACCATAAATTGCTCTCGGGTCGAGGGAGCGCCCGCAGCGCTGGAATGCAAACTTACTCAGATCGTAACTCTGCCGGGTGAGTCCAATCGGGTGGTGTTCGGAGAGGTCACTGGTGTGCACCTGCACGATGACCACATCCGTGACGGCAAATTTGACGTGACCTCATTCAACCCGCTCGCGCGGTTGGGTTATCGGGACTATTCTGTGGTGACAGAATTGTTCAGCCTTTCACGCCCGGATGACTAATGCCACTGCCTGATCCTACACGCAGATATCCGATTGTTCTGCCCGACGGCTCTAGCCACAACGGAACAGTGTTTCTATCTCAGGCCATCGATCATCCCCGCTTTGAGGCAGGAGCTTACACTTATGCGTCGGATTTCGATGCACCGAAGGACTGGGCGCAGCGGCTTGCACCGTATCTGTTTCCCTTTTCAGAAGAAAAGCTGATGCTGGGCAAGTTCTGCCAAATCGCTCATGGAGTAAGGTTTATCACTGCCTCCGCAAATCACGCGACCGATGGCTTGACCTGCTTTCCATTTCCAATCTTCGATCCGGATCGCATGTCAGGCTACCAGCCTGATACACGTGATACCGTTATCGGGCACGATGTCTGGATCGGTTACGGAGCTTTGATTTTACCCGGAGCGCAGATCGGAAATGGCGCGATTGTTGGCGCAGGCTCGGTCGTGCGGGGTCAGGTTCCACCCTATGCAGTCGTTACCGGAAATCCGGCAAAAGTCCGGCGCTATCGTTTTGATCGCGATGTGATTGAAAGGCTGCAAGACTTGCGATGGTGGGATTGGCCCGCAGAAACCATCACTCGGGCCGAAGATGCCTTGCTTTCAGGCAATATCGATGCGTTGGAGCGCATTGCTTCTGAGATATAAGGCGGCCAACCCGGCCGCCCTTTCGCGTATTCAGTGCCCGCCCAGAATACCGGTGCGGACCGAATAATCCACGGCCAGTTCGTAATCCGGGTCATCATCGCTGTCGACCATCAGATGGCCGGCCTTGTTCAGCAGTGTATGACAATCACGGCTCAGGTGCCGCAGCATGACGCGTTTGCCAGCCGCTTCGTATTTGGCGGCGATGTTCTCGATAGCCTGCAGCGCGGATTGGTCCACCACACGGCTGGCTGCAAAGTCGATGATGACGGTCTCGGGGTCGTTTCTTACGTCGAACAGCTCCACGAAGCCCTCGGACGAGCCAAAGAACAGCGGGCCCTGAATTTCATAGACCTTCGCCCCTTCTTCCGTTTCCGAGTCGCGCGTAACCGCGTGGATGCGTTTGGCGTTATTCCATGCATAAGCCAGGGCAGAGACAATCACACCGACCACAACAGCCACTGCAAGGTCTTCCATCACGGTGACGACTGTCACCAGTACGATCACGAACGCATCCATCAAAGGCACCTTGCGCATGATCTTCAGCGAATTCCAGGCGAAGGTTCCGATCACCACCATGAACATCACACCGACAAGTGCGGCCAGTGGAATCTGCTCGATCAGAGGCGAACCCACCAGGATGAAGAGCAACAGAAATAGCGCTGCAGCGATACCTGCGATACGCGTGCGCCCGCCTGACTTCACGTTGATCATCGACTGACCGATCATCGCACAACCGCCCATACCGCCGAAGAAGCCAGTGACCACGTTCGCTGTGCCTTGCGCGATACATTCCTGCGAGGCACCACCGCGCTTGCCGGTAATCTCACCCACAAGGTTCAGCGTCAGCAGGGATTCAATCAGACCGATTGCGGCAAGGATCAGGGCATAGGGCAGGATGATTTCAAAGGTCTCCCAGTTCAGCGGCACCATAGGTATATGGAAGCTGGGCAGGCCGCCTTCGATCGAAGCCAGATCACCGACACGCGGGACGTCCAGCCCAATGCCAATGACCAAAGCAGCGACAACAAAAATCCCGGCCAGAGGCGCTGGGATGACGCGGGTGATGCGGGGCATGATCCAGATCACAGCCATGGTCAGAGCAACCAGACCCAGCATTGTGTAGAGCTGTAGGCCTGAAAGCCACTCGCCACCGCCCATGCCGTGGCCGGTATTTTCCATGGTTCCGGGCACTTTGAATTGCCCCAGCTGCGCCAGAAAGATCACAATCGCCAGGCCGTTCACAAAGCCCAGCATCACCGGATGCGGCACAAGTCGGATGAACCGGCCCCAATGCATCGCACCTGCGATGATCTGCATAATCCCCATCAGCACCACCGTTGCGAACAGGTATTCGACCCCGTGTTGTGCGACCAGTGCGACCATGACAACGGCAAGCGCCCCGGTCGCGCCCGAGATCATGCCGGGGCGACCACCGATCAACGCAGTGATCAGACCGACCAGAAACGCCGCGTAAAGCCCGACCAGAGGGTGCACCCCGGCGACAAAGGCAAAGGCCACGGCTTCGGGGACCAGCGCCAAGGCGACGGTGAGACCGGACAGCAGTTCGATCCGCAGGCGGGAAAAGGTCAATCCCTCATCCGGGACCCAGCGCAAATCGGGTTTGGCTATACGATTGGCAAAGCTTGCCAGCATGGCTCGGGGCATGGATCGGTCCTGTTGGTCGGTTTTGTTCGCGCGAAAGGGGCCTTCTAGCGGTCAAACCGGTCTTGAGATACCGCGCCAGGCGGGACCCTGATATGCGCCGTGCGCATAGCTTGACCCAAGCGCACACAAACCGTTGAACCCACTTGTCAAATGAAGCTGTGGCCCGCAGAACTCACACAGCAGGAATTTTCAATGGAGAGCACTCGTGACCCAAACAAAAATCGCCGTCATTGGAGGATCGGGCATTTATGACATCGATGGTCTAGAGAATGCCGAGTGGGTCACAGTAGAAACGCCATGGGGCGATCCGTCGGATCAGATCCTGACCGGGTCGCTGGATGGGGTCGAAATGGCCTTCTTGCCGCGTCACGGTCGCGGACATGTGCACTCGCCGACCGAGGTGCCCTATCGCGCCAATATCGACGCGTTGAAACGGCTTGGCGTAACGGATGTGATCTCGGTCTCGGCCTGCGGGTCGTTCCGCGAACATATGGCGCCGGGTGATTTCGTGATCGTGGATCAGTTCATCGATCGAACATTTGCCCGTGAAAAGAGCTTTTTCGGGACTGGCTGCGTCGCCCATGTCAGTGTTGCGCATCCGACCTGCCCGCGCCTGTCGGACGCTTGTGAGACTGCTGGCAAGACGGCTGGCATCACCATCCACCGAGGTGGAACCTATCTGGCGATGGAAGGACCGCAATTCTCGTCATTGGCGGAATCCAAATTATATCGCGAACAATGGGGGTGCGACGTGATCGGCATGACCAACATGCCCGAAGCGAAACTCGCCCGCGAGGCCGAGCTTTGTTATGCGTCAATTGCCATGGTCACCGACTATGACAGCTGGCACCCTGATCACGGTGAAGTCGACGTGGCCGCCATCATCGCCACGCTGACCGGTAATGCGGAAAAAGGCCGGGCATTGGTCAAAGGTCTACCCACTCTGCTGGGGACCGACCGTGCGCCCTGCCCGCATGGCTGCGACCGGGCGCTGGAGTATGCCATCCTGACCGCGCCTGAAAAGCGCGATCCGGAATTGTTGGCCAAGCTGGATGCTGTGGCTGGGCGGGTGTTATAAACTCAGTACTGCGACAGTTTCTTTTGCACTTCGTCCCATAGGCCACGCGACCACAAATCGTTGTGGGTGCCGTCGGGGATCACGTAAATCTGCGCGGTATCAGACATCTCGGCCAGAGCTTTTCCGTGATGCAGTGGAATAGTTTCATCCTCGGTGCCGTGAAAAATCAACGTCGGCACCGAGATCTGTTCGATAAGATCACGTGTGGCGAACTGATCCCTCATCAAGGCTGAGACCGGCAGAAAAGGATAGCGTTCCGCCGCGACATCAACGGTTGCAGTGAACGGGGCCTCAAGCACCAGAAGTTCTGCATCAGGACGCTCGGCAGCCACAGCGGCGGCAATGCCGGTGCCAAGGCTCTGACCGTGCAGCGCCACAGCTTTGCCCTGACCCGCCAGCCTGTCATAGAGCTGAACTCCATCAGAGATCAGCGCCAGTTCCGAAGGCTCGCCTTCGCTGCCCGGAAAGCCGCGATAGCTGGGGGCAAGCAGCCCGTAGCCCGAGTTGAGGATTTCGCGCAGCCGTTCAGCACGGTCCCCCAGATTGCCGCTTTGGCCGTGGAAGAATAGGACGGTCGGTGCATCCGGGATTGCAGCGGGTGCTGCCCAGACCGTCAGGGCAGTACCATCAGCCATTGTCAGCGACAGCGCATCAACATCCGCCAACCCCACCGAAGCCGGATCCGGTAACGTACCTTCGGGTTTGTACAGCAGAGATTGCTGGTTGAAAAACATGTATCCGAGGACGCCCGCATACAAGATCGCCGCGGCCAACAGCAGTCCTACCAAGATGCTTTTGAGGCGCTCGACACCGGATCTGGCGCGGCCGGTATCGGCCTCAGCGTGTTGGGTTTGAACCATGGCTCCCTCCTTTGGGTCGCATTGCGAGAGTGGGGTACATTGGAGGCGTTTCAAGATGCATAAGCCAAGCTTCATCCAATTTTAAACCTGTTGCGGCAATCCCAGATCGCATTGCACGCCTGAATTCCCTGCCCCATGTCCTCGGTATTTAGGCGACCCCGGCTTCGCAAATCCGAACGCCAACCCGTTGGAGCCGGTGTTTCACCACGAGAATGTGCCCGCAAAGCCTTGACCAATACGTCGTGCCAAGGCTTGGTGTGGGAAACACTCTAATAGGATACTCCATGTCCATTGAAATCTGGCTGGCCTTTGTGGCCGCTTCGACCGCGCTGCTGCTGATCCCAGGCCCGACCGTGTTGCTGGTGCTTAGCTATGCGCTGTCGAAAGGACGCAGTGTGGCGGTTGCCTCGGCCACTGGGGTCGCATTGGGGGATTTGGTGGCGATGACCGCGTCGCTGCTGGGGCTGGGGGCGCTGGTGCTGGCCTCTGCCACACTGTTTACCGTGCTGAAATGGGTTGGGGCAGCCTATCTGGTCTGGCTGGGTGTCAAACTCCTGCGCAGCGCGCCGTCGGGCGGGCTGCAAGCAATTGAAACCGAACGTGACGTGACCGCCCGCAGTGTTTTTGGCCATGCCGCTGCAGTCACCGCGCTGAACCCGAAGTCCATTGCCTTCTTCATCGCTTTCGTACCGCAATTCTTGCGTCCAGCCGAGCCTTTGGGTCCGCAATTCGCGATCCTGATCGCAACATTTGTGGGTCTCGCGGGGCTGAACGCGCTGGCCTATGCGCTGCTGGCGGACAAGCTGCGCCGTATGATCGGACGTGCGAATGTCATCACGACCATGACCCGGTTCGGAGGGTTGACCCTGATCGGAATGGGCATCGCCACAGCGGTTCTGCGCCGCCCGGCGTGATTTCAGTTTTCAGCGTTTTCCTTCATGAACCCCCGGATAAACCGGCGGATTTCGCGGGCGGCAGAGGTGTCCAGATCCCTGCACAACTCGACGAACGCGTCGCGCTCATCCTTGTCGAGGCGCAAAACCAACTGACTGTTTTTCTTCGTAGATTTCTTTCCATCTTTCTTGGTCACACGTCCAGTCCCCGTCCTGCCCTTGATTCTAAGTGCGATGCATTGTATATACATAGAATATAAAATGTAGATATCGCGCACATAACAGCAAAAGTGAGATTAAAGCAATGAACCTTCATGTCGCGCAAGCTATTCTTCTTCGGGATCAACGCAACTGGCGCAAGCCGCACCTGTCCTGGCTTCCGAACGCGCTGTATCGCTACTACGGCCTGCCTAACGCCATGCGCGGCCGCAGCAAGTAGCCGCAGGGGCCAGAGTTCTCTTGCATGACCGCACCTTATGGGCGAAATACCCCGCGCGTGTTTGATGCCAAAGGGGTGGCCCATGTCCAGAAACAAAACGGTCAAGGATTACATTCGGACCATCGTCGATTTCCCGCATGAAGGGATCATGTTCCGCGATGTCACCACCCTGTTTGCCGACCCGCGTGGGTTCCGCATGGCAATTGACCAGATGTTGCACCCTTACGCCGGTGAGCGAATCGACAAGGTTGTGGGCCTTGAGGCGCGCGGCTTTATTCTGGGCGGTGCGATTGCCCACCAGCTAAGCGTTGGATTCGTGCCGATCCGCAAAAAGGGCAAACTGCCCGGCACCACGATCAGCCAGGACTACAAGCTGGAATATGGCGAGGCGATCGTCGAAATTCACGATGACGCCATCCAACCGGGTGAGAAGATCCTGGTCGTTGATGATCTTCTGGCTACCGGAGGCACCGCCGCCGCGGGGATCAAGCTGATCGAACGGCTGGGCGGCGAGATCATCTCATGCGCGTTCATCATCGATCTGCCCGAATTGGGTGGTCGCAAAGCGCTGGAAGATTTGGGCATGGACGTGCACGTTCTGTGCGAGTTCGAAGGGCTCTGATCTCCACAAACTTCACAAACTCGTGACTGGAAATCGCGTGCGCCGCAGGCTTAGCGCGATTGGGGTCACATTCAAGAAACAGTTGCCTCTGGATTCTGTGATCTTGTCGCGACCTGACTGCGTACCCCGAATGATGCCACCTAAGGCATTCTCAACAAGGGAAATCATGTCATGTTGCGCAAATTCGCTGTTGCTGGAGTTGCCAGTCTTCTGTTGACCACCTCTGCTTTGGCAGATGGGCACGCCAAGGATATCGTCGATACTGCGGTGGGCGCGGGCAGTTTTGAAACGCTCGTCGCTGCCGTTCAGGCGGCCGAACTGGTTGAAACGCTGAAAGGCGAAGGGCCGTTCACCGTTTTCGCCCCAACGGATGAGGCTTTTGCAGCGCTCCCCGAGGGCACGGTCGAAAATCTGCTGAAGCCCGAAAACAAGGACCAGTTGGTCGCAGTGCTGACCTATCACGTTGTCCCGGGCAAAGTGATGTCGGGTGATCTGTCCGATGACATGACCGCCGCCACCGTGCAGGGCGGAGATATCACCATCGATCTCGACAATGGCGTCATGGTGAATGATGCCAACGTTGTGCAAGCCGATATCGAAGCCGAGAACGGCGTGATCCATGTGATCGACAAGGTCATTCTGCCCGCTTCGTAAAGAACCGCAGCGCCCCGGTATACGTCCGGGGCGCGTCTATTAGGCCAGAACCGCCCCGGGGTTCATAATCCCTTGAGGATCAAGCGCTGCTTTGATCGCCCTCATGGCCTGCATCTTGACCGGATCGCCATAGCGTTCCAGATCATCTGTCTTGAGCCGACCGACACCGTGTTCGGCACTGACCGATCCACCAAATTCATGAACCAGATCATGTACCGCGCGTTTGACCGCGCCCCGCTGTGCGACAAACTCCGCCTTATCCTGCCCGGCAGGTGGAAATACGTTGTAGTGCAAATTACCGTCGCCCAGATGGCCAAAGCAGTTTACGCGAAACGGCCCCTGCCCGGCCACCACATCCGCACCGCGCCGAATGAACTCTGGAATGCGGGAAATCGGGACCGAGATATCATGGCTGGAAACTGATCCGATCAGCCGGTTGGCCTCGGGGATGCGCTCGCGCACGGCCCAGAGTTCGGACCGCTGTGCTTCGCTCTGCGCGATGACCGCATCGCGGACCAGATCGCGCTCATCAGCGGCGACATAAATCGCCTCAAGCATGTCCGAAGGGTCTTGGCCGACCGACAAGCCCAGCTCGATCAACACACTCCATTCCGGTGTTGCCGCAAAGGGTTGCCGCACGTCGGGCAAAACCTCGGTCAGGAATTTGAGTCCCTGCCCATGGATCAACTCAAACGTACTGACCGCTTCCCCCACTTGATCCCGCGCCACTGACAACAGATCAATGGCAGCCTCGGGTGAGGAGACCTGAAACATTGCGGTTCCAACGCCCCTGGGTCGCGGGAACAGCTTCAACGCCGCCGCCGTAATGATGCCAAGTGTCCCTTCGGACCCGATCATCAGGTTACGCAGGTCATAACCGGTGTTGTCCTTACGCAACCGGCTAAGCCCGTGCCAAATCTCACCACTGGGCAATACCACTTCAAGCCCCAAGCACAGATCGCGTGCATTGCCATAGCGCAGCACATTCACGCCACCCGCATTGGTGGCCAGATTGCCACCAATCCGGCAAGAACCCTGCGTAGCCAGCGACAGGGGAAATAGACGGTCCGCATCTTCAGCGGCGGTCTGGACGTCGGCCAAAATGGCACCGGCCTCGGCCACAAGTATGTTCTCGGTGGGGTAAGTCGCCCGTATCGCCGTCATCCGTTCCAGGGAAACGATCAAAGGGACAGGACCATCCGGAACAACCTGCCCTCCTACCAGACCGGTGCCGCCGCCATAAGGGACAACAGGCACCCGAGCGTCTGCGGCCAATTGCACCAGAGCCGACACATCTTCCACAGTGCGTGGCAAGGCAAGCAAACCGGGCTGCCCGACAAACCGCTGACGCGGCTCTTCAAGGTAACGATCTGCAATCGGGCGCAAAACGTCAGCACCCAATCGGGCTCTGATTGCTTCGGCAAGGCGGCTGTCTGCAGAGTTCAGTTTCATGGCTCTTCCCTGCCAAAGGCCACAGGCCGCGACAAGCCCTATTCCAGCTCTATCAGGTACTGAGGCTCCAGCACCACAACCGTCGGCCTGTCGGGCAGCGTGCGCAACGAGACGACAATCTCGGACACCCCATCCCGTTCAACCGGGAATTCATCCCGAATATCCACCAGAAACCGCTCAAGCGAAAAGTCCGAG
The DNA here is from genome assembly GCF_056534365.1 of Ruegeria sp. D6. Classification (NCBI taxonomy): domain Bacteria; kingdom Pseudomonadati; phylum Pseudomonadota; class Alphaproteobacteria; order Rhodobacterales; family Roseobacteraceae; genus Ruegeria; species Ruegeria sp. D6. The sequence goes on along the minus strand of NZ_JBQFPH010000001.1, from coordinate 187,780 downwards.
AACCAATGCATCGGGATAATGACCGAGCTTTTGAGGCGTTTCAGAACCTGAACCATCTCGGGCAAGGGCATCGTGGTGCCTCCGTCCACCGCCGCCATGACCACATCCAGCCGACCCAGTGCAGCGAATTGTTCATCCGACGGAATGTGATGCAGATGCCCCAGATGGCCGATGCACAACCCTTCGACCTCGAACACAAAGATCGAGTTTCCGCGATCTTCAATACCGCCATAGGCCGAACGGATATCGGTCGACACATTGCGAATCAGCATCTCACCCAGATCAAGATGGTGCTCGATGCCTTCGCCGAACTCGCCCCAGCCCGGCAAGACATACGGGATGGCCGGATCGGGATGGGCAGTCCAGTGGGTGCTGTGCGCATGGTTCATTGTGACCACGTCAGGAATTAGCGCAGCGCCGCCGATAAAACCGGTGAAATCGGTCACCGCGTTCAGCCCGCCCTGTGTCTGGATCAGAAACGATGCATGCGCGACATAGCTGATACGAACCGAAAACTCGGGCACGGGATCCTGCCACGCCGCTTTGTGAAGATATTCAATCCCCGGTGCCGCATCTGCGATGGCGATACAGTGACTAGGCCGCCGCTCCTGCGCCACAGCCCCGCCGGCAATCATCATCAGTCCCGCAACAAACCGCCACATAGGGCAAGTGTAGCGCAATGGGCCAACAAGTCATGCCCTTGTTGATCTGGCCACGGATATCTCCAAGACAGGAGGCTTGCCATGCCTGGCGGCAGAGCCCTCTAGCCTGCCTCAGTCTTGCCCCGACGATCGGACCTTAAGCTGGCATACAGAACATGCGTTCGCCAGCGCCCATTGATCTGCAGATAAGACTGCGCCACGCCTTCGTACTTGAAGCCTGAGCTTTCCAGCAGACCGCGAGAGGCCTTGTTCTCAGGCAAACACGCGGCCTCGATCCGGCTTAAATCCAGACGGGTGAAGGCGTGATGAACAACGGCGCCAATTGCTTCGCGCATGAACCCCTGACGCGCAAAGGCCTGCCCGGTCCAATAGCCCAAGGTGCCAGCCTGCGCCGGACCACGGCGAACATTGTCCAACGTGATCGCCCCCAACAGAATATTGTCTGTGCGACGAAACAGGAACAGGGGAATCGCCGTTCCGCTTGCGACTGAGCGCTGGGCCCAATAGACCCGGTTGGTAAACGATTTGCGGCTCAGATGGTCTTTGGCCCAAACCGGCTCCCACGGCACCAGATAGTCCTTTGAAGCACGCCGCAGGGCGGTCCAGTCGTTGAAGTCGGAATGCATGGGCGGGCGCAGCGTCAAGCGCTCGGTTTCGAGTTTCAGCTTGCGTCTGCCTAACAGCATCACGCCGCACGCCTCTCCTGCAGATCCACCAGCGTCGGTGCGCCCGAGACCGGCCCATACAGCGCCAGCGCTGCAGGGGCTTTGACTGCCATGTCTTCGGCAAAAGCACGCACGTCCTCGGTGCTGACCGCATCGATCTTGGCCACGGTGTCCTCAAGCGAGGGCACACGTCCCCAGATCTGCACCAGCCGCGCCAGCCGTTCGGCCCGGTTCGACGGGCTTTCCAGCCCCATCAGCATCCCAGCCTTCATCTGGGCCCGCGCACGGGCAACCTCTTCTGCGCTCATGTCTTCGGCAGCGCGCTTCATCTCGTCGATGGTAATCGTCGCCAATTCGCCCACCTGATCGGCCGAGGTGCCTGCGTAAATCGTTGTCGTACCGGTATCCGCATAAGCACCGGTCTGAGCAAAGATCGTATAACAAAGCCCGCGCGTTTCGCGCACTTCCTGAAACAGGCGCGAGGACATGCCTCCACCCAGAGCGGTCGAGTAAATCTGGGCCGTATAGATCGCATCATCGCGATAGCCCGGACTTTCCAGCGCCAGCGCGAAATGCGCCTGCTCCAGTTCTTTCTCCTGCCGCGCCTCACCACCAGTGAACCGCGCAGCGTCGGGGATCAGACCCTTGCGCGGCTGCAGGTGGCCGAACATCTCTTCGGCCAGTTTCATCAGCGCATCGTGGTCCACAGCTCCAGCTGCAGACAGGATCATCTGTTCCGGCCCATAGTGCTCAGCCACAAAACCCGACAAGTCCTCACGGGAAAACGCACTGACGCGCTCGGTCGGGCCCAGAATGGTGCGGCCAAGGGGCTGGTCGTGATAGCTCTGCTCTTGCAGCCAGTCAAAGATTACATCGTCCGGCGTATCATAGGCCTGACCGATTTCCTGCAGGATCACGCCGCGCTCGACCTCGATCTCGCGCGGGTCGAACACCGGGTTCAGGACGATGTCGCCGATGACATCCATGGCCAGCGCCACATCGTCCTTCAATACGCGTGCATAATAGGCCGTAACTTCGCGCGAGGTATAGGCGTTGATGTACCCGCCCACATCCTCGATCGCTTCGGCGATTTGCAGCGCAGAACGCCGCTGGGTTCCCTTGAACGCCATATGCTCAAGGAAATGCGCGATACCGTTCTGCTCGATCCGCTCGTGCCGCCCACCGGCGGTTACCCAGATGCCGATGGCCGCAGATTGCAGTCCCGGCATATGTTCACTGACGATACGAAATCCGTTCTTCAGTTGGTCTTGTCTGACAGTCACCCAGCAATATGCCTTCTGATATGATCCTCGAGGGTGCCCAGATCATTTGCTATGCGGGTCACCCGTTCCGGACGTTCATATAGATCAGACATGCGGGATGGAAGAGGCGGATGTTCGCCGCTTGCCTTCTCGACCGCCGCCGGGAACTTCGCGGGATGCGCGGTTGCGAGAGTGATCATGGGCACATCGGCAGCGCGGTGGTCTTCAGCCACTTTGATCCCAACGGCGGTGTGCGGACAAACCAACTCGGCGCTGTGGACCATCGTGCGCCTGATCGTCTCAAGCGTCTCGTCCTCAGAAACGCGGCCCGAGTCAAAGCTTTCTCGCAGAGCCTCCATTGCGCCTTGGCTGACATTGAAGCCTCCGCTCTTGAGTTCGTCCATCAACTGAGCGACTGCGCCGCCATCTTCGCCATAGGCGTAGTACAGTGCGCGCTCAAAGTTCGAGCTAACCTGAATATCCATCGAAGGGCTGATTGAGGGGATCGTATCGCCCTTGAAATATCCCTCGCCCGAGAGACAGCGATGCAGAATGTCGTTCTGGTTGGTCGCCACCACCAGACGATCGATGGGCAGCCCCATGCGTTTGGCCAGATAGCCTGCGAAGATATCGCCGAAATTCCCTGTCGGCACGGTGAAGCTGACCTTGCGATGTGGCGCGCCGAGGCTGACGGCGGCGGAGAAATAGTAAACGATCTGTGCCAACACGCGGGCGAAGTTGATCGAATTGACGCCTGCAAGTTTCACACCGTCGCGGAAATCAAAGTCGTTGAACATGTCTTTGAGCGCTGCCTGACAGTCATCGAAATCGCCGTCTACCGCCAAAGCGTGCACATTACTGTCTGCAGGCGTAGTCATCTGACGGCGCTGCACTTCTGAAACACGGCCATGCGGGAACAGGATGAACACATCCACCGCATCCAGGCCACGGAACGCTTCGATTGCGGCAGAACCGGTGTCACCGCTCGTCGCGCCGACAATGGTAACGCGATCTTCGCGCCGTTTGAGCGCGACCTGGAACAGCTGGCCGATTAGCTGCATGGCAAAATCTTTGAAGGCCAGTGTGGGTCCGTGAAACAGCTCCAGCAGAAAATGGTTCTCGTTCAGCTGCTTCAAGGGCGCGCGGGCGTCATGGCCGAAGCCCTCATAAGCGCGCGCTATGATATCTTTGAATTCATCATCAGAGAACGAGCCACTCACATAGGGCCACATCACGCGGAATGCGATTTCTTCGTAGGACAAGCCAGCCAACGCAGCAATTTCGTCCTGCGACATCACCGGAATTTCAGCGGGCAAGTACAGACCACCATCACGGGCCAGTCCGGTCAGCATCGCCTCTTCAAAGGTCAGTTCGGGCGCCTGCCCGCGGGTCGAGATGTATTTCATGTCGCGTCACTTTCGGAATTGGCACGGCTGCGCCACAGGAAGTATCCGGTCATTGCGGCCCAGACCAGAGCAAGACCAAACCAGATGATTGCATATTGCAAATGATCGTTGGGGATGCCCGCCGTATCCACCGGCATTGGCGTTACATTCGGATCGGTTTCCGAGCGGGCAATCAGCAACACCGGCTCAGCCCCCAGCGCGGCGGCCAGATTGGGCACATCGCGGGCGAACCAGATGTTGCCGTCAATATCTGCGTCAGGCGTGTAGCCATCGACTTCATCGGGCCAGTGCAGGTTGCCGGTGATTTCCATCGGGCCAGTCAGACGAACAGCCTGCTTGGCTGTGGTCGGCACAAAACCGCGATCCACCAGAATAGTCCGGTCGTCGGTGGTAAAGGACTGGATGATCCGATACCCCGGCCCCACCTGCTTGACCGAAACCAAAACGTGGATCTCGCCCGGTTCGATCTCGCCTGTGACCGTCACCGGCAGGTATTTGTCCGCATCTTCGGACACCTGCAATGGCAAGGCGACAGGATCGGCAGCGATGCGGCTTTCGATCTCGGCCAGCACCTCCTGTTTCCAGGTCAGCCGCTGCAATTGCCAAATGCCCAGCGACAGCAGCAGGCCCAGACCGGCAAGACCGAAGATCAGCAGAAACAGAAAGCTGCGCATGGTGGGATCAGACCTTATTGCGGGAACCGGCGCCTTGTTAAGGGGCACGTGAACCGAAGTGCAACCATGTAATTGTATCGGGCGCAATCTTGCGCCCCTGATTGAGAAAAAGCCGCCCCGTGGGGCGGCTTTTGCAATTGGATCACCTGCGTGGCGTTACATCAGCGGGGCCTGACCCCAGATGTAGACGGCGAAAAACAGGAACAGCCAGACGACGTCAACGAAGTGCCAATACCATGCGGCAGCCTCGAAACCGACGTGTTTCTCGGGCGTAAAGTCCCCCTTCAGGGCGCGGATCAGACAGACCGACAGGAAGATGGTGCCGATAATCACATGCGCGCCGTGGAAACCGGTTGCCATGAAGAAGTTCGAATAGAACTGATCGCCACCGAACTCCCAACCCTCATGGGCCAGTAACTCATAGTATTCAAACGCCTGAAGCGCAGTAAAGGCGATGCCCAGAACGATACCAATGGCCAGACCATTGATCAGCGCCTTGCGGTCATTGTCATGAACAAGCGCGTGGTGGGCCCAAGTAATCGCACAACCCGACAGCAACAGGACCAAAGTGTTGATCAGCGGCAGGTGGAACGGATCAACGGCGTGGATATCCGGCTGGATGTATTCAGTACCGGCATAGTCGTACATCGGATACATGCGATGTTTGAAGAACGACCAGAACCAGGCGAAGAAGAACATCACCTCGGACATCACGAACAGGATAAAGCCATAGCGCAGGCCGATACGCACGACCGGCGTATGATCGCCCTGACGGCTTTCAACCACGACTTCGGACCACCATGCAAACATGGTATAAAGAACCCCGACCAACCCCATCCAGAAGATCCACGGGGTGATCCCGTGCATCCAAAGAACGGCCCCGAACAGCATCACAAATCCGCTTACCGCGCCGATCAGTGGCCAGATTGACGGGTTCAGAATGTGGTAATCATGGTCTTTTGCGTGTGCCATCAGCGTCCCTCACCTACAGGCGTTAGTTCTTGTTTGTCTCAGCCTGCACGTCAAGGGCGGCATAGCCCTCGGGCAGATCAATCTCATAGAATGTATACGACAGCGTGATCGTATGCACATATTTTGCTTCGGGATCTTCGATCAGTTCGGGATCGACGAAGAACGTAACGGGCATCTCGACTCGCTCACCCGGCTCCAACACCTGTTCATCGAAGCAGAAACAGGCGATTTTCTGAAAATACCCCCCGGCGGAATAGGGCGCCACGTTGTAGGACGCCTGCCCTGCGACGGGCTTGTCGGTTGGATTGTACGCTTCGTAGAACGCCAGACCTGTCTCACCGATACGTATTTTCATCTCGCGTTCGACGGGCTTGAATTCCCACGGCATACCCTTGGCCTTGGAGGCATCAAATCGGACCGTCACCACTTGGTCGAGAATGTCATCAGGGGCTTTCTCGGCAACCCCGGTGGTCCCTCCATACCCCGTGACCCGGCAGAACCAATTATAAAACGGCACCGCTGCCCATGCCAAACCGCCCATAAGGACGACGACGCCGACCAGTTGCGCGACCGTTTTCTGTGGCCCCGTCAACTTCATCAGTTCTGCACCTGCTGCGTCGCCAGACTAAAATCTGTGTTCGAGACCTTGACGACTGTCAGGCCGAAGATGATCACGATGAACGCGGCCAGTGTCAGGCCGACGCCCAGATTGCGGCTGAACCGTCTTTGGTGAAGTTCGTGAGTTTTGCGCAGGCTCATGACCAGCCTCCTAATCCGTAAGGTTTCAACAGGGCCTCGACGAGAATCGCGCCGAAATGCAGAAACAGGTACAGCAGCGACAGTTTGAAGAAACTGCGTTCGACCTTGAAGTTGTCGGCCTCCGAATCGTCTTCGTTTCGACGAGAAATCTGCCAGGCCCCCCGCAGAAACAAGCCATTCAGAACCAGCGCAACAACTAGATAAATCGGGCCTCCGATATCCGAGAACGCAGTACCCACCGCCAGCACCGCCAGCAGCGCGGTATAGACAAGAATGTGCCAGCGTGTGGCGCGTCGACCGTGCGTGACGGTCAGCATCGGCACGCCTGCGTCGTCGTAGTCCGAGCGCATAAACAGCGCCAAAGCCCAGAAATGCGGCGGCGTCCACATGAATGTTAGGGCGAACATCAACCACGGCTCAAGCGTCATCGAACCTGTGGCCGCGACCCATCCGATGACCGGCGGGAACGCCCCCGCGGCACCACCAATGACGATGTTCTGCGGAGTCGAGCGTTTCAGCCACATCGTGTAGACGACGACATAGAAGAAAATTGTGAAGGCCAGAAACGCCCCTGCAAACCAGTTGGTTGCCAAACCCAGCATAATCACGGACAGGCCAGACAGAGCCAGACCCAGCGCCAATGCCTCGCCTTCTTCAACTTTGCCAGAGGGGATTGGACGGCCTTTGGTGCGCTTCATCACGCGGTCGATATCCGCGTCCCACCACATGTTCAGCGCGCCGGATGCACCGCCACCAATAGCGATGAACAGGATGGCGCAGAAGCCAACAAATGGATGTATCGGAACCGGAGCCGCAAGCAGTCCGACCAAAGCCGTGAATACGACCAGCGACATCACGCGCGGCTTCAGCAGGGCGAAATAATCACCAAAGCTGGACTCGTCCGCGCGGGTCTGCGCAGAAACGGTGCTGGCATTGAAGCTTGCGTCGCTCATATCCGGTCCTTTTCGGGGCAAAAGCTGCGCGATTTCCGCGCAGCTCGCATGTGTTTATCTAGGCCGCAAAGGGCTTAGTTCGAGGCCACTTGGTAGGAAGCAGGCTGACCTGCATATTCTTCAAGCGCGCCCTGCAGCCACTGTTCATATGCCTCTTCGCTGACCACTTTGACAGTGATTGGCATATAGGCATGGTCTTTACCGCACAGCTCAGAACACTGTCCGAAATAGACGCCTTCCTTGTCTGCTTCGAACCACAGTTCGGCCAGACGACCAGGAACGCCGTCCTGCTTCACGCCGAACGAAGGAATGGTCCAGGAATGGATCACGTCCGATGCAGTAACCTGCATCACGACAATCTTGCCGACCGGAACAACGACCGCGGTGTCGGTGGCGAGCAGCCATTCGTCTTCGCCATAGCCTGCATCGGCCAGCTTCGCCCGCATCGCATCGTCCAGAACAAACGGTGTTACGTCGGCATCCGCCGGGCGCGCGCCCTCGTCGAGGGTGGCCGGGTGGCCCAGGAGATAGCTATCGAAGGCAAAGTCATGATCGACATATTCGTAGGTCCAGTACCACTGGTTCCCCACGACTTTGATGGTGATGTCGCCTTCGGGAATCTCTTGTTGCTTGAAAAGAACCGGCAGCGAGAAAGCCCCGATGAAGACCAGAATCAGGATCGGGCCCAAAGTCCAGGCAATCTCAACCGGAGTGTAATGCGAGAACCGAGCCGGGTTCGGGTTTACGCGCTGGTTGTAGCGTACGATGCAGTAAACCAGCAGACCCGCAACGAACACACAGATCGCGGTGATGATCACCAGAATCATGTTGTCCAGCGACTGAATCCCTTCGGCAAGGCTGGTGGCAGCAGGCTGGAACCCCATGCCGCCGTCAACCGGCTTGCCAATAATCTCAAGCTCCTGAGCCATGGCGGGAAGGCTGGAGAGGGCCGTAGCAAGCCCGGAAAGCATCAAAGCATTCTTCATTTTCTGTCCTGATCGTTTGATCTTTGCGTCTCTCGCGAAAAGGTGTGAATCGGTCGCACCTCTCCCGTTGTCTTTGGCCGCGTTAAAAACCATATTCCGTCGGGTAGATAAAGCAAAATGCTTGCGTCAAACAGACGCTATTTTTGATCTGGATCAAACCCGAAAGGTCACAACTGATGACTCAGGCCCCGTTTCGCCCGTTTGAAAGCGTTCTTCCGAAGGATGAAGCGCTTGCTGTACTGAAGGCTGCAACTGATGGCGCCGAGGATGGGGAACTGTTCGTAGAACGGCGCAAATCCGAATCTTTGGTGTTTGATGACGGTCGATTACGCACGGCCTCTTACGACGCTTCCGAGGGATTCGGTCTTCGCGCGGTGCAGGGTGAAGTGGCTGGATACGCGCATTCAACGGATGTTTCGATTCCCTCTCTGAAGCGTGCAGCCGAAACCGCGCGGTTGGCGGTCGGCGATGGTGGTGGGACGCTGGCCGGGCCACCACGTGCCACCAATACCAGGTTATATACCGATGAAGACCCGATCGAATCCGCCGCCTTCCCGGTCAAAATCGAGACACTGCGCGAGATAGACGCTTTTACCCGTGATCTGGATTCCCGGGTTGTGCAAGTCAGCGCCACGATTGCCGCTGCAGTGCAGGAGGTCGAGATTCTTCGCCCCGATGGTGTGCAGGTGCGCGATATACGCCCGATGACCCGCCTGAACATCTCGGTTATCGTAGAACAGAACGGCAGGCGCGAAAGCGGCTCTGCCGGAGGTGGCGGACGTGTTGGGCTGGATGGCTTGATCGATCCCTCAGACTGGCAAGATAAGGCGCGTGAGGCTCTGCGGATCGCGATGGTCAATCTGGATGCCGTCCCTGCACCTGCCGGCGTGATGGAAGTCGCGTTGGGCCCCGGATGGCCCGGCATTCTGTTGCACGAGGCCATCGGCCACGGGCTTGAAGGTGATTTCAACCGCAAGGGCAGTTCCGCTTTTGCCGGGCTGATGGGGCAGCAGATCGCTTCGAAAGGTGTAACAGTCGTGGATGATGGGACGATTGCAGACCGACGCGGTTCGATATCAATGGATGACGAGGGTACACCCAGTTCGCGTACAGTTCTGATCGAGGATGGAATCCTCACCGGATATATGCAGGACCGACAGAACGCACGCCTGATGGGCGTTTCTCCAACCGGGAACGGCCGGCGTCAAAGCTATGCCCATAAACCGATGCCGCGCATGACCAACACAATCATGTTGGGTGGCGATGCCGATCCGGCCTCGTTGGTGGCAGATATCAAAGACGGTATCTGGGCTGTGGGCTTCGGCGGTGGCCAGGTCGACATCACCAACGGCAAGTTCGTGTTCTCCTGCACCGAGGCATATCGTGTCGAGAACGGCAAGATCGGCGCTCCGGTCAAAGGCGCGACGCTGATTGGCGACGGCCCCTCGGCGCTAAAACGCATTCGGGGACTGGGCAATGACATGGCGCTGGATCCCGGCATGGGCACATGTGGCAAGGATGGGCAATGGGTGCCGGTCGGTGTCGGCCAACCTACCGTTTTGATGGATGGGCTGACTGTGGGCGGCTCTGCCACCTGAGTCGGCTCAAAAGAAGAATCAAGGCGCGAAGGGTTAACACACTACCCTTCGCGTCAAATCAAAAACTCATCCATGGACTATGTGTGCCAAGAAAATTCGCACGAATTTTCTTTCTTTCAATGACATAATCATCTCTCCGAGGGATGGGTTCGAAAAATACTGATCTAATTTTCTAAGATTCACAGGCTGTTAACCCGCTGCACCGTAAACCAGTTTTGCAATCAGGCGGAGCATCGGATGACCGAAGAGCAGCTTTCTTCCAATCACCCCCCACTCCCACCCACCACGGAAGAGGACCGGTTTTCCTGGCTCCGTCTGTTGCGCTCACGCAAAGTAGGGCCGGCAACATTCCGGCGCTTATTGCGCGAACATGGCTCGGCGCAGAACGCGCTGGCCGCGTTGCCGGAAATGGCGCGCGCTGCCGGGATCGAGGATTATGAAATCTGCCCGCCCGGCGTAATTGAGGCGGAGCTCAAGGCCGCAAAGGTCGCCAAAGCGCAGCTTTTGTGCCTTGGGGCCGCCGATTACCCTTACGCGTTATGTGACCTTTCGGATGCGCCCCCGATGCTTTGGGCAATCGGCGATCCGTCGATCTTGAAACGCCGGGCAATTGCCATGGTCGGGGCACGGAACTGTTCTTCGCTGGGCGCGCGCATGGCGCGGGCGTTGGCGACGGATCTGGGTAAGCAAGACTATGTCGTGGTCTCGGGGCTTGCCCGCGGCATCGACACCTCGGCGCACTTCGCCGCATTGGCGACCGGTACTGTGGCAGTGTTGGCAGGTGGGGTTGATGTGATCTATCCGGCCGAAAATGCCGATCTGGCGCGAGATATCGCAGACACCGGACTTCGTCTGTCTGAACAACCGATGGGCACAACGCCTCAGGCACGACATTTTCCGCGCCGCAATCGCATTATCTCGGGTCTGGCGCAGGCAGTGGTCGTTGTCGAGGCCGCGGCGAAATCCGGCAGCTTGATCACCGCGCGGGACGCCCTGGACCAAGGGCGCGAGGTTCTGGCCGTGCCCGGCCATCCCTTTGACGCCCGCGCGGCAGGATGCAATCTGCTGATCCGAGACGGGGCTATACTCGTCCGCAATGCAGAAGACGTGATTGATGCTTTGCCCAAGCAACAGCTACAATCCTCCGCCCAACAAATCCTACCCCTTGGACCCGAGGCAGACACAGCCGAAATCACGCCCCAAGCCTTGCACGAGGCGATTCTGACTCGACTTGGCCCATCTCCGATCGCGGAAGACCAGTTGATCCGGGACATCGCTGCATCTGCGGGCGAAGTCGGCCCTGTGTTGGTCGATCTGGAGCTTGAGGGCAAGATTCAGCGGCAACCAGGCGGCCTGCTGTCACTTTGCGCCTAAGTTACCGAATGGATTCGACACCTGATTCCGCGAGCGGTGCGGCCAGAACCGGCTTGAATTCAGAGTATTTTTAGTAGTGAAAACGAACGCATTGACAATTCGATCTTGCCCCACACATTTTGCACGGTCATACAAAGCGCAAAATCCGTCGAGCGAGGATTCCTCTTAAATGCCCGTAGTTGTTGTAGAATCTCCGGCCAAAGCAAAAACGATCAATAAATATCTTGGCCCCGACTACACCGTTTTGGCCTCATATGGCCATGTGCGGGACCTGCCGCCGAAGGATGGGTCGGTCGATCCCGAGCATGAATTTTCAATGAAATGGGAGGTCGGCAATGACAGCCGTAAGCATGTCAAGGCGATCGCCGACGCTCTGAAAGAAGACAACGCACTGATCCTCGCGACCGACCCTGATCGAGAAGGCGAGGCAATCAGCTGGCACCTCCAAGAAGCGCTGACCAAGCGGCGTTCGATCAAGAAGGACACGCCAGTCAGCCGCGTGACGTTCAACGCGATCACCAAGGACGCCGTGACCGAGGCGATGCAGAACCCGCGTGAGGTCGATATGCCGCTGGTCGAGGCCTATCTGGCCCGCCGCGCGCTGGACTATCTGGTAGGGTTCAACCTGTCGCCCGTTCTGTGGCGCAAACTGCCGGGTGCCCGTTCAGCGGGGCGCGTGCAATCGGTCTGCCTGCGCCTCATCGTCGAACGCGAGATGGAGATCGAAGCCTTCAAGCCGGTCGAATACTGGTCGGTCAAAGCTGTGTTCGAGACGCCTAGGGGACAAACCTACGAGGCGCGTCTAGTCACGCTGGCAGGCAAGAAACTGGACAAGCACGATCTAGCGAATGCAACGCAAGCCGAACTGGCGGTTCAGGCGATCACCAGCCGTGATCTGAGCGTGACATCGGTCGAGGCCAAGCCTGCCGCGCGCAACCCCTCTGCCCCGTTCATGACGTCGACCTTGCAGCAAGAAGCCAGCCGCAAGTTCGGCATGGGTGCACGCCATGCGATGCAGGTGGCCCAGCGGCTGTATGAGGCCGGATACATTACCTACATGCGAACCGACGGTATCGACATGGCCCCCGAGGCCGTGGCGGCAGCGCGCGATGCAATCGCCGACCGTTATGGTGCGGAATACGTGCCAGACAGCCCGCGCATGTACAAAAACAAGGCCAAGAACGCTCAGGAAGCACACGAGTGTATTCGCCCGACAGATATGTCGCGCGATGCCAAGGCGCTGAAGGTGACCGATGAGGATCAGCGCAAGCTTTATGATCTGATCTGGAAACGCACCATTGCCTGCCAGATGGCTGCCGCACGGCTTGAACGCACGACTGTCGAGATTACCAGCGCGGACGGTCAGGTTGGCCTGCGCGCCACCGGTCAGGTGGTGCTGTTCGATGGCTTCATGCGCGTTTACGAAGAAGGCCGCGATGACGTGGTCGACGATGACGACAAGCGCTTGCCACAGATCATGCAGGGCGATCCCGCACGTTTTGCCAAGACCTCGCTGCGTGATCAGTTTGCCAAGGCCACCGCCGACTCGGAAAAGGCCGCCATTCTGGCCGAGAACGAATCCGTTCTGGCGCTGCAGCATCACACCCAACCGCCGCCGCGCTATACAGAGGCGACGCTGGTCAAACGGATGGAAGAGCTGGGGATCGGGCGTCCGTCGACCTATGCCTCGATTGTCACCACGATTCAGGATCGTGAATATGTACGTAAAGACAAGAATCGGCTGATCCCCGAAGAAAAGGGCCGGATCGTCACCATCTTCCTGCTGAATTTCTTTCGCCAGTATGTGGGCTACGAGTTCACCGCCAATCTGGAAGAAGAGCTTGACGACGTCAGCGCAGGTGAACGCGACTATAAGGATCTGCTGGGAAAGTTCTGGCGCGATTTCTCTGCCGCGATTGGTGAGACATCGGAGCTGCGTATCTCGGAAGTGCTGGACAAGCTGGACGAAGCGCTGGCACCGCAGCTGTATCCGCCGCGTGAAGATGGCTCGGACCCGCGCATTTGCCCGAAATGCGGTGTTGGCCAGTTACATCTGAAAACTTCGCGCACCGGCGGGTTTGTCGGTTGTGGCAACTATCCTGAGTGCACTTATACCCGTCCGATCGCTGGTGAGGGCGCGGAAGGTGACGAGCGTTTGCTGGGCGAAGATGCGGGCGATGAGATCTGGCTGAAATCCGGTCGCTTTGGGCCATATGTCCAGCGTGGAGAGCCCACGCCTGAGAACAAGAAGCCTCCTCGTGCGTCCCTGCCCCGTGGCTGGAGCAAAGACGACATGGATCTGGAGAAAGCTCTGACGCTTCTGTCCTTGCCCCGTCAGATCGGCGAGCACCCCGAAGGTGGCATGATCAGTTCGAACTTTGGTCGCTTTGGACCTTATCTAATGCATCAGTTGGCCGACGAGGCAAAGCCTGTCTACGCCAACCTCAAAGACCCGAACGATGTGTTTGAGATCGGCATGAACCGCGCCGTCGAACTGTTGGCCGAAAAACGCGCCAATCCAGGTCGCGGACGTCGGGCGGCCGCGAAGCCGCTGAAAGAGCTGGGCGACCATCCCGATGGCGGCGCGATGCAGGTACTGGACGGGCGCTATGGACCGTATGTGAAATGGGAAAAGGTCAACGCGACGATCCCCAAAGACATCAAACCCGAGGATGTGACCCAGGTAATGGCCATCGAACTGGTCAATGAACGCGCGGCCAAGAAAGGCACAAAGAAAAAGGCAGCCCCCAAGAAGAAAGCTGCTGCCAAGAAGACCACCAAGAAAGCAAGTTAGGTAGAAATACCACCTGCCCCTTGGATTCGTTGACTTCCCCGTGACGTGGCGGCACAAATCGGCCCAACACCATGTCATTGGGGGAGTTTTCCATGAAGAAAATCTATGACAATGCCTATGAGGCGCTCGATGGGGTGATATCGGACGGCATGCTGATCGCTGCGGGCGGCTTTGGGCTGTGCGGTATCCCGGAAATGCTGCTTGAAGCGATCAAGGCCTCAGGCGCGAAGGACCTGACGTTTGCCTCAAACAACGCAGGTGTGGATGATTTTGGCATCGGCATCCTGCTGCAAACCAAGCAGGTCAAAAAGATGATCAGCTCTTACGTTGGGGAAAACGCCGAATTCATGCGCCAGTATCTCAGTGGAGAACTGGAGCTGGAATTCAATCCACAAGGCACACTGGCCGAGCGGATGCGGGCCGGTGGCGCTGGCATCCCCGGGTTTTACACCAAGACGGGCGTGGGAACGGTGATCGCTGAAGGCAAAGAGCACAAGGACTTCAACGGCGAGATCTATATCATGGAGGAAGGCATCTTCGCCGACCTCGCGATCGTAAAGGCGTGGAAAGCCGATGACACCGGGAACCTCGTGTTCCGCAAGACCGCCCGCAACTTTAACGTGCCCGCAGCGACTTGCGGCAAGATTTGTGTGGCTGAGGTTGAAGAAATCGTCCCGCGCGGCTCGCTGGACCCGGATGGCATCCACCTGCCCGGCATCTATGTGCATCGCATTATCCAAGGCAGCCACGAAAAGCGCATCGAACAGCGCACCACCCGCAAGAAGGAGGACGCATAATGCCCTGGGATCGCAATCAGATGGCCGCACGTGCGGCAGAAGAGCTGGAAGACGGCATGTATGTGAACCTCGGCATCGGTATTCCGACGCTGGTAGCGAACTATGTAGGGGACAAGGACATCACCCTACAGTCCGAAAACGGTATGCTGGGCATGGGGCCTTTCCCGTTTGAGGGCGAGGAAGACGCTGACCTGATCAACGCAGGCAAGCAAACGATTACCGAACTGTCCCGCACCTCTTACTTCGATAGCGCGACCTCGTTCGCCATGATCCGAGGCGGTAAGATCGCTGCTGCGATTTTGGGTGCGATGGAAGTGGACGAGAAAGGAGACCTGGCCAACTGGATGATCCCCGGCAAGCTGGTCAAAGGTATGGGCGGTGCGATGGATCTGGTCGCTGGCGTTGGTCGCGTGATTGTAGTGATGGATCACACCAACAAGCATGGTGATTCAAAAGTGCTGAAGGAATGCACGCTGCCTCTGACTGGCCAGGGCGTTGTGGATCGCATCATCACCAATCTGGGTGTTCTGGATGTCGTCGAAGGTGGCCTGAAGATCGTCGAACTGGCCGACGGCGTCAGCGAGGACGAGATGCGAGGAGCGACTCAGGCAACAATCGTAGATTGACCTCAGGCCAATGATTCATAAGGCCCGCTGCGACGCGGGCCTTTTTTAGTTCGAAGTCTGAAAAATGCAGGGGTCCGAAACGAACTGCGGTGTTGTTGTACAAAGAGCACTCGCGACCTGAAACGCGGCCAGAACCTTGGGCACGTAGTCTCTGGTCTCGGCATAAGGTGGCACACCACTATGCTTGCGCACGGCCCCTTCGCCGGCATTGTAACCTGCCAGTACGAGAATCGGGTCATTGTCGAACTCGTTCATGAGCCAATGCAGGTATTTGACCCCACCTTCGATATTCTGTTCAGGTTTCAGGCTGTCCTCTACCCCAAAACGTTCGGCGGTAGCTGGCATCAATTGCATCAAGCCCTGCGCCCCGGCAGAACTGACAGCCTGTGTGCGGCCCGCAGATTCTACCGAGATAACGGCTAGGACAAGTGCGGGTGAGACATTCGTCCCTACGGTCGAACGTAGAATATCCACCCCTCGCTTTTCTGCGATGTCTTGCAAGGTCTGCAGACGCGGCGCCGCGACACCCGTGGCAGTAAGCGCTTGAACGGCCTCTCTCAGCCTACCTGCGCTGGCCTGCGCCAGATCGGGGGATACCCGGCTCCAGAATGCTTTATAAGAGCCAACTGGCTTGGTCGCCCCCGCAATCTTCTGAGGAACCGATGGGGGCGGCTTTGCGATAGCGGCAATCTCAGGCACTTCCAGCTTGGCGCCAGTGCTGGGGGCTGATGGTGATGCTGCATGTTGTTCGGGCGTGATCTGAATCGTCACGCGCGGACGTGTCCCCGGTTTCGGGGCCTTTATGCGCTTATAGACGCCGCGCGGCTCGGTTTCGGTTGCAGTGACAGGAATCGCACCCGCCATCAGAAACACCGCTGCACCGGCGCATAATACTGCGTCCCGGAAATACATTTGCCTGCCTCGATTTCTTATCTTTTGAAGCATTTTGAACATCATAACGGCCCGCAACACCAGAAAAACCAAGCGAATTGGGGCAATTTCGCCTCAATTGCCGCCATTTTGCATCGCCCACACAACGGAAGTACAAAAAAGGTGTGATTTTTTCTATTTATTTTCAATTAGTTACTAAATTCACCAACAAAAAATTAAGCTTTGAGCAAAAAAATATTGGTTTGGCCCAATTCCTGCCACGCACAGGGGTCAAACATATATCCATACCGAGACGATCGGGAGCGGACTGAGAGAGAAAGCTCTGAAAGACGCCGAGGTTAATTAATTTTTGATCCTTTAGGAGGGACATAACATGATCAAGTTCATCAAGAACTTCCGCAAAGACGAAGACGGCGCCGTAACTGTAGACTGGGTCGTTCTGACCGCAGCTGTTGTTGGCCTGGCAGCCGTTGCTTACAACCAGATCCACAATGGTGCCAGCAGCCTGGCAGGCAACATCGATGACGCTCTGGGTTCGGTAACTGTGACAGTTCCGGATACCGATTAATCTGTTATCGGTCTAGCATAACAACTTGGGGCCATGTCTTTACTCAAAGGCGTGGCCCCTTTGTTTTCAGAAGAGAGCGATCCGGTATAGTCCAATGTTAAAAAGAGTACATAGTTTCCGAACCGATGAGACCGGCGCGATAACCGTAGACTGGGTGGTTTTAACTGCTGCAATCGCAGGTCTCGCCGCAATAATCTACTTCATCCTGAGCCAAGGACTTCTAACAGCGGGACAGCCGATCGCAAATGTAGAAGTAGAAGAGATGGTCTTTGAGTAGCGCGGGCCCATTCCCATTTACTAGCGAGACGGCAACCCTGCGAATAAACGTATTTTCTACCAAAAATTACCGGGATTGTCCGCTTTTTCGACACAATTGAAAAATATCTTGGATCCTGAATCGATGTGACTTCAAGAGTCGCGGTCTACGGAAAATAAAGAGGGACAAATGCGAGCTGTTTTTGGACTTGTTCTTATCATCGGGGTCGCGTTGGCCGGTGGTGCTGTCTATATGGCACGCGAATACATCACGGACAATCAGGCCAAACTTGCTCAGGAACGCAAGTTGCGCGAAGAGGCGCTTGCCAATGCGCAGGCGGGCATTGTCCCGACAGTAGGCGTTTTGGTTTCGAATCGCTCCTTCAAATACGGCGAACGTTTGAACCAGGAAGATATCCGCGTCGTTCAGTGGCCAGAGGATGCGATTCCCGAGGGTGCCTTCGTGGACATGACAACCCTATTCCCGGAAATCAAAAACAATGAACGATTCGTTCTCCGCGCGATGGAGAAAGACGAAGCGATTATGGAAGTCAAAGTCACCAATCCAGGCGAGACTGCTGGCCTCAGGTCACAATTGCCCAAGGGAATGCGCGCATTTGCGATAAGCGTTGACGTGGCATCTGGCGTATCGGGCTTTTTGCGCCCGGGCGATACGGTGGACGTATATTGGACCGGCTCATTACGTGGCACCAGCGATTCTGGCCGCGGTGAGATTACTCGTTTGGTACTGACGAACATCGAATTGGTCGCTGTTGATCAATCGGCGGGACTGGATGTAACCGGCACAACCATTGCTCGCACGGTCACAGTTGCAGCGACGCCACAACAGATCGCCGCTTTGGCGCAGGCTCAGAACACGGGTCGCATGTCGCTGGCACTGGTTGGCGCTCAAGATGACAAGGTGGCAGAGGTGGTTGAAGTCGATCAGCAGTCTTTGCTTGGCATTGAAGAGAGGGCCCCGGCCCCCGTCGCAGCTCCGGAGAAGGTCTGCACAATCCGCACCCGTCGTGGTGGCGAGACGGTAGAGACCCCAATTCCCTGCACAAACTAACTAAGTTTCAGACCTTTACGAGACAAAGACCGCGCATTTTGCGCGGTCTCTTTCTTTGTGTTGTTGCGCATAATCCACATAAGGAACTTTCCAGAAACCATTGATTATTGCAATAAATCTGGTTCTGTCGCAGGGTTTCATAGCATAGGGCATAAGACCCAAAAAAAATCGAGTGGTGATCGGAGAGGCAGGTCACATGACAATACGTTCCTGGATCAGCGCAACCCTGCTGGGGTTGTCGCTAGTTGTGAGCCCAATCGGCGATGCCGCTTGGGCCCAAAATCTTCGCGTGGTTAAAAAGGGTACAGCGGAAACGCTGGATGTCCCCGTAAATCGCGCAATCGTGGTGGAAAGCGAACAACCGTTCGCAGACATCAGCATTGCCAATGCAGGCATAGCGGATATTTCGACCCTGTCGGACCGCACTATCTATGTTCTCGGTCGGGCACCGGGTACAACCACCCTGACAATGTTCGACGGCGCGGGTAATCTGATTACCAACGTGCGTGTGCGTGTTTCCCCTGATGTTTCGGAATTCAAAGAACGCTTGCGTCAGATTCTTCCCAGTGAGCGAATCGAGGTTCGGACCGCCAATGATGGGATCGTCTTGTCGGGAACAGTTTCCAGCAGTGCCAAACTGGCGCGTGCGCTTGAGTTGGCAGAACGGTATGCCCCTGAACGTGTATCGAACCTGATGAATGTCGGTGGCGTGCAGCAGGTCATGCTGAAAGTGCGCTTTGCGGAAATGAACCGCTCTGTAGCCAAAAACTTGTCGGCATCGTTGGGCTTTGGCGGTGGCGACACCACTGCGGGCTTCAATTCCTTGAATAACCAGGGCGCACTGAACAACGCACTGGCGAACAACATCCCGTTTGTTCAGACAAATTCCGGTGCCATTCTCTTCGGTTTCGGCGCGGGGTCGACACAGGTTAGACTGCTTTTGGAAGCCCTTGAAACCAAGGGTTTGGTTCGCAGCTTGGCAGAACCGAATCTTTCTGCACTGTCTGGCCAAGAGGCGGAGTTCCTTGCCGGTGGTGAGGTGCCAATCCCAGTACCCCAAGGCGACGGTGTTGTTGCGATCGAGTATCGTCAGTTTGGCGTACAGCTCCTGTTTGTTCCGCGCGTCGTCGATGGCAACCTGATCAACCTGGAACTGGGTGCATCAGTATCGAGCATCGACCAGAGTGCGAACTTCACGATCAACGGCGACAATGTTCCCAGCTTCATCACGCGTCAAACCCGGACAACCATCGAGTTGCGCGACGGTGAGAGCTTTGCCATTGCAGGCCTAATCCAGGATGATTTCACGGATCTGAACAGCCAGGTTCCCTGGCTTGGCGATGTGCCTGTATTGGGCGCGTTGTTCAGGAGCGCTCAGTATCAGCGTGAGCAGAGTGAATTGATCATCATCATTACCGCGCATCTGGTGTCGCCCACTCGTGGCGAGGCGCTTGCCCTGCCGACCGATCGTGTGAAACCGCCCAGCGAGTTCGATCTGTTCGTAAACGGCAAGATCTCTCGGACTGAACGCGCCGGAAATGGTGCAGCCTCTG
Organism: Ruegeria sp. D6; assembly: GCF_056534365.1. Taxonomy (NCBI): domain Bacteria; kingdom Pseudomonadati; phylum Pseudomonadota; class Alphaproteobacteria; order Rhodobacterales; family Roseobacteraceae; genus Ruegeria; species Ruegeria sp. D6. The sequence goes on along the minus strand of NZ_JBQFPH010000001.1, from coordinate 167,913 downwards.
AAGTTGCCAATCAGGATTTTGGCACCTCTTACGGCTACGTGCTGGACTGATAGAGAGGATAGAACCAATGGAAAAGTGGATCATCACACTGGGTCTTTCGGTTGCTGTCGCCGGTTGTACACGCGAGGCCGGGTACGAAATCGATCAGGGCACGTTTGGTAACGCTACACTGAACAACATTCAGGTCATGAATGGTGAGTTGACGTATGGCCAAATCCTCGCGCGGCGTTTCGCTGCCGAGGTGCCAACACAGATCAACTTTGCCTTCGATAGCGCGCAATTGGACGCTTCGGCGCAACGAATCCTGTTGCAGCAGGCGGCCTGGATCAAACAGTTCCCCGAGGCGCGGTTCCGTGTCTATGGGCACACGGATGCCGTTGGCTCTGAGGCATATAACAAGCGATTGGGCCAGCGCCGCGCCAATGCCGCCGTTGCATTCCTGACACGACAAGGAATATCGCGTTCACGGTTGGAAGCCGTTGTTTCCTTTGGCAAATCCAGGCCGTTGGTTGCCACCCAAGATCGGGATCGACGCAATCGGCGGACAGTGACCGAGGTATCCGGCTTCTTCGACCGGCATCCAAATATTCTAGATGGAAAATATGCGGACGTGATCTATCGCGAATACATCTCAAGCGCGATCCCGATAAGCGATATCCAACGGCAAGAAGACGCCGGTGGTACCAGCGACTAATAAATAGGAAATGGGCGGCATTGTCGCCCATTTCCCTACAATTGGTTCTTTTGCGCCCAATTCTTGCCTAACTTCCAAGCCACTTTGTGAACAATTGGGTGACCTGCGGCCAAAATCGACCGCATCGGGCGACAGCATACCAGAACTGAATCTTCTCGCGTTCAAATGGTTTGCTCAGCCCTCTCGATGAGGATTGTGTTAATGACGAGCGCGACGCCGCAAGACGATAATAACGCCATTTTGGCCTGCACCATCAGCCGTGATGTCCAGAACTTCGACCTTTTGATCGAGGATATGGAAGCTGCGCTGGGCGAACGCTGGGGTGATCTTGGATTTGCCGAAGCGCTTGCGTTCTTTAGCCAACCTGAAGCCAAGACGCTTCAATTTGTAGCGCTGGCGCTGGACGGCGATGATGAAGACAACCTGACACTGATGGGTGAGATCATCACTCAGGCCAAGGAAAAAGGCATCAAGGTTGTCTTGATCGCCGAGGATGTCACCCCTGCCGCATTGCATCAGCTGCTACGCAGAGGTGCGGACGAGTTTGTCCCCTACCCGCTTCCCGAAAATGAACTTCAGGAAGCAATCGATCGTATGCAACAACCCGATCCGGTTGTGGCACCACAAGCAGCGCCCACTGCGACGAACGGCTCCTCGAAAGAAGGGGCGCTTTTTGTCGTGCAGGGCCTGGCAGGTGGTGTCGGTTCTACAACCATGGCGGTCAATCTGGCATGGGAACTTGCAACGGTTTCAGCCAAAGAAGCCCCGAAAGTGTGCCTGATCGATCTGGATCTGCAATACGGCACTGTTTCGACCTATTTGGACCTGCCTCGTCATGAAGCCGTGTTCGAAATGCTCTCAGACACGGATTCGATGGACGAAGACTCTTTCGGACAGGCGCTCCAGACGTTTGAAGAGAAGCTGCAAGTTCTAACAGCACCATCTGACATGGTGCCGCTGGACATCATCACGCCTGAGGACATTCAGCGAGTGATCGACACCGCACGCGCGAATTTTGATTATGTCGTCATAGACATGCCAAAAACACTTGTTCACTGGTCAGAAACGGTTCTGCAGGCCGCCCATGTCTATTTTGCCTTGCTCGAGCTGGATATGCGCTCGGCCCAGAATGCATTGCGTCTGAAACGGGCACTGCAGGCCGAGGAATTACCCTTCAACAAACTGCGGTTTGCTATGAATCGGGCTCCGAAATTTACCGATCTCAACGGTAAAAGCCGGGTTAAACGTATGGGCGAAAGTCTGGGTATTTCCATTGATCTGCTTCTGCCCGATGGCGGCAAACCCGTCATGCAAAGCGGCGACCACGGTTTACCGCTGGCAAATTCAGCGGCCAAGAACCCACTGCGCCGGGAAATCGCCAAATTGGCTCAATCGCTTCATAGCCTTGGCAGCAGTGACGCCGAAGCCGCATAACTCAAAGGGGAGCTGCCGTGTTTTCAAGATACAAAAAACAGCCTTCGGCGCAGCCGGTTGAAACCCAGGCGTCGAAAGTCGAGGCCCCGGCAGCGGCAGCTGCGGCACCAGCTGCCAACGCAATTGCGCGCAAGCCGGTCAAGAAAAAGGCAGCAGAAGTTGTTGGAAACGACAAGGAACGCAAACGCAAGGAACGGCTGGGCGAAATCAAGCTTGAGCTGCACCGCGAGCTTCTTGAAAACCTGAACCTCGCAGCCCTTGAAAAAGCTGAAGAATCCGAGCTGCGGACAGAAATCAGCGCGATTGCCAGCGAAGTTCTGGAAGCCCGCAACATCGTTCTGAACCGTGAAGACCGCAGCCAGCTGAACAAAGAGCTTTATGACGAGGTCACCGGTCTCGGGCCGCTGGAAGCGCTGCTACAAGACGACTCGGTCAACGATATTCTGGTCAACGGCCCCCAGCAGATTTTTGTCGAACGGGCCGGTAAGCTTGAGATCAGCGACATCACGTTCAAAGACGAAAAGCACCTGATGCGGATCATCGACAAGATCGTTTCTGCCGTTGGTCGCCGTGTCGATGAATCCAACCCGTATGTTGACGCCCGCTTGGCTGATGGCTCACGTTTCAATGCGATGGTGCCGCCGATCGCGGTGGATGGTTCGCTTGTTTCCATTCGTAAGTTTAAGAAAGACAAGCTCGGCATCGACGATCTGGTCAATTTCGGTGCGTTTACCGAAGAAATGGCAGCCTATCTGCAAGCCGCCGTGTCGACTCGTCTGAATATCATTGTTTCGGGCGGTACCGGTTCCGGTAAAACGACAACGCTGAACGCGCTGTCGAGCTTTATCGACGACGCCGAGCGCATTCTGACCATTGAGGATACCGCGGAACTTCAGCTGCAGCAGACCCATGTGGGTCGGATGGAAAGCCGTCCGCCCAACGTTGAAGGCAAAGGCGAGGTCAGTCCACGCGATTGTTTGAAAAACGCCCTGCGGATGCGCCCCGACCGCATCATCGTGGGCGAGACCCGTGGCGCCGAAGTGATCGATATGCTGCAGGCCATGAATACCGGCCACGACGGATCAATGACCACGATCCACGCGAACTCGGCCCGTGACGGTATCTCGCGTCTTGAAAACATGATCGCCATGGCGGGGATCGAAATGCCGATCAAAGCGGTCCGCAGCCAGATCTCGTCGGCTGTGAATCTGATCGTTCAGGCCAGCCGTCTGCAGGATGGTTCGCGCCGGATGACATCAATCACCGAAATTACCGGCATGGAAGGTGACGTCATCTCGATGCAGGAAATATTTAAATTTCAACGTGTTGGCCTGACCCCCGACAACAAGATCATCGGTCATTTCACCGCCACAGGTGTGCGCAGCCACTATTCCGAGCGCTTCCGTCTGTGGGGCTTCGATCTGCCCGCCTCGATCTACGATCCAACCACGATGTAGGAGAACCAAGATATGCAACTGCCTGTCGAGGCGCTCATCTACATCGTGATTTTCGTCGGGGTCTTTGCCCTGGTCGAAGGTATCTATCTCGTCGCATTCGGAAAATCGATCAGCCTGAACAGCCGCGTCAATCGCAGGCTGGACATGATCGATAAGGGCGTCGGGCGCGAGCAAGTACTGGAGCAGCTGCGCAAGGAAATGCAGCAGCACATGAAGTCGCAGAGCATACCGCTCTACTCGCTATTGGCAGACAAGGCGCAGAAGGCGGCGATCGCCTTCTCTCCTCGGCAGTTGATTGTGATCATGGCACTGGTTTCAGGGCTGGCTTTTGTAGGTTTGAGCGTAGGAACAGCGACCGAACCGACGCTTCGGGCGGCTCTATCGGTCGCGATCGGGGTCGGAGCGGTGTACGCTTGGGTCAATAACAAAGCCAATAAACGTATGGCCTTGATTGAAGAACAATTGCCCGACGCGGTGGAACTGATGGTTCGGTCACTTCGTGTCGGAAACCCATTTGTTTCTTCGATCCAAATCGTTGCTAACGAGGTCGAGGACCCCCTTGCGACAGAGTTCGGTGTTATCTCGGATGAATCCGCTTATGGCCGGGATGTCGGTGAAGCACTCAAAGATATGGCAGAGCGGCTGGACATGCAGGATTTACGGTTTTTGGCCGTCGCCGTTTCGATCCAGCAGCAATCGGGGGGTAACCTTGCCGATATTTTGGCTGGATTGGCCAAGGTGATCCGCGCGCGTTTCCGACTGTTCCGCCGGGTGAACGCTATCACCGCCGAAGCCAAATGGTCAGGTAAATTCCTGTCGGGTTTCCCGGTCGCCTGTCTTCTGTTCATCATGGTTAAGGACCCGAACTACTACGACGCCGTAATCGACGATCCGCTTTTCATTCCGGCATGTTTCTTTGTCGGCATCACGCTGACCCTGAACCTGATCGTCATGCGTATCCTGACCGACATTAAGGTTTAAGAGGCCCAAAGATGGAATTTTTGAACCAGATCAATGAACTGTTGAAGCAGAACTTGGGTGAATTCGGTCCGCTGATTGTCGTGGGCGTTTTGGGATTGTTCATGATCCTGGTCACAATCCCGCTGATGCTGAACCAGCCGGAAGACCCACTAAAGAAGTTGCAGCGGTCAAATTCACCGCCAAAAAACAACAAGAAAGAAAAGAAAGAGCGTCTCAGAACAGCCAGCCGGAACGAACAGCTTGAGAAGTTCGCCAACTTTCTCGAACCAAAGAACGAAGAAGAGTATACCGCCGTTCAACTCAAGTTGAGGCAAGCCGGCTATCAGTCCAAGGACGCGGTTCGTTTCTATCACTTCGCTCAGTTCGCATTGGGCATAATCGGGATCCTGATCGGCGTCTCGCTGGTTACCGTGTTTGCGGGCGATCAGGAATTTGACTCGACACAAATCCTCATTCGCGTTCTGGGACCTGGTATTGCGGGTTACTTCGTGCCCAAATACTGGATCACGCGGCGCGTAGAGGAACGCAAGGAAGCGATCGTAAATGGTTTCCCTGATACGCTCGATCTGATGTTGGTATGCGTCGAGGCCGGGCAGTCCTTGGATCAGGCCATTGTACGGGTCGCGTCTGAGATGAAAGCATCTTACCCAGACATCGCGCTTGAGTTCGAGGTTGTCGCCTACGAAATGAAAGCCGGTAAAGAAAAGGACACCGTTTTGCGCGACTTCGCGACGCGATGCGGCGTTCAGGACGTTAGTGCGTTCGTCACCGTGATGATCCAATCAGCGACATTCGGGACATCCATTGCCGAAGCGTTGCGGGTTTATGCCGATGAAATGCGTGACAAACGCGTGATGCGCGCCGAAGAGGCAGCGAATAAGTTGCCAACCAAAATGACCCTTGCGACAATGATGTTGACCGTCCCTCCTCTGCTGGTCATCCTTGTTGGACCTTCGGCAAAAGGTATTATGGAGTTTGGAAACCGATAACGCCTTCCCGCTTCTTCGCTGGGTTGCCAAATCAGGTTGTTGGCACCTTCGTATGACAATTCAGGCCGCCATGGTTTTCACCATGGTGGCCTCTTGCACTGAAACAGGCGCGACAGACGATCCGTTTGCCCCTGGCGTCGACCCAGATGGGCCTGCGGTAGATGAGGTGACCGTCGGAAACCGATTGATGGCGGCGGGCGAATATGAGCTTGCACTTGAATCCTTCACCCGTGCCGCGTTGCAACAGGGTATGACCCCGCAAATCCTGACTTCGCTTGGGACAGCTAATTTGGGATTGCGCCGGATTGGCCAAGCTGAACCGCTACTGCGTCGTGCTGTCGAGGACGATCCCGAGTGGCCTGTGGCATGGAACAACCTGGGTGTCTTCTTGGTGGAAACGGGCGAATATGCCGAAGCCGCGCAGATGTTCCGCAGAGCCTATGCGCTGGACAATGGCGAAAGTGACGCAATCCGCGACAATCTGCGGTTAGCACTCGCAAAAATGGAAAATCCTGTTAATAATACCCCTCAAGAACAAGAATTTGAACTGGAGCAGCGCGGCAACGGGCAATTTGTTCTGCGTAAAATCCAGTAATAGAGGCAGAGCAGTAAAGGACGCACAAAAATGCGCCAACCCTTCTTGATTCCGACGATGCTGGCGTGCGGGCTGGTTTTGGCCGCCTGCGCAAAGGAAACCGAAGAGGAAAAGGTTGAACGTACTTTTCAGGAAGTGAACGTCATCGACGAGACCAACCTGAATGACGTGATGCTGAATGCGGCCGATCCCAATGAGGCGGTGACCTATTTCCAAAGTGCGGCCGCCAAGAACCCTGACCGCATCGACCTGCAACGAGGACTAGCGATCACGCTGACCCGTGCCAAGCGCAGCACTGAAGCTTCCGCCGCGTGGAAACGAGTGCTGAGCATGAAAGGGGCCAACAACGCCGACCGTGTCGAATACGCTGATGCGCAGATTCGCAGCGGCAACTGGGACGGCGCAAAGGCGACATTGGACAAGATCCCCCCTACATATGAAACCTTTAAACGGTATCGGCTTGAAGCGCTGGTGGCAGATGCCAAAAAAGACTGGAATCGCGCCGACCATTACTACGAAACCGCGGTGGGCCTGACGACCCGCCCTGCCGGAGTCATGAACAACTGGGGCTATTCCAAACTAACGCGCGGGCAATATGCGGAAGCCGAGCGGCTGTTTACCGACGCCATTAGGCAGGACAATTCTATGTTCACCGCCAAAAACAACCTTGTTCTGGCGCGCAGCGCACAGGGCAACTACAGCGTTCCTGTTGTCCCAATGACGCAGACCGAACGGGCGAAACTGTTGAACACCATGGCCATTTCAGCCGTGAAACAGGGGAATATCAACCTGGCCAAGAACCTCTATCGCGAGGCGATTTCCACCCACCCGCAGCATTATGACGAGGCGGTCCGCTCGCTTCGGGCCCTTGAGGACGCCTGATCCATGATCATACCAGCGGCAGCGGCGGCGTGGTTTCTACCTTTTGTTCTGCCGATCTGTTTCTACGTTGCCTTTACGGATATGCGTGAGATGCGGATCAAGAACCACGCTGTCGTCGCGCTGGCGGTTGTTTATCTCATCGTCGGGCTTATCGCATTGCCACCGTGGTCCGGTCCGTGGATCCCCGGCAACATCGGGCCGTTAACCCTGACCCTGCCTGTCTACGGATGGCAGCTGCTTCACATGGTTGTCGTTCTTGTTATCGGCATCGTGCTAAATGCAGCTGGTGTGATGGGGGCCGGAGACGCGAAGTTCTGTGCCGCAGCCGCAGCGTTTGTCTGGGTCGGTGACCTGATGTGGGTCATGGTGATTCTGACGGCAACTCTGCTGGGAGCGTTCTTTGCCCACCGGTTGGCGAAATACACCCGGCTGCGCCAGATCGCACCACATTGGGAAAGCTGGGATCGCGGCAAACAGTTCCCTATGGGTCTGACGCTGGCTGGCAGCCTCGTTGTTTATTTGATTTTGGGCATAATCCACGGATCGTGAACAATCATCAGCGCGCCTTGCCCGCGCCTTTGTCCTGCCACAAATCCGCGCCAAATTCTTCCAAAGCGGCCCCGCAAGGGCCTTTTGCGTGATTTTTGGATGGACGAGCCCCGCTCATGAATATGCAGACCTCCTCTGTGATTGCCCCCCCTGCCCCCAAAGGCCTGGGAGAAATGCAACTTCCGCTGGTGATGATGCGGGACATTCTGTTGAAGACCGTCTTTCGCAAGAACGTGGATACGGTCAGCGAAATTGCGGGTGCCATCTGTCTGCCCGGGTCCGTGACACAGGAACTAGTTGATATCGCACGCGAGCAGAAACTGCTTGAAGCGACCGGGACTCTGAACGCCAACTCCGGCAATGAAATGGGCTATCAGCTGACCGATGCGGGCAAAGCGCGGGCGTTGGACGCGTTGAGCCAGTCTGAATATTTCGGTGCGATGCCGGTGCCGCTCGATGTTTACCGCGAGCAGGTCAAGCGCCAGTCGATCCGTAACATTCAAGTCACCCGCGACCAGCTAACTGGCGCGATGGGCCATCTTGTTCTGCCCGACAGCCTGCTGGATCATCTGGGCCCGGCGGTCAGCGCCGGTCGCTCAATTCTGATGTATGGCCCTCCGGGCAATGGTAAATCCTCGATCTCGAACGGCATTCGTGATGCTTTGGGGGACAACGTCTATGTTCCGCGCGCAATCGAATATGCCGGTCAGGTGATTACGGTCTACGACCCGATCGTGCACACCGCGATCGAGCAAGAAGAGGACGATCCCAACAGCCTGCGCCGCCGCAAGCGGTTCGACACTCGCTATGTTCAGTGCGAACGCCCCACCGTTGTGACTGGTGGTGAACTGTCACTGAGCATGCTGGATTTGGTCTACAACCCCACTGCGCGTACTTATCAGGCACCTCTGCAGCTGAAATCCACCGGTGGCATCTTCATCGTGGACGACCTTGGACGTCAGGCAGAGCCCCCTCAGGCCCTGATCAACCGCTGGATTGTTCCGCTTGAAGAAAGCAAGGATATCCTTGGCCTGCAATCGGGTGAGAAGTTCGAAGTACCATTCGACACGCTGGTTATATTTTCGACCAACTTCCACCCAAATGAGATTTTCGACCAAGCGGCCCTGCGCCGGATTTTCTTCAAGATCAAAATCGACGGCCCGAACCAAGAGAACTTCCTGAAGATCTTTGCCATGGTCGCCCGCAAGCGCGGTATGCCACTAGACGAGGCGGCGCTAGTGCATTTGCTGAAGGTCAAATACCCGACCATCAACAACATCTACGCAAACTATCAGCCGATCTTCCTGATCGACCAGATGATCTCAATCTGCGAGTTTGAGGGTATCCCGTATCAGATGAGTCCGGACCTGATCGACCGAGCCTGGGCCAACATGTTCGTGAAGGAAGAAAAGATCATTCACTGATCCCCTGGTCCTGGTTTCCATGGCCTGAGGGCTGCGCTAGGTTCGTCGGATGGTGCAGATTCCTCCGGCAATCCAAAACTGGTTTTCGAACAAAGGCTGGTCGATTCATCCGCATCAGCAAGAAATGTTTGAGCGGGCGAATGATCCCGCGACGCTTCTTATCGCTCCAACTGGTGGCGGCAAAACCATGGCCGGTTTTCTACCTTCCCTGGCCGAGTTGGCCGAAGGGCAGCATGACGGATTGCACACGCTTTATGTGTCTCCTCTCAAGGCGCTGGCAGCGGATATCAGGCGCAATCTGCGCGTTCCCGTCGAGGAAATCGGCCTGCCAATTCGGATCGAAGATCGCACCGGCGACACATCGGCCACGCAGAAGAAACGCCAGCGCGCCGATCCTCCACATATCCTGCTGACCACGCCCGAAAGTCTGGCGTTACTTACTTCATACGAAGATGCTCCGCGCATGTTTGCTGGGGTCCAGCGCATTGTTGTCGACGAGATACATGCACTTGCAGAAAGCAAACGGGGGGATCAATTGATGCTGGCGCTGGCACGATTGCAGACACTCTGCCCCGATCTGCGCCGCGTAGGCTTGTCCGCCACGGTTGAAGACCCCGAAGGCATCGCACGATTTCTAGCCCGCAATCCCGATCCTTGCCGAATTATTCAGGCTGATCCCGGACCTGACCCCGATATCTCGATGCTGCAAACACAAGAGATGCCGCCATGGTCGGGCGGTGGCGCAGCCTATTCCATCCCCGCTGTGATGGAGCAGATCAAAAAGCACAAGACGACACTTATCTTTCACAATACTCGGGCGCAGGCCGAGATTTTCTTTCACAACCTCTGGCTCGCCAACGACGACGCTCTGCCCATTGGTATTCACCACGGCAGCCTGGATCGGCAACAACGCGAACGGGTCGAGGCCGCGATGGTCAGGGGTGATCTGAGGGCAATTGTCTGCACCGGCAGCCTCGATCTGGGGATCGACTGGGGCGATGTGGATCTGGTGATCCAGATCGGCGCGCCGAAGAACGTCAAGCGGCTGGTGCAGCGGATCGGGCGCGCAAATCACCGCTACAATGCCCCTTCCAAAGCTATTCTCGTCCCAGCCAACCGGTTCGAAGTGGTCGAATGTGTTGCTGCATTGGAAGCTGTGCAAGAACATGATCTGGATGGCGACCCCCGCGGGCCAGGACCCAGGGACGTTTTGTGCCAGCATATTCTGATCGCCGCCGCAGCGGGACCGTTTGATGCAGATGCACTCTACGCCGAAATGACGGCTGCCGGGCCTTATGCGCAGATCACCCGTGCTGAATTCGATGCCTGTTTGGAATTCTGCGCCACCGGTGGATATGCCCTGCGAGCCTATGATCGGTGGCAGAGGCTTCAGCAGCGCCCGGATGGAGCCTGGCAATTGCGCGACCCGAGGGCGGCACAGCGTATCCGCATGAACCTTGGCACGATTCAGGACACCGACACGCTGAAGGTTCGGCTTAAGCGCAATCGCGGGGGCAAGCCTCTGGGTGAGGTAGAGGAGGGATTCGCGGCCTCGCTAACCCCTGGTGATACCTTTCTGATCGGTGGTCAGATCGTCCGCTATGAGGGTCTGCGAGAGATGGTGGTCGAGGTCAGCCGCCGCGCTGACCGCAAGCCCAAGATCGCGACCTTTTCGGGTACTAAGTTCGCCACGTCCACCCAGCTGAGCGACCGAATCCTACGGATGTTCGCACAGCCGGATTGGCCTCAACTGCCCGGACATACTGCCGAATGGCTGGGTCTTCAGCGCGAGATATCACGCCTGCCGCAAAGTGACCGCCTGTTGATTGAGAGCTTCCCTGACAGGGGGCGCGAGCATCTATGCGTCTACGGATTTGCCGGCCGCAATGCGCAACAGACGCTGGGCTTGCTGTTGACCAAACGCATGGAGGAAACCGGCCTTGCGCCGCTGGGATTTGTAGCCACTGACTATGCCACCTTAATCTGGGGGCTGGATGCGGTGACCGATCCGCGCCCACTATTTCAGTTGGACGCGCTACGAGAAGGATTGGAGACTTGGCTGGCGGGTAACGCCGTGATGAAACGCACATTTCGTGCTTCGGCCACAATCGCGGGGTTGATCGAACGCAACACTGGTGGGCAGCGCAAGAGTGGTCGGCAGGCGACATTTTCGTCAGATATCCTCTATGACACCTTGCTGAAATACGATCCTGAGCATCTGCTGATGCAAATCACCCGCGAAGAGGCCATGCGCGGGTTGGTCGATTTCGGACGGATCGAAGCCATGGTCGCCCGGATCGGAGACCGGATTGACCTGCTGCGGCTAGACCGCGTCTCACCCCTGGCGGCGCCTCTGTTCCTCGAAGTTGGCAAAGTCCCCGTCAAGGGCGAAGCCGAGGAACGCCTGCTTGCGGAAGAAAGTGCCCGGTTGCTGCAGGCGGCCGGATTGCAACCGGCATAAACCACTTGCGCAATCCGCAAAATCGTATGAAGAACGGATCATGAACAAGATCGCGTTTTCATTTTCTGGCCAAGACCTGACTGCGCTTGGGTCGGGCGCACTATGGTGGCCGGAACAGGGCTTGCTCTGTGTTTCCGATCTGCATTTAGGCAAATCCGAACGGATCGCCCGCAGGGGCGGCCCGACATTGCCGCCGTATGACAGCCGCGAAACATTGACCCGATTGGCAAGTGATCTTGCCCGTACCGGTGCCACGACGGTCATCTGTTTGGGGGACAGCTTTGACGATCTCGATGCCTCGGGCGCGTTGGCTGCTGAGGATAGGCAACAGATCACCGCCATGCAGGCTGGGCGGCGTTGGATCTGGATTGAAGGGAACCATGACCCCGGCCCGGTAGAAATGGGCGGCACACATCTGTCCGAATGGGCTTGCCACGATCTGATTTTTCGCCATATCGCCCAGCAAAACAGTGCTGGTGAAGTCTCGGGCCACTACCACCCCAAAGTTAACCTCAATGCCCGAGGGCGCTCGATCACCCGACCGGCTTTTTTGTTGGATCAATCACGTCTGATCCTTCCAGCTTATGGCGCTTACACTGGGGGGTTGCGCAGTTCAGCAGAGGCTCTGAGCGGCATCATGGCGCCGGATGCGCGGGCAATTCTGACCGGTGCGCAGCCTCAACTCATCCCGATGCCCAGATAGGTTCTAGAGCAACCCGTCGTCCACGAGCTGTTGCTTGTATTTCCTGCTGACAGGAACCTGATCGCCGTTGCTGAGGTGCAAAAAGGATTTTCCCCTTTCTTTTTCGACCCCAACAATCGCCGAATCCACAACCCAGTGTGAACGGTGCGTACAATGGCCTTGTACCGGCTCCATCTCGGCAATCGCGTCGGTAAAGCGCGAGCGGATTGTAAACGTGCCATCGGACGTGACCACGTCGACATAGTGATCGCGCACGGTCAACCGATAAACCTGACCCTCGAACTTGGCAGGCAAACGATTGAAAAGACGTGGTCTGGGTTCGTATAGCGGTGCTGCGGTTTCTTCCCGCTGACGCACCAGCAAAAGTCCGGTGGCGAAGAGAAGACCATAAGGGGCGACTTTCAATATGCCCGGTGCCATCAATCCATTTAGCGTGAACAGAATCCAGGTCAGCAACCACAGCGATGGGGCAAACAATGTCAGGATCAACAGGACGAAGGCAAAATCACGCACCAGCAATCCTGATCGATTGAGCCGTTCGCGTACCAGCTTTCCAGCCGACCAAGTCGCTGCAAGCGCGAGCAGCATAACACCTGTCCAGAACACCATCCGCTGACTGAATGGCAGTGTCATATCCCGAAAGGGGGCAAAGGAATACGCCAATAAAGGAATAAAAACGAGGCCCGCCACTAACCGTTGAAGGCTTACTAACGAGAAGATCGGACTCAGCTTCATCATACCAGGTAACGCACCTCGCCAAAGGCAAAACCATGAAACACGAACAGACAGGATTATAACCCCTTAAACGGCTGGAATAGAAGGATTATCACCGACCGACGCCAGGTCAAGTCAAGATGTAGTTATATAAATATCCTAATCTAATGAAAAAGGCCGGAGGGCTTTTCGCTCTCCGGCCAATTCAATCATTGACCTTGCGCCCGAATTGAACCCGGAGGTTGCAATTAGGCAGTCAGGCCTTCCGGTTCAGGCAAGCCGTTTGCGCGGCAAGCCGCGGTGAGCGTGTTCGCAAGAAGGCAGGCGATCGTCATAGGGCCAACTCCGCCGGGAACAGGGGTAATCGCACCAGCGCGTTCTGCCGCAGTGGCGTAGTCAACGTCGCCAACCAGCTTGTTCTTGCCGTCGCGTTCGATCCGGTTGATGCCGACATCGATCACGGTTGCGCCTTCCTTGATCCAGTCACCCGGAACCATCTCGGGGCGACCAACTGCGGCGACCACAATATCAGCACGGCGCACAACATCGGGAAGGTCTTTGGTGCGGCTATGCGCGATGGTCACGGTGCAGCTGTCGCCCAGAAGCAACTGCGCCATCGGCTTACCCACGATGTTCGACCGACCGATCACTACAGCATCCATGCCGGACAAAGAGCCGTGGTGATCGCGCAACATCATCAGACAGCCCAGCGGAGTGCACGGCACCATTGACTTCTGACCTGTTCCCAGCAGGCCCACATTCGAGATGTGGAACCCGTCCACATCCTTTGCCGGATCGATCGAGTTGATCACCAGATCTTCGTTCAGATGCTTGGGCAGCGGCAGTTGCACCAGAATGCCGTGCACCGCAGGGTCATTGTTCAGTTTGTCAATCAGCGCCAGCAGGTCCTCTTCGGAGGTCTCTGCATCCAGCTTGTGCTCGTACGAGTTCATGCCGACCTCGACGGTCATCTTGCCCTTAGAACGCACATAGACCTGGCTGGCCGGGTCTTCGCCCACCAGAACCACCGCCAGACCGGGGGTGATGCCGTTCTCTTCTTTCAGCTTTGCAACCTGGTCAGCCACCTGTGCGCGCACTTTGGCGGCAAAGGCCTTTCCGTCGATAACCTGCGCTACCATTCTTTGATCCCTTCTTTCACAAAACGGATCGGGCGCACTAGGCGCCCGTTTCTTCAGTCTGGGCCGAGCACGCGTTCTTCGCGGGCAATCGACCAATCAATCAGTATACGCCAGAGCTTTTCGGCAAGATCGGGGTCCATACCCAACTCATCCGAGCTCTTGCGGACGCGCTGCACCACATCTTCGACACGTTCCGGGATGCGGGCTGGCAGGCCCTCGCCGGGTTTCAGTTGCGACGCGCGGTCGATATAGGTTGCGCGCTTTACCAGCAATCCAATCAATTGGCGGTCTAGCTTGTCGATCTGAGGCCGCAATTCCTGCATCGAATGACAGTCTTGCGGAGGTATCAGAGTGGGCATTTTGGTCTCCTGCGGCCCGGGGATATCCCCGGACCACGAGATGTCTTATTTGAGCGCTTAGAACAAGCCCTCGATCTCACCTGCGTCGTTAAGGCAGATGGTTTCGGCGGCCGGTTTGCGCGGCAGACCGGGCATGGTCATGATCTCACCGCAGACAACGACGATGAAACCGGCACCAGCGGAAAGGCGAACCTCACGCACCGGAACCGAGTGTCCGGTAGGCGCGCCGCGCAGCGACGGATCGGTCGAGAACGAATACTGGGTTTTCGCCATGCAGACCGGCAGATTGCCATAGCCTGCTTCTTCCCATTCGCGCAGCTGGTTGCGGATCTTGTTGTCGGCCAGAACTTCGTCGGCGCGATAGATACGCTTGGCGATGGTTTCGATCTTCTCGAACAGCGGCATGTCGTCTGGGTAGATCGGTGAGAAGTTCGCGGCACCATTTTCGACGATTTCGACAACTTTTTCGGCCAGAGGCGCAGAGCCGTCCGAACCCAGCTCCCAGTGACGCGAAAGGATCGCCTCAACACCATGCTCGCCGCAGTAGTCCTTGACCGCCTGAACTTCGTCATCGGTGTCGGTGACGAAGTGGTTGATCGCGACGACAACCGGAACACCGAAGGATTTGACGTTTTCGATGTGACGACCCAGGTTGGCGCAACCTGACTTCACAGCGTCAACGTTTTCCGCACCCAAGTCAGCCTTGGCCACGCCGCCATTCATTTTCATCGCGCGCACGGTGGCAACCAGTACCACTGCCGACGGAGCAATACCCGCCTTGCGGCACTTAATGTTCATGAACTTCTCGGCACCGAGGTCAGCACCAAAGCCCGCTTCGGTGACAACATAGTCGGCCACTTTCAGAGCGGTCTTGGTTGCGATGACCGAGTTGCAGCCATGCGCGATGTTTGCGAAGGGACCACCGTGAACGAAGGCCGGGTTGTTTTCCAGCGTCTGCACCAGGTTCGGCTGCATCGCGTCTTTCAACAGAACGGTCATTGCACCTTCTGCCTTGATATCGCGGCAGTAAACCGGGGTCTTGTCGCGGCGGTAAGCAACAATAATGTCGCCCAGACGCTTCTCCAGATCTTTCAAGTCGTTTGCCAAGCAAAGGATCGCCATGACTTCGGACGCCACGGTGATGTCAAAGCCTGCTTCACGCGGGAAACCATTCGACACGCCGCCCAGAGACGCCGTGATCTGACGCAGAGCACGGTCGTTCATGTCGACGACGCGGCGCCATGCAACGCGGCGGGTGTCGATTTCCTGCTCGTTACCCCAATAGATATGGTTGTCGATCATCGCCGACAGCAGCGAGTGGGCCGAGGTGATGGCGTGGAAGTCACCTGTGAAGTGCAGGTTCATTTCTTCCATCGGAACAACCTGCGCGTAACCGCCACCTGCGGCGCCGCCCTTCATACCGAAGTTCGGGCCAAGCGAAGCTTCGCGGATACAGATCATCGCGTTCTTTCCGATGCGGTTCAAGCCGTCGCCCAGACCTACGGTGGTGGTGGTCTTACCTTCACCTGCGGGGGTTGGGTTGATCGCGGTCACCAGGATCAGTTTGCCGTCTTCGCGGTCCTGTACCGAGTTGATGAAGTCCTGGCTGACTTTGGCCTTGTCATGGCCGTAAGGCAGCAGATCATCGCTGGAGATACCCAGCTTCGCGCCGATTTCCTGAATCGGCTTTTTGTTCGCCTCGCGGGCAATCTCAATGTCGGATTTGTAGCTCATTGGGCAGGGTCCCTGATTGAATTCCGTGCAAAACCGACGCACGGGCGTCGGCGCTGCGCAACATATACTGATGTACACAACACTGATGGCTAAGGATTCCGACATTTTCATGCCGCGAAACGGCGTTGCGAGAAATCGTAATGCGCAAATCGGAAACGGATTGAACCTATGGGTTCCAAAGGGGCTGATCCGGCACAAACAATTGCATCTTGTCACCGCGTTTCAGAGCTCCCGGGCGTTCGACCCAAGCCGTTATCCCGCGTCGCCCTTTGGCCGCAGGTTTGAATGCCGCCCCGTAACCGATGTGATCCGCCTCGATCTCGCGGCCCGGAAGAACGCAGGGGGCGTTTTCCATGTCCACAGTGATCGTCAACCCGCTCTCGGCCTGCAACCGCGACGACGGAGGGATATGAGAGAAATCGGGAATGCCCTTCAGGACAATCGAAGCCCCAAGGTAAGACGGATCAAGCGTTGCCAACTCCATCTCAGCCGCAATATCACCCAATTCCTCTGCCGACAGCACTGACAATTGCCGCACATTCCGGATCTCGGTGCCCTTTTGATAGAGATTCGCTACCCGAACACAGGACGCCCGATTGAGCCCTTGATGCCGTTCCCCCTGAACGCCATCAAAATTCAGGTCCAAAGCGTTGACAGGCTTGGCCCGCAAAGACTGGCCTGCTGGAACATGGCCCAGCCATACCACCTCGGCCGAATATTCAGTTTCACGCAAGAATGGCATGAGGCGCCCCCCTTCAATCACAGGTTAGCAGGCATAATGCCTAGCAAAGCCCTGATGAAAAGAGAAAACCCGGAGGCTGGCTCCGAGTTTTGCAATTATGCAGTGGGTTCTGGTTCCATACCGCCATCTGGCGGCGATTTCTTGGACTTGGTCTTCGGGATGGCAGTTACGCTGGGGGCGTTGCCCTCATCGGGGCTGTCACCCTCATCATCGCTTTCGGTGGGCGGTTCGCCATTCATGACGCGCTTGATCTCATCGCCGGTCAGGGTCTCATACTCAAGCAGGCCTTGCGCCAGTCGCTCCCATTCCTCGTTCTTGTCGGTCAGGATCTTGTGCGCGCGTTCATAGCCTTGCTGGATCAGGCGCTTTACCTCTTCTTCGATCAGCTCTTTGGTATGAGCCGATACCGAGAACCCGGCGGTGTTGCCCTGATAGCCTTCATGCGCCTCGGCATAGTCGATGTTGCCGACCTTGTCCGACATGCCCCAGCGCATCACCATGGCGCGGGCCAACTGGCTGGCCTGCATGATATCACCCGCAGGGCCGTTCGACACGTGATCTTCGCCGTATTTAATCACCTCGGCGGCCTTGCCTGCCATAGTCATGGCCAGCTTCTGCTCACACTCATCGCGGTGATAGTTCAGACGATCCATTTCGGGCAGTGACACAACCATACCCAGCGCACCACCGCGCGGAATGATGGTCGCCTTATAGACCGGATCGCACAGCGGCAGTTCCAGACCCACAACGGCATGGCCGGCCTCGTGATAGGCGGTTTTTTCCTTCTGGTCCTGCGTCAGCACCATCGAACGGCGCTCGGCCCCCATCATCACCTTGTCTTTGGCGTTCTCAAAGTCCTCCATTGTGACAAAGCGACGACCGACGCGGGCGGCCATCAATGCGGCCTCGTTCACGAGGTTCGCCAGATCAGCGCCCGAAAAGCCCGGCGTGCCGCGCGCGATAATGCGCAGGTCGACATCGGGACCCAGAGGCGTCTTGCGCGCGTGAACGCCCAGAATTTTTTCACGGCCTTTGATGTCGGGGTTGCCGACGGTCACGTTACGGTCAAACCGGCCCGGACGCAGCAGCGCGGGGTCCAGAACGTCCTTCCGGTTGGTGGCAGCCAGAATGATCACGCCTTCATTGGCCTCGAAACCGTCCATCTCAACCAGCAGCTGGTTGAGAGTCTGTTCGCGTTCGTCGTTACCGCCGCCATAGCCAGCACCACGATGGCGCCCCACGGCGTCAATTTCGTCGATGAAGACGATACAAGGCGCGTTCTTCTTGGCTTGCTCGAACATGTCACGCACACGCGATGCACCAACACCAACGAACATTTCAACGAAATCGGAACCCGAGATCGTAAAGAACGGCACACCTGCCTCGCCCGCAATCGCACGGGCAAGCAGCGTCTTACCAGTGCCCGGAGGGCCAACCAGCAGCGCGCCTTTGGGAATCTTACCGCCCAAACGCGAAAATTTCTGCGGGTTGCGCAGGAATTCCACGATCTCTTCCAGCTCTTCCTTGGCCTCGTCGATGCCCGCAACGTCGTCGAACGTCACCCGGCCGTGCTTTTCGGTCAGCATCTTGGCCTTGGACTTGCCAAAACCCATCGCGCCACCTTTGCCGCCACCCTGCATCCGGTTCATAAAATAGACCCAGACACCGATCAGCAGCAGGAAGGGCAGCAGCGTGATCAGGAACGACTGGAAACCCGATTGCTGCTGTTTTTCAGCACGTACGGGGATGTTCTTGTCGATCAGCAGCTTCGTCACCTCGGCATCGGTGGGTTTGATGGTGACAAAGTCCTGATTCTCATTCGTGCGATAGCGGATCTGTTCGCCATCCAGCGTCACGCTGGTGACGTCTCCGGCGTCCACGGCGCTGACGAATTCGGAATAGGTGCGTTCATTGTTCTGAAGCGACCCGCTGGGTCCACTGAACAGGTTGAACAGTGCCAGGATCAGCAGAAACAGAACGACCCAGAAGGCGATGTTGCGAGCGTTGCCCAAGGAAAATCTCCCGAAAGGTTTCGGCAGGTGGGGACCTGCCGGGGTTGTTCCTTAAAATAGAGAGGATTGTGGCAGGTTCAATGAGATAAAATCACCGCATCGAAGTCGGACCTTTCTGGAAGCAGTTCGGCCCGCCATTCGTTTGCAAAACCGGCCAGAGGTGCCGCCAATAGCATGCCTTCGGCCCAGACCGAGGGCGTCGACAACACTGCAGCGCGAGGTTTGCCCACAGAGCGCCAGTTTTCCAGCTGCAATATACCATCCTCACCAAGCGCCCGGATTTCCGCAACTTCAGTTTTTGGCCCGGATATAATCCAACGCCTGTCCCAAGGTTCTGAGGGGCGCGCGTGCTGATTGCTGACGGCGTTTAGCTCTCTGCAAACCCAAGTTTTTTTGCCTTCCGGGGTAAAAATACAGCCCCCCAGGGTGGCCGTCTGAGCAGACGATATCGAATCCAGCACTTGATCAACCGCTTTGTGTCGTGGCGGATACTCTCCTCCCACGATCCATGAAACCGACGCGATCACAAGCCGACGACGGATTTCTTCGGGCAGAGTTTCGAAACCTTCGCGATCAATGCAAAGATCGCCATCCGTCACCGTCATGCACCGGAAAGCGGATTCTTGCGCGTATTGCGCCAATGCTTCACGCGCTTGCGCCATATTTTCAGCGACCCGTGATAATGACTCTGCCGTGATCCCGATTTGATTTAATCCGGAAAGTGCCTGGCGGGCTTTGATCCGGTCAAAACGAGGGTCCTGATTCGACGGATCATCAATCCACGAAATACCTTGCGCAGTCAGATATTCCCGAAGATCGGAGCGTGTCGTGGACAGCAATGGGCGCAGCAATGTGACCCGACCTTCTTTTCGCGATACAGCCATGGCCGAAAGCCCCGAAACGCCCGAAGCACGGGCCAGCCGCATCAGTACCGTTTCAGCCTGATCATCCTCCGTGTGGCCCAGCGCAACTGCCTCTAGGCCCTTCGATTCGGCCCACGCGACCAGCAACCGGTATCTCGCACGCCGCGCCTGATCCTGCAGATTTCCGGATCCATCCCACCCCTGCCATTTCAGCGTTTCATGAGGAATGCCTAAGCGCTGCGCCAGGGTTGCGACAGCCAAGGCCTCTGACGCAGATTCAGCTCGCAGGCCGTGATCAACGGTCGCCGCAAACAGCTCGATCTGCTCTTGTCGCGCGATATCAACAAGTAATCGCAACAGGGCAGTCGAATCACTGCCCCCTGATACCGCCACCCCCAGACGGCGCGGCAGTGGATCGGGCAGACCTGCCCGCAAATTGGCCCGAAGCGTATCGGCGTCAGAGGTCAAGAACAGCCCAGCGTTGCCATTTCCTGTGTGGCCGAAGCAGCTGGTGCCGATGCCGGAAACCGAACGCCAACTTCGCCGAGAGTGATGCAAGCCTGATCGGTTTGGCCCAGCTGTCCAAGCGCTGCGCCCAACTCAAACAACGCCTCGGGTGCCAGAGGCCCTTCGGAGTCGCCCGTGAAGCTGGCCAGAAAGGCGCGCGCCGCTTCGCGTGTATCGCCCACCCCTTTCAGCGCCTGCCCGCGCCGCAGGTTGGCTTGGCTCGCCAGCGGGCTGCCCGGATAGGACTGGTCGAATTGCGCAAACAGATCGGCCGCGGTCTGGAAATCTCCATCCACCAGGGCCTGCGAAGCGGCATCAAAATCCGCTTGTTCACCGACTGCAAGCTCACCCTGATCAGTGACCGTGGGTTGCGTAGGGTTGGGGGTGGGTGCCACAGCCACATCGGTCGATGTCTCACCACCCAGCGTTGAGGTTTCACCCAACGCGCTCAGATCACCGCCTTCAAGTTCAACCAGACGAAACTCCAAATCACCGATACGGTTGGTGCCATCGGTCACGACATTCTGCACCCTTTGGTTCAACTGCTCGGTCTGGCGTGTCAGGCGCTGCAATTCTGCCTCGATCGCATCAACGCGCTCAAGCACGGAACTGCCAGACAGGTTTGGCGCGGGGGACCCAGTGGTTGAAAACTCGCGCTTGAGACGCTGAATTTCCACATGCAGCACGGTTAATTCCTGACGGATATCCGCCAGCGTCTGCTGATCCTGTGCCTGTGCCATACCAGCGACGGTCACGACCGCCGCCAGAACCAAACCTGCAATTCGCATCATCTTACCCCAAGGTTGAACCGGTCAGCACCGTCACCGCGCGGCGGTTTTTCGAATAGCAATCCTCGGTGCTGCAAATTTCGATCGGGCGTTCCTTGCCATAGCTGACGGTGGTCAACCGGTTGCCTGCCACCCCGCGTGAGATCAGATACTCCCGCGCCGCATTGGCCCGACGAGCTCCAAGCGCAAGGTTGTATTCGCGCGTGCCCTGCTCGTCCGCATGGCCTTCGATATTGGCGACAAAATCCGGATTGGCGAGCAGCCAATCGGCCTGCCCTTGCAGAATCGTCTGCGCCTGCGGGCTGAGCGTGGACTGATCGACCGCGAACAGAACCCGGTCACCAACTGTCTGCTGGAAATAAGCCGGTGAGCGCGGATCACTGGGTGAGCCCGGAACCAGCGCGCCGCTGCCACCAGCGCCGCCACCAAGAGCCGACGGATCATTATTGGAACAGGCCGCAATCAGGGTCAGCGCCCCAATTGCCGCGACTTTGCTCAACAGTTTCATCTCAAGTGCCTCGTGTTTCGTTGTTTATTGCCGCGCTTCTATCACATTGCGGGTTTGTTGTGAACTTTACCTGCTGTCAGTTCCGATCAATTCTGCAGTGGCCCCCAAGACGGGTCGCTACCGCCATCCGGCGTTCTAACAGGACGCAAGTTACGGCCCGAAATATCCACAGAGTAAAGCGTCGATCGACCGCTTGCCCCCTGCGTTTCGCGGGTGAACATGATGACCCGCCCGTTTGGCGACCATGTGGGACCTTCGTCCAGGAACGAGGCGGTCAAAAGGCGCTCTTCGCTGCCATCCGTGCGCATAACACCGATGTGGAAGCGACCTTTGTTCTGCTTGGTAAAGGCAATCAAGTCACCACGCGGAGACCAGACCGGCGTGCCATAGCGGCCTTGCCCAAAACTGATCCGCGTTGCCTCGCCTCCGTTGGCGGGCATGATGTAAAGCTGCGGGGTGCCGGATCGGTCGCTTTCGAACACAATCCGGCTGCCATCCGGCGCATAGCTGGGGGCAGTTTCAATTGCCGGCGTGTTGGTCAGCCGCACGCTCTGGCCCGAGGCCAGATCCATTTTCCACAAATCCGTGTTTCCGCCTTGGGTCAACGAGTAAACAATTGAACGACCATCCGGAGAGAAGCGCGGTGAGAAACTCATGGTGCCTTCCTGCGTTTTCAACTCTTGCCGCTTCACGCGGCCGACATCCAGAACGTAAATACGCGGCTGACCGGTCTCGTAGCTGGTATAGAGCAACTGGTCGCCCGCCGGTGAGAACCGAGGCGCCAGAACAATCGCTGCGCTGTCGGTCAGATACTGCACATTAGCGCCGTCGTAATCCATTATGGCCAACCGTTTGCGCCGTTGATCCTTTGGGCCGCTCTCCGACACAAACGCGACACGGCTGTCGAAATAGGCGCCCTCTCCCGTGATCCGGGTATAAACCTGATCCGCGACCTTATGCGCCATGCGCCTCCAACCGTCGGTTGTTCCTGCAAACTGCAACCCGTTGCCGAGTTCCTGTCCCGAGAAGACATCCCAGACCCGGAACCGAACCGTCAGGCGCTTGCCCGACACGTTGACCGCCCCTGTCACCAGTGCTTGAGCGTTGATCGCCTTCCAATCAGCGAACTGTACCGGCGCATCGAAACTGCTGACGCGGCTGATATATGCATCCGACGAGATTTCACGAAACAGGCCCGTTCCGGTCAGGTCAGACACGACCACCCGCGAGATATCTTGTGCATATTGTGCCGCCGAGGGACCGTCAGGCACAAAGCTTGGCACGGCAAACGGCATTGGTTCGATGATCCCTTCATCGATTTCCAGACGCAGCGGGCCACTTTGGGCGTAGGCCGAGGTCGAAAGAAGGGTCAGGCCAATTAAGAGGCTGGTCAGAAGTTTCATCATTTGATCCGCATCCTCTCGGGATTGAATGTAATCTCAATATCCTGCCATTGATCGTATTTGTCAGCAGGTAGGTCATATCCTTTAGACCCACAGCGCAAAATTGCGCGGCGCGCAGCTTCGTAGGCTTGTTTTGCTGATGCGGCCGAGCCGCCTGTACTGTCGAGTAGCTGCAAACTGCCGCCAACCACTTTGCCATCTCTGGTTAACGAAAACCCGACAACAACCACAGTTTCCAGCGCATCCGTCGACAGGGACCCGACATTCCAACACCGCGACACCGCAACCCGCATCGCGTCTTTTTCACCGCTAGTCAGTGGTGGGCCCGAAGGTTCGGTGCCATTGCCCAATGCTTCGGCCAGGGCGTCATTGATCGCTTGCTCGTTTTGCGCAGGCTCAGTCGGCGCGGGCTCGGGCGTTTCTGCAACCTCGGGCTCTGGCTGGGGTGCCGGCCGGTTCGGGCGCACGCGCGGACGAGGAGAAGTTCGCGGGGCCGGATCTTCGACTTCTTCCGCCTCGGTCACGATCTCGGGAGCGGCCTCTTCTGGTGCCGTTTGATCCAGCTGTTCTTGTTGGATTTCCGCCCCTTCATCCAGCGAAACCGGAGGGGTTTCAATTTCATCCGGCTTGGCCTCGGGCGGAGGAGGAGCAATCTGCTCGGGCGCGATCTTATCCGCTGGGCTTGGTTCTGCCTCTGGGCCTGGAGGCGCAGGAAGCGCCGCCAGCTCAGGCTCGGGCTCTTCAAGCGTTGGAGGCTGTTCTATCAGTTCGGGTTCAGGTGGGATTTCCACTGTTTCTGGTTCTGGTTCCGGTTCCGGATCCGGTTCGGGTTGAGCAACCTGCTCAGGTTCGGGCGTATCTTCCGGCGTCGGGTCCAGTATTTCGATCTCATCAGGTTCTGCAGGCTGTTGCAGTTCAGCCGGGTCAGTCGGCACCTCGGGTGCCTCGCGTTGCGCGGTCATGGCCGCAAACTGCTCAGCCGAGATCACCGAGACATCCTGTACAGCCATCGGCAGCGGCTCGGACCGGAAGGTCCCGCCGATCAGCGCCCAGCCAATCAGACTGACATGCGCAATTGCCGAAATCTTGGTGCCGGTATCCACCGCGCAGCCTCACTCTCACCCTTCGTCCAGCGTTGGCCCGCCGGTATCGGTCACAAGGCCTACGTTGGAAAACCCACCCGCGTTCAAAGCGCCCATGACCTGCATCACTTGCGCGTAGGGAATCGCGCCGTCAGCACGCAAGAACACACGGTCGCTGCTGCGCTCAGCTGCGATCGCGCGCAGCTTACCGATCAGTTCTTCGCGCAGCACATCCGTGGTCTGGATCTGCACGCGCCCATCTGCGGTCAGGGTCACAGTCAGCGGCTCTTCGTTGTCACCGGGTAAGGCACTTGCGGCAGTCTTGGGCAGATCGACAGGTACGCCGACGGTCAACAATGGGGCCGCCACCATAAAGATGATCAGCAACACCAGCATGACATCAACAAAGGGCGTCACGTTGATCTCGGCCATCGGTTGGGCGCGCCCGCGCCGCCGTCCGCGCCTGCGTCCGTTCCCGCCCGAGCTTTGCTGAACTGCCGCACCCATCGTCAGCTATCCAACTGACGCGACAGGATAGTGGCGAATTCATCGGCAAAGGCCTCGTAGCCGCCGACGATGCGGTCACTGTCTGCGCTGAGTTTATTATAGAATATCACCGCCGGGATCGCGGCCAGCAAGCCAAGACCGGTGGCCAGCAACGCCTCGGCAATACCCGGGGCCACAACGGCGAGGTTTGTGTTCTGCTGCTCGGCAATCTCGATAAAGGCATTCATGATGCCCCAAACGGTGCCAAACAGGCCGATAAACGGCGCTGTCGATCCGACAGTGGCCAGAATGGGCAACCCTTTTTGCAGCCCCTCAGCCTCTTTCGCGATCGCCACGTCCATCGAGCGATCGATCCGCGCCGTCGCGCCTGCGATCAAGCCGCCATCGGTGCGGTGCGAGCGTCGCCACTCGATCATCCCCGCCGCGAAAATCTTCTCGGAACTGCCATCGGGTTGGGTTCCGATCTGCTCGAACAGCTCATCTAGCGGATTGCCAGACCAGAAGCTTTCATCGAATACCTGCGCCTCGCGCCGCGCGGCTCGGTAGTTGATCAGTTTCTGAATGATAATGCCCCAGGACCAGATGGATGCACCGATCAGCATCAACATCACCAGTTTGACGATAAAGGTCGCGCGGGCATACAGCCCCCACATGGAGAAATCGATCTCCTGCGCCAGCGCCAGCGTTTCAGCTTCCATGAACCTGCTCTTTGTTTTGCCTGATGGCCATTTGGCCTTGTTTTGCCAAACGCTAACGCAGATGGAGATGAAAAGCCAACAGAACCACCCCGGAGGCTGAAAATGTTACATCAATGCGCGAATCTCTGCCGGAAGGCGCACGGGCTTGCCCTGCGCATTCATACAGACGGCCGTTACTACGGCGCGGAAAATCTCGGTCTCGCCACGCTTGACCAATTGCGACATTGTCAACCGAGCGCCCGATAGCGAAACCATCTCGGTCTCGACCATCAGCTCGTCTTCAAACCTAGCGGCGGCGAGATAATCCGCCTCGATCCGCCGCACGACCCAGACAATGCCTGCGTCCCGCATCGCGTTCTGATCATTACCCAGTTTACGCACCCAGTCCGACCGGGCGCGTTCGATGAATCTCAGATAATTTGCGTGATAGACCACGCCTCCCATGTCGGTGTCTTCGTAATAAACACGGACCGGGTAGTGATGCTTCATTGCGACGGCTCCAATCTGGCGAACAAGCGCAGCGCATGAGAGGGATCCTGCGCGGCACCGGGCAGAACAGGATCGTAGGCGGCGCGGATCAAGGCCGCAATATCAGGCCGCAAGATCGTCGCGTCACCAGCAATCGCCAGAGGTGAGGCGCTGCGAAAGGCAGTATCGGACCAAAGCAGGATCGTTTGTACGACCTGGTTTAGCGCCAGCGTTTCTGCCGGCACTTTCGACAGCTCTTTGTCCATGCGCAAAAACACAAATGCCGCGCGGATGGCGCCGTCTTCTTCGAACCGGAAAATGCGATACTGATTGGCATCGGCAGCCACCAGCCGGTCAACCAGTGGGGCCAGATCCGGGATCAGGCGATCCAGATCGGGCACATCCAACAATTCCTGCCACTCACGGAAGAAGAACACCATGCAATTGGCACCCAGTTCGGGATCCGTCTCGGCCATCTTGTGATTTGCCAGAGTGACAACCGCCTCGAACGCACCTTTTACGGTCGACAGCGTTTCATCCTCGACACCAAACACGATGGGCACTATGGGTCTGCCCCAGCGCGCAAACAGAAACTCACCGCTATCGCGTGTGAACAGCGCCTCAATCTCATCGGGTGTCACGCCCAGTCCTTCTTCTCGATTTAGATACGACTGCCTGAGCCTTAAAATCTAATGCGCCCCACTTCAACCAAACAGATCGCTCTGTCCTTTGGGTGCAGCCATCCCCAGATGCGTCCATGCCTTTTGCGCCAGCATCCGTCCGCGCGGAGTGCGCTGGATCAGGCCTTGCTGCAGGAGATAAGGCTCGATCACCTCTTCCAGCGAATCCCGGCTTTCGGACAACGCCGCCGAGAGTGTTTCAATCCCCACTGGCCCGCCCGCATAGTTCTCGGCAATCAGCTTCAAATACCGGCGGTCGGCCCCGTCCAGACCAAGGTTATCGACCCCCAGCCGGGTCAGTGACCCATCCGCCAAGTCGCGCGTAATCCGCCCATCGCCTTCGACGATGGCAAAATCCACTACGCGTCTCAGCAGACGACCGGCGATCCGTGGTGTTCCACGAGACCTGCGCGCGATCTCACGCGCGCCTTCGTCATCCGCAGGTGCGCCCAGTTTGCGGGCATTGCGGGTGACGATCTCGTGCAACTCGTCGACCGTATAGAACTGCAGCCGGGTCGGGATGCCAAACCGATCGCGCAACGGCGTGGTCAGCAACCCCATCCGCGTTGTCGCCCCGACCAGCGTAAATGGCTGCAGCTCGATCCGTACAGTCCGCGCCGCCGGACCTTCACCAATGACAAGATCCAGCTCGAAATCCTCCATCGCGGGGTACAGCACCTCTTCGACCGCCGGGTTCAGACGGTGAATCTCGTCGATGAACAAGACATCCCGCGATTCCAGATTGGTCAGAATCGCCGCCAAATCCCCCGCCTTGGCCAGAACCGGTCCCGAGGTCATGCGGAAATTCACTCCCAACTCGCGCGCCATGATCTGCGCAAGCGTGGTCTTACCCAATCCAGGTGGACCATGGAACAGCGTGTGATCCATCGCCTCACCGCGTTGGCGGGCCGACTGGATG
Organism: Ruegeria sp. D6; assembly: GCF_056534365.1. Taxonomy (NCBI): domain Bacteria; kingdom Pseudomonadati; phylum Pseudomonadota; class Alphaproteobacteria; order Rhodobacterales; family Roseobacteraceae; genus Ruegeria; species Ruegeria sp. D6. Next base: position 140,621 of record NZ_JBQFPH010000001.1, on the reverse strand, counting down.
AAGATTCGTAGGTTGGCCCGCGCCTCGGCCTGACCAATGAATTCATCCAGCCCCTGCGGGCGCAGGGCGCGGTCATTGTCCTCGGGCATCGGCTCGGGTCGCAGGGCGGGATCAGCGTCTACCATTCAGATACCCTTTCACTCAGCCTTTGGGGGCCAGTAGCTTCAGCGCGGCGCGTATCAGATCGGCCTCGCCCGCATCTGGCATATTGGCCGCTGCCTCGGCCACGGCCGATGCCGCCTCGGACGGTCCATAGCCCAGATTGCCCAACGCCGACAGCGCATCGGCAGAAGCAGCGGAAGCGCCCGAGGCCGGTTTCGCCACCCGTTTCGGAACAGGCGCAGGCTCGGTCGTCTCAACCACTTCAAGTGCCGGGCCATCCATCGCTTCGGTCACCGTGCCGCCCATCGCCATCACACCCGGGGCCTTGTCCTTGAGGTCAAGAACGATCCGTTGCGCGGTCTTGGGGCCGACACCCTTTGCGGCCTTCACGGCCCCCCAATCACCCAAGGCAATCGCGCGGCTGACACCATCAGGCCCCAGCGCACTAAGAATGGCCAGCGATACCTTCGCACCCACACCCTGAACCGAGCACAGCAGACGGTGCCATTCCTTCTCGACCAAGGACAGAAAACCATAAAGCTGCATCAGGTCTTCGCGCACGACCATATCGGTGTAGATCGACATTGCCTCACCCACCCCCGGCAGGGCCGCCATGGTCCGGTCCGAGCAATAGACGATATAGCCGACCCCCCGCACGTCGATCAGAACGTGATCCGCCGCGCGGTAATCCAGCCGTCCAGTGAGCTTGCCGATCATGCGCGTACCTCTTTCATCCGTGCCTGCGGTGCGGCGCCATAGTAGGAATGGCAGATGGCAATCGCCAATGCATCCGCAGCATCCGCCCCTTTGGGGGAACAACCGGGCAGTTGGAGTTTGACCATATGCAGAACCTGCTCTTTTTCGGCGTGCCCGACGCCCACCACCGTTTTCTTGACGCGGTTGGGGGCGTACTCGCCAACCGGCAAACCCGCCTGCGCAAGCGTCAGAAGCGCAACACCACGCGCCTGACCCAGTTTCAGTGTACCGGCCCCATCTTTGTTGACGAAGGTCTGTTCAATTGCCGCCTGATCTGGATTGTGCTCGGCGATGACTTCGACGATTTGATTGTGTAGCGACAGCAGCCTTTCCCCCAGATCATCACCATCGGATTTACACAATCCATTCGCAACGTGGCTCAGGCGGCTGCCATGCGATTCGATGACGCCCCATCCCAAGGTTCTAAGCCCTGGATCAATGCCCAGAATTCGCATGTTTTGTCTCGGCCTGCTCGGGTTTGTGTGATCTTTTTTCATCGACTAGCACGAAGCGTGAACATTTTCCAAGGAAATCAACTCAAGGTCCAAAACCGACATTCATGTCGCCGCCGGTTCCTCGCGGCCTGTTTGCGACCGGGTTAGGTTCGTTTTCGACGCTTATCCGATCGAACTTTAACCAATGATTTAAGGGGTTTTCATCAATTTCGAGCGTTGCAAAAAATGCATAGGACACATGCAATTTCTGCGCTTGCGCACGGCGAAACTCATCACTAGATGCCGCTCAGATCGCAAGATCAGAGTTTAACACAAACCAGAAGGAAACAGGATATGGCTGCACTGGATACCACCCGCACCACCACTGGCTCATTCGGCCTCGTCGGCCGTATCGGCGCACTTTTTGCATCGGTTGTAAACGCCGTTGTTGAATGGAATGACGCCCGCGCAACCCGTAACGCGCTGAACGGTCTTTCTGACCGCGAACTGGACGATATCGGACTATGCCGCGGCGACATCGACGTTGTCGCCGAAGGCCGCCGTTACTGAGATAACGGACTACCGCATAAGCCCCTTCCTCCTCCCTGTGGGGCAAACAGAAGCACCGCACGCCGTGAGGCATGCGGTGTTTTTGTTAGGAGGGTGCAAGATATCCGGTTAGAACCATACCTTGTTCAGTTGGCTCGAGAAAAACGCGGTCACCGGATCGGCCTGCATGATCCAGGCGCCAGCTTTCTCAACCGGCGTGCCCTGATTCAGGCTCTCAACACGCGTTTCGTACGCAGTCGGGCCAAGATGGGACAGTAAAAAGGCCTTGAAGGCAAAGAAGCCAACCAAACACAGCAACAAAACCCTCGCTGGAACTGCTGAACGCATACGCTGGGGTTTCATCACCACCAGCCCGTCTGAGCGCAACGTGGCACGATAGCCGCGGCTGAGTTTCTGGTGCTTTTTGTTCAAACGCGAGATGCGTTGATCGAATTCGAGTTGTTTTCCTGTCATGGCAGCCTCCGAAAACCGCCCCCCGAGTGCATTGAAAGACGGTAATTAGAGAATGCGACAAAAACGTGGCAAAAATCCACAAAACTCCCGTAAATGGCCTAAATTCAGCCCTGTTTGCTTAAGATTAGCGTCGTCCACTCACCAATCCGATCCTGGCGAACCAGATTGAAGCCGTTTTGGAGATAAACCGAGATCACGTCATCGGACTGTTCATTGAGGATTCCCGATAGAATCGCTTGTCCACCCCCCCGCAGGTTCGCCGAAATTTCAGGCGAAAGGGCCACGAGCGGACCTTTTAGGATATTGGCGAATATCAGATCGTAAGGCGCATGCGCCTTCAGATCCGGGTGATCGAAACCTGCAGCTTCAACACATTTAACCGCACCCGCCATACCGTTCGCCCGTAGGTTGGCCTCGGCCACGTCGACGGCAACCTCATCAATGTCGCTGGCGATGATATCGCCATCCCAGACCCGAGCTGCGGCCATCGCCAGCACGGCAGTACCGCAGCCGATATCGGCAACTTTGGTGGCCGTGAACCCATGATCCAGAAGATGGTCCAAAGCCTTGAGGCAACCAAGCGTCGTCCCATGGTGCCCTGTGCCAAAGGCCATCGCAGCTTCGATCAGCAGCGGAATGCGGCCTTCGGGCAGTTTGTCGGCATCATGGCTTCCATAGACAAAAAACCGACCGGCCTCGACTGGGGCTAGTTCGCGGCGGACATGGGCGACCCAATCCGTTTCGGGCAGCTCCGAGACCACAAAGGGCTTGGCCTCGAACGCGGCGGCCAGAACCGCCAGCGCGGTTTCATCCGGGGTTTCGGTAAAATAGCCGCCGACCTCCCACAGGCCCGAGCCATCCTCGACCTCGAACACGCCGACGCCGGTTGGTTCCGGGTCCAGCCGTTCCATCGCCTCGCCCAATCCTTCGGCGGCTTTCTTGCCGGTCAAAGTGGTCAGAGCAGTGAATGTTGGCATGGGGGCCTCCTGTTTCGATCGAAACAGCGCCTAGGGGCACCGACCGCCAAGGTCAAGCGGAGTCGCTTATTCGGCGGGCGCGGGGGCGTATTTCGACAGGATGGTTTCGTTGCCCGGTTCCGGATGACGCGGGATCAGTAATGACAGCAGAAGCGAGATGATCGCCATTGCAGCGGCCAAACCAAACACAGCGCCGGGCGAAACGACCCATAGCAGACCTAAAAGTGCTGGCAAGAAAACAGCGGCGATATGGTTGATGGTAAATGCCACCGCCGCAGTGGGTGCAATATCCGCCGGGTCGGCGATCTTCTGGAAATAAGTTTTCAAAGCCAACGCCAGAGCAAACAGCACATGGTCGATCACATAGAGAATCGCCGCCAGCAGCACGCCCCAGCTAAACCAGTAGATGCCGCCATAGGCTGCGAAAACGATGGCGAGCCCGGCATATTCAAAGATCAGCGTGCGGCGTTCGCCAAACCGCGCGACTGCCTTGCCCAGCAGCGGAGCCGCCATCATGTTGATCATCAGATTGATCAGGTACAGGCTGGTCAGTTCGTGTACTTCAAAGCCAAATTTCTCGACCATCATGAAACCGGCGAACACTACAAAAATCTGCCGCCGCGCGCCCGCCATGAACTGTAATGCATAATACAGCCAGTAGCGGCGGCGTAGGATCAGCTTCTTGGTCTGCGGCGTCGGCGCGTCGAATTGCGGGTAAGCGATCAGGCAAAACAATGCCAGCAAGGCCGTCACGCCGCCCGCCGCCATGAACACGAAGTTATAGGACAGGTCGAAGCGGTCCCATGTCAGAACGATCAACCCATAGACTACAGCCGTCGCAGCCGAGCCCATAGCCACCAGCCAGCCAAGCACCTGCGGCGCACGGTCTTTAGGCAGCCATTGCAGCTGCAGTGACTGGTTCACCGTCTCATAGTAGTGAAACCCGATCGAGCTGAACAGCGTCACAAACAGCAGCCCGCCAAGGCTAGGAAACCAGGCCGTCACCGCCGTCGCCACGCCCAACATCATCAATGAGATCATGGCCAGTACCTGCTCGCGGATGAAAATTATCACCGCAATCACGCCAACGGCCAGAAAGCCCGGAATCTCGCGTACCGTGTGCAAAAGCCCGATATCCGCCCCGTCGAAGTTCGCCGCCTCGATGACGAAATTGTTCAGCAATGCACTCCACGCGTTGAACGCGATCGGCATGGTCAACGCCATCACGAACAAGAGCGTCATAGGGCGGCGCCAGAGCGGAAGACTCTGCGCCTCAGACAAGGGCATGGGTTTCAGCATGAGGATGCTCTACGCCCATTTGTACTTTTTGGCGAGGGGAAAGCGGCAGGCGCACAGCGGCTCTGCACTGATGCAGGGGTCAGTAGAAGCTTTGCGGATCGATATCCACGGTCAGGCGGATATCGCCTTTCAACTTCAACGGGGCGATCCAGCGGGCGATGGCGTCCTGAATAGGCGCACCTTTCGGGGCTTTGACCAACAGCCGGACGCGGTGACGCCCACGTATGCGCGCGATCGGGGCTGGAGCCGGGCCAAATACCTGAGCACCAACATCGCGCAACGGCGCATCGTTGCGCGCCATGGCGTTGCCGATGTCGAAGACCGGCCCGACCTCGGGGCCAGACAGGACAATCCCGGCCATGCGGCCATACGGCGGCACCCCGGCGGCCTGACGCCCGGCGGCTTCAGCCTTCCAGAACCCTTCTTCATCGCCCGATAGAATCGCCCGGATCACCGGATGTTCCGGCTGGAATGTCTGCAACAACGCCTGCCCCGGTTTTTCCGCACGACCTGCCCGGCCCGCCACCTGCCGCATCAATTGAAAAGTTCGTTCCGCCGCGCGCAGGTCAGCCCCATGCAGGCTGAGGTCCGCATCGATCACCCCTACAAGTGTCAGCTTTGGAAAGTTATGTCCTTTGGCCACCAGCTGCGTCCCGATAACGATATCCGCATCGCCTTCGGCAATCTCTTCGATCTTGGCCTTCAGGGCACGAGCCGAACCAAACAGATCAGAGCTGAGCATAGCGATCTTGGCTTCGGGGAACGCCGCCTCGGCTTCTTCTGCCAGCCGTTCAATCCCGGGTCCGACCGGTGCCAGTTTACCCTCGACCCCGCAGGATGGGCAGGCCTCTGGCATTGGCTTGGTCTCACCACATTGATGGCACATCAGACGCTTGAGGAACCGGTGTTCAACCATTCGCGCGTCGCAATGATCGCAGGCAATCTGCTCCCCGCACGCCCGGCATAGTGTCACGGGCGCATAGCCACGGCGGTTGATGAACAGCAGTGACTGCTCTTCGTGTTCGATACGCTGTTGCACCGCCTGCCGCAGCGAGGGGGAAATCCAAGTCCCGGCCTGCATCTGCTCGGCGCGCATGTCGATCGGCTTCATTTCGGGCAGGACTGCTGCACCAAAACGCGAGGTCAGGTCCAGCCGTTCGTATTTACCCGCCTCGGCATTGGCCCAGCTTTCCAGTGAAGGCGTCGCGCTGGCCAGAATCACCCGCGCTCCGCAGATGGCCGAACGCAGAACGGCCATATCCCGCGCACTATAATGCACCCCATCTTCTTGCTTGTACGAGGTGTCGTGTTCTTCATCGACAACTACGAGACCAAGATCGCGAAATGGAAGAAACAGTGCTGACCGGGCCCCAACGACCAGTTGCGCATCACCCTGACCGACCATCCGCCAAACCCGGCGACGTTCAGTCATGGTCGCGCCCGAATGCCATTCCGCCGGACGCGCACCAAATCGCGCCTCGACACGGGTCAGAAATTCAGCCGTCAGCGCGATCTCGGGCAGCAAGACCAGTGCTTGCCGCCCCACGCGCAGGGCCTCGGCGACCGCCTCAAGATAAACTTCGGTCTTGCCCGAACCCGTCACTCCCTTCAGAAGAGTCGTTCCATAATCTCCCGTCCGTTGCCCGGTCTGAAGCCGCATCACGGCCTCCGCCTGATCCTCGGTCAGGTCCTTTCCCGGCAATTCTGGATCAAGATGAGGATAAGGAAGATCACGCGGGCTGTCCTCTTCACGCACAGCATTCTGTTTGACCAACCCCTTGATGACCGAAGATGTGACCCCCGCTTGCTCGGCCAGTTCCTTCAGCGTAAAGGCCAAGCCGCCATAGTCTCGCAAAACTTCAAGTACCCGCATTCGTGCGTCGGTCATTCGGTCCGGTTGACCACCGCCCAAACGATAAACCTTGCGCATTGAGGGCGGATCGCCCAACCCCGGCGCGCGCGTTGCTAGCCGCAGCATCGCAGGCATCGGCGTCAGGGTGTAGTCAGCCACTTTCCCCAGAAACACCCGCATTTCTTCACGCATCGGCGCGACCTCAAGCACCCGGTTCACCGACCGCGCCTTGGCCAGATCAAAACCACCCTGCCCCGACCCCCAAACCACACCCAAGACTTTGCGCGGGCCCAAGGGCACCTCGACAAACGCCCCAAGAAAGCACCCGCCCTCGGGCGCTTTGTAATCCAACGTCCGGTCCAGCGGCTGCGTGGTCAGCACCGCAACCAGCTCTCCTTCGTCGAAAAATCCGTTAGCGCTCACGGTATATCCTTCGCAGGGGGTTCCAGCATGGGTCTCTTTGAGGTAAAGCCATCCGCGACCAAGGCCAACCCATCAAAGGACTGCCCTCATGAAATTCTTCGTAGACACCGCCGAGATCGACGCCATCGCCGAACTGAACGATCTGGGCATGGTGGACGGCGTAACCACCAACCCCTCGCTGATCCTGAAATCGGGCCGCGACATTCTGGAAGTCACCAAAGAGATCTGTGATCTGGTCGACGGCCCCGTCTCGGCCGAAGTTGTCGCCACCGAGGCCGACGACATGATCGCCGAAGGCCGTAAGCTGGCCAAGATCGCGCCCAACATCGCAGTCAAAGTACCGCTGACATGGGCTGGTTTGAAAACCTGTAAAACACTGACCGACGAAGGCCAGATGGTCAACGTGACCCTGTGCTTCTCGACCAATCAGGCCATTCTGGCCGCCAAGGCGGGCGCGACCTTCATCTCGCCCTTCATCGGACGTCTGGATGATATCAACCTCGATGGCATGGACCTGATCGCAGATATTCGCCAAGTTTATGACAATTACGGGTTCGAGACCGAAATCCTCGCCGCCTCGATCCGTACCGTAAACCACGTGACCGACAGTGCCCGCATCGGGGCTGACGTGATTACCGCACCTCCGGGCGTGATCAAAAAACTGGCCGACCACCCGCTGACCGACAAAGGCCTTGAAACTTTCCTGGCCGACTGGGCCAAGACAGGTCAGAAAATCCTCTGATCCCAAGCATTGCCGCGCGGTGCCATCAGGCACCGCGCCCGGCCCAACGGCAAAAGCTGATCTTTGATCAGCGCCGGGCAGGCGGGAGCGCCCGCCACAGCAGCGATGAAATTCGCCTTTCGCGTGCATTTTTCCCAAGGCAAATCCAGCAACCCATGTTATAAGCCCGCCAAACAAAAAAAACGACCGGACGGGACATGAGCAGCGATCCTAAACTCAAGGACAATCTCCGCGCCGCAATTCTGGCTGAGCCTGACGCCGTGCTGGATGACAAAGACCTGATGCAGGCCTTGGTGGCTGCAAATGAGCAGGCGCGTGGTGACAACGTTATCGACCTGCGCGGTATCGCCATGCAGCGGCTTGAGGCGCGTCTTGACCGCCTTGAGGACACTCATCGCTCGGTGATCGCTGCCGCGTATGAGAACTTGGCGGGCACAAATCAGGTGCATCGCGCCATTCTTCGCCTGTTGGAGCCCACCGTGTTCGAGGATTTCCTGCGCGCGCTAGGCAATGACGTGGCCGAAATCCTGCGAGTCGATCACATCACTCTGGTCCTCGAAACAACCGTCGTACGCGATGATCCGGTAGTGAACCAGCTCGGCGGCGTGCTGACTGTGGCTGAGCCCGGCTTTATCGATAGCTATCTAACCGCTGACCGCAACGGTCAGCCGCGCGAGGTTACCTTGCGCGAAATCCGCCATCCCAATCCGCAAGTTTACGGTAAACAAGCCGATCAGCTACGATCCGAGGCCTGCCTGAAACTCGATCTTGGCACTGGCCGCCTACCCGGCATGATTGTCATGGGCGCGCGCGATCCGAGGCATTTCTCACCTCAGCTTGGCACTGATCTTCTTGCCTTCTTTGCCGGCGTGTTCGAACGCTCTATGCACCACTGGCTGTCGTGAGCCTGATTTCCCCAGCCTGCCGCGATGCTCTGCAGCATTGGCTGGACAGTCTGGGGGCGCTGGCGGGGCGGTCTGAAAATACGCTCAACGCCTATCGCGGCGACGTGACAGAATTCCTGTCCTTCATGACCTTGCATCACAGCGAGCGCCAAGGGCTGGCCGCGCTGGAACGCATCAGCGTTTCTGACATGCGGGCCTGGATGGCAGAGCAGCGAAATTCTGATGTCGGCGCGCGATCTCTGGCGCGCAAGCTTTCTGCCGTCAAAACCTTCTATCGCTGGTTGGCCGAACGCGAAGGGTTCGAACCTACTGCGGTGCTGTCCACCCGAGCGCCTAAATTTACCAAGAAACTGCCCCGACCCCTGGCCGAAGATGCCGCGCGCGCAATGATCGACACGGTCGAGCTACAATCCTCATCGGACTGGATCGCTGCACGGGATGTTGCGGTTGTGACGCTCCTCTACGGGTGCGGGTTGCGGATTTCCGAGGCGTTGTCTTTGACCGGTGTGGACGCTCCTCTGCCAGAAACGCTGCGCATATCGGGTAAGGGCGATAAGGAAAGAATCGTACCGGTCTTGCCTGCCGCTCGGGCTTCGGTGGATCGCTATCTTCACCTCTGCCCACATCCGCAATCCCCCGATAAGGCGTTGTTCCGAGGTGTCAGGGGCGGCCCGCTCAACCCCGGAATCATTCAGGCTGTGGTCGCCAAGGCACGGATGCAACTTGGCCTTCCCGCAACAGCCACCCCGCACGCGATGCGCCACAGCTTTGCCACCCATCTGCTGTCTGCGGGCGGCGACCTGCGCGCGATCCAAGAGCTTTTGGGTCACGCCTCGCTTTCAACCACGCAGACCTATACCGCAGTCGATACGGCCCGGTTGATGGAAGTCTATAACCGCACGCACCCAAAAGCCTGAAGCAAAGACCCTTTTTGCTTTGCATCTGCGCCTTGCTTCCGTCATGACACCACCATGACACTCAGATTCAAAGCGCTTTCCGTTCATCTCTTCACCGCCACAGGTGCCGTTTTCGCAATGCTCGCCATGTTGGCAGCAGTCGAAGAGAAATGGAGCCTGATGTATCTCTGGCTCGTTGTTTCGTTCATCGTCGATGGCATCGATGGCCCGCTGGCGCGGCACTATCACGTTAAGAAGAACGCACCCGAGTTTGACGGAGTCTTGCTGGACCTGATCATCGACTATTTGACCTATGTTTTCATCCCTGCCTTTGCCCTGTTCAAATCGGGTCTGATGGACGGTTGGACCGGCTGGTTCGCAATCATCGTCATCACCTTTGCAAGCGCGATGTATTTTGCGGATACGCGCATGAAAACCAAAGATAATTCCTTCTCTGGCTTTCCCGGCTGCTGGAACATGTTCGTCATCGTGATCTTCGCTTTGGAGCCCAACTTCTGGGTGATCCTACTTCTGGTCACCTTGCTGTCAGTCGCGATGTTCCTGCCGCTGAAATTCATTCACCCGGTCCGGACCGAGCGCTGGCGCACTTTGTCCTTGCCGATGGCGTTTGCCTGGACTTTCTTTGCAGGTTGGGCTGCCTGGGTCGATTTTCACCCCGAAAGCTGGGCCCATTGGGGGCTGGTGATCACCAGCTTGTATTTGGTCTCGGCCGGTATTGCGCAGCAGATCATTCCGCCGCGCAAGGCCCGGGATTACAAGACTTCCTGAACCTCGAACTCAGTCCCGTTATGGGTGAACACGTCACCCTCTTGCAGGCCAACCATAGCCAGATAGATCGGGCTTTGGGTCGAAATTCCCATGTAGGTTTTGCCGTCCACTTCAAATCGAGTCGTTGAGACACATACGACGAAGCGGCGATTGTTGAACTTGATTACGGCGCCGGGCTGCACCGTATCCGTGAGGCCAAAATCGGTGTTCTCGATCACGTCAATCTTGGCGTGATGCGCATGAACAGGCGCATCAAAGGCGGCCGCCAGATCCGCATTCTCGCGCGAGGCAGCGATGTCGTCCTTGTCATGCCCTTCTCGGTCATCCAACTGCGAGTCCTTAAGGAAGGCATCATAGTGTGCCTGTGCGGTTGCCAGTTCCTGTTCTTCCAAAGACATCAGATGATCGATGATGGCTTTCTTACGTGCGGCGGGGTCTGTCTGGCCGGTCATTCAATTCGGTCCTTCAAATTCACTATTCGATATAGGTTGGGGCCGTGCCGCTCCGATTGCAACAGATAAGTACCGATCAGATCAACAGGCTGGCAGCACCTTCGTGACGCAGCAGAGCCACTTTGGTCTCAACACCGCCGTGGCCTGAAAACCCAACCATCTTCCCATCTGCACCCAGAACCCGGTGACAGGGAATAATGATGGGGATGGGATTTCCTCCGCATCCGCGCCCAACCGCTTGCGCCGAGTAGCCAAGGTCGTTAGCCAACTCGCCATAGGTGCGCGTATCACCAAATGGGATAGCATACATTGCATCGCACACCTGACGCTGAAATTCCGATCCCTTGATCCGGTAGGGCAGTTCGAACTGCTGCAAACGCCCTTCGTCATAGGCACGCAACTGCGCCGCCGCTTCTCGCAGAACCGGGGTGGCTAGACCTTCGTCACGGCCATTCCAGACAAGACGCGTGATGGCGCCGCTGGTCTCTTCGACACCAAGGCAACCAAACTTAGTTTCTACGGCGATCATCGGCATAAGAGAACGGTTGCAGATGTTTCACCACACCTGCAACCCGAATCCTGACGATCCGCCTCTTCATCTGGCCAAAAATACCTCGGAGCGCGAGGCAGAGCCTCGCATCAGCGATCTCTCTCTCGCGCTCCGTTCGAATGTCAGCTCAGCGCCTCGTTACAGCGCCCGCATACGCCCGGATGGGCGTGCAGCCCAACATCAGGAAGGATTTTCCAGCAGCGCTGGCATTTGTCGCCTTGGGCTTTTTCGAACACTACAGCTACGCCCTCGATTTCCGGCACACGGAACGCCTCAGCCGGGGCCGGATCGCCTGTGACGGCCAGACCAGAAGTGATGCACATGTCATCCACGTCGAAAGTCGCAAGCAGATCGCGGGTTTCCTGATCTTCGACATGCACGATCGGTGCGGCCTCAAGGCTGGATCCGATCACCTTGTCCTGACGTTGAACTTCCAGCGCAGCGGTCACGGCGCGGCGAACGCGGCGGACTTTGGCCATGCTGGCTTCCAGGTCTTCATGGCGCCAATCAGCGGGCGTTTCAGGGAAATCCATTAAATGGACCGAACTATCATCGGCCGGGAACCTTTCCAGCCAGACCTCTTCCATAGTGAAGACCAGAACTGGGGCCAGCCATGTGGTCAGACGATGGAATAGGATATCCAGCACAGTCCGCGCGGCACGGCGGCGTAGGCTGTCACCGTCGCAATAAAGCGCGTCTTTACGGACATCGAAATAGAACGATGACAGGTCAACCGTGGCGAATGTGAATACGGCGCTGAATACACCCTGGAAGTCAAATGCTGCATAACCTTTGCGCACCTGCTCATCCAGATCGGCCAGTCGGCTTAACACCCAGCGCTCCAGGCGCGGCATATCTTCAGGCGCAACCCGATCCGCTTCGGTGAAGTCTGCCAGCGAGCCCAGCATGAACCGCATGGTGTTGCGCAGGCGGCGATAGCTGTCGGCTGTCCCTTTCAGGATCTCCGGTCCGATCCTCTGGTCGGCGGTGTAGTCGGTCTGAGCCACCCACAGGCGCAGGATATCGGCGCCGTATTGTTTAACGACCTCTTCCGGCACGATGGTGTTGCCCAGCGATTTGGACATCTTGTTGCCCTTGGAATCCAGCGTAAATCCGTGGGTCACTACGTTGCGGTATGGTGCACGCCCCTTGGTGCCGCAAGCCTGCAGCATCGACGAATGGAACCAACCGCGGTGCTGGTCGGTGCCTTCCATATAGACGTCAGCGATACCGTCCGCGGTCCCGTCCTCACGATCACGCAGCACAAAGGCATGGGTCGAGCCAGAGTCGAACCACACATCCAGCACGTCGAACACCTGATCGTAGTCGTCGGGGTTCGCGATACCGTCGAGGATCTTCTCCTTGAACCCGTCCGTGTACCAGACGTCTGCGCCATCCTTCTCAAACGCCGCCTTGATACGCGCATTAAGTTCGTCGTTGCGCAGCAGGTAGTCCGCATCGGTCGGCAATGCCCCCTTCTTGGTGAAGCAGGTCAGCGGCACGCCCCAGGCGCGTTGGCGCGACAGAACCCAGTCCGGGCGTGCTTCGATCATGGAATACAGACGGTTGCGGCCGGTCTGCGGCGTCCATTTCACCAGTTCATCAATCGAGCGCAGGGCACGTTCACGGATGGAGTCGCCCATCTCGCCCATGCCGTCCTCCAGCTTGCGGTCAACCGAGGCAAACCACTGCGGTGTGTTGCGGTAGATGATCGGCGCCTTCGAGCGCCACGAATGCGGATAGCTGTGCTTGATTTTGCCACGCGCCAGCAGCCCGCCAACCTCGGCCAACTTGTCGATGACAGCCTTGTTCGCATCGCCTTCACCGCCCTTGCGGGACAGGATGTATTTACCGCCAAAGAACGGTAGATCGGCGCGGAAGCTGCCATCATCCATCACGTTGTAAGTGATGACCTGTTCCAACATCCCCAGATCACGGTAAAGCTCGAATTCCTCCATCCCGTGCGACGGCGCGCAGTGGACAAAGCCGGTGCCTTCGGTGTCGGTCACAAACTCAGCGGCGCGGAAATCGCGGATGTCGTCCCATTCGCCATTGCCATCTTCGGCCCCGGCCAGCGGGTGTGCCAGTTGGATCTTGGCAAGATCCTCCTGCGTGACATCACACAGGCGGCGGTACATCGTATCGTCCAGACGCGCGCGGGCAAACACATCCGCCGCGCGGTCATCGGCCAGTAGATAGCGCTCACCGATCCGCGCCCAGCACTCCTCGGGGCGGCCGATGACTTCGTAGAGGCCGTAGGAGATATCCTCGCCATAGACCACGGCCTTATTCGAGGGCATCGTCCAAGGGGTCGTCGTCCAGATCACCACATAAGCGTTGTCCAGCGTCACATCGCCGGTGTTCACAACCTTGAACTTCACCCAGATGGTGAAGCTTTCCTTGTCGTGATACTCGACCTCGGCCTCGGCCAGAGCCGTCTTTTCGATGGGCGACCACATCACGGGTTTCGAGCCCTGATAAAGCGTACCGTTCATCAGGAACTTCATGAACTCGTCTGCGATCACAGCCTCGGCGTGATAATCCATGGTGATATAAGGATCGGGCCAATTGCCAGTGATGCCCAAACGCTTGAACTCTTCACGTTGGATGTCGATCCAGCCTTCGGCGAACTTGCGGCATTCCTGACGGAAGTCGACGATGTTCACCTCGTCCTTGTTCTTGCCCTTCTTGCGATACTGTTCCTCGATCTTCCATTCGATGGGCAGACCGTGGCAGTCCCAGCCAGGTACATAGCGTGAATCGTAGCCCATCATTTGATGGGACCGAACAATCATGTCCTTGATGGTCTTGTTCAGTGCGTGGCCGATATGCAGATGGCCGTTCGCGTAAGGAGGGCCGTCATGCAGGGTAAAAGGTTTGCGACCCTCTTTCTCGCGAAGGCGGTCATAGACGCCGATCTTTTCCCAGCGGTCCAGCCATGCTGGCTCGCGCTTGGGCAGGCCTGCACGCATGGGGAATTCGGTTTTCGGCAGGTTCAGCGTGTCTTTGTAGTCAGGTGTTTCGGCGCACATTTGGGGCGTCCTCAGGATGTTCTGGTCGTGTATGGATCGAAGCGGTCAGTGCGATAACTCAAGCACCTTTGCCCGGCGTCTCGCGATATCAGAGCGCCGGGGATATAATTCGAATAATGATGGCCAGCCGGTCAAACATGGCCGCGCTTATAGGACGCCTGCTCTCAATGGTCCAGAGGTTCCGGGTCTTGCGACGAATGGCGCAGCTTGGCCCAGCGATTGAGCCATGCGAGACCCGCCAGTGCGAGACCGAGCGCCAACAGCGAAAACACCCGGATCAGCCCGCCCAATCCGGCAATATCGATCAGAAACACCTTCGCCACCGCGAGGCCAATCACGGCCAAACCGGCCTTACGCATCAAATCGGACCGGCGGGCCAGCGACTGGTAGAACAACCCTGCGCCGACCACCAACAAGGTGATGGTGTATGAATAAAGCTCGGGCTGGGTGACGCCGTTGCCTTCATACATGCCACTCGCCCCCTGCCAGACATGACGGATTGTAAGCCCCAGCCAAAACGCGATCAGGGCACCGGCGACCCCATAACTGATCTGCTTCAGTAGCACGGGCTGCGTCACGACGCGCCAAGCCGAGAAGCCGATGGCCAGCGCAGGCAACAGATAAGCCACCGCCAACGTGTTCAGCACCGGCGGGCCGAGCACGGGATCGGCAAATGGGTCGAGCAACGGGTTAGCCTCAGACAAAGCCTGAACCAGACGCATCATGCCGTGTGCCGCAAAGAACGCCGCGAGCGCGTAACGCGCGTAGTTCAGCTTACCGCCAAGCTCGAACCGCTGTATTTGTGCAAAAGCCAACAGCAGCCAGATCACTGCAAGCAGCCCCAGCCCCCAGTGGCTGTCTGTAGCGCCGCCTTCTCCGAAGCTTTCCAGCCAGCGCAGCAACAAGAGCGATAGCAGTATTCCCGCCGTTGCCCAGGCTGCGCTTTCAAGCAGCAATGAGGCAATCGGGCGGTCCAAGGACCTTAGCAACGCCCACCCCATGATGAACCCGGCAACCGCCACTGCATAGACCAAGGTCATTTCGATCAAAGGCGCGGTTTCGGCCCAATCGAGCCCCGGGTCGAGCACCAGCCGTACGGTCACCGTGAACACACCCGCCCAAATGAACCAACTCATCGGAGCCAAAACAAATCGCCGGTCCAGCGCCGCGGCCACAACAATCATGGCGACAAGTGCTACGGTCAATGCGGCAGAGCTGAGTACGATGATGCAGGCAAAGCTAAGGCACGATAGCGCAGACAGAGTTGCCAGTGCAGGCCGCATCCGTTTCTCACCATGGGCCCGCGCAAACCGTTCGGCCAAAACCACCATCATCGCGCCTATTGCGATTGCGTGTAAGGCCCACGCATAAGCTCCGATCACGTTTGCAGGCTGCCATCCGACTTCAAGCGCGATCGCCAGCGTCGGAGCATATAGGGCTGCACCCCCGGCCCAGACCACAGCGTAGCGCCCGGCGTGGAAGGACCGCCACGCAGCGAGCACGCTGATCAAGGCCCCGAGGGCAACCAATAGCGTGACTACCCAAGGATAATCGGCCTCGGCCGTTTCCACGTATGTGTCGGCAAAGCCGCGCCACACGGAGCCACCGTCCAACCCGTGCAGCAGAACAAACCAGTTCAGACCCAACGCAGGCAGCACCGTCACATCCTGCAAAGCACGCGCAGCTTTTGTCCAAAGCATCAGCGCCAGTATCAACGCGGTAAACAGAGCAACGCCCAGCCAAAACTCAACGCTTGAATCCGACCAATGCAGCGACAGGATGATGGAACTGGTGAGAACTGCACCAAAGGCAATTCGGGTTGGAAACTCGGGCCATGGAATCCCTTTCCGTCGCCGAATGACTTCAGCAATCATCGGGCCGGTGTGGTCGGGCCAGATACTGCGTACGGGTATCGCCATCGCAATCAGCGCCAGTGCTGTCACACAGGTCAGATACCCCGGTTCCGTAGAGGGGGAAGACAGCACCAGCAAAAACGCCGCCCCGTATGCACCCACTAGCGTCAGAATGGAAATCCATGCCCAACGCCTGACGGTATCGATACCCAAGCCCAAAATGGCGATGATAAAGAAATAACCATAAAGCCAACTGGGATCGTCCGATGCGCCTCCAACCATAAAGGGCGCGGCAAAGGCTCCGATTAGGCCTACGGCGGCGAGCAGCGGCCCGTGGAACCATCCCAAGACCAACGCAAACAGAGCGATGATAACGAGACCGGCCAGAGCGGCCTCGGGGCCGATCAGATCATAAAGCTGGCGCGCGGCAAGGACGCCACCAAACAAGGTCACCAGACCCGCGCCCGAGAAGACCGATGGTAGATAAGCGGTCGACGCGTCCTCGTCATCGCCGAAGCGGCGGCGGATCACTTCACCTGACCCAATCAGCAGAAGGCCAAAGATCAGGGCTGCGGCGACCCGCGCGGTGGGTGGCAACAGCCCGTTCTCAACCCCGTATTGCACCAGAAATATCCCGGCCAAGGCCAGTGACAGCGCCGAAACCGCATAGAACCAGTTCTCACGCAACCACGCGCCCAGCGCGGCGATCTTTTCTTCACGAAAAACGATGGTGGCAGGAGGATCGGCGGCCTCAACGGCCTGCGGCGCATCCGATGGGCTTTCGTCAGTGGTAGACGAGGTTTTCGCCGCGGCCAAGGGATCATGCTTGGTTTGCGTCGTCTTCGGCTCCGGCCTTGATGTCTTGGAGGTTTCGGCGCCGCTTTCCGGTATTTGCCTGGCCAATTGCCGCTCAAGCTGTTCGACGCGCTTGCGCAACCGCGATTGACCAATCAGCAAAGCGATGATCGAAACAGGAATGGCCAGAACGATCAGACCAACGAGGACAAGCAAGGATTCCAACCGAAACCTCCGGGATGCGATGCGCCAAACGTACCGTGCAGACAGGCTGGTTTATAGTCTGGAAATCCGCATGGATACCGCCTGCTGCACAGGTAATCGGCCTAGAAAAGCAGGATGTGAGGGTGTGCCAGCATCAGCCAAGGGATCGCCAGCACTGCAGCAAAGGCCGGAATACCGCAAGCGAACCATCTGCGGAACATTTTGTAGTAACTGCTTGGCAAGGAGGTACCATCCCGATCAGCCTGCCTTGCATAATCCCTCAGACGCACCTGAATCCAAACCACCGGCAGCCAGAACAGGCCGGTCAGTACGTAAAGCAACAGTGATATCGCGATCCGACCCTCCGACAGCAACCAGCCCAGTTGCCAGCCCAGTTGCCAGGCCAGCAACACGCCGGTGAACAGCTGGAAAATGACTGAGGTGGCCGTAATAACTGTGTCGGCCAGCACCACGATTCCCGCCGTATGAGCAATCACCCGTGCATCTGCTGTGCGGCGCGCCATCAGCATGAAAAAGGCGATCCCCGCGCCAGTGCCCAATAGAACGCATGCTCCGATCACGTGAAGCCAGTGCAAGATCAGATCCGGGTCCATCAGCGGCTCTCCAACAGGGGTCGCGCGATCAGTGACAGCATCAAAGCCGGTGCTATCTTGGCCAACGGTCCCAAAGGGTCGAGCCACAGTTCAGGCACCGTCAACGTGGCGGCGATCAGATAGAAAGCGGCGATTGCAGCCTGCGCGAGGCAAGCGCGCGCGGCCCATGGACGCCACTAGATTGCCAGCCCCAGCGCGATGTCGATAATCGACCAGAACAGCACGCTCGCGTTGGCAATCCCAACGGGCCAACCATTGCACGACAGTATCTCGGCTGCCTGCGATAGCCTCGTCAATCCGCCGCCGACTTGAAATCACGTAGATCCCCCGAGATCAGCGCAATATCCGAAAGGACCCGCTCAGCCGTCTTCCGGCTGCGCACAAGACCCTTCACACAGGCACCATCCGCATGCAGCGATCGAACCACCGCAGCCCCAATGAACCCATAAGCGCCCAGCACCAAAACAGTTTTTTCAGGACGATCCGTTGCCACGAGTTGCCTCGCATTGGTTTACAACACCCTAGCGAATCAGATTCTGAGGATCAGCCTGATCACCCCGTCCGCGACAACAGCACCATTCAGGGGTGAAACAACGAGCCAACCCAGAAGGCGATAGCTGCCGCCGCACCCCCGATCAGCAGGGTTTCTCCGCCTGATCGCCACCAGGGGGCAAGCGACCACCGGCTTTTCATCGCGCCAATGGCAAAGAATACGCCCACAGTCATCCAGGCTGATACGGTGAACGCATTTGCAACGGATAAGAGGAACGGCAACAACGGAATCATCCCCGCGATCAGAAAGGCAAAGAACGTCGCCATCGCGGCTTTGAGGGGATGCGGGTCGACGCTGCCCAGCCCGTATTCGCCCTCGATCATCAGGTCGACCCAATTGTCGTGGTTCGAAGTGATTTCAGCTGTCGCGTCATCCAGAACGCTGCCTGAAAGGCCTTTTTGTGCGAGGATTTCGCGCACCTCCTTTCGCTCGCCATCCGGGTACAACTTGATATGCCGTTCCTCGATAGCGCGAATACGGTGGATGTTATCGAGCTCGGCCTTGGTTCCCGAGTAGTTGCCCGCCGCCATCGAAAAACCATCCGCCAGCACGTTGGCCAACCCAAGTGCCACGATGACAAAAGGCGATAAACCTGCCCCGGCAACCCCGGCAACGATCGCGAATGTCGTGACTGAGCCATCGATGCCGCCATAAACCACATCGCGCAGAACCCCACGACCCGGAGGCGCATTGATCCGTTCGAAAATCTCTTGCTGGCTGTGGCCGTGTTCGGTCATGGCTGGCTCCGTCCTGTTTATGCAGGACAGGTTCAGGCACTGCCTTGCGCCAGATCAAGTCCTGGAGAACAACCCGCTGAGCGCGCGTTTGATCATGCCACGGGTCGAGGGCTGGTGGCGTTTCGAGAAAGGCAAAGGTCGACAGACCTCCATCGCAGCGACACCCACGCGGGCGGTGAGCGCGCCGTTGACCAGCCCCTCACCGAACCGGCGCGACAATTTGCTGAGGACTGAGCCGCCCAAAATCGGCTCCAGAAGATCATCCCCCACTGCCACCGCGCCAGTTGCAATCAGATGCACGAATACGGCGCGGGTTAGGCGCCAACTGCCCAAGAAACCTGCACGACCGCCATAGATTTCGGCAATACGTCGGATCATTCGCAATGAGCTTGCAAGCGCGGTCGCGACATCGGCCAGCGCGAGCGGAACCAAAGCGGTAACGGTGGCAACCTGCCGGGCTGCGGCCTCGACCTCGCGGCTAGCAGCAGCGTCCAGCGGGGCCAGCAATTCGTCTTCGGCCAAGCTCAGCAGGGTTGCCGCATCGAATTGCTCTCCCATGCGTTCGGTCAAACGGTCGCGACCCCAGCGTGTTTCATCGCGTCCCTTATAGAACGCAATCAGCCGAATGTTTACAGCGCGGGCTTGCGACAAGTCCTCGTCTGTTAAAGCTGTGTCCGCCGCGCGCCGCAGCCCGTCGACGCGAGACAGACGGCTGATTGCGGCCAACTCGCGCAGTGCAATGATCAGGACGACCAGCAACAGCGCAGCGATCAGACCGGTGACGATCCAACCCAGAATTGGTGCGCGTTCCAGCAGAGAGATGGCAAAATCCCATGCGGCGACCGAGACCACCGCCCCCACAACCGCTAGTGCCAGCCCCCAGAACCAACGCGCTAAAACCGAAGGTTTCCGCGCTGCAAACCGTACCGCTGCCTGCATCGCCTGCCCCTGCGGAGGCGCGATGTCCGGAACAGGAGGCGCGGTCGAGACATCAACTGCCGAGGCATCGTCTTCCAGATCAATCAAAACGGGGCCTTTAGCCATCGACCAACTCCTCGCGCGTCCAAACATATCTGATGTCGGGCAGGTTTTCGTCGTTCTCGGACCCATCGCCGCGTGCGACCTCGACAAAGCCGTTACGCTCATAGAACCGGCATGCGGAAGGATTGGCCTGAAACGCATACAAGTTGAGCGTGGGACGCTGCGCTTTGGCACGATCCAGTAATCGCTGCCCGATCCCCTGCCCGCGCGCCGAGGTCGCCAGATAGAGCGACTGCACTTCGTCCCCATTCAACGCCAGAAATCCGGCCACCTGCCCCTGCTTTTCGGCCACCGTGACCCAGCCGAGATCAATCATCCTGCCGCAAAACGCAATGGTCTCGGCCTCAGAATGCAGTTCAGGCATCCAGTCGTTTTCGCGGGCGAACCCGTGCAGAATAGCGCCTATGGTTCCGGCATCGGTACTGCGAGCGGGGCGAAGGATCACGTTCACAGCCGGTCTCCGATCAGAAACTGCGCAGCCCGGTCCAGCCGAATATGTGGCGGACCGTCACCGGGATTCAGGGTCAAATGTGCGGGTGCAAAGGCCATATTGCCATAGTCCTCGCCCAGCCATCGCTCGGCCCCATTGCGCGCGGGGCCCAGCAGATGGGCAGGGTCCTCTGGCAAATCACCGGGGTAAAAGGCCGCCTGCTTACCGCTATCTAGCAGAGTGCCGCGCACGCATGGCAGTTCTACGCCGTTATGGCTGCGCATCTCTTCCGTCGTTGTCCGAAGTGAAGCCAACGATAAGGCCGCAGTTTCAGCCCCGGCAAAGCTGGCGCGGTCGCGGGCCTCACGGGTCAGGGCCTCAATGATCGCGGTCAGGCGCGGGTGCTGCAGATGGTGCAGATGGTCCGCTTTGGTGGCCGCAAATAGGATACGCTCGACCCGCTTACCAAGCAGCAGCCTGTTGAGCCATGCGTTGCGACCGGGGCGGAAGGCCGACAGGATATCGGCCATCGCGCGGCGCATATCCTCGACCGCTTGCGGGCCTTTATGGATTGCCCCCAACGCATCTACCAGAACGATCTGCCGGTCGATCCGGGCAAAGTGGTCGCGAAAGAAAGGTTTGACCACACGCGATTTGTACGCCTCGTACCGCCGCTCCATCTCGCGGTGTAGTGAACGCCGAATTGACGCCCCCGACACCGGGAGCGGCGCGAATGTCAGCACAGGAGACCCGGCCAGATCGCCCGGCAGAAGAAACCGTCCGGGAGTGCAGTCATAGAAACCGGCATCACGCGCGGCATTCAGGTAATCGGTGAAGCTGCGGGCGAGGTCCTGCGCCTGCGGCTCATCATGTGGCGCGGTTGGGTCGGTCGCCTGAACCTTTGCCATAAATGCCCCTGCTTGTGGGCGATTGGATATGTGTTCCAGCGTGTCCCGCGACCAATCTTCATAGGATTTGTCCAGTAGGGCCAGATCCAGCAGCCACTCACCCGGATAGTCCACAATGTCCAGATGCAATGTTCGGGGGCCCTGCAATCCCGAAAGCAGACCTGCGGGCTGGACTTTGAAGGACAGGCGTAACTCGGAAACAGCACGCGTGCTGTCCGGCCAGTGCGGCGCTGGTCCGGTCAGGGCGGACAGATGGGATTCGAAATCGAACCGGGGCACGGTGTCGTCGGGTTGCGGCTGCAGGTAGCTGGCGGTGACACGCCCCTCTTGCTGCGCCACAAGACCGGTCATGCGGCCCCGATCCAGCAGGTTGGCGACCAGTGATGTGATGAACACTGTCTTACCCGACCGCGCCAATCCCGTGACGCCCAGCCGGATGACCGGTTCGAAGAATGTCTCAGACACACGGTCACCCACGGATTCGACGCCGCGCACCAGACTGTCTGCCAATGATGAGATGACCAAGCTGTCGCCCCGCAATTATCGTTTTGCCCAAGATAGGTAGCGGTTGCGGCACTTGCCAGAGCTTTCGCCCCCTTGCCCGTCCGACCAAGGCGCGATACCAGCGCCCCATGCCCAGATACGCGCTGCAAGTCGAATACCAAGGGGAACCGTTTGCCGGATGGCAGCGGCAAAAGGAGCTGCCTTCGGTTCAGGGCGCGATCGAACTAGCGCTTTCGCGGATCGAACCCGGAGACCACACAATCGCCGCCGCCGGTCGTACCGACGCGGGGGTTCACGCGCTAGGACAAGTGGCGCATTGCGATCTAGTCAAAGAATGGGACCCATTTCGCCTGTCTGAGGCGTTGAATTATCATCTCAAGCCGCAGCCTGTCGCCATCGTGAAAGCCGCATGGGTGGATGATGACTGGCACGCGCGGTTTTCGGCGCTTGAGCGGCAATATCTGTTCCGTATCCTGATGCGTCGTGCACCCGCCACCCATGACAAGGGGCAGGTCTGGCAGATCAATCATTCTCTGGACGTTGCAGCGATGCAGGCCGGGGCGGATGTGCTGATCGGGCGGCATGATTTCACCACCTTCCGGTCCTCCATCTGTCAGGCCGCCAGCCCGGTCAAAACACTGGATGAGTTGCGGGTGGAACAGGTTCAGGGCTTCTCGGGGCCCGAAATCCACTTCCATGTTCGCGCCCGGTCGTTTCTGCACAATCAGGTACGTAGCTTCGTTGGCACGTTGGAGCGCGTGGGGGCCGGAGCTTGGACGCCCGAGGACGTTCGCGATGCGCTTGAGGCGGTTGACCGTGCGGCTTGTGGGCCGGTTTGCCCGCCGCAAGGATTGTATCTAGCACGGGTAGGATATCCCGAACCGGTGTTTGGCTAAGTCTACAAGGCCCGCAGTAGCAGCCCGCTTGCAATCACGGCGATGATAAGACCCGCAACCAGTTCGATGGTCGGGGCCAGTACCGATGCAAAGCGCGTAGCCGAGGCTGAGGCCAGCAACCCGCCGCGCAACCCAAAAGATGTCCAACCGACCAGAGTGGTGACGGTTGCGGTGCCTAAAGCCATGGCGAATGCACCTGCGATGCCGACCATTGCGATACCCATCTGCCATGTCAGGATCAGCACAAACAACGCGCCCGTACAGGGGCGTGCGGCTATACCAGCGATCAGGATCAACGCCTCGCGCAAGCTGCCGACCTGAGCGACTTCTTCGGCCGTCGGGCCGTGGCGGTGGCCGCAATCAGCGCAAACCTCGTGGTCGTGATGATGGTGGTCGTGATCATGCGCATGGTGATGGTGGTCGTGCGTTTGAGAGGCCTGGTTTTTGTGACGCCGCGCAAAACTGCGGATGGCGCGAAAAACCAGCCACAGGCCTATAGCGGCAATTGCGCCGTAGCTGATCGGTGCCATGACCTGTTCGGTCGTGCCTACAAGCGACTCGCGTGACATCTGGAATACCAATACCCCGGCATAAACCAGCACAACCGCCGTCACTGCTTGCCCTAGGCTCGACAGGACACTTATTGCAGAAAGTCGCCAAAACGCGACACGACGGCCAAGCCCGTATCCTCCGATCAAAACCTTGCCATGGCCCGGTCCGATGGCATGAAAAAACCCATATGCAAAACAGACCGTCAGTAGCGTTGCCACAGCTTCGGGCTGCTCGGCGCGTGCTGCGCGAAGGGCGCGGGCGATCTGGTTCTGGAATTCGCGTTGCTCTCCGGCAGCCCAAGCGGCCAGATGGTCAAAACCACCGCTGCCCCAGAACCACAGCAGCACCCCGCAGGCGATGGCAACGGGAACGATCAGGTATTTGGACATGAAAGCCGAATCTCGGTTGCGAACTTCTCACCGACCAGAGGGATATCGTTTTCTTCAAGGTCATATTCGGCGTCCAGCGTCAGCAAAAAAGCCTGCATTTGGGCCAGTTCGTTGTCGATATCCGGATCGCTCCGTTCGATATCACAGGTCGTGGGGCCTGAAACCAGAACCGGGCGGGTCACTTCGTATGCGGTATAAAAGCTCTCATCAAAGGCTTTGATCGACAGCGCATCCGCGGGAACGGGGTCTCCCTCGATTGCGCGCAGATGTGTGGTTACGATGCGCGCATCCTCGGTCGTGGCCTGCGGCTCAAGTGGACCAGAGAGCGGGATCACGGTTTCGCCCATGCGGATGACCAGATCGCCATTGTAGCCTTCGACCCACTGCGCGTCGAAACCGCTTAGAAACTGCTCTTCGGCCTCGGTCAGGACGCCATCCGCGTCCTGATCCAGTCGCATGTCTTCGAGAACCAGCAATGAATAGAACTCATCATAGGCCCAGGTCACACGCACATGGGTCAGGTTGCCTGCGTCATCGACCATGAACTCCAGCCCCGTGTCGATAAAGACATGGGGATGGGCTAGAGCCGGTATCGGCAGAAGGCAGGTCAATGAGAAGGCAAGCCAGCGCATACGGCGAAGATAGGGCGCGCAATGCCATACGGCAATCCGATTGAACGCAATCATGCATAAACCTGCCGCTTTATCCCGGCGGAAACAGGACCAATGTCTGCAGCGCCGTGCCGACCGGCCCCTGCGTATCGAAAAGAACCGACTGCGACATGCCGATCCCCGAGCGCTGCCAGTGCGAGATCGAGTCAGATGCCAGCCAATCCGAGACAGGCTCGCGGTGGATTTGCACCGTTAGGTCAGTATTCATGAAACCCATCTCAGATGTGGGCGCATTCCACGATATGCCATTGCCGCAATCTGCAAGCGGGCAGAGCGCTTGGATCGGCGACGGGTCCTCTCCTTCCAGCAAGGCAGGTGTACGCATCCAGACGGTTTTCGGACCTGCCCCTTGCTTGCCATCAGCGGGATAGCCGATCTGGGAGTGATGGGCAAAACCGGACAACTGATGGCGCATCTCACCGATCGGAAACGGGCCATCGACCATATCTTCGACCCTGGGCGCGGGCAGTTCGACATTGGGCACGGCCCCAAGGTCTTTGCGCACCATATGCATGGTTGTGGCGGTGGCGCAAAGCGTGTCGTCCAGATCATGTACGGTGACCCGTGTGGTCGCCAGCGTCTTGGTATGGCGTGTCGTCTCTGCCGCGACTCGCAAACCAGCCAGAGGCAATGGACGCAGCAGATCGACGGTCAACCGGGTCAACATCTTCTCAGGGCCAACTTCGGTTTCTGCCGCCCGCACGATCAATCCGCTGACTGGCCCAGCATGGCAATGATCGGCCGACCAAGGCCCGCGCGCGGGGTCATTTCCGACAAACACACCCTGCGCATTTTGGTGGAAATACGCCTGCCCCAACACATCCGATGTCATTGTGGTTCTGTCGCCTCAGACTTTTTCCTGCGTGTATTTCTTCAACTCGGCGCGAGCGACCTGACGGCGATGCACTGCGTCCGGCCCATCCGCCAGACGCAGGGTGCGCACATGGATCCATGCATTTGCCAAGGGCGTATCCTGACTGATCCCCTGTGCGCCGAACATTTGCACGGCCTCATCGATCACCTTCAGCGCGACCTTGGGGGCAACGACCTTGATCTGGCTGATCCATGGGGCCGCCGCCCGTGCATCGCCCTGATCCATGTACCAGGCGGCCTTGAGGCACAGCAAACGGGCCATTTCGATCTCCATCCGACATTCGGCGATGATGTCGTAGTTTGCCCCCAGCTGCGCCAGTTTCTTCCCAAACGCCTGGCGCTGTAGTGAACGCTTGCACATCTGCTCCAGCGCAGACTCGGCCTGACCAATCGCGCGCATGCAATGGTGAATACGGCCCGGCCCCAAGCGCCCCTGCGCGATCTCGAACCCGCGCCCTTCGCCCAATAGAATGTTTTCGGCCGGGACCCGAACTTCTGTGAAACGGATGTGCATGTGACCATGGGGCGCATCGTCGTGGCCATAGACCTCCATCGGGCGCAATACCTCAATACCCGGCGCGTCTGCTGGGACCACGATCATCGACTGGCGCTGGTGCTTTGGCAGATCGTCCCCGCCGGTTTTGACCATCACGATATAGACCTTGCAACGCGGATCGCCCGCCCCAGACGACCACCATTTCTCGCCGTTCAGAACATATTCGGCCCCGTCCCTCACGCAGGACATCGAAATGTTGGTGGCATCTGATGAGGCCACATCGGGTTCGGTCATCAGATAAGCCGAGCGAATCTGCCCGTCGAGCAAAGGCTTCAGCCACTGCTCTTTCATCGCGCCTGACCCGTAGCGTTCAAACACCTCCATATTCCCTGTATCGGGCGCGGAGCAGTTGAAAACTTCGGCCCCCAAGGGCGTCTTGCCCATCTCCTCGGCGAAATAGGCGTATTCAACTGTACTGAGGCCAAAACCTTTGTCGCTGTCTGTCAGCCAGAAGTTCCAAAGCCCCGCCGCCTTGGCCTTGGCTTTCAGCCCCTCGAGAATCTCGGCCTGTCGCTCGGTATATTTCCAACGATCGCCTTTATTGATTTCTGCCTGATACTCATCTTCAAGCGGCATGACCTCGTCGTGAATCATATCTCTCACCCGCTGTAACAGGGCGCGGTTTTCCTCACGCAATCCGAAAGTCATGGTCATGTCTATTCCTTCCCTGTGGCGCAATGCGGGTCTTTGGCTTTGGTCCGAGGATGGCTTAGTGGCCATGAGCGTGTCCAGCTAAGTGACGGAACGTCATTCACGCAAATTGAGCCCGGTCCAGCATCAATGCGATGCCCAGCAGGGGGCCTGCGGTAAAATTAGCTGGAGCAAATCACAAGGGTGCAGCTGTGCTAGTTCGGGTGCTGGCCAAGGCAACGGCCTTTAAGGTGTCAGGATCCAGTTCCCATCAGCGGTCTTGCAGCGGCGCGTTCTGATATCGCGGGCCTGTGCAGCACCTTCAGGCTGCACAAAGTGCTGAAGTATCACACAATTGCCCTGAACGCTTTGCACGCGGATTGTCCCCTTCGAGCCGGTGTCCTGATTGAGCCAAGCCCTCTCCTGCCCCACGGATGGAGTGCCCGTCGACAGCAACGCGTTTGAGGTGTCGTTCAACACCTCAAAGTCAGCGGGGCTCAACCCCATTTCCGCGATGATTCGGGAAAGTGGTTTAGCCTGTGCTATTCCACCCACCCCCAGAAAAAGTGCAGCAACCAGCGCTGTGTAAACAAAGGCTTTCATCAAAGGGCCTCGCCGATTTGAATGACTTTCACGTCCATAGATATACCTCTATGCGTGTGCGGCCAAGCCCCACTTGGCCACCTTCAAATTATCCCGAACAAACCTTTCGCAAGGCGGGCGCTAGGTCCGCCCGTGAGATCGCCTCATATTGTGCCCAGACGAAGCAGAGGCATTTGATGACACATCCTAAATATTATGCACCGATAGGCGGACATCCGGGGCAAGAGCAACTGTTGACCGACCGTGCCATGTTCACCGATGCCTATGCGGTAATCCCCAAGGGCACGATGCGCGACATCGTCACCAGCTTTCTGCCTTTCTGGGAGAATACACGTCTTTGGGTCTTATCCCGGCCTTTGAGTGGTTTTGCCGAGACATTCTCGCAATACATAATGGAGGTGCAGCCCGGCGGTGGCAGCGATACGCCTGAAACCGACCCAAATGCGCAAGGGGTGATCTTCGTGGTCGAGGGCAGCGTTACGCTGACCCTGAACGAAGCGGATCATGTTCTTGAGATCGGTGGATATGCCTATATCCCCCCGGGCAGCGACTGGACGCTGCACAACCATGGCGATTCAGTTGCCCGGTTCCATTGGGTGCGCAAGGCTTATGATGCAGTGCCCGGCCTGCCCGCCCCTGACCCGATCATCACCAATGAACGCGACGTGGTACCCAACGAAATGCCCGGCACCGAAGGCCGCTGGTCTACCACCCGTTTCACCGATCCGCAGGACCTGCGTCACGACATGCATGTCAACATCGTCAATTTCGAACCTGGTGGCGTGATTCCCTTTGCCGAAACCCATGTGATGGAACACGGCCTTTATGTGCTTGAGGGCAAGGCCGTTTATCGTCTCAATCAGGACTGGGTCGAGGTTGAGGCCGGCGACTACATGTGGCTGCGCGCTTTCTGCCCACAGGCCTGTTACGCAGGCGGACCGGGACGGTTTCGCTATCTGTTGTACAAGGATGTGAATAGGCACATGCCGTTGTCTGTACCGTCTAGGTAGCTGACGATCGGGGCTTTACCGGGTCAAGTTCAGGTAAAGGGGTTCACAGAATCGCTGGAATCTGATGAAATCAAATGAGTTTTCAGCACTGGAGATTGTTCGATGTTACTGCGCGGTACGATGATTGCACTGGTTGCCACCCTTGGCCTTTCGGCGTTCAACGCCGCCCCGGTCGCAGCCAAGGAAGAAACCAAATCCGTTTTCGTCATGAGCCGCACATGGGCGGTGACGCAGGTCTCGGACGCGCCTGTGGTTTATCGGGCGACGCGGGATAATAACAATCTGAACCCCTTTGGCCCGCCGCCACGTCTTCGCACCATCCAGGCAATGGCCGCGATACAGAAGGCGACTGGCTGCAAGGCGATCTATTCCAGCATGTATCAGAACATTTCGGGCCAGTTCTTTTCGCAGGTCAGCTGCAACTGAAATTGGTACAATACTTTGATTGAGATCGCCTGATCTGCCTGCCATAGCTTGCGCATGAAACTCGCGATCAACGGATTCGGCCGTATCGGCCGCACCATTCTGCGTCAGGTCTTAAGCCTGCCGCAGCATTCGGATGTAGAACTAGTGCTGATCAACGATATCGCACCGCTGGAAACATGCGCATACCTGTTCAAATATGACAGCACGTTTGGCCCCTATCAGGGTTCGGTCACGACCGAAGGTGAAGCACTGAATATCGATGGCCGCGTTATTCTGATGTCTCACAGCGCCGATTTGGCACAGGTCGATCTGTCCGGCGTCGATGTCATGCTCGATTGCACCGGCATCGCGCGAACATCCGACGTGGCCAGCCGGGGCTTGACTGCTGGGGCGGATAAAGTGTTGATTTCCGGTCCGTCACCCGCTGCCGAAGTCACACTGGTGCTGGGGGCAAACGAAGATCAATTGGGCAGCGCACGGATCGTTTCAAATGCATCCTGCACCACCAATGGTCTGGCACCGCTCGTCAAGCTGATTGATGAAATCGGCGGGCTTGTGTCCGGGCACATGACCACCATCCACTGCTATACAAACAGCCAGCCGATGGTCGATGCGCCACGCGGGGATTTGGCCCGATCGCGCGCCGGGGCATTGTCGATGGTGCCCACGACCTCGAGCGCGACGCATTTGATTGATATCGTCTTGCCAGACCTGGCCGGTCGTGTGTCGGGGGCCGCGGTGCGTGTTCCGACGGCCAGCGTATCTGCCGTTGATCTTGTCGCCACGCTTGAACGTGGCATGAGCGCTGAGCAGTTCGACCAAGCCTTTCGCGACGCGGTCGCAGCTTCTGCCGTGCTGGGATGGACCGATCTGCCCTTGGTGTCATCTGATTTGCGGTCCCGCCCTGAGTCACTGGTGGTGGCGGGGCCCGAGACGCGCATGATTGGAGAGAGGCAGATCAGGGTCTTTGGCTGGTACGACAATGAATGGGGGTTTTCAGCCCGCATGCTGGATGTCGCGCGCCTGATGGCAAACGCCGGGTAATCCGCAGCGCTGAAGCACGCTGCGGATTACTTCAAGACTTCAATCGTGAGGTAGGCTACCCGCCCCGTGACCGGCCATACCCCCTGAAACCTCTTCAGTCGATTCTTCGGCCAATTCTTCTGGCAGGACCAAATTCAGTACAATGGCGATCAGCGCTGCGGGCAGCAGGCCGCTGGTCATCAGGATACGAAGTGTATCAGGTAGGTGCTGAACCGCGCCGGGTTCCAGCTGCAACCCAAGACCGATCGACAGCGAAATCGCAAAGATCACCATGTTGCGACGGTTCCAATCCACGTCTGACAGCATCGAGATACCTGCCGCGACCACCATGCCGAACATGACGATCACACCACCGCCCAGCACTTCGATAGGCACGGTGCGGATAATTGCCCCGACTTTTGGCACAAGGCCACACAGGATCAGGAAGATAGCTCCACAGGTCACAACATGGCGGCTCATGACGCCCGTCATCGCAATCAAACCGACATTCTGGCTGAACGAAGTATTGGGAAAACCGCCGAACATACCGGCAACGGCAGTACCGAAACCATCGGCATAAGTCGCGCCCGCGATTTCTTTGTCGGTTGCTTCGCGACCTGCACCACCTTTGGTGATTCCCGATACGTCACCGACGGTCTCGATGGCCGAGACAAAAGACATCAGACAAAAGCCGATCACGGCGGCCAGAGAGAACTCAAACCCATATTTGAACGGTACGGGCAGAGCAAAAGCTGAGGCGCGTGACCAACTTGTGCCAATGGCCTCGAACGTCACCATCCCGACCATCAGGGCATAGACGTAGCCGATGGCCAAACCAACCAGTACGGCAGACACCGACAGCATACCGCGTGCAAAGAACTTGAGGCCAAGCGTCACAACAACCACAACCAAAGCTGCCGACCAGTTAAGCAGCGATCCGTATTCCGGGGTGCCAATCGCAGGCACACCACCAGCGGCGTATTGAATACCGACCTTGACCAGCGCCAAACCGATCATTGTTACGACAAGTCCGGTGACCAGCGGCGGAAGCGCAAACCGTATCTTGCCTATGAAGAGGCCAAGAAAGGCATGAAACAAGCCGCCAACCAGGACACCGCAAAACAGCGCCCCTAAGGCATCCACGCCTTTTCCGGCGACCAGAGGGATCATGATGGGCAAAAACGCAAAGCTCGTTCCTTGTACAATCGGCAGAGCCGCTCCGACCGGGCCAATCGTGATAGTCTGCAGCAGGGTCGCCAGCCCAGCGAACAGCATCGACATCTGGATCAGGTACAGCAATTCGGGAAAATCCGGGGAGTTCGACCCAAATCCAAAACCGGCAGCACCCGCCACGATGATGGCCGGTGTCACGTTCGAGACGAACATCGCCAAAACATGCTGAATGCCCAGCGGTATCGCCTTGTGCAAGGCGGGTGTGAAGTTCGGGTCCCGAAGCTGTTCGGGCGTCCCTATCGAAGTTTCAGCCATGATCTCATTGTCCTCCCTAAGATCCAATGGGGTTCTTACCGCTTCTCTGGCGGCTTCGGTTCTGGTTTCAGCGGTTGACCACCTCGTACGGTGTGCTGAACCAGTATTCCTCCAAGTTCGGGCCTTCCCCGATCCGATCAACGACTGCGAACAGACCGGGTCCATGCAAGGGTGTCAGGACTCCGTGCCATGTTCCCCGGTGATAGTTCACCGCCTGTCCTGGCTGTGTAATGAACGCGCGAGGACGACCCGGTTGCCCCTCCTCATCCGGGGCGACGATCACGAGAAAGGGCTGGTGAGTCATCGGAATGAACGCCTGGCTGCCGTCAGGATGACGCTCAACCATCGCTAGCTGATAAGGCAGTTCGCGGGGGTTGGCATTGAACAGGCTGATGCCCGCTTGGGCATCACCGAAATCCAGCCTTGCCCGATCATGATACCGCCCGCACTGGCCCTGGTTGATGATCTTGTCGGCCTCACCTGACACATCAATCAGATCACCAAACGGTGCGAAAGCTTCGGCCGAGATCGGTTCAGCGACAATCCGTGTCATGAGGGCAGCACATCGCGAAGACGGAACTCGGCAATCCGCTCGACCTGTCGGCAGGCCTCGGCGAACTCGGTTTCGCGATCCTGTTCGATGCGCCGTTCGAATGCGTTTAGGATCGAAGCCTTGTTGTGGTCCCGCACGGCAATGATGAACGGAAAGCCGAATTTTTCCGTATAGCGCTGGTTCAGTTCGGTGAAGGTGGCGCGTTCCTCATCCGTCAGCGCATCAAGCCCTGCCGAGGCTTGCTCGGACGTGCTTTCCTGTGTCAGCCGCTTAGCCTGCGCCAGTTTGCCTGCCAGATCAGGGTGGGCCGTCAAAACGCCCAACCGTTCCTCGGTTGAGGCGGACCGGAACATGCGGGTCAAAGCATTGTGTAATCCGCCTGCCGTGTCATGCGCCGCGCCCAATTCCAGATCATAGGCGCGCTCGGCGATCCAAGCGGAATGCTCGAAGATACCTCCATACGCAGAGACGAATTCTTCGCGGCCCATTTGCGAGGGTTGTGGACGCTCAGCCGCCGGGTGCTTTTCGGCCCAATGCTCGGCAATCTGCAATCGCGTCGCGAACCACACGTCCGAGAACCCACGCGCGTAATCCAGAAACCGTTTCAGCGCCATGACGCGTCCCGGTCGCCCGATCAGGCGACAGTGCAAACCGATCGACAGCATCTTGGGTGCACCAGCCTCACCTTCCGCATAAAGCGCATCGAAACTGTCTTTCAGATATGAATAGAACTGATCCCCGGCGTTGAACCCCTGTGGCGTCGCAAAGCGCATGTCGTTGCAATCCAGCGTGTAGGGAACAATCAACTGATCCCGACCACCGGTTTGCATCCAGTAGGGTAGATCGTCTGCATAGGTATCGGCAACATAAGCAAAGCCACCTTCCTCGGCGACCAGACGCACGGTGTTGTCCGAACAGCGCCCAGTGTACCAGCCGCGCGGGCGATCCCCTACGACTTCGGCATGCAGACGGATCGCTTCGGCGATCTGGGCCCGTTCTTCCGCCTCGGGCATATCCTTGTGCTCGACCCATTTCAGGCCATGGCTGGCAATCTCCCACCCTGCCGATTTCATCGCCGCAACCTGATCTGGCGAACGCGCTAACGCGGTAGCCACACCATAAACGGTGATCGGTAGGTCTTTCATCAAGCGATGCAGGCGCCAGAACCCCGACCGCGAGCCGTATTCATAGATCGATTCCATGTTCCAATGACGCTGGCCCGGCCACTGCGCCGCCCCAACGATCTCGGACAAGAACGCCTCGGACGCAGCGTCCCCGTGCAGGACACAGTTCTCGCCGCCTTCTTCGTAGTTCAACACAATCTGTACAGCCAGTTTTGCATCACCGGGCCATGCGGCGTCAGGTGGGTTGGCTCCGTATCCGATCATATCGCGGGGGTAACGAGGCGGCTGCATAGGGTCTTCCAGTCCGATTAGGTGTTTTGACAGCTTTACCGCAGAAACGGTCCATTGATTATCAAATCAATCCGAACACTGTTTCCAGTTCTTTCGGCATTTCAACCATTTTGCGGTTTGGCCCAGACTGTGGCACACCAAAAGAAACACATAGGAGAGACCCTTGGCTGGCTATCTGACAACCCACGTTCTCGACACGGCGCGCGGCTGCCCCGCTGAGGGGTTGAAAATCGCGCTCTACAAAGTGTCAGGGAACTCGCACCGTAAACTGGTCGAGATGGAAACCAACGCGGATGGCCGAACCAATAGCCCGATCTTACCGCAGGACGACTTTAAAACCGGCACTTATGAGCTGATATTCTTCGCCGGAGATTACCTGCGCGCGACAGGTCAGGATGGCGATGATCCTCTGTTTCTGGATCAGGTGCCGATCCGCTTTGGCATGTCCGATGCGGACGCGCACTACCACGTTCCGCTGCTGTTGTCCCCCTACGGCTACTCGACCTACCGGGGCAGCTAGCCCTAGACTTCGGCGCTTCGAACCACTTTGCCGATCCGGTCAATCATGAAATCCATAAACAGCCGCGCCTTCGGGTCCTGATGGCGGCGATGCGTATACAGGCAGGCCATTTGCACGGGAACCGGAGGCGTCTTCATCGCCACCGGGATCAGCCTCCCCGCCTTCAAGTGCTCTGACACCTCAAAAACGGGTTTCATGGCAATACCTTGCCCGGACAGCGCCCAATCGGTCAAAACATCACCATCGTCACATTCATACCTGCCCGAGACAGCAAATCGTTTCGGGCCATCGGGTGTTTCCAGCATCCACTGAAACTCTGCCGCGCCGGGGAAGCGCAGGTTCAAGCATTCATGCTTGCCTGAAATCAGATCGGATCCAGCTTCTGGCATCCCACATCGGCTCACGTAATCAGGGGCTGCACATAGCACACGCTGGCAATCCGCAATCTTGCGAATGCGCAATGTACTGTCTTCGGGCTGACCGATGAAAAAAGCCAGATCCAAGCCTTCAGTGGTCAGATCAACCGAGCGGTCTGTCAGTCTTAGACGCACATCAATCTCAGGGTATTCTGACAGAAAATCAGGCACATGAGGCGCCAATAACCGGCGCCCGACGCCCAAGGGCGCAGCAACAAACAGAGACCCGCGGGGGGCTTCGGTCAGATGCGTGACTTGGGCCTCTGCCTCATCAACTGCATCCAGAACCGCAACCGCGCCGGGGTAGAACGCCCGTCCCTGTTCCGTTGGTGTCAGGTTCCGGGTTGTGCGCTGAAACAGGCGCACTCCCAGATGATCCTCCAACTGCGAAATTCGCGCCGACGTCACCGCAGGTGAAATTCTCATATCCCGCCCGGCGGCTGACATGCTGCCCAAGTCATAGACCCGGACAAAGGTTCGAATGTTGTCGAGATAGGACATCTTATCGTTTTTTTTGATACAGTTTGACAATATACGGGAATACCGAAGAAAAGCCCGTTTGCCTAGTGTGGCGCAACGCAATCGGAGACATAAGCATGTACGACTTCGCCGTGTTCTGGGATTGGATTGGTTTTGGCGTGCGCTGGTTGCACGTTATCACCGCGATTGCCTGGATCGGATCATCCTTCTACTTCATCGCGCTGGATCTTGGTTTGAACCGCGATATCCCCGGACCGGCGGACGGCGAGGAATGGCAAGTCCATGGCGGAGGATTCTATCACATCCAGAAATATCTCGTCGCTCCGGAGCGTATGCCCGACCACCTGACCTGGTTTAAATGGGAAAGCTACGCCACATGGCTCAGCGGTGCCGCGCTACTGATGATCGTCTACTGGGTAGGCGGAGAGCTCTATCTGATCGATGCCCAAAAGGCGGATCTGGCGCTATGGCAAGGCATATTGATCTCGGCTGCCTCGCTGACTGTCGGTTGGCTGGTCTACGATTTTCTTTGCAAGTCGGGATTGGGCGAGCGTCCGACATTGCTGATGGTTCTTCTGTTCGTGCTGCTGGTGATTATGGGCTGGGGATATAACCAGATATTCACCGGTCGCGCGATGATGCTGCATCTGGGGGCCTTCACGGCCACAATCATGACCGCAAATGTGTTTTTCATCATCATGCCAAACCAGCGCATTGTGGTGGACGATCTAAAGAACGGGCGCACACCTGATCCGAAATACGGCAAGATCGCCAAGCTGCGTTCGACCCACAACAACTATCTGACATTGCCGGTCGTGTTTCTGATGTTGTCGAACCACTATCCGCTGGCTTTTGCGACCGAGTACAATTGGATCATCGCCGCGCTGGTCTTCCTGATGGGTGTCACAATCCGGCACTATTTCAACACCCGCCACGCGCGCGCTGGAAACCCAACCTGGACTTGGCTGGTAACGGCTTTGCTGTTCATGACAATCATGTGGTTGTCGACCGCTTCGATGAACGACCCGTTGGAAGAGGCCGAAGCACGGCAACTAACGCCCTACGAACAGAAATTCGCATCAGCGGATGGCTTTGAAGAAGCACAGGACATAGTTCTGGGTCGCTGTTCTATGTGCCACGCGCGCGAGCCTGTCTGGGAAGGCATCCTGTGGGCACCCAAAGGTGTCCTGCTGGAAACAAAAGCTGACATTGCTCAGAACGCGCAACAGATTTATCTGCAATCCGGCGTCACACATGCCATGCCTCCTGCGAACGTGACCTATATGGAACCTGAAGACCGGGATGCGATTGTTCGCTGGTTCCGAAATGCCGGTCTGTAGCGGATTGGCACACGAGTTTGCCAATAAAAACACCTGAACTTTGTTTAGTTCTTCCCCTAAGCGCCGTCAGATGCTCTAAATGAATTCAACACGCCGCATTCGTTTTGTTTCGCGGCCATAGCGATTTCGACTTGGGGCAGTTGGAGCCAGACAATGACAGGGAGCAGACCGCGCAGCGATCTGAGAGGCTGGCTTTTTGGTGCGTTTGTGGCCTTGTCCCCCAATCTTTCTACCGCGCTAGAAACGACCCTATCCGCCCCTGGTGCATCTGAAGATCTGGTCGACCGCTTGGAAGAGACTTCATCCATCTTCACCTCGGAATCGCGTGGTCTTGATACGTCACTGGAAATACTGTCGGCAGCTTTGTCCGACTACCGCACCATCGTTCAGATCATGTACGACGAAGGTTATTTCAGCCCCGTCGTCAGCATCAAGCTTGACGGGCAGGAAGCCGCCAAAATCAATTCGCTGAACGTTCCAGCCCAATTCAAACGGGCGACCATCCTTGTCACACCGGGACGGAAGTTCAAGTTCGGAACGGCTGTCGTGCAACCGCTGGCACCGGGCACGGAACTGCCCGAAGAGTTCGCCACGGGCAAGACCGCGACCACCGGAGCGATCCAACAGGCGGCTTCGGCCGGGGTGCAGGGCTGGCGCGATACAGGCCATGCCAAGGCGGAAGTGGAAGATCAGAAAGTAATAGCGCGCCATGCGCAGGCACGGCTGGACGCGACAATTGATCTGGCTCCGGGGCCAAGGCTGCGGTTCGGTAAAATGATCATTCAGGGCGATACAAATGTCCGCCATCGATCGATCGAGAAAATCGCGGGCTTCCCCTCGGGTGAGGTTTATTCGCCTGAACAGGTCCAAAAGGTTGGCACCCGCCTGCGGCGCACCGGCACATTCGCTACGGTTTCGCTCAAGGAACATGAAGAACCCAACCCGGATGGCACGCTGGATTTCGACGCAACTTTCGAAGACCTGCCACCGCGCCGCCTAACCTTCGGGGCCGAGATTGCTTCGCGCGACGGGGTTGATCTTACCGCTACGTGGACCCATCGAAACGTCTTCCGGCGAGCCGAAAGGCTGCGGTTCGAGGCGGCAATCCGCAATATCGGCGGTGCCGAGGATATCGATGGACGTATTGGTCTGCGGCTGGATCAACCTGATCGTCTGGGCCCTGACGACAATACATTCTGGAGCGCGCTGTTGGAGCGGCGCAATACCGAAAACTACAACGTCACCGTCGCCTCGCTTGCCTATGGTGCACGCCGCACATTCTCTGACCGCCTCTACGCCGAAGCCTCGGCAGGTTTCCAATGGTCGGACGCAGATGACGCCTATGGCGATGGGCGCAAGTTTCGATACTTCATTCTTCCGTTCCGGTCAGAATGGGATGAACGCGACAGCAAGGTCAGCGCGACGCGCGGTTATTATCTAGACTCGCAAGTCATGCCCTTTGTCGGGTTCTCCGGGTCGGATACCGGCCTGAGAATGTTCTTTGACGGTCGCGCCTATAACGATCTGGGCACCGCCGGTCGGCTGGTGTTGGCAGGCCGGGTGCAGTTGGGATCGGTCCTCGGACCTCCGGCAGATGGTGTAACTCCAGATTTCCTGTTCTTCTCGGGTGGTGCCGGTACAGTACGGGGTCAGCCATTTGAAAGCCTAGGTATCCCCGTCGGGGATGGTGTCGCAGGTGGCAAATCCTTTCTGGGGCTCTCAGCCGAGGTCCGAGGCAAAGTCACTGACGCAATCTCGTTGGTTGGGTTTTATGACTACGGTGTGGTCGACACGTCCTCATTCATCGGCAGCGGCGCGGAAGAGCATTCTGGCGCGGGCCTTGGAATCCGTTATGATCTGGGCGGCTTCGGGCCCTTGCGCTTTGACCTTGCGGTGCCGGTTCAGGGCGATACGGGTGACGGGCTGCAATTCTACCTCGGGATCGGGCAGGCCTTTTGATGCGTCGCGTTGTATATCCCTTGTTGCTAAGTTCAGCAGCGATCACCGTTCCCATCGCGGCGACCGCTCAGGACGAGGGCGGCAGCATGATCGAGCAGTTTCTGCAAGATACCCTGTCCGGTGATGATCAGAATGTGCGGGTGATCGGCCTTGAAGGTGCCTTAAGTTCGCGTGCGACGATTCAGGAAATCACAGTCGCCGATGACGACGGCGTCTGGCTCACCATTAAAAACGCTGAATTGGACTGGAACCGATTGGCACTGCTGCGCGGCCGGTTCTCGGTCAACACACTATCGGCGCAGGAAATCGATATCGCCCGCGCACCCGGTACAACAACAAAGGACGCACCGCCCCCTTCAGCCGAAACCCAACCCTTCCAACTACCTGAGCTTCCGGTTTCGATCGAAATCGGAGAGCTGCGTGTCGATGACCTTTCTTTAGGTGAGCCGCTGATCGGCGTCGCTGCCGAGCTTGCCGTGAACGGCAACCTATCGCTGGCTGATGGAACACTGGATACTACGCTGGATATCGACCGACTGGACCGCGCCGGGGACACGATTGATCTGAAAGCAGGCTTTCAGAACGACAGCCGCCAGATCGATCTGGACTTGACCGTAGCCGAAGCATCAGGCGGTCTGATCGCAATGGCCCTGTCCATCCCCGATGCCCCGCCGCTTGAGCTGACTGCAAAAGGCTCGGGGCCGATAACGGATTTTAATGCTGATATCGGTCTAAGCAGCGATCAGCAGCTTCGCGTGTCCGGTCAGGTACGACTGCGCACAGCCGAAGAGAGTGGCAACGCCTCTGATGGAATCGCGTTTACTGCCGATGTCGGAGGCGACCTGACGCCGTTTCTGGCCGAAGAGATGGACGCGTTCTTCGGTACCGACACACGGCTGTTTGTAGATGGGCGCACCCATTCTGACGGGGCGCTGGATATATCGGATATCGAGATTACCTCGGAAGCGCTGGACCTCAAAAGCGAACTCAGCCTTGCTTCGGGTGGTGTTCTGAAACTGGTCGCCCTGCAAGGTCGTATCACGCCGCCGGAAGGTGACAAGGTCGTTCTGCCCGTCAGCGGCGGCGATACGTCAATCGGCGCGGCTCAGATTTCGGCCTTGTACAATACCGAGAATGGCAACCTCTGGGACCTGAGCCTGACGACCAACAAGATTGAAACCCCCAACCTGAACCTCGATCATGCACGGATCAGCGGGCAAGGCACGCTAGATCAATCCAGCGGGCTGTCGGTCGATGGCGATCTGCAGGCTGTGCTGGCTGGCATTGATCTGACAGATGCCGCACTGAATGCCGCCGTCGGAAATCAGATCACACTGGATGGGCAGTTCGAGTACGGCAGCGACCAGACATTGCAATTGTCCGGGGTCGAACTGGTCGGCAGCGACTATACTCTAGACGCTGATGCGTTGATCAGCGGGCTTGCGACCGGGTTGCAGGTTGATGGCACGGCACTGCTGCAGGCGACCGACCTGTCGCGGTTCTCGGACCTGGCACAGCTTCAGCTTGGTGGCGAGGCTTCGGTCCAGGTGGCTGGAAAGGGCTCGCCACTGGAACGCAGCTTTGACGGCAAGGTCACGGTGAATGGGCGTGATCTGGTGACCGGGCGTGACGATATTGATCCAATGATCACGGGTGAAACCGAAATCGTTCTGGATGCCAAACGCGACACCGATGGGGTAACAATTCGCTATTTCACCGTGAATGGCGACGCTCTGACAGCGCAGGCCAGCGGCACGGTCACGACGCCAAATGGCAATCTGACGATTGACGGTCAGGCCAGCGTGAACGCCCCAAATCTGGCGGTGTTCTCAGGCATCGCACAGCGTGATCTGGCGGGCGCATTACAGGCCCGGCTGGATGGCAAAGGCACCGTACAGACGTTGGAATTCGACGGCCAAGCCAGCGTGATCGGAACAAATATCGAAACCGGGATGAGCGAGTTCGACCCGCTGTTGAAAGGCCGGACATCAATCAATCTGGACGGTGCGCATTCGGGCAACCAAATCGTTATTCGAAACGCCACGGTCAAAAGTGCTGCTCTTACTGCCGAGGTGGGCGCAACCATCGATGACCCCACCGGAAACATCACGGTGGATGGAAGCGCCAAGCTGAACGCCCCCGACCTGTCTTTGTTCTCCGGCCTCGCCGGGCTTGATCTGGCCGGGTCGATTGATGCCGACGTCACCGGTCGGGCCGCGCAAAGCAGCAAGGCCTTTGATATTAAAGGCAACCTGAGAGCAGACGACCTTGCCACGGGTATCCAAGCCGTAGATGCGTTGGTACAGGGACGAACCACGCTGAACGTGGATGCCGCCAACGATGATCAGGGGCTGAACATCCGCACTTTCAGTCTGAACGGAACCGCGCTGACCGCAGATGCATCGGGCCGATTGGATCGGGAGGCCGGTGGCCTCGATTTCTCGGCCATGCTGGACGACATCGGCCGTCTATCTTCGACATTGTCCGGGCCGCTCACGCTGGATGGCAACGTCGCCCCTACAGGGTCCGGTTTGGAAGGCAATGCGCGCCTGCAGGGACCTGATAGCTCGTACGCCAATTTAACCGGAACCGTAGAAACCGGTGGCACCGCGGATCTAAATTTTGACGCCCGCCTGAATCGGGTCGAACGTTTTGTGCCCGATTTCCCCGGAACCGTCGCCGCCAGTGGTACCGCCCGCCGCGACGCCGGGATGTGGACCATCGACGCAAAGGCTAATGGCCCCGCCGATATCAGTACAACTGTTGCCGGGACCTTTAACGAAACCAGCGGCGAAGCGGACCTGAAGATGCAGGGCGGTGTCAACATCGGTATCGCCAATGCATTTATCTCTCCCAACAATCTGGCCGGTACTGCCCGGTTCGATCTGGCCCTGAAAGGGGCACCTGCGCTGGATGCGCTTAGCGGAACGATTTCAACATCCGGCGCGTCGATGGCCTTGCCCGATGTGGGACAGACAATCACTGGCATCGGGGGTTCCGTAAACATCGCGCAAAGCCGCGCCACGATTGCACTGCAGGGTGGGTTACGAGCGGGCGGAGGGTTTACCGTCAACGGCCCGATTGATCTGACGCCACCCTTCAACGCCCAGATAACCACAGCGCTCAACAATCTCGTGCTGACAGACAAGCTGCTCTACGAAACCACATTGAACGGTCAGATCGCCCTGACCGGGGCATTGGCCGGGAACAGTTCGCTGGCCGGGCAGATCAACTTTGGCGAAACCAACATCAATCTTGCAGCCGCCGCAGGAGCAGTCGGCGCAGCACCAATTCCGACGATCCAACACCTGAACGAAAGCCGTGCCGGTTTCGTAACGCGGGAACGCGCCAATCTGGTGGAAACCGAGGATGAGACTAAAAGCAACTCGCGCATGTCGCTCGACATCGGATTGCTTGCACCCAAGGCAGTTTTTGTCCGAGGACGCGGCGTGAACGCGGAACTGGGCGGTCGCATACAAATTGGTGGAACTACAACTTCTGTTGTGCCGTCAGGCCAGATTGAGCTTATCCGAGGTAATATTGATATCCTTGGTCGCCGCCTTGCGCTGACTAAGGGTGTGGTCACCCTGCAGGGTGACCTGACGCCATATATCGAGTTTGAATCGTCCTCCAGCACCTCGGACGGCACCGCAACGATCGAGATCGCCGGGCCGCTGGACTCACCCGAGGTCGACGTATTCTCCGATCCAGAGCGCCCGACCGAGGAAGCGCTGGCCATGTTGTTATTCGGCAACCGCTTCTCGGAGCTGTCGCCTTTTGTGATCGCCCAGATGGCGGCCTCACTTGCCCAACTCAGCGGCGCCGGCGGGGATACTACCAAAGGGGTGCGCGAGGCCACGGGCCTGGACACTATCGACCTTGGCGCGACTGAGGGCGGTGGGGGCAGCCTTGGTGCGGGCGCATATCTAAGCGACAATCTCTACACCGATTTCACCGTCAATACCGAAGGTGACACCGAGGTGAATTTGAACCTCGACGTCACCGACAGCTTCACGGTGCGCGGCACGGTGGATGGCCGGGGTGAGACGGGCTTGGGTATCTTTTTCGAACGCGACTACTGAAAAAAAAGGCGACCCCAAAGGGCCGCCTTTTTTCAGTTGATTGAAGATTATTCCGCCGCGACGGCGTCTGCGATCTTTTCGACGCGAATTGCCGAGAACTTGAACTCGGGGATCTTGCCATAAGGATCGATGGCCGAGTTGGTCAGGATATTCGCCGCAGCCTCGACATAGGCGAACGGGATGAACACCATATCTTCGGCAATCGCCCGGTCGGCCCGCACCATGATTTCAATCGAACCGCGGCGAGTAGTCAGACGGATCATATCGCCCGGCTCAATTCCCATCAGTTTCAATGTACGCGGGTTCATCGAGCAGTTCGCTTCAGGTTCCACGGCATCCAGAACGTTGGACCGGCGGGTCATCGACCCGGTATGCCAATGCTCCAGCTGGCGCCCAGTGGTGGCGATCATCGGGTATTCATCATCCGGGGCCTCATCCGGTGGGATGACACTGGCTGGCGTGAACCGGGCGCGACCATCCGCACGTGGGAAACCATCGCCGAACACAATCGCCTGACCTGGGTCTGTCTCGGACAGTGACGGGTAAGTGATCGTCTCAGTCTCAAGCCGTTCCCACGTGATGTTGTCGAGCGAATTCATCGTCAGCTTCATCTCAGCAAAGACCTGAGAAACATCGGAATAATCCCAGTTCAAACCGATCCGCTGCGCCAACTCAACGGTGATCTTCCAATCCTCGCGCGCTTCGCCCGGAGGGGTCACGGCGGGCCGCACACGCTGTACCTGACGGTTGGTGTTCGACACGGTGCCGTTCTTCTCATAGAGCGCTGAGGCGGGCAGAATGATGTCGGCATAGTTCGCCGTTTCGGTCAGGAAGATATCCTGCACGATCATCAGTTCCAGCTTGGCCAGTGCGTCGCGCGCGTGATTCACATCGGGGTCGGACATGGCGGGGTTTTCCCCCTGGATGTACATACCCTTGATGTTGCCCGCATAAGCCTGATCGATGATCTCGGTGACGGTCAGCCCCTTCTCGTTCGAGAAGTCGCGGTCGTCATTCCAGACGTTGGTGAACTTGGCCCGAATGCCGTCGTCGGTAACGGACTGATAGTCCGGCAGGAACATCGGGATCAGGCCCGCGTCTGAGGCACCTTGCACGTTGTTCTGCCCGCGCAGAGGGTGAAGACCTGCACCGGGTTTACCAACATTGCCGGTCATCAGAGCCAACGAGATCAAGCAGCGCGAGTTGTCGGTGCCATGGATGTGCTGGCTGACACCCATACCCCAGAAAATCAGACCGGCCTTGGCTTGCGCAAAGGTACGCGCCACTCGGCGCAGTTGATCCGGTTCGATGCCGCAGATCGGCGACATAGCCTCAGGCGTGAACTGGCGCAGGTGTTCTTTTTCGGCTTCCCAGTTTTCGGTCCAGCGGTGGATGTACTGGCTGTCATAGAGCTCTTCTTCCACGATCACGTTCATGATCGCGTTCAGCATCGAAACATCCGCACCGGGACGGAATTGAAGCATCTCATCAGCAAACTTACGCATCCCAACGCCGCGCGGGTCCATAACTATCAGCTTGCCACCACGTTTGGTGAACTGCTTGAAGTAGGTCGCAGCGACAGGGTGGTTTTCAATCGGGTTGGCCCCGATGATGATCGCCACATCCGCGTTTTCGATCTCGTTGAAGGTCGCGGTCACAGCACCCGAGCCCACATTCTCAATCAGGGCCGCAACAGATGACGCGTGGCACAGACGGGTGCAGTGGTCGACGTTGTTGTGGCGGAAGCCCTGACGGATGAACTTCTGGAACAGATAGGCTTCTTCGTTGGTGCACTTGGCCGAGCCGAAGCCTGCAACGCTGCGCGGGTCTTTGTCGCGCAAGTCCTTCAGCTTGGTCGCGGCCAAATCCATCGCCTCTTCCCACGTTGCTTCACGGAAATGGGTATCCAGGTTGCCGGGATCGACGTTCAATCCCTTGGCTGGAGCATCCTCGCGACGGATCAGCGGCTTGGTCAGGCGATGCGGATGGTGAATGTAGTCAAAGCCAAAGCGGCCTTTGACGCACAGACGACCTTCGTTTGCAGGGCCGTTGATGCCCTCGACATACTTCACCTTGCCGTCTTTGACCTTGAGCGAAACCTTACAGCCCACGCCGCAGAACGGGCAGACGCTTTCCGTTTCCGAGTCGTAGTCCTTGCTGTCGCCTCGCTGCTGGTCATCCAGTACGGTTGCTGGCATCAAAGCACCGGTCGGGCAGGCCTGCACGCATTCACCACAAGCCACACAGGTCGAAGCACCCATCGGGTCGTTCTGGTCGAACACCACCTGCGCTGTGTGGCCACGACCGGCCATACCAATCACGTCGTTGACCTGCACGTCGCGGCAGGCCCGGACGCAGAGGTTGCAGTTGATGCAAGCGTCCAGATTGACGCGCATCGCAACGTGGCTGTCATCCAACAGCGGGATTTTCTCGGCCTCTTTCGCCGGGAAACGGCTGTCGCTGACATGGTTCAGCTTGGCCATATCCCAGAAGTGGCTGGAGGTGTCGTGCGCTTCCTCAGGCTGATCCGCGACCAACAGCTCCATGACCATCGCGCGCGATTTCTCGGCCCGGTCGCTGTCGGTCTTAACCACCATGCCGTCGGCTGCCGGACGGATGCACGAGGCGACCAGCGTGCGCTCGCCTTCTACCTCGACCATGCAGGCACGGCAATTGCCGTCGGGTTTGTAACCGGGTTGCGGCTTGTGACACAGGTGAGGGATAGTGAACCCCTGCCCCTTTGCGGCTTCCCAGATGGTCCAGCCTTCGGGCACGGTGACATCTCCGCCGTTCAGGTTGAAGGTGACGGTCTTGTTTGGGCTTGCATCTAGCATGGCTCTGTCTCCCCTCAGATTTCGTCAGCGAAATGTTTCATGACAAGGCGGATCGGGTTCGGGGCGGCCTGCCCCAGACCACAGATCGAGGCATCGCCCATGACCTGACACAGGTCTTCCAGCAGGTCCTGATCCCATTTGTCGGCTTGCATCAGCTTGACCGCCTTTTCGCAGCCTG
Source organism: Ruegeria sp. D6 (assembly GCF_056534365.1). NCBI lineage: Bacteria > Pseudomonadati > Pseudomonadota > Alphaproteobacteria > Rhodobacterales > Roseobacteraceae > Ruegeria > Ruegeria sp. D6. The sequence goes on along the minus strand of NZ_JBQFPH010000001.1, from coordinate 95,856 downwards.
CACGGCAGGGCGTGCACTGGCCGCAGCTTTCGTCTTCGAAAAAGCGCAGCATGTTCAGTGCCGCATCGCGGGCGGTGTCCTGATCGGACAGAACCACAACCGCAGCGGACCCGATGAAGGTGCCATGCGGTTGCAACGTGTCGAAATCCAGCGGGATGTCATCCATAGATGCAGGCAACAGACCCGAGGATGGACCGCCCGGCTGATAAGCCTTGAAGGTCTGGCCCCCGGCCATGCCGCCGGCAGCCTCGATCACGTCCAGAATGGTCGAGCCAGCGGGCAGAAGGTAAACGCCCGGCTTTGCGACACGACCCGAGACCGAATAGCTACGCAAACCCTTGCGACCGTTCTTTTCGGTGCTGTTAAGGCATTCAGGCCCTTCACGGCAAACTTTGGTCACCCAATAGAGCGTCTCGACATTGTGCACCAAGGTCGGACGGTTAAAGACCCCAACCTGCGCCACGAATGGAGGACGGTGACGCGGCAGGCCTTTTTTGCCTTCGATCGACTCGATCATCGCGGATTCTTCGCCGCAGATGTAAGCGCCAGCACCACGGCGCAGGTCGATATAGCCTTCTTCGACGATCCCGGCTTGTTCGAGCGCGGTAATCTCACGACGCAGGATTTCCAGAACTGCCGGGTATTCGTCGCGCATATAGATAAAGCAGGTCTCTGCCTCGACGGCCCAAGCGGCGATCAGCATCCCTTCGAGGAAGACATGCGGCGTGCGCTCAAGATAGTAGCGGTCCTTGAATGTCCCGGGCTCGCCCTCATCGCCGTTGACAGCCAGATAACGCGGGCCTTCATTCATGCGAACAAAGCCCCATTTCTTGCCCGACGGGAAGCCAGCGCCGCCCAGACCACGCAGGCCCGAGGACAGTACGTCTTCCTGCACCTTCTCCCAATCGCCGCCCTCGCGCAGCTCTTTCAGTTTGGCGTAGCCGCCATTGGCTTCATAAACCGCAAAGGCTTCGTAATCGGGCAGATGGGCGTGGGTGTCATTCGCCGCAATCGCGGCCTGCACCTTTTCGGGGGTCGCGTGGTCGATGTGGTTGTGACCGATCTCCAGCACTGGAGCGGTGTCGCAGCGTCCCATGCAGGGCGCACGGACAACGCGGACCTGCGAGGCATCCAAACCGTCTTCCAGCGCTTTTTGCAGCTGCTGGGCACCAGCCATTTCGCAGGACAGCGAATCGCACACACGGATCGTCAACGCCGGAGGAGGCGTTTCACCCCCTTTCACTACATCGAAATGGGCATAGAAGGTTGCGGTTTCGTAAATCTCAGCCTGCCCGATCCGCATCTCAACCGCCAGAGCGGCGATGTGGTCGGCGCTGATATGGCCGTGTGCGTCCTGAATCAAATGCAGAAATTCAATCAGCAGATCGCGACGTCGCGGGCGGTCGCCCAGCAGACGTGCAATTTCTGCTTGTGCCTCGTCCGAGAATTGACGGCCTTTGGGCGTGTGCCGCCCCTTGCCTTTACCTGACTTCCAGACGCCCTTTGGCGCGCCTGATGGCTTGGTGTCTAATGGTGCCATGATGCCCTCCGATTGAGGCCCCGTGTCTCATCAGACTAGCATATCGTCAAATCGCATATTTCAATCGCACGATAACGACAGTTTATCACCGCAAAGACGCCATCACTGTGCGCAAGGCCGCGACCGTGGGTAATTCCGGGTCACGAGTGAGCGTGGCCAGACAAATCGGCTTGCTCACCACGGGTTCGATCAGGGACAGCACCCTTGTGTCCTTCAGGTCGCCCAGCGCCCGCACCAGCACGCGTGGAATCACGGTGGCCGCTAGCCCCTCGCGTGCCATGACCATCGAGGCAGTGAATCCGCTGGTCTCGGCCACAATATCCGGGTGCAAGCCCTGTTCGGCGAATATCCGATCCAGAATCCGCCGGTTCTGCATCTGTGGTTCCAGCAGGCTCAGGGGAAACTCGGCCACGCGGGCCCATGGGATCGGGCCTGTCTCATGGGTCATATGCGAGGGGACCAATAGGACATAAGTTTCTTCGTACAAGCGCTGCACTTGCCGTAGATCGGTACCGATACTGTCGCCATAAGTGATGCCAGCATCCAGACTTCCTTCGTCCAACCGGTGCTGAATGGCCGTTGCAGACATTGTTTCAATCCGGGTCACGATACGTGGATGCGCATCGCGCAACCGCTTCGTCAGACGCCCGGTGAAGGCAATCGCTGTAGGTATCACACCCAAAATAAGCGTGCCGGTGATCTCACCCTTTGCAGCGAGCACCTGTTGTTCCAAAGCCTTGGTGTCGTCGAGAATGCGCCGCGCGCGCTGGACAATCATCTCGCCCTCTTCGGTCAGCCCCTGAAATCGGTTTGCGCGGCGAACGATGGAGACACCCAGCCGATCCTCCAGGTTTCGGATTCGCATCGAGAACGCAGGCTGTGAAATCCCGCATTCCTCAGCTGCCTTGGCGAAATGACGATGCCGCGCCAATGCGCTGAGCAATTGCAGGTCGCGGATTTCGATCATCTAGAGCTGTCTCAAGTATCAGGTCAAAATCCAAACTAACCACATTTCTGCACGAGAGAAATGTGCGAGATGCGAGCATCGTCAATTTGTTGGCTGCCAAAGGATCGGCGCTTCAGATACATGCAATACTCGGGTGGTTGAGCCTGCCGAACTGCTGTTCCAGCCCAAATGAAACTAACAGGATCGCATCTTGCCACCTGAGCGGTTTTGACACTTCGCCTTAACGCGCGATATGCCGGTTCAACAACAACATAGAACCGAATTATTCCATGAACCCTACAAGAAACCAAATTGAGGACTTCTTGGTGCGTGAATGCGTCGATTTTGATCCTCTCAATTCCAAAGAAGGTGGTGAGGTTGTTCAATGCTGGCATCAGACATTCGCCGGGAACGTAAAGAAATCAACCGGTTCCTGGATTCACAATCGCTTCCGCTGGCATGGTTTCAGTTACGGGTTTCAAATCGCGCGGGCGGGCGATGACGCTTTAAATGCCTATAAGAACCAGTGGCCTGCCGCGTATGTTATCTTTGATGAAGATATCAAATGGTCGTATCGCTGCGTCTCAGAAACATATCCAGATTTCACATCTTTTGGCGCGGATATCTACGTAGCCCACCACAACATGAAGTGGACAATGGCATTCACGCACGAGCAACCCGATATCGGCCCGTTCTTCGCAGAAAATCCGAGGTTATAAGCTGAGCAGTGGCTGCTTTGGTGGCTTCTCAGGTGTTGAACAAAAAGTGCATCACATCGCCATCCTTGACGATGTAGCCCTTCCCTTCGGCCCGCATCTTACCCGCCTCTTTGGCACCTTGTTCGCCATTGGCAGCGATGTAGTCGTTATAGGCGATAGTCTCGGCGCGGATGAAGCCCTTCTCAAAGTCTCCGTGGATGACACCTGCGGCCTGCGGGGCGGCGGTGCCGGTGCGGATGGTCCAGGCCCGGGCCTCTTTCGGGCCGACGGTGAAATAGGTTTCCAGCTTAAGCAAGTCGTAGCCCGCGCGGATCAGACGGTCGAGGCCGGGCTCTTCCAGGCCCATTTCCTCTAGGAACATCTGTGCCTCGTCGTCTTCCAGAAGGCTGATCTCTTCCTCGATCTTGGCACTGATAATGACATGAGCATTACCTTGCGCTGCAGCCATCTCAGCGACTTTGGCAGAGTACTCGTTGCCTTCGGCGGCCTCTTCTTCGGACACGTTGCAGACATAAAGCACCGGCTTGGTGGTCAGAAGTTGCAGCATTTTCCATGCTTTGGCGTCTTCATCAGACACTTCAACCAGACGCGCTGGCTTGCCGTTTTCCAACATCTCCTGCGCCTCGGCCAGCAGGCGGTCCTGCTGCTGTGCCTCTTTGTCATTGCCCTTCAGCTTGCGCACCAGATTGGCGCGACGCTTTTCGATGCTTTCCAGATCGGCCAGCATCAGCTCGGTCTCGATCGTATCGGCATCGGCCACCGGATCAACGCGGCCATCCACATGGGTCACGTCACCATCTTCGAAACAACGCAGCACATGGGCAATCGCGTCAGTCTCGCGGATGTTTGCCAGAAACTGGTTGCCCAGCCCCTCGCCTTTCGAGGCCCCTTTCACCAACCCCGCGATATCCACAAAGGTCATGCGGGTTGGAATGATCTGTTTCGAGGACGCAATCGCCGCCAGTTTATCCAGCCGGTCATCAGGAACGGCGACATCCCCCACATTGGGTTCGATGGTGCAGAACGGGAAATTCGCCGCCTGAGCTGCCGCAGTTTTGGTCAGTGCGTTGAAGAGAGTCGACTTGCCAACATTCGGCAAACCCACGATTCCCATTTTAAAGCCCATGACGGCCTCCTGATACCATTCGAGCGCCGCTTCTAGGCAGGTCCGGTGCAATGCGCAAGGCAAAGTGCCTGAACACTGCCGCGAGTCTATTCTGCCACATCACAAAATCGACATCGATTTGTGTTCTTGCGTCCATTGAAAACATGCACCTACATTCCTCAATAAAACCAATACCAACGAACGACGGACATAGTAGGTAAAAATGAAATCCCTTGTTATTCTGGCTTTTGCGCTGACAGCCGCTACTGCAGCACAGGCCCAATCCATCATTTTCGGAGCAGGCTACGCAGATTATTCCAGCGCTGAGAGCGAAGATCAGGCGATTGTTTCGCTGGAATACCAGCATCGCTCTTTCTACGAAGCGACCCGTTTCAGCGCCACCTGGGGTGCGGCCCTGTCTGTTGATACCGACGGTGACACGCATGTTGGCGCGGGCCTGATCGGGCTTTACACTTTTGCGGACCGTTGGTTCATCGAGGGCAGTGTCATGCCGGGATACTATAGTGAATCCAACGAACTGAATGATCTGGGCGGCAGTTTTCAGATACGCAGCTTACTGGGCCTTGGCTATACGCTGGAAAGCGGCAACAAACTGTCTGCCGCTATCACTCATATATCCAACGCCAGCACGCAGGAAGACAACCCAGGTGTAAATGCACTTTTGCTGAGATACCATTACGCCTTCTGATCGGAAGCCCACCAAGCGGGATTGATTTTCAGCGAAAGTTTCTGCACATCAGGTCCAAACCCGAGTGCAAGGACTTCCGATGACCCGTATCGACGCCAAATTCGCCGCCCTGAAGGAACAGGGCAAAAAGGCATTTGTAGCTTATGTCATGGCCGGGGATCCCGACTATGACACATCGCTGGAGGTCGTGAAGGGTTTGCCCGGCGCAGGTGTCGACGTCATCGAGTTGGGCCTGCCCTTTACCGATCCGATGGCCGATGGCCCGACCATTCAGGCTGCTGGCCAACGGGCGTTGGATAGTGGAATGACATTGCAACGCACTCTGGATTTGGCCCGCGCCTTTCGTGAATCCGATGACACCACACCGATCGTGCTGATGGGATATTACAATCCGATCTACAGCCGAGGTGTCGAGAAATTCCTGGCAGATGCAAAATCAGCGGGGATCGACGGGCTGATTGTCGTCGACCTGCCCCCCGAAGAGGACGAAGAGCTTTGTCTGCCCGCGCAAGCTGCCGGGCTGAACTTCATCCGCTTGGCGACGCCGACGACCGATGACCAACGCTTGCCTCGCGTACTGCAAAACACATCCGGCTTTGTGTATTATGTATCGATTACCGGCATAACCGGTGCTGCCGAAGCGCAGGCAACCGATGTTGGGCCCGAGGTCGCTCGGATCAAAGCTGCAACTGATTTGCCCGTGATCGTCGGTTTCGGGATCAATACGCCAGAAAAGTCTCGAAACATCGCGAGTGTATCCGATGGCGCGGTAGTTGGATCTGCCATTGTCAGCCAGATCGGTTCCGGAAAACCGGTGACCGAGGTTCTGGATTTTGTCAAAACACTGTCAGATGGCGCACACTCCGCCTAACAATTTCTTTCCATTTTCAGATGGTTCTTCACCGCAGCAGGCGCGCCGCCTACTGCGGTGTTTTTAGTTTTGGCCACGCGGCAACCAACCGCAGAAAGCGGGCATTGCAGTGTTTCAAAATAATTGGTAAAGAAACTTAACCAATCCTGCGAGAGCCTGATCAATGCCAGTCATTACCAATATCGAAGACCTCAAACGGATCTATGAGCGTCGCGTTCCGCGCATGTTTTTTGACTATGCAGAAAGCGGCAGCTGGACCGAACAAACCTTCCGCGAGAATACGTCGGATTTCGAAGATATCCGCCTGCGCCAACGGGTCGCCGTAGACATGACAGGGCGCTCGACCGCATCGCAGATGATCGGGCAGGATGTATCCATGCCCGTTGCATTGGCTCCGGTAGGTCTGACAGGAATGCAACACGCGGATGGCGAGATCAAAGCGGCCAAAGCCGCCGAAGCCTTTGGTGTACCCTTCACACTGTCGACCATGTCGATCAATTCGATCGAAGATGTCGCTGAAAACACTTCGGCCCCTTTCTGGTTTCAGCTCTACACCATGAAAGATCAGGACTATGTCGGGCGACTTATCCAGCGCGCGAAGGATGCGAAATGCTCGGCCCTTGTCATTACGCTTGATCTGCAAATCCTTGGCCAACGACACAAGGACCTGAAAAATGGCCTATCTGCGCCGCCAAAGCTGACCCCCAAAACCATCGCCAACCTGATGACGAAATGGGCCTGGGGCATCGAGATGCTAGGTGCCAAGCGCCGAGAATTCGGGAATATCGTCGGTCATGTCGATAGCATCACAGATACACGCTCGCTCGGCACATGGACCGCCGAGCAATTCGATCCCAGCCTCGACTGGGGCAAAGTCGAGAAGCTGATGGAACAATGGGGCGGCAAGGTGATCCTTAAGGGCATACTCGATGCCGAGGATGCCAAAATGGCTGCCAAGCTGGGCGCAGATGCAATTGTTGTCTCAAACCATGGTGGACGGCAGCTGGATGGCGCGCTCAGTTCGATCCGGGTTCTGCCCGAGATCATGGATGCCGTCGGCAGTGATGTCGAAGTGCATCTGGATAGCGGCATCCGTTCAGGGCAAGACGTGCTGAAAGCTCTGGCGCTTGGGGCCAAAGGCACCTTTATTGGTCGCGCCTTTGTCTATGGGCTAGGTGCAATGGGTCAGAAAGGCGTGACAACGGCATTGGAAGTGATCCAGAAAGAGCTCGATACAACGATGGCACTTTGCGGTGAACGTAACGTAGCCGATCTTGGGCGCCACAATCTTCTAGTCCCCGAAGACTTTGGCGGTCGCTGGCAGGCTTGATCCTACGCCTCCCACGTAGATGGAGACGCCGCATGGCCGCCCATTGAGCGTCTCGTTCAAGGTACTTGCAGCCAGATGAAGCAGAGGATCTGTCCTTCATCTGGCCGTAAATACCTCGGAGCGCGAGGCAGAGCCTCGCAAAATTTCTCGGGCTACAAAAAGCCCTTTCCAAACCAACTGAATCAAGCTAAGGACGCGGCTTCACGCGGGCATACAGCCTTGGAGGATGCCCGCCCTAACATTGGAGAATTATCATGGCTGGAGAGATTCCTGATCTCGTAGCTCTGGAACGGACGGGGACAGGCAAGGGCGCCGCTCGTCAAGCACGCCGCGATGGCATGGTTCCGGGCATTGTTTTTGGTGGCGACAAAGAGCCGCTGCCGATCCAGATCCCGTTCAACGTACTGTTCAAGCGCCTGAAAGCAGGCCGGTTCAAGTCGACCCTGTGGAACCTGAAAGTCGAAGGTCACGAAGACGTGCGCGTCATCTGCCGCGACGTGCAGCGTGACGTTGTCAAAGACCTGCCGACCCACCTGGACCTGATGCGCCTGCGTCGGACCACCAAGATCGCACTGTTCATCCCCGTTGAATTCATCAACGAAGAAGAAGCCCCCGGCATCAAAAAGGGTGGCGTTCTGACCGTTGTCCGCCCCGAGGTTGAACTGCTCTGCACCGCTGGTGACATTCCTGAGAAGATCACCGTTGATCTGACCGGCATGGAAATCAACGACGTTGTCACCATCTCTTCGGTTGTGCTGCCCGAAGGCACCAAGCCCACCATCGATCGTGACTTCGTGATCGCCAACGTCTCGGCCCCCACCGGTCTGTCGACCAGCGACGACGAAGAGGGTGATGAGGAAGAAGTGGCTGCAGATGAAGTTGAAGTCATCGGCCAGGAAGAAGAATAAATCCGGATCAAATCCAGATTTGAAACGGGGCGCCATCTGGGGCCCCGTTTTCTTTTGCGTGTACGGGGCTGGAAAACATCCCCTGATCCATGCAATGAGATAACGACGCGAGACTGTAAGGGACAAAGCGATGAAACTGTTTGTCGGTTTGGGAAATCCGGGATCAAAATACGCTCGCAACCGGCACAATATCGGCTTCATGGCGTTGGAGCGAATTGCCGAAGATCACAACTTTGGTCCGTGGAAGTCCAAGTTCCAGGCTGAAATTGCCGAAGGACGTCTAGGCGGCCAAAAAGTGCTGCTGGTCAAGCCGCAAACCTTCATGAACCGCTCTGGCCAGTCAGTAGGAGAGGCAATGCGCTTCTACAAGCTCGACTCGACGGACGTGACCGTCTTTCATGATGAGCTGGACTTGGCACCCGGTAAAGTGCGCGTTAAGGCAGGCGGTGGCCACGCAGGCCATAACGGGTTGCGGTCGATCCACGACCATATCAGCCCGGCCTATGATCGCGTGCGGCTGGGTATCGGTCATCCGGGCCGCAAAGAAATGGTCTCGCCTTATGTTCTAAGCGACTTTGCAAAGGCGGATGCGGACTGGCTGGATGACGTGCTGCGCGGCGTCTCGGACGGTGCCACCTATCTTGCCGATGACGAAAGCGGGAAATTCATGAATGCCGTTGCCCTGCGCACTGCTCCGCCTAGATCATCGAAGCAGCCCACTAAACCTGATACGCCCCCCAAAGCTGCCGCCGAAGCCGTTTCAGCGCCCGATGAGCGTTCGGCCATGCAAAAGCTGCTGGATAAATTCAGATAATCATTCCGCAACGTTGCGCTTGCGCAAAGCCTCAGGCCAAAGTCCAATGTCAGAGGAAAAGGGAGTTGTCGAATGAAAACAGCGCTCAGATGGCTGCTGCGTATCCTGTTGACCTTAGCATTGGCAGCGGCGGTTGTCGGATTTTGGAAACGCGAGGAAATCCAGCGCCTGATGGCGGTGAATTCGCTGTTTTCAGAAGAAAAGATCGTCCACAACTTTTCGCATATGGACGAAGCCTTTCTGACGGTCACTCTGCCGCGTGGCAATGGCCCGACCTGGGAGCTGCCGTATGGGCCTGGCTTCGATCTTCCCGTTGGAACAGACCAGTGGATAGAAGATCGCTCGGTAACATCCCTGTTGGTGATGCAGGACGGAGAAATTCGTTTCGAAGAATACTATCTGGACACCGGGCCGGATGATCGCAGGATCTCGTGGTCAATTGCTAAAAGCTATCTGTCTGCCTTGTTCGGTATTTTGCTGGATGAAGGCGCGATCAACTCGCTCGACGATCCGGTTGTGCAATACGCACCTGACCTCAAGGGCAGCGCCTATGAGACCGCCACGATCCGCAACGTGTTGAACATGGCCAGCGGCGTGACCTTCGACGAGGATTATCTGGACTATAATTCCGACATCAATCGCATGGGCCGCGTCGTGGCGCTGGGAGGTGAGTTGGACGACTTCGCGGCTTCGTTGAAGGACAGTTTCGTCGCGCCGGGTGAAACATGGCAATATGTGTCGATCGATACTCATGTGATCGGAATGGTCATCCGGGGGGCAACAGGGCGCAGCGTTGCAGAGTTACTGACCGAGAAAGTGATCACACCGCTGGGATTGGAGCGAGAAGGCTACTACATCACCGATGGAGCAGGCGTTGCATTTGTTCTGGGTGGTCTCAACTTCACAACGCGCGATTTTGCCCGGTTCGGGCAGTTGATTTTGCAGGATGGCGAACGCGATGGACTGCAGATTGTACCCGCGGATTGGATCGACGCCGCTACTTGGCCAAGCGCACCGACCGAACCGGGCAAGATAGGGTATGGCTATCAATGGTGGATTCCGATCGGTGCCCATGAAGGTGAATTCATGGCGCGGGGCGTGTATGGGCAGTACATTTACTTCGACCAGCCACGTGGTGTTCTGATTGTCACGACGGGCGCAGACCGAAAGTTCCGCGATCCCGGTGTCGGTGAGCAGAACATAGAAATGTTCCGCAAAATTGCGCGAAGCCTGTAAGATACCATCATGCAGAAGCAAGACAGCATCAATGTTCTGGGCGGCGTGCTCGCGCCTTGCTCGCGCAAACCATTAACCGGTTTCTTTCGCGACGGCGCCTGCAACACCTGCCCCGAGGATCAGGGAAGCCATACGGTCTGCGCCGTGATGACGGCAGAGTTTCTGGCATATTCGAAATATGTCGGAAATGACCTGAGCACACCCCGGCCTGAATTCGATTTTCCTGGGCTCAAGCCTGGTGATCGCTGGTGCTTGTGTGCGGGGCGCTTTTTGCAAGCCCATGACGAGGGATGCGCGCCCAAGGTGCACCTTGAAGCCACGCACCAGAGGGCGCTAGATATCGTACCTCTCCATATTCTAAAAATGCAGCGCGCTGAAGACGAGCACTAGATGGCGATCGCCCGATATCCGCGAGACGTGCGCGACGGCGGCCCGGTTGGAAAGCCATGCTCGGCCTGCAGATCCCAGCCCGAACGCGCGAGCATCTCCGCCACAATATCCGGTCGATAGGTTCGGTGCCGCCATTGGAACCAGATGATCACATTACACCAATGTGGCTTGCTGACAACCAACCAAAGCGTTGCACCCGGTTCAGCCAGATCGCGCATGCGGCGCAAAGCATCTGTCGGATCAACGCAATGCTCCAGAACATGCGCAGCCAACAGGCAGTCAAAACGGGATGCCGGATGGAACTCTTCCAAGCGCGATTGGACAGTCTCGGCGTTTCCACCGCGCCGTTGCAACGCTGACCCTGCCAGTTGCAGCATTCGGGCCGAAGGTTCCAAAAGCGTCACATGCCCTTCGCGCCGGATCACGGCGCGTGCTTCGGCAAAGGCTCCCGTACCGCACCCGATATCCAGTGCGTTACGGCCCAATTCGACCTGCGGGTCCGAGGATAGAAAACCCAGATAGGCATCGAAATACCCCAGCAGACGCATCTTGTCTGCCCAGCCCGGGGCGGCCTGATCGTATTTCTGGTCAAGTCGGTCGGGTCCGGCCTTTGAGGAAACACTGCACATGCAATGCAAACTGGCACAGTTCCTCAAAGGCGCAAAGCCTGTTGGGCCTGATCAGTCCGCTGCGCGACCTTCGGTATCCGACATATCAAAGTTCAGGTACCGTGCGACGGTCTGCACATCCTTATCCCCCCGGCCACACATATTCATGCAGATCAGGTGGTCCTTGGGCAATTCCGGCGCGATTTTCATAACATGCGCCAGCGCATGGCAGGGCTCCAGCGCAGGGATGATACCTTCGGTGGCGCAGCACAACTGGAACGCTTCAAGCGCTTCTTTATCCGTGATCGAGACATAGTTGGCGCGACCGATGTCGTGCAGCCAGGAATGCTCGGGGCCAATGCCAGGATAGTCCAGACCGGCCGAGATCGAATAGCCTTCGAGAATCTGCCCGTCATCATCCTGCAGCAGATAAGTGCGGTTGCCGTGCAGCACGCCCGGACGACCTCCGGTCAATGAGGCGCAATGCTCCATCTTCTCGTTCACGCCCTTGCCGCCCGCTTCAACACCGATGATATTCACATCCTTGTCGTCGAGGAACGGGTAGAACAGGCCCATCGCATTCGAACCACCTCCGATGGCGGCGATGATGGTGTCGGGCAAACGGCCCTCGGCCTTTTGCATCTGTTCCTTGGCTTCCTTGCCGATGATCGACTGAAAGTCGCGCACCATCGCCGGGTAAGGATGCGGGCCAGCAACGGTGCCGATGCAGTAAAAGGTATCGCGCACATTGGTCACCCAGTCGCGCAGAGCGTCATTCATCGCATCTTTCAGCGTACCCCTGCCGGATGTCACCGGAATCACTTCGGCTCCCAGCAGGCGCATACGGAACACGTTCGGGGCCTGACGCTGAACGTCATGGGCACCCATGTAGACAATGCACTTCAGGCCGAACTTGGCGCAGACGGTGGCGGTGGCCACGCCGTGCTGCCCTGCCCCGGTCTCGGCGATGATCCGGGTCTTTCCCATGCGCCGCGCCAGAATGATCTGGCCCAGCACATTGTTGATCTTATGCGCGCCGGTGTGGTTCAGTTCGTCACGCTTCAAGTAAATCTTTGCGCCGCCCAGATGTTCGGTCAGGCGTTCCGCGTAGTAGAGCGGCGAAGGGCGACCCACGTAGTTTGCCCACAGATCGTCCATCTCGGCCCAAAATGTGGGGTCATCCTTGGCTTTGTCATATTCCTCTTCCAGTGACAGGATCAGCGGCATCAGCGTTTCGCTGACAAAGCGCCCGCCGAAGATGCCAAAGCGGCCTTGTTCATCGGGGCCGGACATGAAGGAATTAAAAAGATCGTTGGCCATGGAAGTCTCCCTCGTCGTACCCGATGTTCATAGGAGGTGATGGAGTGATTTGCCATCGCAAAACGTATCATTCCGCCGCCTGAGCGCGCTGTTCCCATACCTGAAGTGCCTGAACTCGACTTGGAACAGCAATGCAGGGAAATTGACAGAACACATTGATATCTGCCAGACGGGTCGACGCGCGTACTACACGGCGATGAGGGCCGGAATGTGCGAATGTCAGCATAGCTTCGACATCATGCCAGACTGTGTATGAAAAATAACAGCCTTGACGCACAAATACCTCGGCATGCAGGCACAGCGCGTCACCGCGTGCCTGCCGCAAGGATTGATGAGCGCGCCAGAAGAACTCGGGCCCGTGATACCATCGTTTAAGTGAAACTCCGCCGATCACTGCCAGCATGCTCTCCCCCATTTTGAGGAGATACGCAGTTTCGTGCTTATCAGATCAACTTGCCGCGTCGATAAAGGCGCGGATCAGCCCGGCATCTTTGACACCCGGAGAGCTTTCGACGCCGGATGAGACATCCACCTGCTGTGCGCCGGTCATTCGCACCGCTTCTGCGACATTGTCAGGGGTCAGACCTCCGGCCAGCATCCATGGCCTACGCCAGTATTTACGACCTGCCAGCAGGCGCCAATCAAAAGACAAACCGTTACCACCAGGCAGCTCCGCGTTTCGCGGTGGCTTTGCGTCGATCAACAGCTGATCCGCCACATCTGAATAGAGATCGATGGCCGCGAGGTCTTCGGCCTCGGCCACACCAATGGCCTTCATTACTGGCAGGCCGAAGTGGTCTCGCACTTGCTGCACACGCTCAGGACTTTCTTTGCCATGCAGTTGCAACATATCCAGAGGCACGATCGAAAGAATGTGGTCCAAATCCTCGTCCGTCGCATTCACTGTCAGCGCCACCTTGGCGACGCCCGCAGGCACCTGCTGTGCCAATGTCGCAGCTGACTGGGGCTCAACATGCCGCGGGGATTTGGGGAAAAACACGAAGCCAACATATCCCGCGCCCGCATCCACAGCAGCGCGCACGTGGTCAGGGGCGGTCAGGCCGCAGATTTTAACTCGGATATCAGCGGGCATCGTAGGGCCTCAGCTTGCCTCATCCAGAATGGCCAGAACATCATCCTGACCTTCATTCTGCTTTTTCTTGAGCTTCTTAACTTCACGCTCAAGCTTGCGCACTTCGCCTTGCTTCACGGTCACATCCTTGCGGTGCTTATGCTCGCGCAGCCATTCCCACAGGAAGCCGATGACCAGGCCGGCAACAACCCCACCCAGCACGACCAGAAACAGCGGCAAGGAGGTTGACAGGTTGAACCCCAGCAACTCGGACAAAGCATCCGGCATAAGCTTAAGTTCAATAATTTGGCGATTGGCCAGCGAAACCGAGACCAGAACGATCCCCAATGCAGCCAGAAAAGCATAACGAATGTAGCGCATCATGAGGCTAGGCTTTACCGTTCAAACGGTCCCTTAGCAACTTGCCAGTTTTGAAAAATGGAACACATTTTTCTTCAACCTGCACAGTCTCACCGGTGCGAGGATTGCGGCCGACACGTGCGTCACGCTTTTTCACCGAAAACGCGCCGAAACCGCGCAGCTCGACACGGTCGCCGCGTGCCATGGCGTCGGTCACTTCTTCAAAAACGGTATTCACGATCCGCTCGACGTCGCGTTGATAGAGATGCGGGTTTTCGTCGGCAATTTTTTGAATCAATTCTGAACGGATCATACGCAATACCCTCCCAGGCGGACGATGTGACAAGCCTATAGTTCTGACAGTATAGGAAAAAACCCGGATCGGGGGAACGGATACTCTGCCAGCAAAGGCGGCATTTTGCGACAATCTCACGCGAATTTTTGCCCGTTGGCCTGATTTCCACACTTCATGCGCGAACGATAGGCAAATTAAGCCGACTATTTGGAAGATATTGATTCGCAACAAAAACGGCCCCGCACCATGGTGCGAGGCCGAATTTCATGTTTGGGATACGCCCCGGACTTAGTCGCCCGACTTCAGTGCTGCACCCAGGATATCGCCCAGCGACGCGCCCGAGTCGGAAGAACCGTACTGTTCCACGGCCTCTTTCTCTTCGGCGATCTCGCGTGCCTTGATCGACAGGCCCAGACGACGGGTCTTGCTGTCGACGTTGGTGACGCGGACGTCGACCTTGTCGCCGACCGAGAAACGCTCGGGGCGCTGCTCAGCACGGTCACGCGACAGGTCCGAACGACGGATGAACGACTTCATGCCTTCGTACTCGACCTCGATGCCGCCATCTTCGATCGCGGTCACTTCGACGGTGATGACCGAACCACGCTTCACGCCGCCCACGGCTTCAGCGAACTTGTCACCGCCCAGGGCTTTGATCGACAGCGAGATACGCTCTTTCTCAACGTCAACTTCCGAGACGACGGCCGAAACCATGTCGCCTTTGCGGTAGTTCTGGATCGCATCTTCGCCACGCTCGTCCCAGGACAGGTCGGACAGGTGAACCATGCCGTCGATGTCGCCTTCGAGGCCAATGAACAGACCGAATTCGGTGATGTTCTTGACTTCGCCTTCGACCTCGGTGCCCTCGGGGTGTGTTTCTGCAAACACTTCCCATGGGTTGCGCTGAGTCTGCTTCAGGCCCAGAGACACGCGACGCTTGGCGCCGTCGATTTCCAGAACCATGACGTCGACTTCCTGGCTGGTCGAAACGATCTTGCCGGGGTGGACGTTTTTCTTGGTCCAGGACATCTCGGATACGTGCACCAGACCTTCGACACCAGCTTCCAGCTCGACGAACGCGCCGTAGTCGGTGATGTTGGTGACGCGACCCTGATGGACCGAGCCCAGCGGGTATTTCGCAGCAACCAGATCCCACGGATCTTCCTGCAGCTGCTTCATGCCCAGGCTGATGCGGTGGGTCTCTTTGTTGATCTTGATGACCTGAACCTTGATGGTTTCGCCGATCGTCAGGATCTCGGACGGGTGGTTCACACGGCGCCATGCCATGTCGGTGACGTGCAGCAGGCCGTCAACGCCGCCCAGATCAACGAATGCACCGTATTCGGTGATGTTTTTGACGACACCCTCGACGGTCTGACCTTCGGACAGGTTGCCGATGACTTCGGCACGCTGTTCGGCACGCGATTCTTCCAGGATGGCGCGACGCGAAACAACGATGTTGCCACGGCGGCGGTCCATTTTCAGAATCTGGAACGGCTGCTTCAGACCCATCAGCGGGCCAGCGTCGCGCACGGGGCGAACGTCAACCTGCGAGCCGGGCAGGAAGGCAACTGCGCCACCCAGATCGACGGTGAAGCCACCTTTGACGCGACCAAAGATTGCACCTTCGACGCGCTGGTCGTCGGCATATGCTTTTTCCAGACGGTCCCATGCCTCTTCACGGCGGGCCATCTCGCGCGAGATGACGGCTTCGCCGCGGGCGTTTTCTGCGGCGCGCAGGTACACTTCGACCTCGTCGCCTACAGCGATTTCAGGGGCTTCGCCGGGATTTGCGAATTCTTTCAGATCAACGCGGCCTTCCATTTTGTAGCCTACGTCGATGATGGCTTGGCCGGCTTCGATCGCCAGAACCTTGCCTTTGACAACAGAACCCTCTTCGGGCGTGTCCATTTCGAAGCTTTCATTCAGGAGGGCTTCGAATTCCTCCATGGATGCGTTAGCCATGTGGCGTTGTTTTCCTTTACATAACGTTTTTGCTGGCCGAGCGGTTGTCTCCGCCGGTCTTGTTTCATGATGCCTGAATGCGTGATCCAGAACGCGCCCGAGCTAACAAACACAAAGGGCCGAGGTTTCCCGGCCCTGCTCAGATACGTCATCCGGACGTTAACCGCCCTTGTTCAGACAGCGCGCGTATAGGCGGATTCCGTGTCATGTGCAAGAGCAAAGCCCTTAAACACTGGCCAATCCCACAAAATCCGAACATCAGGTCCGGGCATCGAAGCAAACGCGATCCGATCCCCGGCCTTCTTTGTCAGTTCTGCCGAATGATACCATGCGGCGCTAGAACAGTTGCAGATCCTTCTTGCCGCTTTGAATCTCAGCGAGGTTTGGCATGTTCTCGATCACCACGGGTGCCGGTTTCGCGCCCGGCATTGCGACAGTCGGCTGCCCCATTGCGGCCTTGCCAAAGGCAGGCTTCTCCAACTCGCCCCGGATATCTCTCAGCAGGGTTTTGTGATCCGGCATGGTCTTGAGGATCTGCGCAAGGTCCATTTTTGCCCCCTTCCACCACTGGAACCAAATCGGTTTCTTCAGCGGTCGCAGACGATCACGGATACCTTCGCCATACCCCGTATCATACACCTGTTTGCCCAGAAGAACCGTCTGATAGACGCGGAAATTGAACAGCGTCGCAAACTCGATATCGTGTTCCATCGGCAGACGATGCTGCCACAGCTCAAGGTTCTCGGCCAACCGATCCGGAATCTTCATCTCGGTGCGGGCGTCGATCCAATATTGATCATCGGTGCGGTTACCCAATCGGTAGTGCAGGCAGATAAAATCCAGTACCTCGTCATAAAGCTTGTTCATCTGCCGGTTATATCGGTTGCGCAGCGCGGGCTCGATATCGCGGGTCGGCAGATGCTCGGCAAACCAGCGGATCGCGTGATCGATCATGTGGATCGCGGTACTTTCAAGCGGTTCGATAAATCCACCAGACAAACCGATCGCCAAGCAGTTCTTAACCCAGGCATTGCGGACACGACCAACACGCATGGGGATCACGCGCGGTGTCAGCCCCTTGCCGCTGTCGCCCAACCACTCAAGATATTCGTCCGCCGCCTGATCATCGGTCCGATGCGCGGATGAATACACATATCCCGTACCTACACGATTGTAGAGCGGCACACGCCACGTCCAACCCGCACCAAGCGCGGTCGAGCGTGTAACGCTTTCGATCTTTTCGGGGTTAGGGTGCTCGATCTGCAAGGCCATGGCGCGGTCGTTGGGCAGATAGTCCGAATAGTCCATGAACGGCTCGCCCAGCGCTTGATTGATGATCAATCCCCGGAAGCCGGTGCAATCTATGACCATCTCAATGTCATGGCGTCCCTTGCGCTCTAACATCAGGTGACTGACATTGCCCTGCTCGTCCAATTCGACCGATTGCACTTCGTCTTGAATATGCTCTACGCCTCGCTTGGCGCAGACCTTTGTTAGCATGCCCGCAAACTTCACGGCATCCAGATGATAAGCATAGCCAAACCGCTGCTCGAATTCAGGTGCACCCAAAGGACGCGCACCCTTGCACAACCGGGCCAGATCATCATGCGGTGAGATTGACTGCGTGAAATCCCGATCCCCGTTACCAAAACGCAGAAAATACTCGGCAGCCTCCAACCCCTCCAGCAATTGACCATGGGCAAACGGGTTTACGTAGTCGATCCGATTGCCCTTGGCGTCGTTGTTCCAATTGCAGAACTTAACTCCCAACTTGAACGATGCGTTGGTTTCGCGGAAGAAATCCCGCTCTGAGATGCCCGCCTGACGGAGCGTGACCGGCATACGCGGCACGGTCGCTTCACCGACACCCACAGTCGAGATGTTGGGGCTTTCGATCAAGCAAATGCGTGGGCGATCCTTGGGTGCTGACGTGCGGGAGAACACCATGTCCAGGATGAGCGCAGTCATCCAACCAGCCGTACCACCACCCACGATGGTGATCTTACGCAAACGATTATTCATATTTTTTGTCCCTGTTGGCTTGGGATTTTGTAGCTGCCTCCCCCTTTTTTTGAGTGTTGGGGATTAACAGCAGCTTTCCCTTATTTAGCTGTGGGAAGACTATAACAGCTTTCAAGCATCCAGCTAGAGCCTATGACACCCATGGTCGCAGGCATATTCGTCATCAGAATTCAGGCTTTGCGCCTACTTTGGACAAGTGTCAGATTTTCTCACCCTTCTTCAGAAGTTCTTCGATCAGCTCACGCTGCAGATCATGGCTGTCGCCCCCTCCGAATTCCGCCGCGCCACCGGTGTACAATGTGCCATAGGTGTTGGCGATATTCACAGTCTGGGCCAGACCCGAGATCAACTGATCCCTTTGCAACAGCGAAAGCGGGTGAATGAACGCAGCCCATAAGGTGCCATTTGCGATCGCATAGCGCGCATCCAGCGTGCTGTCGAAATTTGCCTGCATCATCCGTTGCAAATCGGCTGGCGACAAATCCGCAGCACTGCCGATCGCGACCATCGCCCGCATGCGGTCAGCATTGGTATCGGTGACAACCAGCACCGTCACATCAGATATCGTCAACTCAAACCCCGGCCCGATCGGTTGCGCCTCGGGATCTAGCGCAAAGATGATTTTTCCCAGACGCTCGTAAGTCATCGGAGGTTCGGCCTCGGGCACCGGCGCGTCTGATTGCTGCGCAGCTACGCTACCTGCAAGAAAGAACAAAAACAGGGCTAGTCTGATCATGGGCCACTCCTACGGTTGTCCAACAAGCTTAGGCGGCCATCGGAGAGGTGGCCAAACAAAGCTATGTGAACAGTTTTTGCAAAACGCTCTGATCTTTGGACGATCTGCAAAATCTCATGACCTATCTGCGATTACCCGTCCGAAGAACCTTTTCTAACTTAGTTACATCGGCTTGGGGCGGACCCGAGCCTTGAACCAAAAAGGGAAAGGACCCCTACTATGAAATCGCTCGCACTTACTGCATTAGCCGCAACTCTGGCCCTGGCAGCTCCGGCTTTTGCCGTAGACGAAATCAACGTCTCCAAAGGCCTGTCGGCGGCTGGTGCACCCCTGGCAGCCCATGGCGTCGATCTGGTCGCGCTTGTCAACAATGGCAATCCGGTCGAAGGCTTCGCCAATCATTCGGCGACTTATGACGGCGCATCCTATTACTTCACCAGCGCGGAAAACCTTGAAGCGTTCGAGGCCAATCCGGCGGCTTACTTGCCCCAGCACGGTGGCTATTGTTCGTTCGGGGTGTCGGTTGGCAAAAAGTTCGACGGCGACCCGGATCAGTACCTGATCGCAGACGGCAAGCTGTATCTGTTCCTGAATGCTGATACCCGCGCTGCTTTCCTGAAAGACGTCACCGGCACCGCTAAAACCGCAGATGACCAGTGGACCAACATCAAGAGCATCGCAGTTGGTGAATTGTAGTTAACGGACACCTGTCCGCATCCACTTCAGGCTGCGGGCAGGTTCTGTTCAATTGTTTCGAGCGCCCGTGCCAGCGCGGCCTCAATGCTCAGGTTTGACGTATCAAGCTGCACGGCGTCATCTGCAGGTTTCATCGGTGCGGTGCTGCGATCCGCGTCACGTGCGTCACGCTCTTTGACATCCGCGAGCACCTGTTCGCGTGACACGTCCGCACCTTTGGCCGAAAGCTCAAGATATCGCCGTTCCGCCCGGACTTCGGGGCTGGCGGTGACAAACAGTTTGACCTCAGCGTCTGGGCAAATCACGGTTCCAATATCGCGCCCGTCCAGCACGGCGCCTCCGGCGCGACGGGCAAACCCCCGCTGAAAATCGACGAGTGCGCTTCGGACTTCAGGAATGACCGCAACTTTCGAGGCCGCCTGTGCGATCTCAGCCGTACGCAGATCACCCTGCTGCAATTCTTCTGCTGTCAGGGACCCTGCCGCTGCAACCGGTTCGTCACCTTGCAGCATACGACGCCCCACCGCGCGATAGAGAAGACCGGTATCCAGATGCGCAAACCCGAAATGCGCGGCAACGCCCTTGGAAATCGTCCCCTTGCCCGCCGCCGCAGGGCCGTCGATAGCTACGGTGAATCTCATGTACGCTCGACCTTGGCACCGAGCGCGGCCATCAAAGGCTCAAAAATCGGGAACGACGTTGCGATCGGTCCGCCGTCATCCACCGAAACCGCCTTTTTAGCCCCCATCCCCATGACCATGAACGACATGGCAATGCGGTGGTCCAAGAAGCTTTCGCAGGTCCCACCACCGGGCACACCGCCGATGCCGCGCCCGTCGACTGACCACCATTCGTCACCCTCGTCCACGGTCACACCGTTGGCGCGCAGGCCACGGGCCATTGCGTCGATCCGGTCACTTTCCTTGACGCGCAGCTCTTTCACGCCGCCCATCATTGTTGTGCCGGTCGCATTTGCGGCCACAACAGACAGCACCGGGTATTCATCGATCATCGACGCCGCGCGTTCGGGCGGGACGTTGATCCCCTTCATGTTGGGCGAGTATTTTGCACGCAGATCGGCAACCGGTTCACCCCCCTCTTCGCGCTCGTTTTCGTAGGTCAGATCGGCACCCATTTCGCGCAGCGTGGTGAACAGGCCTGCGCGGGTCGGGTTCAGGCCGATACCGGGGACCAACACGTCCGAGCCCGGTGTGATCAGTGCGGCACAGACGGGGAAGGCCGCACTGGACGGGTCGCGCGGCACGGCGATGACTTGTGGCTTCAGCTCGGGCCGACCGGTCAGCGTAATGACGCGCCCTTCATCCGTGTCCTCGACCGTGATTTCGGCACCAAAGCCCGCAAGCATCCGTTCGGAATGATCGCGGGTCGCTTCCTTCTCGATCACGATGGTCTTGCCGGGAGCGTTCAGCCCTGCCAGCAGAACGGCGGATTTCACCTGCGCCGAAGGCACAGGCACCTCATAGCGCACCGGGGTGGGGTCCGCAGCTCCGACAATGGTCATCGGCAGACGTCCACCGTCTCGGCCGACAGATTGCGTTCCGAACAGCGCCAGCGGATCGGTGACCCGCGCCATCGGACGTTTGTTCAGGCTCGCATCTCCGGTGAAGGTCGCTGTGATCGGAGAAGTCGCCATCGCCCCCATGATCAGGCGCACGCCAGTGCCCGAATTACCACAATCGATTACCTGATCTGGTTCGGAAAAACCACCAACGCCTACGCCATGCACCGACCATTCGCCACCGCCATGATCCGTTACTTCGGCCCCAAAGGCACGCATGGCCTTAGCGGTGTCCAATACGTCCTCGCCTTCCAGCAGGCCCGATATCTTGGTTTCTCCCACAGCCATTGCCCCCAGGATCAGGGACCGGTGCGAGATCGACTTGTCCCCGGGCACCTCTGCGGTGCCTGTCAGCGGGCCGCAAGGCTGCGAAGTCATCGGGATGGGCGTGCCGTGTCCAGACATGGGGGCTCCTGTTTTCGCTATCAGTCCTCAGGCCGATTAGCGAATTGGGGCCGGTTGGTCCAGCGACAATCAGTCTTTGCGGCGGAAGGTCAGGTAATGGGGTGTACGGCCTTCGCGCAGCGCCTTCTGTTCGTAGCGCGTGGAAATCCAGTCATCCCACGGCTCACGCCAGTCGGCGGGGCGCTCGGCCAGCCATTCGAAGCCCGCCCGCGGCACCTCTTCCAGCGTTTGGCGCACATAGTCAGGGATGTCTGTTGCAACGCGAAAAATTGCGCCCGGCTTTAACGCGCGCGCCAAAGGCTCCAGATGTTCAGGTGTGACAAACCGACGGCGGTGATGCCGTGTTTTGGGCCATGGATCGGGATAGAGCAGAAAAGCGCGCGATATGCTGGCTTCAGGCAAAACGTCGAACAAGTCTCGCGCGTCCCCGGGATGTACGGCAAGGTTTTCAACACCGGCCTGACGGATTTTACCCAACAGCATCGCGACACCATTGATATAGGGTTCGGCTCCGATGATGCCGATATCCGGGTTTTGCTGAGCCTGATGCACCAAATGCTCACCGCCGCCAAAGCCGACCTCAAGCCAGACAGGCTTGCCTCTGAATAGACCGTCGAGATCGAGCGGATCGCGTTCAGGATTACCGTCCCAATCCACCGCACCGGGGGACAAGGCAGCAAGGTCTTCCGACAGATAAGTCTTTTGACTGGGCTTCAGGGTTTTGCCCTTAAAGCGGCCATAAAAATTTCTGCGCGGGCGTTGTGGGGTCTTTGTACTCATGGCGCAGCCCTTACTGCGGGGCTGAAATTGTTGCAAGTGGTCGCCGACTTGCAAAAAACGCGCCGAAACCGGCGCGTTTTTCTAATTGTTGATCAGACCGCCTGTTTCAACGCGTCCACCAGATCGGTGCGCTCCCAGCTAAATCCGCCGTCCGCATCGGGTTCACGACCAAAGTGGCCATAAGCAGCGGTCCTCTGATAAATCGGCTTGTTGAGTTGCAGATGTTGGCGAATTCCGCGCGGCGTCAGGTCCATCACCTGCCCAACCGCCCTTTCGATCACTGCATCTGCAATCTGGCCGGTTCCGTGCGTGTCGGCGTAGATCGACAACGGTTT
This sequence comes from Ruegeria sp. D6, assembly GCF_056534365.1. Lineage (NCBI taxonomy): Bacteria > Pseudomonadati > Pseudomonadota > Alphaproteobacteria > Rhodobacterales > Roseobacteraceae > Ruegeria > Ruegeria sp. D6. The sequence goes on along the minus strand of NZ_JBQFPH010000001.1, from coordinate 73,115 downwards.
GGATACACCAATCGCATAGCTCAGCTGGATGGTGCAGCGCTCAGCCATGCCTGCGGCCACAACATTTTTAGCCAGATACCGCGCCGCATAAGCCGCCGAGCGGTCCACTTTGGTTGGGTCTTTGCCCGAGAATGCGCCACCACCGTGAGGTGCTGCACCGCCATAAGTGTCGACGATGATCTTGCGACCGGTCAGACCCGCATCACCATCCGGACCGCCGATGACGAACTTGCCGGTGGGATTCACGTGCCATTCGGTTTCGGCGGTCAGCCAGCCGTCAGGGAGGGTTTCACGGATATAGGGCTCGACAATGGCGCGAATATCACCCGAGGTCAGCGCCTCATCCATGTGCTGCGTCGACAGCACGATAGAGCTGACACCGACTGGCGTGCCGTCGCGATAGATAACAGACAACTGTGATTTTGCATCCGGGCCAAGGGCGGGTTCACTGCCATTTTTGCGAACTTCAGCGAGACGGCGAAGGATAGCATGCGAGTATTGGATCGGTGCAGGCATAAGCGCTGGCGTCTCGGTCGTGGCATAGCCGAACATGATGCCCTGATCGCCTGCACCTTCGTCTTTGTTATCGGCAGCATCCACGCCTTGCGCGATATGGGCCGACTGCTCGTGCAACAGGTTCGTCACTTCGACGGTTTCGTGGTGAAACTTGTCCTGCTCGTAGCCGATATCTTTGATACATGCCCGCGCGATATCGTCGATATGCGCCATATAATCATGCAACTTGTCCTGATCCGACAGACCCACTTCACCGCCGATTACCACGCGATCCGTGGTGGCAAAAGTTTCGCAGGCAACGCGGGCCTCGGGTTCTTCGCGCAGGAATGCGTCTAGTACTGCATCGGAAATACGATCGCAGACCTTATCCGGGTGTCCTTCGGAAACGGATTCCGAAGTAAAAGTATAATTCTGTCGGGACATGAATGTGCTCCATTAAGTTTACCCCACCACGTCAGGAAGCCGTTGTGACAGGCGTGCGACCGAATACGCTTAGCGTTTGACAGGGTCAATCGGAATTTGGTCGTTTACGCGCCGGGTGTGTCGCCATAGCAGCGCGAATAGCACCAATAGAGCTACTAATACCGGACTATCACCAATTCGGGAATAAACGGTCGGAGTTTGTGGGCGCGGCAATTCGGCGTCGATAAACCCCGCCTGCCCAAGCACCAGCGCCTCGGTGATCTGCCCCGCTGGGTCAATCATTGCCGAAACTCCGGTATTGGCCGAGCGCAACATCGGCAGGCCTTGTTCGATTGCACGCATCTGCGCCTGGGCGAGGTGCTGATACGGGCCGGAACGCGTTCCGAACCAAGCGTCGTTTGTAATCTGCAAAAGAAAATCCGCACGATCCGGCGCGGATAAAATATCCTGCGTGAAAACCGCCTCGTAACAGATCAGCGGCAGCGCCTTGCCAAGCACGCCTACATCCATCAATGCGGCACCCGGTCCCGCGCTAAAGCCATTCCCTGTGGTTGCGGCCATCCCGTAGATGCCGAACCTTGCCATCACTTCACCAAATGGCACATATTCCCCAAAGGGCACCAAGTGATGTTTATCGTATAGCCCGTCTTGCTGACCCTCCTCATTTAGATAGATCATCGAGTTATAAATCTGCTGCCCATCTGCGCGCTGAATGCCCAGGATCACCGGGGTGCCCTGTGCCGCTTCGCCAATGGCTGAAAGATAGGGCTGTGCGCTGCCCAGCCATGCCGGGACCGAGGTTTCCGGCCAGACGATCAGGTCCGGGCGGGGCTCGGCCGCTGTGAATTCAAGTTGGCGTGCGAAAAACACTGACGCATAGGCAGGATCCCATTTCTGGTGCTGGGGTGCATTGGGTTGAATCAGCCGCACGATATGACCAGAGGGCATGACAGGAGGTCGGTTCGCTGCATAGAGCAAAGCCAAGGCCGCACAGCCTGCGGTCAACGCGATAGGTACAACGATGCCGCTTCGGGTACGATTGCTGAACAAGGCTGCGCCCAATGGCAATGCGGCAAGCAGTGTCAGCGCTCCCAATCCATAAGGGCCGACAAGTGACAGAGTCTGGGCAAACGACGTATCCACCCAAATCTGCGCGATGCCTGCCCAAGGAAATCCGGTCAGAATGTAGCCACGCGCAAACTCGACCAGCGCCAGCGTGACAGACAGCAAAGCCCCCTGCAAGACGGGCGCTCCACCGATGCGTTTCGAAACTCCGAAGGCCAACGCCCAGAACAAGGCCAACCCGCCCGACAAGAAGATCAGAGCAAAAGGGGCCATCCACGCATGGCGTTGGACATCAACCAGAAACGGCTCGATAATCCAGCTTAATGCGTGCGCAAAATAGCCCGTTGCGAAGACCCAACCCAGCAAAACCGCTCGGCGATTTGTCTCAGTGCTCAGATACAACGGCGCTATCAGCACCAGCGACAGCAAGCTTATTGGCCAATATCCCAATGGTGCCTGACCACTGGCCGCTGCGACACCCAACAGCGCCGCCAGCACCAACCGCAGCCAAAAGGGCCACCCCTCGGCAGGGTTCATGCAACAATATCCGGCAGCATGACACGCAACCGTTTTATGCGGCGCGGGTCTGCGTCAATGACCTCGAACTCGGGCCCTTCGGGGTGGCATACAACCTCACCACGCGCCGGAACCCGCCCCGAGAGCATGAAGACCAAACCGCCCAATGTGTCGATCTCTTCTTCGTCTACATCTTCGTGGCTGGTCAGAGAGCGGCCAATCTCGGCCTCGAACTCTTCAAGTGGTACACGCGCCTGAACCACGTAGCAGCCGGGTTTCTCTTGTATCCATAGCTGATCTTCGTCGGCATCATGTTCGTCGGCGATTTCTCCGACAACCTGTTCAATCAGATCTTCGATAGTCAGCAAACCATCGACTCCACCGTATTCATCGATCACCAGAGCCATATGGCGACGTTCTGTCTGCATCTTGGTCAGCAAAACGCCAATTGGCATCGATGGTGGCACGAACAGCAATGTCCGCAGCATCGACCTCAGATCGAACTCGGAGGAGTTGCCGTTAAAGCCATGAGTCAGCGCAAAGTCCCTGAGATGCACAAACCCCAAGGGCGTATCCAAAGTGCCATCGTAAACCGGAATGCGTGACAAGCCGCTGTCGCGGAAAATCTGGACAAGTTCGTCTTTCGGGGTTGTCGAGGGGACCGATACGATTTCGGCTGTTGGGATCGCAACATCTTCGACCCGCATTCTGCGCAGGTTGATCATGCCCCTTGGCTGAGCGCTGACGACCTCTGCCCCGTTTAGCTGGCTGGTCTCTTCGCCCTGAGAAGAAAATACGTCGATGAGTCGAGAAAAAAGCCCGCCTCTCTCGTCGCTGTCATTGCTGCTGTTCTGAGAATGCGCGCCATGCGCCGCCCTAGAACTGCCGTCTGTTTCGCCCATTATCCTGTTCCAAATGATCGGGCAAAGGTGCCCATGTCATACATTATATGGGTCATCTATACCCAGTTTGCCAAGTATCTCGACCTCGACCCTTTCCATCAAAGTGGCGTCGAGGTCACGAATGTGATCATACCCCAGCAAATGTAGTGTACCGTGAACGATCAGATGCGTCACGTGATCGTCGGTGCTTTTGCCGGCTTCAGCTGCTTCGCGCGCGCAGGTGTCATAAGAGATCGCAATGTCGCCCAGCACGATTTCGCCAGTAAAGTCAGGTTGCGGAGCCGGCGGAGTGTCTCCCGCCCGATCCGGGGCCAGTTCTTCGGCAGGCCAGCTGAGGACGTTGGTCGGCGTGGATTTTTCACGAAATTCAGCATTCAACTCAACGATCCGTGCATCATCGCAGCCCAGCAAGCTGATCTCGCATTGATCCGCCTCAAGATCGCAATACTCAAGAACAGCAGCAATTGCGCGCGTGGCCAAAGGCTCCAGCCCGCGCCAGCGATCATCCTCAAGCGTGATTTCCAGATTCATACCTTTGGCTCCGAGCCCAGCTTCAATCGGCGCCTTGAAAGTTAACCGGTTTCGCGCCCCGCATCGGCCTCATACGCCTCGATAATGGCGGCGACAAGCGGATGGCGGACGACATCTTTCGAGGTGAAATAGTTGAAGCTGATATTCGGGATCGTTTTCAGCAACCGTTCGGCATCCTTGAGACCCGACTGCACACCGCGCGGCAGATCAACCTGAGACCGGTCGCCGGTAATAACCATCCGGCTACCTTCACCAAGCCGGGTCAGGAACATCTTCATCTGCATCGTTGTGGCATTCTGCGCCTCGTCCAGCACCACAAATGCATTTGCCAGCGTACGACCGCGCATGAAGGCAAGCGGAGCAATCTCGATCCGCTTTTCTTCGATCAGCTTGGCAAGTTGCTTTCCGGGCAGGAAATCATTCAGCGCGTCATAAAGCGGCTGCATGTAGGGATCGACCTTATCCTTCATGTCACCGGGCAGGTAACCGAGCTTTTCACCGGCCTCGACCGCCGGACGGCTGAGAATGATGCGGTCAACGTGCCCGCCAATGAACATGGACACCCCGACCGCAACGGCCAGATAGGTTTTGCCGGTGCCCGCGGGACCAATGCCAAAGGCCAGTTCGTTGTTGAACAGCGACTGCACATAGGCCTTCTGGGCGTCGGTGCGCGGCTCGACCAGTTTTTTGCGTGTCTTGATCTCGACCGTGCCACCCTTGAACATCTCAAGCTGGTCACCATCGCGCGTGCCAGTTCCGACCTCGGAATTGCCCATGCGCAACTCGCGGTCGACATCTGCGGCTTCCACATCACGCCCACCTTCGAGCCGTGTATAGAGGGCCTGTAGAACCTCAATCGCCTGCTTTTGCGAATCCTCGTCGCCCAGCACGACAAGCTGATTGCCGCGTCGCACAATCTGCACCGAGAGCTTCTGTTCGATATCGGTCAAGTTGCGGTCATACTCTCCGCACAAATCGATCAATAATCTGTTGTCTGGAAATTCAACAAGCGCCTCACGCTGGGGCATGTCATCTTGCGGTGGGGTCAGGGCACCGATGGCCAATCCGTTCTCCTGTCTTGGCGGTTCACCTTGAGCGTAGACAAACTGAAGAGGTAGACGCAAGCGGCAGTTTCAAAATTTGCACACCTCATGACAAATGCGCCGATGAACGCTGAAACAGCCAACTTTAAACGCCAATCGCGCGGATATCAGAATGTATAGTTCAACCCGATCCGCAGTCCGCGATAGCTTGGCGTCGATTTGGTCGAGAATGACGGACCCAGTTCGACCGTTTTTGATTCGAACTGCAGATACTCGATCTCGCCGGTGATCGACCAATTTTCGTTCAGTTTGTGTTCAGCGCCCAAGCTGGCCGAGAAACCTTGTCGGCGGTCCTCGCTCTCAAATCGGCTTGTCCCGCTTGCATCAGTTAGTGAGCCTGACGTGGTGATATCGCCGCGGACATAACCCACAGTCACGAAATAGAGGACACTGCCGCTGCGGTTGGTAAGCCCGTTCCGCAGGCGGATGGACAATACATCCGAGATCGCGGATCTGCCGCTGACCTCTGCCCCACCGGATCGGGACGAGGTGATGTCATCGAGCGTGCCAAAGTCATAGCCGACTTCCAGCCCATACACATAGTCGCGCCCACCTCTGGCTGGCAGAATGCCGCGCCAGCCACCGCGAAAACCTGCGAAATTTCCGCTTGGCTTAAGGTCGCCCGCAGCAAACGTGTCTCCGTCGTTCACGCGCAGGCCAAACTCGTCCGAACCGCCCGAGGCATGTCCGGCGCTGACCCCCAGATAGAACGCATTGACGTCGCGCGCGAAACGCTGAGACGAGATTACGTCGGGCTCAGTGACTTCCCCGACGACATCGCCGGCCAAAGTCGGGGCAGCGCAAGATAGAAACACGACAGTCGCCGACAAAACACGGGAAAGGTTTACACTCGGAAAACGTATCCAGCTCACTACTCGTACCCTCCGCAAAGGCGGGCCGTCAGGCGGGGTCGGTGCGTTTGTCGACACCCAAAATTCGGCCCAGAAAAATCTAGCCTTCCTCGGAACATAGTTCCAAGCCATAAATCAAGGGTTAAATTTCAAGGCGAAAACCCTTTGCGGGCCAGCCACAAGGGATCAGACCAACGCACCACCCAGCGAGTTCGCGCCAGACGATTTTATCCTTACCTTACGTAAGTCGCCGCTCGCGATATCAGCGTCAGCGACGTGAACCGCATGCAGATACTCGGATTTTCCAACCATCTGGCCCGGTTGCCGCCCAGGCTTTTCAAACAGGACATTAACTGTCTTTCCGACCATCGAGTCCTGAATCTCGCGCTGGTGGCGCGTGATCAACCCTTGCAAGCGCCGCAGGCGTGCATCCGCCACTTCGGCCTCGACCTGTGGCCGTTCTGCTGCAGGTGTGCCGGGTCGCGTCGAGTATTTGAAGGAATAGGCGTAGCCGTATTTGACCTCTTCGACCAAATCCAGAGTGGCCTGAAAATCCTCTTCCGTCTCTTCCGGGAAGCCCACGATGAAATCGCCGGACATCAGAATATCGGGGCGCGCTTCTCGGATACGCTCGATCAATCGCAGATAGCTTTCAGCCGTATGGCTGCGGTTCATCCGCTTCAGAATTTTGTCCGACCCCGACTGCACCGGCAAATGCAGATATGGCATCAACTTCTCACAGGTGCCATGCGCTTCGATCAGCGCATCATCCATGTCGTTCGGGTGCGAGGTGGTAAAGCGTATGCGCTCTAGCCCGTCGACCTTGTTCAATTCCCAGATCAGACCGGCAAGGGTCATGTCTCCGTCCGGTCCAGCCCCGTGATAGGCATTGACGTTCTGCCCCAGCAGCGTGATCTCACGCACACCGCGCTCAACCAGATCGCGGGCCTCACGCAGGATGCGATCTGCCGGGCGGCTGACCTCGGCCCCGCGTGTATAGGGCACAACGCAGAAGGCACAGAACTTGTCACACCCCTCCTGCACGGTCAGAAATGCCGTCGGTCCGCGCTTGGCCTTGGGGCGGTTCTTGAGCTTTTCGAATTTGTCTTCTTCGGGGAACTCGGTATCAAGCGCCTTTTCACCCGCGCGCGTCTTCGCCTCCATCTCGGGCAGGCGATGATAGCTTTGCGGCCCCACCACCAGATCGACAAGCGGCTGGCGGCGGATGATTTCCTCGCCTTCGGCCTGAGCGACGCAACCCGCGACACCGATTTTAAGGTCCGGCTTTTCCGCCTTGAGGCCCTTGAAACGGCCCAGTTCGGAATAGACTTTCTCAGCTGCCTTTTCTCGAATGTGGCACGTATTGAGCAGGATCATATCCGCATCATCGGGCGATTTGGTCTCGACATAGCCCTGTCCGCCCAGCGCTTCGGCCATGCGTTCGCTGTCATAGACGTTCATCTGACAGCCATAGGTCTTGATAAACAGCTTTTTCGGTTCAGACATGGGTTGGCCTTTGCAGTCGCTGGATCGGCGTCGTCTATACGTATCGAACGCCGCTTGCAATGCTGGCGCAATTACCCGAATTTGGCGGGAATTTCCAGCAAGGCGGCAACGAAACCAACGATGCAGTACGAATCCCTTGATCACCTTCTGAATTCCGATCGGTCGATCCTGAGCAAGGGACCCGTGGCACTGATATTTGCCGAAGATGATGTCGAGCTAGAAGGGACGCTGCACCATCATTTGAAGCTGGGGTTCAAATCCGTGATCACATTCCTGCCCCAGGAATTCACGCTGGATGAAGCGCTGGAGGAAAGGGTTCATCGAGTGACGATGACCTGCGCGCCCAGAACCGTCGTATTTGAGGCCGTCAATCGGATCATTCAGGCGGCTCAGGGTGCATGGGTATACTACTGCTACAACTCTGAATATCTGTTCTACCCTTTCTGCGAGACCCGCTCGGTCGGAGAGTTACTGGCCTTCCATTCTGAAGAACGGCGCCAGGCCATGCTGACCCATGTGATCGATCTTTATGCGAATGATCTGACGGCCTATCCAAACGGAGTGGCCCCCGATCACGCAATGCTGGACAAGACCGGATACTACGCCCACACGCGGCATGACGCATCTGGCAAGCCGCTAGAGCGGCAACTGGATATGTCTGGTGGTCTGCGCTGGCGGTTCGAAGATCATATCCCGTATGAACGGCGCCGTATCGATCGGATTTCGCTGTTCAAAGCAAAACCCGATCTGAAACTTCTGCCTGATCACACTTTCAATGAGCCGGAATACAACACCTACGCCTGCCCGTGGCACAACAACCTGACCGCCGCGATCTGTTCGTTCCGGGCGGCCAAAGCATTGAAGACGAACGCCGGATCGACGTTCGATATCTCCAACTTCTGCTGGAACCATTCAACTCCGTTCGAGTGGGATTCGCGCCAACTGCTGGATCTGGGCCTGATCGAAACGGGTCAATGGTTCTAGGTTCTAACGCTGCAATAGAATCGGGAACCAGTCCTCGCGCAGCCTTTGCCCCGGCACCATTTCATGTCCCGGAAATGGCGGCGAAGTCCGGCCTGGACGCTCGACATAACGTGCATCATCACCAACCAATCGCAGCGAAAATGCCCTGCGTCGGCTATCGGAAGTATTGCCTCGGGCCCCGTGTAGTGTGCGATAATTGAAGGCCACTGCGTCACCGGGCTCCATTTCAAATTCTACAATCTTCATCCCTTCGGCATCTGGGTCCGGAATCGGCATGTACTGCCCCTCGTCGGGGAAGAAACCTTCTTCCGAGACCCAGCGGGTAGGCAGCACTTCTTTTTCCCAGCGGTGCGAACCGGCAACGCAGCGCAAGGTCGCTTGTTTCACCGGGTCCAACGGTGACCAGAAGCTGATATTCTTTTGACCATCAACAAAATAGTACGGCCCATCCTGATGCCACGGCGTTGCCATTGAGGTTCCGGGTTCCTTCACCAGAACATGGTCATGGAACATCTGCACAGATTGCGACTGCATGAGGTCGGCCGCTACTTCAGCAGCAGGAGATTTTTCGATCACTTCACGAAACTGCGGGATACGGGACCAGTTGCAATAGTCGTCAAAAAAACGGCCGGTTTCGCCATCTTTCCTGTTCTCCGAAGCATAAGGACCCGGCTCGGCCATATTCGCGGCAACCCCGGCCCGTAGGGTTTCAATATGATCGGCGAACAGGCCTTTGACCAACACAACGCCGTCCGTCTGGAAGTTGTCCATCATGGCCTGAGAAACAAGAGGGTGAGTCATCGCGGTCTCCTTAGATTTGTCGCCCGATCTGCGCATGAATAAGACATCTGTTCAAATCATATCTTTCAATTTAGGTATTAACTCTATGTTATATCTCACTCTGCGCCAGTACGAATATGTTTGCGCCATCGGTCGGCATGGCAGCCTGTCTGCTGCGGCACAACGCCTAAATGTATCGCAACCTGCCTTGTCCAATGCGCTGACCCGGGTCGAATCACGTTTGGGATATCCACTGTTTGCCCGAAGACGGGGTGCCGCGATGGCGCTGACCCCGCAGGGCCGCAAATTCATCGAAGAGGCCGAGGCCTTGTTGAAGCGAGCAGCGCTTTTGGAACAGTCAAAGCAGCCGATAACCGGCGAGCGCCGATTGCGCCTGGGATGCTTTGTCGATCTGGCACCCTTTCTTCTGGCCCAATCTCTGCACCGCCTGCAAGAAGCTTTGCCCGACGTCGTCCTGACACACGGGGTTGAGACGTTCGAAGGCCTGATTTCCGACCTGATCGATGGCAGATACGATTTTGCACTCACCTATGACCTCGGCATGGATGCCGGTTTTTCTTGCAAGAAGTTGTTCGACAGCACCCCACACGCACTGCTTTCACCTGATCATACACTAGCGGCGGCCAAGCAAGTAACCCTGACCGAGCTTGCGTCATATCCACTGATTCTGTCTAAAGAGGGTTTGTCTGCACAGCATGTACTCGCGCTTTTCAGACGCAAAGGTCTGAACCCCACAATCTCGCATCGAGCGGAATCATTGGAGCTTTCACGTAGTCTGGCCGCTCATGGGGAAGGCATCGGGATAAGTTATACCAGCCCTAAAAACGGCTTCAGTTATGATCAGGTCCGCGTGATAAGCCTGCCGATCACCGATCCAGACGCAACCGAATCTGTTGTATTGGCACGGCATGGCACGGGGCCGACAGATCCGATGATCACGCAGGCTGAGCATGCGTTGGTTACGTTGTTATGTAAGGATTAGAGGTTACTTCTTCCGCAGGCGGATCACCACATCGACCGATGCGATTTCGACGCCTTCAGGAGCTTCCGGCAATTGTTGGATTACCAATTGATCGGATGGTGCATCGCTCAGACGGCTTTCGTCTTCCCAATAGAAATGCGGATGGTCATGCGTGTTGGTGTCGAAATAGCTTTTGGACCCGTCAACAGTGATCTCTTGAAGCACCCCGGCATCGCAAAACGCCCGCAATGTGTTGTATACGGTCGCCAGCGAAACCGCGTCACCTTTGGCTTTTGCGGATTCAAACAGGCTTTCCGCTGTCACATGACGATGCAGACCGTCGCCCACAAGCAATTCGGCCAAAGCAACCCTTTGGCGCGTGGGGCGCAAACCTGCGTCAACCAACCAATTTGCAGCGATCTCACGGCTCTGAGGTGTCATGAATCCGATACCTGTGTTTTGCTGCCCTTAATATAAGTGCGCCCTGCCTGCAATTTCAAATGAAATTCATTCGCAAAGAATATTGTAGTCACAACAAGATATGGAGTGCTGGTCTTGCAGGACCTTGCATACGGGTGATAGACGAGGCCAGATGTAATAAACGGACCCAGGCAGGAGAGGCGGCAGAATGGCCCAATTCCCGAGCAGTTTTGACAAGGACGATCTGCTGAAATGCGCCCGCGGCGAACTATTTGGGCCTGGCAACGCGCAGTTGCCGGCTCCGCCGATGTTGATGATGGACCGCATTACCGAGATTTCCGGCGACGGTGGAGCGCATGGCAAGGGTCATGTGCTGGCCGAATTCGATATCACACCTGACCTTTGGTTCTTTGACTGCCATTTCCCCGGCAATCCGATCATGCCCGGCTGTCTGGGCCTGGACGGTTTGTGGCAACTGACCGGCTTCAACCTCGGCTGGCGCGGCTGGCAAGGACGTGGCATGGCCGTTGGCGTCGGAGAGGTCAAGTTGACCGGCATGGTGCGCCCAGACCGGAAGATGCTGACCTATAAGATTGATTTCAAAAAGGCGATCCAGACGCGCCGCCTGACCATGGGTGTGGCAGATGGCATCGTCGAAGCCGATGGCGAATTGATATACGACGTCAAGGATATGAAGGTCGTTCTGTCAGACGCCTGAGCCTGACCGGCCGCAATAAGGAGTACGCACATGCGTCGAGTAGTCGTCACCGGTCTGGGGGTTGTGTCCTCGATCGGGAACAATGCCGAAGAGGTGCTCGCCTCGCTCAAAGCAGGCAAATCCGGCATCGTAGCAAGCGAACAGATGGTCGAGCGCGGCTTTCGCAGCCAGATCGCCGGTTCGCTGAAAATCGATGTGGCCGATCACGTGGACAAGCGGACCCTGCGGTTCATGGGTCCGGGTGCTGCCTATGCCCATATCGCGATGAATCAGGCCATCGCGGACGCCGGGCTGACCGAAGATCAGGTGGTCAATCCGCGCACAGGTCTGGTGGCAGGTTCGGGTGGACCATCGACCAGCGCGATGTTGACTGCGCACCAAACCGTGCTGAAAACCGGCGCAACCAAACGGATCGGCCCGTTTGCAGTGCCAAAGTGCATGTGTTCGACGATTTCTGCGAACTTGGCGACCGCGTTCAAAATCAAAGGTATCAACTACTCGATCACCTCGGCCTGCTCGACCTCGCTGCACTGCATCGGCAATGCGGCTGAACAGATCATGCTGGGAAAGCAGGATGTGATGTTCGCAGGTGGAGGAGAAGAGCTGGACTGGACCCTGTCCTGCCTGTTCGACGCGATGGGTGCGATGTCGTCCAAGTACAACGACACACCTGATAAAGCCTCGCGCGCATTCGATCAGAACCGCGACGGATTTGTGATTTCCGGCGGTGGCGGCATCGTGGTTCTGGAAGACCTCGAGCATGCGCTGGCGCGCGGTGCGAAAATCTATGCCGAAGTAACCGGCTATGCCGCGACATCTGATGGGCACGACATGGTGGCACCATCCGGCGAAGGCGGCGAGCGCGCGATGCGTCTGGCGCTGTCGACCGTGCCCGAAGGCCGCAAGGTCGGCTATATCAATGCCCACGGCACCTCGACCCCAGTGGGCGACGTCGGAGAAGTCGAAGCCGTACGCCGTATCTTTGGTGAAGGCAGTGTGCCTCCGATTTCATCGACAAAATCGATGACCGGTCACGCGCAAGGCGCAGCGGGGGCGCTTGAGGCGATCTTCTGCCTGCTCATGCTGGAACATGATTTCATTACTCCGTCGATCAATGTCGACACACTTGCCGACGGCATCCTGCCCGGTGAAATTGCAACTCAAGTGGTTGAAAACGCAGGCTTGGACAGCGTGATGACCAATAGCTTCGGCTTTGGCGGCACCAACGGATCCATGGTTCTGTCGAAGTATAACGGGTGAACAAGATGTCGGATATTCTCAAGGGTAAACGCGGCCTGATCATGGGCGTGGCTAATGACCGCTCTATCGCGTGGGGCATCGCCAAAGCCATGCACGAAGCGGGCGCTGAGCTGGCTTTCACCTATCAGGGCGAGGCATTTGGCAAACGGCTCGAACCGCTGGCCCAAAGCTTGGGCAGCGACTTCATGGTCGATGCGGATGTGACCGATGATGATTCACTGGATCGCGCGTTTGGCGAGTTGTCCGCCCGCTGGCCAACAATAGATTTTGTTGTCCACGCTATCGCTTATTCGGACAAGTCCGAACTGACCGGTCGATTCTTGAACACCACGCGGGCAAACTTCAAACACTCGCTGGATGTGTCGGCCTATTCGTTCATCGAAGTTGCCCGTCGCGCTTATCCGCTGATGAAGGACAATGGCGGCACGTTGTTGACCCTGACCTATCAGGGGTCGAACAAGGTTGTACCAAACTACAATGTCATGGGCGTCGCCAAGGCTGCGCTGGAATCGGCGACGCGCTATCTGGCGAACGATCTGGGCCCCGAGGGTATTCGCGTGAACGCCATCTCGCCCGGCCCGATGAAAACATTGGCAGGTGCGGCTATTGGTGGTGCACGCAAGACCTACAAGTTCTGCGACCAGAACGCACCTATGCGTTCGAATGCCACGCTGGAGGCCGTCGGAGGCACCGCCGTGTATCTTGCGTCCGACGCCGGCAGCTATACTTCGGGTGAGATCATCCGCGTCGATGGCGGGTATCATATTCTGGGCATGCCCCAGCCAGAGGCCATGTGACCATATCTTTCCCTGCGGCTGCCAAGATTTGAACATCTTTGCCCCGCAGGGATTACGATATGAGCAAACTTGAACAGATCCTTGCGAGCAACACGCGCTCGCCAGCTTTGAAACGCAAATCAGGAAGCGGACGTGCGCGTCTTTTGCTGCTGATTCTCACATCGCTGCTGATTGCCTTTGTGTTTCTGACCCAACCGCCCGTGCGCGATGCGATTGAGCCGTTGTTGTCACATATCCCGGGCCTTTGATCCAATCAGCATCAGTTGATCGAAACGATTTCGATATCGAAGACCAGATCTTGCCCCGCTAGTGGATGATTTGCATCCAAGGTCACTGTCGCCTCATCTACCTCGACGACAGTCACTGGCAATGCCTGACCGTCAGGAGTTTGCATCTGTAACTGCGTGCCCGGTTCAAGCGGAATGTCATCCGGGATGCCTTCACGCGGGATCTGCTGCCGCATGCCCGGATTGATCGGGCCATAGGCGTCAACGCAATCGATCTCGACACGCTTTTTCTCGCCAATCTCCATGCCCGGCAGGGCAGCGTCCAGACCGGGTATGATCTGCCCGGAACCAACCGCAAACTCCAACGGATCGCGCCCCTCGGAACTGTCGAAGACTTTGCCGTCCAGCAGAGTTCCGGTGTAGTGGATGCGAACCGTGTCGCCTTGTTTGATTGCGGTCATGATGGCCTCCGGCCTGAAAAGAAATGAACGGCGCAGCCTAGAGGCTGACACAGCATTGTAAACCCTGCCCTCTTTAACCCCGGAACCGGTTGTGTTTACCTGCGCCCGATCAGGGGAGGATCGGATGGCTATCACCACGTGTGTATTCGACGCTTATGGCACTCTGTTTGACGTGGCCGCCGCCGCAAGGCAGGCCGCAGCGGAACCGGAGTTCGAAACGTTGGCTGATAAATGGCCCGAGTTGGCCAATCACTGGCGTTTAAAGCAACTGCAATATACTTGGTTGCGTGCTGTCGCTGATGCGCATTGTGACTTTTGGGATGTCACGCAAGATGGGCTGGATTGGGCCTTGGAAGCGGTAGGCCTTCAGGGGGATAACACCCTTCGGCAGCGTCTGCTCGATTTGTATTGGGAATTGCAGGCCTATCCCGAGGTCCCCGATATGTTGAAGGCGCTGAAGGCCGGTGGGTTGCAGACCGCCATCCTATCCAACGGTTCACCCCCGATGTTGAACGGGGCGGTGCAGTCTGCCGGGATCGGTGATGTGCTGGGTGATGTTCTGTCGGTCGAAAGCGTGGGGGTCTTCAAACCCCATGCCAGCGTATACGATCTGGTGCAGAACCGCTTCGGCTGCGCGCGCGATGAAGTGCTGTTCGTCAGCTCAAACGGGTGGGACGCTGCCGGGGCCAGTGGCTATGGATTTGTCACAGCTTGGGTCAACCGCGCTGGCGAACCAATGGACCGTCTGCCGTGGGAACCTGCACATGTGCTGCCAGACCTGACGACGATCCCTCAATTGGCAGGGCTTTGATGGCATATTTCACCACCTCGGACGGCAAACGCCTGTACTATGAAGATACCGGCACGGGCCATCCTCTGCTTTGCTTGGCTGGCTTGACGCGCAACTGCCGCGACTTTTCATTTCTTGCGCCACATATGAGTGATCTTCGTATGATTGCGATGGATTATCGCGGGCGCGGCAAGTCCGATTTTGATGCGAACTACATGAATTACAACATCCTGCGCGAAGGACAGGATGCGGTCGAACTTCTGGATCAGCTGGGTTTGGAGAAGGTGACCCTGTTGGGCACGTCACGGGGGGGGCTGATCGCCATGGCCTTGGCCGCCAGCCATCCTGACCGGCTGGCAGGTGTTATCCTGAACGACGTTGGCCCGGTGATCGAACCCGGTGGCATTGCCAAGATTATGGACTATGTCGGCAATCCCCCAAGTTCACAATCCTATGATGAGGCTGCGCAGGTCCTGCAAACGATGATGGCGCCACAGTTCCCGGGCATCGCTCAGGACGTCTGGAAACTGCAGGTAGAACATCAATACATTCAAACCGATACCGGGCTACAGCTGCGTTATGACCCCGCATTGCGACAAGCGCTGATCGAGCAGGCCGCCATCACCCCGGTACCGGACCTGTGGCCTTTGTTCGACGCCCTGAGCACGATCCACACCGGCGTGATCCGCGGTGCAAATTCCGACTTGTTGAGCAAAGCCACGGTGCAGAAGATGCACGCACACCACCCCGAATTGATCTCGACCGAAGTGCCGGACCGAGGACATGTCCCGTTCCTGAACGAGCCTCAATCCCTAGACCTGATCCGCAAGATACTGGACGCCAAATGAGCAACATAGACATGATCGAAGCCGCCGCCGAGCGGCTGAAAGGTCACGTGCGCGAGACGCCGCTTCTGTCATCGCCTTTCCTGGATGAAATCGCGGGTCGCCGCGTGCTGATCAAACCCGAATGCCTGCAACACACCGGCAGTTTCAAATTTCGCGGCGCGTGGTCAGCTATTTCCGCATTGGATGAAGCGGCGCGCAACCGGGGCGTCATCGCCTATTCCTCGGGCAATCACGCACAGGGTGTTGCCTATGCAGCGGCTCAACATGGAGTCTCGTCCGTCATCGTCATGCCCTCGGATGCGCCGAAGCTGAAGATTGAAAACACCCGCGCGCTGGGCGGTGAGGTCGTCCTTTATAACCGCGCCAGCGAAAGCCGCGAAGACATCGGCGAGGCATTGGCTGCCGAGCGCGGTTTGACCTTGATCCGGCCTTATGACGAACCGCAAGTGATCGCTGGCCAGGGAACAACGGGACTGGAGCTGGCGCGTCAGGCACGGGCGCTGGGCGTGACCGAAGGTGACGTGCTGATCTGCTGTGGCGGCGGCGGGCTGACATCTGGTATAGCGCTGGCATTAGAGCGTCACGCGCCCGGTCTGCGCCCTCGTCCATGCGAGCCTGAAGGGTTCGAAGACGTGAAACGCTCGCTGGCAAGCGGGACGATCCAAAGCAACGACGCTACTTCGGGAAATATCTGCGACGCAATCCTGACGCCACAGCCGGGGCAGATTACCTTTCCCATCCTACAGCGGCTTTGCGGCCCTGGTCTGTCGGTATCTGAACAGGAATCACTACGCGCCATGGCCCTTGCGTTTCTGCGTCTGAAGATCGTGCTGGAACCGGGCGGAGCTGTTTCGCTGGCCTCTGCCCTGTTTCGCAAGGATCAGATTGATGGGGATGCGGTGATCTTAGTCGCCTCGGGCGGCAACGTGGATCCGCAGATCTTTGAACGGGCGTTGGAATTCCTTACCTGACAATCGCTTACAGCCGGTGCAAAATCCGGTCGTAGTCGTTTTAACCGACACCCTGAGCAGACGGGGACGCTAAACATGCATATCGCTGACCTCAAAGATGTTCGGATACACTACCGAATTGATGGCGACGCCGCTGGCGCCCCCATCGTGTTTGCTAATTCACTGGGTACGGATATGCGGCTGTGGGACCCGATATTGTCGCTACTGCCCAAAGGCCTGCGCATCATTAGGTACGACAAACGCGGGCACGGATTGTCATCAGCACCTTCAGCGCCCTATTCCATGGGAAATCTGGTGCGCGACGCCGAGCAATTGCTGGATTATCTAGAGGTCAAGGATTGCGTATTCGTGGGTCTGTCCGTCGGTGGCATGATTGCGCAGGGTCTGGCGGTCAAGCGTATGGATCAGATCCGCGCGCTGGTGCTGTCGAATACGGCCGCCAAGATCGGCACTCCCATGATGTGGCAGCAGCGTATGAATGCTGTCCGTAAAGGCGGGATCGAGGCACTGGCGGATGCCACCATGGATCGGTGGTTCTCGAAATCATTCCGGACCAGCGCCGAGATGACGCTTTGGCGCAACATGATGGTCCGACAACCGGTCGATGGCTATCTGGGCTGTTGCGCTGCAATCTCTGGCACCGATTTCTATACGCCAACCAGCGGATTGCGCCTGCCGACCTTGGGGATTGCGGGCAGCGAAGACGGCTCAACCCCGCCCGATCTGGTGCGCGAAACGGTCGATCTGATCCCTGGCTCGCGCTTTGCGCTGATCCGAAAGGCAGGCCACCTGCCCTGCGTCGAGCGCCCTCAGGACTTTGCCCAATTGATTGGTGATTTTCTGACCGAGATCGGACATATTTGAAGGAGGGATTGTTGGCAGATTTCTTGCTTGTACATGGCTCTTGGCACGGTGCCTGGTGCTGGCGCGATATGATCCCAGAATTGACCACATTCGGACATACCGCCCGCGCCATCGATATGCCAAGCCACGGCTCGGACCCGACGCCTATCCGCGATGTCACCCTTGGAACGTGCAGAGATGCCGTGCTGAAGGCTTCGACACCAAAGACCATCATCTTAGGGCACTCGTGGGGTGGATATCCCGTAAGTGCGGCTGCCGAGACCGACCCGAACGCCATGCGAGGTGTGATTTATCTAAGTGCCTATGTTCCGAAATCCGGGCTATCTATGGTCGAAATGCGCAAACGAGCCCCACGCCAACTGATCGGAAATGCCGTCGAAGTATCCGGCGACGGGTTGTCGTATTCGGTGGTACCGGATCAGGTGCACGACCTGCTTTATCACGACTGCGCGCGCGAGGTGGTTGCCTATGCATTCGCGCGCCTGTGCCCCCAGGCGATTGCACCGCAGACTACCCCCCTAGACGTCGGAGATAACTTCGCGCGCGTTCCAAAAGGGTACATCAGAACTACCGATGACCGAATCGTTCCGACCGAATATCAGGCCGAGATGGCGGGCTGCGCGGACCCTGATATGCACCTTACGATAGACAGCTCTCACTCGCCGTTTTTTTCGCATCCTGAGCATCTTGCCGGGTTGATGCACCAGATCTCGCAACGAATGTAGCCAGCCACCGTCGATGTCCCGACCCCGATACGCCGTGCGCCGATCTGTTTGGTTGTCGCACACTGAACCGATGACCCACACAATGCTTATCAATAGGTGGATTCTTTTGCGTCTACCCCACTTTGGCAGAACAACGACACATCCGTGACGGTTTCCACCTTGCAGGTCCCGCCGGGACAGGTCACCGTGATCCCGTTAGGGAGCGGGAAAACACATGCAAACCATCAAAGCAGCCGTATGCCGAGCCTTCGGCGAACCTCTGGTCATCGAAGACATCCTGATTGCACCGCCCGGCATGGGCGAGGTCGAGGTCACGCTGGATGCGGTCGCGATTTGTCATTCGGACATTTCCTTTGCAAGCGGCGCGTGGGGCGGCCACTTGCCCGCGGTTTATGGGCACGAGGCGGCAGGCTTCGTTTCTGCCGTTGGCGAGGGCGCAGGGGATTTCAAACTTGGTGATCCCGTCGTGGTCACGTTGATCCGCGCCTGCGGAAGCTGTCCGTCCTGTGCCGGTGGCAAGCCCACCATTTGTGAGACACCGTATGACACGGTCAAAGGCCCGCTGCAGACTGCCGAAGGTGATGCGCTGGAACAGGCCATGGCGTGCGGGGCCTTTGCCGAAAAGGTAGTTGTCAGCCACCGACAGATCGTCCGCATACCTGAGACCCTGCCCAAGGACCTTGCCAGCCTGCTGTCTTGCGGGGTGATCACCGGTGTTGGCGCAGCGGTCAACGCCGCCCAGCTTCGCCCCGGGCAGGACGTGGTTGTCATCGGCGCCGGGGGCGTCGGCTTGAACGCAATCCAAGGCGCACGTATTGCCGGAGCTCGCCGTATCGTTGCGGTCGATATGACACAGGATAAGCTGGATATCGCAATGGAGTTCGGCGCGACCCATGGTGTTTTGGCCAACCAGAAAGAGCCGTGGAAAGCCGCCTACAAGGCGCTGGGCGGACGTGGCGCAGACGCCGTCTTGATTACAGTTGGTGCAATCCCGGCCTATGATCAGGCCCCGCGTTACCTTGGTCGGGGCGGCAAGGCGATCATGATCGGGATGCCCCATTCTGGTGACATGTCCAGCTACGAACCCGTCGTGCTGGCCGCGCTTGGCCAGGGCATGGTGGGCTCAAAAATGGGCGATGTAGTGATCCAGCGCGACATCCCGTGGATGATCGATCTGTATGAACAGGGGCGGCTGAAACTGGACGAGTTGATCTCGGGTCGCTGGACCCTGTCACAGATCAATGAGGCCATCGAAGACACCAAGTCCGGTGCGGCCAAACGCAACGTGATCTTGTTCGATCGCGACTGAACCCGCAAAAGGAACGCCCGATGAAACTGCAAGATCTCGATGTCATCGTTACTGCCCCTCCGGCCCCGGGTTGGGGTGGGCGCTATTGGATTTTGGTCAAGGTCACCACGGATACGGGCGTGATCGGTTGGGGGGAATGCTACGCGTCCTCGGTTGGTCCCGAGGCCATGACCCATGTCATTCGCGATGTATTCGAACGGCACATGCAGGGCGAAAACCCCGAGAATATCGAGTTGATGTTCCGCCGCGCCTATTCCAGCGGCTTCACTCAGCGACCAGACCTGACCGTCATGGGTGCGTTCTCAGGGCTCGAAATCGCCTGCTGGGACATTTTGGGCAAGGATCGTGATCGTCCGGTCTATGCGCTGCTGGGTGGGCGGATGAACGACCGTATCCGGGCGTACACCTATCTCTACCCACTTCCTCAGCATAACCTGACGGACTTCTGGACTTCACCTGAGCAGGCCGGAGAAAGTGCTGCTGAAATGGTCCGGCGCGGCTATACCGCCGTCAAGTTTGATCCCGCCGGGCCTTATACAATCCGCGGCGGGCACATGCCCGCGATGTCCGATATCTCAATGTCGATAGCGTTTTGCAAAGCGATCCGTGAGGCAGTTGGAGAGAAGGCCGATCTGCTGTTCGGTACTCATGGCCAGTTCAACACAGCCGGAGCTATACGTCTGGGCCAAGCGCTGGAACCCTTTTCGCCGCTGTGGTTCGAAGAACCCACACCCCCCGACATGATCGAGGATATGGCCCGTGTGGCGCGCAATGTCCGTATCCCTGTCGCGACCGGTGAACGGATGACAACCAAAGCGGAATTTGGCACGGTCCTGCGCGCCGGGGCCGCCGAAATCCTTCAGCCTGCGTTGGGACGCGCTGGTGGTATCTGGGAGATGAAGAAAGTCGCCGCGATGGCCGAGGTTTTCAACGCCCAGATGGCACCCCATCTGTATGCGGGACCGATCGAGTGGGCGGCGAATATTCATCTTGCGGCGTCGATCCCGAACCTGCTGCTGCTTGAAAGCATCGAGACCCCATTCCACGATCAACTGATAAAGGGAAGCATCCGCGTCGAGAAGGGCTTCGTCACTCCTCCGATCGAGCCCGGCCTTGGTATCGAGGTCGATGAAGGCCTTGCCCGAGCCCATCCCTACAAAGGTGACGGGCTGCACTTACAGATGCAGGAAACACCATGTGACTATGCAAATGGGAATGCGTTTCAAGGCGGGGCACCCGCAACCGAAGGGTAACAATCGACAGGCGAGCAAGCCGATCAGTTCGAGACATACCCCGCGATGACCTGCAACAGTTTAAAGGCTGTGGCTGCATCGTTCTCGACGACCGCCAGAAATTCCTCCTCACCGATCCGTAGGCAGGACAGTTCCGTTTCAGCCACCATGCTCAACGCCCGAGGCTCTTTTCGGATCAACCCCAGCTCTCCCACCAACGCGCCCGCACCAACCGTTGTGATCAGTTGATCGGCCTCGCCCGAACGCGGCAGGTACAATCCTGCCTCGCCCTCAAGGATGACATAGGCGCCATCGGTTGGCTGATCATCCTTCAGAAACACCACCTGGCCAGGTTTCGCTTCGAACCAGCGCGCACCAAAGGCCAGCAGTCGAAGCTGGCGACGGTCGAGCCCAGAGAACAACGGGGTCTGCTCAAGCGCACGCAATTTGCGTACCAGATCGGCAGACGCCGCACCGTCGCCGTCGACGTCGGTTGGGCCTTCACCCGTCACGACCCGGCCCTGACGGATTTCAACATACATGTCGAAAACATCTGGATTTTCGAACGCATCATTTAGATAGATTACAGTAGTTTCGGGCAGCAATTCACGCAGATTTTTATAAACTGCGACCTGTGTCTCCATATCATAGCTGGCAAGCGCGGTTTCCAGGATCAGAATATCCGGCTTTTTGATCGCAGCGCGGGTAAAGGCCAGCGGTTCGGCAAATACCGCAGGCAAGTTCTGGCCGCCAATCGAGACCGGAACATCATAGATCAGTTCCACCACCATCGGTCGCGCCCCGTTCTCGGCCAGAACATCGACGATCAGTTTGCGCGCCTCGTCGGTCCGCGCACCGCCGATCTGGCTGACCTTGCCAAACAGTGCGTTTTCCATGACCGTCAAACCGGGTGCAAAGGCATCTTCATCCAACGGGACGAATACATCGTGCAAGGGTTCCAGCAATTTGGCCGAATGGCTGTGGCGAAGCTCAAGAATGCGGTTCTTCAGCTCATCCGAAAACGCCGGGCCAATCTGCTCGGCCGAGATCACAAATGGCACCGAAAGCAAGCTAGCCAATTGTTCGTCATCCAGCCCATTTGCGCCTTCCTTCCGGGTTTGCTCGACCAATTCAACCGCGGCCTCGTAGGTCTGGGCCTCAAGCCCCAGCTTGCGAAACAAAGGATGATCTGTTCCATCAAGCCCAAATATCTGGCGCAGCATCTCAATTACGTCGCGTGTCAGGCTGATCAGGGTTTCATCCAACCCCAACTCGCGCAACTGGCCCAGAAACACGGTCTGCTGTGCCAGCAATTGCCGTGTCACTGGAACACAAGGGGTGGCAAACAACAGGTTCTCAGCAACGGGTAGCGCAGGGTTATACGCGCAGCGATCGAAAATCAGCGCCTGCTGATCAAGCCCGGCCTCGCGCACCGCCTTCTGAACCCGAGGGCGCAATTCGACCAGCTTTGCTGCCAGTTCCGGGCGCTCATTCGCATCAAACACCTGCTCGGCACCGCGCTGAAACAACGCCGCGCCCGAGCCCATGCCATCGATCAGTTTCAGCCACCAATCGCGCAGCCGCGCCGTATCGTCAAAACCCGCCATTCCGGGGTCAAGCCATTCGGCGTTGAATGGATCAGCACTATTGCCTGCCCTCAGCGTCTCGGTGAAATCCGGATCCTCGGTGGACTTGGACAATGGATGTGACCGCATCGGCATCATCACATTTTCACCCAACGTGCCCTGAAACATTATGGGGCGCGAGGTTGCTAGACCTATTCGTTGGGCAACAACGCTTTGATGCAGGCCAGCCATATTGATGCCGCCGATTTCAATACGGCCAGAGGTTGGCAGTATCTCGCGGGTCAGCAACTCGGTCAGCGCATGGCGATCTTCCTCGCTGGTGGCCGAAATGCCGACCGTTTTACCTGCTGGGAACGTCAGGTCCAGATCATCCAAAACCTGATTGCCGTCGATATCACGAACCGAGACTTGATTCAGTACGATATCGCCATTCAGATGTGGACAATCCGCTGGCTCTCCGTCAAACAGGGCCTCATCAATCATTCCATCCGGTGCGAAACGATCAATCACAACATCCCATCGCAGCGACATGTCCTGCGTTTGATTATAATAGGTCAGCAGTTCTTTCCAGGGTGAGCTCAAGTCTTTGTAAGCCGCCAGCGCAGCCACCAGAGCACCCAGCGAAACAGACCCCTGCAACACCAGCAGGCCACCGACAAGGTAGAACATGAATGGCGTCAGCTGCGATATGAAGTTGTTGATGAACTTCATAAAGAACTTCTTCTGATAGATCTCAAAGCGGATGGCGAACAGGCGCCCCAGCTGATCCGAGATCATCGCCCGCCGATAACGCCAACCGCCATTGGCGCGCAGGGTCGAAGCACCGGCAGCGTTCTCGCCGATCTGGGCAGCCAAAACGCGGACCTCTTGAATGCGCTTCTTGTTCAGAAGATTGATCTGGCGTTGCAATCGCGGGATCAGCCAGGCCTGCAGCGGGATCAACGCCACCGCGGCCAGTCCGAACCAAACGCTTTGGAGGAACAGAAAGGACAGGATCGTGATCATTTGTCCGGCCTGCAGCACGGGCTGACTGATCGCATCCCCCATCAGCCCACCCATCGGTTCGCTTTCAGCGGTTATCATCGAGACCATTTCGCCCTGACTGACCCGCTCAAAATATGGTTGTGGGAAGCGAAGCGCGCGGTTGATCAACTGATAGCGAAAGCGACGCAGCATACGCTCGCTCAGAACACCCTTCATGGTGTTGATACGCATCTTCATCAGCCCGTGCGCCAGCACCGCAGCCAGAAAGGCAAAGCACAGGATCATCAGAAAAGTGGTCTGCGTCAGGCTATAACCCCAGACATCGACAATCTGACTTGTCGCGCCGATTGCGTCATTGATGATGCGCTTGGGCAGCTCCAACGTCAGGTAAAGCAAAGGAAACAAGGTCGACGTCACGGCCAGCAAAATCAACTGGTCGCGCTTCGAGTATTTCCAGATGAACTGAAAGATCGATCGTTCTATTGAACCCGCCCCTACTAACGATCCGCCGCTCAAATCACTGATTTTGGCGTGAATACAACGGGCCGAATTTACCGCAATCGTATCCTCGGAAGCAAATGAATTTCCGATTTGCGCCTAATTTGCGTTGTGTGAACAAGTTCATTTGCGCGTTTCGCGTTTACCCCCTAATCTCCTGATTCAGGACGATATCGGGAGGATTCATTTGCCTGCCAGCTTTGGCGCTGTGTTTCTGTTGCTGTGCCTGCTTCAGATCAAACACATGTTCGCCGACTATTATTTACAGACGCCCAAGATGCTTTCCGGGCGAGGCACGTATTTCCACATGGGGCGCGCGCAACATGCTGCTGTGCATGTTGTGGGTTCGGTCGTGATTTTCGCGCTTTTTCGCGCCCCGATTGAATTCATACTGATCATCGCTGCGTTGGAATGGATCGTGCATTTCCACATCGACTTTGCCAAAGCCAACTATTCTGACCGCAAACAGTTGCAACCCAATCAGGCCGCTTTTTGGCGTGCCGCTGGTCTGGATCAGTTGTTTCACAACCTTACTTATATTGGCATGGCCTGGGCTTGGGTGGCTTTCGCGGCTTAAGCTTCAGGGTACCACCGGTCGGTTCCGCTTGATCGTCCGCAGCACGACATTCGTTTGCGCGCTGGCGACGGCGGGCAATCGAAACAAGAAATCTTCCAGAAACGTGTTGTAAGCAGACAGATTCCTGCACAAGACACGCAGATGATAATCGGCCTGACCTGTCGTGGCGTAGCATTCCTGCACTTCGGGGCTGATCTCGACGGCCCGGATGAAGTCGACAATCTTGTCCGGGTCATGCCGGGTCAGGTGAACAAGCACGATTGCTTCGAACGTCAACCCCATCTCGGCAGGGTTCACCAAAGCGCCGTACCGTTCGATCACCCCAGCCTCTTCCAGCGCGCGCACCCTGCGCCACAGGGCTGAGGCTGACATGCCGACAGCATCTGCCAATTCGGCGTTTGAAACCCGGCTGTCATTTTGAAGCAGCGTCAGAATGCGGCGGTCCCGATCATCAAGTATGCCCATCTTAGGAAGATTAATCCGTAATTTTAACTAAATCTGGTGAATTCTATCATAATTTGCAGAGCTCGCACAAACTCTGAAACAGAAATTCACCTGCGGGGGGTTAAAATAACCGAACACCAAAGACAAAAACCCATGGACGCGTAGCAATGAGCCACCACGAACCCTCCCCCCGCACCTATCGGCTTGAAGACCGCTATACCCTGACGCAGGGCCGGGTTTTTCTAACAGGCACGCAAGCCTTGGCGCGGATTATGATGGACCAGGCCCGACGCGATCGTCAGGCCGGGCTGAACACGGCGGGGTTTGTCTCGGGCTATCGCGGATCGCCACTGGGCGGGCTGGATCTTGAGCTATGGCGCGCAAAGGACCGGCTGAAGACGGATCGCATCACGTTCATGCCCGCCGTAAACGAAGACCTCGGCGCAACGGCGGTTCTGGGTGCGCAACAGGCCATTTTGGACCCGCATTGCGAGGTCGAGGGCATCTTTTCGATGTGGTACGGTAAAGGCCCCGGTGTCGACCGATCAGGCGATGCATTGAAACATGGGAATGCATATGGGTCTGCGCCAAAAGGTGGCGTGCTGGTCGTGGCAGGCGATGATCATGGTTGCGTCAGTTCTTCGATGCCCCATCAGTCGGATGTGGCCTTCATGTCGTGGTTCATGCCGACATTGAACCCAGCCTCGGTCGAGGAATATTTGGAATTCGGCGAGTACGGGTTCGCTCTGTCCCGTTTCTCAGGCACGTGGGTCGGGTTCAAGGCGGTCTCGGAAACGGTCGAAAGCGCGCGGTCCGTCGATCTGCACCCGGATCGCAGCTTTTCCCTGCCGCAGATCGACTTGCCCGAACGCGGCTTGCACGTCCGCACTGCCGATTTGCCCTCGCCCGAGATCGAGACCCGCATCCAGCACAAGTTGCGCGCCGTTCGGGCCTTTGCCGAAGAAAACCCCATCGACCGGCGTATTTATGACATCGACAACGCGAAGTTCGGCTTCGTGACCACCGGCAAGGGGCACCTCGATCTGATGGAGGCGCTGCGTTTGCTGGACCTTGATGAAGCCGCTTGCCGCCGCTTGGGGATCGACATCTACAAGGTTGGCATGGTCTGGCCGCTGGCCCGTCGCAACGCGTTGCGCTTTGTGAAAGGCAAGGCCGAGGTTCTGGTCGTCGAGGAAAAGCGCGGCATCATCGAAAGCCAGTTCAAAGAATATTTCTATGACTGGCCCGGCGACAAACCCCATAAGATGGTAGGTAAATATGACAGCCATGGCGAACCGCTGATCCCATGGACCGGGGAACTCAGCCCTTTGATGCTGGCCCCCTTTGTTGCCGCCCGACTTAACACGTTCTTCCCTGAAGAAAACCTGCCTGCCAAAGCGCGTGCACTGACTGAGACAGAACCGCCCGTGATCAATGTCCCGGGCGCAACACGGACACCCTATTTCTGCTCGGGCTGCCCGCACAATACATCAACCAAAGTTCCAGAAGGCTCTACCGCTGCCAGCGGCATTGGTTGCCACGTAATGGCATCTTGGATGGATCGCGAGACGGTCGGCTATGCACAAATGGGAGGCGAAGGCGTACCCCATGTGGTGGCCTCACAATTCAATGGCGGCAAGCATATCTTCCAGAACCTTGGCGAAGGGACGTGGTACCATTCTGGATCACTCGCGATCCGTCAGGCGGTCGCGGCCGGGACAAATATCACGTATAAAATACTCTACAATGATGCGGTCGCAATGACCGGAGGGCAACCAGTGGATGGACCTGTCAGCGTTGCAGGCATTGCCCAAACCTGCCGGGCTGAAGGCGTTGCGCGGATCGCGCTGGTCTCGGACAACATTGCCAAGTTTCACCGATCCGATTTCCCGGCTGGCACCACATTCCACGACCGGGCAAAGATGGACAGCCTGCAACGCGAACTGCGCGACATACCCGGAGTCACGGTCCTGATCTATGAACAGACCTGCGCCACCGAGAAACGCCGCCGCCGCAAGCGTGGGACAATGGAGGACCCCTCAACGTTCGTCTGGATCAACGATCTGGTCTGCGAAGGCTGCGGCGACTGCTCGGTCGCGTCGAATTGCCTAAGCGTTGAGCCGCGCGAAACCCCGCTGGGGCGCAAGCGCAAGATCAACTTAAGTTCGTGCAACAAGGATTTTTCGTGCTTGAACGGGTTCTGTCCGAGTTTTGTGACCGTTGAGGGCGCAACCCGACGAAAGCGCGCCATCGAAATGGACTTCAATGCGCTTGAAACAGGCCTGCCAGACCCAAAGCTTCCGTCTTTGGACACACCATTTGATCTGCTTGTGACAGGCGTGGGTGGCACTGGGGTTGTCACGGTTGGGGCCCTGATCACTATGGCCGCGCACCTGGAAGGCAAAGGTGCCTCGGTCCTGGATTTCACCGGATTTGCGCAGAAATTCGGCACGGTACTCAGTTACATCCGCCTTGGCGCAGCTCCGGATGCGCTTAACCAAGTACGCATAGATCAAGGCGCTGCGGATGCGGTGATTGGCTGTGATGTGGTGGTGAGTTCGGCCCCCAAAGCCTCAGCTCATTATGCCCGCGGGACACGCGTTGTGCTGAACAGGGCCGAGATGCCCACCGGCGATCTTGTCCTGCGCCGCGATGCCCAATTGCGGGTCGATAAGCGGGAACAGGCGATTGCAGATGTGGTTGGGGTGGACAATCTCGCCAGCCTTGACGCAAATGCAATAGCTGAGGCGCTACTGGGGGATGCCGTCTTCGCCAACGTCATTTTGCTGGGTTATGCATGGCAAAACGAGCTGGTTCCGGTATCGCATCTTGCATTGGCTCAGGCCATCTTACTGAACGGTGTAGCCGTCGAAAAAAACCGGCTGGCCTTTGCTCTTGGGCGTTGTCTGGCGGCTGACCCCGACCGCATTCACGGGCTGGCACTACCCGAAGAGACAAACGGCACCTTGGATCAGGTGATTGCGCGTCGGGTGGCGTTTTTGACAGATTATCAGGATGCCGCATATGCGGATCGCTATGCGCAACAGATTGAAGCAATCCGCGCGTCGAACCCGAAAATATCCGACGATATTCTAGAATCCGTAGCCCGCAACTTGTTCCGTTTCATGGCCTATAAAGACGAGTTCGAAGTAGCCAGGCTGCAAACGTCCCAAAACTTCGACAACGAACTGAAGCAACAATTCGAGGGAGATTTCAAAACCAGTTACCATTTCGCCCCGCCAATGCTGAGCTGGCGCAAGGACGAACGGGGCCGCCCCCTCAAGTTTGCACTGGGCCCATGGATGCGCCCGGTTCTGCGGGGACTGTCCCGTCTACGTGGTTTGCGCGGCTCGGTCCTGAACCCCTTCGGCTATCACTCCGAAGCGCGACTGCATCGAGATATCCTAAACTGGTACCAATCGCTGTTGGACATGTATCTGACAAACCCCTCCGCCCATTCCGAGGCCGAGTGGCTGGACGTGCTGTCAGCTGCGGACCAGATACGCGGTTTCGGTCCAGTACGGGAAGAAAGCTATGAGAACGCGCGCGCGATGGCGCGTTAACCAAGCACCGAGAAACTGCTATCGGTATTGACCGGTCGCTTGCGGGAATAAAAACCGGTGTCGATTGTGCGTCCAATGTAAGGCAGTTCAAACTGCATCGGCTTGTCGTCATGATCCGCACCGCCTTCGACGTAGTCGATCAGCGCAGCCATCATTTTGCCCGCAATCGGCGCGTTCTTGTATTGGTTACCGCTGGTGCCGCAGGCCATGTAAAACCCCGGCAGGCTGGACTTGTCATAGATCGGAATCCAGTCAGTCGAGGCATCATACAAATCCACCACCCCACGGGTTCTGGAGGGTATCCCCAAGCTCGGGACCCGCTGGGCATAACGCATGGCCTGCGTGGTCCATTGATCCGTAAAATCGTGGTTATAGCTTACATCATCTTCGCACCATTGATGCGGATCACATGCCGGATCCTCGGAACCGATCAGAATATGATTGCCATGTTCTGGACGGCAATACAGCGCGATATCACTATCCGAGACAATTGTTCCTTGCGTTTCGAAATCAAATCCTTCGGGCGCGGGTACATGCACCACCTCCTGCCGCAGCGGGCGGGTTTGAATGGTCATGTCACCCAGAACCCCGGCCATTTCGTTGACAAGCGCTGACCCGGGACCGGCAACATTCACCACCACTTTGGCGTGGATTTCTTCACCAGAGGCAAGTCTGACACCTGCGACGCGCCCCTGCTGCGACAGGATTTCGCGCACGTCTGCACCCGTTCGCACTTCGGCACCATGCAGCTTGGCGGCATCCATCAGGTTTTGCGCCGACAAGGCTGGATCGGTCACATAGCCTGCTTTCGGCCAGAACACTGCGCCCTGAATCCGATCTCCGTTCGGTTGGCCGAACTCCGGATCATCCATGCGCCGCGCCGGGGCAAAGCTGTCCAGAGAATAGATCGGCAGACGTTCGGTAATCCGCTCAGGTGTCCATTCTTCAAACGGACAATCCAGTTCGGCGCTGTACTTCTTATGTTTCTCAAGAAATCCATTGGCCTCGGTCTTGACGACCAAACAACCGGTCTCACGAAACTGCGCCAAATCGGCTTTGTCGGGCAAGCCCAGATAGTTCGCCCAATCACGCCAATAGTGATAGCCTTCCCAAGCGAACGCGGTTCCATCGAGGGTCGAATAATGCATCCGAATTATCGCGCAAGAGCCTGCGGTCGAGCCATGCCCAACCTGCGCATTGCGATCCAACGACAGAGTTTTCCAACCGGCCTTGGACATCTCGAACGCGATGGCGGCTCCGATCACACCGGTGCCAATGATGATTGCGTCAGGTTGGTTCATGTCCTGCCCCTTCCCAGAAATGTTTCGCATACGCGCTGAATTCGGTGATTTCCTCGGGTCGCGGTTCGACCCCTGTAAAAACATAAAGGTAGTGTGGAACCATCGACAGCCTGATCGCCAATGGTTCGTTTAACTGCGCCAGATCATATCCGATCTGCATATAATATAGCACCCGCGCCCGCGTCTCTGCCTCGGTCTCATCATAGTTGAACCGGATGAACATCGCGCGCAGCGCGGCCAGGCGACGGGCATCGGACTGGTCCAGCATACGCCGCACCTTTCCCGATCTTCGTGCCCAATCCCGCACAGCAAAATCAAGCGCCGTATCAAATAGTTCGGTATTCACAACGCAGCGCTGAACATTGCACACCGCAGCCGTGATCGTTTCAGCAGGCAATTCGGATTGCGCGATCAAGGCCGCGGTATTTGTCGCCTGCCACCGCGCCAGCAGCGCATCCAGTAATTCCTGCCGCGACTTGAAGTACCAGTAGAATGATGAGCGCGAGACCGCCATCCGCTCGGCAAGGTTCATGACTTTCACCTGCTCGACCCCGTCCGAAATCAGGACGTCCATGGCCACGTTCAGCCAATCATCGCGCGTGACCTTGACGTTACCAATCAGTGGCTCAGCTTCGGGATCGTCCCTGTGCAGGATGGGTTTGGTGTTCATTCAACTCTCCGGCGGTGCGCCGCCCTCTTCTGTACGGCGCGCTATGAAATCCTTCAACGCACCAAGGCGATCCGTATCTGATGCCGGTGTTTTGAAATTTGCCAGGATTTCCTTCCATACGCCTGTCGCGCGGTGGTTGGCGTCGATCGCGCCACGCTCGGTCCAGGTGCCAAAATTTGCGTAATCATGCAGGTGCGGCTCATAAAATGCGGTATTATAGCGCTCCATCGTCTGACTGGTGGCGAAGAAATGTCCGCTGGGTTCAACCTCGCTCAGCGCAGTATCAAACCCGATCTCTGCACCATTGGCCTGTGCCCCTGCACAAAGCTCGGCCACCATGTTCAACACCTCGGCATCGCAGATCATCTTCTCGAAAGATACGGTCAGGCCACCTTCGAGCCATCCGGCCGAATGAATGATCACCGTCGCCCCGGCCATCAGGCAGCCCCACAGGCCGAACTGGTTTTCATTGGCGGCCTGAACGTCGTTGATATTTGCCGCAGACCCCGCCGCAGACCGCCAGGGCAGGCCCAGATGCCGGGCCAACTGGCCCGCTGCCAAAGACGCCTGAAAATGCGAGGGCGTCCCGAATGCAGGCGCCCCTGATTTCATGTCGACATTGCTGGTAAAGGTCCCATAGCACACCGGCGCACCGGGGTTGGTAAGCTGGGTCAGCGTCAAGGCCGCAAGCGCCTCGGCATGGGACAGCGTGATGGCCCCGGCCACCGTGATCGGAGCCATTGCGCCCATCAGGGTAAAGGGTGTGATGATCGACATCTGACCATGGCGCGCAAAGTCGATCAGCCCCTGAGCCATTGGAATATCCAGCGTCCGCGGGCTGTTGGTGTTGATAATCGTGTAACAATGGGCGTTAGCGCGGAACTCCTTGTCAGACAGACCTCGCGCCGTCGAGAGCATCTCGAAGCAGTCCATCACTTGCGGCGTGCCCCGCGAGAAGAAGAACGGGAACTTATCCGTCAATTCCATCTGCGCTTGGGTGGTGAAATAGTGCCGCACATTGGTTGGCACGTCCTGCGGTTCGACTTGCGGTGAGATCATCTGGAAGACATCAAAGTGATGAGTGAGCTTTAGGAACTCCAGATAATCCTGCCCACTCGCTGGCCGACGACCGCGTTCCAGATCGGTCGCGTTTGGAGCGCCAGCGCCGGGCTGGAACACCAAAGAGCCCAGCTCCAAAGTGAAATCCCGGTGCCGAGCGCCTGCGCGGCAGGCTATGGATTTCGGGGCCGAGGCAACGGCGGCCTCAACCATATCCCGCCCGATAAAGACCATCTCGCTGTCTTCGTCCACACGCGCGCCACCCAGCGCGTAGATTCGCCGCGCTTCGGGCAATAGAACTTTCACGCCCAACTCTTCTAGCGTGCGCAATGCGGTGTCGTGCATATCTGCAATCTGATCCGTCGGGAACACTTCCATCTGCGGAAACGGATTGCGTAGCTGGCGATAATTCACATCACGGCTAGGTTGCGGGGCGGCATCTGCCCCGCGCCCGCGCCGTCGGCGTTTTTGGCCCAAATCCGACATGGTCAACCTCGCATCGCTTTGCCCTGCGGATCATAAGGCGACGGCGCAATCACGCGGGCGGGTCGTTCCGCACCGACCACATGCACCGACAACTCGGTGCCCGGTTCAGCCTTGTCGCGGTTGACCAAAGCCATGGCCAGCGACTTGCCTGTATAATGGCCATAGCCACCCGAAGTCACAAAGCCCACACGCTCATCCCCGGCCCAAATCGGTTCATACCCGCTGGCATCGGCGTCCAGCGCGTCTACCTCAAGCGTCACTTGAACTTGCGCCGGACCGTTGCCATCGCGTTCAGCCAGCGCAGCCTCTTTGCCGACGAAATCCTTGTTCCAGTCGATCCAGCGATCCATTCCGGTCATGCCTGGCGTGTAAAGCTGAGTGAATTCTGCAGACCAGATACCAAAGCTCTTCTCAAGCCGCGTCGACAGCATCGCGTTGAATCCGCATTCGCGGATACCGTCCCCGGCCCCAGCCTCAAGCAGCATCCGGCGCAGTTTGATATGGTCGCCATAGCGGCAGTTTATCTCATACCCTTTTTCGCCCGTCACAGACATACGCGCCACACGGGCACGCACCAGACCGATATCAAAGTCGCCGCAGCCCATGAATTTCAGGCCCGAGATATCCTGTTCGGCCAGTTTCTCGACCACAGCCTGCGATTTCGGCCCAACCACGGCAAAACCGCAATATTCCTCGCCCAGATCGCGGATATTCACGGCGTCCATCATGTGATCATTGAACCAGCGCATATGCCATGCGCGCAGATAATAGCTGCCCATGATCCACCAGGTCCCGTCGCCCCAGTTCAGCACGGTCAGATCACCCTTGAGGCGACCGTTCTCACCCAGCATTGGAGCCAGTTTGGCACGCCCCGGTGCAGGCAGTTTCGACGCCATGATCCTGTCTAGCCAAGCCTCGGCATTTGGGCCTGTGACCTCGAAGCGCGAAAAGCCCGAGATATCCAGTAGTCCCACGCCTTCGCGGATGGTTTTGCACTCCTCAGCCACGATGTCGTGCGCATTCGAGCGTTTCAGCGTCGGCGTCTCTTCAAAGCCCTTGGGCGCAAAGTAAAGCGGTACTTCCAGATCCCAGCTGACGCCCCATTTGCACCCCGCCTCGGTCATTGCATCATGGGCTGGGGCCATCTTCAGCGGGCGACCTGCGGGCAGTTGCTCGTTCGGGTAAGTCATCACGAAACGACGGGAATAGAACTGACCGGTTGTTTCGCGGATGTAGCGTTTGTTCTGAGCGAAATCGCCATAGCGCGCCACGTCCATAGGCCATGCGTCGGCCTCAGGCTCGCCATGGATCATCCATTCGGCCAGCGTCTTACCAACGCCGCCACCCTGCAGGAATCCGGCCATCACCGCACAAGCTGACCAATAACCGCGCTTGCCTGGGACCGGACCGACCAGCGGGTTGCCATCGGGTGAGAAGGTGAACGCGCCGTTCACCCATGTTTTGATGCCAACATTCTGGATCGACGGGTACCGTTCAAAGCCCAGCGTCAGCTCGTTCTCGATCCGGTCGAGCTGTTCCTGGAACAATTCTTCACCGTAATTCCACGGCGCACCGTCCATAGCCCAGTGCTCGTGATCGACCTCGTAGATGCCCACCAGAACGCCCTTCTGGTCCTGTCGCATATAGGTGAAGCCTTCAAGATCAACCGTCATCGGCATCTCGAAATCCGCCTCGGCCACCTCAGGCACCGTATCGGTGATCAGATAGTGGTGTTTCAGCGGCGAAACCGGCAGCTCCACTCCGGCCATGCGCCCCACCTGTTTGGCCCAGAGGCCAGCAGCGTTGACCACATGTTCACAAGTGATAGTGCCTTTGTCGGTCACAACTTCCCAACCATCCGCAGTCTGTGTCAGGCTTTCGACCTTGGTTTCTTCGTAGTATTCCGCGCCACGTTTCTTGGCCGCAGTTGCATAAGCCTGAACCGTACCGGTTGTATCGATGTAACCTTCGCGATCCGCCCACATCGCGCCCAGCACGCCGTCGGTGGACATGATCGGGCAGCGTTTCTGCGCCTCCTCTGGCGACAACAACTCACAGTCGTCAATGCCGATGGACTGAAAAATGCGGTAGTTGGCCTGCAGCCACTCCCACCGTTCGGGCGTGCCCGCCAGCGTCAGGCCGCCGGTCATGTGCAGGCCGATATTCTGGCCCGACTCTTTTTCGATCTCGCTGAGCAGATCAATCGTATAGGCCTGCAGCGACGCCATGTTCGGATCTGCGTTCAGCGCATGGATGCCTCCCGCCGCGTGCCACGAAGACCCCGAGGCCAAACGCCGCCTCTCCAGCATGACCACATCTGACCAGCCAAACTTGGCGAGATGGTACAGAACCGAGGCGCCGACAACGCCGCCACCGATGACTACGACACGATACTGAGATTTCATCCTGCGCTCCCCTGCATGACTCGCAGAGGACGCTAGAGGCACTGTTCACTTCTGTCTAGACATTTCTGTACAGTTCGAGGGACAGCACCCGGATCAGCTTAAAGCCGGGCGCTCGGGCGTGTCTGAACGGCATCAAACCAGGCGCGTGTGGCCGTGTTCTCTTCTGGGATACGCATCTTGATGACACGTGCGAAATCGACAAACACAAATGTGGTGATATCGGCCAGTGAAAACATGTCACCCGCAACGAAACCGCTCACTTGCAGACGGGCCTCAAGCAAATCGAAGAAGGCACGCACCCGCTCAGCCCCCCGCTGCGCTAGTTCAGGGATTTGCGCGTGGTTTGCATGCCCGGTAATCGCGCGATCTTTGAACGAAGGATGGGTGTTGCGCAATGTTTCCGCGATTGGTGCGCCACATTGCTGTTCGGCGATGGCATTCCACATCAGAATTTCGCCTTTTTCATCCGGCGTATGCCCCATCAAGGCAGGTTCCGGAAAGCGCGCTTCGAGATAGGCGGCGATGCCAAGATTTTCGGTCAGCGTGGTGCCTTCATCCGTGACAAGAACAGGGATCGTTGCACCGGGGTTCACGGCCCGGAAGGCATCGCTAAACTGTTCACCTTTGGCGATTGAGATATCGCGGGTTTCAATCTCCAGCCCCTTTTCCGCAATAAACATCCGGGCACGGCGCGGGCTTGGCGCGGTTGAGCAATCGTAGAACAACATATTTGACGGTCCCCTCCAAAGCATCACACCTCAGACGTTAGACCGGCCCGGCACTACAGCGCGAGTCGGATCACACAGTGACCCTACGGCAGATCAA
The DNA here is from genome assembly GCF_056534365.1 of Ruegeria sp. D6. Classification (NCBI taxonomy): domain Bacteria; kingdom Pseudomonadati; phylum Pseudomonadota; class Alphaproteobacteria; order Rhodobacterales; family Roseobacteraceae; genus Ruegeria; species Ruegeria sp. D6. Next base: position 37,936 of record NZ_JBQFPH010000001.1, on the reverse strand, counting down.
CGCCGGTAGATGAAACAGCGCCCCTCCACCGCGCCTGCAGGCAGCGGCACTTCGGTCAGTGTTTCGAAATACATACGATCGCTGGAAACCATCAGTCCATCCCGCGCCAGAAGCGGTTCGATCAAAGGTGAGACGAGGCGGGCAAAAGCATCATTCTTTTGCCGGTTGTGTCCCCCAAGATCGGCATGGATCAGACTGGCTGACGCGCCAAATCGCGTAACCGAAGCAGGCAATGTTTCGCGCACATCACCGAGAATCACCAGATCATCGGGCGGTGTCGAATCGGGATGAGACGCAACGGCCCGTTCAAAAACATAAACAGGACGGTCCTGAATGTGCTTAACCATGTGGTGATATGTGCGCCCATTTCCCAATCCCAGCTCAAAAACCGGACCGGGCTGCCCCGTGGTCTGCGCGATGGCAAAGTCCAGACAAGCACGTTGCGAGACCATTCGGTCAATGAACAGATCCAATCGGCTTTGTTGCTCGGACACGGGGCACCTCTTTCAAAATCATTCGACACCAGTCGGGGGGCGATTGCGCCTTTGATGGCAAAAACTCAAGACTTTGTGTAGCCATACGGCCCGAGTTTCACGATTCCGCGACAATTCGGGTGAAGAAGGTGTTTGACTACGCCGCCCCAACCGCGCGAAACTGCTCAAAAAAGACAGGGAGTTCACAAAGCCGATGTTTTTTAGCGGCCAGACGGGTGGAAAACCCGCATGAGTGCGTTGTTGTCCGTTCGGGATCTCAGCATCGGCTTTGGCACGGGTCCATCCGTTGTCCAAGATGTCAGCTTCGAGGTCGAACCCGGGCAGACACTTGCATTGGTTGGAGAATCCGGTTCGGGCAAAACGATTTCCTGTCGCGCTGCACTGCGTATTCTGCCGCGTACCGCCCAGATCCGTAGCGGAACGATCACGCTGAACGATTCCAAAGGCACCGCTAATCTGATCGAACTGAGTGAAAGACAGATGCGTGGTATTCGCGGCAATCGGGTTTCTATGATTTTTCAGGAACCGATGCGATCTCTGTCACCGCTTCACAAAATCGGAAATCAGGTCAGCGAAGTTCTTTGGTTGCATCGCGGCGCATCCGATGCACAGGCCCGCAAAGAAGTTCTGACCCAGTTTGAGAGGGTTGGTTTCCCCGACCCTGCCCGCGCCTACGACAGCTATCCGTTCGAGCTGTCCGGCGGCATGCGCCAGCGTGCCATGATTGCCATGGCCATGGTGTCCAAGCCTGAATTGCTCATCGCGGACGAGCCGACAACAGCGCTGGATGTTACCACCCAAGCGCAGGTTCTTGGGCTGATCAAAGAGCTGCAGCGCGAGACCGGTATGGCGCTGATCCTTGTCACCCATGATCTGGGTGTAGTTGCTAACATGGCCGAGCGGGTGGTCGTCATGCACAAAGGCCGCGTGATGGAAGCTGGCCCGGCAGCACCAATTCTGAATGATCCGGCGCACCCCTATACGCAGCAGCTGTTCGACGCTGCGCCTGAGATACCCGATCAGGATGCCGTCGGCATACCGATGCCCGACGAGGACCTAATTCTGCAGATGACCGGGGTCTCAAAGACCTACACGATGCGATCGAGCAAAGGTTGGAAAGCCGACAAACTGATCCATGCCTGCCGGGGCGTAGATATGAAGCTGGCGCGCGGCAAGACGCTTGCAATCGTTGGCGAAAGCGGGTCTGGCAAAACAACCGCCGCCAGAATCGCTCTGGGCGCTGAACTGCCCGACCCGGGCGGCGAAGTTCTGTTCAGAACAACAAGGGATTCCGAACCGATAACGGTTCACAGTATGACACGGACCGAACGCACCGCGTTTCAGCGCAAGGCGCAAATGGTGTTTCAGGATCCCTATAGCTCTCTTAGCCCCCGTATGCGCATTCAGGATGCCATGACCGAGCCGTTGGAGATACACCGCCTCGGCACCGTGGCAGAGCAGCGCGACAAAGCGGCTGCGATGTTGCAGCGGGTCGGGCTGAATGCCGATATGCTCAAACGCTATCCGCATGCGTTTTCTGGTGGACAACGACAGCGCCTATCTATCGCCCGCGCGATGATGCTGGACCCGGCGCTGATTGTTTGTGACGAGCCAACCTCGGCGCTGGATGTATCCGTTCAAGAGCAAATTTTGACCCTGCTCGAAGAACTGCAGGACAGTCTGAACCTGTCTTACCTGTTCATCTCGCATGATCTGGCCGTCGTCGCACGCATTGCCGACGAGGTCGCCGTCATGCGCCGGGGTCTTGTGGTGGAACAAGCCCCACCCGAAACCCTGTTCTACAATCCACGTCATCCCTATACCAAGGCACTGATTGCCGCCCAGCCGGAACCAGATATCAATCGCCCGATTGATCTGAAACTGGTTGCGTTGGGTGCCGGTTCTCCCGACAGTTGGGATGACGCCTTTCGATTTTCCGACTCCGTGATACCTTCTTTGGTAGAGTTGGAGCCCGGCCATAAGGTACGTTGCCATGTTTAAGACCACTCACCGATTGATTCTGGCCGCGTCGCTGGCCATCGCAGGAATGCTGCCCGCTGCGGCAGAAATACCGTCTAATCTTCAGGAAAACGCGTTCTGGCAAACCGAGGTTGAAAGCGGTGACCTGCCACCGGTTGCTGAACGTATTCCGCAAGATCCACTGATCGTGGACTTAGCCGCCAAAGGTCGCGAATTCGGCGTACCCGGCGGTACACTGCGCACGATGGTCACCCGGTCCAAAGATATTCGGCAAATGGTGGTCTATGGCTACGCAAGGCTTGTGGGCTTCGATCAGGATTACAACATCGTCCCGGATTTGCTGGCTTCTTTCGAAAACGAAGACAATCGCAAATTTACTTTGAACCTGCGACCCGGCCACAAATGGTCAAACGGATCCGCGTTCACATCCGAAGACTTCCGGTATTGGTGGGAGGATGTGGCCAACAACGAATTGCTCAGCCCTTCAGGCCCACCAGATTTCCTGCTGGTTGAAGGCAAAACACCCACCGTCACCTTCCCCGACGAAACAACAGTTGTATTCGAATGGGATGACCCCAACCCGAATTTCCTGCAATCACTTGCTCAGGCGCGGCCGCCCTTTATCTATCGACCGTCTGAGTTCCTTAAGCAGTATCACGAGAAGTTTGCAGACCCCGAAGAACTGGCATTCAAGGTCGAAGATGCGCGGGTAAAAAGCTGGGCGGCGCTGCATAACAAGTTGGACAATCTATATAAGTACGACAATCATGAACTGCCGACGTTGCAGCCATGGCTCAACGCAAGTTCGGGCAAGAAAATCCGGCACAACTTTGTCCGTAACCCATATTACCATCGGGTGGATTCAAATGGGGTTCAGCTGCCCTATATCGACGTAGTCGAAATGGAAATCGTCGCACCGGGTTTGGTTGCGGCCAAAGCAAATGCGGGTGAAACTGACTTGCAAGGTCGCGGATTGGCATTCCGCGATGCCTCGATCTTGAAAAAGGGCGAGGCTGAAGGTGGATACAAGACGCTTTTGTGGAAAACAGGCGTCGCGTCGCAGATCGCGATTTATCCCAATTTGAATTACACTGACGATGCATGGCGCGAGGTTCTGCGCGATGTACGTGTACGCAGGGCGCTGTCGCTCGCCATTGATCGCAAGACGATCAATCAGGCGCTCTATTTCAAGCTGGCCCAACCCGGCGCGATGTCGGTTCTGCCCGCATCGCCCTTCTACGACGAAGCGAATGCGCAGGCTTGGGCACAGTATGACGTCGACAAGGCGAATGCTCTGCTTGATGAGGCTGGGCTGACCGAGCGTGACAAAGATGGTATCCGACTGTTGCCCGACGGGCGTCCGATGGAGCTGATCATCGAAACCGCAGGTGAGCGGCAAGAGGTTGAAAATGCCCTGCAGATCGTCACGGATACCTGGCGTGAGATCGGAGTCGAACTGGTCATGCGACCATTAGATCGAGACATTCTGCGCAACCGGGTCTTCTCGGGCAATACAATGGCGTCGGTCTGGTTCGGCTGGGATGACGGCATTCCGCAAAGCCACACATCGCCGGCCTATCTCGCCCCGACCGATCAGGTCTTTCTGGCGTGGCCTAAATGGGGCCAATACTATCAGACAAATGGAGGGTCGGGCGAACCACCAGACATGCCCGAGGCCGAACTTCTCATGAAGCTTGCCCACGATTGGGAAATCGCCTCCACGGATGAAGAACGCGGCGCAGTCTGGTCTGAGATGCTGAAAATTCACGCCGACCAGCTTTATGCGATCGGCATCCTGAACGGCGCACCGCAGCCTATTGTCGTGTCGAACCGCCTGCGCAATGTGCCTGAGCAGGCCATGTGGGCATGGGAACCCGGCGCACACTTCGGCATTCACCGTCCCGACGAGTTCTTCTTCGCCGACTAATTCAGGAGCAGCTAAATGGTCATGCTGCGCTACGCGGTGTATCGCTTTTTCACGATGCTGCTGACATTGCTGGTGGTGTCGGTTCTGATTTTCGTGATCATCAACCTGCCCCCCGGCGACTATCTCAGCAACCAGATCGCCGAACTGCAGGCTTCAGGACAGTCCGCCGGTGTCGCCAAGGCCGAGTTTCTGCGCAAGGAATACTCATTGGACCGGTCGTTGCCCGAGCAGTACCTGATCTGGATGGGCTTCTGGCCCGGACCGCATGGGTTCGAGGGCCTGTTACAGGGCAATTATGGCTGGTCCTTCGAATTTGACCGCCCCGTGCGCGAGATCGTGGGCGATACGCTCTGGTTGACGGTTGTGGTCAATCTGGCTGCCATTTTATTCGTCTATGCCGTTGCTCTACCATTGGGGGTCATCGCTGCGGCCAGATCACGGACGTGGATCGACTATACCTCTGCCTTTGTAGGCTATCTGGGTCTTGCGACCCCGAACTTCCTGTTGGCGCTGATCCTATTCTACTATGGCCATCGCTATTTCAACCTGCCCATCGGCGGCCTGATGGACCCTTCCTTTGAGGGACAACCGATGAGTTGGGACAAGCTGAAATCCATCCTTGTCCACCTGATCGTTCCAACCTTCGTCATCGGAACCTCGGGTGCTTCGGCCATGATGCAGCGCCTGCGCGCCAATATGCTGGATGAACTAGGGAAACCTTATGTCGAAACAGCAATCGCCAAGGGCATGTCCCCATCGCGGATGCTGACTAAATACCCATTGCGCGTGGCCTTCAACCCGTTTGTCGCCGACATTGGAAACCTGCTGCCCTCGATGGTTTCCGGGTCGGTTTTGGTCTCGGTGGTTCTGGGTCTGCAAACAATCGGCCCGACCCTGCTGACTGCCTTGAAAACGCAGGACCAGTTCCTGTCGGCCTTCATTCTTATGTTCGTGGCTCTGCTGACGCTGATCGGCACCATGATTTCCGATATCCTGCTGGTCATGCTTGATCCGCGCATTCGTTACGAGGGGCGCGAAGCATGACCGATAAACCCGATGGTCGCTATGTCGACGACGCACCATTTGACCCGCAGGCCTCTATTCAGCAGCTTGAGCGCGCAGATCTCGATGCCCCTAATTGGGTGCTGGTCTGGCGCAAGTTCAGGACCCACAAGCTGGGTCTGATTTCTGGCCTCTTCTTACTGCTCTGCTACTTGATGCTGCCTTTTGCGGGCTTTATTGCCCCCTACGGCCCCAATGATCGGAACGGAGAGCACCTGTATGCTCCACCCCAGTCGGTCAACTGGTTTCATGAGGGGAAGTTCATCGGCCCCTACATTTATCCAATAGTTGCAGAGGCGGACCTTGAAACTTTCCAGTGGAAATTCGTCGCTGACACGGAAGATCCGCGCCCAATCCGGTTCTTCTGCGAAGGGTCAGAATACAAACTCGCAGGCTTGATCAAATCCGATACGCACCTGTTTTGCGCACCCGAAGGGGCCACGCTGTTTCTGTGGGGCTCGGACCGTCTGGGCCGCGATGTATTCAGCCGCATCCTATATGGCGCGCAACTGTCGCTGACAGTGGGCCTGATCGGCATTTCGGTATCCTTCTTCCTCGGCATCCTGTTCGGATCAATGGCCGGGTATTTCGGAGGGCGCATCGACTGGACCATCAACCGTGTGATCGAAATCCTGCGCTCGCTGCCGGAACTTCCCCTCTGGCTGGCCTTATCCGCCGCGGTGCCATCAAATTGGAGCCCGGTCGCGGTATTCTTCATCATCTCGATCATCCTCGGTATTCTCGATTGGCCAGGCCTTGCGCGATCTGTCCGCGCAAAATTCCTGTCTCTCAGAGAAGAGGAATACGTACGCGCGGCCGAGATGATGGGCGCAAGTTCCGGTCGTGTGATCCGAAAGCACCTGCTACCCAATTTCATGTCGCATCTGATTGCCTCGGCCACGCTATCAATCCCTGCGATGATCTTGGGCGAAACCGCCCTCAGCTTCCTTGGCCTTGGACTGCGGGCCCCGGCGGTCAGTTGGGGCGTGATGCTGAACGATGCGCAGAACCTTGCTTCGATCGAGATCTATCCATGGACCGCAATTCCGATGCTACCGATCATCGTCGTGGTGCTGGCCTTCAACTTCCTTGGCGACGGGCTGCGCGACAGTCTTGACCCCTATCAGCAATGAGCTTGCTGTCCGCCCTCCCCTCAACTGACACCTACAGAGTCAACGGGGCGGGTGCGCGGCCAAGCGCCTTCGCGGTCTCGGAGCTGGCGACGGCCAGTTTTGCGGCAGTCGGGCAGGAGCTGTCGCGCCTTGTGACAGCCTTGAACCTGACGCATACGCCTCCGGAGGTGGCCGTAGATCATCGACTGGCCTCCTTGTGGTATGGCTTTTCCTTCAAACCCGAAGGGTGGGATATGCCCAGCCTTTGGGACGCGATTGCTGGCGACTATCAGGCCTCTGATGGGTGGATCAGGCTGCACACCAACCTGCCCAGTCATCGTGCCGCCGCCCTGAACGTTTTGCAAGTCGCGTCGGACCGTGCGCTGGTATCGCGCGCGGTTCGGGATTGGAGCATCTCTGAACTGGAAGCCGCGATTGTCGCCGAGGGCGGCGTCGCTGCCGCAATGCGCAGCCGCTCTGAGTGGCATGACCATCCGCAAGGACGCATATTGGCCCGCGAGCCGTTGATCGGATGGCAGGGGCCACGCAATATTCAGCTACGTGATCGGCCTCAGGCGACTGCCGCGCGACCTCTTGCTGGGCTGCGTGTGCTCGATCTGACCCGCATTCTGGCCGGGCCCGTCTCGACACGAACACTCGCGGGATTCGGCGCCGAGGTCCTGAGGATCGATCCACCCGGCTGGGATGAACCTGGCGTCATTCCTGACATTTCTCTCGGCAAGCACTGCGCCTATCTGAACCTGAAATCACCCGATGGAAAAGCAAAACTGCAAGAGCTGCTGGCCCAAGCGGACATATTTGTCCACGGGTATCGGCCCGGCGCTTTGGACGCACTCGGTCTGGGCAAAAACATGCGGGATCAGCTTGCCCCCAACAGGGTTGAAGTCACGCTCGACGCCTATGGCTGGCAAGGACCATGGGCAGCGCGCCGCGGTTTTGACAGCCTTGTACAGATGAGTTCCGGAATCGCACATGCAGGGATGGGTTGGGCGGGGGCCGACAAGCCAACTCCGTTGCCCGTTCAGGCACTGGATCACGCAACTGGTTACTTGATGGCAGCCGCCCTGCTCTCGGCGCTCGCCGAAGCCGCATCTGGACACGCTGTTATGGATGCCAGGCTCTCGCTGGCGCGCACCGCCGAATTGCTGGCCACCCTCGCCAAGAGCGAGCCCGGTGACGAAATTACCGAGGCGCTGCCTGTCGATTATGCGGATGCGCTTGAACCTTCCGGGTGGGGGCCCGGCTATCGATTGAAGCCGGCGCTAACTGTTGGATCCGCAAAGATGCACTGGGCTTTGCCTGCGTCCAAACTGGGAACTTCGCAGCCCACTTGGACGTCACTTACCGCTTAAAGCTGCCCCCGCGCGGGACGCGCGGCCCGGCCCAACGCTTTGGTTGACGTCTCGCCAGAGACGCAAACCAAAGGGGCGGGAGCCCTCCTAGCGATCATCACCACCGCCGGGGCCGATATCGTCCAGATAGTCTTCGTCAATCGCGGCCTGAACGGCCCCTGTGACAGCCTCGCGTTGTTTGGGGGTCAGGTCCTCGGCCTCTTTGTCATCCGCCAGTCGCACGGTGACTTCCCGATGCGCAAACCGGATGCCTTCACGGGCAAACAGCTCACGAATATCCTGATAGACTTTCTTGCGCACCAGCCACTGATCGCCCGGCTTGGTCATAAACTTGACCCGGATAATCATCGCAGAATCCTGCATTTCGATCACACCCTGCGATTTCAGCGGCTGGATGAAGTTATCACCAATCACCGGATCGCTCAGCAGCTCTTGACCCAGCTTCTTGATCAGCTTCCGCACCTTTTCGACATCGGTGTCATAGGTCACCCGCAACGGCAGCTTCATGATTACCCAGTCGCGGGAATAGTTTGTCAGAACCTTGATCTCTCCAAATGGGATCGTGTTGAGCGCACCAAGATGGTGGCGCAGTTGGAAGGACCGGACCGATATCTTTTCGACCGTCCCCTTTACATCACCGATGTCTATGTATTCTCCCTTGCGGAAAGCATCATCCATCAGGAAGAACGCACCCGAGAAGATGTCGCGGACCAAGGTTTGCGACCCGAAACCAACGGCCAGACCCACAACACCTGCACCGGCAAACAGCGGGCTGACATTGATCCCCAGTTCCATCAATACAATCAGCGCGATGGTCACAACGACCACAGCCAGAATGGCCCCGCGGAACAGAGGCAACAAAGTTGCAAGACGGCTCTGCCCGCCTTCGCCTCCTTCGTCGCCCAGCTCGGCTTCAGCACCGCCGTCATCCGTCTCTTCCGCGATCTTGCTATCGATCCAGACGCGGAAGAAGTGAAACAGAATGTAACCCATAAACAGGATCACCATCACATCCAGCGCCCGCTCGATAGGCAAGTCATCCGACCAATTGGCCTGCGGGTTCCAGATCACTACCAGCGCATAGAGACCCACCACAAAGGCCAGAATGCCTGCCACACGACGGGCAAGGTCTTCGTACGTCAGAATGGCGTGTTTGCGCTTTTCGGCCTGCGGCGTATCAGCCACCAGCTCATCCTCGATCTGCTCAGCCGCTTCTGCGTCGGCATTCATCACCTCAATTCTGCGATTGCGATCAAAATACCTTTCAAGCAGATAGTTCATCGCGCCGTAGGCCACGACGACGGACATAAAGATGGCATAGCTGCTGGCCACGATCGGGATCGAATCCTGAACCTCAAGAACCAGATCAACGGCCAGTTTGAACCAGCTGAACACCATATAAAGCACCAGAACCGGTGCCCAGGCGAAAGAGATGAACTTCAGTATCCAAGACACCTGATCCGGAGCACGCCCGCCACGAATAGCGTTCGAGATCGCGCGTGCATTGAACAGGATCATCAGTATGTTGCCCAGCGCCCCGATCAGCGTCAGGCTACCATAGACCATGGCATAGACGTTATAGTTCAGCCCAAAATCCGCGACCCATGTCGAGAACAGAACAACCGAGATGTCATAGGTCGCCAGTGCTGACGCCCAAACATACAGGCGCTTGGCGTCCCGGTCTGAAAAAGGCGGCAAGCGATACTGGCTGAGGTAAGGCGACAGAACCATCCGCCACAAGTCCGAGACGGTGCGCGAGAGGAAGAATGCGGTAAAGATTGCCGTAACGGTAAACTGGATTGATATGTCTTCCGCTTCACCAAAGAACAGATAGCCAACGATCAGCGCCATGAGCATGGCAAAGATCGTTCCGCCAATGCCCATCACGAAACGATACACAAGGAAAGGCATCTTCTCACGATAGCCAACCGGGTTTTCCTTGATGCGCGCAACCACCAAACGCTTCGCGATGCGCTTGCCGTAGATTTCGATCGACAACCAACGCCCCAGCAAAAGGAACAACACGTTCAGGACCAACACCTCGACATAGGTCTGAATCCGCCCATCCGGACTGGTCTGTCTGAGGATGTATTGGACCTCAAAGACCGAATAGGGCAGCGCCTCCATCCGCGAGCGTACGGAATCCCGGAACTTTGAGAACCGCTCTTGCGCCTTCATCAGCTGAGAACCCTCAGCCATGTGATCAATGCTATCTGCCTCTGGCGTCGCGTCGGCGCTATTGCCCGCTGCCGATACAACCTGCCCGGCGCTGTCGATTACGATTACGCTTGCGCCCGCCTCGGAAGCGGATCGAATGGCCGCCGCCAGATCGCTGTCAGCGGCAGAGCTTGAAGAACCGGTTTCCTCGCTTGATCCTATTGGGTATCCCGGAATAAGCGAAGTTTGCGCAACCGCGTCGGTTGCACTGGCCAGCATCGCCGCCCAAATCACCAAAATCAGCCCGGCCAGAACATTCATTTTCATCGTATATCGCATCCAATTCGTAGCTGCGTCCAAGACTATAGAACCTCAGAAGGCTGTTCAAATCATCCGCACACGCGGTGTCAACATCGTGAGAGCCCGTGTTCCTGACGCAATGGATGGGATAAAGTGTTTCCAAGACAACAAAAATTGAATATGACCACCTGAGGCGTCCAGCCTCCGAATTGGCTTGTGCATGAAGAACCATCGGCCTGCATATCGCAAGGTGCGCCTGTTGCCGGCGGTGGCATTATGCTGTTGCCAATTCGCAATGTTTGGCGCATTTGGACGGCGGAATCTGTGCCTTTGGCAAGAAGGTCTGGCAGAATTACGATAATCAGGTGCAGACGCGCGGAGTTGCACCGGAACCGAAACAGGCGAAGGCATGAGCCTAGGGATCAAAAACGAAAATCACGGCCGCGCACCGCGCATCCTGCTATATAGTCACGACACGTTCGGCCTGGGTCACCTGCGCCGGTCACGCGCGCTGGCTGCGGCCATAACACAAGCCGATCAACGCGCTTCGGCCCTCATATTGACCGGTTCACCCATTGCCGGACGGTTTACTTTTCCGCGTCGGGTTGACCATGTCCGTCTACCCGGGGTCACCAAACGCGCCGACGGCTCGTATGCTTCGCAGACCATCGGCATGGGCATCGATGATGTGACCGAGTTGCGCGCAAGCCTGATCCAGACATCTGTCGAACAGTTCGACCCCGATGTGCTGATCGTCGACAAAGAGCCTACCGGTTTTCGCGGTGAGCTGCTGCCGACGCTTGAGTATCTTGAAAACTCCTGCTCAACCAAATTGGTTCTGGGCCTGCGCGACGTTCTGGATGAGCCCGAAGTACTGGCCGCCGAATGGGAGCGTAAGGACGCGATCTCGGCGACTGAACGATTCTATGATGAGATCTGGGTATATGGGTTGCGATCGGTCTACGATCCTACACAAGGCCTTCCCCTCAGCCCGGCGACGCAACAGCGCATTCATTGGACAGGGTATCTACGTCGCGATCTTGGGCCGGTTGGTGAGCCACCAGAACAACCGTATATCCTGATCACCCCTGGTGGTGGCGGGGATGGCAAGGCGATGGTCAATTTGGTGCTGTCCGCATATGAAAAAGACCCGGATCTGTCACCCCGCGCTGTGCTGGTCTATGGGCCCTTCCTGTCAGGCGAACTACGCGAAGATTTTGAAACCCGTGTCGCCGCCCTAAATGGCCGTGTGACCGCCGTTGGCTTTGAATCGCAGATCGAAACGCTGTTCGCGGGCGCTGCCGGTGTGGTCTGCATGGGCGGGTACAATACCTTCTGCGAGGTTTTGTCCTTCGACAAACGCGCCGTCATTGTTCCGCGCACGACGCCGCGGCTGGAGCAATGGATTCGTGCCTCGCGCGCCGAGGATCTGGGTCTGGTACGCATGCTGGATGAAAACCGTGACGGTCTGACGGCGGATGCAATGATCCGCGCGATCCGCGCCTTGCCCCATCAGCCGCTGCCTTCGCAGGCCATTCGCGCAGGGTTGTTGGACGGGCTAAGCTACGTCACTCATCGCATAAACGCGCTGCTAGGCGCGGAACAAGAGCGCGCCACCGGATGAAGCGCGAACCCCCCAAGCTGGCGGTGCTGGTCAAAGGCTGGCCGCGCCTGTCCGAGACGTTCATCGCGCAAGAATTGGTGGCCTTGCAGGAGGCAGGGCACGGCTTCGATATCTGGTCGTTGCGCCACCCGACCGATACCAAGCGCCATCCTCTGCACGATCGCTTCAAGGGGCAGGTGCATTACCTGCCGGAATACCTTTATGAAGAGCCTGAGCGGCTGGCGACTGCGCGAGACAATGCAGCTCGTCTGCCCGGATACGCACAAGCTTACCAGGTCTGGCGGCAAGACCTTCGCCGAGACCCGACTCACAACCGAATTCGCCGGTTTGGTCAGGCCTGCGTATTGGCCGCTGAGCTGCCCGATCAAACGCGGGCGCTGTATGCGCATTTCATGCACACTCCGTCTTCGGTCGCCCGCTATGCGTCTATCATGCGCAGCCTGCCCTGGAGTTTTTCGGCGCATGCCAAAGATATCTGGACCTCACCAGACTGGGAAAAGCGGGAAAAGCTGCAACTGGCCTCTCACGGCGCCATCTTCGGGGCAACCTGTACTGCCATTGGTGCCGCACATCTGCGCGAACTGGCGGATGATCCTGCGCGGGTAGAACTGATCTATCATGGGCTGGACCTGTCGCGGTTTCCTGCACCTCCCCAGCAGTGTTCGCGTGCAGTGGATGCACCCTTTCACATGCTGTCGGTCGGGCGTCTTGTCGAAAAGAAGGGCTTTGACCGGCTTCTCCAAGCTTTCGCGCTGCTCCCCAGATCGCTGAATTGGCATTGGACCCATATCGGCGGCGGAAATCTGGGCGATGAGTTGAGCGCACAAGCCGATGCCGCAGGGATTTCCGATCGGATCACGTGGATGGGGGCTTGCGATCAACCGGAAGTCATTGCCGAGATGCGCCGCTCTGATCTGTTTGTCCTGCCCAGCAGAATTGCTGCCGACGGCGACCGCGATGGTTTACCCAATGTTTTGATGGAAGCCGCCTCCCAGCGCCTCCCGATCCTGTCAACGCCGGTGTCAGCCATCCCGGAGTTCATTGATTCCGGTGTTCACGGTCAGTTGTCAGCAGATGACCCGACCTCTCTTGCCTCGGCTATTGCGGATCTCGCCAGGAACCCGACCAGAACGGCCGAGATGGCTGAGGCCGCGTATGACCGGTTGATCGCCGACTTCCGGATGGACCCGGGCATACGTCGCTTGTCCGAGCGGCTCAGCGCCTTGTGCGCGGACGGACCCTGATGGCGCGGGTGGCTTTCTATGCACCGATGAAGTCCCCCGACAGTCCCAAGCCCTCGGGTGATCGCGAAATGGCCCGCAACCTGATGCAGGCCCTCGGCGCTCAGGGAGACATTGTCGACTTGGCCTCGCATTTGCGGATTTACGACAAAGCAGGCGACCGCGCGCTTCAGGACGAATTACATCGCAAAGCAAAGGCCGAGGCTGCACGACTGGCTGAGGAACTGCCACCTGACACGAAACTGTGGGTGACTTATCACAACTACTACAAGGCCCCCGACCTGCTCGGCCCGGCCGTGAGCCGCGCAAGAGACATACCGTATGTGCAGCTGGAAAGTACCCGCGCCACCAGCCGGCTTGCAGGCCCATGGGCTGATTTTGCGCAAGCGGCGCACGACGCGTGCGATTCTGCGCAGGTGATTTTCTACCACACTGCCAACGATCTGATTACGTTAGAACGGGAAAGATTCGGTAGGCAGGCGCTCGTCGAGCTGCCTCCGTTTCTTCCCATCACGGAATTACCCCCTGTTTCGACCCGTGATGGGCCGATGCTGACCGTGGGCATGATGCGGCCGGGGGACAAGTTGGCCTCGTACGCCATTCTGGCCGACACGCTGGAACATCTGACAGGGGATTGGGCGTTGGACGTGGTAGGCGATGGCCCGGCCCGATTGGAAGTCGAGGCGCTGATGGCGCGGTTCGGACCTCGTGTCCGGTTTCTGGGTCAGCTGGATCGGGACGCGTTGCGGGCCCGGTACAGCCAAGCGTCCTTGTTCGTTTGGCCTGGGGTCAACGAAGCCTATGGTATGGTCTATCTTGAGGCCCAGGCCTGCGGCGTTCCCGTCGCAGCACAAGATCGCCCCGGTGTTCGTGATGTGCTGATACCTTCCGATCATCCCGATACCGGATCGGGTGCCAAAGGGTTGGCCGTGCGTATACAGAGGTTTCTGGACCATCCCGACCTGAGCCAGTCTGAGGGCAATCGCGCCCGCGCCTATGTCGCGCACCGCCATCTGATGCCATCCGCCACCGAGCGATTCTGGACCACTGTGCGCCCATTGTTGGAGAAAAACCGATGACCCGCCTCGCCCTTCTGCGCCATGGACACACGGATTGGAATCGCGCGGGTCGCATTCAGGGGCGCAGCGACATTCCGTTGGATGCCGACGCTCGGGCTGAACTTGCGGGGTATTGCCTGCCATCGCCATGGAACGCGGCATCAGTCTGGTCCAGCCCGCTAAGCCGCGCGTCTGAAACAGCGCAGTTGGTATCGGGTAAAGCGCCCAAAACATCTCAGGCCCTGACCGAGATGAATTGGGGCGAATGGGAGGGACAGCGCGGTGCTGAGCTGATCGAGACACCCGATAGCGGTTACCGCCACATCGAAGACTGGGGCTGGGATTATCGGCCTCCGGGCGGCGAAAGCCCAGCCGAATTATGGGCGCGTATCGCGCCGTGGCTGGCGGGCTTGGACGGCGACAATCTCGCGGTCTGCCATATCGGCATCATGAGGGTGATCTTGGCCAAGGCGTGGGGCTGGAATTTTGCCGGCCCCGCGCCGTTCAAGATCAAGCGCAACAGACTGTTTATCGTAGACTTGGACGAAATGCGGCCTGAACCCGAACCCGTTCGATTGATTGCGCGTGAGGTTTGACCATGAAGGTGATGATCGTTGTTACCCATCTGTTGGGCACCGGGCATCTGAGCCGAGCCCTCACATTGGGGCGCGCATTCGCCGAACAGGACCATGAAGTGTTTATGGTCTCGGGCGGAATGCCTGCGCCACAGCTTGACACACGTGGGTTGTCATTTCTGAACTTACCGCCGCTGCGGTCTGACGGCACCGATTTCACCCGCCTGCTTGATCAGAGTGGTACTGTTGCTGACCCGGCCTATTTCGCTGCGCGCACCAACGCTCTGACGCAGGCGGTCCGCAGCTTTGGGCCACAAATATTGATCACCGAGCTTTATCCGTTCGGGCGGCGCTCCTTGGCCGCAGAATTCCGTTCTGCGTTGGAAGCCGCGCGGAACCTACCTCAGCCGCCCATCATCCTGGGTTCGATCCGTGACATTCTTGCACCGCCATCGAAGTCTGCAAAAGTAACCCAAACGGATGAGGTTATCGCAGAGTTTTACGACGGTGTTCTGGTCCATTCCGACCCCAAGATCACCGAGCTGGAGGTCAGTTGGCCTGTCTCGGCTCAACTGGCATCGCGCCTTCATTACACCGGTTTCGTCGCCCCAAGTGCTGCGCCAAGCCATCCAGATGGCATAGGCCAAGGCGAGATATTGGTCAGCGCGGGTGGCGGGTCGGTCGGCCAGCCGATCTTTCGAGCGGCCATCGAGGCCGCCCAAAAGATGCCCAACAGGCGCTGGCGATTGTTGGTGGGCGGGCAGGATGCAAAAGCGCGGATTTCCGAGCTTTCGCAAATGACCCAGAGTACCTCGGTTCTTCTTGAATCCGTCCGCCCTGATTTTCGCCAAATGCTACCGCTTGCCGCCGCTTCGGTCAGCATGTGCGGTTACAACACCGCCATGGACCTGCTGCAAAGCGGTACCCCGGCGGTTCTGATACCGTTCGATGATGGAAAAGAGGTTGAACAGACTTTGCGCGCGAGATCTCTGTCTCAGTTGAACGGGATCAAGGTGCTTAACAGTTCTGACCTGAACGCGGACTCACTGGCGAATGCGCTTGAGCATGTCATTTCGGGTGCTGAACGCCTCCCTATGACCAACGGGTTTGATGGTGCACGCCGGTCGGTGGAAATTGCAGTGAGCTTGTACGAGGCCAGCCGATGAGGCCTGATTGGCGCCCCTTGCAGTCAGAGTTGCGGCGCTGGCAGGATGCAGGATTGACCCTGCCCTTGTGGTGGCGTGATGACGATGCAGTTGCAGTGACACCACAGATAGAAAAGCTATCGGCCATGTCAGACGAGCTCGGCCTGCCAGTCCATCTGGCGGTAATCCCGCGTGAGGCGCAGACGGCACTTGCAGAGTATGTGTCAGATCAGTCTGTTTTGATCCCGGTTGTGCATGGCTGGGCGCATCAGAACCACGCGCCTGCGGACGAGAAGAAAGCCGAATTTCGCCTGCACCGGCCCCTTGAAGCGGTAGTTGCAGATGCCGAGGCTGGATTGTCCCGGCTGCGAGGTTTGTTCGGTGACAACTTGCGTCCGATGTTTGTGCCCCCGTGGAATCGGATCGACTCCAAAGTCGCCATGCAGCTTCACGGGCTGGGCTATCGGATACTGTCGACGGCGACCCCCCGAAAGATACCGCTCGCGGCGCCCGGCCTCGCGCAGGTAAACACACATCTCGATCCAATCGACTGGCGCGGGACGCGCGGTTTAATCGACCCTGACAGACTGATCGCACAGACAGTTGAGCTGCTGCATGACCGACGCACCGGTCGCGCTGACAATGCCGAAGCATTTGGGGTGTTGACGCATCATCTGGTCCATGATCAGGACATCTGGACGTTTACACAGGATCTGTTGCACAGGCTGCTTGATGGACCGGGCACACCCTGGACCGCACCACGTAACTGAACTCGCAAGGAGAGCCCGAATGAGCCGACTGGATTCCATGCTGCGCCGCCTGACGGCGCAACGCGACGGGCTAAACTGGGCCGCCGCACAGATCGGCACCATGGAAGGGGACGTTCTGGACCTGGGGCTAGGTAACGGACGTACCTATGATCATCTGCGTGAAATCCTGCCCTCTCGGCGTATATGGGTGATGGATCGCGTCTTGCAGTGTCATCCCGACAGCACGCCACCGGCACAGGATTTCCTGCAGGGTGAGGCCGAGCCGATGTTGCGTAAACTAGCGGACGCAGGCCAAACAATCGCGCTGGCGCACTACGATTTCGGCCGCGGGATCAAGTCCGAAGATGTTGCGGAAGCGGCGCGCCTCAGCCCTCTGATCAAACAGGTCATGCGACCCGGTGGGTTGTTGATTTCAGGGCAACCGTTGACGGGTTTTGCTCAGATTGAAGGCCCCGAGACCATCGCGCCCGATCGATATCTTTTCTATCGCGCCTGAGCAGGCTTTGAACTGGCGGGATTGTATATTGAATCTATCGATCAGATTCACCGCAGTCAGGCCTATGCATTGACGCGAGTCGAGGGTATACGCCACCGCAACAGCACACCCACATGAGGCCAGTCATGAGCTTTGACCGTTCCATCAAGATCGCTCCCTCGATCCTGTCAGCCGATTTCGCAAATTTCGGACAGGAGATTCAGGCCATCGAAGCTCAAGGGGCGGATTGGGTTCATGTGGACGTGATGGACGGCCACTTTGTCCCAAACCTCACTTTTGGTCCCCCAGCGGTCAAAGCGTTTCGCCCACATGTTAAGACCGTCATGGATGTGCATTTGATGATCACTCCGGTCGATCCTTATATTCAAGCCTATGCCGATGCGGGCGCTGATGTGCTGACCGCGCATGTCGAAGCGGGGCCGCATTCGCACCGCACGCTGCAGGCGATACGCGCTGCGGGAATGAAAGCAGGGATCGCGTTGAATCCCGGGACGCCCGCCGAGGCCGTCGAACATCTGTTGGACCTGACTGATCTGGTGTGCGTCATGACCGTCAACCCTGGCTTCGGGGGGCAGAAATTCATCGACATGACCGCAAAAGTGCAACGTTTGCGCGAGATGATCGGCGACCGACCGGTGCATATCGAAATCGACGGCGGTGTTGATCCCAAAACAGCGCCTCTGGTGGCCGCTGCAGGCGCTGACGTGTTGGTCGCCGGATCAGCAGTTTTTAAAGGCGGGTCAGTTTCAAACCAGTCGGTCTATGGCGACAATATTCGCGCTGTGCGGACTGCTGCCGAAGGTGCACTGGGTTAACAACAAACCCTCCCGCCAGTCGTCGACGTTTCTTACGAAACGCCTCCTCCTGTTGGGCCCGGCATCGCGCTTTGCGCGATGCCGGGCCCAAGGCGGCTAACAATATTGGCGCAGCCAATGTTGCGCAGGCGCGGGAGCCTTTGCCCCGAGACTTCAGGCACCTTTGTTGAGATCATCAAAGCAGCGGTTCTCGGCCACCAGTTGTTCAAGCAGGGGTGCAGGTTGCCAGAAATAGGCATCTTCTTCAGCCCACTTGCGGATATCGTTCAATACGCCCGGCAAACCTTGCAAATCTGCCCATTTCAGCGGCCCACCCCAGTAGCGCGGAAATCCGTAGCCATAGAGCAGCGTGACGTCTACATCCAGCGGTCTACGCGCGATGCCGTCACCTACCACCTTCGCCGCCTCATTCACCATCGCAACCATATAGCGACGTATGATCTCCTCATTCGTGAACGCGCGCGGAGTTATGTTCTGGGCCGCACGCTCGGCTTCGATCAATGATGTCACCTCGGGGTTCGGCTCTCCGCCCCGCTTGCCTTTTTCATAAATGTAATAGCCCTTGCCGGTTTTCTGGCCGAAATGCCCGGCCTCGCACAGTTTGTCGGCGTAGAAGCTGTCGCGAACGCGCGGGTCCTGACCCGCAGTCCGTTTCCGCTTGCGTGCCGCCCAGCCGATGTCCAATCCGGCCAAGTCTGACACCGCATAGGGGCCCATCGCAAATCCAAACCCGGTCAGCGCAGCATCGATCTGGAACGGGCTCGCCCCATCCAGCACCATGTGATCGGCGCAGGCTCGGTATGTGCCCAAAATCCGATTGCCGATGAACCCGTCGCACACACCGGCCCGAACGGCCACCTTTCCCAACCTTTTGCCCAACGCGAAACCCGTTGCCACAACTTCTGGCGCGGTATCATCTGCCACCACGATCTCAAGCAGTTTCATCACATGTGCTGGGGAGAAGAAATGCAACCCGATGACATCCCGGGACCTTTCGGTCGATCCGGCAATTTCGTTGATATCAAGGTATGAGGTATTGGTCGCCAATACCGCACCGCTTTTACAGACCGCATCCAGCTGCGCAAAAACCTGTTTCTTGACCGCCATATCTTCGAACACGGCTTCGATCACCAGATCAACGCCACTGAGCGCGGCATAGTCCGTGGCCAGCGTCAGCCGGTTCTGCTGAATATCATCATGCTTATCCTGGCTCAGCTTACCGCGCTTTACGGCGCCATCCAGATTTGCCGCGATCCGGTCTTTTGCGGACTGCGCTGCCTCGTGTGACATCTCAAGCAGCACGACAGGAAGACCCGCCAGCAGAACCGAGGTGGCGATCCCGGCGCCCATCGTGCCCCCGCCGATGACGCCAACCTGATGCAGATCCCGCGGCTCGATCCCATTCAACTCGGGCAGTTTTGCGACCGCACGTTCCGCAAAGAATGCGTGGATCAAACCTTTGCGCTGGTCTGAGGCCATCAGGTCCATGAACAATTCCCGTTCGTGCGCCAAACCAGAAGCAAAGTCCTTGGCCTCGCAACTGGCTTGGATTGCCCGCACCGCAATCGCAGGCGACAGTTGGCCCCGGCCCTTCTTCAGCACCGCGTCATAGGCCGCATCAAAATGGATTGGAGCGGGTCGGGCCATATCGCAAACCGGACGCCGAGGGGCATCGTTTGCAAGCAGCTCTCTGACATAGGCCAGGCCGATCTCGCGCGGGTCACCATCCTGAACTTTGTCCAGCACACCCATCTCAAGCGCTTCTGGAGCTCGGACGTGCCGCCCCGTCGTGATCATGTCCAATGCAGCCTCGACTCCGGCAACACGCGGCAAGCGCTGGGTGCCTCCAGCGCCAGGAATGATACCAAGATTAACCTCGGGCAACCCCACCTTCGCAGACGGCACGGCAACGCGATAATGACAGGATAAGGCAACCTCAAGCCCACCACCAAGCGCGGTTCCATGCAACGCAGAAACCACCAGCAAGGGCGACGCCTCAATCCGATCACAAAGTGCGGGTAGCCACGGGTCCTGTGGCGGCTTGCCAAACTCGCGAATATCTGCGCCTGCAAAATAAGTCCGACCCTCACCATAGATCAAAACCGCGCGCGCGCCCTCTGTTTCGGCACGTTCGATCGCAGACAACAAACCCCGGCGCACATCCACGCCCAGCGCGTTAACGGGTGGGTTCTCAGCCGACAAAACGGCGATATCGCCCACTTTCTCATACCCGATGACTTGGGTCATATGATCCTGCCTCCTCAGACGAAATGCGATGCCGGTAGTAAATCGGGGAATCCCCGGACACGGCGCGATCAAAGACTGGCCCGGTCTGCGTTCGTATTCAACTACATTTTCGACCGATCGTTCGGTTTATTTGATTTTCTCGGATTTAGTACCATAATCACGCGGTTCATGCCCGGAACCAACCTTTTACGTTGCGGTAGAACTCGCTTCGCGGCCTCAGACCGACGAAGCGCAAAGAACTGCAGCGTTTGGTCTGAACTCGCACGGAACCCGAGGGCGCGATCCAAATTGAAACCCAGCTAACAGGGCCGCAGTATTTGTTTGGGAAGTTCTGGTAGCGGAGGAGGGACTTGAACCCCCGACACGCGGATTATGATTCCGCTGCTCTAACCAACTGAGCTACTCCGCCACGAGTGAGAGGCGATTTAAGCGAGGGGCCGGGGAGGGTCAAGAGGGAAAAGCGTGCCTGCCGAGATTCTTTATTGCGTTATTCAATGCGCGTCCTGCTCTGCCAGCCGGGTGCGGGAATTCTCGGCGATCTGGCGGATGAAATGCGCGCAGATTTCGGGTTCTGTGATGAGTATCATGTGACCCCGGTGTTCCATGACCTCAAAGGTTAGGCCGAATTTCGTCATTGTAGCACCGTGTAGCTCGGCGGACAGGATCGGGTCCTCTGTGCCGAACAGGATGCCTCCGGGCACGCGCAGATCGTTATAGCGTGAAGTCAGGGCACCCATGCTGGCCTCTACCCCAACAACATCCTGTGAGGCGGTGATAAAGGCCGAGGGGCGAAGACCAAGGGCACCCCCAGCACGGTTCAGGAAGTCTGAGGGCGCGGGCTCGGGTGCGAAGACGTCTTTCAGCACGAGAGGTGCGGTTTTTCGGGCCATCGGGACGGCGATTGTATTGCCAATAAGGTTGCGCAGCCACTCGGTACGGATTTCAAGTGGTTTGAAAACGGCGGGCGGTTCCGGCATTTGTTGTGTCAAGGGGGCCAGAAGCGCCAACGCCGCCGTATTGTCCGGATAATCCAGTGCCATCGCAAGAGACACGGCGCCACCTAGAGAATGACCGACCAGTGTGGCTTGATCGACGGTCTTTATTTCCAGAAACTCGTGGATCATGCGGGCTTGTTCGGGCAATTCCGCCAACTGGGCAGCATCGCGCGTGGAATAGCCACAGCCCGGACGGTCAACCGCGAGAACGTGATAATCCTGAGCAAGATCATCCACTAACGCATACGTAAAATGCTGCAATTGGCCTGATAGGCCATGGATCATGACAATTGTCGGGTTGGAAGGGTCGCCTTTTTCGACATAGTGAATGCTGCCACCGTGAACGGGCACGATCCGCCCCAGTTGCGGCACCATTTCGGTGCCCTGCCGCGTTAGGCGGCGAGTCCAGATGTGCATCCCCAGCAAAAGGGACATCAGCAACAAGACAATCGTTAGCAAAATCGACATCACGGTTCTCCGGCAGGTTTGCACAGGCGATGGTATTGCCCGGAGCCCGATTGCACCATGCGTTTTCTGAACGGCTGAATTGGCAGGCAGATAACCGCAACCTAATTAATGGTGTGTAAATTGGTATGACTTGGTCAGAAAAGCTCCCAGCACCCGGTATGTGCGCCGCACTGATAATATGGTTGAACAGACCGCTCAGCGGTCAACTCGTACCGCTCAACACATCAGCTGAGGGTCGTGGCAGCAGATCAAGCAGCCCGAACACGCTATCGCGACAAGCC
The DNA here is from genome assembly GCF_056534365.1 of Ruegeria sp. D6. NCBI lineage: Bacteria > Pseudomonadati > Pseudomonadota > Alphaproteobacteria > Rhodobacterales > Roseobacteraceae > Ruegeria > Ruegeria sp. D6. Next base: position 15,816 of record NZ_JBQFPH010000001.1, on the reverse strand, counting down.
GGACCAGCCCAATCCACAGGATAAAAAGCCAAAGGTAAGTCCGGCTGGCGTAGCACGACGCGCCGCCACCGATGCACCAGTAGGGTGCGCAGTGTTGCGCTCTGCAAGGGTGTAGGCGCCCAGCCTTCGGGACGGGACTTCGCGGCGCGTTCGACCGCGCCCAGAAGAGCCTTGCAAGAGGCACGCAATTCAGGTGGACACAACCGATCCTGCACCCATTTGGGGGCTGCGTGCGGAGAGATGTCCAAGGCCAGCAAACCGTCCGACTGATCTGGTACGGGACCCGCACCCATCGCTACGTTGCGCCCAATAGGGATATAGTCATCGCTGAGCATCACGTCTTCAAGCACTTGTGTGCCCGATCCATCCTCGGCGATTAGAAGATGCCAATTTTCAATGGGCGAAGGACCGCGCGCATATATGCGCGGCGTGACGGCGGCGGATTGCGTCCGGCCGAATTCCGAGAGGACATGGCGCGAGACGCGTCCAATCCGGTCACTCTCGATCCAACCATCCTTGCGCAGCCGGTGCAGAGCGACGCGGATCGCTTCGGGTTTGATGCCCATCGGCTCAATTATCCGGGTCAGAACACCGCCCGAGATTTGCGCGCCGGGCTCTTGTGCCATGTCACCAAACAGCGAGACGATAATCGACCAGACCCGCTGGTCTTGCGGGTCCGCCAGTTCGGCCACAGCCGTTTCGAACCACGAGGTCTTTTCGGTCATGGACCCAGTTTAACCCATTAGGCCCAATAAGAAAAACAGGTAGTACAGCGGGTCAGCGGGCGTTCATGGTCAGAAGCTCGTATTCTGCGACCGGTTCGTCATCTTGATTGGTCAGGGACACGTGCCAGCGAACCTCACCATAGTCGTCATTGCGTGGGGTTTTCTGCTTTGCCGTCAGGCGCACCTTGATGCTGTCGCCAGCAACAACGGGCTTCATGAACCGCAGCCCGTCCAGCCCGGTATTGGCCAGCACCGGCCCCTCGTTCGGCTCGACAAACAGACCAGCCGCAAAGCTGAGCAACAAATAACCATGCGCCACACGACCGGGGAAGAACGGGTTCCGCGCCGCCGCGTCCTCGTCCATATGCGCATAAAAGGTATCGCCGGTGAAATTGGCGAAGTGTTCGATATCCTCCAGCGTGATGGTTCGCGAGGCTGTGTGCAGCGTCTCTCCGACCTGCAACTCACCAAATTTACGGGTGAAGGGATGGGCCGGACCTTGGATTTCGGGCGCTCCTGGCACCCATTTGGTGCTGATACCACTGAGTATGCGCGGGGAGCCCTGAATGGCCGTGCGCTGCATATAGTGTTTCACACCGCGCACGCCGCCCATTTCCTCACCACCGCCCGCACGGCCCGGCCCTCCATGCACCATATGGGGCAACGGAGATCCGTGGCCGGTCGATTCAGCCATCGAGTCGCGGTCGTTGATGTAAATCCGCCCGTTATAGGCTGCGGCCCCCATCACTACGTTGTGCGCGACCTTTGTGTCGTGAGTGATCAGCGACGTGACCAGAGACCCCTGCCCGCGATTGGCAAGTGCCACCGCATGATCCAGATCGCGGTAGCCCATGAGGGTCGAAACTGGGCCGAAGGCCTCGGTATCGTGCACGCGCTGCGCTTTGTCGGGGTCAGCACAGTAAAACAGCATCGGGGGAACGAATGCGCCGGTTTCAGGGCCGTGCAGGTCGAACGCGTCGGGGTTGCCATAAACCCGTTCAGCCTCTTGCCCGATCAGAGCTGCCTTTTCCAGAACGTCGGCTTTCTGCCCGTTCGACACCAGCGCGCCCATGTGAGTGGTGTCGGAACGGGGGTCGCCGATGGTGATATTTGCCAATCGGTCAGACAGCGCGGCAATTATGGCGTCGACCTGCAGCTGGGGCGCGATGATGCGTCGGATCGCAGTGCATTTCTGGCCCGCCTTTGTGGTCATCTCGCGCGAGACTTCCTTGACGAACAGGTCAAATTCGGGCGTACCGGGCGTGGCATCGGGCCCGAGGATGGAAGCGTTCAAGCTGTCCTGCTCGGCCACAAACCGGACCGAGTTCTGCAAGATCGCAGGCGTCTGCCGCAGCTTCAACGCGGTGTTCGCCGAGCCTGTGAAGCTGACCACATCCTGACAATCCAAGTGATCGAGCATGTCGCCCAACCCGCCCGAGACCAGCTGTAGCGCACCGGCAGGCAGGATGCCGCTATCCAGCATGATCCGCACTGCCAGTTCGGTGACGTAGCAACTGTTGGTAGCCGGCTTGACGATTGCAGGCACGCCAGCCAGCAGCGTCGGGGCCAGCTTTTCCAGCATCCCCCAGACCGGGAAGTTGAAGGCGTTGATATGAACCGCGACCCCTTGCAGGGGCGTGCAGATATGCTGCCCCAAAAAGGTGCCATTGCGTGACAACTGCTCGATTTCGCCGTCCAGATAAACCTGCGCATCCGGCATCTCGCGTCTACCCTTAGAGGCAAAGACAAACATCGTGCCGATGCCACCATCGATATCGATCAGGTGGTCCTTCTGCGTAGCTCCGGTTTCGAAACTCAGGTCGTAAAGGGCTTGTTTATGCGCCGAAAGCTCTTGCGCCAGCGCCTTGAGCATCCGAGCACGATCATGGAACGTTAACTTGCGCAGCGTGGGGCCACCGGTATTACGCGCATAGTCAAGCATCGCCTGTACGTCGAGCGCGGCATTGCCAGCGCTGGCAAACGGTGCGCCGGTGATGGCGGATGCGATGGTGCGCGCGCCTTCACCGGGCGCGACCCAAGTACCAGCGGCGAAGCTGGAAATCTGATGCAGGGACATGGTGTTCTCCTGTTTGATGCGGTGGGACTAGTGTCCCAAAGCGCCCATTTGCTGCGGCAGATACAGCACCACGATGGGCACCAGCACGATCAGCGCGAGGCGGAAGATATCGGCGATCCAGAACGGAGTGACGCCACGAAATATGGTGCCGGTCGAGACGTCACCCACCACGCCTTTCAGAATGAAGACGTTCAGGCCTACGGGTGGAGTGATCAGCGAGATTTCGGTGACAACCACGACGACGATGCCAAACCAGATTGGGTCATAGCCCAGAGACGTGACCAACGGGAAGAAGATCGGAACCGTCAGCAACAGCATCGAGAGAGATTCGAAGACGCAACCCAGAATGATGTAGATACCAAGGATCATCAGGATCACGACAAACGGAGCCACATCATAGGCGGTCACCATCGCGATCAGGGCTTCGGGCAAACCGGCCAGATTGATGAAATTTGAGAATATCTGCGCACCAATCAACACCGCGAACAAGGCAGACGCGGTAAAGCAGGTCTCTTTCAGCACCTCGAATGTCGAGCCAACCGTGAGACCCCCACGAAAGAGTGCAATCAGAAAGGCCCCAGCGGCCCCCATACCTGCGGCCTCGGTGGGTGAGAATGTCAGGTTTAGGGGCTCAAAATCGAAGGCTCCATAAAGCCCGCCAATCACTAGGAAGAACAACAACAGCACCGCCCAAACCGAACCCAGCGCACTGATGCGTTCGGACCATGTGGCACGCTCTCCGGCTGGGCCGGCCTCGGGGTTGCGCCAGACGGTCCAGCGCACGGCGAAGAGGTAGAACAGAATGCCGAGGATGCCAGGGATGATGCCCGCCATGAACAGTTTCCCGATCGAGGTCTCGGTCAGCAACCCGTAGATGACCAGAATGACCGATGGAGGGATCAGAATGCCAAGCGTACCACCGGCGGCAATCGAGGCGGTCGAGAGTTCATCGGAATAGCCGTAACGCCGCATCTGCGGCATCGCGACCTTTGACATCGTGGCGGCGGTTGCCAGCGACGATCCGCAGATAGCCGAAAATCCGCCACAGGCCGCAACCGTTGCCATGGCAATACCACCGCGCATGTGGCCAAGAAAGGCGTTGGACACCGCGTAAAGCTCGCGCGCCATGCCGCCCTTGTTCACGAACAGGCCCATCAGGATGAACAGCGGTACAACCGACAGACCATAGTCCTGCGCAGTGTCGGTGATCTGTCGGCCCACCATGGACATGGCAGCCTTCATCCCGCGCTCATCAAAGATTGAGCCGCCACGCTCATAGGCAAATCCCAATGTGCCGACCAGACCCATGGCAAAGACGATAGGAAGGCGCACCAGCACCAAGATCAATACAATCGCAAATCCGATTAGCGCTGCGGTCATTACATAGGCTCCGACAGTGTATTTGGGGCGAAGGCCCTTAGCAGCCCAGTGGCGATCATCACCAGTGCAGTGATGGCAACAGACAGGGTAATGAACCAGCCGATCAGGTAGGTGGGGATTGAAAGATATTCGGTTACATCCCCATAATCCCGCGCACGCTCGGCCAGGACCCAAACGCGCTGGACCGGCCAGAACAGCATGATGCCGCTGACCACATAGATCACAACGTCCCGCGCACGCGACAGATGCAGACGGTGGAAGAACCCGTCTGTCAGATCGACCGCGATATGGCCATTGGTGGTGGAGACGATCGGGAGGACAGAAAACACCAGAATTGCCATCAGAATGCGCGTCAGCTCGGTGGCGGCCTCAATGGGCGCATTGAAGACCGAACGCAGGATCACGTCGCAAAAGGTCATTACCATCAGGATAAACAGTGCAATGCAGGCCACGATCACGGGAAGGGCGCTGGCACGGCGCACAAGCTGAATAATAGGGGTCATGGGAAACTCGCGCAGGGTAAGTCAGGGCGGCGCAAGAGCCGCCCTGCAGTCGGATCAGTTCGAGGACATTTCCGATTTGATCATGTCATATGCGGCCTGTGCGTCGACTCCTGTTGCGTCAACCTCGGCGATGACCTTGCCGCGGATGTCTTCGGCGATGGCCGAGAACTTCTCCATATCCGCGTCAGTGGCAGCGTTGATGGCATTGCCTTCTGCCGCCTCGGTTGCCTCACGTCCAGTGGCGTCGATCTCATCCCAGATTTTGCCGATCTCACGGCTCAGCGGTTCACCGAATACGTTTTCTTCCAGCGCCGTCTGCAGCTCGGGTGGCAGATCTGCGAAGGTGTCTTCGTTCATGATGAATGCAAACGAACCACGATAGAGGCCACCGGGCATCTCATAGACGTTCTGCGCAACCTCGGTCAGCTTGAAACCCTTGCGCGATTCCAGTGGCATGACCACGCCGTCAGCGGCTTTCGATGCCAGTGTTTCATAGACTTTCGGAGCGGGCACCTGAATGCCGGTCGCGCCAAGCGCCGCACCAACGTCTCCGCCAACGCCACCCGGGATACGTACTTTCAGGCCCGAAACCTCATCCAGAGTGGTTACTGGCGCGCTGGAATGCAGCTGCGCGGGTCCATGCGTGTGCAAGGCGATGACTTTGACACCACGATGCTCGTCAGCAGCTTTCAAGTACTTGTCGTAGGCGCGCCAGTAGGCAACCGAAGCGTCCTCGGCCGAGCCTTCGTAACCAGGCAGTTCGATCAGCTTGGTGGTGACGAAGCGTCCCGGTTGATAGCCGTGAAAGATAATCGAGGCATCGGCCGCGCCATCCATAATCAGGTCCATCTGCGCAGGCGGTGGAGCGATACCCAGCTTAAGCTCTGCGGTGACCTGCCCGTCAGTGGCCTCCTCTACCATTTCGACGAATTTGGGCCACATCTTTGCGTTGATGCCGTGGGTGGGTGGGGCCCAGCTGGAAATTGTCAAGGTGTAGTCAGCCGCAAAAGCAATGGTGCCGGACACCGCCAAGGTTGCAGACGCCAACAATGTGGTGAGCTTGGTGAATTTCATGACCGGGTCTCCTCCTCAAAATCGCAAGTCGTGAATGTGTTAATGGTACGTTTTGTAACTATCAACGACGAGAAATGCTGTTCCGCCCGCTGGCCAAAGTGCATTTCCGATCGCCGAGTCACAAACGGCTATAGAATTTATTGACCAACCGTTCGGTTTATGCAAGAAGTTTGTTGTAACTTATGAAAAGCGAACCGGGCATGTCCGACACGATTATTTCGCAGAATATGGGTCAATGGGTTGAAATTACACTCAATCGCCCTGATCGCCTGAACAGTTTCACTGATGAGATGCACTATGCCCTGCGCGCTGCACTTGAGGCCGCGCGTGACGGTGGTGCCCGATCGGTGCTGTTAACCGGCGCGGGGCGCGGGTTCTGCGCAGGGCAGGATTTGGGCGATCGAAACCCTGCCACGATGGAGGGTCCGCCGGATTTGGGCTATACGGTTCGCACGTTCTACGCACCTTTGGTCCGCCTGATCAGGTCTTTGGAATTACCTGTTGTCTGCGCCGTCAATGGCGTTGCCGCCGGGGCGGGTGCGAATCTAGCCCTGGCTTGTGATGTGGTACTTGCCGCTGACTCTGCCAAGTTTATCCAATCATTTTCCAAAGTGGGCCTGATACCTGATACCGGCGGCAGTTGGCATCTGCCACGTTTGCTGGGTGAAGCCCGAGCCAAAGGGCTGGCCCTGACTGGGCAACCCCTGCCAGCAAAGCAGGCTGCGGATTGGGGGCTGATCTGGAAAGCAATTCCAGACGCTGAACTAATGACCGAGGCGCGCGCGCTAACGGAACAGTTCGCCAATGGTCCAACGCTGGGACTTGGCCTGACGAAACAGACGATACAGGCGGCTGCCACGAATACCCTGACCGATCATCTCGAGATTGAGGCGGACGCAATGAAAACCTGCGGCGAAAGCGTCGACTATGCCGAGGGCGTTACTGCGTTTCTGGAAAAGCGCGCGCCAGTATTTCGGGGAGAATGAGATGACGCCGAAGGAACGCGCCCAGAAAGCCGCTGCTGCCATGTGGGGGCGGGACAATGCCTCGAAATGGGCAGGCATGGAACTGGTCGAGATGGATGAAGGCGCTGCGACGCTGGCGTTGCAGGTGGCTGACCATCACTGCAACGGGCACGGGATCTGCCATGGCGGCGTGACATTCATGTTGGCCGACAGCGCCTTTGCCTTTGCCTGCAATAGTCGCAACCAGTCCACAGTCGCCCAGCACAATGTGATCAGCTACGTCGCGCCCGCGCGATCCGGTGATCTGCTGACGGCCCGCGCAACGGAACTGAGCCTGACAGGGCGCAGCGGCATCTATGACGTATCCATAACCAACCAAGCCGGACAAAAGATCGCAGAATTTCGGGGCTTTTCCCGCGCGGTCAAAGGCCCGGTGTTTGACGAGACCTGAGATGAGGGGGATGGCATGAAGGATCTTACTCCGAACAAGGCGGATCTTGATCCGATCGAGATCGCCTCGATTGATGAAATCCGCAACCTACAGTTGGATCGGCTGAAATGGTCGCTGCGCCATGCTTATGACAACGTGCCTATGTACCGGCAGCGGTTTGATGAGGCCGGTGTGCATCCTGACGACCTTCAGTCCCTCAGTGATCTGGCACGGTTTCCGTTTACCTACAAAAACGATCTGAGGGAAAACTATCCCTTTGGTCTGTTTGCAGTCCCGCGTGAGCAGATCATTCGTGTTCATGCCTCGTCGGGAACCACGGGTAAGCCAACCGTCGTGGGGTATACGCAAGGCGACATAGACAACTGGGCGGATCTGGTGGCGCGGTCATTGCGTGCCAGCGGTTTGCGCCGGGGCGACATGGTGCACAACGCCTATGGTTATGGCCTGTTCACCGGCGGCCTGGGCGCGCATTATGGAATCGAACGTCTGGGGGCCACGGTCGTCCCGATGAGCGGTGGACAGACCGGCAAGCAGGTTGATCTGATCACCGACTTCAAACCAGACGGGATTATGGTAACACCATCCTATATGCTGAACATTCTTGAGCAGTATCACAAGATTGGACTCGATCCGCGCGAAAGTTCCTTGGCTGTCGGCGTCTTTGGCGCTGAACCTTGGACGGATTCGATGCGCTCCGAGGTTGAACAGGCTTTCGATATGCATGCCGTCGATATCTATGGCCTGTCCGAGATCATGGGACCGGGCGTCGCCAATGAGTGCGTCGAAACCAAAGATGGGCCCGTGATCTGGGAAGACCACTTCTACCCCGAAATCATCGACCCGCAGACCGGCGAGGTCATGCCTGATGGTGAGATTGGTGAACTGGTCTTTACCACGCTGACCAAAGAAGGTCTTCCGATGATCCGCTATCGCACCCGTGACCTGACGCGGCTTTTGCCCGGCACGGCGCGGTCGATGCGTCGGATGGAAAAGATCACGGGCCGCTCGGATGACATGATCATTCTGCGGGGTGTCAACGTCTTCCCCAGTCAGATCGAGGAGCAGGTTCTGGCAACCGGCGGTCTGGCGCCCTACTACCAGATCGAACTTTATAAAGCTGGCCGGATGGACGCGATGCGCGTGCATGTCGAAGCAACGCCAGATGCAGCCGATGAGCTGAGCAAAACCGCCGCTGCTCGGATGCTATCTCGTCGGATTAAAGAGGTGGTTGGCATCTCGACCGAGATCGATATAGGCGAGCCGGGCGAGGTTGAACGCTCACAGGGCAAGGCCCGGCGCGTGATTGACAATCGGGACAGCTAAGCGACAGACGGAGGGTCAGGATTTGGCGCGCACGATAGCAAAAGACCACGACCATAAACGAACACGTATCCTGAAATGCGCCGCCCGCGTCTTCGCGCAGGAAGGATTTGATCGGGCGTCAATGTCTCAGCTGGCGCGGGAGTGCGGGATATCCAAGGCCAATATCTATCATTACTACGACAGCAAGGACGCCATTCTGTTTGATATTCTCGACAGTTACCTGCTGCAATTGCGTGACCAGGTTTGCGGCTTGGACCTTGACGGGATGGAACCCGCGGATCGCTTGAAACGGGTGGTGCGGGAAATCCTACTGGCCTATCAAGGCGTGGATGATGAGCATCGCGTGCAAACCAGCGGCATGTCCGCATTGCCCGAAGAGCAGCAGAATCTGCTGCGTGGCTATCAGCGGGATCTGGTGGTGTTCGTCAGCGACATCATCGCCAGCATCTCGCCTGCAACTTTTAAGGATGATGCGGCCAAGCTTCGAGCCACGACCATGTCCGTTTTCGGAATGTTGAACTGGTTCTACATGTGGAATGCCGGGGCGGATGCCAACGCGCGCAGCGATTACGCCGCGTTGGTAAGCAATCTGACATTATCAGGTGTTGATGGCCTTTGAACCCTTGTTGGCACAGAGTTGATTTGGCTCTTCGGTCAGGATGAGGTTCAATAAGGGCGGAGGTTACCCATGCAACGCCCTGATCGTTTCGATAAATTCTATTTCGCCAAAGTAGGTCTGGGCGAAGCCTGTGGCTGCGCCGAGCGGGTGATTGACGTTTTTGAGTTCAATCGGAAATGTGGTGCTAAAGCCCAGCAGTCATTGAAGAAAGATCGGCGAAAGCGTCGCACGCTTCGCGGATTGGCCGTGAAGTATGGGTTGCTGAGCCGTAAACGCCAACTTTGAAAGCTAGGGTACTTTAAGTCCCAGCTTTTCGATCTGTTCGGTCGCTTTTACTGTCCACTGATCTTTCATCTCAATCCCGGTTAATTGCCGCAGCCCCAGCTTGCGGAGCGTTTCGGTTTTCTCGGCTGTGCCTGCCCCAAAACTTGCCGCGACCCGGGGCCACCAATAGTCGACCGACGCTTGCATTTCTGCAGCCTTTCCCTGTTCGATCAGCTTGCCCGCACCCTCAAGCGCAAGCTCCCCATGGCGCGCCTCGATCGGGGAAATCCCGCGGAAGGCCTCGGCCAGAGGCTGATAGGATATCTGCGAAAACTGGGCGAGTTGGACGTCAACCGCCTGGCTCATCAGCAGGTTCATAACCACGGCATCTTCCCATCCTTCGATCGGATAGTTGAATACAGCAAGGCGCATGTCGTGTTCGGACCGCGTAGCCCCGATATCCGCATCACGATCCAGACGTGTGGTCCAGGGATGGTGATTTGCATAGCGGTCAGTATTGGCTCCGAACTCGCCCATGATTTTCAGGACACGATCTGCGTTGTCGGTCTTTTCCAGCACAATCTTGGCCGCCGCGATGCGTTCCTTAATGCCCGGGCCCAGATTTATGATGTCGGCAAAGCCCGCTGCGCCGGCCAGTTCGCTGTCCACGAAGGTCGCCATCAGTTTCATGAGCTCTGCACGATAGCGCGGAGGCACGTTGGTTGGATTACTCAGGACACCACCCGCTGCCAAATAGCTCTCGATTGTCATGTCTTCAGCCATCATTCCCTCCGTCTACTGATCGTAGTCCACGACAACGGTGTCGGTCATCGGATAGGCCTGACAGCTCAGGACGTATCCTTTCTCGACTTCGTAGTCTTCCAATGCGTGATTGGCGACCATCTCGACCTCGCCTTCAAGCACTCGGCAGCGGCAGGTTGAACAGACCCCGGCCTTACAGGCATAAGGCGCGTCCATCGCATTCTCCAACGCGGCATCGAGAATCGATTGATCCTTCGGCATGGTGATCGTTTGCGTTGCCCCGTCCATGGTGATTGATGTTTTGGTCTGGTTGTCCTGAGATGCCGTGTCCGCCCCGCTCACTTTGCGCTTGACCCGACCGGGTTGAGCGCTGGCGAAGAGTTCAAACTTGATCTGCCCGTCGTTCAGCCCATGCGCCCGCAGGGCTGAGGCAATGCCCAGCATCATCGGCTCGGGGCCGCAGATAAAAGCCGTGTCGACGTTCTGAATATCGATCCAGTGTTCAAAAAGTTCGGCACATTTGTCCTGCGTGACCAGACCGGTAAAAAGCTCGATTTCCTGCGCGTCTGTTTCCAGAATATGGATCACGTTCAAACGCCCCATATAGAGGTTCTTGAGGTCCTCAAGCTCCTCTCGGAACATGATCGTGTTCACGCCCTTGTTGGCATAAACCAATGTGAACCGCGAATGTGTTTCTCGGGCGAGCGTCGTCTTCAGGATCGAGAGAACCGGCGTGATGCCCGACCCACCCGCAAAGCCCAGATAATGCTTTTCGGCGGAGGGATCGATTGCGGTGTAAAAGCTGCCCATCGGCGGCATCGCCTGCACCGTATCGCCCACCTTTAGATCGGAGTTGGCCCAGGTCGAGAATGCGCCGCCATCCACGCGCTTGATCCCCACCTGCAGAATGCCCTCATCCTTGCCCGCGCAGATCGAATAGGACCGGCGCAGTTCTTCCCCGTCGAAATCGCGGCGGAAGGTCAGGTACTGGCCTTGGGTAAAGTCGAATTCATCGGCTGAACCGTTTACAGGTTTCAACGTCACGACCACCGCATCGCGGATGGTTTTGTGAACATCGGTAACTTCCAGATCATGAAAGCGTGCCATCCGGTGATCCTCCCTCAGATGCACTTGAAATAGTCAAAAGGTTCCAGGCAGTCGGTGCAGCGCCAATGGGCCTTGCAAGGGGTCGAGCCAAACTGGCTGACCTTTTCAACCGCCTTGCTACCGCAATGTGGGCAGCGTTCAGGTCCACCTGCAGGCTGCGGCGGGGCGATGCCGTAATCCTCGAGCCGAGCACGGCCCTTGTCGCTGAGCCAATCGGTGGTCCAAGCCGGTGCGATACTTGTCTCGATCCGCAGATCGTCGATTCCATGATCACGCAGCGCAGTTTCGATATCCATGCTGATGACCGAGGTCGCCGGGCAGCCTGAATAGGTCGGCGTGACGGTAACCGTCAGAGTGTCTTCATCCCATCGCACATCGCGTACGATGCCCAGATCGACGACCGAGATCACCGGAATCTCAGGGTCTGGTACAGCGTCCAGCCATTCCCAAACCTGATCCGTTGAAGCCCGCATTGATCCTTACCACTTTGCGCCGGGATAGGCGCGCTGCAGCCACTGCATCTGTGTCAGAAGATGGCCCAGATGCTCGGTATGCATGCGACCGTCGCGACCGCCCTTATGGGCAAAGCGGCTTTCGGGAATGGTTAGTGTCGCCTCGGACAGCACACGCTCGATCAGAGCGTCATATTCTGCGCGCAGATCTGCCGGGTTCGGGGCAATCCTCGCCGCAACCATTTCTGCATCAACATCGTCACTGGCAAACATCTCGCCGACATATGGCCAGAGATAGTCCAGCGCCTCTTGCATGCGGGCATGACTTTCCTCGGTCCCGTCGCCGAGGCCCACAACCGTGTCGCCCGAGCGTTCGAGGTGGTAGGTGACCTCTTTGCTGGCCTTGGCGGCAATCGCCGCGACCCGGTCGTCAGAGGATGTCATCAGACGCCCCAGCATGATCGAATGCCACGCATCGAACAGGAACTGACGCATCAGCGTGCGGCCGAAGTCGCCGTTCGGCACTTCGACCAGCAGCACATTGCGGAAATCCCAGGCGTCGCGCAGAAAGGCCAGATCATCGGCGGATTTGCCGCCGTCGATCTCACCCGCAAGACCCAGCCACATCTGAGTCTGACCGATCAAGTCCAGCGCGGTATTGGCCAGCGCGATGTCTTCCTCCAGCACAGGCGCATGGCCGCACCATTCGCTGACGCGATGGCCGAGGATCAGGGTATTGTCCCCCATCCGCAGCAGAAACTGCAGCAAAGCGTCATTGGAAACCGGAACACTCATTACATCGCCCCCACTTCTTCGGGAATATCGAAGAAGGTTGGATGGCGGTACACTTTGCTTTCGCTGGGCTCGTACAGCGGACCTTTGTCGCTGGGCGATGAGGCCGAGATGTTGTTGGCCTCAACCACCCAGATCGAAACGCCTTCGTTGCGGCGCGTGTAGACATCGCGCGCGTTCTTGATCGCCATTTCCGCGTCCGGGGCGTGTAACGACCCAACATGGCGGTGGCTCATGCCATGTTGTCCGCGGATGAAGATTTCCCACAGGGGCCATTCGTTGTTCATTTGGTATCCTCCTCAGGGCAGTCTTATTCTGCAGCCAGATTTGCGGCGCGTTTCTTGCGGGCATGAGCCAGCAGCCCGTCGCGAACCCATTTACCGTCGTCCCACGCCTTGTTACGCGCGGCCAGCCGGTCGACATTGCAGGGGCCGTTGCCCTTGATCACATCGAAAAACTCGGACCAGTCCGGGTCGGTGTAATCATAATGGCCCCGTTCTTCGTTCCATTTCAGGTCCGGGTCAGGGATACTCAGACCCAGATATTCGGCCTGAGGCACGGTCTGATCCACGAATTTCTGGCGCAGCTCGTCATTGGTGTTGATCTTGATCTTCCACGCCATGGATTGCGCCGAATGCACGCTTTCCTTGTCCGACGGCCCGAACATCATCAGCGACGGGTACCACAGTCGATTTATTGCATCCTGCGCCATCTTACGCTGCTCTGGCGTACCCTCTGCCATCTTGCGGATCGCATCATAGCCCTGGCGCTGGTGAAAGCTCTCTTCTTTGCAGATGCGGATCATTGCGCGCGAGTATGGTCCGAAGGACGTCCGCTGCAGCGGAACCTGGTTCATGATCGCAGCGCCATCGACCAGCCATCCGACCGCGCCGATATCAGCCCAGTTCAGGGTCGGATAGTTAAAGATCGACGAGTATTTCATGCGCCCGTCCAGCAGCATCTCGGTGATCTCATCCCGGCTGACACCCAGCGTTTCTGCCGCGCAATAGAGATACAGCCCATGCCCGGCCTCATCCTGCACCTTGGCCAGCAGGATCGCCTTGCGCTCCAGCGTTGGCGCTCGGGTGATCCAGTTTCCTTCGGGCAGCTGGCCTACGATTTCAGAATGTGCGTGCTGGCCAATTTGACGGATCAGTGTCGCGCGATAGTCGTCGGGCATCCAATCCTTGGGCTCGATCTTGATATCGGCGTCGATCTTGTCCTGAAACGCGCGTTCCTGCTCGGTCATCTCCTCGCGGGATTTCACGCCGGATCCGGCTGTTTTAATCATCTGAGCGTACATGTGAGGTCTCCTCCCTTACACACGTTCAAGAATAAGTGCGGCACCCTGCCCTACCCCGACACACATGGTACAGAGCGCGTAGCGGCCTCCGGTGCGGCGCAGTTGATAGGCAGCAGTCATCACTAGCCGCGCACCGCTCATTCCAAGCGGGTGGCCAATTGCGATTGCCCCGCCATTTGGGTTCACATGCGGCGCATCATCAGGCACCCCGAGTTCGCGCAGCGTGGCTAGGCCCTGCGAGGCAAACGCCTCGTTCAATTCTATCACATCCATCTGATCGATGCTGAGCCCGGCCCGTGCAAGCACCTTACGGCTGGCTGGAACCGGGCCGATGCCCATCACGCGCGGCTCCACTCCAGCAACGGACATGCCAACCACACGGGCAATCGGGGTCAGGTCGTTCTTTGCCGCAGCAGATTCATTTGCCATCAGGATCGCCGCCGCGCCGTCGTTAACACCCGAGGCGTTTCCAGCGGTCACAGTCTTGTCCACCCCGTTGATGCCCTTTAGGCCAGACAGTTTCTCTGCTGTAGTCCCCGGACGTGGATGCTCGTCCGTATCGACCACCACCGGGTCACCTTTGCGCTGTGGGATTGTGACCGGGGTGATCTCCTCCTGAAACACCCCGGTCTGGTGCGCCGCGGCCCAGCGGGCCTGGCTGCGTTCGGCAAACGCGTCCTGATCGGAGCGACTGATACCATAAGCTTCCGCTACGTTATCCGCTGTTTCGGGCATCGAGTCGATACCAAATTCCTTTTCCATTTTCGGGTTCACAAAGCGCCAGCCGATCGTGGTGTCGTAAACGGCATTGGCACGAGTAAAGGCGGATGTTGCCTTGGGCATCACAAATGGCGCACGCGACATGCTTTCGACCCCACCCGCGATCGCCATGTCATAATCCCCAGCCTTGATGGCGCGCGCAGCCATGCCCACCGCATCCATGCCAGACGCGCAGAGCCGATTGATTGTCGTTCCCGGTACATCCACAGGCAGCCCTGCCAGCAACGCCGCCATCCGCGCCACATTGCGGTTGCTTTCACCGGCTTGGTTCGCATCGCCATAAATCACGTCGTCCAGACTGGACCAATCCACCTGTGGGTTACGCGCGACAAGCGAAGCGATTGGCAGGGCGGCAAGATCATCTGTGCGCACCTGGCTAAGTCCACCACCATATCGTCCGATCGGGGTGCGCTGGGCGTCGCAGATAAAGGCGTCCATAGGTCGATTACTCCGAATTTGAATTCACATCATTAAGTGACCGATAGGTCGGTTAATAAGCCTCTCATCGATTCGCAGCAAGCATTATGTTACTTCAACTACGTTTTCTTGATTTTTCCGTAACGCATTGACTCGCTGCGAGTAACTTGGTCGTGTGAAGTGTAGTCTCTGCCGGCTTACCACCTGCGCCAATACCGTCTCAGACCTTTGATAAGGGTTCCTTCAACACAAAATTTGACAAATCGAAAGCGTACTTAGACCGCTTCGAATAGGCAGTTTGAAAGGTTGCCATTCTCAGATTGGAGTTCCAGTAAACGTCAGTATCTGCAGCAGACATCGCACCGGATTGGCTGGTTTTGACCTATAGCGTTTAATGAATGACACTTAACCGCTTTCGTCCCAACAGCTGCCTCCAGTCATCGCCAATCATCAAGTTAACTTTGAAAAGAAGCGTTGAATGATCTATACACAAAAGCCGAGGTGATGACGATCATCCGCTGCCTTCTGTCGGAGACCCAGTAGGTCCCCGAAGAACGGAAGTATGCGATTAAACTTGTTGGGGAACTTGCGGATTTGCTTACTTTGGGGGCGTCCCAGAATGAACAAAACCGCCCTAGGGCGGTGCGTAAACATCTGATGTTGCACGGTGTTTTTTGTTTGCGGGAGTAGGATTTGAACCTCTGAGTTTCAGGTTATGAGCCTGACGAGGTTTGATCGTTAAGCGATTGATCGGGGTGATCAATTGTAGTCTGCGCGGGCTGCTCTGGGATTTTCTAAAGTTGGTTGCGGGAGCAGGATTTG